>CAZUVH010000026.1:0-2800 GCA_964623775.1 uncultured Candidatus Saccharibacteria bacterium | reverse complement strand
TCCTCATGCCAACAAAAGGAAACCCCGGGCAGCGCCCGGGGAGGAGGTCATTTATTTTGCAGACTCTTCGGCTTTCGGCTCGTCCTTGGCGGGGATGTATCCGGGGAGTTTGTGCGGATTGTGATTGGGGCACGTCTTTTGCGAGCAGCGATTCGGGATGGTCTTGGTACCAGCCATCATCAGACTTCCGCACATTTTACAGAGCTCACCCGTCGGTCGCGCTTTGATCGCATTCTTGCAGTCGGGATAGCTTGAGCACGCGTAGAAAAGGCCGAAGCGTCCGCGACGCTCTATCATCTCGCCCTTATTGCATACGGGGCAGATGACGCCGGTTTTTGCCTTCGCCTCCTCAATCGGATCGGTCTTTACGAATTTGCATTTCGGATAATTCGAGCATGCAATGAAGCGTCCGTATTTTCCTTCACGCTCAATCTGCTGACCGTCTTTGCACAGCGGGCACGCTTCGCCGATTTCTTTTGGCGGCGCGATCTCACTGCCGTCCTCTTTGCGTGCACCGAGGCATTTCGGGAATTTCTTGCAGCTCATGAATCGTCCGTTGCGCGAGAGCTTGTATTCCATCTCACCGCCGCAGATCGGGCAGGGGAATTCCTTCGGCGCGTCGCCCATGCCTGTGATTTTCGGGATCTTGGCCTTGCTTTTTATAGCCTTGGTGAAGGGTCCGTAGAAATCCTTCATGGTCTTGAGATACTTGCGCTTGCCCTCGGCGATCTCGTCGAGCTCGTTTTCCATTTCCGAAGTAAATGTGTCGCTGATGTATTCACCGAAATTCTGCTCTATGAATGAGGAGACGACGTCGCCAGTCGCTGTCGGTATCAACGTGCGACCCTGTTTTTCCACATAGCCGCGCGTCTCGATCGTACGCAGAATCGATGCGTAGGTAGAAGGGCGGCCGATGCCGCGACTCTCAAGCTCTTTCACGAGCCCTGCTTCGCTGTACCTGCTCGGCGGCTGCGTCTCTTTTCCTTCCGTCTTTGCTTCGACGAGAGCAAGATCTTCGCCTTTTTCAACCTTTGGCAATTCCACATCTTCGCCGCGAGCGTCCGGATCTGCCTTGATCCAGCCATCAAACGTGAGTCGCGAACCATTTGCGGTGAAATCGGGAATTGAGGAGCCGGATACATTGGCGGCGATCTTGGTGCGGAGCAATTTCGCATCGGTCATTTGCGAGGAGAGTGCGCGTGCGCGAATGAGCTCGTACAATTTTTTCTGCTCATCATTGTGACCCGCAGATCGCTTCGCTGGATCGGTAGGGCGAATCGCTTCGTGCGCCTCCTGCGCATTTTTACTTTTGGATTTGTAGGTACGCGGCTCGACGTAATTTTTGCCAAATTCCTTACTCACCGCCATGTGGATTGCGGTCTGCGCGTCTGCCGCGAGGTTCATGGAGTCGGTACGCATGTAGGTGATAAAGCCCGCCTCGTACAATTTTTGGGCGACCTGCATCGTGCGAGAGGGCGAAAAGCCGAGGCGCGTAGAAGCCGTCTGTTGGAGCGTGGATGTAGTGAACGGCCCCTTTGGTGATCGCTTGGCCTCGGATTCATCAACACTGACAACTTTCCACTTTTTTTCATGTGCCTCTTTGAAAATGCGCTCAGCCTCTTTTTCATCACGAGGTTCTTCGGTGCAGGTAACCGTAAACTGCCCGCCGCTCTTGGCTTTTACTAAGGCAGAGATCACCCAGAATTTCTCGGGGACGAACGCGCGGATTTCGCGCTCGCGCTCCATTATTATGCGCAGTGCAGGGGATTGGACGCGGCCAGCTGAGAGTCCGTAGCGTACTTTCTTCCATACCAATCCGGAGAGGTCATAACCAAAGAGTCGGTCGAGGACGCGACGCGCTTCCTGCGCTTCTACAAGTTTGCCGTCGATCTTGCGCGGATGCGCGAGGGCCTCCTGTACTGCGTGTTCGGTAATCTCGTGAAATACGATGCGCTTGGGTTTCTTGAGACCGATCGTTTCGGCCAAATGCCAGGCAATAGCCTCACCCTCGCGGTCGGGGTCTGTCGCGAGAATGGTTTCCGTGGATTTGTCGGATATCTCGTGAAGCTCATCGATGACCTTCTGCTTCTCCTTCACCACCTGGTAGCGCGGTACGAAGCCACCCTCGACATCGACGGCGTCTTTGTTGCTCTTGGGAAGATCGCGTATGTGGCCCACCGAAGCACGAACGGTGTATCCTTTTCCGAGATACTTTTCGATCGTCTTTGCTTTCGCAGGTGATTCGACAATGACTAGTTTCATCTACAAGGCAGATTGATATCCCATAAGGGTAGCACGTGTCAAGCGATACAATATATAGAAGGTTGGGAAAAGTAATAAAAAAGAGCGTCCGTTTTGCGGACGCTCCCTTGCATTGCTGACTCAACTATCAAACGTGCACTGATCGTCGGGACCCTTCTTCGGCCGGACCGGATTGAAGAGGCTGAAGCCGACGAAGTAGACAGGGAAAACGATGGTCTCGACAAGCACGACGCTCCAAAACACGTTGCCCCAAGAGATCTCATAGCACATGTGCTTGCTCTTACTTGAGCTCTCGTTGAGTATGCCGTGGGTCGGATAGTGCTTCCCGTTGTAATCCATCGGCCTGCCACATCCGGCAAGCAGGAAGCTGACAGCGACGACAACAGCGACAGTTTTCTTCACTGAATATCTCCTCGGATTTGGGGAACCTGAGTCAGAATTAACTAAAGGTATTATATATCAATTTCGGAATTAGTCAAATCCTCTAGCGGGCCCTGACGACGCCCAATTCCTCAACGATGAGGCCCTTGATTTCCAT
>CAZUVH010000025.1:0-5153 GCA_964623775.1 uncultured Candidatus Saccharibacteria bacterium | reverse complement strand
ACATGACCGCTCACAACTACTTTTTCAATGGATGTCCCAACGACCGTCCTCCTGCCATCTTGGAATTTGAAAATGGGTAACGTATTCTTGACGTATATGCGCTGCGGCTCGGTCTTTACTTCTTCGATACCGTCGCTCGCAATCACACGCACAAGGTACGCACCATCATCGACTTCCGTGGTATTCCACGTGAATCCACTTGTGGGTACGGAATCTGCAATTGTCGTCCATACATTACTTTTGGCGTTTTTTCCTACAAGACCCTCAAGAGCGGGATCGTAATTTCTTTCGGGAATAATTTGATACGTGAATTGAAGTACGTCGGCATTCGAGTCCCTCGCCTGCACACTGAACTTGCCTTCACCGCCGAGAACCGCATCCGCCTTCGGCGCATCAAGTACGACCGTTGGAGGCATGTTGTATTTGATTGAAACATCGACTGACTCACTGAGGAGACCTGTCACGTCTTTCGCTGCGACACTCACGATATTGATGCCGCGATTTGCTTTTGGATCGAGTTTGATACTTGGGTTTATGAATTTTCCACTGGTTGTAGCGGTAGATTGATATGCCTCAACCCCGTTGACTGTGATGACAACCGTGGTGTCTGCGCGCATCGTGCCGCTCAAGGTGACCGTACTCGAACTCGTCACCATGTTATTGCGCGGCGAAATCACTTTCGGTGCAGGAGGTGGATTGACGCCGACAGCGAACGTGCCTCCGCTCACGATTGATGTACTCACGTTGCCGACCTTATCGACACCAGCAACAGCGATCGTAGCGACACCATCGAATCCTTCAACGACGCGATACGTCCCCACGAAATGTGTCCCCCCTGCTTGCAGTGGACTCGTCTGCGCTGTACTTGTCGATTGAGTAGGGGTGTTCGATGATGCGCTAATCCCTTTCGGCACCATGACCACGTTGATCGATTTGCCGCCTCGCTGAGTCACGGTCGTCGTCGGCGCGCGACCGAGCTCCTCAGTAGACTCGACAGTAATCATCACTTCCCCGCCGCGTGTCACGTGCGGATCGGTCTTCACCACAAATTGCGGAGCATCGAAATCAACAGTGAAAATATCAGAGACGGCCTGCGTGAAATCCGACTTGTTGCTATTGAGCGCCGTGATGATCACTCTATATGCCACGCCCGGCGTGAGCGCGCTTGAATCCCAAATGTACGGGCCCTGTGCAGGAGACGAGGTGCTGATCAATAGAGCATCACTTGTATCAACAATCGAATGATCCCAATCTGCAATTTTGTCGGAATAATGGATAGTTGTATTTGATGTGTACTTGGTCGCATACTCAATGCGCGCATTCTTCCCGAACACAACGCTCGCTTTCGGCGACATGATGTCTATCGTCGGTTGCGGTGGCCGAGAACCGACAGCCGCAACGGGCTCTTGCCCCGGCAGAGTCACCTGGAATCGCACTTCGCCGAGAAAATAATCCTGCTGTGTGCATTCATCGGTATAGTTCATTTGATCGCAGTTTTGGTCAGGTGATAATTCCAGTAGCGCGTACGTACCCACCTGGGTCAGGATTAACTCAGTCGGTTCATCGCACGTATAGTTACCCATATTGTCGCCATCTTCATCGCCGCCGCTCGTTACATTGAAGAGCTGGAAATTACTGTTGGGCTCGGAACAAGTGAAGAGTGTCGGTTCCCCCGCAATATATGTTGATTTATCGGTATGTCGACCAGTGGATAATTCGCCAATGATAACGATCTCAGCCTCACCTACATAAAAACTCTGCGCCTTGCAACTTGTATAGCTGAGATTGTCACAATCATCATCGCCGCCCGATAATTCCACGACAGCGTATCTGCGACCTGCTTCGGTATTGAAAGAAAGGGGCGCAGATGGATCACCGCACGCATAGTATCCGTAGTTGTTATTGAATCCAGACGTTTTGTCATAGACTTGAAACGAATTGCTCGGCGAAGAGCATGTCACCTGGATCGGAGCCTCGTCAGGCTCGTACGTTTCTTGGTTAAGAGTGATCGCCAAACCGATCGATGGCACTATAAAAAGCGCCAGCAATAAAAGTGCCGCACCAAACTTGCGCATACGTACATTTTCACACGAAAGCAATGTGGCACGAAGGGGCTAAAGGGGATGAGCGGGGGTAACGCCATTACTTGATATCGAGTGGGGCGACCTCAACAATTTTGTCTATAACAGGATCGTAGAGAATCGCCTTTTTCGCCTTTGTATAGATCAGCACTTTATGCCCCACCTTGGCGCTAGCAAAAAACGGCTGCCCGGCGAGCTGCTCGAGGCTCGAGACAGTAGCCACTGTCGGCTCCTCCCCCTCCGGAAGGACGATATGCACCGCGACCATCGCGACTACATTCTGCACCTGTTCTTTTGTCGAGTCAGGCTTCTGTGTATACACATACATGGCACCGCCAGCGATTGCACACAGTAAGAGAGTGGCGATTACAGTCACAACAACTGCTCTTTTTACCGAAGAATCCATAATGTATTCATTGTACCCTATTGGATTCTCCGTGAGTCCACCTCTTCATACACCATGCGGGAGATCATTGATATTGCACCTTCAAGCTCGCCCCAATCATTCCCTTTGGTCATAATGCAGAGCAAATATGGATTGCCCGGATAGTACACGATGCCGCAATCGTGCAGCTGTTTGATATCCGATCCGGGAATATCACGCTCCCCAAATTTATTGGCCACTACGACCTCTTTGGGTACACCTGCCTTGATTCCTGTGTCGAAATCTGATTCTGCAAGCCATCGCAAGAGTTTCTCAGAGAGTTCGGTATTCAAATACGATATGTTGTAGAGAATCCTGAAGAGCGAAGCGTACCCGCGCACGGTGATCGTCTCTTCGATGCGATCTTTCGGATTGATGAGACCAATCTCCTGGAATATCTGCAAGCGTAAATTCGAACGATGAGGCGAATCGGAGAGAAATTGCTCGAGCGTTTCATACGAGGCATTATCCGAGTACATAATCATCATCTTCAAGAGTTCTTCGATAGTGTATTCGTGATCGGATTCCGCAGTCACACGTGGTCGAATTCTCTGTTCCCCAAGTGATGAGATCCCCACCCAGCGCAACTTTGTCGTTAATAATTGCGGCTGAGCTTCGGCAGACGCGAGGTAGACGAGCGCCAATGGCAACTTAAGGAGCGACGCCGGCGCAAATTCCGAAAGCTCATTGATCCCAAAGGTCGGCCCGTGCACGAGATCGCGGAAGTACACGGATGCCTCAGTGAGCTTGCCCTCGAATTTTCTCGATTCAATATAAGAATTGACTTCATCTTGCGTGGCCGTATATCCGGTCTTCACGATGACATCTGGACTTCCACATACGACATCCCTATTGATGAAGGAATACTCATCGCCGCAAGTGACTTGTGTCTTTTTGGGGAACAACTGGCCGAGGGAAAAAGCGATCGCGAAGAGCGCGAGAGATCCGAATACAGCTGCGATCAATGAGTTCTTGCGCATGTGGAATTATGAAGAGGCTGAATGTCCGGCATTATAACCCATTTCTCCCTTGCGCCCTTCACCCCCCCCCGCTTACACTGCTGGGGCAATAGGTTTCATTATCAAAAGAAATAAACTACATTATGCAAAAAATCATGTTTACTCGCACAGGCGCCCTCCTCTCACTACTCACCTGTCTTGCGATCGCCGGTATCGTAATTTCTGCATTGCCAAAGAGCATGGAAGCAAACATTGTTGAGCAGGTTATCAAGAGCGTCGACGAAACGACGACAAGTACCACACTTCAAGACGACGACGAGCTTGTATTGCCTTTGCAACAAAATAGATCATATATTATCGACGGAACCATCATCAGCTCCGCAAGCTCGACCGGTTTTTGCCAGGGAGCATTCACGTTCCCGCAGGGAGCGGTGGCAGCCCTCACGGTCACATCGCAAGCAGCAGGTCCAATAGTTACGCGGACGAGCGGAGAAGCGATCGAGATTGGATGCGACACAACCACTACTTCAGTGCACGTAATAGGATCCGTGCAAATGGGTGCACAAGGGGGCGATCTTCAGTTCCAATTCGCATCCGATGGACCTCAATTTACGGTAGAGCGTGGTAGCATATTGCGTGCCGACAAACTCTAAAATCATTTCAACCTTTTGCACGAAAGGAGCCGCGAGGCTCCTTTTTGTTATGCGGTCGGAGGCGGGTCAGAGGGAGATTGCTCTGGAGTTTGATCAGGTTGCGGCTCAGGTTCTGGGGTTGGCGATGACTCAGGCGTTGGTTCAGATTCAGGGGTAGGCGTGGGTTCTGGAATTGGAGGTTCTGGTGTTGGCTCAGGTGCAGGTGCCGGTGTGGGATCAACCACATTCACCGTGCGGATCGCGGTGCTTGTGTTGCCGTCGTTGTCCGTCGCACGGTATTCAATTGTATGTGTGCCTGCGACAGACGCGTCGAACGCGATGGCGCTCATGTCGATTTCCGCTCCTCCATCCACGGAAGCTTTGATCCCGAGATTGTGATCTGCATCATCGGTCACGGTGGCGCCGAGGTCGACGTACGTCTGGCCGACCTGAATCTCCGCAGGGTTGTTACCATTTATTGAAATTGTCGGCGGTGTGCCCGATGCCGAAGTCGTAGGCGGCGTGGGTGGAGGAATTAGAGGAGAAGTAGACGTGCCCGCGACGGTCGGAGTAAATGGAGACTCGCAAGTACCGGGCACTTGTACGAAGACTCCGCCCTTCATCTTCACGCAGTATGGCTGACCAGTATCCTCATCGAAGAGCGTGATGCCCGATGGCTTCTCGGCCGTACCGACGGTAAGTGCGCCGGCGAAGAATGCGTTGCCAAATGCATCAATACTGACGACTGCTTCAGGTGTACTGCTCGCGTCGGCAAATGTCATCGACAGTCCACCCTCTCCCGCGCGCTCAATGTAGAATGAACCTCCTTCGAGTAACCTCAGGTGCACATCTTTCTCGACCGGTTCTATAGAATTGGTCACGAGTGTATCGGTGATCACGCGCGGAGAGATTATTTCGAGCGCGGCCACTACCCTGTCGGTAAATATTTCAGAATACGTTGTGGAGGCGGTTATGTTTTTGTTGTCCTCCAGCATTTGTGCCAGTAATATTCTCCCCACATCCACATCCCCCGGCACCGTATCAAGATCGATGCCAT
>CAZUVH010000024.1:0-5241 GCA_964623775.1 uncultured Candidatus Saccharibacteria bacterium | reverse complement strand
TAGTGGTGGCGCTCGTGAGCTGGCCATTGTATGTGCCGATGGCGAACGGCCAGACGCCTTGGCCAGTTGAATCAGTGCCGCAATAGAAATTGCCGGAGGTGTCGGCCTTGAGATCGCAGTTGGATGACGTGAGGCTTGCGATGCTAAAGCCACCGCCGCTGATCGTGAGACCTCCACTGATTGTGCTCGTACTCTGCGCATTCGAGGTAAAGACGCCTCTGTTGTCGATGCGGAAGAGTGAGGTCGTGGCCGAAGCGGTGGAGGATGCGATCACGAAGAGTGTCGTGTAGGTATCGCCATTATTCGCACTGATCGAGAGTTTGCCCCACGGGGTCGATGTGCCGATACCGATTGAGCCAGAGGTCGGGAGTCTGAATGAAGAACTCGTCGCAGGGAGCGTACCGAAAATGAGACCGCCAATGTTGAGTTGATTATTACCAGTCGGATTTCGGAAATTGGTGTAATTCCCTATTCCGATATTTCCAAAACCGGTCGTGATGTTCTGCGTCGACGATGCGCCAATTGAAATATTTTCGAATCCGGTCGTTACAATGTGGCCGCTCCTAAATCCGAGGAAGGTATTGTAATTCGAGTTGTCACTCGCATTGAGACCGGATGCGTATCCGAGGTATGTACTTCCGAAATTAGTGTACAGCGCAGCACCCGCTGCAGCGGAGTGACCGAGCGCAACATTATCATGCGAAGTAATGTTGTTTTGGAGCGCATTCACACCGACCGCGACACTTCTATTACCGTCAATGTTTTGGTAGAGCGATTGTTCGCCGAGCGCCGTATTACCCGAGCCCGTCTCGTTCTTCGCAAGAGAGCTCTCGCCTACCGCCACGTTGAGTTGTCCAGAAGAGTTCACATTGAGCGCATTCCAACCAACCGCCGTGTTGTACGCGCCAGAAGTAACCGCAGAAAGCGATTTACTACCAAGTGCGACGTTGCCTGATCCTGTGAGGCCGCCTGCACCGCCTTTGAGTGCCTCAAATCCAAGCGCTACATTGTCGCTCACGACACCACCGATATTCAGGAATGAATTGTATCCAAGTGCGGTATTTTGCAGCGTCGAATCCGACCACAAGAGACGGGTACCATTTTGAAGAACGTTCACATTGCCACTGACAGCAGTCGTGAGATCAAGATTGCCACCGAGCGATAGATTGCCATTGAATGTCGAGGTCGCGGTCGTCGAGCTCGCAAAGTATGAAGCGGCCATCGGTGTCGAGGTCGGCGTGAGATTGGTAGCACTCGAATATGCAGCGATCATTCCGATGACGCCTCCGGTCACTGAGCCGCCCACACCCGCCGTGATACACGCTCCTGTGATGTCTCGGAAGCACCCGCTTGTGAGCTGAATTCCGTTTGAGAATGAAGATGTCGCACTGCCGGTGACCGTAAGTCCGCCGGTGACCGTAGTGCCACCCACGAATACATTGCCGGTCGTCGAAGAATTACCGAGCACGCCCAAATTGCCGGAGAATGTAGATGTCGAGTTCGTCCCCGCGACATTCAAGAATCCCTGTAGAGTCGAAGTCCCCTGCAAGCTGCCCTGGATGACAGTGAAGGCGTTTGCATTTGAAGTCGTCGAGACGGCGATCGTGCCAAATGTCGAGAAATTCGTCGACGATGCGCCGCCCGTGAATTGCTGTAATGCGGTGAGACCCCATGTGTTTGCACGATTGAAATCAATTTGCAGAGATCCGCCGACATTTGTGAGACCCGTCCCATTCAATTCGGTGAAATAGTTGGTGCCGCCGATCCCGAGCATCGTGACATTCATCGACGTCGATGTGGCGTTTGCGAGATTGGTATTTCCATTGACTGTGAGTGCACCGGAGAATACTGAGGTGCCACCCGTCGAGGTCGCATTGATCACCTGTCCGGAAATTGTCCCCTGCACGTTCAATTTTTCAGCGGGCGCAGAATTACCAATACCGACATTGCCGGCATTCGTGATCAGGAATTTTGTCGATGATGCGTTGTCGACCGCCTCAAAAAGATTGTTCGTGCCGTTGCCCCAGAGTGTGAGCCTGCTGTAAGGCGATGATGTACCGATACCGACAAGCGAGCCGAGCGTGACGAAGATCGTCGAGGTGCCGCTCACTGTGTTGAGTCCGTTGTAGAACGTGACCTGACCCGTTGTGCCAGCTCCCACGGTGCCGCCCTGACCTCCCGAGACACATGTTCCGTTTACCGCGAAGCATCCCGCCGCGAGATTGATGCCGCCGGTTGCGTAGAAGGTTGTGGTCGCAGGTGTGAAATTAGCGACACTATTAATAGAGAGTATCGTGCCCGGCGACGAAGTGCCGACACCGACATTGCCAGAATTCGTGATTATGAACTTCGTCGAAGAGGCGTTGTCGACTGCTTCGAAGATGTTGCCTGTCTGACCGAAATTCGAAACGGTGAGACGGCTGTACGGTGTCGTCGTCCCCACGCCGATGTTTGTGCCATTGTCATAGAGCACCGAATTCACAAGTGCCGATCCGTTCCACTTGGATACGAAATTGGTCGTGAGTGAACTGATCGTCGATGATCCGAGCTTGCCGTTGAAATTGGTCCAGTCGGTCGACGAGAGGCATCCGTTGATCGATCCGGAAGCGGTGAGACAGCTCAGTGTATTCGCAGTGAAAGACAGTCCATTCCCGATTGCAGCACTGGTGATCGCACCGGTGCCGTTGCCCGTGAGGATTCCACCGAGGGTCGTCGAGCCAGTGCCCCCGAAACCAACCGAGAGAGTCGACGTGCCTGTGATAGAGCCCGTTGCCCCCGCTATGAGGAGTGCGTTTTGAATACCGGAGACGGTGAGATTCGTCGTTGATGCGGTGCCGAAGTAGCCAGTGCCGCTCACGGAGATGTTGGTTGTGGAGGCACCGCCGGAGAAGGTCTGGAGAGCGCTCCATGTGTTTGCGGTAGTAGTGCCAAAGCCAAGCGAAAGTGTATTGCCTGTGCGAAGGATGGGATACGAGACTGAGAGCGGGACTTCGTAGTCGGTGCCGGCGACAGCTGAGAGGATTGATCCGACTCCGTTACCCTTCAAGAGGCCTGTGAGCGTGGTCGATCCGGTTCCGCCGAAGTTGACGGCGATGGTGGTGGTGCCGCTCGTGATTCCTGTCGCCCCGGTGAAGAGGATGGAGTTTTGGATGTTGGAGATCGTGAGGTTGGAAGTGGAAGCAGTACCAAAGTATCCAATGCCACTCGCAGAGATGTTGGTCGTGCTTGCACCACCAGCGAGGTTTGTGAACGCGCTGAATGTCGAGGAGGCTTGTGAAATGAGACCCGACTGGAATGTTTGGAGCGCATTCCAGTTGATCGGGAGTGTCGTCTTCGCGATCGTCGTCGAGGCATTGATGAGTGAGTTGACTGCGTAGTCGGATGAGGATGTGGACCAGCGCCACTGAGTGGACTCCCAGTAGTTCGCTGATGTCGTGGAGAAGAAGTTGTTCTGCGTCTTCCAGTAATCGGCGGAGGTGGTGGAGAAGAAGTTGCGCTGGGTCATCCAGTAGTCGCTTGACGTGGTGGCCCATCGCAAGAAGGTGGATTCGAAGTAGTTGGCGGAGGTGGTGGAGAAGAAGTTGCGGTTGTCTTTCCATACATCAGCGCTCGTCGTGGAGAACGAATTGGCGAGGTAGTAGCTGCCCTCTACTCCGTCGAAGGTGCCGGTCCAGTCGCCAGTCGTGTTGGCGACATAGTCGGTGCCGGCGATTGCTGCTGATACTACGCCCGTGTTGCTGGTCTTGAGGAGCGAGGACTGGATGCCGGAGATCGTGAGGTTGGTCGTCGATGCAGTGCCGAAGTATCCAGTGCCACTCACGGAGATGTTGGTGGTGCTTGCTCCGCCATTGAATGTCTGGAGAGCGGACCAATTATTTGCGGTCGTAGTGCCGAAGCCGAGGGAAAAATTGCCTGTACCGGTATTGTAGACGATCGGATACGTAGCAGAGAGGGACGAGCTCGAAATTTTGTTGTTGAAGGTCGTCCAGTCACTCTGCGTGAGATAGCCATCGGTGGTGGCGTTTGCCTGCGTGAGCGTGATCGCATTGTTTGTCCATGACAAAGGTCCTGAGAACGCGGCCGAGCGGATTGATCCACCGAAGCCCGCGAGAATGCCACCGAGAGTCGTTGATCCGGTGCCACCGAAGTTGACGGCGATGGTGGTGGTGCCGCTCGTGATTCCCGTCGCGCCAGTGAGGAGGATTGAATTTTGAATATTCGAGATGGTGAGATTCGAAGTGGATGCAGTGCCAGCGTAGAGTGTGCCTGATGCGGTGATCGCGGTCGACGATGCATATGGGAATGTGGATGCCAGCGTCGAGGTCGCAGTGAAGTACTGCGCGGTGTTTTGACCGTAGGTCGTCGAGTTGCCGTTGGTGACGACGCTACCGCGGAAGAGAGAGTTGCCGAAGACTTCGAAGATGTTGCCGGTCGTTGATGTTGCCACTGCACCGAGGATGAGTACACGACTGATGTCCGACTGGATTACGGCGAGTGAATCTGTCGTCGTCGCAAAGAGTCCGCTTGCACCCGAACTCGAATCATCGGCACCGCAGATTACGTTGCCATTACCATCGGTCTGGAGGAGCTGTGTTGTACCTGAGCACACGAGTCCCTGGAATTTGAGTCCGCCGACTGATACGCCGTTGGTGAAAGTCGAGGTGCCGACACCGAGCACATTCAAGAGCTGCGTCGTTGTCGCGCCACCGCTAATGGTGAGGCCACCAGCCTGCGATCCATCGCCAATCGTCGACGAGGCCTGCGAGATAACGCCAGCCTGGAATGTCTGCAATTGCGTCCAGGTATTGGCGGCGCTGAGCGACGCACCTGTCGTCACGAGACAATTGCCCGCGATCGAGAAGCAGCCTGTCGCAAGATTGATGCCATTGCCAAATGTGGAGGTGCCGGTCGTGACATTGAGTGCTGTCGTCTGAATACCGCCACCAAACGTTGAGGTACCAGAGCCGGAGACAATCAGATTCGTCGTACTTGCAGTACCAAAGTATCCAATGCCACTCGCAGAGATGTTGGTCGTGCTTGCACCACCAGCGAGGTTTGTGAACGCGCTGAATGTCGAGGAGGCTTGTGAAATGAGACCCGACTGGAATGTTTGGAGCGCATTCCAGTTGATCGGGAGTGTCGTCTTCGCGATCGTCGTCGAGGCATTGATGAGTGAGTTGACTGCGTAGTCGGAAGAAGAGGTGGACCAGCGCCACTGCGTGGTTTCCCAGTAGTTCACTG
>CAZUVH010000023.1:0-5949 GCA_964623775.1 uncultured Candidatus Saccharibacteria bacterium | reverse complement strand
CGAATATTCAAAATTCAATCCTTTTCACTGGCGCAACAGGAATCACGAGCGGCACCACCACCGTCGCCGTCAACTTCGGTGGCACCGGATCAACGACTCTCGGTGGAATTCTTGCGGGCTTTGGTGGCTCTCTTCGCTCAGCCTCGTTCTCAGGACCTCTGTCATGGACAAACAATGCACTCACGCTCACACAATCAAACGCCACCACCGACGGCTACCTCTCTTCCAGCGACTGGACCAATTTCAATGGAAAACTCGGTTCCTCCACCATTAGTTCACTCACCGCCAACTACCTCCCACGCTGGAACACCTCCAGCTTCGGGAACTCACTCATATATGACACCGGTACTGCAATCGGCATCGGCACCACCACCCCCAACGCCAAGCTCACCATCTTCGCCGGAGTGGGTGAGACCAACCTCAATCTCTTCAACATCGCCTCATCAACCGGCAGTGCAACGACGACACTCTTCAACATCTCAAATACCGGCGCGATCACACAGCTCGGCGGCGCGACCTCGTCATTCAGTAACGGCCTCAATCTCACTGCGGGTTGCTTTGCGCAAAACGGTATCTGTATCTCAGGTGGCACTCCGTTCACTGGCTTTGCAGCCTCCTCCACACTCCTCACCGACAACAACACGTGGAGCGGCAACAACCTCTTCTCAGCTTCCACTACCTTCAGTTCCATTGTTAACCTCAATCAATCTTCATCTTCACTGACGACACTCGGCACGACGTGGTTCTCTGGTCTCAACTCATCACTTCTCGCTACCGACGCAAATGGCAAGGTCGTCGCGACCACCTCAATCGGCATGAATCTCCTTGCCGGCACCCTCGGTGTATCACAAGGCGGCACCGGCTCCACGACTCTCACCGGCCTTTTGAAGGGTAATGGCACAGGCGCGATCCAGTCTGCGATTGCCGACGTCGACTACATCACGCTCACCAAGCTCCAGAATGCATTCCCGTTCACCCCAACGACAAACTTCGGCGCGACGGCCAATTCGACCTCGACTGCTATTTGGTTCCAAGGAGGACTCCAGGCGTCATCAACTATTTATGCGAAAGACATTGACCTGGATAAAAACACTCTGAGTATCAAGGTTGGAGGTCGGCTTCTCGCCTATGCGTCGACTACCAACCAGTCGACTATATTTGGTTTCAACAGCGGTGGTGACGCCACAACAAGCGCCAGCTTGACAAGGAACACGGTATTCGGTTATGGATCGCTTACTGCAAACACAGGTAGTGATAATGTCGCGGTAGGGCATAGTGTTCTCGCGGCAAACACCACGGGCTCTAGCAATATAGCGATGGGGTATAGCGCACTCGCCGTGAATACCACAGGCGGTAGCAATATTGCATTAGGTTCGAATGCGCAAAATAGCAACCTCACTGGTTCAAAAAATGTCGCTATCGGCGAGTCGGCATCTGAAAACAATTATGCAGCGACCAATACCGTGGCAATAGGCTACGGCGCCGCCTGCGGAAATACAATTCCGCTTTGCGTAGATTATGTTGCGACAGGGTATACGGTCATCGGCTTCCAGGCAGGTCATGGTCTAAGGACAGGTGCAAACTACAATACACTGGTCGGGTATCAGGCAGGTGCCTCCATAAGTACTGGATACGGGAATATCATACTTGGCTCGAATGACGCTTCAAATTGGTTTTCGGCCGGTAATCTGAGCAGTGGAGACAATAATATTGGCATTGGTAATTATACGTACTTCCCATCTGGAACAGGCGACAATCAGCTCAATATTGGCGGAATCCTCTTTGGTACACTCCCAGCCACCTCGACAAAATTCCAACTTCCCACAAGCGGCTCAATCGGTATCGGCACCACCTCACCGCTCGCCAAATTCACGATCGCGCTCAACAGTGGCGACACAATCGGCTCGCTCATGGGCGCATTCTTGATATCGAGTTCGACAGCGAGTGCCACCACAACCATCTTCCAAGTGTCCAATACGGGCTCAACAACGATGGCGGGACCTCTCAACATCGCAAGCAATGCCACCTCCACCTCCGGTGGTGGATTCAATATTATGACCGGCTGCTTCGCGATCAATGGCACGTGCGTTGGTGGTAGCCAGGGCAGCTCTGCTTCCTCCACACTTCTCATCGATAGCAACACATGGACCGGCAACAACCTCTTCTCAGCTTCCACCACCTTCAGTTCCATTGTTAATCTCAATCAATCATCATCATCACTCACCACACTCGGCACGACATGGTTCACCGGGCTCAACTCCGCGCTCTTGAGTACCGATGCTACCGGCAAAGTCGTCGCGACGACGTCGATCGGCATGAACCTCCTTGCAGGCACCCTCGGCGTCGCGCAGGGCGGCACAGGATCGACCACGCTCACTGGCCTCTTGAAGGGCAATGGCACGGGTGCGATCCAGAGCGCAGTCGCCGATGTCGACTACATCACACTTACCAAGCTCCAAGCAGTCTTCCCATTTACCGCGACATCGTACGGTGTCTCCACCTCAACGACTATTGGATTCGGGACAGGTCTTATTTCCTCCGCTTCTTCCACCTTCACCGGCTTCACGTATCTCAACGCAGGAGCATCGACAACAAACTTCACCATCTCGGGCACCACATGGCTCTCCGGTATCGCCGCAGGCTCGCTCCTCTCGACAGATGCAAGCGGCAAGATCGCAGCTACCAGCACCATCAGCACGAATCTTCTCTCCGGAAGTCTCGGCACCATCAATAGCACGTCCTTCAACAAAGGTGACAGTATTACCGTCACCGCGGCTTCCTCTACGCTTCTTTCTGACAACAATACGTTTACCGGTCTCAATACATTCACAGGTGGATCGCTAAGCTTTACAGATCCAGCCTCTGCAACATCGTCGATATTTACCCTTGCGGGCAGATCATTCCTCGGTGCGTCGTCGTCGGCGTCTGTCGGCAACCTATTTTTGGGACTTGATTCCGGGGCGAATATCGTTCGAGGTGTTTCTAATACCGCATTCGGCTTCCAGACGTTGAAGAACGCCACAAGTTCTCTTGGCAGTGCCGCGGTGTCACAAAACACGGCAGTGGGCTATCAGGCAATGACGGGCGGTACAACAGGGAACCTCCGCATCACAGGCAACGACAATACTGCTGTCGGAAGCAAAGCACTAACGAATTACATTACGGCGTCGAACAATACGGCGATCGGTAGTCTTGCACTACAGAACGCTACAAATACCTCGTCGAACGTCGCTGTCGGCTATAGTGCCATGACAGGCAACACTACTAATTTCACTGGTTCAAACAACGTAGCCGTCGGCAGTAACGGTCTCGCATCCCTTACAACAGGAGCGCAAAATGCGGTGCTCGGGGATCAGGCGGGATACGGTATCACATCAGGCGCAAGTAATGTGGCGCTCGGTTCTGGTGCCATGAAGGGGGTGATAGGCGGCCATACGACTGGCTCATATAGCGTAGCAATTGGCGCAGGCTCTGCCGGCGCTGCAGTATTTGCCAACTATGTGGCAGACGGGTATGTCGGCATCGGTTACAACTCACTCGCGAGCCTAAGCACAGGTGCACACTATAATACGGCGCTCGGCTATCAGTCCGGATATTCAGTGACATCAGGTTATGCCAATATTTTGCTCGGCTCCCACATCTCGACGGCAAACAGTATTACGACTGGCGACGGTAATATCGGGCTTGGCAATGAAACGTACTTCCCGTCAGCCACCGCCAACAACCAACTCAACATCGGCAATATTCTCTTCGGCACGCTTCCTGCAACTTCGACCAGTTGGACTCTTCCCACAAGCGGCTCAATCGGTATCGGCACCACCTCACCGCTCGCCAAATTCACGATCGCGCTCAACAGTGGCGACACAATCGGCTCGCTCATGGGCGCATTCTTGATATCGAGTTCGACAGCGAGTGCCACCACAACCATCTTCCAAGTGTCCAATACGGGCTCAACAACGATGGCGGGACCTCTCAACATCGCAAGCAATGCCACCTCCACCTCCGGTGGTGGATTCAATATTATGACCGGCTGCTTCGCGATCAATGGCACGTGCGTTGGTGGTAGCCAGGGCAGCTCTGCTTCCTCCACACTTCTCATCGATAGCAACACATGGACCGGCAACAACCTCTTCTCAGCTTCCACCACCTTCAGTTCCATTGTTAATCTCAATCAATCATCATCATCACTCACCACACTCGGCACGACATGGTTCACCGGGCTCAACTCCGCGCTCTTGAGTACCGATGCTACCGGCAAAGTCGTCGCGACGACGTCGATCGGCATGAACCTCCTTGCCGGCACCCTCGGCGTCGCGCAGGGCGGCACCGGATCGACTACGCTCACCGGCCTCTTGAAGGGCAATGGCACGGGCGCGATCCAGAGTGCAATCGCCGACGTCGACTACATCACGCTCACTAAGCTCCAGGCCACGTTCCCATTCACTGCTACATCGTACGGTGTATCTACCTCAACGAGAGTTGGATTCACCTCAGGATTGCTTTCGATTGCTTCCACGACCATCGGCAATGGCTCGGCTAGCGGGGGACTCACAATCTCTGGTAACTCGACGACAACAGGATTTGCGTATTTCACGGGCAGTGTCGGTGTTGGCACTACATCCATGAGCCTGCGGACATTTGCCGTGCAGGGCGCTAATAGCAGCGGCTCGCTTACAGCTGGTTCGGGCATGTACCTCGTAAGCGGCAAAGGATGGGATGCGGCATCTGGCTTAGAGAGTGGTACGAGCGGCGGTAATATTGAGCTCTACGGAGGACCTGGTGGCGCACGAAATTCTGGAATTCAAGCTGGAAGCGGCGGCTTTGTGTACATCGCGGGCGGTATTGCCGGGATAGGTTCAGGTGGCTCAGATGGGCATGTTATTCTCGGCGTGAAGCCGGATGGGGCGCATGTCGGAAACGTCGGAGTGGGAGTCACGTTCCCATTTACAGCAAAATTGGAAGTTGGTGGTGGTAACGCATTGATTCACACTAATCTCTCTGCATCGAATCTGACAGCCACGGGGACGGTTCAGACGGTCAATTTGCTCGCAACCGCCTCTTCAACGATCGGCAACGGATACCAGGGCCTCACGATCTCCGGCAATGCCACCACGACTGGCACTGCATATTTCGCTGGTAACGTTGGCATCGGCACGACCTCTCCATGGGGTAAGCTCGCACTCTTTGCCAATCGCGGTGAGACCAATGTGAATCTCTTCACTGTTGCTTCTTCAACTGGCAGTGCAACAACCACGCTCTTCAACATTTCGAATACCGGCAACCTCTTCGTCGGCGCCTCCACCACGATCGCTGGTGCGCTCAATCTCGCGACTAATGCCACATCCACATTTGGTGCTGGCGTGAACATCACGAGCGGCTGCTTCGCGATCAATGGCACGTGCGCTGGTGGCAGTCAGGGCAGCTCAGCGTCATCAACGCTCCTCTCCGACAACAACACTTGGACTGGCTCCAATGCCTTCTCATCGCTACTCAATCTCAATGGAGGCGCGACGACCACAAACCTCACAGTGACGGGCACCGGCTACTTCGGCACCGCCTCCACCTCGAATCTCACGATCTCCAATATTCAAAATTCAATTCTCTTCACTGGAGCGACAGGAATCACGAGCGGCACCACCACCGTCGCCGTCAACTTCGGTGGCACCGGATCAACGACTCTCGGTGGAATTCTTGCGGGCTTTGGTGGCTCTCTTCGCTCAGCCTCGTTCTCAGGACCTCTGTCATGGACAAACAATGCGCTCACGCTCACACAATCAAACGCCACCACTGATGGTTATCTCTCCTCCGCTGACTGGACCAATTTCAACGGCAAGCTCGGCTCTTCCACTATTTCTTCCCTCACCTCCAACTATGTGCCGAAGTGGAACGGCACCACATTCTCCTTCGATAACTCTTCGATCTTCGACAGCGGCACTGCCTTGGGAGTCG
>CAZUVH010000022.1:0-6002 GCA_964623775.1 uncultured Candidatus Saccharibacteria bacterium | reverse complement strand
ACCGAGTGCAACGAGAGCGGCACTCGCAACAACTCCAAGGCTGACGAGACCATCAACGCGGGCATGATCTCCATCCGCAATGAGTGCTGGACTGTTCAGTTTTTTACCTGCTCTCTTCCTAATGACAGCTGCAATTTCATTTCCAATAAAACCAATGAGTCCTGCGGCAGCAAGCGCCCATAGGTGGGACGGTTCGACGGGATCAATAAAGCGCAGAATGGACTCATAGCCTGCGACCAGCGCGCTGATGAGTATCAACAACACCACGAAATATCCCGCCCATTTTTCTCCTCGCTTACTTTGCAGAAAGAAAGCTAAGCCCAGAGGCACGGCAGTGAGCGCATCTCCGAAATTATGTACGAGGTCGGCGAGAAGCGCGACACTGTTGCTGAAAGCAAACACACCGACTTGGAGCAGACCGGTTATAAACAGCACCGCCAAGCTTAGTGAGACCGCCTTTACGCCTTGTTTGGATCGAACGATGCTCGCGTCAACGACCCCGTGAGAATGGCCATGCCCGTGTTCGTGGTCATGCTCATGCCGATGCGGGTCATTATGATTGTGTTCGTGTTTTTCCATGATGTATTCCTCTTTTATGACTTCTTTCGACCGAGAAGAAGCGGTAAGACTCCGAGGAGAGCAATGAACAGGCCGCCGATCAATCCGACCCAAAATTCCATTGAGTCAAACTTGAATTCATTTTCGCCAGCCGAACGAAGTACGTCTAATGGAAACTCTACCTCCGCAATAGTATCCCCGAACCCGTCTTCGCCAGCTTTGCTGTATCTGACACTTAATGTGTATGTGCCTCCTTCGGGGAATACGAAAGAAAAGCCGTCTCTTCCGTATGCTTGATTCGCGACGGCCCCTGCATAAAGCAGCTTTCCGTTCTTACTACCATCTTCTCGTACGATCCTAACCCACATGTCGGTGAAATCTACAGGCTCCGTGGCCTCCGAATCAGCGAACAGATTGAAGTTGAATCGTCCGATTCTTTCGGCCTCAATCCACAGATCGGCGTAATCAATATCGACAATATATGGAGGCCCTCCCTCGGTGGTCGATGTGGCCGACAGCGTGAGACCCTCACCATGCGCGCTTGCAGCCATCGGAAAAACAAAAGGCATACTCGTCGCGATAAGTAGTGCCAGAAAGGAACTGAAACGTAACGATGATTTCATAATTTTATTCTACTGCCACGATGGGCTGCGCCATGATCCACAGGCTCAGGCAGCTGTAGAAGATCATGAGTGCTAGCATCGGATATTGGCTAATAAGTGCTTTGTGACCCTGTCTGAAGTACCGCACCGCAATAGAGTGTGCGATCGCAACGGCGATGATATGACCGACCACAATAAGCGCCACTTGAACGTTCCACAAGGTCTTCAAATTGAGGGCAGTATAACTGATTGAATAGTCGGCGGTGCCGAAAAGATCCCATCCTTTATTGAAAGGATCGGAGATCATATACAGTACGCGCTGACCTTCAACGACAAGAATACTAACGTAGTGTGCGATTTCGTATGCTATGGCGATGGGGAGCAGCGAGAAGATGTACCGTTTTGCCACATCGATAACCGATGATTCGTCTCCGGACACAATCTTCGTCAGATAGGAGAATCCGTAGTACGCGCCGATAAACGCGGCGAAAAGACCGAATAGTCCCATTGTCCCAACAAAGAACCACGGTAAACCGAGACCGAGGAGCGTTCCGAACAAATCCTGAAAAAGCGGCGTGCCGAGCATGCCATCAGCGGCGACACTGGAGAGCATGAGGAGTACAAACGCGACCTCGGAGACTGACATCGCCGATCGATCCAGGAGCCCGACGGCGGGCGGGCGAATATACACAGCGTTTCCGTCTTTACTTATTTCGGTTACAGAAAACCGGGATATAAAGGAGAAGAAAACAGAAAATGGATCGCCCCTTCGCAGCCATTCCGCTTTGCCGTAGTTTGCCATGCTGAAGAATGTAATCGCCAAATACATGAGTACGAAAAGAGTGAGCGGTTGAGGATCAGACGACATTAACGATACATTCTCTATCCACCTGAAAGCGAAAAACAGGCAAAGTGCTGGCCATACGCCGACCCATGGGGACATCGGCACCGGATCCCAACGTATACCTATTTTCCGAAATGCCTCCTCGGCAAATTCATAGAGCGTCTTGAATGGATTTATGACGTTCCAGATATTTCCGATGAGCGCGCTGAAGAATGTGACGCCGATGGCAAAAAGGATCCATACCGTCGTCGGCAATATGTTGGCCGCCGGATTCTGACCGCCCCACCACCCGCCCGCGAGCGCACCGAGAAGAATCGCGACGAATACGAACTTTAGTGGCATCATTCCCTCAGGCGAAGCAACCGCTCGAAACCACTTCAAGCGCATGAGATCGAAGCGCGGGTACTCGTACAATGCCTCCGTCAACCGTCCGGGCAAAAGACCGAGCAGAATGAATGAAAACGCGACAATCGCGCCTCCCCCAAAAAGGTAGAGGTACAAGGGCACGGGTAGGTCGATCCGCTGTCCGAAACCGTGCGCTGCCGCAAGTGCTGGCAGTGTGACTGCCAGCATGCCACCTAAAACAACGAAAGCGCGTTGCATATCTAGCGAGGATTGACGACGAATGCGCCGATAACGATGTCTTCTTCCTCCGCACCTACTTCGGTTTCAGATGCCTCGGCCACATTCAGCCAAAGCGAAGCTTGTGGTTCGTCCGCTTTCGGATGCAGCTCAAAGTTGTAACGCCCCGCCTTATCCGCAACGAATGAGAATGAGAGCTCCTTCCCAGCTTCCATGTCGTTCTCTATTTCGTAGCCGGATATGTGGAATTCTCCAACTTCGTCGGACATAACCCTAATTGTCACCTGATCGCCCTGAATCACGGTCACCATGTCAGGAGTGAGTTTCCGCGCAACGAGCGACAATGTGTGTGTCACGACACGTGGCTGATTGACGACCTGCTCTGTGCTTGGAGTAGGCGCAGGTGCTTGTTGGTTGTTCATCCAGAACCAGCCGCCGAGCCCGACAAGGACGAGGACGCCTATCCCGACCAGAGTTGTTTGATTGTTCATATTAGCTGAAAGTGTTACTAGGTTATTAATTTACAGTTCGTAACTCAGGTTTTTTATCCGTACATACAATTTACTTTCATTGGTAATAATTATGAGCCGCTGTTCTGCCGAAATGTTGCGTGCGCCAGCCATGCAAGCACGAGCATGCTGCCGAAGATCATGATGCCGAGGAATGGGATCGTGGCGAATCCGAAGATCAGGATAGGCGAGTCAGTGCACGCGGGCATGAGTCCTCCATATGAGCACGGGAGCGTCAGTGTGTTACCCAGTACGAACCGTTGGAAGTGATAGTAGTAATGGTAGAGCGCATACCAGAGGCCGAAAGCGGAAAGTATCGCGACCATGACATGCGCTTCGCGCGTCCTATACCACAGCGCGACCGGTGCGATGACGGCTATCGGATAGAGAAAGATGCGCTGCCACCAGCACAGTTCGCATACCGGTGTCTCATACGCGAGCTGGAAGACAAGGGTTCCGATAACCGAGACGATACCGATCACCGCGATCGCACCTAAGTACCGTTCGTACGAGTGCCCAAGAAGATGTGTGCGAATTCTCGGAGATAGCGCATATCCGATCCACCCCAACGCAAGTACGGTGAAGAGCGCGATCGAGCCGAGAACGAGTATGGTCGAATACGCATCGAGTGTCATATGGTTACTGGCGTTTCGCCTTGTCTATTTCCGTCTGGATGAGTGTCTTGAATGCGTCATAACCTTTCGGATTCTCGATTTTTTTGCCTTGAACGAAGAGCGACGGCGTGAACGTATTCCCGAGCTTTTCGCTCGCATCGAAATCACGCTGCACGCGGGCTTTCGTGGCCGGATCGGCGACATCGGCCGCGAATTTGGCCATATCAAGTCCTATCTGTCGCGCGTACTGCTCGAAGACCTGCGGATTCGGTACGTCTTTATTGCCCCACTTTTCCTGACTCTCGAAGAGTACGTCGTGCATCCCCCAATATTTCCCCTGTCTCGATGCCGCTTCGACAGCGATCGCGGCCGTCATGCTGTTCCTGTGCCCCGGAAGCGGGAAGTAGCGTGTCACAATGCGAAGGTCATCCGGGAATTCTGCGCCAAGTTGTTTGATCAGGGGGTAATACGCGCGGCACGCCTCGCACTCGAAGTCGAGATATTCGACGAGCGTCACTTTCGCGTCCGGATTGCCCTTCGCATGGTCATCCGGAACGATGCTCAGAATGTTCGCTGCCTCTTCGCTTGTTGCGGGAGTCGGAGCCGGACTAAGGAATTTGCCGGAGAAAAGCATCCCGATAATCACGATAGTTCCCAAACCCCACCAGATATATGATTTTTTCATACAGTGATATTAGTCCTGTAGCGCCGTTTCTATCAACTGCTTCACGGACTCATATGGTTGCGCGCCCGACAAAGGATATTTCTTGCCGCTTTTTGCGACTACTACGCTCCACGGCGTACCATTTCCGCCTGTTGCAGCTGCATTCTGCACCTCGTCTTCGATGTGCTTGTCGTATTTGCCGCTTGTGAGACATGTGTTGAATTTCGCGACATTTAACCCGACGTACTGTGCGATCTTGGGAAGCTCTGCCGGATCGAGACCGTCGTTGGCGGGAGTGATCGCAAATAGGCGGTCTATGTATTTCCAGAATGTGTCATTGCCCCCTAGTTCGTTGGCACATTCCGTAGCAATCGCCTCCTTGCGTGCTTTCGAGTGCAGCTGATCGAGCGGAAAATGCCGGTATACCCACGCGACCTGGCCTCCTTTGCCGTACTCGTCTACCACCTTCTTCATGGTGTCGTGAAATCGCTTGCAGAACGGACATTCGGTGTCGGAGTACTCAACGATTTTCACGGGTGCGTTCGGATTGCCGCGAATATGATCGCTGTCGGTAATGGGTTTCAATTGCTCAAGATCACCCGTCGGCTGTGGTCCGGCTTGGGGAGCGTTGCCAGCAACGGCACCGCCCGGTTGCTTGAGCGCGACGATAAGTGAGATTCCGATAATTACGCCTGCGATAATGATAGAAAGAGGAACTGAAAGATTTTTTAGTGGCGATTGGGATTCCATGGATTAGAGGCTAACCGATAAACTGCAGATAAACCTGCAGAAAATCCGAACGCTAGTAAGCCTTGGAATGAATTATGCCGCTTGAGAATGCTTCTTTGAGAGGGCTGAAGAAAATCAAATTTTCTGTTTGAGAGGTCCTTGTGGGACCGTCACCCGTGACTTCAGCGCGTATTAAGCGATCCAAGAAACTTGCGACAAAAAGAACCAAGAGCAATATCATGGCAAAAACCTGAATAAGCGGACTGCTTACTGTGCATATTTTCGTGCTGACTAAGAAGGGACATGCCCCGATATCATTGGCCTGTCCCGCAGTTGCCAGATGGATGACGCCGAATACTCCCGCAAGAAGGAGTGCCACGGTTGCGAGGAAAAGCAAATACTTCGCGACTGGTCTACCGTACGGCCCGTACATAGGCCCAATAATAACAGGAATAGTAGATGGCCGGAAGGTCTGGTATTATCTGGCCATGTTTCGTCCGACATTGACAATGACCTTGGCGGGATGCGTCATTATTTTCGCTCTTAATTATCCGGCGGACTGATACATTCCTTACTGCCGCATCATCATGCGCATGGCGACGGTGGCGCAATATCCGAAATCTGGACCGGGCTGCACCAGGCGTTGGTGCATGACACCAAAAAATTCGTAGCTGACGTCTCTGGCGCGTTCGTGATCGTCCTCTTGGCCCTCCTCAGTGACCTTCTGACACAGCTCTTCATTACGCATCGACGCCTGTTTCGCGCATTCGCGCTTTGCGGAAATGATGTGATTCCGGCTGCGTTTACCGTTCGCGTCGAGGACTGAACTATAAAACGCCCCCACACCGCCGCCCATTCAATTTTTAAAAACCCCCGCGAAATGAGATGAGAAATGGAGAC
>CAZUVH010000021.1:0-8789 GCA_964623775.1 uncultured Candidatus Saccharibacteria bacterium | reverse complement strand
CCCCGTTCTCGGCCTTGAACTTCTCGATCCTGGCAAGGAGAGCGGCCGTCTTGTTCTTGTGGTTGGTGAAGATGCTGGAGGCGTTGGGCGTGAGAGAGGATTCGGGCTTCGCATTCATGGCGAAGTCGTCGTCATCGTCATCCTCGTCCTCGTCTTCCTCGTCTTCCTCATCTTCTTCGTCGTCATCATCATCCTCATCGTCGTCCGAACCGTTCCTGCGGATCGGAGCCATGAAGGACTTGGACGAGTTGGACTCGTAGTCGTCTCCGTCGTCGTCGTCGTTCGCTGCAAGCTCTTCATCGCTCTTGGTGATGTGCTTGTAGGCGTACCACCCTCCGACCAAGACCGCAGCGGCCACCAGGACGTGCTTGATCCCGATTCCTTCGGTCTGGTAGGTGGGGACCTGCACGTCAGGAGACGTGAGAGGGGCGGACGGCGGCCTGCCGCCGGGAGGTGCGGACATCATGTCCGCTCCGATCGCCGGACCATCGTAGGCGGTCTCGTAACCGCCACCGAACCCAGCCGCGCCCTCGTAAATCGTCAATGCCATGGTCGTAACCTCCGAACAGCGTACCACACGCCAAGGGCCGCAACTGCGCCCAGGGCTGCCAGTCCGCCATAGAAGGCAGCGTCCGACAAGCCCTCTTGCGGAGTCGCCTCCTGAGAGACGATCGGAGGGGCTGTGGCGATGGCAAGCATCGACGCTGCCGAAGGCTTGCCGAAAGAAGCCGCGTAGTAGGCGTCTGCCCCGATTCCTCGATACGACATCAGAATCTCCTCTTCGAGATGTAAAACCCTGCGCCCACCAGGATCAGCAGGCCAACTCCACCTGCCAGGTAGAGAAACGTCTTGTCCTCCTCGACGGGGGCAACGACAGGAACAGGAGGTGCTGCCTCCTGGGTGGGCTTCGGCGTCATCCACGGCGTGAACGTCGTCTTGGTCGACGTTGAAGGCGCAGGGCTTGACATGGCTGATGCGGCGGCAGCAAGGATGTTCGAAGCGGCAGGCTTCTGCCCGAAGCTGGCTGCGTAGAACGTTGTCGGAGACGGAGGAGGCGGTGGAGGAGAGCCCGAGGTCGTGGAATAGCCGCACACGTCCGAAGATCCAGGCTTCCTTCGGCAGCCAAACCCGTCGCTGCACTTGAAGGCGTAGTCCAGGTCGCTGACGTAGGACTTCGACACAAGGGATCCGTGTCCCGAGCAGACGGTCCCCCAGTCGATGCCTCCTCCACCAGAGCCCGAAGCCGTTGGCGCGGAGTACGAAGCCGAAGCTCCACTGCCCGAGGCGGAGGCCGAAAAGGACAGGTCGAGGCCGAGCCCGTGGTAGGACATAAGGCCCCCTGTGACTTGTAGAGCGCGTACCCGCCGGCCAGGAGCGCGAGGATGCCGATGCCGGCCACCGCCATGCCCGTGGGGGTCATGTACCAGGGCTCCTCGACCACGACGGGAGGAGGAGCGGACGGGATGACCTGGGGAGGGCTCACATCCAGCGAAGGAGGAACGACCGCCACGGTGGAAGGGTTGACCGACCTCAGGGCCGCCAGGGTACCAGGACTCACGGTGGTCTTGGGAGCGGCGATCGGCGAGACGGAGCTGATGAAGCGGTAGCTCCCCGACGACGTGGTGGTGGCAGGTTTCTGGTAGGCGGCGATGTCGACCATGGATGCAAAGTTGGCCATGCTTCTCTCTCTCGTGGGCTGGGGCTGGGTTGTCTTCAGCTCCTGAGAGCTTCTGGACTCCACCGCATTGTACAGGGTCTGCGTTGTTGAACCCGAAGTCTGGGATGTAGCGTCAGGTTGAGCCTGGGTCTCGTCCTGGGAAGGAGCGGCGTCAATCGCGGCGGCTTGCTCCTGGTTGCCCTGGTCAAGCGAAGACATGTACGTGGCCTGCTGGGTGCCGGTGGGGATGCTTCGCACGGACGTGTTGGCTGGCAGAACCGTGATCCTGGAACCCGAGGATGGAAGCATGTCCGTGACGATGCCGTGGTAACTCACGATCGCCTCCGGTACACGGCAAAGGCCACGGCAGCGGCGGCAAGGATGCCGGCGACGACCAGCGTGTTTTTCCTGGACTCGTTCTGAGCGGACATCCTGTCCGCTTCCGCCTGGGCTGCGGCCCTAGCCTGGACAGCTTGCTGGAGCTGAGCCTGCTGGATGGGCTGAAGCGCCTGAGACCTGGCTTTCTCCACCATCTCGTTGACGTCTGAAAAAATCATCTACGGTACCTCGAATAGGCGGCCCATCCCACTGCGGCCAGAGCAACCACTCCAGCCGCGAACAGAACCTTCGTCTTCGTGTCCGAAGACATACCCTGGTCAGCACCAGCCTTCACCGTCGCCTCCAGGTCGGCCACCCTCTTGGACTGAGCGATGACGCCGTCCGCCTGGTCCACCGCGCTCCGCATGATCTTGCGCGCTGTGACCTCGGTTCCGCCCGTGCGAAGCTCCTGGGAAGCCTCGAAGATACCCTCGTTGAGGATGCCTCGTACCTGCTTGACGCACCCCGATCCAGAGCACTGTGGCGTGACCGTCTTGAGGATCAAGGCAGACTGGCTATCGACCGTCTTCACGAAGTTGTACTCGGCCTGGTACTTCGCCTTCATCACCTCGGACATGACCATCTGGTCGAGCAGTCGAATGTCCGTGGTGTTCAGCGTAGGAGGAGCTGGTCGACGACCCGCCTTTGCCTCGTTCAACATGCAGGAGAACGAGACTTTGCCGTACGGGTCCTTGCACTGCGAGTAGCAGTCGAGCGGAGGCTTCGAGTTCGCGAATGGCCCGAAGCTGTCCTGGTACTTCGCGCAAGAAGCCTGCCAGCTACTCCACTTGAGCCAGTTCGCCTGGAACCCCTTCGTCCAGTTGTCCTGGACGGCCTTGACCTTGCTCCTGCATCCGCTGTCCCCAGGAGGGCACAAGGCGAGCTGTCGCTCGTAGACGCGCCGTATCCAGTCCTCGTAGCACAGTCCGTTCACCTTGATCGGGCACCCCGTGCTCGACGTCCCAACGATGGCCTCCGCCATCTTGTCCGCGACGAACCCGGCCATCGCGCCGCACAGGGGCGCAGCGGGCCCAGCGGGAGCGCACCCAGCGGTCGCTGCGACCGCAGCCACGCCCGAGGCCAGGTTCTGCGCGATGGGAGCGAACTGGGCCGGTGTGGGCATCTGGCCAGCCGCACCCGAGTCCATGAGCTTCTCGAACGCCTCCGCCTCCGCCCTCCGGAGGGGTCCTGCGTACTTGGCCGAGATGTCCAGCTTCTTGACCGCCTCGTCCGCCACCTTCTCGTTCTGGGCTCGAAGCGACGCAAGAGCCTCGCTTTTGTAGTAGTCGGACATCGTGTCCGCATAGCCTGCTCCGAGGGCTCGATAGCTCATGGTCGGTCGACCTCGTAGGTCGTGTAGCTCTTGATCTTCATCAGCATGGTGTTCTCTCGGCTCCCCGCGACCGGATCGTACACCACCCACTTGTCCTTCATCCCCGGGATCTCCACCCGGCCAAAGACGTGGCTGTGTGGTGCAGGAGGCGGCGCAAAACCCGCCGTGATGAACTGGCAACGCCTGCCGACGTTCAGGAGCAGAGCCGTCGTGAGCGCGGTGATCTCGTCGCAGTCCGCCCGGATCTTCCCCTCCTTGTCGATCTTCTCCAGCATCGCCTGGGGGTCTCGAATCCACTCGACGTGGACCGGGTCGTTGATGTAAGGCACCTTTTCGAGGACCCAGTAGCGGATGGCCAGGATCTCGCTCAGGTAGTCCTTCGGCGCGACGTGCTTGCAGATGTTCTCCGCAGCCAGCCTGACGGTAGGCGACCAGCCTCCTCGCGGAGATAGCACCGCCTCCATCATCGCCTTGATGGAGTGATTGACTCCGCGGTACCGCTCCAGCCTCATGGGCTGGGCACCGAGCGCGTTCGGGGTGAAGAGGGTGTTCGTAGGGTACACGGGTGGCCTTGCGGGCCGCCCAGTGGCCTATTTTAGGATATCACGTCTCTGCATCGACCTCGTCGTACTCGGCGAGCACCTTCGCGTGAAGGGTGTGCAACATGCCGAGGAAGCCGTGGTACAGCACGTCGGGCGACGCCTGGTCAAGGTCGTACGCCTCCTGGATGGCAGCGCCAGCGATGGACATCGCCATCGAAAGGGCATTTTTCTTCGAGTCTCCTCCGGCGTCGCGCATCAGGCTACGCACGGACTCGTGAATGAACTGGGCCTGGTCGATGGCCGACTTTGAGAAAATCTCGTCCGACATTCATCCGAACATGCCGAAGGCCGGATGCTTGTCAAGGTCTACATACTCCGGCCTCGTAAAACGAGATGAGCCCGTTGTTGGCGGCGACCACCCTGGAGATGTGGCCCGCCGTCTCCCTCATCCCCCACGGGCTCACCTCGGACGGGTGAGGCCGGTACTTGGGCGTGCCACCGGCGTTGTAGATGGAAGCGGCCTCCGGCAGGCTGTTGGTCTCCGGGTTTGCCCGGAGGTAGCTGGCCACTACCCCGGCGCCGATGCGGAGGTTGGTCTCGGGCTCGAACACCTGCGCCTTGGTGTACCCCTTCTTGAGGCCCGGATGGGTGATCTGCATGAGGCCCCATCCTCCATCTGGAGCTTCGGCGGAAGGGTCGCCTCGGCTTTCGGCGTAGATCATGGCGAGGATCCACATGTGGGGCACGTTCTTCTCCTTGGCCACGTCCCTGGCCAAGTCGAACCACCTGTCGACGACCCTCACGTCGAGGGCTTCGACAGCGTAAAACTGGTCGTACTTATCTGTGTCGGTCGGGTACCCCATGATGACGAGTTTGGACGGAAACGACGGCCTCCTCGTCAGCTCCACGTCCTCCTCCTTGTAGAGGCCGATCCTGCCGTCCGGCAGCGTTGCGTAGCTGATGGCCATAACGCCCTCCTCTCGACCGAGTAGCCCTGCTCTCGCTCCACGTCGGCCGCCTTGCTCTCCGGGAGCGTCCTCATCTTGCGGACTTCCTCGACGAACTGGGCGTGAGCGGACACGATGTCCGCCTTCTCCTTCTCGGTCATGGGCCTGCCCTTGCTGGACGAAAGCCTACCGATCACGTTCTGATAGAAGATCGTCGTCGCGTCGAACGTCTCGTTGAGACGGGCCGCCTCTTCCCTCCATCGGTCCCGCTCCTTGATGAGCACCGAGACGACGCGCTCGTGAGAGTCCTTGCGGCGCTCCAGCTCGGACTGGACGCTGGCCATGGCCGAGTCGAACGAGGCGTGGCGACTCTCTGCGCTCTCGATGAGCGACTCGGCCTTCCTCGCCTTGTCGCGAGCCCCGATGGCCATGAGGCACGAGGTCACGAAGAAGGCGAACAGAACGGCGACGGCGATTCCTGCGAAGAATGACATGACATGGAGTCTCACGTAATACTACCTGTGGTCAATCCCTAATCGCGCGTTGTCACATGTTGCCATTGACGCAGTGCGCTATGGGTAACAGGCGACTCAGTTGCTCTACAAAGTGTGCGAAGGTGGTCATAGGTACGACAAAAAGATGGCGTGGGTTATATTTTACCCTTTACCTTCCGGGTTGAACGTCTATACTCCTCTCACCGTCCAACAATAGCGAAGCGTGTATCGCCATTCCGTACCGGGGGAGGGAAGTACGGAAACGTGTATCCTTCGCATGAAAAATCCGTCCAAGGCGGAACATACCCAGGTTTCTTACGACCCTTCGATGTAGACTCTACATGATTTTGGCTCTATTTTTATCGAGCCGATGATGAGTGCTGTAGGGATGTAGGGTTTCTGAAAGAACTTTTTATAAACGAAAATGACGCACTTTTATGAAAGGTTCTTCATTTTCATTTATATGGTCATTGTCATATTTCTGTCATATCGGTTTCCGGCCGGTCCATGGCATAGAACTTGCAAGGTGGGTCACTTTATAAAAAGTTTTTGTATAAAAACTTTTTATACAACCCTACATCCCTACATAACTATACATTCTCCTTGGATCCAAGGGGTTTTAGCCATGTAGGGTTTGGCTTTTAGGACCGTTTTAGTCCTACTTTTTGCGAAAGATTTTCGGCACCTGGGTCGTGGCGGCCCCGATTTTTGCCTTTTTCTTCACACTTCTACACAAAGAAGAAAAAAGAAAGCTGGCCACTCGCTCCCGGGCCCTCCTCCAGGAAGTGGCCAGCTTTTCTTCTCAGTCTTCGTCCGGCGTTGACGACGGCGCGAAAGTTCGCAAGAATCGGCCTATGACCTCCGAAGAATACGACCGGCTCCGCCTCGCCCTCACGGGCAAGGCCGGAGAGATCCGGCCGATCATCTACGAAATCGAGAAGATCAAAAGTGGCGGCCGATCCCTCGATGCCTACTGGAGACTGGCCCTCCACCTGCTCTGTCTGAACCCCAACCTGGAGACCACAGACATCTCAAGGCTCGCCGAGTTCGACCAGCTCCGGCTGCTTGCCCACCACCCCACGGTCTTCGGCTTGCAGATGGAGGACTTGAGCACGCTGGCCCAAGGCCACGTCTTCAAGAAGGCAACGCAGAATGAGCGGGAAGGATCAAGGCGCCTCAGCTTCGACAGGGTCAGCGAACTGATCGAGTGCTTCCGTGGTACCGGCTCGGCCAGCAAGGAAGAGATGGAAGTCGCCCTGGCGGTCCTCCAGTCAAGGTCCGGCTTCCACTACCAGTCCAAAAAGGCGTACGAGGTGCTTCTCGGCAGTCACGCCGAGATCGTGCCGGAGCACTACCTGGACGAGGCCAGGGAGGGCATGGCCCGCGCCTTGTTCGCCGAGGCCATGTGTGCGAGTCAAGTCGAGAGGCACATGGTCAAGGCCGCCATGACAAGGCCGGACATCGTGATTGAGGGCCTGAGGAAGGCTATCCTCGGCGATGACGGCAAGAGAAATGTCGCCAGATTCCTCCAGCTCGTAGAAGAGGAAGACCTGTCCATTCCCTACGTCGCCGCCGCTATGTCGGACCTATTCTGCTCGGTGTGGGCGTACTACTGCTTCAACAAGAGTTCGGTCGAGATGTTCCTGCGCCACCGGCCTCAAGACAAGCTGATCTTCGATCTGACGATCGGCAGTATCCACCCGGATCACGTCGATACGGCGCTGGGCATCGTGCGAGAGAAGGCACTCGCGGAGATCAAGAGGCGCGAGACTTCTTCAGCCGAGGTCGGTGGCGGCAAAAGCCATCTCTAGCGTGGTCCTCGCACTCGAACTCGCCCTTGCTGTCCTGGCAGCCCCTCCACGGCTCGTTATAGTAGCATGTGTCGCAGATGTGCCTGCCTCCCTCGACGGGTAGCCTGTTCGTGGGGATTGGAAAATCATCCCAACCGTGCTTGCAGTTCTCGCACTTGCAGAAGTCGCAGAAGCGACCGCGCGAGACCCAGGAGAACTTGCTCTTGCCCCTGTCGGTGCCACGACACTTGTGGCACAGGGCCATGGTCACCTTCTTCGGACACCATGTCCGCTTGCAGGCCGGGCACTGGACGGGGTCGAAGTCGGAGAACTGGATGCTGTCACCCAGCTCCTTGGCCATCTGCCTGCGCAGGGCCCTCAGCTCGCCGCGGTACCAAGTATCCCCGTGATTGATGTGCCAGAAGAACTGACGGGACACGTCGACATGCCACGACTTCTGGCCAGCCTTCACTAGGCCAGGAACGGTTCGCTCGGCTCGCCTTCGGCCGTGGCGTGGATTTCGTCGGTGGATGCGGGACATAGCTCGGACAGAATCCTTCTCAGCTCGATCTTCGTGGCTTGATCGAGTCCAGTGCCGTACCTATCGTCGTCGAGAATCATTCGCTCCACGATGTCTTTCAGGCGCAAGAACTTTCCCTCCCATCGACTGGCTTCCGACTCGGCCAGCTCACAGCTTTCGCACGGGTGATCCATGTTGATCCTCGTTCGAGAACCCGATGCGCTCTGTCTCCCTCGGAGGCGTCCACCCCGCGTCCTTTGCCATGGCGTAGACCTCGGCGAGCGAGATGTCTTTCTTGCCCAACTCGAAGGTTCGAGTGGGACAGAGGCGCTTGAGGATGGAGGTGGCCTGCTCCCCCTTGAGGAGACCTACGTCGATGTGTTGAGACAGCCTCCCCGGCCTCGTGACCGCCTTGTCGATCTCGATCTTCTTCGCGTTCGTCGTGATGACGATGCGGATGTCGAGGATGCTGCCGAGGATGCCATCACCCAGGTTGAGGACAGACGAAACGGCGCTCGTGTTGGATCCGTCCCGGGGCACGATGGCGTGGTCTCCGTCTTCGAGGATGAGCACGATAGGCCACCTCTCTGAAGCATCTTCGTCTTCGACCGTGTCGATCAAGGCGGGGAGGAAGCTTGGATCGCCCAGGTTCTCGATCATCTTGGACGGTACGATGACGAACATCGCGCCCTCCTGGTCAACGATGTGTCGAACGAGGAAGGTCTTCCCTGTGCCTGGTGGTCCCGCCATGATGGAGACCCTGCCGGATGGAGCTGGAGATGCGATGTCGGCCACGAGTCGGTCGACCTGCTCGACGACGGCAGGGTCGTAGTTCTCGCGGCACATGGGGAGTCCGGCCTTGCCGATCTTCTGAATCCTGAGACCCCTGGGTCCGTTCGTGAAGGCGTAGACGTTTCCTTTCTCCGCAGACTTTCGATGAGAGTCAGAGTTGGCCTCGAACCAACTCATGAAGGCATCCATCTTCTCCTTGTCCCTGGAGATGACCTTGAAGAGCGTCTGCTTGCCGAGGTATTCGACGCAACCGTCTTCGTTGCCCGTGACGAAGCCATCCTCGTCGGTCAACAGGACACGGTGTCCTAGTATCTCAAGGATCTTGTCGAGAAGCTC
>CAZUVH010000020.1:0-9075 GCA_964623775.1 uncultured Candidatus Saccharibacteria bacterium | reverse complement strand
ACCACTCGGCCAAGTCGCCGCCGCTTGCGGTGTATGAGATGACCATGACGGTGCCGGTCGCTCCTTTGCCGCCGGTTGCGAAGCCGCCCGCATCAACCGCTGCGGCTCCGCCGCCCCCCGAACCCCACGCCTGTGCAACTGAGCTAGTTCCCGCTCCTAACACGCTCATAACAGCACCCGCGCTCCCGGGGCCCCAATAACTAGCGCCGCCGTCACCACCTTGTGTAATTTCTACGAAGATACAGCTCATGGCTCCATTTCCAGGGTTTCCAGCGAAGCTTACGTCGCCTGTCGTAGTAGCGGCGCCTCCTGCAACTGAAAGGCCGCAACCAAAGGTAGCACTCGTTACACCATCGCCACCTGTACCGCCATTAGCACCGAGAAGCCAGCCCTCATTGACACCAAAAGCGGTGTAGCCGCCCGCGGTGCCGTTCGCACCTCCTGAACCACCTCCGGCACCCCCCGCACCGACCGTGATCGTCTTTGATGCACCGAGTTCTGCGGCTGTTAGCATTTCGATTGTTGTTGCTCCTGCACCGCCGCCGCCTGCGGCCACCTCAGATCCCGTATCTGTAGCGGCAGCACCACCACCGCCGCCGCCTGCGCCTGTGACAATGACTTGGGCGAATACGATACCAGCTGGCGCCGTCCAGGTGCCGCCAGTGCCGGGGGTGGTGGAGGCATAAATAGTGCCGCCGTCAACACTACTGCCCGAGGAGCCGCCGATGCAGGTGCCGTTGATGGAGAAACAGCCGCCGGAGAGGTCGATGCCGCGGGCGAAAGTGGAGGTGGCGCCGGTGCCGTTTACGTTGAGGAAGGTGGTCTGTATCGCCGATGCAAATGTGGACGTCGCATCATTTCGGAGGAACGTGCCACTTCCAACAGTGATCGCAGTCGATGATGCGTATGTAAGCACCGACGTAGATGCAGCGAGTGAGAAACCAGAGCCCGTTGCCGGACCTCGGAGCCATAGAATCGTCGTGGTCGACTGTGTGACTTGGCCATTGTACGAGTCGCTTGTCGTAAACGGCCACACGCCGCCACCGCCCCCTGTCGCATCATCGCCATCGCAGAGCGCCGCACTTCCAGTTATTTGCACGCAGGTCGATGTGGCTTGCCATGTAGGGACACCATTGGCCCATGCGAGCACCTGACCAGCAGTACCAGTGCCAAAGAGGGTCGAGGTAGCGATCTGCTGCACAAGACCTGACTGATTGGTGCCAAGGAGGCTGTACGAGGAGAAGGAATTCAAGTACGTATTACCAGTGTTGGTAAAGAGTGTGGTGGAGGCTTGAGTGAAGTACGTCGTCGATGCGATGATCATCGCGTTCTTGAGCCAGAGTGGAGTACCGGTCGCTTGATTGGCGACACTATTATATGAGTCGGGAGTAAACGGCCACGCGGCCGCCGCTGCAGCAGCTGCGCCCACACACGTCCCATTGATCGCGAAGCAGCCGCCGGTCAGACTGATGCCGACATTCGACGTCGATGTCGCCGAGCCCGAAATACTGAGACCCGTGAGTGTCGTGGTGCCAAAGCCTGTCGCTGATACGCGCAGCGCAGTGGTGGATGCGGAGTTGACCACCTGGAGGAGATTCGCGTTCCCTGTATCCCCCCAGATTGTAACCTTGCTGTACGGCGTCGAGGTACCAAGACCGATCCTGCCGCTTGTCCACGGCACCAATGTGATATCGCCCGGCGTGGTCGCGGCGCCGATGCCATTGGTAGTGAAGCGCAGGTCTACATCGTCGGCTGTCGTGAAGGCGCTGTACAGATTGTTGTTGTCCCAGGTGAAGCCCATGGAAGAATTTGCCCAATACGAATTCGTAAAGTAACTATTACCAGACGAGTCGATTCGTAGGCCGACCTGCGAACCATCGGCAGTATTGGCCTCGATGCGCACGAGATCAATGCCACCCAGGTTTACCGTGTCTTCGAGTCCGCGGAGCAGGAATCTCGCAGAATTCGTCGACGTGCCCATGCGCAAGTTGCCCTCTCTCGAGAACGAGAGGAGCGAGGTGGTCGCGGACTGCGTAGATGATGAGATCGCAAAGAGAATTGAATTGGTGTCGCTCGAATTTGCGGAGAGTGAGAACTTCGCATAGGGAGATGAAGTCCCAATACCGACCTTGTTATTGAAGACATTAACTCCCGAGAACGTGTTGTTGTCGGAGAGAAGTGTGGAGGAAGCCGAGCTACCCTGACTGCCACCTACGCACGTGCCGCCGATCGCGAAGCAGCCACTCGTGAGATTGATGCCGTTCGCGAACGAAGACGTGGCGAATCCGCTGATGTACGCAGAGTTGGTACCAATCTTGAGAAGGCCCTGCACATTGAGGTTGTTGGTAAACGTTGAGGTCGCCCCACCATTAAAGGTGAATGCGCCTGTGACACCATCGATGGCGAGTGCTGCCATCGATGAGGTCGCGCTGTATGTGGAGGTAGCGAGGTAGAAGTTGTTGTTGATGGCGCGCTGCGTCCAGGAATAGTTCCCCGCCGATGCATCTGCGAGCGAGAGCTGCGGTTTCGTGGAGGACGCAAGTGTGAGGGCACTGATCGGCGTCGAGGTGCCAATGCCGACGTTTCCGTTGTCAAAGATCGAGGAGTTGTTGAATGAGAATGTGGTGCCGTTCCACTTCGGTACATAGTTGGATGTGAGGGAAGAAATAGTGGAAGAGCCGAGCTTGCCATTGAAGGTGGACCAGTCGGCAGCGGTGACGCATCCCTTGGTGGAAGCGTTGGCAGAGTCACAGGTGACGAGGCCACCTGCATATGTAAGACCAGTTGAAAAAGTGGTAGTTGCCACACCTTTAATAACACCGTCAGCGAATGCGAGTACTTGGCCTGGCGTACCTACATACGCCGTTGATGTCGCAATCTGTCCCACCTTGCCAGAGCTATCAGTACCCAATACTCCGTATCCGAGAGACGTGAGATATGTGTTGCCGGTGTTGGTGAACATCGTCGTCGAAGCCCGCGTGAAGTAGGTGGTCGATGCGATGACCATCGTGTTTTTGAGCCAGAGTGCGGTGGTAGTGCTCTGATTGGCGACACTATTATATGTGTCTGGGGTAAACGGCCATGCGCCACCGCCTCCCACTGCATCGTCACCATCGCAGAGCGATGCGCTTCCGGTGATCTGTACACAGGTCGACGTGGACTGCCATGTGGGGACTCCATTGGCCCATGCAAGCACCTGGCCAGCAGTGCCTGTGCCAAAGAGTGTGGTTGTGGCGATCTGTCCAACCTTGCCAGTCGAATCAGTGCCCAATACTCCATATCCGAATGAAGTCAGGTACGTATTGCCGCTGTTGGTGAAGAGCGTGCTAGAAGCGCCACCGTTCAAGAAGGTGGTGCCGGTGAAGGTGGAAGAAGCTTGAGAAACAAGACCGCTCGCAAACGTCTGTAACGCACCCCAGGTATTGGTGAGTGTCGTCTTCGCGATCGTCGTCGAGGCATTGATAAGTGTGTTGACTGCGTAATCAGATGAAGTGGTGGCCCATCGCGAGAACGTGGACTCGAAGTAATTGGCGGAGGATGTGGAGAAGAAATTGCGGTTGTCCTTCCATACATCGGCGCTCGTCGTCGAGAACGAGTTGGCGAGGTAGTAGCTGCCATCCTGGTTGTCGAACGTGCCGGTCCAGTCGCCTGTCGTGTTGGCGACGTAGTCGGTGCCGGCGATTGCTGATTGGATCGCGCCTGTGCCATTGCCCTTCAAGAGGCCGGTGAGAGTCGTCGATCCAGTGCCGCCAAATGGTACGGAAAGCGTACTCGTGCCGGCCACTGTACCGATTGAATTGGCGAACAACAGAGAATTTTGAATGCTTGAAACGCGGAGGTTTGTCGTTGATGCAGTGTCGGAATAGATCGTTCCCGATGCGGTCAGATTCGTCGTGGATGCGCCGCCAAAGAGAACAGAAAGATTGCTGATCGAAAGCCCGCCAGAGATATATGCACTTCCCGCGACGGAGAGCGCGCTGCCCGGTGAGGTGGTGCCAACACCGAAATTACCACCACTCGTGACACGGAGCGCTTCGGTAAGAACACCGTCGCGAAGCGTCGCAAATGTGAGGTCCCCTTTCCCTGCTCCGAAATTCTGCTGAAGTATCGAGGTGATCGCTGCGGTCGTCGTGGCAAAGCCGGAAATATCGAGTGTGCGGAAGTTCTCGCGAACCGCAGTCGTCGTTGCTGATGAGAGATTCGTGAGTGTGAGCGCTGATGATGTGGCCGCGGCATTTACGGTGCCGAGAAAGCCAATACCGCTCGTGAATACAGTCGTTGAAGCATTTGTCGCATTGAATTGACCGGAGACGGTAGACGACGCCTGTGAGATGAAACCGCTCTGGAATGTCTGGAGCGCATTCCAGCTGATCGGGAGCGTGGTCCTCGCGATCGTCGTCGAGGCATTGATGAGTGAGTTGACTGCGTAGTCGGATGAGGATGTTGCCCAGCGCCACTGAGTGGACTCCCAGTAGTTCACTGATGTCGTTGAGAAGAAATTGTTGACTGACTTCCAGTAGTCGGCTGATGTGGTGGAGAAGAAGTTGCGATTGTCTTTCCATACATCGGCGCTCGTCGTCGAGAACGAGTTGGCGAGGTAGTAGCTGCCATCCTGGTTGTCGAACGTGCCGGTCCAGTCGCCTGTCGTGTTGGCGACATAGTCGGTGCCAGCGACCGCGCTCTGGATCGCACCAGTGCCATTGCCCTTCAAGAGGCCAGTGAGGGTGGTGGAGCCGGTGCCACCTTGAGAGACGCCGAGTGTACCCGCAAGAAGATTCGTACCAATTGAGGTGGTTGCAGTAATCGCGCCATTTGCCCCCGTCTGGAGAAGTTGGAAGTTTGAAATACTGGGGAGATAGAGGCTACCGCCGCTCACGATAGTGAGATTGGTAGTGGTTGCATTCACGAATTGCGAGGTTGAGGAAGCTTGGATGCCACCTTGGAACCAGAGCTTGGTGGTGGTGGAGAGTGTTGCTGCGCCGAAATTCGTGTTTTGGTCGAAAAGATTGGAGAAATTGAGCTTGCCGTTGAAATTGGTCCAGTCGGCGGATGAGAGACAGCCGGCGAGTGAGCCGGATGCGGTAGCGCAGCCGATCGAGAGAATGCCGCCGAGCGATACGTTGCCGCCGCCAGTGAGACCAGTGCCTGCGGTGATGGTGGTGGAGGCGACGGAGAGGAGATTCGTGCTGATGGTGCTCGTGGCTGCGACCTTGCCGCTTGCATCTGTAGCAAGGAGTGAGCCTGCGGCGATATTCGTGAGGTATGTGTTGCCTGAGGTGGTGAAGTTTGTTGTCGATGCGCCTGCGTTGAGATACGTGAAGCCGGTGAAGGTGGAAGATGCTTGGGAGATGAGGCCTGAGGTGAAGGTCTGGAGAGGTGTCCAGATGTTGGCGAGGGTTGTGCGTGGGATGGTGGTGGATGCGTTGAGGAGTGTGTTGACTGCATAGTCGGATGAGGATGTGGACCAGCGCCACTGAGTGGACTCCCAGTAGTTCACTGATGTCGTCGAGAAGAAGTTGTTCTGTGTCTTCCAGTAGTCGGCGGAGGTGGTTGAGAAGAAGTTGCGCTGGGTCATCCAGTAGTCGCTTGAGGTGGTGGCCCATCTTGAGAAGGTGGATTCGAAGTAGTTGGCGCTCGTCGTGGAGAAGAAGTTGCGGTTGTCTTTCCATACATCAGCGCTCGTGGTGGAGAAGAAGTTGTTGGCTGATTTCCAGTAGTCGGCAGAGGTCGTGGAGAACGCGCCATCAACGGTGTCGACGAGACAGACACCATTGATGGAGAGACAGCCTGCAGTGAGGTTGAGACCGTTGCTGAATGATGAGGTGGCACCGCCGAGCTGTGTGATCGCGCCGGTATTTGAAATATTGAAGAGTGTTGTCGTTGCAGAGCCGGTTGATGATGCGATGTTGAAGAGGTTGAGATTCGTCTCACCGACGCCGGCGAAGATGGTGAGTTTGGCGTTGGGGGTGGTGGTGCCGATGCCGATTGCAGAGCCGGTGTCATAGATGAGGGAGTTGGCGAAACTGCTCGTATTCCAGCGTGGGAGGTAGTTGGCAGAGAGTGAGGAGATGGTGCTGCTGCCGAGTTTGCCGTTCCAGTTGGCACTTGATGCGATGTATGTATCGGCAATCTGATTTCCCTGCCACGTGCCGCCTAGCACCGTACCAAGATACGAAGATCCGGAAACAGTGAGATTCGTTGTACTTGCACCTCCAGTGAGGTTTGTGAGCGCGTTGAACGTAGATGACGCCTGTGAGATGAGGCCGTTCGCAAACGTCTGCAGTGGGCTCCACACATTTGAGAGTGTCGTGCGTGGGATCGTGGTAGAGGCGTTGAGAAGTGTGTTGACTGCGTAGTCGGATGAGGATGTGGACCAACGCCACTTCGTTGCGTCCCACGCATCTGCGGAAGTGGTGGAGAAGAAGTTATTCTGTGTTTTCCAGTAATCGGATGATGTGGTCGAGAAGAAATTATTGACCGATTTCCAATAATCTGCGGAGGTGGTAGAGAAGGTGCCGTCTGCAACGCCCGATGATGAGGTGATGCATGTGCCATTCACCGCGAAGCAGCCGCTGGCGATGTTAAATCCACCGCCGGAAGTGGAGGTAGCTGCGGTAGCAAGGTTGAGCGGTCCTGCGATCGTAGTAGAGCCAGTATTGGAAACTAGGAAGAGCGTTGTTGTTGCACTGCCGGTCGAGGAGGCAATATTGAAGAGGTTGAGATTCGTCTCACCGACGCCAGCGAAGATGGTGAGTTTGGCGTTTGGCGTTGTGGTGCCGATGCCGAAAGCGCCACTTGCTGTGACGACACTCAAAGCAGCGTTGGACGAGTTGCGCCACTCTTGGAGATTGGCTGATTGCGAAGCGCTGTTCCCTATGACCGCTAAACCGACTGTCGAATCAAAACCGGTGCCCACCTCAAGTGAGGTATTCCCATCAAGGGTACCGAAACGGCGGATACCGGTGTGACCGAACTCGTTGATTTCGAAGCCGGTAGAACTGAAAGCCTGATCGACGATGCTGAACGCACGTCCCCCGCTTGTCATATTGGAGCTGTTGACGAAAAGCGAGAGTCCCGTGCCGCTCGTGATGGAAGTTACATCAAAGTAATTTCCAACGCCTGTAGTTGCGCCAGCGACAACAGAAAGCGAAGAGGCCGGTGATGAGGTGCCGACGCCGACAGTGCCCGCAAAGTACGCCGTGCCAGTCGTGGTCGCGCCACCGGAGATGGTGAGGCCGGTCCCACGTCCACCTGCGCCGATTGTCGAGGATGCAAGTGAAACGAATCCGCCAGCAAAACTAGATGCCTGCGACGTCGAAGTCGCTGTGAAATACTGTGCGGTATTTTGACCGTATGTGGTCGCAGCGCCGTTGGTGATCACATTGCCACGGAAGAGTGAATTGCCCAAAACCTCGAAGATATTGCCCGTGGTCGACGTGGCGTTGGTGCCGAGGGCGAGGACGTCAGCAGTGTCTGTTGGGAAGATGATCATGTTGTTGGTGGTCGTGGAGAAAAGTCCCGATGCACCACCCGAAGACTCATCAGCGCCGCAGATCACGTTGCCGCTTGCGTCGGTCTGGAGAAGTTGCGTCGAGCCGGAGCAATTGAGACCGGTGAGTTTGAGCGCGGAGACCTCTGAAGGCCCTGCGACAAGCGATCCTGCACTCAGTCCGCTTGTAAATGTGGAGGTACCGGCTCCAGCCACACTGAGGATACCGGCGATGGAGGTGGAGCCGGTGTTAGAAATCTGAAACAAGGTCGTGGTCGCAGATGCCGTCGAAGATGAGATGAGGAAAAGATTGTTGCCAATATACGTGCTGCCATTATTCGCAGAGAGAGCAAGAAGTCCAGATGGAGTTGTGGTGCCGATGCCCACCAAACCGTTTTGATCAATGGTCATGCGTTGATTCGCGTCCAATGTGCCACCAGTGTAAAAACGCAACATGCCCGCTGGATTCTGTACGCCGATAGAAAGACCATTGCTAAGGTTCGTCGCGGCGAATATTGCAGCCGCATCCTGCTTAAGCATCCCTTGAGTCGTCCAACCAGTGCCAAGTGCCTGGAGACGCAGGCCGTCACTCGGCGAATACCCATTACGGATTGTCATGTCCGCGAAGGCAGTTGTTCCTGCGTGTGCATTGGTGATTTCAGAGGAAACTTTACCATCGGTATTTCCTTCGACACTCAAAAGCTGCCCAGGCGACGTGGTACCGATGCCGATTGCGCTGCCAGTGTCATATATGAGTGAATTCGAGAAGCTGGAGGTGTTCCAACGTGGGAGGTAGTTGGCGGTGAGTGAATTAATCGTCGACGAACCAAGTTTGTTGTTGAAATTGGCCCAGTCGGCGGAGGCGAGACAGCCCGCGAGTGATCCGGAAGCGGTAGCGCAGGCGATGGTGAGAGTACCGCCGAGAGAGACGTTGCCGCCACCCGTGAGGCCAGTGCCTGCGGTGATGGTGGTCGAGGCGACACTGAGAAGATTCGTGCTGATTGTGCTGGTAGCTGCGATCTTGCCGCTTGCGTCTGTCGAGAGAAGTGAGCCAACGGCGATGCTCGTGAGGTATGTGTTGCCAGTATTGGTGAAAAGTGTGGTCGAAGCCTGTGTGAAGAAAGTGGATGATGCGATGATTTGAGTGTTCTTGAGCCACAGCGGAGTCGTCGTGCTCTGATTCGCGACACTATTATATGTATCCGGCGTGAAAGGCCACGAAGCGCTGCCACCCGTCTGGTCCGTGGTGCATCCGAATTTTCCTGAGCCATCGTACGTAAGTACGCTACCCGCTTGGCAGAGCGTGAGACCGGCGCCATAGAAGTTGGTCGTGGTTGCTGTCGCAAAATATCCGGTACCAGACGATGTGAAATTGGTAGTCGAAGCGCCGGCCGCAAGATTTGTGAGTCCCGTAAATGTAGACGACGCTTGCGACACTACGCCCGAGGTAAACGTCTGCAGCGCGCTCCACGTATTCGAGAGTGTCGTCTTCGCGATCGTCGTCGAGGCATTGATGAGTGTGTTGACTGCATAGTCGGAAGAAGAGGTGGACCAGCGCCACTGCGTGGTTTCCCAGTAGTTCACTG
>CAZUVH010000019.1:0-10056 GCA_964623775.1 uncultured Candidatus Saccharibacteria bacterium | reverse complement strand
GCCTTCGCTGATCAAAGTGGTTACCTCTGCACGGGGTTTCCTGGTATATAAAAAACCCTCGGCGTAGCCGAGGGTTTTATCTTTGAATGAACTATGCCACAGAGGTGCGGCGAGTCAGCTTGCTACAGATGGGATTCGCGATCGTTAGGGCGACATCGAGAATCGCGAAGGTGATCATGGCACGCCAGAATCCTTCGCCTAGCTCGCGCGGCTCGTTGAGGATTATGTAGAGCAACATCCCCGCGACGGCGACGACGGCCATATTAGCGGCCATCGCAAATCCTTGGGACAGAACTGATGCGTTGGAGAGGCGATAGTTGATGGAGGTGTGTGCCAGTGAGAAGGCAACGAGTGCGATGCTGAGTATGGCCTTCCACGTACCTTCGCCGATGTTGTAACGCTCCATCCAAATGACTGGCAGCGTGACGAAACAACCCGCAATTGCTAATCCACAGGCGAGCCATCCAAGTACTATGGTAGCCGTCTGATTGGGTCCATTCCCAAACGATGCGACAGTTGTCATGCAATAGAAGCCGATAATAAGTGTCGTGAGAACAACCTTCATCTCGAATAGTCCAAATGAGCCGGTAAGGACGACAACGATCGCGTAGAGTGCGGAGACGCCGATTGCACCGAGGCCTGCGATGAGGAGGCCACGGAGGATTTCCTTGGGCATTTCAATCTTCCTTCTGTTGGAGTTGAACTGCAGAGATACTACTCAAGCGTATTGAAAAGTCAAAAAAAATGAGATTGTGCACCCTTCAGGAGTCGAACCTGAGACCTTTCGAATGTGAATCGAACGCTCTAACCAGCTGAGCTAAGGGTGCTTTGCCCTGCGTGGCTTTATGCGAAGCATGGGCGTGACGTCAAGAATAATCTATTTATCAAAGTGAGGAAAGCTGTTATATTTCAAAAACCAGGGCCTATAGTTCAGTGGTAAAACGCCGCATTCGCATTGCGGAGGCGGGGGTCCGATTCCCCCTAGGTCCACAAATAAAAAAACGTGACCGAGCTGTGATTTCCTGCTAACATCCACTCGTAACGGGCTGTAGTATACCGGTAGTACGCACGCTTCGGGTGCGTGTAGACTGGGTTCGATTCCCAGCAGCCCGAAAGAACGAAGTGAGTGAGGGCTGAGAAGCATGCCTGCGCATGCTTCGACTGGGAATCGAAAGGCGCAGGCATATCACGGCGAGCACGTCGTGATGCCGAGCCGGGGTCGCGGAAATTTTCGAGCGACGGCGAGAAAATTATCTGTGACCGTTTCCCGGCAGCTTGAACCAATAAACTTTGATATGATTCCTCACTACGGGCTGTAGTATACCGGCAGTACGCATGCATGGGGTGCATGTAGACCGGGTTCGATTCCCGGCAGCCCGAACGTACGGATTTAAAAACCTCTCGTCGTTCAATGGATAGGATAGTCCCCTCCGAAGGGATTGATGTCGGTTCGATTCCGGCCGGGAGGACAAGAATGAAATGAATGGACTCTTGGACGGAGAAAGGGGTCGGGAAAACATTTTTTTCCCGTGGAGGAAGGATTGGGAAAACCGAGGGTTTCCCAGGACGGCACGGGAGGACAAGCTGGGCAGTAGGGACAAAGGAAAAACTCGCAGGTTTGATTTGCTATACTACTGCGATGGAAATGAAAACGAGTTCACTCATCATTCTCGCGATCGTACTTTCGATCATAGCGAGTGTCCTCCTCCAGATATCCGATGTCGGAAAGCGTCATTTCATGCAGGTTACCTCGTACGACGAATGTGTCGCGGCGGGGAATCCCGTGATGGAGTCGTACCCGACGCAGTGCAGGACTCCTGATGGCCGTATTTTCGTCAATCCTCGTGACCTCATCGACACTGCAGTGGCCGAGCCAACGGCTAATTAATTTGTGGGTGGACCTACGGGGAGTCGAACCCCGACCTCGTCCATGCCATGGACGCGTTCTACCGCTATACTATAGGCCCAAGTGAGGATCGAAAATGAATACTTGTATTCATTTTCTCCGAACGCAGGGTCTATATGAATCCTCTAGATATAGGCCCTATGAAAAGTGAGAATACCATTTATTCTCACTTTTTTCGAGACTTACCACGTCGTGCAGGCAGTATTGCCGGCACAGACCATCCACGCCCAGGTCGTCCTCACGGGATCGTAAAAGGTGTGATTTGAATCCCAGGCTTTCTCAGGTGAGCAATAGGCGAGGAGCTTGTAGCTTCTACCGTCGGATCTATATCGGTACGAAGGCTTTACGCCTGAGCCGCAATTCGTGCTGTCGGTAATTTTGCCGCCACCCGGATTTCTGGGAAGTGCGTCGATGTAGTTGGGTGCGAGTCCGGGAATCCATTCACCGTTGTTGGAAGGACCGTTTGCCACCGTGTCTCCCGATTCCGACGAGTACCACACTCCGCCAGTCGAGGGGAATCCGTTGACGCCCGCAACCGCGTTTGCGGAATCATAATAAAAGGTGAGCGCCTGCTGAATCTGTTTGAGATCGCTGATGCGGCGCGCGTCTCTTCCGCGCGCACGCGATTTATTTACCGACACGATAACGACAGATGCCATGATTGCGATGATGCCGACTGCGATAAGTAGTTCCACGATCGTGAATCCTGCAGATTTTTTACCAAATATATTCATCAGTGCATTATATGTCGGCAAAGTCATACTTTGGTGGAGAGTGGGGAAATCCTTCAATCGTGCTCAGGATAAAGAGAAAAACCGCCGGTGCGAGACCGGCGGCAGTTTGGAAGGAACTATGGGAAGCGGGGTTAGTTCAAGAGCGAGAACTTGCCCTTCGCCTCGATGCGATCACGATGGACTGCCTGGACAGCGATCTTGCCGTCCTTGTCCTTCGAGTCGACCGCGACGAGCGCGCCGCTGTTGAGGCCGGCCTTTTGCGCCGCGAGGATCTGCTCCTGCGAAGCATAGAGCCGCACTTCATAGACCAGACTTTCCCGCTCGCAGACCGCAGTCCGGATCGGCTGCACAACCACTGGCTTCTTCACCTCCGGCTGCACGAGCGTCACGGGAGCGGGGGAGCCCTTCTTCGGGTTCTTCCCGCGCTCCTTAACGACCTGGAAGGCCTCGATCACGTTGCCGATCTTGCCGCTCTCGTCAATGGAATCGACGAGGACGACGAAGGTGCCGGGCGTGCACGACATCCACTCGTTCGCGAGAACGGGGATACCGTATCGCTTCTTGCCGTCTGCCGTGTAGCAGGTGACCTGCCCGCGGGCGAGCAGGGTCTTGAGGCGTTCCTCGCGCGCCTTTTCGCGCGCTTCGGCGGCTGCCTTTTCGGTCGCTTCCCGTTCGGCTCGACGACGTTCGTCGTCGATCCTGTGGACGATGCTTTCCGCTGTCGTTAGCGCATGGTCGCGCTTCAGAAAGTTCGCGGCGCCGATCTTGAGCTGGATCATGGTGCGCAGGTCGGCCTGTTCAGCGTTGAGGAGATTGCGAAGCGGGATTACCCGCTCGACTTTTCCGCTCTTGCCAAAGCCCACGAGCGCGATGACGATCGCGTCGCCGACCTTGGCGAGGAGGCCCAGCCCCTCATACTTCTCATCCTGGAATTTCCAGAGCGGCTTGTTGGCCACGCTCTGGACCTCAGAGACGAGGAAGTTGCCGTCGGGGAAGTTGACGCTGCGGATCATTTTGATGCCGAACGTCTGACCCCCGTCCTCGATCTTTCCGATTTCGACCTCGTGCTTGTCGGTGTCCTGGCTCCTCATGAAAGTGAAGCCTTGGAAACCAGTGCGACTCGGATTGCTCATGTTGTTCTCCTGACATTCGGTTGATGGAAACGGTGCTCTCTATACACCGTGTGTAATTATACATAAAAAACATCAATTGTCAAGTTTTGGCTCAACAGAGCCCCTACGCCGGCCCGCCCCGCTTTACGGCTGAATCGCGGTAGGTTGTCCACAATTTTGGTACCAAAGTGCGCTTGTGTGGGGTATAGTGGTATATACTAACAACTAGTGGGAAAAAGTGGGAAATAAAAAATATGTTTATCGGAGAGTACGAACACACGTTGGATGAAAAAAAGCGGGTGTCACTCCCGAAAGCATTTCGAAAGACGTTGGGTAAGAAGATGGTGATGACGCGCGGACTCGATAATTGTCTCTTCGTGTATTCGCATGCCGATTGGGAAAAGGTTGCGGCCAAATTGCAGTCGCTCTCTTTTGCGCAGTCGGATACGCGCGGCTTCAGTCGATTCATTCTTTCTGGAGCAGCCGAAGTCGAAGCTGATTCGGCGGGGAGAATTCTGATCCCCGATCATCAGAAGGATTTTGCCGGACTCAAGAAAGATGTAGTATTCGCGGGCGTCTCCGATCGAGTCGAGGTGTGGGATGTCGCACAGTGGCGAAGCTACAAGTCTCGCATCGAAAAACAAGCAGATGCTATGGCAGAGAAGCTTGGTGAGATCGGCGCGTTCTAATTTCCTATGAATTTCCCAAACATGTCTTTACAAATGGTTGCATCCGTTTGTTGGAGGATTTTTTAATGTCATGCGCACGCGACGTTTACAATCTTCCAACAAACAGGTGTCGCCAGGACACCGGAGTGTTCTTTTACACGAAGCAATTGAGAATCTTGCAATAAAAGCCGACGACATTGTCGTTGATGCCACACTTGGTGGGGCAGGACATTCAAAGGAAATAGCCGCTCGATTGTCGGACAAAGGTACTCTCATTGGATTTGATCTTGATGCAGATGCGATTGCGCGTGCGCAAGAAGCGCTCGCAAACGCAAAAGCGCATGTCCATCTCGTGGAGTCCAATTTCCGTAATCTTGGTCCCGAGCTCTCGAAGCTCGGCATCAGCCGAATATCGAAAGTACTTTTCGATCTCGGGTGGAGCAGTTTCCAGCTCGATGTCGGAAGAGGTTTTTCTTTTCAAAAAGACGAACCGCTTCTCATGACCTACTCGAAAAGTTCCTCGCTCACCGCCGCTACAATCGTCAATGAATGGGGGGAATCTTCCATCGCTGACATTTTGTACGGATGGGGAGAAGAACGATACGCGCGTCGCATCGCAAAAATGATCACTCTGCGCCGCATGGCAAAACCATTTGTGACATCGATGGAGCTCGCAGACGCTATCAAGCAGGCGGTGCCCGCAGGGTATCGCTACGGCCGCATCCATCCTGCCACGCGCACCTTTCAGGCATTGCGCATCGCGGTCAACGACGAGCTCGGGAGCATTGAGGCCGCCCTACGATCCGCGTGGGAGCATCTCTCGCAGCACGGACGCATCGCGGTCATTACCTTCCACAGCATCGAGGATCGAATAGTGAAGCAGATGTTTGCTCGATGGGAAAAGGAGGGAAGCGGTATTCGTGTCACGAAGAAGCCGATCACGCCATCTGACGAGGAATTGCAAGAAAATCCGCGCGCACGCAGCGCAAAGCTTCGAGTATTTTCGAAACGGTAGTTTCGAAGCGTCGCCGTCGATCGCCGATCATGAAAATATATTTTCACGATCCGGCTCACTAGGCGATCGAATGAAAAATTTCTATATGAAAACAGCAATAAAAATCAGCAAACACATCCCTTCAGTCTTTCAGGAGAGTTTGAAGTTTGCGCCAGGGCGCTCTATCTCTTGGACGATTGAGCATCCCGCCGAATCGATGATCTTGCGATGGATCGTGGCGATCATAGTGGTCTTTCTTTGTGCATACGTCTATTTCGTATCACTTTCGGTACTCAATGTGATCGCCCGCAAGGAGGCGCTCGCCGGCATCGCGAGGCTCCAGAGCTCAATCAGTGTTATGGAGCAGCAGTATTTCGCGCTTTCGCAGACAGTAAAGCCGAGTGAGGGTGCATCATTGGGGCTCTCGCCACTTTCCAATGTGTCGTACGTATATCGCCCGGGTAACACCGCGGTTGCCGATAGTGCAGACAAGACGATCTGAAGCACTCCCTGAGGGTGAGATACAATAAGCCTCATGAAACATAGTATCGCGATACGCATGCGAATACTGTCGGCTTTTTTTATATCCATCGCACTTCTTCTTATCGTTCGGCTCTACTTTGTGCAGATCGTTCACGGAGGTGAGTACCAAAAGACGGCAGTAGCGCAATACGCCGTTGAGAGTACGGATACGATGCGCAGGGGGAGTATTTTCTTCACGACACGACAAAATGAACTCGTCGCAGCTGCCGTGATGCAGACGGGGTGGCGCGTAGCAATCAAGCCCTCCGATATCGAGAATGCCTCCAGCACGTATCAGGTGCTCAATGCGATCTCGCCGATTGGGGAATCGCGGTATTTGGAATCAGTCGCAAAATTGAACGATCCGTATGAGGAAATAGCATTTCGACTTCGCGACAGCGAGGCTGCAGAGATACGCGCCAAAAAAATTCCGGGCGTGATACTGGTCGCGGATCAATGGCGCTCGTATCCCGCGCACAAGCTCGCGGCAAACGCGATAGGATTTGTAGGATTTCGTGGTGATACAAAAGTCGGCCTGTACGGCCTCGAAAGGCAGTATCAAGACACTCTTTCGCAGGATTCCGCTTCGCTTTACGTAAATCCGTTTGCGGAAATTTTCACCAACATCGGATCATTGCTCTCGTTTGATCCGGCTTCGCACGAAGGGAGCATCGTTACGTCGATCGAGCCCAAAGTGCAGCAGCAATTGGAAGACACGCTCGACGGCGTCATGAAGGAATACACACCACATTTTGCGGGAGGCATCGTTATGGATCCTCATACGGGCGCGATCTACGCAATCGGCAATCGTCCGACTTTTGATCCCAATACGTACAATCTTGTATCCGATATCGCCGTATTCGGCAATCCGCTTGTCGAAGGTAGGTATGAGCTTGGCAGCATCATGAAACCGCTCACTGTGGCAGCTGGGATAGACAGTCACTCGATCACGCGGCACACCACGTACGAAGACAAAGGCTGTATCACAGTGAGTACTTACAAGATCTGCAATTTCGATCTCAAGGCGCGCGGTGTCGTGCCGATGCAAGAAGTCTTGAGTCAGTCGCTCAACCTCGGTGTCGCGCATGTGGCAATGCGCACGGGGTATCCCGCCTTCACGGCATATATGAAAGCGTTTGGTTTCCAGACAAAGACGGGGATCGACTTACCCAATGAAGTCGCGGGCGACCTCTCACCGCTTGGTGAAGGACAAAAGCCTGCCGTCAACTACGCTACCGCCGCGTACGGTCAGGGGATCTCGGTGTCTCCGATTGAAATGATTCGCGCGCTCTCGTCATTGGCAAATCAGGGCATGATGCCAAATCCGCACGTCGTGACCGGCATCAAGTACGACAACGGCGTCACGCGATCGGTGACGGTGCCTACTGGCACTCAGGTCTTGAAGCCGGAAACGGCATCGGATGTGACAGAAATGCTCATAAAGGTCTTTGATACAGGGCTCTTGAAAGGGGAGCTGAAGCAGGAACGCTATACGATCGCGGCAAAGACGGGTACGGCGCAAATACCCAAGCAAGGCGGCGGGTACCAACAGGATACGTACCTGCACTCGTTTTTCGGATATTTCCCCGCTCGCGATCCAAAATTCATCGTATTCCTCTTCGCATTCAAGCCTCAGGGACAGACCTACGCTTCGGCAACGCTCGCGCGCCCATTTATGGATATTGCAAAATTCCTGATAAATTACTATGACATTCCTCCTGACCGATAAATTTCATGCCACCGTTCATTAAGCAAGCGATAGTTTCACTCTTGACGTGGGAAGCGCGGATGGTTTTAGCGCGCCATAAGCCGCGCGTGATTGCTGTATCGGGTAGCGTCGGCAAGACGGGTACGAAGGATGCGATTTTTGCGGCGCTCTCCCGTCGTCTACATGTGCGTAAAAGCGAAAAGAGTATGAACAGCGATTTTGGCGTGCCGCTCACAATCCTCGGACTTCACAGTGGCTGGCGCAATCCTTTTAAATGGATGTGGAATCTCGGGTCGGGTCTTATTTTCGCGATAGCAGGAAAGATGTATCCAAAATGGCTCGTGCTCGAAGTGGGGGCCGATAGACCCGGGGATATTCGCAGGATCGCAAAGTGGGTGCGCCCCGATATTGTTGTGCTCACACACGTGCCCGAGATTCCCGTGCACGTAGAATTTTTTGATTCTCCGCAGGCGGTCGTCGAAGAGAAGAGATCTCTTGTCGAGTATCTGCGGCCGGGCGGTACGCTCGTCGTGAATGGCGACGACCTGCTACTGAAGGATGGTCTTGCGAAATTTGCGGGTGAGAGAGTTTCCTTCGGCCTCGAGGAATACAATGATTTTTTTGGGAGCGACGTTCTTATCTCGTACGACGAGGCAGGGAATCCTGAGGGCATGAAATTCCAATTGAACTATGTGGGCGCTATCACACCCGTCGTCGTACACGGCACGCTCGGACTTCCGCGTGTCTATAGTGCTCTCGCGGCCATTGCCACCGCAAAAGTCGCGGGCGTATCGATCGATGAAGCGATCGAGGGTCTACGCAATTGGGAACCATCACCGGGAAGAATGCGCGTCGTCCCGGGTATCAAGGGCTCGGTGATTATCGACGACACATACAACTCTTCACCGGCAGCAGTCTTTGCCGCACTCGATACCTTGAGCGACATTCAGGCAAAGCGAAAAATCGCGGTCTTGGGCGACATGCTCGAACTTGGCAAATACGCTGCCGACGCGCATCGGCAAGTCGGTGCGCGTGCCGAGCAGTGCACGGACATTCTGTGGACCGTGGGTATCCGCTCACGTGCCACGGGCGAGGCTGCGCTTGATGCGGGGATGAAAGACAAGAATGTGCGCGAGTATGAATTTGGAGAATCGCAGCGTGCTGGCAAGGAGCTTGAATCTGTATTGAAGCCGGGCGATGTTGTCCTCATAAAGGGTTCGCAATCGCTCCGCATGGAACGCGCCGTTCTCGAAATCATGGCTGAGCCACAGAAGGCGGGTGAGCTTCTTGTCAGGCAAGATGCCGAGTGGCTCGCAAGGGAATAACTCTGTGGCCCTTGCGGACCGGTGAGTCATGCTCCAGTCTCACGAGGGCTTTAAAATACTACCGTAAAAATGCAAAAGAGAGTTATTAACGACCCGTACACGTGCCACATGCCGTGGTTAAAACTGTACTCCCCCCGCTGCTGCAGATAGTAATGATACGTAAACGCAAGGGCGACAAACATAAGAGCGATCCAAAAGTATGGCGCTTTAAATCCGCCCTCATAGCAGAGTACCAGGTTAGTGAATATGAGCAGATAAGCCGAAATAGCGTCAGGTAAAAACCACCGCTTTTCGTGCGAGAGATGGTAGAGCGTGCCGAATACCACAACGGCGGCAATAAAAAATGCGGTAACTGGCAACTGCCAGTAAAGTGCAAGCAAAAACGTCGGGAAATAAAATATATTACTCCACACCTTGAATTGCCTCAGTGTTTCCTTCACCCGCTCATTGTAAACCCATTTATTAACCTAATGAGTAAGAATTGGAATCGACCTGTGGAAGAGTTGTATCAGTGGCGGGAGTTCGGAAGAATATTAAGAAGAGAAGAATACTATTCTCTCCTATAAGTCCGTGATCTCAACCTCACTTTTGTCCAAGTCATACGGGCCGGCGGGACCAAATGTCTCATCCGTGTACAGAACTTGCAATTTACCGTTCGCAGCACTCTCCACGTGACCCGGCCCCCCAGCAACTCCGAGGCGTCTTGTATTTTCAGTTTCATTAATTTTCACATCCTTCCCAACAAACTTCTCCAACCCCTCAATGTCTTTCGATTGCTTAGGTATTCCTTCCATTCCCATAAATTTCAAAGCGTCCTATATGATTAATCTGAAAATTATATCAGAAAGTTGAAAGTGGCAAATGTTCCCAGCGTCCTGTTTGGCTGAAAAAATGTAGCTATAAAATATAGCTGAAAAATCCATGAGAGTATACCGCGCCGCTAGAACCTATTTTGAGTCGCAAAGCGACTGACTTCGCACGCGCCACGCGCGTGGTGGCTTTGACCTAAATCCTCCGCCCCGATCGCGCTGGAAGCGCCTCGGCGCGCCTTTGCCGCCCTCACTCCGGCGGAAGTTTCTGAATGTGA
>CAZUVH010000018.1:0-18465 GCA_964623775.1 uncultured Candidatus Saccharibacteria bacterium | reverse complement strand
CATGAGTCAGTGATTGTCGTGAGATCTGCCTCAGTTGAGAACGAGCCTGTCCAGTATTGATACCTTGCACCCGTGTCATCACTGTATGGAATCATGACGTTTCCATCGCGACCAACCTTCGTCTCGTACTGGCATGTGAACGGTCGGCCGTTGTAGTTGTTGGCGGTGGTCTCGAATTCAGTGTTGGTCCCCCACGCGCTCCCACTCCATTCGACGAGCCCCATATCGTTGTCGATATCGATATAGCAGAGTGCAAGTTCATCAGTCCCCACATCGCGCGCGATGCGTCCGCCCGCAAAGTCATTGCCAATAGCCACGGCGCCACCCGTGTTCCAGTTCGCTCCGTTCCATGCGGCCCAACGGAATTGATTATTTGCTCCATCGGAGAGCACGACAATCGCCTGACCTCCAGACTCCTCGTATTCAATCGTCATACCTTCATTTGAGGAATTCGCCTGCGAGGCAATGGTCGTCGTAGAGTTGCCCCACGGCGCGCTGCCCGGCCATACGAGCGCCTGATAGTCGGTCGCTCCCGTCGTCGCATCACGCACAATCATTATGATTTCATCGCTCGACGGATCTGACGCAAGTTGTATCCATTCGCAATTCGCCGTTGTTGAAAGCGTGATCGATGATGTTGCCGACCATGAGCCGTTCCATATATGATATGCAGCCTCACTCCCTGCGCAGGTGACTACCATCGCGTCGCCAGATTGTGTTTCGTATGCAACGTCGAAACTCCGCCGAAGGGTATTGCTCGACGTGCCCATCATTAACATGTTGCCCGCGGTATCCGTTGTGCCGTTGTACACCTGTGCGTATATGCTCCCCGCCGTTCCCTCGGTCACGACCATGTACTCGTCACGCGTAGGAGCGGCAGCTGCTTCGACAAAACGGATGCTATCACCGACCGAAACACCACTTGTCTCGCTTCCCCATGTAGTTCCATTCCATACGCGGAATTTCGGCGTTTGCACGGCGCTCTCAGCGTATGCGGTAAACGCCTCGCGACTAACTGTCGAAACGCGCGCCGTATTGCTTGTCGTTTCAACATCGTTCAGGGTGTCTGTGTCGAACTGTTCATCCGTGGTCTGAAACCACGTCGAGACGATGACGGACGAATCGTATGTGAAGCTCTTGAGCGCCGACCATACTGAGTTGATGTTGCTACCTGAGGGATCGCGTGCACGTACACGCCACCAGTACGTATTGCCGTTTGTGAGTGGACTTGTTGTTGGCACCGTAAACTGGATTGATCCGCCGGATTGGAATGGTGACGTGTCCGTGGTCGATGAGAGGTTCGAAAACAAATAGCCGGAAGAGACTGAATTAAATGTTGACGACGACGTAAAACTTTGTGAAGTCGACCATGAGATCTCATATGCCAGGTCATCCGCCTGCGGATCGATCGTTGAGAATTTGAATGTCGGCGTTGAGGTGCCTGTTTTTTCATTATCAAAAAGTGCAGTTGAGGTGGCTTGGGATATATTGGTTCCCCATCTAACCATCCAATCAAGAAGGCGCGGCGTAGCGGACACTTGCGTGAAGTTAGCACGAAGCCGAATCTGATTATATGTGGTCGAATCAAGCCCGGCGATTGAGACAGTTGAGGTGGCAAAACCGACCTGATTCCCGCTAAGATCAGCGTCTGGAATCAGTTGCCATATCGTCCCATTCCAGTATTCGACGTGCGTGTATATCGATCCTGTTGAGGTCGCTGCATTCCATTCGACGGTACTCCACGCATTTCCACTCGTATGCCAGTCAAAATCAATCGTGGGGCCGGTTGTCGTACCTGTCGTAAAACCGGTCGTGAGCGCTACGGAGTTATCTGGTGTCGTGGTTGCTTCCGTCTGGTCGAAGTCATTCGTTGCACTGAATTGATCGTACATCGTCTGGAACCATGTTGAGATGGACGTTGAGGTATCAACTGTAACACTTCGAACGGACGACCAGCTGCTCCACGTCGCCGATGCATTACGGTCTTTCGCGCGTACTCGCCAATAGTACGTCGTATTGTTTGTGAGAGCAGTCGTTGGTATGAATCGTATCGTCTGCTCGCTCGTGAATGGGTCTTTGTCCGACGGCGTTACGATGTTCTCAAATTCAGTGTCGTTGTTCTGGGAATCACGATCAAGTACGGTCGAAGAGAACGCATACGTATCATCTATCTGGATTTGATACGTCATGTCGTTTCCTTCTGGATCCTGCGCTTCGAATTCGAAGAACGGGGTCGTCGAAGCGACCTGTTCGTTATCAAAAGGCACACTTAGATTCGGGGCGGAAGGTCTACTATTGGTGATGAGTGATGGATACTGACTGTATACATTGAGCAGCTCCCCCTCTGAGGTCACGGTGCGGAAACAGTAATTCGTGTTATCGGACGCATTGTGCTCGAGCACCCAATCCCACTCACCTTCATCGTTTGCGGCGATCATGTTGGGATTGAGCGATGAGTCATTTTGTTCTTCATACGTCTCCAGCGTATCAGCCGTTGAAATCAGTGTTGACGGGAGCGTCGTCCCGTCAGTCAGGCCGCCATTGTCATACCCTCTCCATGCTGCGGTCGTACTTCCAACCGCTCCGACATCAAGCCATGTCATGGACGCGCTACATGTCTGCCCCGCAGCGTATTGCAACCGTAGCGAAAGATCAGATGAGGGTTGAGAGACGTTTTCATCAAGAATACTCATGCGAAGCCGTAATACCTGGCCAGGATACGGCGCGTACGCTTGTGGTATTGCTGTGTTCTCTGCCAAGTTGGTCGCTCCGGAGGGCCACGGATCAGTCGGAGTAAGTGATGCGGCATTCACGTACCAATAGAAATTATTTTGTGTGAGATATGGCTGACGTTCCCAGGAAATAGTCCAGTCGTCAAGCGTCGGCACGTTTGAATTCGTGGACGAAAGTGTTGCCTTGAGACAAAGCTTCGGATACGTGGTCGTACTGAGACCGGTCAGGTCGAGTGGACTCGACGCAACTTCAAAACCAGCTGCGTTGCCTGTGAGCCCGCCTGCGCCTTCTGGCACGCGTGCATACGAAGCGTCGGCGCATGCAGATGTCGAGGTGGCAAAATACACCTGCATGAGCGCATTCGTCCCCGAAGGCTCCGTAGTATTCCACAGTGTCTCGCCCCATGTCGGCTGCCCGGGCACTGATGTAAACGTCACCGGATCCGACATGATCGTTCCCGAAGAAGATTGATAAATTTGAGCAGCCATACTGATTGGTTCGCTGTACGGCTCCGTCGTATCCGACGGTGCATTTTCAAGTGTTTGCAATGTCGACCATGCTGAAGCATCCCAGTACGAGAAGTCGTATCTGCCATTCGAGTCGTCGTGGAAGTACGTAAGAATCTTGCCGTCTCCCGTACGTACACTCCCCACTGTCCATGAATCTTGAACGGTGCTTATTGATACTTCTCCCGAGTACGACGCTCCCGTCCAAGCTTGATAGCGACTGTTGGTCGTATCACTGTAGGGAATCATGATATAGCCGTCACGTCCGGCAGTCGTCTCGAATTCACACGAAAGAGGGCGACCGTCTGCCAAACCGCCCGATCCGACATTTGAAGTTAACTCGAACTCGTCAGTTGCCGCCCACGTCGCCCATGCGGTACCGTCCCAGCGCACCGTACCCATGTCGTCGTTCTGGTCGACGTAGCAGAGAGCCATGTTGTCGGTGCCGTCATCGCGCTTTATTACTCCCCATTCGAAGTCGTTACCGATCGTGTGGCTCGCAATCGGCGACGACCACTGGGCGCCATTCCAGCTGAGCCACCTAAAATCGGCATTACCACCATCAGAGACTGTCACCACAGCCTGGTCGCCCGACTCCTCATACTCGACAGCGATACCCTCGTGGAGCACATCAGCCATTGATCCACCGAGTGAGCCCGTAAGATTGCCCCACGTGCTCCCATCCCACACCGCCGCCTCATACGTCGCTCCTGTATCACGCGCAACGAGAATAATCTCGTCACTCGTCGGATCAGACGCGAGTCTAATCCATTCGCAGTTGTTGACGCTTGAGAGATTGATAGAACTTACACCGAGCGTCCACGTACTGCCGTTCCATACATAATATGACGGGTCAGCATCACCGTCGCAGTAGACGACGAGCGCGTCGCCCGAATTTGTCTCGTAGGCAATATCAAATCCGCGCGCAGTCGTGTCCGAAATAGTTTGTGTCACCTCCTGCAGATCGGCAGCGTCCCATGCACCGCCGCTATAGACCTGCACATTCACATCACTTGATGCGTCTTGCGTCCCGAGTACGTACTCATCACGAGTCGTGCCCGCTTTCATCGACATCCATTGGATCGTCCCGCCCACGTTATTTGCCGATGCCGCCGTCCCCCACGCACTACCGTCCCACACACGATAACGCGGAGCATTATCGATGCTTGTACCATATGCGATCAGAGCACCCGTCGGTGCAGTCGCGACAAGCTCAACACTATTTTGACCATTCGTTTCGGTACTGCTCAATGTGCCTGCATCAAACTGCGCGTCTTCCGTCTGGAACCACTGCTTCGGATCGGTATTGGCTACGTACGTAAAACTTCTCGTCTCACTCCATTCGCTGTCGATGCCAGAGCCGGCGGTGTCATTTGCTCGCACCCGCCAATAGTAGGTCGTGCCTGAGACGAGCGCAGTCTGGATCTTGAATTCAATCAAGTCGCCCTCAGTGAACGGGCTCGTGTCACCGGTAGAAAGATCCTGGAAACAGTTCGGCGAACAACCCGATTCATTACTTGACGTACGATCCCCAATCGGCGAATCGTCGAGAATCGAATCGTCGTCCCATTGAATCTGATACACGATATCTGATGCTCCGTCAGGATCCGTAGCACTGAATCGGATGGTCGGCGTCGACGAGCCCGTCTTCTCGCTTTCAAAAGGAATATCGTAAAGGGTCGGCGCATTTGGTGGGTAGTTCGCGGCTGCCCAATAGCCGAGCAAGCGATATGAATCCTCCGCGGTGTTGTCTGTGTAAAGATCGATGGTTGCATTCGCGTCAGACCCTGCCTTCACGTGAGCGCGGCCCACACTCCATCCGCCCGCTTCTGCTTCGTGGATATTGAACGATCGATCGATCGATGAACCGTCGGTACGCACGCCGAGGATGGCCGAGGAGTTCGCAGCACCAATATTTGCGAAAGCGATTTCTGCAATACCTGTTGCAGGGACACCAAAACCATTGAGTGTGGTATCTGTCCATACTGAAGGACTTCCCGGCTCTACGAGCGTATCAAAGCGTTCTGTATACTGAAGCCCCGTCGGCTTCTGTGACCAGTACCCCATGAGCCAGTAATCAATATCGGCATTATTAGCTCCTTCCACTTGTGCGAACAATTGGATATTTCCGGATGACGTCGCCTGCACGAAAGCGCTGAAGCCATTGACACCTCCGACACCGGCCGAAGCGCCCTCTGATTCATGGATGTTGATCGAGCGCGTGAGCGTCGTCGACGCGCGTACGCCGCCAATGCGCTCAAGGCCGTTATTCCAGTTCCCCACGATCATTTCGGCAACCGTGCCGGAGGCGACCCCAAGACCACTCAGACTGTATGTGCCCCACGTATTGTCTGTGATATTGGGATCGATCTGATTAAAACTCTCTACGTAGTAGCCGTTCGTCCAATAGCCAAGGAGCACATATGAAATACCGGTCGCGTCTTCGGCGTACGTCTGAATACTCGATGTGGCCGAGGCCTGCACGTGCATGACAAACTCAACCGTTCCTTGTGGCTCGGCCTCGTGCACATCAAGGTATCGATTGAGTGACGAGCTCGCATGTCGTACGCCGCCGATCCACGCATCGTTGGTATCTGAGTTCACGACAGCGATTTCAACAACTGCGTTCGCGGGAACGCTAAAGGGAGAGCTTGCAAGACTCTTTGCCTCCCATGAACCCGCCGTTGTCGGCGACCACGCTTCGTGTTTCTCAACATAACTACCAAGGGCGTCCGACGCAATTTTCCATGAGCGCGCCTCCTCGAATGATTTCGATGCTCCCTCTTGCATCGTCAGGGGCCCGAGAATGTACAGGTACGGACTTATATCTGGTGCATCGAACGTGTACCGAATCCATTTTTCCTCTCCTGCGGCTAGTGTCACGCCCCACGAGAGGTGCAGAGCCTCGCCAAACTGTGCGAGCGTGCCGCCATCTTTATCTGGAAACACAAAACCCAGCGGAGCCGTCTCGACTACACTGCCAGAAAATGCGCGATTCGCCTTGATGCGCAGCTCCATCGTATAGGGAGCCTTGGGGTATATACGCGTCGGACCGATGCGCTCAACTTCAAACGGCATATCCGCGCGGACAACAAATGAATCCGAGACGTGGTGAATGACTGCGCCTGCACTCGTGAGTTCGGTCAGCGAGATTTGGTATTCGCCTGGTACGCCGGTCATGTAATCGGCAGAATAGTCAGGTACATCGATAACGTTGTTGGGACCGCACTTCCCCGATTGCGTGACGGGCAGCATTTGCGAAGCGCCATTTGGATCAGTGACCGCTAGCTCGAGAATCGCATCGCAGATCGTGGAGCCCGTGTCATCAAGTGCGGCCATCTGGAGCCAAGCACGCTCACCGCTTTTGTAGATCGACTTGTTTGTATTTACCGCAAGGACTCCCCAATAGAAATCGTAGGTATCGGTGTACGTCTGCGAACCCTCGTTCACAGTGAGTTCAATCGAGTATTTTCCAGGCCTGAAGGAGTGCGGACGTTTCTTGAGTGCGAGTTTCCATTCACCGTTTTCATCGTACTCGACCGCAACTGGAATATCCTCTCGCTCCCCGTTTGGCGCTCGCAGATGTGCCTCCTTAAATTTAAACTCAGTGTTTGACCGGCCAAGGAGCGACCGCATTGTCCGCGTCACGACACCGCGCTGCGTCTTGAATTTGAATCGAAATTCCGGCAACTCGTCTCCATCGAATTCCGTGCGCGTAGAAATCCTGTCGTTCACCCGCGACTTTGTAGGGCGTTTCAATTTACCTTCGCGCTCGGCAGCAAGCTTCTTTTCATCTCTGAGGTTTGAAGTATCGATATCGCCAAAATATTTTTCTCCGTTCATGAGGAGGGCAAACTGCTGCGGTCCTGCGCGTTTCGTCGAAAGGACAATTTTGAAATACACGGTCTGTCCCGGCAATATACGAAAGGCCTCCTCCGTGGCTGACGTGATGCGGTAGGTCGGTGACACCTTTTCCAATAGATCAGGGTCACCATCGGAGACGGTCACATTTTTTGACACCCACGTACTTTCGTAGCTGACCTTTTTATCAAAACCTACGTGCACATCCTCCACAAGACAACTTGTACCGCTCTCATTCGTCCAGGAACACGCGTGCATCTCACCTGTTGAGGCACACTCAAATTCCGTGCTCGAGGTAGCACTCTTTTTCCAGCCGCTTTCACACTGGTACGTAACATCGTTGAATACCGGAGTCTCCGTCGTGCTCGCAACGTTGCGGAAAAATTGTGAAATCTCTTTTATCTGATCCTTGCGATCGTCAAATGCCGCATACAGACGGAAAATGTCCTCCTCTGTACCTGTGTTGTGCACGCTCGCGTAAACGACGGTGTTCAGCTCCCCTTTTCCAACCTCGTTTACACGTGCGATGTATGAACCGCGATCCACACTCACCGAAAGCGTATCGTCCTGTCCATCAGTAAATGGGAAAGAGATGATCTCACCGCCTTCGAGCACGAGGAATGTTGACGTGGCGTTTGCGGCAGCAAGTGCGAACTCGACATTTTCCGGCGTGTCGTCCGGGATAGCGACCACGTCGCCCGATATGACATTTTGTACGCGTTCGCGATGGATCGCGTCGAGCCATACGGCATCCAAGTAGAGTTCGGCCGACGCATCCTCGTCTCCCTGCACATACTCAACAACGACGCGCACATCGGAGAGGTCTTCCCACGTACCAAGATCGGAAAGTATGCTCGAAAAATATCCACCGTTCGCCGCATTGGAGAGTTCTTTGTTGAGATAAATCTCTCCTGCCGAACGCCAGGTGCCCGCATGGTAGTAGCGAACGAGGAGCCTGCCGTCAGTAATCTGATTTTCCGTAGCGAGGCTCGCAAAAGAGAAATTCAACTCGACTGCTTTCAATTTTTTATCCGTGAGTGAACCCTCAACCTTGAATCCTGAAAATTCTATCGTGTGACAATCTTTGGCTAATACGGTGCATGTGGCGATGTCGGGGGCTACAGGCTCCTGTGTCTGTGCCACCTCTTTGAGCGTTGTCGTAGAAATAACATCCGGCATGATGGCGGGTGTCGATGAAGGATTCAAAAGAATTTCCTGCTCCGCATTCCCTGTCGTGGTTGCAAAAGCAGTCTCGATCAAATGTGAAAAGACAAGAGTTGCCACGTGACTGATCGATGTCACACCCAAGGATAATGCGCGTCGCACCATACTGACTGGTGCCTCTTGTGGCACCTCAGGCGCTGGCGCACTTTCGGGAGCGGGTTCGGTAGCGGTACTCTCAGGAACGACCTCGGGAGCTGGAGTTTCTGTTGCGGGGGTTTCGGCTGCGGGCTCTTGTGCTTGTACGGGCTCCGGTTCTTGAGCTGCTGCAGGAACCTCGGTTGCGGAATCTTGCGGTGATGTCGCTCCTTCTTCTTGTCCTTCCGTTGAAGAACTCTCTGCACTCGGGACACTCTCTTCCGGCATAGGAGCAACCGGCTCACCTCCTCCACTCACACCCCCTGACACAGGAGGCGAAATGAGCGAATCAATGCTCTGCGGGAGAGAGCGGCTACCCTCAATGACGATCCACGCCGAGTTGTGCTTTGTGAAGCTTGCGAATGGTGCTTGCGGTGAAAGGTCTTGCGCGATCGCATTGCCTTGGCCTTCCCACCCTTTGTGACTCACCTCTGTCGGGAAGATGTGTGCACGTTTCTCATCCTGAAATGCGATAACGACATGGCCGGATGTCCAGACGAAATACAAAACGGCGGGGACGCCGAGCGCGAGAATGAGCGCGCGTCGCCACTTTGTTTTGTATGTCTGAAATCGCATATTTTTTACAAATTCACATACACAAAAAAGCCGCAGCTTCTACGTGCGAAATTCATCACTATATTTTACCGCTTTTTTCTAGGAGTAGAGCCTAAAAATCGACAAAAAACGTGTATAAAAAGTGGATATGTCTGATCCCATTAAAAGCACTAAACGAGCTCCCTCGACAAACGTGTGTTTTTGGGGTCTTCGCAGCGCGACTGGCGCGAGATTGAGGGAATTTTCAGCAGAAAATTACCCGACCCCAAAAATATACGTTTGGCGAAGGACGAGTGCCCACCCTACTGTCCGCGGATCATTTTCTTGAGGTCTGAGGTGCCAGAACCGATCAGTTCTTCCGAGATATCGAGTACCTCTTTCATGTTTTCGAGAAATTCGCGTTCTGCGGGCGTCATTTGCGGTTTTTCGTCGAGATCATTGATCATTTGCTCAAATTCCTCACGCATCGCTGAGAAGACGCGATCATTTTTATCGCTCGCCTCGTTTACGCGCTTGAGAAGATTTGCTTTTTCCTCTGCATACCGCTTTTTGTTGTAGTAATTCTGAGTGAAAATGCCGCCGAGCGCGAGTGCGAATATGACGAGTAGTATGTGTTCCCAAAGATTGCCCGCAGCGGGCGGCGGAGCATCATCTTCCGACACTATCTTGGGTTTTTCCACCTTCGGGAGCGTGAAAAGCTTCGAGACTTCGCGCACGTTGCTTGCCTTGTCGTATGCCTTGATGACGACAGTCTGTTGCCCACCTTCTTGTGGGGGCACCGGGAAGGTCCCATTGGTTAAGTCTGCGGCTTTTGGACTTGCGGCGACCGTACCTCCGATGAGGATGTCATAGTGATCTACACCAGATAATTCGTCGGTCACATTGAACGAGAATTTGGCCGGACTGCTATCCGATGCCTCGATAAGTGCCACATCGAATTCAGTCGGCGGTACGGTGTCGATTTGTATCTTCTTCTTGCCTATTTCGCCCCAGCCGGAATCATTCTTGAATTGCACAAAAAACCACGAGACGCCATCCTTGATCCCCGTAACTCTCTCTGTCGTCGGCACACTCCCACCCGCCGGGACTTTTAGCTCCTGTGTCGGCTTGGAATCTTCGACATCATGCAACAATATGCGAACGCCAAGTACGTCGGGTTGCAATTTCCACGTAAAGACGGCGGTTGAGGTCGCATACCACAAATCCGGTTTTCCATGGGTGGACGAGGTGATATCAGGCGCAAGCGGTGTTGGGCCGGGAGCGAATTCCTCAGCTGGTGGCGTCTCTGGAGGCGGCGCAGCTACTGCGTCGGTGATGGTGATGGCCGTCGTCGCGCCATTTTTGTAGACGTCGGTACCCTTCCCGTCTGCCGCAAGTACCGAGCCTTTTGAGAAAGATATTTGCCCTGAACCGACTTTTTTCCCTTTGAACGTTATTGTGAGGACATTGGACACCTTGGAAAACGACGATGGTGTCCCTCCGCTGAAAGAAACGGTGCCCGCGGAGTTGGAGTACGTCGGATCCGCTGTCCAGAGTGAAAATACCGATCCGTCTTTTGAAACACTGACGACCGAGAGCACATCCTTATCAAATGAGACCGTGCCGTCGGCAGCATTTACACTCTCGCCCGCAGGATCAAGAGTGACTTTTACTGAAAATTCCTGACCAGTGGGAAATGAAAGTGTCGCAGGAGAGAATCCTAAATCGGCGGCACGTGCGACAAAAGGCATTGTCGTAATGACAAGACCAAAGATCATACCGTACAGGACAAAAGCCCCGCGCAGTGCGGTGTGCATACCTCTATCGTATCGCTTAAATGCGTTTCTAAAACTCAAACGTGTGTATATGACTAAAAAGTGAGATCTATAAAAATCGATGGAATGCGAGGCGCGCAAGCGCAACAGCACGAGCCGTATCAAGTATACGGTGAGTGTTGTTTCGCGCAGCGCAACGACGCAGGTCGCGATTTTTATTGATCTCAAACTTGTGTGACGTTAATACGCACTCCCTTTTCGTGTGGCTCTTTGAGCGGCAAAAGAAGCATGAGGACACCTTCGCGCATCTTCGCTTCCGTTTTCGTCGCATCTACTTCCGTGGGAAGAATAATCTGTCTGTAAAATTTACCCCACGTGCATTCTTCGAGGATTTTCTCTTTACCTTCCGTCGCTGGGTTCTGAAAATGCTCACCATTGGGGCGCGTGCGCTGGCCTTTTATGGTCACAACATCGCCATCTCCCTCGATCACAACGCCGTAATCATGAATACTTGCTCCAGCGATCTGCGCATAAATAAGAATCGCATTCGTAGTTTGGAAAATATCCACCTTGAGCTGCTCTGCAGCTGCAACTGGTTCTGGTGGCTTGTTTTGTGCCGCGATCGTAGCGGCTTTTGCGTCATCCGGGGTACTCGGAATAACATTTTTCTTCTTCAAACGATCTAGAAAGGACGACATACGTATGAAAGTTGCTGCACTTTCAGATCAATTATACCCGACCACATGCGCACACGTTTTTATCGTGTGGATAGCAGGTGTTGCAATTACATTTTTGTCGAATCAAATTTGCCCGGCAGCAGTCCGAAGTGACTAAATGGATACATTCTCAAGAGCGCACGTCCAACGATGAACTTTTTTTGCAGTGGCCCCCATTCGCGCGAATCAGCACTCTCGTCTCTGTTGTCACCGAGCACGAAATACTCGCCTTGCGCAAGAGTGGTTGTACTGTGCTGTCTTTTCGGATTCAACGACGAAATATACGGCTCGCTCAATGTCCTCGTATTCCCCGAGGCATCGGTGATCGTTACGTTGACTCCGTCGATGCTGACGGTCTCGCCAGGTATACCGACAATGCGCTTGATGAAATAGAACGAGGGGTCGAGCGGATACTCGAAGATGATTACGTCGCCGCGCTGCGGCTTTTCGTACCGATACGAAACCTTGTCGATGATGAGATACTCATTTTGCTCAAAAGTCGGGACCATGGAGACCCCCGATACGATGAATGGCTGTGCAATGAACCACTTGAACGGCAGTGCAATCAAAAATGCAACGAGAATAAACTTGATTATCGTAAAAAAAACCGTGCCGGTCCTTCGTGCTTGAAATTCGGGCGGGATAATAATGCTCCTTCTCATAAAAGACTAGGCTAGTATACCGCACGAGACTCGTCCTTTTTGACGGGTAGCACCTGCAGAATGTCCGAGACGACCTTCTCGGCACTCTGCTCGCCATGTACCGTGTATTCTGCGTATTTTTGATAGAGGGGCACGCGTTCGGCGTATATTTCAGCAAGCGTTTTACTCTTTGCGCCTATTATTCCGCGCGGCGCGGTGCTGATTCGCTGTTCAATGACACTCAGTGGCGCCTCTAGGTAGACTATCTTCGATATATTTCTCAAATGCTTCATCGCTTGCGCGCGGTACACCATACTACCGCCTGGAGAGATAACGAGATCCTTGCGGCCGCGCGTTTGCGAAATGACAATTTCGGCCTCCCTCTGCAGAAATTTTTTGTCGCCGAGCTTCGCCACGACCTGTGGGAGCGGTAATCGATGCTCTTTTTCGAGAATCTCGTCGATATCGAGACACGCGTATTCCAAGTGGAGGGCAAGCATTCTTGCGATATGCGACTTCCCTGCCCCCGGCATTCCGATCAATGTAATATTCATTACAATTTAGTATAGCCAACAAAAACGTATTCACTGCGCCTGCCTGCCGGCAGGCAGGTTCAAATCTGCGGAGGGCGAGAGGTCGTCGCTACGCTCCTCCTTGAGAACCCTCGGTTCTCAAATCTCTCCGACACGGGGAACTCCCGTTCCCCGACCCCCTCCCGCTCTCACCTCCGCAATATTTTCACTGCGTTCAAATCTGCGGAGGGTGAGAGATTCGAAGCTTACAGCTTCAGTACACCTTTGCGATGAGCGCTCCGCTTGCTCATAACGCAAAGGTCTTCGAATCTCTCCCGCGAGCAAAGCAGTTTGCTCGCTACCCTCCGCAGTATTTTCACTGCGTTCAAATCTGCGGAGGGTGAGAGATTCGAACTCTCGGTCCGGTTTCCCAGACTCGTCCTTTCCAGGGACGTGCACTAGACCACTATGCGAACCCTCCTTATCGGATGAGTATACAAAAACAAGCGGACGCTGTCGCGTCCGCTATTTCTCGTCAGCTTGGTCCAGAGATGGCCAATACGCTGCATAGTTGACCGTATAATCATCGGTCACGATATAGGGAGATCCGAGGAAAAACTGCATGAAGGCCCGCTCTTTTGGAGTGGACGGGGCCTTGCGAGCTTCATGCTCTTTTTTACGACGATGGGCAGCAAGACTCGTCACGGTACCTTTGGCCATGGTTTCCTCCACTGCTTCTGCGCTCAGACTACCCGCGCGAAAATGTCTGTCAATGTTATTTCGCCAATGGGAACGTAACAATGAAATGCGAGCCTACGCCATGGATCGATTCGACTGAGATTTTACCACTCATCGCTTCGACGAGTTGCTTGGTGATCCAGAGCCCCAAACCCGTGCCAATCTCTTGTCGTACACGATCCCCCGCCGCGCGATTGAATTTGCCGAAGAGCTTCGCGAGATCCTCTGCTGTCATCCCGATACCCTGATCGCTTACACGTATGGAGAGTCGATCGTGTTCGGGCTTCATAGAAACGGTGATCACGCCTTTGTCCGAATATTTGACGGCATTACTTATGAGATTGGTTACGATCTGGCGCAGACGATTTTCATCCGCCATTATCTTGAACGGCCCCGCGAACTCACAGAGAATAGTAATATTCTTCTTCGCCGCTGCCATTTTGAGCGATTCACAAATTTCGCGCACGAGGTCCGAAGGATCAAGCGGTTTCATATCGAGCGGCATGCGCCCTTGTTCGATGCGTGCCACATCGAGCATATCCCCGACCAGCATGTTGAGATTTTCCGCAGAACGGTCGATCCGATCGACGATTGTTTCAGTATCTATCCCGGGATCCACCTTTTTATTTTTGAGTTCTGCAATATATCCGCGTATAACCGTGAGCGGCGTGCGCAATTCGTGCGAGGCCATACCGATGAAATCGTCCTTGAGCTGATCCACTTCTTTGAGGCGCCGATACAAGACGGTGTAGTCGATGATTCGCGCATGGTGGAAGAAAAGGAACAAAAGGAGTAGCAATATAACGACAAGAATAAGCACGCTTGCCTGTATACTCGCGGCAACTGCCCGGTCTGCTTCCGAGAGCGACTGCGTGGTGAGTGCTACGGCTATCACCGTACTGCTCGCATCAGTAATCGCGCGTGCGGTGCGGAAATACCGGTCGCCATTTCGCACCTCTTCGGTTGTAAACGAGTTTGCAGGATCGGAGACTGCAAGCGACAAAAAGAAATCCTGACCCAGCAGTGTCGTACCGTACTGCTTTTGTTCCAGTGAATGGATGACTCGCCACGTGCTGTCGGTTTTTCTCACGATATCGAATTCGGAAATCGTTGGATTGCTTTTTACGATATCGCGCATGTAGCCCTGCAGTTTATTCGGATCGTCGATAAACGCTGCCGCAAGCGGAGCAAAGGCATCTTGGATAGACCCGACACGGACATTGACGAGGCGATCTTGCGCATCGCGCGCAATGCCAATGAATCGATCTGCAATGTACACGAACGACCCGATGATCGCGACCGCCACGACAATCGTAAGGAGCAACTGCGGGTGCTCAAACACCTGCATAATGCCGCGACGTAACGTCTTAATAATTGAGGAGTTCATGGCTATGGCGAGACGATGTCACTGCCTTTCGGATCTGGACGACGAAGCCCTAGAATTCCGAGTGCAAGGATCGCGAACACCGCAAATCCAGCAAGTGCGATTATCATCAAGTTGTTCTGCACAATATCGAGTGGGTCAGCGGCGGGCGACTCTGTGACGACAAGCGGCGTAAAGTCGGCCGCTTCGGCTGTCTTTACGAATGGAATCGCCGGACTCTTCGCAAGAATTTTTCCTCCGGAGTCAACGGTCGCGACGTACAAATTATGGTCGCCGTCGGGTAATTCAGTATCAAGCGTATATTTCCACGCACCGGTTATGTCGGTCTTCACTGTCACGACGATTGGGGTCGAGTATATATACAGCGTAATAAAACTGTTGGGCAGGGCGCGGCCGGCAAACGTCATCTTTTTCTCAACAACGGGTGCGGGTACCGCAGAAGGATCGACCTGTACAGGAATGAGAGGGGATGTAGTAGCACTCTCTGCTGCAGGCGGTACAGAGACATGGCTCACGGCAATCGTGTGCACTTCGAATACATTCCGAGTCTCCTCACCAGAGACAAGCGGCGACTCGACGGGCACGCGACGAATCGTCGACGTGCTTACATCGAATCCCAGCACGATCTTTTCTCCATCGGTGAGCGCTCCCCCGCTCGAATACGCATTGCGCGGATCAGTGTGGTAGATGTGTGCCTCATCATAGTCAGAGATTCCATCGCGATCGGTGTCGGTATAGAGATCGAGTCCGTCGCGCTCAAGGAGTGCGCCCCGCGCGGAATCGAATTGGGCGGACTGTTCCTGCGCGTCACTCGCTACGGTACGAGCCGTCGGAGAGAGATCAACGGGCACTCCGGTTTCATTCATAATGAGAAGTGCAATATCATCGAGTGATGACTTCAGCGCCGGCTCGATATTTGGGAGCGAGCCTCCATCCGGAACATTCGAGGTAAGTGTGGTTTGCACATCGACTGTAAGTTGGCTTTGTTTTTCTTGTATCGCTCGCTTTAACTCTTCCAGGCGAGCCTGCCTTTCTTGAGGGTCGAATGCGTGCTCGCCGGATATGGCCACAGACTGCGACTGCATCGCGTCCCTAATCGCCCGCTCGACGTCTCGCATAACAGCTGATTGGACACTCGTGTTGAGACTATCAACCGCGTTTTGAAACGTACGCACCGATGTCCCGACATTTTCAAGCTGCGTTCGCGGTGTCTCGAGGCTCGTACGCGGGACGATTGCCGTCGATGACGCAGGGCTGATCACCTTTACGCTCGGAGTCATCGGCCGTGGTACGACCGTCGACTCTCCCTCAAGAACCCTCACGCCCGAGGTATATGCTGGCACCGCAGTCGTGACCGGGTCGCTGATCACCACTGTCGTTGGCGTGGATATGGGAGCTGTCTGCACGACTGTCGTCGGGGCGGTAGCGGTCGCTGATAGAGAGGTGCCGCTCAGAGTGGTCGCCGCGCTTCCTGATGTCGTGTTGGGATTTGGAGCCGTAGTGAGCGAGTGCCCAGTACTATACGTGGAAAGTCCCGCAGAATTCTTGGACATGATGACAAAGTAATACTGTGTACTCGGCAGAAGATTTGTGAGATACACGCAGTGAGAAAAGACGAATACCCCATCCTCGCATCGACTCGACGCCGTATAGGGATAATTTCCGGAGGTACTGCCGTAAATCAACCTTGATTCCGATGGATCGTCCGTAACCCATTGTATTTTTGCACCGAATGGTGCGACGGTCGTATGGATGTCGTGTATTACAGGGGCCGTGGAGTCAGTCGCGGACGCCGAGCCACTTCCGGATATGGTACTCGACGTTGCGATACCGCTTGCTGTAGTCGATTGGGTGCCTGAGGAGGTCGTGCTTCCTGTCGCAGTAGTGCCGGCCGTATTTACGGCAGGCTCGTTCGTGCTCGTGCTCTGCGCATATACATGTGCTGTAAACGCGACCCCGGATCCAACAGAAAAAATTGCGGCCAAAAGGATAATCGCGAGAACACTGACCCGCTTCATGTTTGAATCGTACCATCTGCCGAAGAATCCATCGTTCGAATCAGTGGAAAAATATATTTAAACGTGCATTCCTTGGAGCGCGGCGATTCTCTCTGGGACCGGTGGATGTGTGCTGAACATTTTCGCCACCCATTGTCCGGCAGCATGCGCGCCGAATGGATTGGAAATAAAAAGATGCGCCGTTGCCGTCGAGGCGTGTCGCATTGGTGCTTTGTACGCAGCTATCTTGGTGAGCGCAGAGGCCAATCCTTCGGGATAACGTGTCAAAAGCGCGCCGGACGCGTCGGCCAGAAATTCGCGCCTGCGAGAGACCGCAAATTGAATGAGTTGTGCAGCGATGGGGGCCAGTATGATCGCCACAAGGCCGATGATCATGATGATGGCATTGCCGCGACTATCACCCCGATCGCGATCGCCACCAAAAAAACTCATGCGCAGGAATATGTCGGCAAGCACCGAAAGTACACCGACGAGAACGACGGCGACCGTCATTACGAGGATGTCCCTGTTGCCCACATGAGAGAGCTCGTGCGCGATCACACCTTCAAGCTCGGAGCGATCGAGCGCGGCAAGTAATCCGGTGGTGACTGCAACCACCGCATTCTTCGGATTGCGGCCCGACGCAAATGCATTCGGTGCCTGATCCTCAATGATATAAACGTGCGGCTTGGGAAGCCCCGCCGTGATGGAGAGATTTTCAACGATACGGTGAAGCTCCACATACTGCCGTTCATCGGCGGGTTTTGCGCGCGCGGCCGCGATCGCGATCTTGTCGGAGAACCAGTACGCAGTAATGTTCATCACGATCGCTATCGCCACTGATATGTAGAGGATGCCCGGATTGTTGTAATAGTATGAGACAAACCATCCAATCCCCATTACGAGAAGGAAAAACACCGACATGAGCATCCATGTGCGGAACACATTTCTCCCCTGCTCTGTATACAGCGATGCCATACCTTCAATATACACTATCGATACATTCCGATGCCGACTACGATTGAGGCGCACAAAACAACCCAGACGAGACTTGTGACAAAGATAATTGTGTCGCGGCGAATTGCCCCATAAAAGAGCCAGACGATCGAGGAAAATGTGCTGGCTGACCAGGAGAGCATTGATACCCCACCTGCGTTGTGGAGGAACCATATGATGCGTATCTGATCGAGGGTGAAGACTTGGCAAAGGAAACTCGTCGTGTACGCAAGTGTCTCGATCTTGAAAATATGCTGCGCCCGCACGGGGATCGCGGGCAAGATGTTGCCATGATACAGCCGGTTGGCACCCTCGTAGATCTTATGCATGCGAAGACAGTATACCCTCACACCAATAGTGGTAAAAGCGAATAAAATCACCATCAACTGCGATTGAATACGGCTTTGTTTCTCGGATTCTGCAGCTATTGGTGTCAGGGTATACTCGCTCCTCAAACGTACTCAACTGAACCGATCGGTTACGTTGGGTGCGCATGAAAAAGGGCGACTATATAGTCGCCCTTCCGACCGTTTTATACATAAGTTGCCGGCGCACACTTTCCACCGCCTCGATAACGCCCCCCATGCAGTCGTACTGCCCGATCTCATGTGCGCTGATCCACCGATGCACGACGTGCTCGTGATTCAACTTTACCTTACCTGATTTGTAAGGCGCGAAATAGCGGATGCCGAAGACAGCGATATCGTCATCGC
>CAZUVH010000017.1:0-26871 GCA_964623775.1 uncultured Candidatus Saccharibacteria bacterium | reverse complement strand
TTGTGCGTGGGATGGTGGTGGATGCGTTGAGGAGTGTGTTGACTGCGTAGTCGGATGAGGAGGTGGACCAGCGCCATTTCGTCGCATCCCATGCGTCGGCTGATGTGGTGGAGAAGAAGTTGCGCTGGGTCATCCAGTAGTCGCTTGAGGTGGTGGAGAAGGTGCCATCGACGGTGTCGGTGTCGACGAGGCAGACACCATTAATAGAGAGGCAGCCTGTCGTGAGGTTGAGTCCGTTGGAGAAGCTGGAGGTCGCCCCGCCGAGCTGTGTGATCGCGCCAGTGTTGGAGATGTTGAAGAGTGTTGTGGTGGCACTGCCGGTTGATGAGGCGATGTTGAAGAGATTAAGGTTGGTCTCACCCACTCCGGCGAAGATCGTAACTTTCGCATTCGGGGTCGTCGTGCCGATGCCAATTGCAGAGCCTGTGTCATAGATGAGTGAGTTCCCGAAGCTCGAGGTATTCCAACGTGGGAGGTAGTTGGCGGTGAGTGAACTAATGGTGGAGGAACCGAGTTTTCCATTGAAATTGGTCCAGTCGCTGGATGAGAGACAGCCAGCGAGTGAGCCGGAAGCTGTCGCGCAGCCAATCGTGAGGATGCCGCCGAGAGATACGTTGCCGCCACCGGTGAGACCAGTGCCTGCTGTGATGGTGGTTGAGGCGACGGAGAGGAGGTTGGTGCCGATGGTGCTCGTAGCTGCGATCTTGCCGCTTGCATCTGTAGCAAGGAGTGAGCTCGCCGCGATGTTTGTGAGCCATGTGTTGCCTGAGATCGAGAAGTTGGTGGTTGATGCTCCCGCATTGAGGTACGTGAAGCCGGTGAATGTAGACGACGCCTGTGAGATGAAACCGCTCTGGAATGTCTGGAGCGCATTCCAGCTGATCGGGAGCGTGGTCCTCGCGATCGTCGTCGAGGCATTGATAAGTGCGTTGACTGCGTAGTCGGATGAGGATGTTGCCCAGCGCCACTGCGTGGTTTCCCAGTAGTTCACTGATGTCGTTGAGAAGAAGTTGTTGGCTGATTTCCAGAAGTCTGCGGAGGTGGTGGAGAAAGTGCCATCTACGACGCCCGATGACGAGGTGATGCATGTGCCGTTCACCGCGAAGCAGCCGGAGGCGATGTTGAAGCCACCTCCTGAGGTGGTGGTAGCTGCTCCGGAGATAATGAGATTGGTTGTTGAGGCGGTGCTCGCATAGATGGTGCCCGAAGCAGTAATCGCCGTAGATGATGCAAATGGGAATGTAGAGGCTTGTGACGAAGTCGCGGTGAAGTACTGCGCGGTGTTTTGGCCGTACGTGGTTGCCGCACCATTCGTGATCACACTGCCGCGGAAAAGTGAGTTGCCCAAGACTTCGAAGATGTTGCCGGTGGTCGAAGTGGCGTTGGTGCCGAGGACCAAGATATCGCTTGAATCCGTCGGGAAAATAATCATGTCGTTGGTCGAGGTAGAGAAAAGTCCCGATGAGCCACCGGAAGACTCATCGGCGCCGCAGATAATATTCCCATTCGCGTCAGTCTGAAGGAGCTGGGTGGTGCCGGAGCAGTTGAGGCCGGTGAGCTTGAGCGCGCCGACTTCCGAAGCGCCGGCCTTGAAACTACCGCCGATATTGAAATTACTCGCCACACTGGAAGTGCCAGTGCCTGTGATGTTGAAGAGTCCTGTCGTGGTCGCGCCGCCATAGATCGTGAGGCCACCGATCTGCGTACCATCACCGATAGTCGACGAAGCTTGAGAGATAATCCCCTGTTGGAATGTCTGCAATTGAGTCCACGTATTGGCCGCAGAAAGTGACGCGCCGCTTCCGCCAGAGATACAGGTGCCCGCGATCGAGAAACAGCCAGTCGCAAGATTAATGCCGTTGCCGAATGTGGAGGTGGCACTACCTGTGATATTGAGCGCCGTCGATTGGATACCCCCTCCGAAAGTCGACGTCGCGGGACCTGAAACAGTGAGGTTGGTCGTGGACGCAGTACCGCTATATGAAATTCCGGAAACAGATATATTTGTCGTCGACGCTCCTCCGGCAAGATTCACAAACGCACTGAATGTAGATGACGCTTGCGAAAGGAGTCCTGCAGTAAATGTTTGTAGCGCGCCCCAGGTATTGGTGAGTGTCGTCTTCGCGATCGTCGTTGACGCATTGATAAGTGTATTGACCGCATAGTCGGATGAGGATGTTGCCCAACGAGAGAATGTTGATTCGAAGTAATTAGCGCTCGTCGTTGAGAAGAAGTTGTTCTGTGTCTTCCAATAGTCGGTGGACGTGGTGGAGAAGAAATTATTTACCGACTTCCAGTAATCACTTGATGTAGTGGCCCAGCGCCACTTGGTGGTGTCCCAGTAGTCAGCGGAGGTGGTGGAGAAGGTGCCATCTGCGACGCCCGATGACGACGTGATGCATGTGCCGTTCACCGCAAAGCAGCCCGAGGCGATGTTGAAGCCGCCTCCTGCGGTGGTTGTGGCCGATCCGGAGATCGTAAGGTTGGTCGTCGATGCAGTACCGAAGTATCCAATGCCGCTCGCGGAGATGTTGGTGGTCGATGCGCCGCCGGAGAATGTCTGGAGCGAAGACCAAGTATTGGCAGACGTTGTGCCAAAGCCGAGGGAGAAGACGCCGGTGCCGGAATTATAGATGACCGGGTAGGTGGCAGAGAATGCGGCGCGAGCGAGTGCGTCTGAGTAGTAGCGATTGGTGGAGCCTTGTGCGAGTGCATCTGTGGTGGTGCCTGCGAGGGTGTTGGCGAAGTGGAAGTTGGCGGAGGTGGTCGAGAAGAAATTGTTGACCGACTTCCAGTAATCATTTGAGGTCGTGGAGAAGAAGTTGCGATTGTCTTTCCATACATCGGCGCTCGTCGTGGAGAAGAAGTTGTTGACCGACTTCCAATAATCACTTGAGGTGGTGGAGAAGGTGCCATCGACGGTGTCGGTGTCGATGATACAGACACCATTCACTGCGAAGCAGCCTGTTGCGATATTGAAGCCACCTCCTGCGGTGGTTGTAGCTGATCCGGAGATGATGAGGTTGGTGGTCGAGGCCGTTGTAAAGAATCCGGTTGTTGCCGTGAGTGCCGTCGACGAAGCAAAAGGGAATGTCGAGGCAAGCGAAGAGGTGGCGACGAATCGCGGTGCCGTCACCGTGTTATAGGCGGTCAGAGTACCGCGCAAGAGCGAATTCCCATAGACTTCAAAAATATTTCCTGTAGTTGTCGTCGCATTGGCTCCGACGAGCACCACGTAACTTGTGTCTGAAGGATACGCCGCGAGGTTATTGGTAGTGGTCGCCCATACACTCGCGCCGCCACTGCCCTGCAAATCCGCAGCCCATGTCGGAAGACCGCCCTGCAATTTCAATACAAAACCATTGGTAGAGACGGGGAGTTCTGCAAGCGTATCCGGCGCGCTCGCGTAGAGGATGCTGCCCGTCGCCATCGTACCTGGCACATCGGTAAGCCCGAAGAATGTCCCCGACCCGCTCGTTATTCCGAGGCTCGACGTCGATACGAGCAAATACGAACCGTCGAGCTGACCAAGAAGTACCTGTCCATATGTCGGGGCCGTGGATGTGCCCGTGCCACCACCGCCCACACCGAGCGTCTCCGAAAGAGAAGTTGCTACCACACTGCCGCCGGAAATAGTCACGCCCGTGATAGTGCCGCCAGTGATCGTCGAATTTGTGATCGTCGTACCATTCAAGCTGTCGATTTTTTGAGCGAGAGCAATTTGATTTTGGAAACCACCTGATGCCGGCAACGAATTCGGCACGTACGTGATTGAGGAGATGCGATTCGAAAGTCTACTGTCGAGTTCGGCGAGACGTTGATTGAGAATCAATTCCGTAACCCCTGACTCGACGACGACCCGCTCCGTCGTCACCACGCGTTCAATGACCGGATAGTTGTTGACCACACTACCCGAAGAAGAGATCGGCGCGGCCGGCGGTGCTGCGGGGCGCGTGAAAACAGGTTCGGCAACTGGCACAATCTCCTCACGAGGCGCCGTGGTCTTGGTCTGTCCTGTTGGTGCACCAACTATCTCCACAGTTAACTCCCCCTGCTCAATCCCCGTCCCGGTGATTGCATATAACACCCTACTCACTCCTTCGCTCAGGGCTCTTGCGAGCGCACCAAAAAATCCAGTACTCTCTACTGCCGCGACCTGGGCCCCAGTACCCATCATTGAATCAGCGAGGCTTCGCGCCCCGCCACTAGAGAGAGTGCCGTAGGTCACCACAGCGAAAAGGAGTGCGCAAACAAGCACCACTGCTTTGCCCGAAATACCTTTTAATAAAAAGGCTTTTCGTCCGTTCGAGTTACCTGCTTTTTTAAAAGTCGGTACTGTCTTCAGCTCGTTCGAAAGTGCCAACTGCCACGCGTCTTTTTTTAACGCCTGCTCCTTTGCAAACAGCTCCACTGAATTCACTTCTACAATCCAGCCTTCCTTTTCCTTCTGACCAACTATTTTTCCCTCGCGACAAAGACGTGAAATATAATCGACTCCATACCCAAAAGCTTCGGCAGCGTCGCGCGCTTTTACAAATTTTTTTCCCTCAATAAAAAATTCTTTATTCACAAAAAAAATGAACACGAAATACCTTTTAATAATAAGGTTTTTCGGTATTCCGGCGGCCCGATTTTTCTAAATCTGTGGAAAAAACTCGGCACAGATTTTTCCTAAAAAAAATGATCGGGAATGGCCTCCAAGTGCATAAAAATTGATGTCGGTTTCTCAGCCCAAAAAACATGCTTCTGGGACGTCATTTCGAGCACTCAGGTGAGGCCTCTCGTCCTAAGGATCTGAGGACGCCTGAGAATCGTTACTCGATGCCCCTCATTTGGCCTCCATCGATTGATTCGGCACGTGATCGTGGATGTTGAAATTTGCCGAGATTCATCCGAGATCGGCCGAGATATCGTGTGAGTTATGTATCTCGGATCTCCGATATTTCTATATTTTGTGCTTTTTTTATTCGGCGACCGCTTACCCCAGATCGGTCTCGTTCGCAGGACGGCTATACTGAGTTCCGCCCTTTTTACCATCCAAACAGTTGGGCACCGGGTGCCCTGATGTGGGTCTCCTTCCTTTTTGACTCACTATTATTGATATGTCGGTGTCTCGGTCTTGGCGGGATTTGAAGCTCTACTACCCTTTTTTCAAAATACAAAAGTCAGTGATTGTCAACGTCGCTGATCGTGCTCGATCTATGATTTCGAGTGAGCGTGTGGGGGTGCGTTTTTGTATTGAAGCCAAAACTTGAGATTCGTCTCTGGATCCTTAGCTCGAATCATATATTTTGGAAATGCCGTCGGTGAGGTAATTACAAATTTTGATGTCTCGTATTCACCAGCACTTGAATACCGATACTGCATCGCACTGCGGGCAAGTGTCTCTAATTCGTCTGACTCAGTCCAATCTTGATCAAACATAACGGCGGGATCAAGGTGGATGTACGCGAAAAAATATTTTAGAAGCATGTCCCGATGAACATGAAGCGACTTGTAGGTGCCTTGAAACAAACTTCCCGATCGCTGGTACTTGTCGTTGAAGTACATCGTGTATGCAGTCGTGATTTTTTGCATAAATCGCGGTATCCCTTTTTCGACAAGCGGCGTCACAAGGAGGTGAAAGTGGTCGCGTGTAAAACTATACGCACCGATCGCTACCAATTGATTGCCACGGCCGCTTGAAAATATCTCCTCCTGACGATTTCCGGTGAAAAAGTTGGCGGCGCGCGGACTATCCGCGTCGTTGAGCAAATACAGGTAGGCCTCGAAGCGATCGTAATCTTCTTTTGAGTTAAAAACGGTCCTCCCGTCGACTCCCCGATTGAAAAGATGGTAGTAATTTTTTTCCGAAAGTTGATTTTTTCGCATATTTTTATATTTGATTCACGCCACTGCCAATTTTGTCGCCACTTTTTTGCAGTTCGGGACATCCAATGCGGTCGTTTTTGAGGAAATGTCGCTCGCTATCACTCGGGACCTCAAAATCGTGTGTTTTTCAGAAATCCCAATCCTCAAAATATGGCTTAAATAGCAAGGTTAAACCTTGCTATAAATCATGGTATCACGACTTTATCGGTATTTTTTGATGCTGTGCATATACTCCGGGGACAAGAGATTCTCTTGTTGGAGCGAGTGGATCTCCTACGACACTAGATGCTGGAGTTTTACTTCTTTGTTCTTTTGCGGGAAGGGCTCGGAGGAAAACTCTACGACGAGCGGCACAAAGAGGTCTTTGGCGACAAGGTCGGCAAGCGTTTGGGTAGGAGATAGGTATACCATGCTAGAGAAGTCGCCGGCTATTTGCGCAGCGAGAGCAGGAGTGCCGGGCCCCTGACGCGAGAATATGCGCAAAACGATAGCGCCTTTTAGTTTCCCGTCGACTACCCTCTCCCCTGCCATAACGCGATAATCATCGATGTGTTGTGCAAAGCGCTGTACAACGCGCTCAAATTCCTCTCGTCGCACCAGTGCACCCGCCAATTTTATGTAATCATACCCACCGCGCCCCAGATGCTCGAGGGATAGCGTGGCTCCGCATTCACAGGTTCCCTCCTGTATCCGGCCAGTGTCCCCGATAAGGTAATCTTCGGCATATTCTTTATCGCTCAGCCATTTGCTCACAAGTAGATCCCCCACACCCTCATCGTCCACGTTGACGAGCTTGATTTCAACATCCGGGGCGGGATGATAGAAATTTAGGGATGGAAGATGCGGGCAGGAGCGACCGACGTACGCCATTTCAGTCGAAAGGTACAGGGTGCGGATCTCGGCATTTGAAAATGTGCCCCGTAAAAAAGATTCAACCGTGGCTACCAGCCTTTCGCCGAATAAGAGAAGTTTCCTGACGCCTTTGGCGGTATTGGCGTCCATATATTCAGCGACGCGCACGACAAACGATGGGACGCCCTCGATCATGTCCGGTTCAAATTCGGAAAGAAGTGGCGAAAGGGCGGATGAAAGGTCCCGCGCATCGACCGAAAGGATGCTGTGTACGCCCGCGTGCCTTCTCAATTGGAGCGCGCGAGTGAGCCGCAACCCCATGGAGCCGGAGCAGAAGACTACCCGGGCAGACCCGTCAAAACGCTTAAAAATCTGCGGTGGATACTGCGTGACGGTCATGAGTGGCGTCCCGCTCGTCGTACCGGAGGTCGTCCTCAAGCCGTACCGATGTGCATCTGTCGCAGCGGGCGTATGAGCGATCAGATCATCGACCATGCGCTCTTCGATTTTTGCCAGACCCTCTCTCGTCAACATACCAATGTAAAACGCGCTGAATCGCGACCGGACGATGGGAGCATCTCAACTGCGACCGAGGTGCGGTAATTAATGACAGGAGTCACCAAAAAGGATGCTTTTGTGACGATGAGCGCTTCTTTTTGCTGCTCAAGTATACAGTCGGGTACAGCGGTAAATACCGGTGACAGGGCGAGCTGCGCCTGTGCGATCGCCCCGACTTCCGGCAATCTCAGTACCAGACGGACGTCGCGCGCATACGCGCGAAACGGCAGCAAGGCCGGTATATCGAACGATTCTCCCAGGATGGTTATCGATTCAAGCACATGGGCCTTAAGGTAGGGCACTAGTGCATGGATCGACACCGCATCGGTAATGAGCGAATCGATCGCGTACCGTGAGGCCATAAACAGCGTAATATCGGCATTCTTTTCGCCTATCAGCGGGACCATGCCGTTCTCGTAACACCACATTGATTTCTCGATTGCCTCATGTGGATCCGCGAGGTAGACCATCGGTCGCTTGGAAGGCACCCCCCACGGCTCGCGGCCGATGTCCTCGAAACTCCATTCTGAGAGGAACGCGTACTCGTCGCCCGAGACTATTTTTGTCATCGTTTTCTCTTTCTTATAGCGGCGCCTCTGCATCGGCGCACGCACGAAATCCTCGCGTGTGATGGTGGGAAGCGCATCAAACGACGCGTCTCCCCAATGCTCCCTATAGAAGGGTGCGTCTGGGTATTCCCGCACCTTGAAGATGAATTGTTCGAGGTCCGGATGCACGGCACGCATACCGAATTATGCGCTAATCAATGAAGCCGCCGCAGGAGATGAAGAGTATTTTGTTTGGATTTTCTTGCACCACCGGTATCGCGGGGTCGGGGCACGAAACGGCCAGCTTTGCCTTGCCTGCCTGAAAATGACCCGCCAGAAAATTTTGCAGCATAAGGTACCCGTTTAAGATAAGTCCAAAGAGGGCTGCCGCGACCACAAGAGCGGATGTGCGCAGATGCTGAAGCATGTCAGTATCCTATCATGTCGCCGATATCCTAGAAAAGCGTCTGGATTATTATAAAATCACACGATGCGGCGCTACTTTCGATATTTCATTCTTATCGCGATCGTACTTGGCATATGCTTGTTGACGATCAGTTGGAAGAGGCAAACGCGTGTGAGCGACCACAACGAACCAATCTTTTTTTCTACTGCGCTAAGGGCGGCGCACATATCCAGTACGGTTACTGTGAGGGGTGTCTCGTACCGTGTAAAGAATGGAGAAGTCACCATAATGGACGGCACGCCGATTACGGGCAGCCGCGCGCTCGCCGCACTTAGGCTTGCATACGCGCAGACAACAGCGCGCCGCGCGCCGCTGCTTGCGCTCCCCGGCGTCGACCCCGACAAATTGAAAAGTGCTGTCGCCAAGCTTGAAGCGAGCCAACAAACGATCATCTCCATGCAAGCAACCAGCTCTGACGCGCAATTACTGGCATCGCTCTATCCGCTGCAATTTCTGGCGACACTCCCCCTCCTCGAAGAAGCACGGCGTCAATTTATTGCCTCCGGCTCTGATGCCGACCTTCATAGGTACCATGCAGCACTCCATGCAAGCCTGGAGGCACAAGCGGCGGATATCGATGCGTTTAGCAATGCATTTAACGGCGCATTGAAGCGCAAGGGTGAGCAAAAAATTACCATGCCTGGATTTGGCGGCTCTATTACATCGGATGCACTTATTGCCGGCACTGCCAACGTGCGTGAGAGGGTGCAGGAAGTGCAAGCATTGCAAGCGGCGAGAGAGGCGTGCTTTGCCGGCACCTATGCAAAGTGCGAGCTTGCCGATATCAAGCTTCCTGCTCTCCCCGACTCGCTGCCAACGTCCGAATTACCCAAGAGCATGCGGGCACAGGTTCAGGATATTCGATCAATGATCGATTCTCTGGTCCAGATGCCACAGCCGTCGCGGACGATCGTACTTTCTTCGAGCTTCTGTCTTGCTGCACTGCCCGGTCCCTACGCATTTTTGGATAATGCGGAAATCCTGGGCGTAAACGCCTTGAACGACATCTTTTTCCAGCCCATCAACGCTGCTACAGAAAAGCAATCACCCCATCTAACGTATCTTGCGAAAACGTACAAAATATCGCATCAAAAAATGTCTCCAATGCTCTTCTATATGTGCCCTACGATCGGTGGTGATACCGGTCGCATACGTGCGATCGAGCAGATCGACGCGTTTGCCGGCGCTCACCCTTCGATTGCCAAGGCGGAGAGTGCGGTCTTGCGCACTGCGCCGGAGCTACGCGAGGACTACGCGGTCGCGTACCTTCGCGCGGCGCTCACGGAGGCCGCAACAAGTACGCCCGAGCAAAACGAGCTGACTGATCTTGCGCTCATGTACCTCGACCGTGCGGCCGGCCTCGACGAGATTATTTCAATAATCGCGCTCACCAATAGCCACCAGGCCGCACTCGTTGCACGAGGCGTCCCTTTTGGGGGGTTCAAATGGGAGATGTTCTTTAGCCACAGCGCATACCCCACGCTTTTCCTCTCGCTCAATCCGTCCGCAGGCACCTCGAGCGTAGCGCTGCAAACCCCGGATAAGACCAATCGCGATCACCTCCTGAAAAAATTTGTTCCTTATTCTTCACTCAAGTCTTCGCTATCGCGCGATGAGATCCTCCACAACCTCCGAGCGTTCATGCTATCCGAGGGCGCCGAGCCTCGCCTCTAGTGCCTTTCGTGCTTCGTCGCGTATGCGACCGCCCTGCATGATAAGCTCGATCATCCCCGAGGGTAGGCTTTCTTCGATCATGTCGAGTGTCTTATATTTTGGCTCGCCGTCTCTTTTTTTGGATCCAAGAAAATTGGGCATTTCATCCAGACGCCACACACTTGCGTTGAACGGCAGGTAAAACACGCTCGGATGTGTGCGGATCAAAAGCATGTCCAAATACGAATACCCTTTTGAGAGGCCCGCGCGCGCTCGGTCTTTTGTGTTTTGTATAACGGTATCCAGGTCAAAAGAGCCACCCATGAGTATGAGATCGAGCATGCTTGAGCGCTGGAGCGACACCTGCTCGACCGGCAAAGAGGGTCTGCGCCGCAGATCGATGACGGTGGCCATATCCGCCACGTAGAGCTGGTCCCTTGATGCGTATCCGTGCGTGACGCTTTGAAACCAGTGCGATATGCCGCGCTTGATGCTTGGGGCGTGAAGCGTTTGGAGTCCCCAATTACGCTCGTCCTTCAGCTTTGTGAGATCCAGAAAATAAAACTGATCGGCCAAACTGATTTTTAGAAACCGCGCCTGCGAACTCGCTTCTTGTACGATGAATGCATAAAACGCATGCTCGGTCGGCACTTTGTCGAAATGATCGAGCGTATAGGCTAATGGCCCGAACGTTTCTACCACTTTGTTGTCCCTAAAGGGGGCGCCATGTTGCAGCTCGAGATCAATAAGATACTGATGACGCACTGATATTGTCGTGGGTTTATACGCGGAGATTTTCGACACATACCGAGAGGTGCGATACGGCGTTCCATTTGTGAGCAATGCGTCGCGCAGCGCGACTTCTTTTCCGAGAATCTCTGCGTTCTTCTCAAACAGCGCCAGGACTTTTTTCACATCCGCAAGCGAGGTGATGTTCATTGCGAAATCCTCAAACTGAAACGAGTCCGTTTTCTTCTCCAGGCGCATGAGCGTTTCGTGCAAAAAACGGTACCGTCGTAGATCGGCTGCGTATGCCCTTTGCGCATTCTTCCAACTGAGGAGCAAGCGTGTGGCTGATCCGATAGTAGGATGCGAAAGGAATACGCGACGCTCACGCTCGCTTTGTATAAACGCGCGCAGAAACGTGAGCGGCAAAGCGTATTTGGCTATCGGGTAGCGGGTCAAAAAAAGCCTGCGCTTCCAAGAATCGGCAGACACTATCCTTTGCATCTCCGTGCATTGCCCTTCGATCCGCTCGAGCGCCGCAATCCCCCGCTCCAAATCCATGCCCTCGGCAGCAAATAGCGGGTCTTGCAGCGTGGCTTTATAAAACTGGTGCAACCTCTCCTCCATAGTATTGATGCTGCCAAAGTATATCAAAATATGCTAGGCTGTCTCCGGACTTTGCTCTAATCAGGAAAGGAACATCGAATGCTCATGGCATTCTTGCAGGACCCGTGGGGGTTCGTCACGTCTATTCAACTAGAGTTTTGGCCTACCTTGTGGTCGGCCCTGCTCATCATTACCGTCTTCACGCTTTACACGTTGCGTGAGCAAATGACGCGTGAATTACTCATGGTCGCCAACCGCAGCGTCAACGTCCGGTTGGGTGCTTTTGCACTCCTCGCGGCGTGGACACAAGCGGCGGCGGTCTATGCGTCCGGCCTGTATGCGGCAATGAGTCCGACTCACTTTTGGATGTTCTACATCCCGAACGTGCTGTCGCTCTTGCTCATCCTTATGCCGTACCTTTCCTCAAGGCGGCTGGTGCCTGAAGGTGTCACGCTCGGCCACTACATGGACGAGGTGTACGGTCCTTTCGTACGGACGATTATCACGATTATGCAAATTGGTATCGTGGTCGTTTCCTGCATTGGATCACTCCTCTCCATCGCGCAGTGGCTCACGCCGCTCACCGGCATCCCATCTGGCCACATCGGCCTGATGTTCGGGGGCTTCGCTGTGCTGTGGGTCCTCCTTACGGGGCTCAAGGGCGGGCTGGTCGCCGACCGCATCAAGGTGTTCTGCCTTGGCGTTCTCATGGTTGGCGTCGCGTACTTGTGGTGGGTCAGTTGGGGAGAGCTACGGCCTGAACCGGTCTATACCAAAGCTACGGAACCCTTCGGCAGCATCGTGTGGAATACAGGAGTAACGCTTTCCATAACCCTTATCGGCGCGGTATTCTGTTTCCCCGACATTGCTGAGCGCGCCAACGCTCTGGTGAAAGACCGAAAATCACAAGCCAAGGCAATCATCGGCGCTGCGGTGCTGTTCGCGCTCGTACTGCTGGTGTTCGGGTCAAACGGCACACTCGCCTCGTACGCAATCACCGAGAAGTACACCGGCTTCCCTGCCTTTGCGGTGCTCAAGAAGTTCGGTTCGCCGAACATGCTTGTCGTCGCGTCGGTGATGCTTGCCGTGGTGCTCACGGCTGGGCTCGCGGCCTATGTCGCAAGCTTCGGCAGCCTGCTGTGTGTGGAGACGTTTGAGCGTCACTACATCTCACGGTACGGGGTCAAGCCACCGGATGGTGCAGCGGTCTGGATTAGCAGGGCCTTCATGCTCCTGCTGATACCACTCTCGGCGTACATCATCGTGCGGTTCCCGGATCTCACGTTGCCCAAGCTCCTGGAGTACTCGGCTGCCTTCCGCGGCGAAGCAATCTTCCCAGTGCTAGCAGCACCGATACTTCTCTGGCTTGGCGTACCGACCAAAGCGTACGACACTTGGATTGGCATGTTCATGCTGAAGGGCCTGTTGGTCGGCATGCTGTGTGTTTTCAGCAAGTCGGTGTTCGGCGAGGCTTCTTTCCTGACCCAAAATGCCAGACCGCTCGGCGCCTTGTGTGCCTTGTTCTTCCCGGTCATTGGGTTCTGCATCCGCCACTACGTCTTCACGCCGACGGCGACGAAGACACGTCTGCAGGGCGCCCAGTAGTGCGCAACTATCCCCCGAGCTTCGGCCCGGGGGATTTTTCTTTCTACTTTTTAAAACGGAGCAGGTGCATACAATGCATACAATGGTGCCCCATGGAAATCCGAAGAGTATAATGCTGTCTATGTTTCAAAAAATCGCCTTGGTATTACTCGTGGTGCTGGCGCTCGCATCGGGGCTCTATTTCTTCACATTCTTCACAGCCGACACGGGCGAGATTCCTCAGACCGAAGTTCCCGGCCGCGGCGTATACGGCAATATCACAACCGATTCAGACCCCTATGATGTGGAAATAATTTTTACCGACGAGGGTTATCGACCGCGCGAAATAACCATCAAAAAGGGAGATCGGGTGCGTTTCTCCAACGACTCCGGTAATGAGCACTGGCCTGCCTCGGGAGTACACCCCACGCACTCCCTTTATCCCGAGAAAGACCAAAACGACTGCCTTGGCAGCTCGTTCGATGCCTGCCGCGCGCTAAAAAAGGGAGAATTTTGGGATTTTACGTTCAATCGCGAAGGACAGTGGCGATACCATGACCACCTCCGCGCATATAATACCGGCACGATAACGGTAGTGGCGCCCTAGGATTGCCTAGAGGAATTTCCAGGTGCTCATTTTTACCGCTATTGCCCCTCAAGCGCTTCGTGTCAATTCTGCCATGGTTCCCTCTTTTCTACCTTCTGGCAAGGCATTTTTGCCGTATTTCCTTATCCTCTATTTTTGAGCACCAGCGATGGAATTCCGTAGTAGTTCCTGCCAACTGGCGGAGTTGCGGTAGAGCGAACAACAGGCATTTTTGAGTCGATCCGGCCTTAAATAGTGAGCAGAATCGAAAGACGGATTCATGTTCTGTACCCGGATGTCCGGAGATCAGGAGCCCTGTTACTACGGCTCTGTAGCATGCCTCCCGCCACTCATTCTCTACGAACGCACCGCACTGATCTGCGTATTCCTGCAGGGAGAGATTGGCGCTCGCCTTTTGGATCTGTGAGCTCAAGTAACCCTCAAAAGTCGGTATTCGAGACGCCGCCGGAAATGACCGAATAAAATCAATCGCTTCTTGGCGCGAGAGTCGCATGTTGTCGATCAGGTGAACGCCCACTTCGATGAAACAGCCGACCTGATAGAGTTCTTTTTGCTCCCTACAAATGTCGATACTTGAAGGTCCATCAAAAGCCAGACTGTACGTGCGCGAACTCTCCGCTATCGCCAGTGAGTTGTATACGCCCGTCGAACACTTCACTTTTCCACGCTCGTCGGATAGCTCATTCTCACAGATAGCGATGGCCGTATCGACCATCCTTTTTTCGTCGCCCCACAGCGCTCCCGGGAGAGAGTCAAAGACGGCATGACCTATGCCGTGGAGACATGCGCCCGAGAAATTGTCGGGCTTTGAATCGATCTGGAGAGCGCTGCAATACGCCCGCGCTGTCTCGAATGCGCCATTACCCTCCTCAAGAAGCATCGCCTCTATGAAGCCGTGGTAGAAGCCGAAGCCACAGTACGTTGCTTCTGCGCGCCGAACCATGGAGTTATCCGCTTTATAGGCACGGTAGGCGGCGGCCCCGAGGGTATGTGTAACATCGTGACAATCCTTCCGGAAGGCCGGATTATCGGCAAAAAAGCCTTTGAATTTCTCGAATGCAAGGTCGACACCCCCCTTTCTGATTACATCTACGATCTCGGCTTCATAGCAATAAATGGGCCTTGTGGAGCTTGATATCCGGGATAAACACTCCTTTGCTGTCTTGCCGGAGGAGCCGCTCACGATGATAGATCCTCGCATTTCAGGCATTAGGTGGTCGTGATACGACCAGTCCCCGGCACGGGTAAACCTAAAGCGCCATTTCTCCCCCGCCGGTATCGGATCTTTCGGGTCAAATTGAGCATAGAGGCCATGGGTCGGGTGCGCATCCGAAGCGGGCCACATTTCACTTTTGGCCTCATTAACGAAAACGACCGTGTCATTTCGTGCAATAACGACAGTTCGTGGTACGAACCCAAAGTCCGTACGACGTATAACGATCTCCCGGGAATTGTTTGAGACCGCAAAAAAACCGATTCCAATGGCAACCACTGAGAGGGCCGTGACGACAGGGATCGTGCGGATCGTTGTAATCCCTCGTCGTCTAGAATGGCAAAGGCAGCTCATTATCGACATATCGCTTATTATTCGCATATTCTTCGCAGAACGTTTTGGCTGCGGGCGAAAGATCGCTGCATAGTTCACGCGCCCGAGTCTGGGTACTGAGTTCCTTGTCGGACACCATCACGGAGAATAAAGGTGGATTTTCCGCATCACTTACAATGAACATTGACGCTGCGTATGATCGGCAGAATAGTTCGTCAGCTTCGCTATGAGATGCAGCGACACACAATCTTTTTATGAGATCAATATTCCATCCCATTGAGGCAATGGCCTGCCCTGTATGCTCGAAGCATTCGCGGCGGTAGTGAGCGAGAGAGCCCGGCAGATCCACACACCATTGACCGATCTTTTTAAACCTAACTTCCGCATCCGCTTCAGCATGTTGCAAGTGCTCTGTCCACCAGCGCACGAGCCACCATACGCACGACCGCTCGTGAGTCGTGGGTATGCCGATGCATGTATCGTATCTGTTCTGCATTGTTACCGATTTGGGTCGTGAGGAATCGTCGAGGAGCATATAACCGTTGTATTCCATAAAAACACCCCCGCTGCAGCCGAACATTGGGTCGCCAGGTAGCGACTCGCTGCATATTTCGAGTGCCCGCACAAGATCTTTCTTTGAGTAGCCCAAATAACTTAAGACGCCGTGCCCCATCGCATGTACACACAGACCCCGGCCCTTAGCACGCTCACACTCTTCTCGCATTTCTGACAAAGAATCGAGTCCCTTATCAGGTATGATTTGGCGAAAAAATTCATGGAGACATCCCGACTGATATGCAAAATCACAAACACTAAGGCCCGCAGCACCGACCTCCTTATAGAGCGCGCCGCCGAAGAGATGCGAGAGCGCATGTTGAATTTTTGGATGCTCCTTTACGAAAGTCTCAAATTCGGCATAAGCTGACCGAGGACCCGCGAGCGCAACGCGCGCACGCCAATGGTCTTCGGTCATCTCAGCTAAATGGGAGGAGGCGGAAGAGGGAGGAAGGCGATATATTTCAACACTCAGGTAGATAACGAGCGCGAGGGCGATACATGCGCAAACAACGGCGGATATTTTACGGATCTTCATAGCGCCACTATTACTTATAAACCTGCTCTTGTTATTGCTCGAACTTCCAGGTTTGCATTATGCTGCCGAGCCAGGCATCGAGGTCGCTGTAGGTGGTTACTTCGTAGAGATAGCCGCCGTGGATGATCCACACTTCGCGTGTCTCCCCCATTATCGAATTCTTCCCAAAAAAGAGCACCGCGCGCTGTCCGTCTATCATCACCTCAAGCGGCTCCTTGAAGACGCCGGAAGGTGAATCTAAGGCAAAACGCTCCTTTGTGATGGTCGTGCCACTATAGGGAGTGATGTATATCTGGAAACCCCACTGCGCATCTTCGCTCTCAAAAACAATCGTCATTGCGTCCCCCTGCTCTTTGTACTCCGTGAAGGTAAGATTCTTGGGATAGTGGAGCGAGAATTTAAAAGCTTCGTTGCGATATTCCTTGGAATCCACACCGGGCGCTTCCTTTTGCCAGAGCGCGGCGGTAGATCCGGTAGCAGCTTTTGCACCGAAATCCAACGATACATCGCCTGACGGCGCCGCAGGCCGAGATGCAGGTAGAAAGAAAAAAATGACGCCAGCACAAGCGACAACGACTAAGACGGCGAGCGGTATAATGTACGTTCTCATATAATTGGCATACCCAGTTAGTACAATTTCGAATAATTACGACCGTAATAATATAAGCGTTTTATCAATTGTCATTGCGATCGCATGTATAGGAGGAGGTCCGAAAGATATCGAGGGTGATTGATGCCACTCATACAAGAACCGCACTCTTCCCTGGAGCCGTATCTTCCCCCTCAGACGAATGACACGGCCAGATGTCGTATCAGAATGATACGCCGCCTGATAGTAGGACTCATAATAGGACTGGTAGTAGGGCTGACTATAATAAGTGCCCTGCGCATAATAAGTGCCTTCGCTATATGCATAGGCGGGCGCGATGGGTATGCTCAGCACGAAGGAGACAATAGCTATCACGGCACCGCAGAATATTCTCATATTAGAAGCATTGTATAAACTGTCGACTTCATCGCAAGCCCTGTTAGGATCGCCCGCGCCTCACAAAGAGAAAGAGCGCTACGGGGAAAAGTATAATTCCCACCACTGTGGCGGCGACAAAAAAAGCCGTCCCCTTGGACGCGTCATCTGGGGGGAGCACGGGAATCGAAAATGACGATTTAGCAATCTCGCCACTCGCATCACGGTAGCTTGCTTCAAGCGTATACATGCCCTGCCGGGCAAAATCGTACAGCAAGGTAGTTTTGCCAAAATTGTCGTGAGATATACCTGTCGCGAGCTTCGTTTTTTTGTTTTCAACAATTCGTACCCACACCGATTCATAATCCACCTTGTCTCCATCCTTTGAGAGATTAAATTCGAAACGACTCGGGCTGCCCGCGACAAACTCGACGGGATCATATCCAATATCTATCAAATACACCGTGGAAGTTGCCTCGAGCGAGGCCCCTGTACCGTGAGCGAACACACTATGCGTCGAAAACACGAGGGTCGCAATACATACTCCAAAAAAGTACTTCATAGGAGCCCCAGTATGCCATACATTTTACATGTATGCGCGCATCTACTGTTTAATAATTGCGATACATTTCTCAACGCGATCGCGAGGAAATTCTTCGCATACGGCAGTAGACCGCTCAAGCGAATAAAAGCGCCTCAATCGCTTCGCAACCGCCGTATAGCAGGCCGTCTCCATATCGCTCTCGATGACTACTTTTTCCGCGCATGCGGAAAGGGCCTTTTTGTATTCACTCAGAGGCTCGCCATGCTCGAATAACCCGGCAATAACGCTGTGGATGCAATCGCCTCGCAGCGGGTCCTCAAGTTTTGCGCATGCGGCTAAGACTTTTTGATATCCGTCCTGCTTGGTCAGGACATTTTGAATGATGCCCGCGACCCCCACCTGGAACGCCATTTTCGAAAATTCTTTGCGGGGTGCGGCTTCAGAGAGCGCAGCGAGAGCCTGCACGTCGAGCTGCGCGATGCCGTCAAGTTTCATCGCCATCTCGTAGTAGCACGCTTTCATAGCGGATTCGGGAATGCCGTCGCACAGACGGAACGGCCGCGATCTATCGAAATGGAATCCGTACTCATCGAGCATCATCCATTCGTTGAGCACATTGAAGATCCCTTCCTTACATTGCTCCAAATCTCTTTCGCTTGCTTCAGGGAGCGAATCGCATTGCTTGAGCGGCTCGCCCACGAATGCCATTACATTGCCCCACTCTTTTTTCGGTACGCGCTCCATGTGCGCGAGCATCAGACCGTGTCCGCTGCCGTGGTAACACATGATGCGGATGTGCCCCATGGTCTCACCCAATCGGTCGGTGAAATATTGGCAGGTGCGAGTAACAAATTCGGTGTCCGGATGATCTTGGATGAGGTGCTCGAAGAGCCCGTGATACAGGCCATAGCCACAGGCGGTGGTCGACTGCGGAAAATCTATTTTGTCCATGTCCTCGACGCCGAGATACAGGTTGTAGTACACGAGGTCGCCGACGCGGTGCGCCTGCCTATGACAGGCGGCCTCAACGAACGCGGGATGTGTCTGATACGCTCGCTGAAAGGCGGTCATTGCTGCGGCAACACCGCCACGGGAAAGCTCCTTTTCAAGTACGCGGAAAATGCACTCGATGATGAGATCGTTGTTTGTTTCACTTTTGCATGCCGCAAGAGCATTGTTTTGACGAATAACGTTCAGTTCCTCCGCAACCCACGGATATCCCGCCCACGCCACTCCGATAAGAACGACAAGACAACTGACCCCCGCAGCGATATATCTGTCGTTATTCGACATATATTCTTCCGGAGAAAAAAGATCGCATGTGATCATGATAGCCCCACACCCCGGGTGCATTGAACGTAAAAGACCACGAGCCGTCAGGCTCTATAGGGTATCCCGGATCGAATGCGGGATGGATGGTATGTTCGGGGTGAGGGTTGGATGCCGGCCAGAATCTGTTTTGCCGTGTCGTAGTAAATACCACCGTAGTACCAGCAGAGATAACGAAGTCGCGCGGCTGAAAGCCGCCGTCGGTCAGAACAACCGATACCGTCCCGCGCCCTCGAAAGTCTTCCCGCACGGAATGGGCGCGCGTCGCGTACCAAAAAATAAAAAGAGAGAGAGCGAGAACAACAATCACACCAGCCGCGAGCTTTTTCATGAGCGTTAGTATACTGCCTGCATCGGGCACGAGGAAGTAAATTTTGGCGGAACCGCCTCACAAAAAGCTTCAAGCTGCACTCTATTCTCCCCAAAAATGAATCGTGATCTGCCTACGAGCTCCTGAATGCACTGATCTGCAATGGTACCCGGAGCCGCCATGCAGAACTGCACCGCCCGTGCCGCACTATTCCTGTCTTCTTCGAGAACTGCTTGAGCGACGGACCGATAACACAATAGTTGACGCTCCCTTGGCAGGTACGAGCACGCTTCTCCCGCCTGCTCGAGATGATCGAGCGAGGTCCTCCCGATAATGGCTGTCGCAGTCTCATAACAATGCGACTCCTCGTCAGCATTCGGCTGTCCACTGCAAAAGTCTTCAGCTCCCTCGCCCGAGCGGATCGCGCCTCTAAAATAGGGCCAACTCTCCCTGAGGCACGCGCCTTCGTACTCATCGCGCTCAAATCTGGAGCAGAACGCTCGTACCGTCGTAGTCGACGGCTTGACCGGCATGCGGTCGATCATAAGGTAGTCGTCGGGCTCAAGTGGCTGATAGATCTGCATGAATACACCCTCGCGACAGACGCGGCGAAGATCCTCCGGCGCCGTGCGTTCGCACATATCGAGCGCCTTCGGAAGATCGGCGTCGGTGATGAAATCATAGAGGTGTCCGAGTCCGTGATAGCAGATGGCCCTATCGAGATCGCTCGGCTGCCAATTACCCCGCGCCTCACATGCGCGGGAGAATTCGGGCACGAGCTTCTCGAGTGCATCATTGCTCAAGACCTCCGCACGAAATCTGCCGCCAACGACTCCATGGATAAAACCGTTGGAGCACATACCATCGGGCGGATTGAGCGGGATCGCGTCGATCCACTTCTCAGGATCTTCCGCCACAATGCGCTCACCCACCTTATGCGCCAGCACGTGACAAAATTGATATTCGGAGTCTGATCGACGGATCCCCCTGATAATTTCGAAGATTTCCTCTACGGAAAACTGTGGGTACAGCACCGGTACCTCCCGCTCATAGCAAGCGGATTTATCTTCAGTGTCCTGACATCGTTCCACGATCTCCCTGGAAGTCTCCCCGTCCGCTGCTTTCGTTCCGATAAAATAAAATCCCACCGCAATGAGAACCACCATGCATGCTACCAGTGCGGGAATGATATTTTTCATATCGTGGGTTTTTTAGCGACGCTTCCTTTGTTGTCCGCCTGCGCTAGACAATATTCGAGATGATCGCTCATTAGGCCGTCGCACACGACCCTTCCGTCGCCTTTCTGGCCCCCACCTCCAAGGGTCAGGGAATTCGCCGCCGTAGATTTGCACAAGAGTTGGTATAGAGGCGTACTCGATACGACTTCGCAGAGGGAACGACTCTTCACGGGATCGAATTCAACAGAAGCGGGCACAATATTTCCTATCCCGCCAAAACAATCGTGTACCAAGGACGAGGAGCCGAGCTGTTCGCACTGGCTACCCATGAATTTGTAACGTTCTGGAATATCCAACATGCCGCGATCCCGCAGAGTTATATTCCACCACTGCGGCTGCCAGTACGCGCATGCGCTTTGATATTCTGACGGAAGGGTGTCGCAAGGTGCGAGCCACTCTTCCCCCTTGAGAGGCCGCAGCTTCCCCTCTTCGCCAAGCATGATTTGCATATTGTATTCCATGAATACTCCCCCATAACAACCGCCGATCGGATCCCCATATGGAAGATCGCGGCACACTTCGAGCGCACGCATGAACGAGTCTTCGTCGTACCCCAAAAACGACACGATTCCGTGCCCAATGCCGTGCTGGCATGATAGCGGACTTTTAGAGAGCGAATCAAAACACTTTTGGTTGAGGGGAACGACCGATGAAAGCCCGAGGTCATGTATCGCTCGACCGAGGAATTCGTGATGGCAAGCAAATGAGAAACGACTGTCGCATATAGCGATGCCTTCTACGCCAAGCACAGTGTAAAGCGCCCCGCCAAATTCGTGTGCGCGCGTGTGTTGCTCTTGAGGTCTCGAAGAGGCAATGTCTCCGGCCAACTCTTCGTACGCCCTCTCGCCCCCGATGGTCTCGATACGACCGTTCCAATACAATTCACTACTACTCACCTGCTTGGGCTCTTTTTGCGGTGGTAGCAGAGCAAAGCCTGCTGTAGCGGCGACAATGACACATGCGACGGCGATCGGCGCGATACGAGCCATAAAGATCCCGATATTATACGGCGGTGGCCGATTTTTTGATATTTTGGGCGCGACAATACTCAATCTCCTTTTCAGAACATCCGTAGAAATCCTCACCGCGACAAATGCGCCCTGAGCCGCCAATAGATACAAAAAAGGCTCGGCCGGTATGTGTATGCGGCGGATATCGTATACTCCTGAAAAAAGCGCGAGGCTGATCGGTATGGAAATGAGCAGGAACGCTCCGTGGAGCTCGCGCGATCGTCCTCTTTTGAGATATACTACCGCCACACACGTCGCAATGAGCGCGCTCATGGTCTGGAATACATTCGATACATTGTGAGCATGTTTGAATTTTGAAAAGGACTGGAACGACCACTCCTGCCCTTTTGGGGGACGTGCCTGCGACCAAGTCGGGAATGTCACCGCCCAAAGGCGGTCCGCCCCAATGCTATATACATATGAAACGGACCTCGCGACATGAAAATACGCATATTCATGCGGGCGCGAGCTCATATATTTCCAAATAAGTTCTCCTTGTTTGTGCGCTGAGTCAAATGATCTGTCGCGCGAACCAAGAACAGCATCGAATTCTGCATGTGCTTCCAGAATAGACATATTGCGGCGTGCGCCTTCGAACTTTGCGACATTGATAAAAAGCATGTTGTACGTTCCGGCCGATGAGATCCGGAAATTCCCCGACACGTATTGATTGCGAATCATCCAGGGCACAAGCACGATGGCTGCGCCGCTTAAGAACAGTGCGGCGATCTGTGCTCCCCTTCTCCAGTTGACGTTGGAAATACAAATATAGAGCAAGAAGGCCCCAATCAGAAAGAGACCTACAGGACGCACAAGGCCCATTATTCCAAAAATTATTCCGGCCAGGACTGCAAAACGCGGTCGCTCATCGATCACGCCAGCACAGTAGACCGCCAATAGTAATGAAGCCACAAAAAGAGTCTCTGTATACGACGTGAACGCGAGAGATGCGACGGTCGGGGTTGCCAAATATATGATCGCCGCCGCATAGCCCACAATGCGTCCGAAATACTGCTCGCCGATCAGGACAATAAGGAGACCCGTCAGCGCAGCAAGCAGGATCTGAACAAGAGGAATGGCCTGCACGGAGCCAAAAACATACAGGATCGCAGCGAGAAATGCAGGATATACCGGGGTGCGCGCGACCTCAGGAGCGCCGCCTTGTTGAAGCCATGTGAATCTCCCTTCCGAAATCATCGCCTGAGCGATCTCGACATATTCGGTAGCATCAACAAACTCCGGCTCGGTAATAAACGTTTCCGTACTGATACCGCGATCGTGCGCGGAAGAGACAGCAATGTAATACCCGAGAGCATACACAACAACAATTGTCAGGGAAAAAATGATCAGATCCCCTCGCCCGAGTATTCGAGAACTCCTCAACATGCCTCGGCATTATACGCCGCAGGCTGCTTTGCGCCCACTAGTTGCAGGGAACCGTCGTAGCTGTCAGAACACCATCATTTGCGGTGATAAGTGAGTTTTTAATCCCGATAATGCACTCACTGTAGCACCCTTATGTATCGAGGCATGTCTTCTGATTTTCTTCCGGTAATTTAGCGCACCAATTCTTCTTATCATTATCCCTCAAATACCTGTCGATGACTTCTGCGAGCTTGGCGTAGCATTGCTCACTCATGGGCTCTGGCACTAGCGCGCAGAATCGAAACGATGCGGCGGGATCATTCTCTCCTCCCCAAAAAATAGATTCGAGTTCTCCAATCACGCATGCGAGCACGCCCTCTTGGTGAACCGCCTCGTGGCACATAAGAATCGCGGTCTTGTATTGCTGATCGGTGAGTCTGTCGATGGTACGGATATCGCGACCCGCTACCAGTCCTATGAATTCCTTGCCAAAACCTCCGAAGCACGATTCTCGCGACTTCCTCTCGCTCGCAGGTATGGCGTCGCAGAAAGAAAAGGCCTTGGAGAATGTGGCCGGATCCGGCAAGCCGAGATCGGCGCCCGCAAGCTGCATGAGATGCGGTGTCAGATATATATAACAAAATGATTTCGCTCTTGTCGGGATGAGCTCGCTGTCGCAAGGCGCAAGCGGCTTATCTTGCAAATACTTCTGACGAGCCTCCAACCATTTTTCCCGATCATGCCCGCCCCCGCCCATCAGTTCCATGATGGCTCCTCCCACACACTGTGTGTATTGCTCGTTTCCGTATTCAGTTGTGCCTGTTTTTTTGCAAAATGCTACGGTTTTGGTGAGATCATAGCCAAAATAGGCAAACACACCGTGGCCCAGTCCGTGATAGCACATCGTGTACGCCCCGGGCCCTCCAGGAGCTTTTTTGCACGCTTCATCTATTTGAGGAAGTGCAGCTTCGCCAAATTCGGTCAGCGCCCCGATCACAATGGTGTGCGAGCACGCATTGCGAAATTCCTGTGTACAGTCGGCAATGCCATCAATGCCCTCTTGCCGGTAAAGCTCGTCGCCAACGACATGCCCGAGCAAGTGCAGGTCGACTCCGGGCGGGAGCTTGGCCTCTCGCAAGACACCGAAGGCGTATACCGCACCTTTTTTGTGAGCGAGATCTTGAAAACGGTCGGTCAATTCACTGAATGAATGAACTCCAATTGTAATATAGTTGGCCTCACGATACGGAGCATTCATTTCCCGATACAGTTGTTGAGCGTTGTAGATGGCGACAAGAGCGGCCGCAACAAAAAGCACGCGCGCAATAAAAATTGCCATGGCACGGCCATTATACGGCAAACTAATCTAAAAAGCGCCAGAATGCGCGCAGCGCGACCGTGATCCTATCAGTCGTCAAAAACTTTTTTCTTATGGATCGTGAATACAAGGGCATCGGGAGGAAACAGGATTAGGGAGTTGGTGGAGTCGACGTGCCAGTCTGATCTGCCGGCGGTTCAGTTGGCTGCGGAGGAGTCGGGTCAACGACTTCTACAGTACGGGTAGCGGTACCAGTGTTGCCCGCATTGTCGGTGGAGCGATATTCGATGGTGTGCGTACCTGCTACTGATGTATCGATGGTGATCTGGCTCAAATCGATCTCAGCTCCCCCATCCACTGATGCCTTGATGCCGAGATTTTGATCGACGTTGTCCGTCACCGTCGCGCCGAGATCAACATAGCTCGTTCCCACATCGATAGTCGCTGGATTGTTACCCTGGATCAAAATTACGGGTGCTTCGGTATCGGTAGGCGGTGTGGTCGTCCCCGAATCCGGAGGAGGTGGAGGGGGTGTGACGGGGGCACCTTGCGGCGCACTCTGGCCACCTCCGCCATTTCCATTTCCATTTCCGCTCCCTCCGGTCGCGCCAGCAGCGCCCGCGATCAGTGCGTCGAGCTGCGCCTTGGTGATACATGTCTTGCTGTCGGGGCCATCCCACACGCAGAGGACCCGCGTCGCCACCTCCTGCGCATAGATATTTTGCGCGATCAATTCTTTGGCAAAAACTTTGTCGAATACAGCGATAGCGGCATAGATAGTGTCTTTAAAGACACGAATGATGCCATTGATCGACTTGACTGCATAGAAGAGTTTGGGGTACGTAACATTGGCGAACGACCCGAGCCACGGCGTCGACGTAGAGACGCTTGTGGTAGCAGTAGTTAGGAGATTCCCCGTAGTTGTAGAGAGCTTCAAAGATGCGATCAGTTCGGACGAGGTAGCTATCTTTTGATCGATCTCCTGTATAGCATCCGCAAATATAGCCAGCACGGCACGCTCCTCGTAGTTCTCTACGAGACCGTTCACCCTTATAGCGAGTTGTGATCCATACTTGTCATCCAACGCTGCAAAGTCTTCCGCAATGAAGCCCCAGTACACTTTGCCTTGAGTTAAATCGTCATTGTAAATGAACGACTTCGGCTGCATTTCGTTGACAATTTTGAGACCAGCCATGCTACCAATGGCCGTTATGTCGTGCTTGTATCGCTGCGAAGAACTGATGCATCCACCGCCGTTGTCGTAATTGATCTCGGCCGTTGTTTCGTCAAAACACAGGGGACTATAATTTGTGCCTCCGGTAATATCGGTGAGGCCGCCCATGTATATATTGTCGTTGCTGTCGCCGAGCACAATGATGCCGCCGGAGGAGCTGTTGCGAACGAATGAGTAGCTTCGCTCGAAAACGATGCTGGACGTGGCACTAGAATCGCCGAAGAGTACGTCGGCACCTGTTTGACCCAAGGTCGTCGTACCGCTCGTGCCGTCTATCGAGAAGATCGGCTGTGCAGTGGAGGAGGTGGCGATTGTCCATGAATACGGTCCGCTCGCAACGATCGTTGTTGTGGCGCGGCTCGTGAAATTGAAGAGCGGCGCACGCGTCGTGAGCTCTCCCGTATTTGAGATAGAGAAGAGCGTCGTCGTAGCGCTCGCGGTCGAGGATGAGATGAGGAAGAGGTTCGCATTGGTGTCGCCCGTATTGCCTGAGATCGCGAGCTTGGCCCATGGTGTCGAAGTGCCGATGCCAAACGCGCCTGATGCGGTGACTACGCTCTGCGCCACATTAGACGAATTGCGCCACTCCTGGAGATTGCTCGTCTGTGTCGCACTATTGCCGATCACGGCGATGCCGACGAATTGATCGTAGCCAGTACCCACTTCGAGCACTGTATTGCCATCGAGTGATCCGTAACGGCGAATGCCGGTCTGGCCAAACTCGTTGATCTCGAAGTTCGTCGCGTCAAATGCCTTGTCGATGATCTTGAAGACGCGTCCGGCGGTTGTCATGTTGCCACTATTGGAGTAGAGCGTGAGGCCCGAGCCACTCGTAAGCGCGCTGTAATCGAAGTACGAACCCCAGCCCGTCGTCGCGCCGGAGACGAGTGAGAGGGTGCTGACAGGCGATGAGGTGCCGATGCCGACATAACTTGCAGTTGAGATAGTGAGCGTGGACGTGCCGACTGCTGTGTTGGTGCCCGAGAAGTACGTGACCTGTCCCGTGGAGCCGGTGAGCGACGCCGAGCCGCCACCTACGCACGTCCCATTGATCGCGAAGCAGCCCGTCGTCAGATTGATACCGTTCGCGAACGAAGACGTGGCGGATCCACTGATGTACGCAGAGTTGGTACCAATCTTGAGAAGGCCCTGCACATTGAGATTGTTGGCGAATGTTGAGGTAGCGCCCCCATTAAAGGTAAGCGCACCCGTGGCGCCATCGATGGCGAGTGCCGCTACCGATGAAGTCGCGCTGTACGTGGAAGTGGCGAGGTAGAAGTTGTTGTTGATGGAACGAAGTGTCCACGCGTTGCTGCTTGCGGACGCGTCGGTGAGTGCGAGCTGAGCGCGTGTGGAAGACGAGAGCGTGATGAGCGCGGTCGGCGTGGAGGTACCGACTCCCAAGGCAGTGCCGCTGTCGAAGATCGAAGAGTTATCGAAGGAGAATGT
>CAZUVH010000016.1:0-27254 GCA_964623775.1 uncultured Candidatus Saccharibacteria bacterium | reverse complement strand
GCGCCGACCTCGGCGGCGCCTACCTCAACGGCGCCGACCTCGGCGGCGCCTACCTCAACGCCGCCAACCTCAGCGGCGCCTACCTCAGCGGCGCCGACCTCGGCGGCGCCTACCTCAACGGCGCCGACCTCAGGTGCGCCAACCTCATCGGCGCCAACCTCAGCGGCGCCGACCTAAGTGGAGCATACTACCCGACAGGCGACGTCCCCGAAGGATGGCAACGGGTCAACGATCGGCTTCAGCGCGCGGCGTAGGCCGTCCTCTCCGGTGCAAGCCCGGGGCACGCTGCCAGGCGGACATCATGTCCGCCGAGGAGAAGAACATGGAAGACAATCCGGCTAGCCCATCGATCCTGGAGATCCAGGAGCGAATGGGATGGACCGACACGACGGTTCTCGAAATCCTTGAGAGGTTCTTGGTCGAGAACAAAATCTACGAAGACGCCTGTGACTTCATGGCTTCGATTGCCGAAGAGGAGGACAGGGAGTGCAAGGAATCGCCTTTATCGCCGATTCGTCTGACGCCAAGCTGGTCGTGTCGCGTGTCAGCCCCGGAGCCATGCTCCGGTGCGCTGCCACGTACCGACCGATCCGGCAGACGTGTCGTCAAGAAGAGTGCGCGCTCCACCCGGGGCGCGCAGACAACAAGGGGCACAAGTGCTACGTCGTACGTAGCAACGTGGGTTTCCACAACCGGCGCCTCGAAGGAATCGCCGAGGCGAGCGGCGCTACCGCGCTTGCTCTGTCGTGCGAGGAGGCCAGGCTCATCGAAGCCTTCGCCCGAGCCCAGCCCAGGCCCATCGGGCTCGACCTGCGCCTCGGAGTGTCCGGGGAGGTCAGCGGCCCCAAGGGCGCCCGAGCCCTGGCCAGCTCGGCTGCGGTCTGGCGCCGCCTCGTAGGCGGCGCTGTGTGGGGCTACACACACGCATGGCGCCGCATCCTTCGCCGGTCCTTCGGGCTGGCGTCAGTGCTGGCCAGCGTGGACGACGTGGCGGACGTGGCCCTGGCCAAGCGGCGGGGCTACGTTCCTGCCATCGTGGTCGACCGCCACGTCGGGACGGCTCCCTTTGTCATCGACGGGCACAAGTTCATCCGATGCCCGAACGAGACGATGGGCATGGCCTGCGTCGAGTGCCGCCTCTGCCTCGACGACGAAAGGCTGCGGGCCAGGGGCATGGGCATCGCCTTCGCAAGCAAGAAGGTTGGCAAGAAACACCTCAACGTGATACAAGGAGCCGCGACGTGAGAAAGATCAAACTGTCAAAGCCTCTCGTCATCGACACCGCCATCGAGGGCGACATGCCAACGGCATTCCGCGACCTGGCGGAAGTGCTAGAGCAGCAGATCCCAACCATCGACCAGATGGAGCATGGCGAGGACTGGAAGGCGATGGCCAAGGAGAGCTTCGCCATTCGGTCCAAGCTATTGCACGAGCTGGCCTCCTGGTTCGAGGAGGCCGACTGGGAGGACGTATGAGGCCATACGGAACAGATTCCAAGTACCACATCGACTGGTTCAGGTACCTACCATGGAACCACCGAGGTGACATGAAAGAAAGGCGATGCATAAAGAAGGCTCTTCGCTCCAGGGCCAGAGCGACAGAGAGAGTCGAACTTCATCGCGAGAAAAAAGCGCTCGGCTAGCCGGACGCAGGTGCGACACCTGCGGAGCGCTCCGGGTGGACATCGTGTCCGCCTTGAAGGAGGATCGATATGGCTAAGAGGCCACTGAATCACGAAGAGATGCAGGTCCTTCGCAGGCTGTGTCTGTGGAGCGGTCTGGTGATGAGAACATACAACGACGAGGAGTGCAGGCGCCTCCGATTCCTCGCGAGGCGCGGGCTGGTGGCCTGCATGGACGGCCCCGTCAAAGCTTCGAGGGAGTTCGTCATCACCGAGGAAGGTCGCATCGAGGTCGCCAAGTCGGGCAGGTTCACGCTGTACGAAGGGAAGTACCTCGTGGATACTTGGCAAAGGATCACGAAGATCATTGAGCCGGTCTTCGAGTGCGCCTACCTGTTCGCGAATCCGATCATGGAATGGATGGACCCAGAGCGCCCGAGAGACAACCTTGTGCAGCTACAGAGGCTCAGGTACGAAAGGTCCGACTGGAGAAGTCAGCTCTACGGAGATGCGGACTGGTCTCTGGCGGATGCGATGTTGTCCATAAACTCCGTCCTGGAAGGAGAGAAGGAGGACGTCGTCGAAAATCGAATCGGAGTTCTTCAGGCGAGGGTCGACAAGCTCGTTCGCCTGGCGACATCTGCCCGATAGTCTAAGCCGGCTGACAGCCGGACGGGTGGGCAAGGCGGACACCGTGTCCGCTGTGGAAAGGATCGAAAAATGCGCTGTCCAGATTGCAACAAGTTCACCTCCTTCGACACGGAGGCTGAACCGGAGGTCGTCAGCGAAGACGTGGATGGTACGGAGGTGATGGTCGAGGTCAGGCGCGTGCTGAACTGCGCCGACTGTGGCACGGAGCTGAAGGAGTACACGTTCGAGCTGAGCGAGGACTTCTCCGATCGAATCGAGGTCGAGGAAGGCGAAGAAGAGTGCGACCACGAGTGGAGCCTAGAAGTCAGCGCCAGCCCCACGACCAGCGTGGTCGACAAGGACAAGAAGGGGAGGCAGATCAAGAACGCCAGGTACATGAAGACCATGTACGGCGTCGAGGTCACCTGCGATATCACTTGCGACAAGTGCAAGAAAGAAGTTCGCGTCGAGTTCAAGGACGAGGCGCAGGCATCATCATTCGAGGAGCTGACCTGAAGCACGCGACCGACCTGGGGTCGCCCCGGTTCGAGACCGGGGCGCGTGCCCGCCTCATCACGAGGCATCGCAAGGAGAACGAACATGAAGAACGGACGCAGCAACAACGACGCCCTCATCGACGCCATGATCGAGGAGATGGACGAGGAAGACCTGGAGGACACCGCTCGCGAGGCCCTCGTGGCCCGCGTGAGCAAGATGAGCAAGAAGGAGCGCGAGGACATCGAGTACAAGCTCGTGATCGAGCCCGAGGAGCGCGCCGACGTGATCCACACCGCCCTGCTCCGCCTGGCCGAGAGCATGAAGGCGAAGGATGACTACCTGCCCGATGGGTGGACCAAGGCTCGCGTTGAGCGGCTGGCCAGCAGGATCGAGGACGGCAAGCTCATCGTGGTCGAGTCGGGGGAGTGATGCTCGTCATTGAGGACGAGAAGGGTTCTCCGTGGACGTGGACGGTGACCCTGAACCGACCGATGGAGCAAGATCAGATCGTGCTGCTCTACGGCAGCATGGACGAGGCGTACCGATTCGCGGTCTGTCACGCCGTGCGCCAGATCACGCACCACGAATGGCTCGGCCACAAGCTTGACACGGAATGGAGAGCCGGCCTGATCGTGCTCGCCAAGAAGGGCCTGCTCGCCTCGTTCGTGCGGGAGTACAACGCTGGAAAGATCGCCGTGATGCACGGGATCCGCCTCGATCGCACGAGTCACGAGAAGTGCGACGAGAAGGATCTGGCCATGGCCATCCAAACGCTGGAGGATAAATGAAGATTTACATCGTGTCGTGGGAGGTCCGGTCTTCCTACGATCGTGACTCGGTTGTCTTCAAAAAGATGCAGGACGCGGTCCTGCACGCCGGCCTGATCGTGGCCGAGTCATACACGCATCAGAAGGCTTGGGACAACGTAAGGCACAGACTCGGCCTGCTAAGGCCATCCATCGAAGGCCAAGACTGGTATGCCGCATGGCAACTGTTCGAGTCTTTCGACGACGACTGCGTGACCATCGAGGAGAAGGAGGTGTGGGAAGACGAAGATGAGGACAGCCTCAAGAAGCAAGAGACCATCGCTCGCCTCCTGACGAAGATGTAGCCACGCCGGCAGGCAGGGACGTTCGAGCCGTCCCCGTGGCTCAGCCCCACTCCGGGGCTAACAAGGAGAAAGAATCATGCCAAAGATCGAGTTGAGTTTGATGTCCACCTACCTCCGGCAGTGGGGCCTGACCGAGGCCATCCGCGAGGTGTTGCAGAACGCCATGGATGCCGACGTGGACGGCAAGCGCATGACCGTCGAGCACGACAAAGGCAAGCTGATCGTCTGCAACGCCGGGGTCCGGCTGGAGCACAACGTTTTCTTGTTGGGCTCCACCGGCAAGGCCAACCGCAGCGATCAGGCTGGCCAGTTCGGCGAGGGCCTCAAGCTCGCGATGCTGGTGTGCGCTCGTGAAGGGATCAACATGGTCCTGCGCAACGGCGGCGAGGTGTGGGAACCCAAGATCGAGAAGAGTGACAAGTTCGCAGGCGAAGACGTGCTGGTCATCCACATCCGGGGCGGCAACAAGAACCTTGACCGCTTCCAGGTCGAGATCGAGTTCCCCGAGGAGACGTGGAACGCGGAGAAGTGGCGCTACCTCTTCGTCGACAAGCGCCCGACCAAGGACGTGGTCCACACGTCGAAGGGTCGCGTGCTCCTGGGCGAGCAGGACCGCGGCAAGCTGTTCGTGAGGGGCATCTTCGTCTGCCACTTCCACGACATGAGGTACGGCTACGACTTCGATCACGCCAACCTCGACCGGGACCGTCGTGTCCTGGCATCCTACGAGGTCAGGGAGAAGTGCAGCGAGATGCTCCGCGAGTGCCTATCTCAATCGAGGGGAGGCATTGGAAAGAAAGACCTGTGGGACATGATGTCCAGTGGCGCGAAGGAGCTGGCCATCAGCGAGTACGACACCCCTGACCCGAAGCTGGTCGAGCAGATGGCGGCCGAGTTCGAGGACAGGTACGGCGACGCCATCCCCGTAATGAACAATGGCGAGGCGGCCGAGCTGGAGCACTACGGCAAGCGTGGGGTCGTGCTGCCGACCGCTCTCGGGTACCTGCTCCGGCACAAGTTCGGCGACGTCGGCTCCATTCGCAAGGGCCTAGCCCTGCAAGTCAAGGAGCGCGTGCAGTGGGTCGACCTGGACAAGACGGAGACGGCCAACCTCAGCCGGGCCATCGACACGCTCCGAGCGGTCGAACAAGTCACCCTCTCGGAGGTGGACGTGGTCGAGTTCCTCGACGGCCGTCTCAGGGGCATGTACAAAGACAGCCGGGTGTTGCTGGCACGCCACATCCTTCAGGATGAGGTGCAGACGCTCTCCACGCTCATCCACGAGGTCGCCCACCGCAAGGGGGGCGACGGGGAGAAGTCGCACGTCGCCGAGATCGAGCGCCTCTGGCGGGAGGTTTACCGATTCTTGACAAATAAATCTTGACGCCTTCTCCGCGAGTGTTATACAAGCACTCCGGTGACCCAAAGCTTGACAACCACCCGGCTTGTGAAGCATGGTGCCCCAGAGGACACGATGTCCGCAGGAGGCGACCTTGCCTACGCTGACCCAACCCCAAGCCGTGGCGATCCGGATCTGCCTGGAGTCGCCAGCCAACAAAGTTTCGTACCGCAGGGGCTTTCTCACGGGGAAGCCCATGCCTCCGAGGTGCATACCGGCCAAGGTAGCCCATGCCCTCGCAAAGAAAGGCTACGGCCAGACGCTCTGGTCGCAGCGCAAGGACGAGGGACACTTCGTCCTCAACGATCAAGGAGCCGATGCTTACGTAAAGCATCGCAAGGATAGGACAACCACCATGAGCCAGAACGAAACCGTCGCCGCGAACGAGACCACCGAAGCCACCAAGCCCGAGGCTGTGAAGCCCGAGGCCCCGAAGGCCAAGGCGCCACCGAAGGCTCCCGCCAAGGCCAAGCCCGAGGCGGAGCTGCTCGCGCCGAACGGCAAGCCGCCGGTCACGATCTCGATCGACCCGGCGCTGGTCGAGATCCCGGCGGACACCGAGCACCCGCTCTACGACCGGAGGGCCGCGGAGCCGCTCGACGAGCGCGTCCAGCAGGACATCATGGCCAACGGAATCCGGGTGCCCATCGCCATCCGGCAGAAGCCGGACTGCCCCGGCGTCTACGAGATCATCGACGGGCGCACCCGCCTCCGCGTCGCTCGGGAGATCAACCACATCCGAGGACAGGCCAACAAGCAGCCCATGCACATCCCGGCGCAGCTCTTCGACGCGCCGACCAACCTGGAGGCTGCCGCCCTGAAGCACGCTTTCAACGAGCTGCGCAACCAGCGCGACCTCGTCGGCAAGGCCGAGGGCATCGTGGAGATGCTCAAGCTCGGCATGAAGCAGGACGACGTGGCCAAGCTCTTCGGCGTCGTGGCCAGGAGCGTTCGTCGCTACAAGACCCTGATCGAACAAGGGTGCCCCGAGCTGAAGAAGGCGCTCCGGGCTGGCGAGATCAGCCTGGTCAACGCCGTCGACCTCGCGTCGAACTACGACGAGGAGAACCAGATCATCGTCCTCGGAGAGATGCGCCAGGAGGCCGAGCGCCTCAAGAAGCTCTGCCAGGGCAAGGGCGAGTCCGGCGAGGAGACGGAGGATTCGGACGAGGAGGCTCCGCCCGAGCGCAAGTCCAAGCCCAAGGCCAAGTCGCTCAAGCGGGACTTCGTCCTCCCGCTCCTCAAGGACCTGCGCAAGAACAAGCTGAACGACAAGAACAAGGAGTTTACGGCGGAGGACATGAAGAACGCCATGGTCGCCGGCATGGGATGGGTGGCCGGCGACGACCACGGCGCCAAGAAGCTGATGGACGAGCTGGAGGCCATCGGCTTCGGCGAGGCCGAGGACAACCTGCAATACTTCGAGAAGCCCGCCAAGAAGAAGGCCGGCAAAGGCGAGGGCAAGAAGGCAGGCAAGGGCAAGAAGTTACCCGAAGGCTGCGCCGGCAGGCAGAGACGTTCGAGCCGTCTCAGCAGCTCCGAAGAGGACACCGTGTCCTCTTCTTGCCGAAAGGAGAAAGGATCGAAGATGGGAAAGAAGCTGGAGTACGTGCCGGCCGATGGCGAAGAGGTCATGCAGTCGGCGTCGAGGCACATGACCAAGGTGCCACACGTCGTCTTCGCCAGGAACGGCATGGCCATCGAGACCGTGTGGGAGATGGGCTATCGAAGGTACTTCGTCGCTCCCGGCATCGCCAAGCCCAAGCGTAAGTCGGCCGAGTACCTCGGCGAGCTGTTCGTCGAGAACGATGGCACGATGAGGTTCAGGCTGGCCATCCCCTCGCGGCTGCCAAGCCACAAGTCGGAGTCGATGGACCTCGTCAACAACGACTTCTTCAAGCTGCTTGGCGTCGCCGTCGCTGCCAGGCGTCGTCACCGGGAGGGAGGCAGGTGATCCTCTCGGAGGAGGAGATGGACGAGCGGCAGGCTCCGATGCCCGTCTGGATGTGCGGCAACTGCGAGCGCGTTTACGTTGACAAGATCAAGTGCAAGTGCTTGCAGTCGATTCGCAAAATGAGCAAGAGGGGCGTCCCCGTCCTCAAGGTGCTCCAGGCCATGTCGGCGTCCGAGCCCAGGAGCGCGTTCGACATCGCCGACAAGGCCGGGCTACCGCGCCGTTCTATAAAGACTTTCCTCGCGAAAAGCGCGGTTCGTCCATGGGTACCCTGGAGGGGGGAGGACATCGCCATCTTCTCGACGGACAACGGAGAATACTACCTCGGCAGAGAGCTGAGCGAGTACGAGAAGAACGCATGAGCGCCTACCGCGACGGCGATCCCCAACCCACGCTCAAACCGGAGCGAAAGCCTACCCTGGCCGAGAGGGCCAGGGCCTGGCTCTTCAAGATGCTATGCCCGCACGCATGGGTTCCGATCGGCAGCGGAATCATACGCTGTAACATGTGCGGGAAGATGGAAGACCTACGAGATAACTACGGAGGATTCGAGTAAACAACCTTCGCCTGAAGGCGGAGGCTTTGGAGACTTGACCTTACGACCATGTCTCTTCGCGACTCGACTCAGCTTCAATCCCCTACCAGTCTTCGGGCTTCGGCTGTCTTTGACGTCGGTCACATGCGGCGGGCTTACGACCACCGGAGAGCTGCCGTTGACCTGGGTGGCAGCTCCGTTGGCAGCGATGTTCTTCGCTGCGTTGATGTCCGCGTGTTCGGCGTGTCCGCAACTCTTGCAGACAAAACGATCGCGGCTCGGTCGGTTCTTCCTCGACGTGTGTCCGCAACGGCTGCACTTCTGGGAGGTGTACCTTGCGTCCACGAAAACGATGGCCACCCCGTACTCGGGGGCCTTGTAGGACATCATGTCCTGTTGCCTTCGAAACGACCAGGCGTGCATCCTTCTCCTCGTGTCCTTCCGGAAGCGGGCGGATCGAAGTCGGATGTTCGTCAGGTCTTCCAAGGCCAAGGTCTGGCCAGGTTTCATGGTGTCGAGGACGTGCTTGGAGACGTTGTGGTCACACCATGTCCGAAACCGTTGCCACTTCCCGCTGCGCTGGCGAAGCCTGCGCTTGGCGGAACGTGTGCCTTTGGACTGGAGGCTGCGTGTCGAACGGAAGTAGCGTTGATCCACCGTATGCCAGTGGGGGTCGCCGATGATCTTGCCGTTGGAGAGCGCAGCCGGGACCACAATGCCTCGGTCACAGCCGAAGATATCGTTGGACGGTTGGGGTTGGGGAGTCTCCTTGGTGAGAGTGAGGGACAGCCACCAGCGACCTTGACGGTCGCGGGAGAGCTTGCCGCTGTCGCAGGCCCAGCGGTCGTAGTAGGCGAGCCTCTTGTGCTTCTTGATCGTGAGCTTGAGGCGTTTGCCGTCCGTGGCGAGGGTGACTTCGCCCCGGTCGGGACGAAGGGTCAAGGTGTGTACGTCGTAAGGAATGGGCAGCCGTTTGGCTTGAGGACAGGAAGCCTTCTTGCCTTTGGAAGCTCGCTTGCGAACGGAGGCGACGGATCCCATGGCCAGACGCTGGACGTTGCAGACGAACTGCGACTTGAGGCCGTAGGTCTCGCGGAGCCTCGCGTAGACGGCGTGGTGGAGCTGGACGGCTCCCTTGATGGCGGGGTCGTGGAAGGCGACCGAAGCCGCCTCGTTGTAGGCCGCCGTGACGCGAGCTTGCAGGTCAAGCATCGACGCCTCGGCTTCCGCCGGCATCGCCACCTGAACTCTCACCGTCCTCGTCATCATCGAGTTCATGTATTGACGTAAAGCTTCGTTTGTGTCAACAAGAAAAGGAGCGCTCCTCCCCTCCCTCAAGGAAGGGGTTTCCGCGCTCTTGGTCTGGAACAGAAAGGTTTCTTCCGATGAGCGAGAGAGAGAGAGAGAGAGAAGATTGCGACGATCTGGCGCGTGGCCTCCAGGCTGCCTGGGTCTAATGTCGTCAAGTACCTGACGACGGAGGATACCTTTCCCTGGCTGTGCGACTCGACGCTAGAGCCTTCGAGCGACGACTTCACCCAGTGGGTCAAAGAAAGGTATTCTCAGAGCCCAGCCATGGCTGTTTCTTTCGGAAGCTTCAAGGCGGCAAAGCGAGCCGCCGAAGAGGCCCGCGACAATCCATGGAACAATCGCGACCACTTCACGAAGCCCGTGAAGGTCACGGTCTATCGTGTCAAGAAAGGAAAGAAATGAGTCAGTTGAGCTTCGAAGAAGATCGCTCGATGACCCGCATCGACATGCCAGGCGCCTACGTGCGCCTGATGAGAGGGTTTCTCGGACAAGGGGAGGCACACCGCGCCTTCGAGTCCATCAAGTCATCCACCCGGTGGCGTCAGGACAAGATCACGATCTACGGCAAGGAATACGACGTGCCTCGCCTCCAGCAGTGGTTCGGCGACCCAGGCATGACCTACGTCTACTCTCGCATCGAGATGAAGCCGGAGCCGTGGACGCCTCTGCTTCTGGACATCAAGTCGAAGGTCGAGAAGGAGTGCGGCTGCTCGTTCAATAGTGTCCTCGTCAACCTGTATCGCGATGGCAAGGACAAGATCGGTTGGCATTCCGACGACGAGCCGGAGTTGGGCGACAGGCCGACCATCGCCAGCGTAAGTCTGGGTGCGGATCGGGAGTTTTACTTTCGCAGCAAGGCGCCTGAGGGGCCAAAGGCCAGCTTGGTCCTGAGTCACGGCAGCCTTCTCGTCATGTCGGGCGACACGCAAAAGAACTGGCAGCATTGCTTGCCGTCCAGATCAAATGTTGATGGTCCCCGTATCAACCTGACCTTCCGAACTCTCATCAAGGAGCCATGACATGCCCATGTTCACCATCACGATCAGAGACACACAGACGGGCCTTGTGTTCGAGTCGCGCCACCGCGGCGAGGACGCATGGGAGGCGGTTGACAAGTCTATCAAGAAACGGTGGGGCAAGAAGTCTTCGTTCTGCCGAAACGACGGCGCCGTCATAGGCGAGTCCCCACTGGACAGGGGGCAGTACGGTCAAGTCGTCGAGCCTTCAGAGACAAAACCTGGGACCGACATCCCTGTCACGGGACAGATGTACGTGGAGGCTTACGTCTACGTCTCCAAGCGTGCTAGGCTCGCCGGGTGAAGAGAAATCCTCGCTACCCTTCTGTTATCACGGCCCAGAACGTCGCCCCGCTGGCCAGGCTCCGCGCTGCGCTGGACGGCAAGCTGATCGAGGGGAAGCGAGTCCCTCCCGATCGAGCAGCAGAGGAGGTTGCCAAGCTGTGGGCAGAGTCTCTCTTGCCCATCGAGCAGGGCTCCGGTTTCGAGTTCTACAAGAACGCCCTGCTGAGCTGGCTCACCAACAAGAAGGGCACGACTCGACGTTCGTACATCGGAACGCTGGTGTACTTCTTCGACTTCGTCTCACGCAAGCGTTCGGATGGCGGGGAGAGGCTCAGGCTGATCGCTCCTCACCAGCTACGGCAGGACGACGTGGATGCCTACGTCGCTCACCTTCGTCGGCCTGGCCTCAGCCCCGAGGAGCTGACGGACCCGTCCGAGCGAACCGTGTTCGAGTGGATGCTCCACGAACTGGCCAGCAAAGAGGACATCATGTCCTTCGAGGCGGAGAAGGCGATGGCGACCGAGGGGATCGACCCGAGCTTCCCGTCCTACGTGCCCCAGCGTGGGTTCCTTGCGTCCCCGAAGAAGGGCTACAACAACTTCGACTACATCGTCGCCTCCCTCTGCCGCAAGAGGCTGCTTGTGAAGGAGGTCAAGCCGAGGGACAGGGGCAAAGAGGAGAAGAGCTACAAGATCAGGCTGGCGAAGACAAAGCCGGCGAACGAGGTGTCGACGCAAGTCCAGCGCCTGGCAGCGCTGTCGAGCTTCTGGGTCCATCTGCTCTCCTCCAACAAGCTGGGTATGAGCCGCAGGCCATCCGCCCTGGAGCCGGTCGACCCGTGGAAGGAACCTGCGGCCGTCTTGCTGAAGAACAAGCCCGATGACCAGATCAGGAAGATGGCCCGCAAGATGTCCAAGGCGGACCTCCAGCACGCCATGGGGCGCCTGGCCAAGCAGGTGATGAAACAAGACGATGGGTTCGTCGGTCTGAGGAACGTCCTGAGCGCCCGCGACGAGCTGGCCGTCTACTTCTTCGTCTCGACGGGCCTTCGCAGGTCCGAGGGCATGATGGCCAGGATCGAGAACGCCAAGCCTTTTGGCCAGGACTCGGGCCTGATGCTTCTGTCGGGCATCCGCAAGAAGGGAAGGTCGCAGGACGAGCAGGTGTTCGTACCGGACACGGTGTCCGGACTCCGGAAGCGGATGTTCGACCTGATGGAACAGTTCGTGAAAGACACGCCCGCCTACCTCAAGCACGCGAAGTCCAGCGGCATGGACGAAGAGCAGTACAAGATGACCGTGAAGAGGCGCGGCTACTTCGAGAACCGCTTCTCCATCGCGCTGAAGAACCGCGACAAGGGTCCGATCGTCCCCGCTCTGGGGAGGTGGGGCAACGCCATCGGCAAGGCAGCCCACAAGGGCGCGGCGGAAGGCATCATCATGCCCGGCGACGACTTCGTCCAGGTGCCCATGGACGGACGGAGCCTGCTCGCTCGGATGCAGCGACTGTCGGTGAAGGAAGAGCAGAAGCACAAGTATCACCCGCACTCATTGCGTCACCTCTCCGTCATGCTGGCGGAGGGCGTAGGCGACAACGCTGCTCTCGGCCAGGCCATCGCGGGGCACCGATCCGCTGCTACGACGGACGTCTACCGCGACATGGTGGCCCTCCAGTCGGCTGCCGTGCTCAAGGTGGCCCGAGAGCTGTCGGAGATGATGCGTCTGGCCTACGAGGCCGTGCCGCCGGCCGAGCTTCCGGGCCTCGTCGAGGGCGTTGCCCCCGCCGAGCCGCCTCCGTCCGCGGAGCCAGAGAAGCTGGCCACTCCCCCGGAGGAGACGAAAGAAGAGCGCGAGAAACGCGTGAAGGAGGTCTTCGAGGCAGCCTTCGTCATCCAGTCGGTCAACGACGCCGCCGACAACATGAAGGCGGCAGCGGAGATGGCCCGCCCGCAGCCCACGGAGGTGTTCTCTCCCCCGGTCAAGCCTCCGGTCCCCAAGCCAGAAGGCATCACGGCCGTGACGAGCGGAGAGAAGGCGAAGAAGCCCAGGCTCGTCCCTGTCGAACGTACGATGGACGATGTTCCTCCCGAGGTGTGGTTCCTGGACGCAGCCTACTGGAACAACCGGAACCCGCACTGGCGACGTCCCGTGTTCTTGACGAAGGAACAGTACGAGGGTTACCTGAAGGCCGGCAAGCTTCCTGGGCCCACTGCGCTCTCCTGGTTTGGACAGGACGTGAAGGATGTCCAAACTGCCATGATGGTGTCGAGCCCGAGGACCTACCTGCCCTACCGAATGGCCACCAACCGGAAGGGCGAGGCGGACATGACGTTCTCGGAGACGGACGACCTCGACCTGGCCGACGTGAAGAAGCTCAAGAGGAACGCGGCCAGAAAGCAGAAGGCAGGCGAGTACCGCCTGGTTGCTCTCCCTGTCGTCAACATCAAGGATCCAGGATGGAACCGGGTCCTCATCGAGGAGAGTGAGCGACTCTACCAGGACACGATGTCCTCTGACCCTCCGGCGGCCAAGGCCATGGTGAGGTGGATGGGAGCGATCCTCAGCTCGTCCAGGGACGCAAGCCAGCTTCCGGTGGAGTGGATCTCCGAGGCTCACCCCGCCTACCAGCAGGGACAGACGACGACGCAGGCGTTTCAGGGAAGGGAGCGAGAAGGAAAGGCCGTGTTCCGTCAGCACCTTGTCGACGAGGTGATTGAGTTCCTGAAACAGGAGGGCTCCGTCTACCACGGTGCCTTCGGCAAGAGCGTCAGGTGGGCCGACCAGAACGAGGCGGAGGCGAAGGCAGACCAGGCGGTGGCGGATACGATCGAGGCCATCTCCGACTTCAACGCCGGCAAGATCGGGACCTTTCTTCGCAAGTACGACCTGCCGGAATGGATCGTGCAGACGGACGATCCGCTGGGGGACGAGAAGTACGGCCTGAACGAGGCGGACAGAAAGTCGCTCAAGTCGTTCCTTCGTCTGTACCTCGACTCGACCAAGACCATGGTGACCTTCTCGCAGGACGCCGTCAGTCTCTACGAGTTCTGGGACATCATGTCCGCTTTTGTCATGACCGAAGCGAAGACCATCGACCTCCGCCTGTCGGGCCCCAAGGCAGCGACCATGGCCTCCGAGCTGGACCGATTCGAGGAACGCCACGGCGTGGACGCCATCGTGGCCTGCCGTCGCTTTCTCAGGCAATTGTGGGAGATCCACAAGGCCGCAGGAGGCAAGTTCTTGATGAAGGACAAAAAGACCGTGAGGACGAAGGAGGTGGACGGCATCTGGGGCCTGCTTTGGTCGTGGGTCCTGCCTTCCTCGTCCTCGGTCAAAAAGGCGATTCGCAAGGAAGGTCAGAGGGCCATGAAGGAAGCCACATCGTTCCTCATGGACACGATGTCCTTCGAGAGCATGTACTCCTTCTTCGCTCCCATCGTCGAAGACTTTCTTTCCCAGGCTAGGATGGCTTCGGACAGGTCGGCCATGATGGCTCCCGAGGAGAAGTACAAGTACCTCCAGAGCATGGACGCCTACGTGTCCGCTCTCGCGGCGGAAACGGCATCGCTCTTCTTCGAGGACGACTCGCTGTCGTACAGCGACGAGCTTGTAGGAGAGGCCATGATAAATGCGATGCGGTCGGCCAAGTCAGACATTTCGCTCGGCATCTCTCGCGAAAAACTTCTTGAGTCGCCTTCTTTCTCCGTTGCGCCAGGGATGGCCGAATCGGAGTACAAGAAGCTTTTTGAAGACTCGGCGGTGGCCGGTTCCAAGTTTTGCTTTCTTCTGCTCGGGGAAATCCGCAGGGCGATGGCGAAGCTGGCCCACGGCAGGGACATCCAGATCGCAGAATCTTCGATCGAGGGATCGCCTACTCTTTTTGAGCCAGGAGAAAAAGGATCTGGCACGTCGATTCAGAGCTTCGAGACCTCTCTTGCGGAGAGGATGGAGCAGAGGGCCCAGGACGCAGAGTCGGACCTGGGAGAGCTTGTGGCATCGGCGAGCAGGATGTCCAAGGAGGCGGAGGCCCACGGTCTTCCGTTCTTCCTTTCGAAGGAAGACATGGCGGTGTATGTCGTACCTTCGTCTATCAAGAGCAAAGACAAAAGGAAGGAAGTTGCTCTAGGGATACTTTCGGAGCTGAGGCCAAGGTCGAGGATCATTGAGCTTCTTCTTCAGCTCAAGCCAGTCAGCGAAGACCTCAGCAACCCGGAGGCAGCTTCGAGGGCTTCTGAGCTGATCCAGTCGGTCGACTCCAGGACGGCCGAGTCTGAGAAGCGGACGGCGGCCTTCACCAAGAAAGCCGAAGAGCTGCTCGACATCTCCAGGCGAGGCGGCAAGAGGCCGCCCAAGAAGAAGCTCACGCCCAACAAGGAGCTGGAGATCCCCAGGTTCTCCTTCCACGCCGACCCGAAGCTGATCCCTTCTCTGAAGTTGCTTCCGCACATTCGACTTTCGATCCCGACCGTGCTCTTCTTCGCCTATGCGCAACCGGAAGCAGCTCGGCGACGCCGCTGAGGAGTTCGTCAAGCCGTTCGTCTCGTCCGCAGGCGCGATGAAGGTGGCCAGCTTGTTCAAGGTACCAACGCCGACCGCAAGGGACAGCAATGGCAAGATCATCTACATCGCCAAGTCGATAGCCGACTACACGGGGTTCATGCTCGATGGGACGGGTAGGCATGTCGCCGTCGAGGTGAAGCGCTGCTCCGAGCCGAGCATTCCCTTCGACTTCGTCTCCGAGCACCAGTGGGAGTACCTCAGCTCGGTCAGGTCCGCAGGAGGCGTGGCGTTGGCCCTTATCGTTCACCCTCGCGGGATCACCAACGACGTGCTGGAGCTGGACTGGGGCCTGTTCCTGGCCTACAAGCAGCAGAGCCTACGTAAGAGCGTCCCCCTTGACGACTCTCGCGTCAGGGTTGTCAGCCCTCTTTCTTTCCTGCGGGCTTACTTGCGGCCTTCGCCTCCTTCGCCTTGAGGTCAGCCAGAAGGGCCTGGGCTGCCCCAGCATCGTCCCCGGCAGCCAGGAGCCTCTTGGCCTTCTGGGCGTTGGTCTCGACCTCTTGCAGGCTCAGGCCCTTGAGGGAGAACAACCCCACCAGAGCGGACACGATGTCCTCGTTGATGCCGGCCACCTTCTGGAGGGCGTCCAGCTTGGACGCCTGCTCCTCGGTGAGTTTCAACCTGAGAACACGGTAGGCCATCAGTTCAGCTCCTCTTCGTCATCGTCGTCTTCGTCCGAGAGGATATCATTCAAACCCTCCCACCTCACGTTGGCGTACTCGAAGACGGTGTTCACGACGATCTTCTCGCTGCGCAAGTCCTTCTCGTCGAGCTGGGACATCACCGTGCGAGTGACCTGGACGACGCCATCCAGGTACAGACCCTCACCTTCTTCGGTCAGGTCCGAGTCATCGATGGCCTTCTCGACGGAGTCTTCGAGGATGTCGACGATCCTCTCGGTGTGCTCCCTCAGGTCGGAGGGCTCCGCCTGGATCTTCTTGTTCTCCATCAGTCCGATGAAGACCGCGTCGAAGAGAGCGACGGTCAGACCGTGCTCGTCCTCGTCGAAGTCAAACTTCTCTTCCTGGATCGTCGATCGCCTTGCCATGGAAGGATGGCTAGCGAAAACCGATTGACTGCGCAAGCAAGAAGCGCAAGGTGATGGACATCATGTCCTTTCAGCGCAAGATCCAGAGGGCCCAGGCGAAGGCCCAGGCCAAGATTCGGAAGTCCGAAGGTTTCGTCAGCAGCAGCGAGCACACCGACAAGATCATCGACCACCTGGAAAGCTCTTCGAGCGTGGCCAGCTACGTCTGGAGCGTCGTCCGAAAGCTCCAGGAGATGACCAAGAGGCTCGTGCCCCCCATGGGCATCTGCATCCCCATCGTCCACGTCGAGGCGCAGGAGTGGTTCGACCACCTGAAGATCAAGGACGTGGAGAGCCGCGTCTACGCTCAGGGAGGCTACCTCGCAGGCAACCCGATCACGGTCGCCGACCTCTACGAGGAGGCGCACTTCCTTCGCGACCAGATCCGATCCGAGACAGCCATCGGATCCAGGGCGAGGCCCGACAAGCAGAGCACCGCCGTCGTCTTTCACAAGGACGGCTCGGCCGAGTTCTTCTACTTCGAGCTGGCCACGGGCATGTCGGGCGTGGTCGCCGAGGAGGTGTCTCACGGCGACGACACCTCGGTCAACTTCAGCTTACGCCCTGGGCACGATCAGCTTGGGGCCCTGCACCTGCCTGCGGATGGCGAGGTGCAGCGTGGCTGTGGCCCTGGGGATGACGAAGGCGATCGTGTGCTCGACCTTGGCCCCCAGCTCGCTCGGCACCAGGACCGTCTGCTCCAGGTAGTAGGCGACGTCGGACATGCCGACGAGCTTCGCTTCCAGGCTTTGCTGGACGATCGGCTGGCCTCCTTCGCTCCGCAGCATGGAGGTGCCCCCGTCGTCGTTCATGCCGCAGGCCAGCACAGGGCTGGCGGTGAGCACGACCACGTTCTTGCCGAGCATACTGGAAAGATCCCACGACTCGCTCATTGTCCGTACCTTTCGTCAAGCCACCGTTTTACGACGGCGGTCCATGACCACTTGTCTAGAATCTTGGCACGGTTGTCAAGGTATTTCTCGGCGACGCTCGGGTAGTTCCACCTTGCTGCCATGATGCATCCGGCAATGGAAGCTTTCATCACCGGGTGAGCAGGGAAGTCCTCGCCGGGGATCATCTCTTCTTCGTCGTCCCAGTCCACGAATGGGCCGCCGATGTCGCTGGCGAAGTCCATGTGACCCGTGCAGTCCGTCATGATGACGGGGACACCGATGCTGGCTGCCTCCAGGGGAACGAGGCCGAAGCCTTCCGAACGGCTTGGCTGGATGACGGCGTGGTGACTCTTTAGGTAGTCCGCCCAGGCTCCGTTGTTAGGGATATCCCTGTCGTCCACTTCGATGTCTTCGACGTCGAACCCCCTAGACTCGACGAGCCCGCGGATGGCGTGACCGATCATTCGGTCGCATTTGATGGTCAGGCGAAAAGGTCCGACATCGCTTCTGAACTCCTTCAGCTCATCCAGCAGAGAAATCGTGCCCTTTCGGTCGGACGCCGTGCTGGTCACATGGAGGAGCGTAAACCTCTCGTCGTCGTACGGCGCCTTGTCGCGCAAGTCTGATTTGTTCAGAGGATTCGGGTCGACCACGCCGACGCCGTGCGGAGCAACGGACACGGTGTCCACATCGAACGCTTCCGCTACCACGCGCGCTCCCCAGCGGGACGGGGAGATGGGGGTGACCTTGAACTTCCGGCACGCCTCGACCACGGCTTGCGGCACGCCTCGACCGTTCGGAGCGATCATCAGCAAGCGCTCCATGTGGGAGGCGTGCATGTCCATCAGATGGAGATGAGACGGCTGGCCAAGGTAGAGGCCGACGTCGTGGTTCCATCCCCGAGCATCGAAGCCATCCTCGTCTGGCGGCGTGGTGACGTTCAGACACTCATGAACGACGCCAAGCTCACGGAATGCTTTGACGTAGCCAGCAGCAAGGGTACTGAAGGAGCCGGCGACGGGGCTGGAGTGGTAGAGGCGGAAGCTGGGGTACTTTGGCATGGAACAATCCATTCTTCGGGTCGGAAGCAAAACAGCTCGCAGAGCTTGAGGGCTGCGTCAATCGGAGGCTTGCACTTGTTGACAAGCCACTGCCCAAATGCCTGGTACGTAAGATCAAACTGCTTGGCTGCCGTCACGAGAGAGATGCCTCGCCAACGCATCTCGGTCTTGATCGTTCGGGTGGCAAGGCTGTCGTCCGACCGGTCCTCTAGCTTGAGAGAGAATGGTCGACATACGATTTGGACGACGCGAAGGCCGTTTGGAAACTCAACTTCTTCCTTCTGAAAGGAAGCGTTGCCCGTGTAAATGCGCCGACTTCTGTTCAGAATACCGCTGTCCTTGTAGAAGTCGATGAAGTTCTGTTCCGCAAGACCGGCCGCGCCATCGTTGCCGTACTGCCCGAGGATCTCGACTCGTGGGAACAGCCCCTTCTTTCGAACCTCCGCGATCCACCTAGACACGGCGAGACGTTGGCCCGTTTTCCAGAAATGGTTTGTGACCCTTCGCTTGAGGTTGTCGGTTACGCCTACATAGCGAGGCTCGCCCGTCTCAGGGCACCGGAAGAGATAGACCACGTAGGCCATCGTCTGTTTCGGGAAGTTCTTCCAGACGACGCCATGCTTTGTCTTTCGTTTCTTCGCAGCCATCTTGATGACTGATGCATCAACAAGGACGACTTGTCAATCTTCGAAGTCGTTGCCGGCGAATATGCCGCCCTGCTCGCCGAAGATCGAGGCTGGAGAGTCGTGGCCGTCTCGGACATAGAAGTCGCCCGTGCCTGCGAGATCGTGAAGCCTGGTTGAGATGCCATTCTTCTCTGCGAAAAGACCGAGTTCGTAGATGTTCTCGGCATACTTGTCCGACCAGTCCTTCCACTCCATGCTCATCTCGCTCGGGAAGCTCCTCCTGTAGTCAGGGGTCCTGGAAGTGTAGCCGAAGGAAGCCTCCACGTCGGAAGCCCACCGGAGAGGATCTATCTTCCTTTTGGCACTGTCGATCGAACCCACGACAGCCTCGTTGAAGTCGTGAACAGCAGCGATGACGAGCCGGCTGCCACGAAACCTATTGGCGACCCCCATGGACACCTTGTCCGCTGCGTAGACAGCGTACCAGGCGGCTTCCCAGGCGGCATTCTTCGCGAGGATCTTTAGACTCTTCTTGTCGATCACGACTCAGTCCTTCCTGAAGACCTTGGCCTGGCAGAACGCGAACTCGGGGCAGCTCCTGCCGATGATGTTCATCCAGGCGATGACCTCGGGGTCGTTGTCCGTGAGGTGCCGGATGTGGTTGCCGATGACGCCCTCCATCGCCCAGTAGGGAGCGCAGCAGACGCCGGCCTCGTCGATCTTGTGCAGCTTGAACCTGGCCAGCAGGTCGTCCAGCTCCTTGTAGCCGAACTCGTAGGTGTGGTCGTTGGCGCAGAAGGGGACGTTCAGCCCCAGCTTGCGCCCCATGCGGACGTGAAGGCTGTCGCGATTGGGCGTGGTGAGGACGGCGACGCCGCCAGGCTTGAGAGCGCGGTAGATCGACGTCAGTCCCGCCTCGACGTCGGACCAGTGCTCGATGGTCTCGACGCCCACGATGAGGTCGACCTCGTTCTCTCCGACGCGATCGTGAATCTCCTCGGCAGGGCAGGCGATGGAGGAGACGAGGATCTTGTCGCCGTAGAACTCGCGAAGGAAAGCCGGCGCTTCGACCGAGACGCGCTTCTGGGCCTCGACGCTGATGTCCGACAGGATGAGCCTCAGGGCGTTGTCCTCGACGGGACCGTTGGCCTCCATGAGCTTCGGCAGCAGGTAGGGCCGGGTGGCTGCGGGTCGCAGGCCACAGCCCACCTCGACCATCACGCCCTGGTCTGCCTCGTTCTTGAAGGGGCGCATGTGCTTGGCCACCAGCCTGGCCACCGCGCCTTGCAGCTCGGCGTGCCGGTCGATGTCCCAGAGCAGGTTGTGGGCGTAGGTCTCGCCCTGTTTGTACCGCTCGTCCATCGCGGCGGCGATGCCCTGAAGGTTTCCGTGCTTGTAAACGCCAGGCATCGAGGTTCTCCTTGGTAAGTCCGCAGTTTTCGAGGATCAGCTCGACGCACTTCTTGCCCACGGTCATGGGCTGGCATCGACTGATGGCCCCAGGCTTGAGGAAGTTCTCTGGGGCCGCCCTGCGGTTGAACATGTTGAGCATCTGAGCGGACATCATGTCCTCATCTACTTTGGCCCACCTGGCGATGCCCCATCGGTAGCCCGGGTGAGCCACCTCGGTCTTTCCATCCGCCTCGCTCCACATGGGCGACCAGGCGTAGTCCTCGGTTCCCCCGTACCCGGTGTGGATCAGGGAGCTGCCGGCCAGCAGCGCGTCGAAGGCTGGCATGTCCCACGCCTCGCCGTGCGATGCGGAGACGAAGCAGTCGCCGAAGCCATGCAGCTCGACGATCTGGGCCTCGGACATGCGCGACGTGTTCCACAGAACGTGCTTGCGGGCCGACTCCTCCGTCCAGCCCATCGACTTGATCTTCTCGTCCTCCAGCGCGATCTTCAGGGCCTCCTCGGCGTTCTTGGGGTAGTCACCGAAGGAACCGAAAGCGCTGGTCTTGATGAGTAGCCTGGACCAGTTGTCTTTGGGGCCGAACTGACGGAGGTAGGCCCGGATCATGCCGAGATGATTCTTGCGAGGCTCCCACTTTCCGATGGTGTAGAACGTGTAGGTGGACTTGCCCTTGCCCACGTTCCTCTTGGAGTTGGCCAGGTCGAACATCCGGTCGCGAGGCATGGGGTGAGGCACGACGTGGACGCGCTCGACGCCGGCCTTCTTGAGGACGTCAGCGTTCCTCTTGCACGGCACCCAGACCTGTCCGAACCGCTGGAGCAGAGAGACGGAAGCCTGATCCGGCACCCTGTCCACCTCCAGCGCTGTCATCAGGATGCGGTACTTGTCCAGCTCCCGGACCTTCTTGGGGTCGGAGAAGCGAGAGGAGGGAGGCTCCAGGATGTTGCGGAGCACGTCGAAGCGAGGAATGGCGTGGTGGATGGTCACCAGGAGGCGATCGAGCGAGACGGACACAGGTCCGTCTGGGTTGTAAATGATCTCGTCCTTACCATCCTTCCTGAACTCGGCCGTGCCCTCTTCGTTTACGGAACAGCCAAGCTCCCGGAAGACGGAGCCTTCCATGCCGTCAGTGAGCATGATGTCGCTTCCCGGAGGCATCTTGAGGGACACGGGCATCCCCGCGTCCAGGATGGCCCGCACCATGCGCCTGGTGACCTGTCCGAAGGAGAGGCTGGCCTCGTGCCACGGCCCCTCCCAGACGATGCCGTAGGGGTGGCTGGCCACCTTCGCTGGCGGCGCGAACATGTCGACGTGGACTTCGCCGTCATCATCAAAGTCGATGGGCATCAGACCCTCCTCATGCAGGTGGTGTGAGGGCGGGCGTTGATGTCCTTGGGCGACCAGTCGCCGATGATGTACGCCCCGTCGCAGCTTGCGCGCGGGCAGCGGAAGCGCTCCTCGCAGTAGACCTTGCCGGCCAACGTGTAGACCCTGCCCGCGTTCTCGTCGATGAACTGCTCGCCCTGGAACTTCGTATCCAGGTACCACTTGCGGTTGCTCTGCCGGATGTGGCACTGGCTGTCGCCTTGGGGGTAGCCTCGCTCGACGCAGCGGGGGCACACCAGCGTGAGCATCATGTCGGGCCTCCCGTACGGGTCCTGGCTCATCATGACGTCGAGCTGCATGTAGACGACCTCGTCCCCGCGGCCCGTCTTGTATCCCACGATCGCCACCGCGTTGGTGCCAGGCTGCCCGAGGTCAGCCACCTTCTCGGCCGCGAAGCCAGCGCCCGACTTGCCGTCCGGCGCCAGGTTGCCCTGGAGAGCGAGGCCCCTTTCCTTGTCGCGGATGGCGTGCCTCTGGGCTGAGTCCTGCTTGAACTGCTGGATGTAGCGTTCTTCGCCGGACGAAAGGGTCGCCCCTTTCATGATCGTCACGGGTGCCTTGGGGGAGTCGGACATGATGTCCTCATCCCCTGCCACCCGCCGAAAGGAAGGTCAAGCTTTCGTTGCGAAAGCCACGAGCGATGCCGCTGATTCCTCGAAACTTTCCCGCGTGTGGTACTTGTAAACCACTCCGGCCTGAAGGCCGGAGCTTTGGGTTCTCGCTTCAACAGCCACCAAGGTGACCTCCACGAGCAGACCCCGATGTCTCGTCGGGGTGGATGGCTTGGGTCTTGGTTATCGACCATTGGCCATCTATCGCAAGAATACCCAGGAAGAACTCGTTGTCAAGGTAGTTCTTTTTGGGCCTCGCCCTGAAGGGCGAGGGTGTCGGGTCTTCGCCACGCATATTCAAGCTTTTGTTGCGAAGCTCAGGAAGCAATCGACAGACGCATCGAACCTTTCGCGGCCGTGGTACTTCCTGATGTATTCGAGCCCGAGGCCCGAAAGCTCCTCGGCGAAGTCTCTGCTGATGAGACACTGGAGAGCAAGGGACAGGAGATGCTCGTCGCTGCTGGCGAAACCTGGGTAGTCGGGGAATCGGTCCTGCATGTCACCCCACTTCCGCGCTACCACGGGGCAACCCATCGCCATGGCCTCGTGCTCGCTGAGACCGAATCCTCCCGTCTCGCCCACCATCGCGATGTAGCAAGAGCAGTCGGTCATGACGCGACGCTTGTCGGTCTCCAACAGGAAGCCACCAGGCTGACCCTCGCCGTAGATCGACAAGCTCTTCAGGTTGTACCTCAGAAGCTCTTGCCTTGCGACCGTGCTCGCGCGGCGGTGCCATGGCCTGCTCATGATGGAGATCGGCGTGTTGCTCTGCCACTTCCACGTCGGCTTCGGTTCGTAGTAGAGCGACAGGTAGTGGGCGCTCTTGATGGTGTGATGATCCTTGAGCAGACGTATGCCTCGCTCCTGGAAGGCGATGCAGTCTTGCCCCGTGGGGCTGCCCATGTCGGCTGCGTCGCAGTGGTGGATGGCGTGGAACCTCGGCACGCCTTGCAGGTTGTAGAAGGCCCAGCGATGGTGCTCGGTGTTGCACCCCACGAAGAAGTCGGGGCGGCACTTGCCATCCCACCACGGCACCTTCGTCAGCGCCTTCTCTGCGAAGTTATCCTCCGTCAGGCTCGACGTCGCCATCGTCCACTGGCTCGACTCCGCCAGCAGGTTGAGCAGCGTTGGTGCCTGGAGCGCCCACAGAAAGAACGGCTTCGCCATACAACTCCTTCGCCCCGAGCCCGGGGACCACTTCGACGGTAACCTTGCCACGCAACAAGACCTTGACCCACTCCCTGGCGATGCCCATGCCTCCGGGGCAAGGCGGCAGGTAGACCTCGGGGCGACCTCCCACCTGCTCGAACCAAGAAGTGGCCTGCTGGAGAAGGTGCCTGGCCGAGACGTCCTGCCAGCCGATCATCGCCATCAGGTAGCGCGTCCCTCCGACGACCAGGCTCTGCGGAGGCTCCCCGGGGTCGGAGGCGTCGCCAAAGCCGAGCCTCAGCACCTCTTCTCCCTCGGCCGAGAAGGCCACCGGGAACGAGTGGGCGTGGAAGTAGAGGCAGAACGGCGTGAACAGCAGGCTCGCCTTCCGGCCCATGGCGACGTTCCTCGACTTCCACTCCGCCAGGATCTGCCCCACGTTGCCGGCTGGGATGCGAGGGTGGACCTCGGCTTCGAGCACGACGCCGCGTCGGCTAAAGACGCGGACACGGTTGGACAGGAGTGGGTCAACGGACACGATGTCCGCATCAAGCCAAGCTTCACCAGAAAAGTCAAGATAACCTCGGACCCACCTTCGCCCAGATGTCCGCAGCCCACTGCTGGAACCCGGCCGGCGTCGGGTGGATGCCGTCGTAGCGGGGGTAGTCGGCCGATTCCAAGGTGACGTCGCCGGTCGCCTTGATGGCCTCCTTGACCTCTTCCGTGGGAAACTTCATCGGGGGCGGCAGGATCCAGATGGGTTGCACGCCGCCGGCCTTGAGCGCGTCCGATATGGCCTTGGCGTAGGTGGCCGCCTTGGCGCGGTGCTGGGCGTTGCCCACGGCGTCGTTGGTGCCGAGGCTGATGAGGGCGTAGCGAGAGCCCTGGGCCATCGCCGGGCCTCGTGTTACCCACTGGTCGAGCCGAGTCCCCTGCTGCACATCGGCCACCAGCTTCACGCCAGAGTGGCTGGCCAGTCCGCTGAGGGGCGGCCGGAGCCCCTGGGCGAGGCTGTCGCCGAAGAGGGCCACCCGGTCGCCGGGTTGGAAGGACGGGGCCTTCTTCGCCTGGTCGTACAGGAGCAAGGCGGCAGCAGCTACGAGCAAGGCGGCGACGGTATACATGCGCGGATGATAACATCCGGACATCGTGTCCTACGGATCCCCCACCCTCACTTCCTACTGCTCCGGAGCTGTCCGGTGGCGCACCCTTTCAGACGGCAAGATCGAGGTGGAGGGCATGGGCGTGCCCTACGCCCCGACGACCGGCTACCACCAGGACGGCAAGGTCATCGCCGAGGTCTGGAACAAGTGGAAGAGCGAGATCCAGGCCGCCTCTGCCGCCACGGGGGTGCCGGCCCGGTGGATCCTGGCGCTCATCATCATCGAGAGCCGCGGCAAGAACTGGGGCGTCAACTCGGCCGGGGCCGGCGGCATGATGGGGATGATGATCCAGGCCACCAGCATCGGTCTCGGAAGGCAGGCCACCTCCGCGGACGTGGCGGACCCTGCCACGAACATCCGGGCCGGAGCCGGCTTCATGGCCTACAACGGCAAGAAGTTCGGCATGGAGCTACCCATCATCGCCGTCGCCCACAACGCTGGCTCGCCCAAGTGCAGCCCGAACACGCGATGCAAGAACACGATCGACGGGTCCTGGACCTTCGACGGCACGCAGGCCGTCAACAGCATGGGGATGGTCGAGGACTGCACCAACGGAAGGGGCAGCGGCTACGCCCTGCGCGCGGTGGAGATCAACAACAGCGCGGTGGACATGGGGATAGGCGACGGGTTCGGCTTGAGCGACGACGTGTGGATCGTCCTAGGGGCGATCGGCGCGGTTGGTATCGTCTACACCTTGTTCCCGCAAGAGGTGGACGAGGTGGTGGACCACATCACGGGGATTTTCTCGTAAACCATCCCCGGCCTGAAGGCCGGGGCTTTTGACCTTTGCCTTCTTGCCAGAGACTTGTCCCTCACGTCTTGCCCGTATAACCGGGTTCGACACGGAGACCATAGGCCGGTTTACAGCGGCCCGGGACGAAATGTTCTTGGCTCCGACGACGTCGGCATGTGCCTGGAAGCCGCACAGAACGCACTCGAACTCGCTCTGGCTCTTCCGGTTCTTCTTGTCGACGTGTCCGCACGAAAGGCAAGTCCGGGAGGTGTCCCTCGGGTCCACGATCGTGACCTTCACTCCCGCCTGCAACGCCTTGTACGTGATGAACTGACGCATCTGAAAGAACGCCCAGCCGCCATGCCTCGCCCGCTGTTTGCGCCGAACCGTTACCCGTTCGCGGATGCCTTCGAGGTCTTCGAGGGCGATGCCGCGTCCGGTGCCCTGGGCCTTACGGACGAGATGCTTGCTGATGCGGTGGTTTTCGATCTGACGGAAGCGGGCCTCCTTGCCCGCGATCTTTCGGAGGTGACGTTTGGCCGACTTGGTGTTGGCGCACTGAAGGCGGTGCCTCAGGCTGGCGTAGCGCTGGCGAACTTTCTCGACGGCTGCGCCCGAATGATGATCGCCATCGGAGTCGGTCGCCAGGTTGCGAATGCCGAGGTCGACGCCGAGCCAGCCCTCGGGATCGATGGGGGATCCGTCCGGCACCTCGACGGTGACGTAGAGGTAAAGTTTGCCTTTGCGGGACACGAGATCAGCCTGACCTCGAACTCCTTCGAGCCTGCCTCGGTGGTAGGGTCCGATGACCGTTGGCACGACGACGCGGCCGTCGAGCGTGGCAAGGGACACTCTGTCCAGTCCTCCCTTGAAGGTGTAGAGGCGTTGGTCGTAGGGAACGGCGCCTTCGGGTCGGAAGCTGGGCTTCTTGGCCTTGTCCCTCTTGTATGCCTCGCAGACCTTGGAGATGCAACGAACGGCGAACTGGGCGTTGAGTCCAAACTTGCTGCGAAGCTCGGCGTAATGGAGCTTCTGAAGCTTGAACTTGTCGGCGGACTGCAAGACGAAGGCGTGTTCGGCCAGCCAGTTGCAAGCCTCGTTGAAACGGCGCATGAGGTCCAGCAGGGCAGACCTCTGCTTCGTGTCGACAAGGAGCTTGCAGGTGGCGACCAGTTTCACTACTATAGGCTTACTGCGTCGATGGTCGACTGTCAAGGCCACTTCCTCCCCGCCGTGAACGACGGGGCTTCCGTGGCTTCCTCAAGAACAGAAAGGAATCAACGGTGAATGCCAACCTCAGGGGATCATTCATGAGGGAAGCCAGTCTAAAAAACTCCAATACGGGCGGAGCAAACTTCTTCGGCGCCGACCTCGAAGGAGCCGCGAGGCAGGCTTCAGACCCACCCATCAGCCATTGGAGCGTCGTAGACGGTCGCCTTACGAGGCGATAAACCTTCGCAAACAATCTTCTTGACAGGCCAAAATCCGCATGTATAACAGGGGACATGCGAGAGCAAGACCTGCAACGTTTCGCCAAGCTCCTGGATGAGCGAGGCATCACCGAGGAGGACATCCATGCCCTGCTCGAAACCGAGCCCCTGAAGCTCGCCCTCAACCGCTTCGCCGCGAAGAAGCGTGAGACCGCCGCCAACGGCCGCACGGGGATCACCCAGGTGATCCAGGAAGTCGAATACTGCAACCGTCCCTACACCGACGAGCACGGCAAGTACGTGGCCTACAAGTGCTGCCTCTGCGGCACCCCCGCCAAGATCCGTCAGGGCAAGGTCCGCGAGCCCAAGAAGACCGAGGACCCCAGGCAGCAGCCGCTGCCGGAGACCGGGAGCGCCGGCTGATGGTCGAGGGCGCGAAGCCGCAGGCCCGCGAGGCCCCGCAGCAGATCCGCTTCAAGACCGAGTTCGTCACTCCGGCCATGGCCAACGAGTGGCTCAAGAGAAACAACCCGCTCAACCGCAGCCTGAACCAGGCTTCGATCGACCGCTACGTGTCGGAGATGCTCAACGACACCTGGGACTACACCCACCAGGCCGTCGCCTTCGACCGTGACGACGTGCTGATCGACGGGCAGCACCGCCTCACCGCTCTCGTCCTGGCCGCCAAGAAAGAGAAGGCCATCGAGGGCTTCTGGATGGTCGTGGCCCGCTACCCGGAGGCCGGGTGCAGCAAGGGCGTCGACCGAGGCACCACGCGCAA
>CAZUVH010000015.1:0-27306 GCA_964623775.1 uncultured Candidatus Saccharibacteria bacterium | reverse complement strand
ATGGCATCGATCTTGATACGGTGCCGGGGGATGTGGATGTGGGGAGAATATTACTTGCGCAGCTTATCGATAAGAAGAAGGATTTTGTCGCAACATCGCAGATGTCTGAGATCTCGACCGATCGACTTGTGGCGGGTCTTGAAATTCTCACGCCGCGCGTCGTCACTGACACGCTCGTTGTAAATACTATTGAACCGACTGAAAAAAATGTGGGTGTACGCATCACTGAAGAAGGAAAATTCGTCATCGAGCGTGTTGGATCTCAAGATTTGTCAGTTACGTTTGAAAACGCATCGACCACTGCGTCGTCTACTCCAATAATCGCACTCTCGATTGATGCATTCGGCAATGCGCTTTTTGCCGGTGCACTCACCGCAGCAAATTTTGAAGTTGGTTCGAGCGATCGACCCGGCGGTATCACCATGTATGACAGCATGACCGGTGCCCCGTATTGCACTCAAATAATTGACGGGTCTCTGAAGACTGTAGCTGGCAAGTGTGGTTCGCTCGCAACATCAACCCTTTCGACGAGCTCCGGGCAAGTGGGGACAGTCGCGGGTGCTTCGACGACGGCCGATGACGTAGCTGATGAGGAAGAAACGACTCCCGTGCAGAGAAGCTCACCGCCGATCATCATGATCAATGGCAATAACCCAGCGCATATAGAAATCGGTGCGACATACGCGGATCTTGGCGTCACGGTTTCGGATGATCATGATGACAACCTTGGAGTGCAGACATTTGTCGGAGAAACAGAAGTACAAAGTATTTCGCTCGACACGAGCACCTCGACGATTTACACAATTAAATACGTCGTCACCGACACCGATAATAATGTGAGCATGGAAAGACGCATCGTGGTCGTGGGAGATGCGGGTAGCGAACCAGCGGATGAATCTACCCCCACAGGAGATTCTTCGCCTACAGCACCACCGCAAGAACCTGTATCTGAAACGGCACCAGAGCCAGCGCCTGCGGAGGAGCAGGCACCTGAGTCAACAACGCAAGCTCCGGCACCAGAGCCTGTACAAGAAGCTGCACCCGGCACTACTCCCGCACCAGCGTCCGAGCCGACACCGATTGCCCCGGAGTCAGTGCCAGCTCCCACAGAAGAGCCATCAGCACCAATTATTAATTAATAGATAACACAATTAATATATGCCAGAAGATCATGTCATCAGCCTGAAGCCCCAAAAAAAGGAACCTCCGAGAATCCCGGAGCCCATAGTTACACCGAAGAAAAAAAGGCCTCTCAAATCGTACGTGATCGTCGGTGCGATACTCGTCATCGCGATCGTTGCATCTGCCTGGTATTTTGGCGTGCTCGGATCACGGGGGAGTGTTGCACCAGAAGTCGATGAGGCTGCGCAGGAGGCATTCGAGAAAGAGGTAAAGGATGTCGTAGCGGAAGTCGGCAAGCTCATTCTCTTACCCGAAGGAGAGGTGCCGACCATCGCTACGGTTTCAGACCCAGGGAAACTGCAGGAGCAGACGTTTTTCAAAGACGCAAAGGTGGGGGACAAGGTATTGCTCTACACCAAGGCGAAGAAGGCATATCTCTATCGCCCGTCACTACACCTATTAATAGAGGTGGCACCGATAACGACTGACACACAATAGTCATATGTTTGCACTGCCGCGCACGCACAAAATACTGATGACTCTGGTGACCCTCGTGTCACTGTGCGCTGCGTCGGTGCCTGTGTTTGCAGATGAGTCGTCGAGCGCGCATTTTATGGTCAAAGACAGCGATACGAATGACTTCGGCGGGTACGCGACATCGAGCAGTTTTTCTCTCATTGACGCGGGTGGACAGACCCAAAATGGCACTTCGACGAGCGCAAGTTTTGTGCTCGACGCTGGTATTTTGTTTTTCGATTCATTTACACCACTGTCGCAAAATTGGCGCTGGTATGACGATGAGACCAATGTAACGCCGTCCACTGCACTTGCCGATGAGAACACCGCGCCGATCAATATTGATGTCGCCAATCCGCTCAAGCTTCGAATCACTGTCACAGAGACTGCCGATATCGGCGCGCTCGACGTGAAATTCCGACTTCAGTATTCTACGTCATCGGATTTTTCAACGGGTGCATACAATGTTACTGACGTGGGCGCGTGCACAGGGGGATCGGTCTGGTGCTATGCCGATGGCGGAGGTGTCGATGACGCGATCATTGCCTCGAGCACGCTCTCGGACTCGGGTACCTGTCTGGGAGGCGCGGGGGAGGCGTGCGGTACGCACAATGAATCGGGCACGAGCGCCTCGACATTTGATCATGCAGCAGGTGCGACTGTCGAATACGAATTCACTATTCAAGAGGGCGGGGGAGCTGTTGCAAGTACCGTCTATTTTTTCAGATTGTATTCTCCCGCGAGCTCGTCATCAGTCCCACTCAATACGGGGGAGACTTTCCCTAGTCTTTCGACACAGGCGGGCGCTCTATCATTCGTGATAGGTGGACTTGAGGCGGGGACCTCTACCGAAGGTGTTGAGACCGATATCATGACGACCGCGACGGCAGTACCATTTGGCACGCTCCCAATCAATTCATCTGTCGAGGCAGCGCAACGGTTCACGGTGACAGCCAATGGCGCGGGCGGTTACAGTATTTACACTTTTCAAAATCAGGGGTTGCTCGGCGCATTGGGGAACGAGATTGATCCCGTCGCCGCGACCAACGACACGCCGCTTGGCTGGTCGCCCGATGCGTGCGCTCTCAGCGCGGCGGGATGCTACGGGTACCACGCAGGCGACGATCTTTTATCCGGTGGATCAAATCGATTTACTGCCGACGATACCTATGCGCGATTTACGTCAGCGGCGAAAGAGATTGTGTACAACGGAGGTCCTGCGACGGAGGAGAAGACCGACATAGTGTATCGGGTATACGTGCGCAATGTTCAAGAATCGGATAGTTACACGGGAAATATTGTCTACATTATCGTCCCGGTCTTCTAAAAATCCTTGCTATGCTTACTACAACGACAAATATGCGGAAGAATATTCTTCTCCTACCGATAGTAGCGGGGCTCCTTCTTTCTCCCGTGCTCGCGTATGCAAACGTGGTGGACATCACCCCTGTCTTGATCGATCTGAAAGGAAAACCGCGCGACATCTTTAAAGAAACGATCACACTGACGAACAACACTGATCACAAGATGGAGCTCTATCCATCGGTCAACAACGTCCTCCCAGTTGACGGGCAGCAGCAGTTTACGACCGCGCACGACGTTGCGGAGCAGTCGGGGTCTCTGGCCAACTGGATCGAATTGTCGCGCGGTGTCATCGAGCTCGCGCCAGGTGAGAAAAGAGTAATAAATTTCATCGTTCGCATTGACCTCAGGGCGAATCCTGGTCTCTACCACGCGGCGATTTCTTTTGCAGAAGGATGGACCAGGCCGGACGCAAAAACAAATCCACCCGCAGGACCAGTCACGATCAATCTTGAGGTGGAATCCGATGTTCGCGAGGTAATGCAGCTCAACAAATTTACCTCCGACAATATGGTTTTTACGGGCGACGACGTGCTTTTCAATTACCAGCTTCAAAATATCGGTAATCAGGAATTGCAGCCAACCGGCGAGATTCGCATTTACGACAGAAAGGGGACGGAGGTCGCGGCCGTTGATGTAAACAGGGAGGGAAAGAATGTGTCGCCGGATCAGACTGCGCAGCTCGCCTCTGTGTGGAGTGCCGCGAAGGGTTTTGGAAAATTCAAAGCGCTTCTGACAGTCAATTATGGCAAGGGCCAGACGGCTGCTGTGCAGGACACTGTATATTTCTGGATCATTCCGTGGAAGCAGCTTCTCATGCTCTTCTCCGGAGTGTTGGCAGCCGTCGTTATATTGATGGTGTACTTCCACCGATGGTTTGAGGAGCGGCATATTGGCAAGCTCGCACACGCGGGACTGCTGAAATTTGAGGAGATGGCGCACATACACCCGCATGCGCATCCTGCCGAATTGCATGCGGCGGTAGAGGAAGCGGTCTCGAAAAAGAGAAACAGCATGTTTTCTTTCAGAAGGTCAGCCAATACTTCCGATAGTGCACCGCACGCATCGTCGGCGGCAACGATGCAAAATACGATACCGCAACCACCGAGTCTCCGTGAGGCGTTTCCAAAAGAAGCGGTTGCTTCGCACGCCAGTACTGGCGGCACGATCGATTTGAAACAACTCCATATTGCACGGAGAGGTATGGACGCGAGTCCGGCATCTTCGATTGCACCGGAAACACACACGTCGAATCCAGTGCCGCATGTCGAGGTGCAGGGCTCCGTCATTAATCTCAAGAGACGCCAATGAATCTCGGGAGAAGCAGTGGACACACGATGCTACTTTTTGCAGCAGTTTTTTTCGCAGCCTTTTTCAGTGCGGCAACTTCTTTTGCGAATGAGTCGCTCTCGGTCACTGTCACGCCTCCGCTTTTTCAGCTCACAATCGGGCCGGGTGAGAAGTGGTCAAGCACGATCAAGGTGGTCAATAACAATGCCAACGAGGTTGCATATTACGCACAGGTGATGAATTTCCAGGCCAATGGTGAAAGTGGTGCCAGTAAATTCATACCGGTCGTTCAAGAATCCTCGGAAGAGCGCTCAATGTCGCTTGCCAATTGGATACAGGTATCGCACGAACCTGTAGCTGTCGCCGGCGGAGCAAGTCGTGAAATTCCATTTACAGTGGACATCCCTGTCGATGCTGCACCAGGCGGACACTACGCGGCGATCCTTATCGGCACGCAGCCGCCCGCGAACCAGGGCGGAAACATGGTCAAGATATCAAGCTTTGTGTCGTCACTCCTCTTCGTACGGATCAAAGGCGATGTGCATGAGAGCGGGCGTATTCGCGAATTCACAACCGATAAGACTTTGTACCAAACACCCGCGGCGAATTTCACACTGCGTTTTGAAAATACCGGCAATACGCACTTACAGCCACAGGGAGATATCACGATCTACAACATGTGGGGCAAGGAGCGCGGGAAACTTGAGATCAACCAAAAAGATAATTTCGGCAATGTGCTTCCGAAAAGTATTCGCAAATTTGAATTTTCATGGAAAGGGGAGGAGAGTGCATTTGATATCGGGCGTTACAGAGCGATGGTGACGCTCGGGTACGGCGATCAGGGCAAACAAAACACGACCGCCGTGACGTACTTCTGGGTCGTCCCGATTGTCCCGGTTGCAATTACACTCGGATGCTTCCTCGTATTCGTCCTGCTCGTCACGTGGCTCATACGTCGATACATTCGACGTGCGCTAGCGCTCAGCCTTGCCCGTGCACCCGTGACGAGCTTGCCGTATTTGCCTGCGTCAACCCCTTCATTACCGTCAGCCCAACCAATTCGCCCCATTTCCTCGGCGCTTATGGAGCCGATCAAAGAGGGTGTCTTGGATTTACGAGCGCTCGCGGCGCGCAAGTCGCAGGTGCAGAGTGCTCCCTCTCACGGAGCGCAGGAGCCTGTAACCGTATCCCGCTTTGCTGCGAAATACGTGCTCTTCTTCATCTTCGTCGCTGTCGTGATTACTGGCTGCGTAGGAGCTTGGTGGTATTTTGGAAAGGCGCTTACTCCAAAACGATCATTCCAGATCACCGATGTCACGATCCATGAAGAACCGATTTCGCCGAGCACTGAGGCCGTGGAATGAGTATGCATAAAAGACGCAGCATACGGACAGTCCGTTACGAAAGTGTCTCAAACGAGGGTGTGTTATCCACAATTATGTACCTTTTTAGCCGTTTACGCAGAATACGTCGCGTATAATTAGCCGCATACGAAGCGTGTTGTCCAATATATTACACAATTTATTTAATAAATAACGCAAGTTCAATCGCCAAATTATGAATATTTTCCAGAGTCTCAAGAATCCTTCGGCAATGCCACTCGAGACCAAGCTTGCGTCCGTCATCCTCCTCGCCACTCTCCTCTGGGCCATTGGAGCCCCAAGTCATCTCCGTTCCGCAAGGGCCGCGGCGCTCCAGAGCATAAGCGATACGCTCTCAGATTCCGATATGAACGTTGCGTCGAGGCATACAATACAATTTACGCTTCCTGCGGCAAACGGTAACTGGAATGCCAACGAGTCTATTATCGTGACCCCGGATCCTTCTGGCGGTCTTTTTACGGAAGCATTTTCTACAGCCTCATCATCCGATCTCGTGATTTATGATGATGGTACGCCGCTCACGTGGGTCGCCTCTTGTGCTGGTGGTGCTGGCACATATACAGCTACAACTACAAATTACAACTCTGGCGCAGGCGAGGCTTTGAATTTCTGGCTTTGCCCCGGCACAGCTATCGCCACCTCTTCGGTCGTTACTGTCATTATTGGTTCCACAACTCCACTCTGGACGAATCCGAACCCAGGAACTCCGACTTCGTATGTTATCCGAGTCACTGGTACTGCAGGCACCATAGGTAGCGGAGGCACTGCCATATCAACTTCCGACACCCGTGTCGCGATCATTGACGACGTTACGGTCACAGCGTCAATCGATTCTACATTCACATTTACAGTCACAGGTATGGATTCAACTACGGCGGTAAACGGCACCACGACCAATATCACCACTACAGCGACAACGATTCCATTCGGTTCGCTGACGCCAAATACGCCGAAGGTCGGCTCGCAGCGTCTCAATGTGACAACCAACGCATCCCATGGATTCACTGTTACTGTAAATGCTACAAGCTCCACCGGAGGATCGCTCGTGAGTGGTGCGGGTGATGACATCGACTTTTTCAAAGACGGTGCTCGTAATTCTTCTCCGACTGCATGGACCGCTCCTACCAATACGACGGGCGCTGAAAACACCTACGGTCACTTCGGGGTAACAAGCTCGGACACGACACTTGCTGGAGGTGCGTTTGGCTCCAACAACTGGGCGGGTAACTTCTACTCAACAACGACTCGTGAGGTCTTCTACCACACCGTCGCTGCCGATGGTACTACTGCAGACGTGGGCTCTACTACTGTAGGGTACGCAATACAGGTCGGTACACTCCAGGAAGCAGGTACAGACTACACAACGACACTCACATACGTAGCCACCCCGATCTTCTAAATTAAAGGCTTCAAAATCGAAGATCGCACCCATCCCCAAGCCCTGTCTTGGGGATGTTTGCCAAAAAATAAACTATGTTACAGTGGCCTGGTAAGCAACCGAATACGACCATATGAAAGGCTATCTGTCTCGGATGTCATTCGCCGCATGTCTGCTCGTTTTAACTGTGGGTACGTTCGGATACACGGTCCATGCGCAATCTGCAGTCGGCGTGCAGGTCAAGCCGGCGATCATCGAGGATAAGGCTGATCCGGGCCAGACATTTCGCTTCTCCCTCACGATCACCAATGTTTCCGGTGTCGATAAGGAGTTCTATTTGAATGCGCAAGATATTAAGGCGATTGATGAAGGTGGGCGACCTATTTTTGCAACTGCGGGCGAACCGACTGGCTATGAATTGAGCGAATGGGTAATGATTCCTGCCGGTTCCATCTCGCTTAAGTCGGGGCAATCAACGACCATACCGTTTACGGTGAAAGTACCGGCCAATGCGACACCCGGGGCACACTTCGGTGCCGTCTTCGTCGAAGATCGAGCAGTTAAGCCCAGCGAATCAGGTGCGGGCATCGGGTTCAATGTGGGCTCGATAATAAGCTTGCGCATCGCGGGTGATATCAAAGAGGATGCACGCATCCGTGAATTCTCGACGAGTAAAGTGGTTTACGGTTCTGCCGACGTCACATTTAATACAAAGATTGAAAATCTCGGCAATGTCCTCTTGCAGCCGCATGGGGTGATTCAGATACACGACATGTTTGGAAAACAAGTTGGGAATGTCGAGGTCAATAATAGTGCCGCATCGGTCTTTCCAGCGAGTATGCGTACGTTTACAGGCGAATGGAAGTCGGACATCTTTGGCTTCGGCAGATACGAGGCCATCGGAAGCTTTTTGTACGGCGATGACGGAAGAAAGACGATCACAGCCGTGACATCATTTTGGATACTACCACTTAAGCCTATCCTGCTGCTGCTCAGCGCTGTGCTCGGCATTGTTGTGCTCTTGTATGTGACAATCCGCGTGTATATAAAAAATAAATTACGACAAATGGGCGCTTCTGCGAAGGGTGATGTAAATTTCTATGCGCAGAGATATCAGCGATCAGGATCGCGCCTCATCGTGGTGACACTCATCGCATTCCTGTTCTCAGTCGTTTTTCTCTCCGTCCTCTTCTTCGTTTTCGCTTAGAGTATATGAGCCGAAAGGTTCAGACAAAGTTTTCATTGATAAGGGATCTGCGGAAAAATAGTATCAACGTGCTGGCACTCCTTCTTGCGGTGCCTGTGCTCGCGTATTCGCTGTACGTGAATACTCCGGGTGAATATGCGAAGAATGCAGGGGCAATGCTCGCTTCTGCGGCCAATATGAGTGCATCGGTACCTGAAAATCCGTACAACACTCTTGCCGCGGCGCTTGCCGACAGAGAATCACAGCTTGATCAGCGGGAGGCGGCACTCAACGCCGCTGCTTCAAAAGGACTCTCTTTCAGCGAGATGCTCGGAGCGAGCAGTTTTTTCATAAGTCTCATTCTTCTAATTCTCGTCGCATTGAATTTTTACTACGACGTCAAGAGAGGGAAGCTTGCGGCGATTCCAAGAAGGTTTCAGGTTGATCTGCGATAAGTCGTGTTTTCGTGCGATATAATTTATAGGTGAACTGGATCCTTCGCAGCAGGATTTTGATCCTGTGCAGTATATGCGTCACACTTGTGCCTTGGGCGAGTGCGCATGCGCTCCCTCTTACGTACGTAAGCGATTTGATTACGACGTCGGCGCCGAGCGCGGACGCTTCACATACGATCCAATTTACTGCGACACAGGCGATTCCTGCGTCTGGTCACATTGTTATTACGCCCCAGGCAGGAGCATTTACTATCCCAGCCGGCCTCAATTACACAGACGTTGATTTATCTGTCTCATCCGGCGGCCCTTATATAGACAGAGATCTTGCCGCTTCCGCAGATGCCACCAACGACGGCATCTCAGTATCCACTGGTAGTTCCGGTTCCATCACCATCACGCTCAACTCCTCTACTGGTATTGCCGCGGGGGAGTTGGTTCGGGTGGAGATTGGTACCGTTGCCACGCACGGTGTCTCGGGAGATGCGCTCATCACGAATCCTTCGACCGTGACCTCATACAGGCTCACCATCGTGACCAGCGATGTGGGGAGTACACAAATTGATATCGGTGTACCAATGATCGCGATAATCAATCAAGTGTCTGTTACGGCCGTACAGGAGGCCTTTGAGGCCAATCTCTCCAACGGGCTTCCCTCGGGGGCATTGGCAGCCGGCAACGATACGATCGAGATATCGTTCAATACAGATCGACCCGCTACCTGTCGATATGCTACGTCGAGCGGAGTTGTCTATGGCAGCATGACGGGCACGATCAATAAGATCAGCACTTTTTTCTATTCCAAGGTCATTGCCGGTCACGCTAATAACACAACATACAATTATTACATACGGTGTCTCACTGACGCAGGTGTCGCAAATGCCAACGATTATCTGATTTCTTTCTCCTTGGCAGTGGATCCGATCAGTAATTCTTCGATCGTGCCGCAATCGGCTTTCTTAGGCAGAGGGGGTCAGGGAGAATTTCCCAGCGGCAGCTCGGTCCTCTACACCGCATCGGTAACGATGCAAGGATGGGCGTTGCCCGGGAGTAAGGTCACACTCTTGCGAGATGGCAAGATCGCGGCGACTACACAGGCAAAGGCAGATGGCAGTTTCTCAGGCACGATCAATGCGATTGAACGAGGCACATACACATTCCAATCATATTTCGAAGATCCAAGCGGCCTGCGATCGGGTTCGTATACGCAGACACTCGCACTCGGCTCGGGCTCCAACAACATTCTTTCCAATATCGTCATTCCGCCCACCGCTGTGTTGAAGGAAAGCTCGATCAACATCGGAAATACGGCTGAAGTTTCAGGATCAAGCATTCTAAACGGGACAATAGAACTTTTTGTACAAAAACAAGGCGTAGGAGCCACACCAGCAAGTATCCAGACGTTTACCTCGACGACATCTCCCTCGGGGCAGTGGCGCATCGTGATTCCGGGCAATAAATTCCAAAAAGGTTCGTATACGATCAAGGCACGTGCGATTTTGAACGCCCAGGCGCGGAGCCCATACGGAAAATTACTGTTCTTGGGGGTCGGGCAAGATGCTAACGCGGACCTCTCTCTAAGAGCCGATATTAACCGCGATGGCAAGGTCAATCTCATCGATTTCTCCATTATGTTGTCGCATTGGGGGACATCGGATGCAGATTCCGACATAAATCAGGACGACACAGTCAATTTGGCCGACTTCTCAATCCTCCTCTTCAACTGGACGGGTTAAACTCGTGTACAATACATCCCTATGCATAAGGATGTGAGGACGCTACTCATAATCTCGATTTCCGTCTTTCTCGTGGCGGTATTGTTTTCGCTCGCAGTATTCAGGGTGCACGAGAAAGAGAAGGATACGAATTTTGCAAAAGAGTATGGTCTTCAGTTGACTGACTACACGGGAAAGTCGGTCCATCTCTTCGACTATCGAAGGAAGGTGTTGATCGCATATGCGTGGGCTTCCTGGTGTTCTTATTGCGGTGCTGAATTACAGAATCTCGCGAAGCTAAAAAAGACGTACGGTGACAACATCCAGATCGTGGCAATCAACCGCGGCGAGGCGCTCACCGTTGCGAAACACTTTACAGATAATCTGCAAGACACTGCCGGACTGATTTTCCTCATCGACCCGCAGGACTCATTCTTTAAGGAGATTGGGGGGTACGCGATGCCGGAGACGGTATTTATCGATGTGGGCGGGGCGATTCTCTATCACCAAAGAGGCCCGATACAGTTGCCCGAAGTGGACCAAAAAATAAAGGAACTACTCAAATAGCGCAGTGCGTTTTGCACAAAGGCGCGTAGACGTTTTGCGGGCACGCGTTACCATTGTAGTACTGTCTAGTCTCATTATTTTCTTTACATAATTTCATCTATGATACCGATATCACTCATTTCGATCTTTGCGGCGGGCATTGCATCGGTCGTGATCGGCTGGGTCTGGTTCCATCCAAAAGTTTTCGGGGGCGCGTTCATGGCTGGCATGACTCCCGAAATGCAGGAGCGCGGCAAAAAACGCATGCCAATTTCGGTGATTCTCACACTGCTTGCGAGCATGCTAGTTGCATGGGTGATGACGTTTGTCGGCAATGCGCTCTACGAGTTTGTGGATATTATCGGTGCTATCGAGCTCGGGTTTTGGATTTGGCTTGGCTTCGTTGCGCCCTCAATGCTCGGCACCGTGCTCTGGGAACAGAAATCATTCAAGATATACCTCATCAATTCTCTCTACTGGCTCGTGAACCTAATTGTTATTGCGATCGTACTCCTTTTAGGTGGTCAATATTTCTCCGGGTCGGCGATGCCGTATGATTCAACTGACGGGACACTGGAGGTAATCGAGTGATCATGAAAAAGTGGGGGATAACAGCAATTGCCGCCGCAATAATTGCGGCGGCATTGTTTGCATACACGTCTACAGATGTTTCCACCATTAAAATAAATGATCATTCGATCGTTGTTGAGATCAAAAATACTGAAGCGGAGCGTGAAAAAGGTCTCAGTGATCGTAGTTCGCTCGCAGAGGGTCATGGAATGTTATTCGTCTTTGAAAAAGACGGCACGTATCCTTTCTGGATGAAGGACATGCTTTTCCCAATCGATATTATTTGGATTTCGTCGAGTGGGAGCATTATTGGTATATATGAAAACATTACTCCTGATACGTATCCACAGACATTTTCATCCCAATCACCCGCGCGATATGTTTTGGAGCTGCCTGCGAATTCTGTCAAGAGGCTCAAAATCAATGTAGGCGATATTGTGCGACTCTAAGTGTCGCAAAAGCGCTTCGCCGCTACTCACAAGGTCATATTGTGCGACGCGCGAGAGGTTATCAACAGCTTTTGTCAAAAAAAATCATCCAAAGTCGGGAGTACAATTGTTCACATATTAGGGGCGATTTAAAAAAATGCGCATGACACAAAGAACGGTAGTTTCGGGGAGACGGGGGCGACACTCTGTCGCTGCTGCGGGTATCAGCAATGATGCCGCGGTTCGCGTATATAGGAAATATCTTCCAAATATCCAAAAACGCGACGGCCGAATCGTACCGTTCGAATTTTCCAAGATCGTAAACGTCATTCACAAGGCGATGACCGCTTCGAATGAAGGCTCAGAAGACGAGTCGACCGTGATTGCCCACAAGGTCGCGAGCGAAATGATGCGCATTGCCAAGACGTATAAGAATTTTCTCCCCACTGTCGAAGGTTGCCAGGATGAGGTCGAGAAACAACTCCTCCTTTCCGATTATGTGACCACCGCAAAGGCCTTTATCCTCTATCGCGCAGAGCGCGCCAAGATCCGTGACGAGCAGGGTGAGGTGCCAGAGCACGTCCGCAAGCTCGCTGAAGAGTCCAAAAAGTACTTCAAGGACAATCCGCTCGGGGAATTCGTCTATTTACGCAGTTATGCGCGCTGGATCGAGAGCGAGCAGCGTCGCGAGACATGGATTGAGACGGTGGATCGGTATGTAGGTTTCATGCGCGAAAATATCGGCGACAAACTCACCAAGAAAGAGTATGCCGAATTGCGCGAAGCCATTTTAAAGCAGGAAGTCATGCCATCGATGCGTGCCATGCAATTCTCCGGGCCTGCCGCGCGCAAGTGCAATACGTGTTTCTACAACTGCACGTTCACAGCACCGGTGAAGCTCGAAGATTTTGCAGAGATCATGTACCTCTCGATGCAGGGATGCGGTGTCGGATACTCCGTAGAGAGTTACAACATCCAGCAGCTCCCGCAGATCGAGAAACAAGAAGGAGAGAAAGTTCCGACGCATGTCGTTGCCGACACGAAAGAAGGTTGGTGCGACGCGCTTACACTCGGTTTGAAGACGTGGTATTCGGGCAAAGACGTTGATTTCGATTTCTCGATGATTCGTCCGGCAGGCGCTCGCTTGAAGACGATGGGTGGCAAAGCGTCTGGTCCTGCGCCGCTCAGATCTCTCCTCGATTTTGCGCGTGATCGTATTTTGAAACGACAAGGGAGGCGCCTGCGCAACATCGATGCGCACGACATCATCTGCAAGATAGGCGAGTGCGTCGTCGCAGGCGGTGTGCGCCGCACCGCGATGATCTCGCTCTCCGATCTCGACGACAGCGATGTGCGCGATGCGAAGAAGGGCCAATTCTTCCTCACGGATCCGTATCGATCAGTTGCCAACAACTCTGCTGTCTACGAACAAAAGCCCACCAATGCCGAATTGATGGATGAATGGGTGGCGCTCATGAAAAGTGGCACAGGGGAGCGCGGCATCTTCAATCGCGGTTCGCTCGCAAAGACCATGCCCGATCGTCGTCTCAAATTCCTTCAGAAAAAGCACGGCAAGAAGAATGGATTTATCGGTCAGATAGGCACCAATCCATGCGGCGAGATCATCCTGCAGTCCAAGCAGTTCTGCAATCTCTCTGAGGTGATCGCCCGTGCCAATGACACCGAGGCCACGCTCCTTCGCAAGATTAAATTCGCCACATTGCTCGGCACCTATCAGTCCAGCCTTACGAAATTCAATTACATCTCAGAGGAGTGGACCAAGAACTGCGAGCAGGAAAGACTCTTGGGCGTCTCCATTACCGGCCAGTGGGATTGTCCGGCTGTCCGCAATGCATCGACGCTTCGCAAAATGCGCAATCTCGCAATAAAGACGAATGCCATGTACGCAAAACGCTTCGGCATCCCTGCCTCCAATTCAATTACCTGCGTAAAACCTTCCGGCACCGTGTCGCAGACATTCGATTGTTCCTCCGGCATTCATCCACGCCACTCGCAGTACTATGTGCGCCGTGTACGCATCTCTGCGACGGACTCGCTCTTCAAGGTGGTGCGCGATGCGGGCATCCCGCATCATCCCGAAGTAGGACAGACTATGGGAGAGGCCAATACTTACGTACTCGAATTCCCGGTCAAGGCTCCGAGTGGTTCCGTATTCAAGAATGACATCACCGCGATCGAACAGCTCGAGTATTGGAAGATGGTGAAGCTCAATTTCACCGAGCATAATCCTTCGGCAACGATCTCAGTAGGGGAAGATGAATGGGTGGCGGTAGTTGCGTGGCTCTTCACCAATTGGGATATCGTCGGCGGTCTCTCGTTCTTGCCTCGTGACAACCACGTTTATCGCCTCGCGCCATACGAATCGATCAACAAAAAGCAATACGACGAGCTTGCATCGAAATTCCCAAATGTTGATTACTCGAAGCTCGTGATCTATGAGCGCACTGACGAGACCGAGCAGAAAAAGGAATTGGCCTGCGCCGGCGGTACGTGCGAAATCATCTAGTCTTGTTCAAAAGAAAAAAGAAAAGCGCCCCGTATTTCGGGGCGCTTCAGATAAGAACAAATCACCTGATCGCGGCGATTGCAGTAAGCTCGACGAGGGTGTTTTCAGTCGGATACTCAAGCGGTATCTCAGAGACCCAAATTAGTGTACGCGCAGGCAAACACATCACCCCGGCGTCCAGGTAGTGCTGAAAATATTCCTTGTACGCCAAAGCGAATTCCTCGCGGCTTTGTTTTCGAGCGTTCTCTCGGAGATTTCCATAAGGAAGCTGACTGTCCTTAAGGTACACAGTTATTTTAACAATGTTGAATATCGTACCGCCTGCTGCTTCGATAACTGCCGCAATGTTTTTCAGCGCTTGTGTCGTTTGAGGTCCGACCCCGCCTTCCACCACCGGTTCGCCCTCGATGCCAGGAATATTTCCTGTCTGGCCTGCCAAGAAAACGATATCATGATCTTTCGGGGCAATGACGGCCTGGCTATAGTAACCGGGCGCAGGAGCTTTTTTTGTCAGAACGCGCTTGAAGCGTGGCAAAGATTTTCTCCATGGTTTGAATAATCCTGCCAGCACTATAAAGCAGTACTCCTCGAAAGGCAAAAATCCCCGAAGGGATTTCTAGAGGCATCGAGTTTTGCTTCGCAAAGCGATTTGCTTGCTCGAATGCGAAAGCGAGTAACGCCTTTGCATTACTCGCTTCGCCGCATCGATAAGCCGGATTCTGTCGAGCCTGCCTGTCGGCAGACAGGTGCAGCCATGTGTCTGGGATGATTGTTACCAATCACCTCGAGCGGTTCTCCTTTAGATATCCAATTGGTGTATCCAAAGGCACGACCTTGCACAGAAGTAAGAATTTTGCCGTTGCACCTTTACGTCTCCGCAAAGCTCACCCCGAAGGGTGCCTAGCCTTTCGGCATTGGCGTCTCTGTTCGCATCTCTCGTCTTTCGACGGACGGGGATTACCCGCTACCGTTCTCCGCGCCCTTGCGGGCGGGCTGTGTCCGGACTTTCCTCCCCATGTCTTGCGACGGGGCGGCTGCCTGATGCGATATGCATTATCCCATAAAAATCACAAATATGGAAGTACGTAAAATCCACACCACTCTACCGACCAGGGAATATCGATTTTGTGCTACGATTGAATCAATAAAAATATTATGGAAAAAATAGCGCACAAAGCAGATTTTCTTACCCGATGGTGCCTCATCCTCGCCGCACTATTTACCCCGGTTTTCGTTGTGCCGGTGCAGTGGATGACGGTCCCGCAGGCGAAGATTCTTTTTATCGGAGGGCTCGTGCTGGTCGCAATTATTTCATGGCTCGTCGCAAGACTGGCCGAAGGTAAGATTGAAATACCCAGACACTTTCTTTTGTGGGGAGGCGCACTTCTTCCGGTTGTGTATGCGGTGTCCGCTTTTTCCTCAAGTAATGTTTGGTCCTCGCTCGTTTCTGGTAACGCTGCTTCCGACACGACCGTGATTATAGGTATCTGGTACATCTTGTTGGCATTGACGGCGCTTGTTTTCGTGAACAGATCCGCATCCATCAATACGTTTTTACGCGTGCTCATACTTGGTTTTTTCGCGCTCATCCTGTTCCAGGTGTTACGCTTGCTCTTTCCTGATTTTTTCTCGCTCGGGGGATATCTATCTGGCAACGCCTCTAGCATCATCGGTGTTTGGCATGATCTGGGTATTCTCATAGGACTTGCGGTGTTTCTTGTTGTTGCCTTCTTCGATACTCCGGTTGCATCGGGTTGGTGGCGCTCGCTATTGGTGGCGACAGGCGTTTTGTCGCTCCTTATGCTTATCGTGATCAATAGTGCGGACATATGGTACGCGCTTGCAGTGCTCTCCGTTATATATGGTTTTTGGCAATGGCTCGTCGCGAGACGCGAGGGGACCGGGTTCATGGGCGCACTCAAATCTAAGGCAGTGGTAGCATCCCTTGCGCTCGCTCTTTTTGCGGGCGTGTTCGGTATGTGGGGTCCCAAGATATACGGTCAACTGCCCTCGAAGTTTCAGGTTGTCCAGACGGAAGTGCGACCATCCTGGCAGGGCACATACATGATTGGTCAAAAGGCGCTTTCCAGCCCGCGCGCGTTCATTCTTGGCTCAGGCCCAAATACCTTTAATCGCAATTGGGGACTTTTTAAACCCGCGGGAGTCAATGTGACCGATTTCTGGAACGTTGATTTCAACGCTGGTGTCGGATTTATCCCCACAACCTTCGTAACGACCGGTGTACTCGCACTTTTGGCATGGGCATTGCTCGTTTTCGGATTACTGTGGAGCGCACTGCGTCTCTTGGGCAGGCGTGTCATTACTCCCGGGCACAGTGTCCTCGCGGCGATCGTGGGAGGCGCGCTGTATCTCATGGCGTTCCAGATCACGTATCTTCCCGGCATCGCACTCTCCGCGCTACTTTTCATTCTTATGGGTATTATTGTCGCGCTTGAAGTACGCGATACATCGCGAGCACCCGTACACGTCCATGTGCAAGCGGGCAGTATCGTAGGGGTCTCATTCGCGATTACAGCTATCATAGCGAGTATCTTTTTTGCGCTGGCCCCGGTCACCGCGGTACGAGCGGTCGCTTCTAATCTGCTTGTGCAGCAGGCGGCGTCGGAATACAGCACAAACGGCAACATTGAGAGACCTCTAGCGCTCGTGCAAAAAGCACTCTCTGTGTTTCCCGAAAACGATCTCGCGCACAGAGCCGCAGTTGAGATCGGGCTTTTGCAATTATCACAACTCATGAATTCCGGTAAGGACGATGAGGCTGCCAAGGCGCAGCTCAAATCCGAGTTACAAACGACCATCTCGCATGGCCTCACGGCAGTCTCTATAGATTCCACCGACTATCAAAATTGGCTCTCGCTCGCTGTTCTCTACAAGAATCTCGCAGGGGCCGGCGTAGAGGGGGCGTATGAAAACGCGCGGGATGCGTATAAGCGCAGTATTGCAGAGAATCCCACGAACCCATTGCCACACCTACAACTGGCGCAGCTCTCACTCGCCCAGGGCAAAAACGCCGAGGCGGAGGCCGAACTTTCGCGCGCGCTCGCGCTCAAGCCAAACTTCGGCGCAGCATTCTATCTGCGTTCGCAGGTCGAAGCGGCTGACGGCCGGTACGCACAGGCAATTGATGATGCCTCGAATGCTACACAGCTCGCACCCCAAGACCCTCTGGGTTGGTACAATCTTGGCACAATCTTGTACACGGCAGGTTCATATAATCTAGCCATACAAGCTCTCTCGCAGGCGACCTCGCTTCAGAATAATTATGCGAATGCGATTTTCGTCGCCGGCCTCTCGTTGGACAAACTCGGCAGGCGCGAGGAGGCGCTCGCTGCGATGCAGGCCGTGCTGAAGCTCAATCCTAACGATACGGCCATACAACAAATCATCAATAATTTAGAGAGTGGCAAGCCCGCTCTTGCATCGCCTACCGCACAGGAGGGCAGGGCACGCTAGCTCAATATGATGCGTGAAGCGTGGAAATTTCTCACGGCGGAGGTGCGTGGGTTACAGAAGGCCGCCTACGTTCTCGCAATGTGCGCGCTTCTCTCTTCCATACTCGCGCTTTTGCGAGACCGACTGCTTGCGGGGATGTTCGGTGCGGGAGCGACCCTCGATATATACTATGCGGCGTTTAGAATCCCGGATCTGATATTCGTCGCCATCGGGTCGCTTGTATCCGTGTACATACTGATCCCCGAGTTATCCAAGCGCACCGAAGAGGCTGGCAAATCATATATCGACACGATCGTTGTAGGTTTCTCGGTACTCGCCATTATGCTCTCCGGGGTGGCGGCACTCTTTGCACCAGCGATCCTCTCGATGCTCTTCCCACAATATGTCGCCGCGGGACCATTGCCGACACTCGTTCTCTTGACCCGTATCATGTTATTGCAGCCAGTACTGCTCGGATTTTCCAATATCCTCGCAGCCATTACACAAATGCGTCATCGATATACGCTCTATGCGGTTTCGCCGCTGGTGTACAACCTCGGGATCATAGTGGGAGTTGTTTTCTTGTACCCTCTATTTGGCATTACCGGGCTTGCGTGGGGTGTGGTGGTGGGGGCGGCACTCCATGCCGGTATACAGATCCCGCCCATCATTCGCGACGGGTATTTCAGAACAATGCCGCGATTGAGGGAGAAAAACGCGCTCTTTTCTACAATGTCGCTCTCATTGCCGCGTGCTTTTGCACTCTCGATGAATCAAGTCACCATCATTGGTTTGATCGCACTTGCCGGCTCTTTGGCGAGCGGTTCCATAGCCGTGTATATTTTCTCTTTCAATTTGCAGGCGGTCCCACTTGCGATCATTGGGGCATCATACTCGGTCGCTGCATTCCCGACGCTTGCCACAGCATTCGCGGGCGGACGGCGTGACGAGTTCATTGCCCACATCGCGACTGCGGCGCGGTATGTATTTTTCTGGTCGTTACCGATCACGGCACTTATCGTGGTGCTACGAGCGCACATCGTGCGCGTCATTTTGGGAAGTGGCGCATTTGATTGGACCGATACAAGACTGACAGCGGCAGCATTTGCACTCCTCTCACTCTCGCTCGTTGCACAGGGTCTTACGCTGCTTTTGGTCCGTGGATACTATGCGGCGGGCAAGACGTTCGTACCGCTCTTTGTGTCGACCGTTGTCATGATCGGCACTATTTTCAGCGGATTCATGCTCGTGCACGCTCTTGATAATGGCTCCGTACTTTCCATCGTTCAAAAAATCCTTCGCGTCGAAGATGTGCCGGGGAGCGGTGTATTGGCACTCGCGTTCGCATACTCTTTCGTATCGATTCTTGGCGCCGTACTTCTAGTGACACATTTCGAACGGCGCTTTAGCGGCTTCTTGCGTCAAATTTCGCTCACTTCATTCCAAAGCGTTATTGCGGCCGGCATGGCAGGCACGAGCGCGTATCTTGTATTGTTGGCCGTCGGCCCCCTTACCTTTGCCTCCACGACCGCATCTGTGCTTACGCGGGGTTTTGTCGCTGGCGTAATTGGCATTATAGTTGCAGCTCTCTCGTATGCGCTTCTCAGAAATCGCGAATGGGAGGAGATTGTAGGCACGATTTACGGGCACTTCGTTCGTAAGGACAGAGCCCCGGTTGTCCCGATCGCGTCTTCGGCAGAGGAGGCGAATCCGACGATCTCCCAGTAATTTCTGACAGGTTGGCGAAAGAGTGTAGTATAAAAATTCCATGGCATCTCATATCCGAAATTTCAGCATCATTGCTCATATTGATCACGGCAAAAGCACGTTGGCTGACCGCATGCTCGAATTGACCGGTACAATCGAGTCGCGCCGCATGCAGGATCAGGTTCTCGACAAAATGGATCTCGAGCGAGAGCGCGGCATCACCATCAAAATGGCCCCCGTTCGTATGAGCTGGAAGAAGGGGGGGCAGGAATATGTATTGAACCTCATCGATACCCCGGGTCACGTAGATTTTTCATATGAAGTCTCCCGCGCGCTCACGGCCGTTGAGGGCGTGATCTTGTTGGTTGATGCAACACAGGGCGTCGAAGCACAAACACTCTCTGTGCTCGGCGTTGCGAAAGAGCTAAATCGCGTCATTATTCCGGTCGTATCGAAGATCGATTCGCCAAATGCACGTGTTGCCGATATTAAAAGCGAGCTCGCGTTACTCCTTGGCGTTGAAGAATCCACGATTCTCGGGGTCTCGGGCAAAACGGGCGAGGGCGTTCCTGCACTCCTCGATCGCGTTGTCGATCTTGTGCCCCCACCGCAGCATGCGGATTCGACACAGGGACTCATTTTTGATTTCGGGTACTCGGATCATCGGGGCATCATTGTGTACCTGCGTGTCTTTGGCGGCTCATTTGCAAAAGGCGACACGCTCCGCTTCGTGGCGGCCAACGCCGATTTCATTGCACTCGAAGTTGGGACGCTTTCTCCCGAGGAAAAACCAGTCGATAGATTGGTCGAGGGCGAGATTGGCTACATAGTGACCGGCATCAAGAAGCCGGGCATTGCATCGGTAGGCGATACGGTCACGAACGCGAGGCGTCCGGGAACAGCACTCGGCGGGTATATGGCACCGACGCCCGTCATTTGGGCGAGTGTGTACCCTGAATCGCAAGACGATCTCCCGATCCTCCGGCAAAGTTTGGGTAAGCTGCGCCTCTCGGACTCCTCTCTTTCATACGAGGAAGAATCATCGGGAATCATGGGACGCGGCTTTCGCTGTGGATTTCTGGGCATGCTCCACCTCGAAATCATCATTGAGCGACTCCGTCGCGAATTCAATATGCAATTAGTTGTGACGCAGCCGACGACCGTGTATGAGATTACGTACTCTAACGGGACTATCGAAGAGATTTACTCTCCGGCCAAATTCCCAGACGACAATAATTCAGTAAAGCAGGTTCGGGAAATGTGGACCGACATCACGCTCATCACGCCCAGCGAATACATGGGCGGCATCTCGCAGCTTCTGTACGATCATGAAGCGAAGACAGGTGACACGCTCACGATGCCGGACGGCAAGATTGAGCTCAAGGCGGAAATGCCGCTTCGTGAGCTCATGCGTGGATTTTTCGACAAGCTCAAGAGTGTTTCCTCCGGGTTCGCATCGCTCGGGTACAAGTTGAAAGGCATGCGAGATGCTGATGTTGTGCGTCTTGATATCTTGGTCGCGGAAGAGCCGGTGCCGGCATTTGCGCGCATCGTTTCGCATCGCCGTATCGGTCAGGAAGCTGAGGCCATGGTGGAGAAACTGGAACAACTCTTGCCGCGGCAGATGTTTGAGCTTAAAATCCAGGCGCAAACGGGTGGGCGTATCATCGCATCACGCCGTAAATCGGCGATGAAAAAGGATGTCACGCAGCACATGTATGGCGGCGACATTACGCGCAAAATGAAGCTCCGTGAGAAGCAAAAGAAAGGCAAAAAGAGAATGCTTGCGCGTGGCAAGGTAGATATACCGCACGAGGTATTTTTGAAGGTCGTGCGCGAGGGGTAATCGCGTTCGATTGAAAAATTACGCGATCAAAGTGACGAGGCCGGGCGCAAAGAAGAGAACCATACCGATGATCACAATTACCGCAACGATGCCCCAGATGAAATTGATCGCCTTTTTCGTACGTTTATCGTAAAGAAAACTCATAGGTGACAGTATACCACTACACCAATAACTGTGAAATTGATGCGGCGGTGTCGTAATTTTTACCAAATCATATGAATGAATATGAGCATACCTATGCAGCTATTGGTGTAGTGGTATAACCCACGCATTTTTGGTATCAAGACCGTCTCCTTGACTCTATTTCGGGCAGGAGTACCGTGATTCTCGGGAAGCGTCTCATGACGCAAAAATAGGGAGTAGAAACATGCGTTTTCGTTGTCGGTATGAACGACTTGATCATCAATATCAGGATCTCCCCGAATACGATGGCCATGCCATCCATGCACTCGTAGGTGATAGTGGCAGTAGACTGATCGCCGCCACCTGCATCCATCGTGAGGGCGGTGGCACACCAACCAATAATGGTGTCCCTGCCACAGCGGGCGGCGGCATTCGCTGGCGACCGCATTGTGGCTCGCAGACAGACGTGATGGCAATTACCGACGGTTTGCGACTCTCGAAGGGGATGAGTGAAAAGGCGGCAGTACTCGGCGAAGCAGTCGGCGGTGCGAAAACCGTCATTTTTGGCCATAATATCGGCGATGTGATCGTCCGACCGGACGGATTTCATATGTGGTCTGATGATATTCGCGAAGAAGTATGGCACGCATTTACCCGCGTAGTTTTACCAAACATCCCCGGATACATCATGGCCGAGGATTCCGGCACGTCTGCAAGGGACATGGCGAGGATCAAGAAATACGCTCCTTGTGCGCTCGTCGCAGGACTGACGCATGATACAGATCCCTCACCGATTACGGCAGACGGGGTTGTCCTCGGCATCAACGTGGTGCTTCAGTCGCTCGGCTGGTGTCATACGAACGCGGCAATTAGACACTGTTCATATGCTGTGATGGGCGTGGGAGCGGTCGGGGGCGCGATTGTCGAGAGGCTGATCAAAAATGGAGCGCAGGATATCCGCATCGCAGATCCGAACCCAGAGCGTCTTCGTGAAGTGTCGAAAGGTAGGAAAGAAGTTCGTCTCGTGCCTCTCAATTCCATCCACGAGGAATTTGTCGACATATTCATACCGTGCGCTCTTGGCGGGTCGCTGAATTCAGTCACCGTACCACTACTTGCATGTCGTGCAGTAGCAGGTTGTGAAAATAACCAACTTGGCTCTGTGCAAGACGGTATTCGCCTCCATGAACTCGGGATTCAGTACGCCCCAGATTTCGTAATCAATGGTGGCGGGCTCATCAAAGTCTTTAGTGAGCTCATCGAAGGACGAACCGTCGAAAGGATGCTCCCGCGCATCGGTGAGAATCTGCGTCGCATTTTCGATCGCAGCAAGGTCCAGAATCGTGCCTCTTCACTCATTGCAAAAGAGTGGGCAACTGAACTTATCGATCAAACAATGTTTCTACCCAAATAGTTTCGAGCGGCCGCGCCAAGCGCGGCCGCTTTTTATGCAATAATTGCGATATGTGGCCCACGCGTCATAGGAATGAAATCATGAAACTTCTCGGCAGGCGGCTGGCACTGTTGTCTCTTTTGGTCGTGACGATCGCGCTCGCTTCTGGAGTCTGGAACATTACGGGAAAAGCGCGGGAGTCCGCTGCGCTCAAACGACAGGCTGAAGCGCAGTTTGCCGAACTCACGAAGAGGCAAGATCAATTGACCACTGATATTGAAAATCTGAAGACAGATCGCGGCAAAGAAGAAGCGCTTCGCGAGCAGTATGCGCTTGCCGCAAAAGGGGAGCATATGATCGTGATCGTGGATCCTGAGGTTATCGTTGCGGCCGCCGCAACGTCATCCCCAATGAATTGGTTCACGGATCTTTTCTCCTGGTGGTGATCGATAGAAAAAGCCGGCCCGTTTTCACGGGCCGGCAGAGACGTTACGAACTCGCTTGAGACCCCATAGCCTCGTCGAGAATGGACACACCGCTACTTGTGCCGATCCGTGTGGCACCCGCTTCGATGAATTTCATCATATCAGCGTATGTTTTGATGCCGCCAGAAGCCTTAATCTCCGCTCTGTTACCGATCGTGTCTTTGATGAGACGAACATGTTCGACTTTTGCGCCACCGAGTGGATGAAAACCTGTTGAGGTCTTCACAAAGTCGGCTCCGTTGTTGGCGCAAAGTATGGACGCTGTTCGAATCTCTTTTTCCGTCAAAGCGGCGGATTCGATGATCACCTTCAGGATGCCCGGAGAGGGAAAGGCCTTTCGCACGGCTTTAATCTCCTCTCCTACAAAGCTTGATGCGGTATATTTCAGTGCCCCGATATTGATCACCATATCGATTTCTTGGATACCTGCTCCAGCGGCACGCTCTGCTTCGAATGCTTTTGTCCTCGAATCATTCGCGCCGAGGGGAAATCCGACGACGCAGCATGTTTTTACATCCGATCCGCGCAGGTGATGCAAGATATCGAACATATTACTCGGGTTGACACAAACTGCAGCAAAACCATATTGCAGCGCTTCATCGCAAAGCGTGGCGATATGGTGTGCTGTTGCCTCGGCCTTCAGAAGCGTGTGGTCGATACGTCTTGCGAGGGGTAGTCCCACGGTGTCCTCCTATTTTCAGGGATAAATGTACTGCTCGCACACTACCAATGCGAGAGTGGGGAGTCAACGCGCTACTTAATGCACGGTGCCTCGAAGAAGAAAGTCGTGCCATGCCCGGGCTCTGATTCAAACCACACGATGCCGCCAAGCTCTTTTGCAGCAGTGCGGACGAGGTACAAGCCAAGTCCCGTACCTTTTTCTTTTGTCTGTAGCGTGTTTTCTGCCCGGAAGAATTTGTTGAAAATATCGCGTTGGTCGCCATGGGGGATACCGATTCCCTGATCGGTGACGCTGATTCGTATCTCACCCTTTATCTTCTTTGCAGCGACAGTGACGACCCCGTCGTCTTTGTTGTATTTAACGGCGTTTGAAATGAGATTCTGTAAAATAATTTGCAGTAAACGTCTGTTGCACGTTACATATTCAGGCACAGACTCACTGAGCTCGATTTTAAACGACTGCTTTCTTTGCTCGGCCAACACTCGCTGTCGTGCGATTTCTGTCTCGATCATTTCACGCAGGTCAACATCCTCTTTAGTGACCTCGAGCGTACCCATTTCGATCCTTGATATATCGAGAAGTGTATCAATGAGCTCGGTGAGAGCGTTGGCCGCCGTGTTGATCGCCGCGAGCCCCTGGCGCGTTTCCTGCGCGTCCTTACTCGTATTGTTTTCGTCAAAAAGATGTTGATAGTACTTGGTAATGAGCTCGAGATTGAGCATGATGACCGAAACGGGCGTGCGAAGCTGATGTGCAGCAAGGTAGATAAATTCCGTTTTAGCCTCCTCGATCTTTTTGTCACGCGAGACGTCTCTGAATACAGTTATGGCTCCGGTGCGCTGGTCGTCGATCGATATGGCGGTCGTCGTGACCTGTACGGGGAATTTCGTTCCGTCTTTGCGGAGGAAATATGCCGATGCGCTCCAAGAACCACTCCCTTTTCCTTTGCCGGTGAGTGCGCGTACATTTGAGCGGTGAGAGAGCGGTACTCTGTTGCCCCTTTCGTCCATTGCGGGCACTACATCATCGAGCGATTTACCCACGGCATCTTCAGGACTCGCATAACCCAGTAATTCTGCTGCATATGGATTCATCATTCGCACTATGTAGTCCTTATCAACGACATACATAGCTTCTCCAAGGCTGTGAAGCACAACCTCGGTCTCCATTTTTTCATGTTCGAGTTCTGCCGAACGCTCCTCGAGTTCGTGCTCGAGGACATCGCAATTACAATCCTCCACCATGAGTTTCAGGCGTTGTTTTTTTGGCTCCTGGCTTGAGTCTGACCCCGGCACCCCTCCATAGTACATCCGATGCCTATTGAGAACACGAGAAGGTGGGGATAGAAGTTGGCTCGGTATGTATCTTTCGCCAGCGCTACCTCTGAGCTCCGCCGTGCCGAAGCAGTAAGGCAAAAGACACATACGCTCGCTGGAGCCAGAAATTCTTGCTAGATTTAGTCTCACGCGGGTATAGTTTAGTGGCAGAACGAATGCTTCCCAAGCATTAGATCGGGGTTCGATTCCCCGTACCCGCACAGACAAATTTTGGGTGTGGATAACTCATCGTGATATACTGACTTTATTATTGGTGAACAACTCAATCGTATGGCAAAACAGACACCTGTAACAATTTACTCAACCCCCACCTGTCATTTTTGCCACGAGGCGAAGGACTTTTTCACTGCAAATCACGTTGAATTCAAGGATTACAATGTGGCGACCGATCTCGAAAAGCGCAAGGAAATGATCCAGAAGAGCGGCCAGATGGGTGTCCCGGTGATCTATGTAGGCGATCAGCTTGTCGTTGGCTTTGACAAAGAAAGACTCAGTCAGCTCCTGGGCGTCTAATCAGCCTTCTTGGATCCAAGAACCGCTCGGGAGAGGTACATAAACGGCACATCAACGATACCCACGACCCACTTGATGGCCGTGAGGCCGACTATGAGCGGCAGGATTGGCATAATTCCATAAAAGGCAATCGTCACGAACAGCACGCTATCAAGAAGCATTGCGGGGAGTGAGCTCAGGGCGTTGCGCATCCACAGATGCTTACCGTCGGTGAGTTTGCTGAACCACTGGAAGATGTACGCATCAGCGTTCTCGCTCACATAGAATGCGACCAGACTCGCGAGGACAAGGCGAGGCACTGCACCAAAAACTGCCTCGAAGGCGGCCTGATTCTGAAAGAAAGGTGCACCCGGCGCCTTGAGGATCAAATACGAAAAGAGAACGAGGGCGATCTGTGCGATGACAGCGATCCCGATCATGCGCTGCGTCTCCTCCTTGCCAAAGCGTTCATTTACGATGTCGGTGAGAAGAAATGTGACGGAAAAAATCAGAACTGCAGCCGGCGCGAAAAATTGCGCAAACCCAAAATCAAAGAGAATCGTCTTCGATGCTGCTATATTGGCAAAGACACTGAAAGCTACATAGAAAGCGATAAGCGCATCCGGTCGTTTGTACTCTCTCGCATACCAGGCTCCAAGCACACAAAATGCGGAGATGATGATTATCCACAAAATGGTCAGCCCAAAATCCATGGTGCCTCAACACTACTGAAACAGTTAATAAACGCAAGCTCTGGTCCCCTCGGCAGGAATCGAACCTACATCTCTCCCTTAGGACGGGATTGCTCTATCCATTGAGCTACGAGGGGAATATGGGCACTGTAGCATTTTTGCGGTGCTACAATAAATGCATGGAACCCAATCGGGACATGCTCGCGGACATCTTTAAGATGGTGAAGGAGAACAACAAAATGCTCCATGCGATGCGACGACGCGCCTTTATCGGCGCATTCGTGAAGCTTTGCTTCATCGTCGCCCTTGTTACCGTACCCATCTGGTTCTATATGACGTATCTCGACACCACTGTGCAGGATATCTTGCGTACCGTGCAGCAAATGCAGGATGCAGGCACAAGTGCGCAGGCACAAATAGGTAGTTTCGAAACCATGCTGCAAGATTTGCAGTCAAAAATCCCTGGTTTCTCCTCAATAAAGGCGCAGTAGGGGGTGGCGTGAATCAGTGAAGAGAATGTGATAAAGTGACTTCGTTCATCACTTGCCGAGGTAGCTCAGTTGGTAGAGCATTCGCCTGAAGAGCGAAGGGTCACCAGTTCGATCCTGGTCCTCGGCACAAA
>CAZUVH010000014.1:0-28107 GCA_964623775.1 uncultured Candidatus Saccharibacteria bacterium | reverse complement strand
CCTGATTTGTAAGGCGCGAAATAGCGGATGCCGAAGACAGCGATATCGTCATCGCGAATATGCGAAAAGGTGCCCCAACGACCGCCAACGAGCTTCAGCTCGCCCACTTCGAGTCCGACTTCGTCGCGAACCTCGCGGCGAAGCGCCGCTTCGAGCGGATTGGTCCATCCATCAGGCAGCGTGAGCGAGGTACGCACATAATCGTCTCGATCCATGCCGCCGCCGGGGTGACCCCATTTATCCTTAAAAACAAACGCATCCGGTGGGCGCTTGCAAAGAAGAAAAGTTCGATCCGGCTTGTAAATGATACAGGTCGCAACGATGCGGTGCAGGTCCCGCACTAAAACTTCTTTCGCCATTTTCAACTCCTCATTTCTGAAAAAAGTATAGCGCACCAAAAAGCCTGACAAGGCTGCGGTATACTTCACAACATGGGGATGGAAAAGCCGCAAGGGCCGAAGCGTAAGCACCAGATGGAGGCGCGTAATTTCACCAACCTTACGCGGGGCGTCGCGGCTGCTGCCGGCATCTTCGCCGGAGCACAAATGCTCCCCAAAAGTCCCGACAAAACAGAATTCAGGACCGAACAAGCTGCCCTCTCGGTGCCCAGACTCGAAACCCCAGAGAGGAAAGAAGGACTTTCTGAGGAGGATTTCGACATGCTCGCTCAAAACGTGTACCACGAAGCGCGCGGTGAATCCGTAAAAGGCAAACTCGCCGTCGCACAGGTCACGCTCGCGCGTATCGGCAGTCATGGCGACAATGTCACAAATGTCGTGTTTAAAAAGAAGCAGTTCTCATGGACCGATGACCCGAAAATTCTCATGGCGCCCATACAACAAGACGAGCTTGCGCGAATACGCAACGTCCTGCGAACCATAATAGGAAAAAGGAGCGCTCCCGAGGCAGTCAAGGCTCTCGCCACCATAACGGGCGTGCCGGAAAAGGCGCACTATTACAAAATGACTTCTATCAAAGACGAGTCAGAGAAAAGCAAGAGGTTTTTTGAAACGCTCAAGCCCGCAATCACGATAGACAGCCACACATTTTACGTGGACGAAAAAAAGCAGAAAGCGCGAGGGGCTAAAACTTCACCTTCACGGGCTCCTTTGCGGCCTGCTCGCCCTCACTAAGCTCGAAGAATTCGCGTGACTGGAAGCCAAACGAGCTACCGACAATATTTGAAGGAAATTGCTGGAGAGCATTCTGTAGATCCTGTGCTACGGAATTGTAGAAACGGCGTGCGGCCTGAATCTTATTTTCGGTATCAGAAAGCTCACGCTGCAATTCCACAAAACTCGGATTTGCCTGGAGCGTCGGGTACGCCTCGGCTACGGCAAAGAGCGATTTGAGAGCGCCCGAGAGCATGTTTTCAGCCTCTGTGTGTTCGCCCACCGTCTGTGCGCCCATCGCCTTCGTGCGCGCCTCAGTCACTTTTTCGAGCGTCTGCCTTTCGTGCGACACGTAGCCTTTTACCGTCTCGACGAGATTGGGGATGAGATCGTAGCGACGCTTGAGCTGCACATCAATGTCCGACCACGCCTCTTTCACTCGATTGGTGAGCGTGACAAACCTGTTGTACATCGTAATAACGACGAGCAAGATTACGACAACTGCGCCGAGAATTATATATGTAGGTGTCATACAAGATTTTGTTCAGGTGTCGGGAGTCCGACGTGTTTTTCTATATTAGTAACGCGCACATCCAACATTAATCTCTTTTCTAAGTTGTTCTTTACATCATTCTTAATGATATTAAGATCCTTCGTGTGCTCATTGAGTGCTTCTTGCACTTGATCAACTTTTGTACTCAATTCGTCTAAATCGCTTTTGGCAGCCAAATTATTCTTCATAAACTCCATCAAATCCTCAAGTGTTACGTCTTTTTTCATAGTGTTATTTTTCAAGTTTATATTTTTTCAACATCTTGGCAATAGGATCGCCATATTTTTTACACAATTGCTTGGTGCGAAAAATTAGCCCGAATCCCGCATGCACTCCCTCGCGCTCATTGGCTATTTTCTCACCGCAATGGCCACAAGTATACGTTGTTGCCATAATGGAACTATACCACACAGCCTTTTCATACAACTTTGGCGTAACTATTGCACAACCACCGTCGTCGTAGCAGCGCCTATCAATCCCCCACTACTTTGGCATCGCATGACAAATGTCGTCGATGTCGCAAACTGGATAGCCCATGTACCGATTGTCTCTATGGGAATCGTGGCGGAATACATCTCCGAAAACCCGGTGAGTTCGCACGATGACGCGCCGACCACCGCCCACGAGAGTGTCGAGGTGCCAACGCCCGAGATGATGGCCGGTACCGCTTTCAGCGAGATCACGGGCGGCAAGTCATTCGTGGAAGGCGTCGTGGTACTGATCGGCGGCACCACCGGCTTAGGTGTGACAGAAGGTTGTACGTTGCTCGGCGTAGTCGGCTGTGTCTGCTGATTGTTGCCAAACATCTGGTTCAAGAATTGGCCAATCATGTTGCCAATCATGTACATCGAGAAGTTGGATATCCTGTTGTTTTGACTCGTCGGGAAACCGGTCACCGAAGGCTGCGGCTGCACGTATGGCGGGACCTGCGGCGACGGCGGCCCTTGTGGGGGCTTTTGCGCAGGCTTGGTGGGGTCCGGCTGCGGCGGCGTCTTGGCACCGGAGTCACACGGAGTAGCTGAAAGAGTATCCCCGAGCTTTTGTGTGGGACACGGCACACCCGTGCCGCCTCCTGGTGGGGTCGTTCCGGCCGCGCCGCCAGCCCCCGGAGTACTCGGCACACCTGCTCCCCCGGTTATATATTTCTCGAACGGGGCAACGGCGATAAGTCCGCATATAGCCCCCCCTCTCCATCCGTTTAGACATGTGGCCTTGAGGAGGTCCCTCGCGCGCGTCAACAAAGAATTAGACGCTCCCTCATTTGTAGAAAGTTTGCCGTATGTCCACGGATTATTTACATCAAAGCCGCCGAGCTCGTCAGGGATATCAGCGAACGTCGGTCGCTCAGCAGACTTCTCGGGAGCCGGCTTTTGTTCCGGCGGTACTTTCGCATCCTCTTTCGGAAGATTCATATCGAAACCCCCAATTTCATCGGGGATATCTGCAAGTGTGGGTGGTTCGACGGGTGGTTCTGGCATCGGCGGCAATGGAGGTGGTGGCGTGACTGACGTTATCGGTGACGGAGATGGTGCAAGGGTCTCTGCTGCGTTTGGAACTCGCGATCGGAAATTGAGGAGTGAAATCAAACGCTGCCAAGGCGAGGTTGGCGAAGCTGGAGCGGGTGTTGCTGGCGTCTGCACCACCGCTCCAGGTACGGCAGTCGTGACACCACTCGGCGCAGCATCACTCGATTGCGAAGCAGAGGTCTCGCCCGGAGTTACAACTGGTTCCGGCTTCGCGGCCGCCAAAGTGACGCCTGGAACCACCTCAATCTGAGGCTGCGTGCCCGCGGTCAGTGTCGGTCCGCTTGGTGCAGCGTCTGGGACTTTGCCAAAGAACATCTCACTGAGAGCCGTGGTCACTTCCTCATACAAACTCTTTTGGACAATGGACGGTGCGGGCGGTTTTGAGACCGCGAGAAGGTTTCCAAATTCGGGGTCGTTGGTGATTTTTTTCATAACCTCCGCATCGATCTGATCAATCCGCGTTTTTGCCTCGGCGACAGCTCTTTGCGCCTCTGCCTCATAGAGTGCCACTTCAGCGGCGGCCTTTTCTGCCGCACTCTTCGCGGCCTGTAGCGACTGGACCTGTTTGAGAACACCGTCTGCAGCAGCGATCTGTCTTTGCAGCGCAAGAAATTCACCCTGAGCCGCGACGACGAGCGGCTCGTTGGCAGCCCGTGCCTTATCAAGGAACGTCGATACCTGTGCCACAAGACTATCGCCCGCGTTGGCAGTTGCAGTCACGCCACCTGGACTCGGACTCGCTTCTAATGCCGCCGCCTGCGCAAGATATGATTTGATCGGTTCTATATATACAGCGCCGCCCGGAATCGCTGCGAGCTTCTCGGGCAATCCTCTTGCAGCTGCCACACCGTTCGCGATGGTAGCTTTCTGTGCATCTGATGCGCCCATGTTTGCTAGCGCGGCCCTGAGAGCTGCTATTCCCGACTTTGCCGTCGTTACAGAACGCCGAGCGTCCGTAATATTTGTATTTAAATTGTTGGCGGCCGCAAATTTTGCCTGAGCCGCAGGAAGCAGTTTCTGCGCTTCAGCGCTTTGCGCCTGCGCCTGATCAGCCTTCTCTTTGAGTGCCGCAATCTCTTTTTCGATCTGCTCTGGAGATCTGAGATCGACTACCGGGCGTGTCTTGGTCGGCAACTTTACCGCAGTTTTTGCGACCACAGGAGGACGCGCCACGTTCGGTTTCGGGCTTTTCACCGTGACAGATGCGACATCAGAAATCTTGGGCGACGCTTTTATTGGCCTTGGCGAAGGTAGTCGTACGGCGACTTTCGAGGCTTCGGCCTTTTTCATCTCCTCAGCAAGTGCCTTTCGTTCTGCTTCGAGGGCTGCTACCTGCGCTTTCGTTTCTGCGGCCACCTTGTCTCTCGCTGCTTTCGCAGCAGCATCTGCAATAGCCTGCAGACGCGCCGCTTCGTCTTTCTGCGCCTTCGCCTCCGCCTTGAGACGAGCCTCTTCTTTTGCCGCAGCCTCTGCATTTGCCTTTGCGATTGTCGCCTCCTCTGCCTTTGCGGCATTTACTGCCGCCTGAGCTTCCGCTCTCGCTTTGGCCTCGGCTGCTGCTTGAGCTTTCGCTACTGCTTTTGCTGCGTCAGCGTCTGCCGCAGCAAGTCGATTAAGTGTAGCGATCAGTTCGGCTGCCATCTGCTTATCAAATCGTGCATACGCATCTTTCTCCGCTTTTACAGCGGCATCCGCTTCAGCCTTCGCTTTCGCCACAGCTTCCTGCGATGCTCTCGTCTCGGCAGCGATCTGCACTTGCTCAGCACGCAATTCCCTTGCCCTGGCTGTAATGAAATCACCCCACGCTTTTGCATCAGCGCCATATGGGCGAGCCTGCGGTAGTGGCAAGACCTCCGCAACGGGTGCCGGTGATGCGGGCGCAGCCGCAAGTGTAGGCGCCGGAGCGGGTGCTCGTGTACTTTTTGCATTTAGTGCATTTAATATTTCTGCGAGAGATCCGTCGCCAGGCAGCGCGTTGTGCACACCGACGCGCGCGCTAGTCACGACAATAGGCTCTTCAATGGCCGCACTTGTAACTTGGTTCACATCAGCAACAGGTGTCACTCCGAGTTCTTTTGCCAATTCCTTATTGCTTGCTTCGTATTTGCCGGCATCTGCCCCTTTTGTGGAGTAACTAACGAATACAGCCTTCTCGTAATCGGTGGCAAACTTCGCAAAACTCACCGCATTCGGGACGTCGAGCAATGTAATGCTTTCGATATTCAACACGCCACTTGAGAGTGCCTGTTTGGCCGGCGTCGCGCCTCCGCTAAATGCGATGAGGTTGATCGGTTGCTTGGCGGCATCGATACCTGTCGCTTTTTTGACCGCATCCAATGCGGAAGTGAGCGCTTCAGGATTCAGGTTTCCATTACCTGGGATCGCACCCGTATCAGGAGAGATCACCATCGCATTTTGGGCAGTAATTTGTGAATTGATCTGATTTTGCTTTGCGGGGAAGCCGCTCGCGATAGGCGTGTCGTTGCCAGGCAAATAGAGGTAGGTCTCGATTGGCGCATTTGGATTGAGTCCATTTGGGAACGACACCTGCACCTTGCCCGAGCTTCCTGGGAAATTCTTCGCGAGCTCGGGGACATCCACGGTCTGCGTCTTTGGCGCAGGTGCCGGTGTTGATACCGCCAGGGTCTGACTGGGAACGGCTCCTGTTATGACCGGCGTATTATTACTCGCTGCAAGCCTCGTATCGGCAGCAATCTGCTGCTGTAATTTCGCGAGGATTTTTTCGTTACCAGCCGGCTGCACATGTGCAGGATCATTGGATATGAAATTCGCACGGAGATTATATTGTGATCCGATCTCCGCCAATCGATCCCATATTTTCTCATTTTCTGCATCACGCGCATCGTCACTGGCCTTCCTCTCCGCTTTCGTCATGTTGTCCGCGCGCGGCACTACATTGGCCGATCCGATATCGGCAGCATTTCCTACTCCGCCGGCGAAGTGCTGCGAATTTCGCGGACTCGCAACGACTTGTCCTGTAGCTGCCGGCCTGTTCACGGCGTCACGATAGAATGCGAGCGCGCTCGGCTGCAGACCCTCGGCGATCATTTGTTTCAAGGCGCCGTACAAAGAGGCCTTGAGCTCAGGATTCATATTGAGCACTTCATCACGAAGACTGCGTCCTGAATTCAAGGCAGCTGCAATGTCTTTCCATGTGAAATCGCCACCACTGTCGATTCTCGCGTATGCGGTCGGCGAATTGTAAATTTTGTCCCACAGGAAATTGTTGACGACATTGTATGCACCAGGGCTATTCGAACTTGCAGGATACGAGACAATCGGATGTCCTTTTGCTCCCACTGCCACATTGGGATACCCTGCCGGCTTTTGGAGCTGAGCGACTTGCATTGCAATGTAACCGTTGATCGATCGCACTTGATCCGGCTTTAGATTTTTCGTGCCTAAAATATCGAGTCCTGCATTCGTACGCAAAATATTGAAAGCTGGGGTATTCTGCAACCCATTGAATGCAAGTTGCGCCGCCAAATCTTTATTTACAATATTCGGATACGCCTGCTTCGCAGCAGCGATCACGTTTTGAGCACGTGCTTCAGCTTCGCTCAATGATTGAGGGGGTGTCGTCTCGGGTGCAAGAACGACGCGCATCGGATGTGTCGCGGTCGGCGAATCGGCGGCTGGCACGGATACACGAAATGGGCCGTACTGCGCCGTCACCGGGGCCTGCTGTTGTGCCGCAGGTGGAAGAGCGGATGTCTGTGGATTTTGAGCTACCTGCTGCGAGGGCGAACCTCCCACCTGCTCGGGAGTCCGGAATGTCGGGGCTCCCTCACTGGTGATGACAACACCGAGTGACTTCCCTTTGGCATCAAAAAGTTCGTATCCTTTTTGCAGCGGATTCACGCCGGTGATATTGGAAAACACATCGCCGGGGACAACGGGCTTCAATTGTGCCAAGAAATTCTGCGACGGGGCCTGACCTGCGATCGGTTGCGCCTGCGGGGTAGCCGGCGCACTCGCAAGCGTCACGCCAGATGGAGCTTCTGTAGGCCGCGCACTCGCAATCATCGTCTGCGCTTCTTGCATTACTTTCTGAATATCCGCGGCTTTCGTGCCCGATCGAATAAAGCGGAGATTATCACTTACGACAGATGCCGCGTCCGAAGGACGTCCCACGATTTTATATGAAACCTGGCAGAGACCATTTTCCGCACAGCCGATTTCTCTCGCTTGGGATTTCTGGAGATCCGCAGTCCTTCCGGGATAATAGCCCTTATCGGTCGCGACCAGTGTAATCGTCTTACCGTTGGGGCCCGTGAATTCGACTACGGAAAACGGCGGAATTACTCGGGGATTAAGAGTCGCGAATTCGTTGGGGCCGACCGGCTTGTTGGTATACGTCGCCAAAATACTTCCCTCAATCCCACCTCCCCCGGGCGTGTATGTCGACGATGTGATTGTTTGTCCTTTTGTGAACGAAGCAGAGTCAGTGAGAGGCCCGGCCTTTGCGGATGATATGAAGGGGTTGCTTTGGAATTGAGATGGGAGCGATGCGAGCCAGTCACCCCATGAACGTTGCTGTGTCACGACCACATTGCTAAATTCCGTAGACAAAAAGTCAGCTCTTTTACCTAAGTTGACTGGTCGTTCACGCGGAATCGGTACTCCGGGCTCTGTCACTACAGTATCCGGCATTGCCGTATAGGGAGATTTGTAAGTCGGGTCCAAAATTTCTGGATTGGTCGCAAGTCTCGGCGCAATATTGGTATTGAAATCTTCCCACGGTATAAACCGCATCGTCGCACCGCCATTAAATATGTACGCATATACCAGATCTTGGTATTCGGGCGACGTGAGCGTATTGAAATTGGGGTCTGCTGTCGCCAAGACGTATCTATCCCCAGCTTTGTCGAAATCAAGTCTTTCATTAATATTTGCGAGCTGAGTAACCTTGCTCTGTATCTGCGCAAGCGAAGGAACGGTCGCCCCTGCCACACGCAACTGTTCGGAAAGAGCCGTGATGTCTTCTCCCGCGAATACATAATCGCGGATGCCTTGCCCCGCAAGATCCGTATAGTATCTCTCCAAGCTGCCGATGCTCCGCGCGATGTTATCACTGTAATTTCGTGGCAATGATTGGACTATATTTTTAACCGTATCGACCGGAAGCACTCGTATACCGCGCTCAAGATCATCTTTTGCCACCATGAGTTCGTTCTCCAAGTTCAGCCGTTGAGACATCAATTCGTTGTAACCGGGGACATTTGCTCCATCCGAACCGATCGTTTTGCGCATTACAAACAAACCCCGGGGCGTGAGCGCGGCATTGATATACGATGTGTTTTCTGCGTTGAAACCCAGGGCAGGAAAGGTGAACCTGTCCGCTCTCATTGCATTCACATCTTCCCGTGAAGGTGGGAAGGACACATTGGCTCCATACCCCTGAGCTGGAAACTTTTCTGAACCATTGAGGAAAAGATCGAAGCTACTTGATTTGGGATGGGTGTGCATGAAGAAAACAAGATCAAGAGTGATGTCGGAAGGTTTGCCGCCGGGAGTAAGTTGATTTACCACTCGATCAATACCAGTTTGGGTTATTGGATACATAATTCCTTGTGCGCTACCCTCGACCGCTGGTAACCAAGCTGCCTTACCTTTGCCCGCTACCATTATCGCGCCCCATTCATTGGGACTGTTTAGCGTATCTTTATACAAGCTCGCCATGCCGGCCGCGGGCGTTGTGCCTGGACGAATGTCTGCAGCTTGCGCTGCTGATGAGAAGATAGTGCCGTCGACGATTTGCTTTTGCACTGAGGCAACCCAATTGCCCCAAGTATTTGGTAGTTTCTGCGTCGGATACGACTGGAAAGGTTGCGGTGCAGGAGCATTGGTCGGACGCGCCTGCGGAAGCGGGACTTGTCCTTGCGGGATTGCAGATGTCACCCCTCCCGAGCCCTTTGGTACGGAGCTCGTGATGTCCCCCGTCGGAGAAGATCCTGCAGGCACACTTGCGAGATCGGGACTCGATGCAATCGGAGAGGTGCCAGTTTCAAATACACCAACTAACGTTGGATCTGATACTGAGGCAAGGGCTGCCGGTGACCACGTCTGAGCACCGCTTGGGTCAACAGACACTACACCATTTGGTGTTGCCATCATGCTGCTTGCGGGTATCGCAAGCGCGGCATGGCCATATGCGCTCGTCCAGGGCGACGACGCGCTAAACCCTCTTAGTGCAGCAGCGCTCGTATCAAAAACTCCCTCACCCGCCAGAGTCGATACAGATCGAACACTTACAATCTCGCTTGCGAAAGTGGGGGTAGTTGCTGCCCTGAATTCATTTGCCAATACTGCTCCGCCTGAAACATCGAAGGCAGTTGCACCATAGCTCAATTGACGCACGAGCGGCACTTTTCCAAGACCACTCAGCGCTCCACTTCCCCCTGGAATTTCAGGAACGAGGGACGGTGATAGGATTTCCGGTACCGACGGCCTCGATATAATTTCATTGCGGATGGTGGCAGCGTTGTCCAAAATTTTTGCAGCATCTGCCTCCGCTGTTCCAGCCACTCGACTCGGATCATAGAGTGCGTACCTGCCATCACTTTGCAGCGACGCGAGACGCTCGTTGGAACCGTAGCGAGAAATCTCAGCTCCCGGATTCGCCTGAGCTCTGCTGTTTTCTACTTTCAAACCCGGTTGCGGCCGCAGGCCATTTTGCTCCAGCGCTCGTATGGCGTCTTGGGAAGCAACGCCGTTATTGGCGGCACGAGATGCGTAATATTGATCGATTGCCGCGCGCTCGGCAACAGAAGGCGCGGTACCAGCAACCTTGGGATTTACTGCAACAAAATCTCCGCCCGGACTACGCACCGCGACCACTTCTCCCGTATTGCTACGTACAATTGCTGATGGCTGAGCTGCTTTGATCGCGGCCTGTGTCTCGATGTCAGTGCCAACGCCGGTTCCATATTTAAATTCAAGACCCGCTTCTTTAAGAGTGCCGCCACTAATCGTTCGGAAGCTTTCGGTCCTCAATTCTGGCGTGGTGCCGCCTACGAAAGATCTCTGTTCTCTCAGTACAGTGTTCACATCTCCCACAGCTGACCTTTCAGCAGCCGCAAGCTCACCCCCACTACCGAGGGTCGCTCGAGCTTGTCCGGTCATTGAAGTGAATCCGTCAGACGTAGTTGTGAGCGCTCCTCTTTCCGCGGCTAAAGCCCCTGTATTACCTGCTCCCGCTGTCCACTGGGGAGTGCCAGACTCATATGCAAACCTACTCGTCACGGTTCCCTCCAAAACACTTCCTTCAAAAGCGCGCGCATCAACTGCCGCGCCTGCTCGACTCCACCCGGTCACCTCGCTTACCTCGCCAATCGCACCTGCCCTACCAAGATTTGTGACTTCTGAGAGGCCGCCAAGCGCCTCACGACCAAGACTGACTCCCGCCCTGCCGAGATCGTAGGCGGGAAGACCGACATTCAAACCTGTTTCGAGCACTGCGGCAATGCGATCACTCTTCGCTCCTACTGGATCAAATACTCCTTCGTACGGATTTTGAGGGGCACCAAACGCTGTGGCGAATCTCTCTTCAATATGACCGAGTGTTCCGCCCACGACATTCTCGAAGCCTTCCTTGATCGCCGTCCCATAATTTCCATCTTTCCAATTTTGGACAACACTCCCCCAGTCTGTTCGATCTCGCCCGCTTTCTTTGATCGCATCAAGAAATGGACTATTGGGCTCTGCTGCCTTTGTCAGCTCCGCATCCAGATTTCCATTCTTGAAATCCGCGAGCCTTTGAGCAGTCAGTTGGTTGGCGGCGGCTAGGTCGGCATTTTCTTTTTGTAGTACTGGGATGTCACTTGGATTACCGCTACCATTGCGAATATCTTGCAGCGCTTGATTGTTTGCGGCAATCTGTGCTTCTCTAAGTACATTTGCCTGTTGAGCTTTTATGTACCCCTGAAGCTGCTGCTGCGCTTGTTCGTATGAATTCGCTTTGAAGGTCACCTCCTCAGTATCGGGACTTGCGGCTAACGGAGAATTCTTTCCGAGCTCCGGATTCGTGGCAGTGTAGCTCTTGGGGACAGTGTAGTCATAATAGCCATTATCTTTTCGCGCCTGATTGTAAGCAGCTTGCGCATCAGACGCGTCAGTTTTTGTTTGCTGATACTCCTTCTCCGCATCGACAGCATTCTGTACGGATTCGATGTAATTGTTCCTTGCAGTTTCATAATTCTTATACGCCTCATTGAGAGCCTTGTGCGTACCGCGATCCTCGTATGCTTTTTTTGCCTTCTCATCGGGGAATTGTTTTGAATACGATGTGCAGCCATTTTCTTCATTACAGTCAGGTGTGGGTGGGTTTTCTACCAATTTGCCTCCATACTTCTCCATGGCAGCTTTGTCGGCAGCGTCCGCCTTATCGAGTACTTCTTTTCTGGCCTCCAGTGTAAGCTGGTCGGCTGTCTGCCGATTGGCAGCATCTATCGCTTTATTTTCTGCCTGGTGCAGGTTGTATTTTGCGTCTGCCAAATCACCCGCCGCTTGATACTCTGCGGCCACTTTTTCTATTTGTGCATCCGCTGCCGCATTTTGTTCTTTTGAAAGAACATTACCTTCGGGTGAAAACGCTGGTTCGGGATTATAGGCGTCGGAAGGTGTGCCGGTTTCAGTAGGCGTGCCTCCTCCCTCACCTCCTTGGAATGCGGCGTCGGCCATTTTTTGTCCAAAATCAGCGCCAGACTGTAAGGCATCTTTGAACGGCGTGGCAACGTATTTATCCCACCAGCTCTGGCTATCTACAGGTTCGGCACCTTCAATTCCATTGAAATTAGGGTCGGGAGTTGATTCGCTGCCCGCTGGAGGCGTGCCCTCGAGGCCGTTAAAAGTGCTATCCACTTCAGGAGTAGTTGGCGCTACACCACTAACATCGCCAGTGTCGCTGAGCGACGGAGAGGGTTCTCCGACCGATTCGGGAGAAAACCACCCGCTTACCGTACTTTTAGTGGTATCCCATGCGGAGCTTCCCCACTGCTTTGCGGTATCCCACCAACTACCCCCCTGCGATTCTGTGGTCTGCGATGGTGCATTAAAACCAGTGGCGGACGACTGTCCAGAGTAATAATTTTGATTCGGACTTCCGTCAGGATTGTATGGTTGAGCTGAATTTGTTTCTGTCGGAAGTGAACCGATCTGATTGAACGCATTATTAAATTCCGCTGCCGGAGAATTTGGCTGCGGCCCTCCCGCTTCAAGTCCGGTCGCCCCTGTTTCTCTAAAATTATCCAATGCTCGATCCCAGATCGATTTCGGCTCGGTAGCTGGAGTAAGACTGTTGGGATCGTTGGTCGCCGAATTGTCAGGCCCTGTGGACGGTGGTGCACCTAGGCCACCCGGGGAACCGCCGGTTGTTTGCGGAGGCTGCGGCTGACCCAACCCGCCCGTGTCGTCGATTGGCGGTGGTGCAGTGGTATCCGGAGTTTCCGACGGAGCATTCACCTGTCCGGGCTCGGTCTTTCGACATTTGCTCCCATCACATATCTCTCCCGTACACACACCTGCTTGATAACAAATACCTTCTACTGCCACATCGCCAGCGGTGATGTCTTTGCATGTGCACAAATGCTTGTTCTCTCCCTTTATACACTTTGGCTTTTTAGGATCTTTATCGTGCTCTGGATTGTATTTCTGTCCGCACGGACACCGTATTTCAAATGGGAGACATTGTTTGTCCGCAGCATCACCGGCCGCATACGCGACCGAGAAAAATCCAAACGTCACAATAATCGCAAAGAGCACGTACAGACAAAAAAGCCCTGCGATTCGTGACAGAGGCATGACTCTCTTATTTTATCAGCCAAAATACGAGAGCCGCGCTGTAAGCGCGGCTCTCTGTTGGTAATTTTTGAGTCGTCGGATTACATGTCCATTCCGCCCATGCCACCCGGCATAGCAGGCGCATCTTTCTTTTCTTCTGGGATATCAGCGACAGCAGCTTCGGTCGTGAGAAGTACTGCGGCAGCGGATGCGGCATTTTCTACGCCCGAGCGAGTGACTTTGACCGGATCGATGATCCCCGCTTCGTACATGTCGACGATCGCGACGTCATTGGAATCAGCTGCGGCGTTGAAACCATGGCTTCCGCCCGCGCGGACTACGTCACGGAGGATTACTGCTGCGTCTTCGCGACCGGCATTCTGCACTATCTGCAAAAGCGGAGCCGAGAGCGCAGAAAGTAGGATGCGATAGCCGACGGAGTATTCATCGTGCGACGCATTATTGACCTTCTTGCTGAGTTTGTCGGCCACCTTTGCGAGCGCTGCTCCACCACCAGGGACGATGCCCTCGGCGATCGCCGCCTTCGTCGCGTTGACCGCATCTTCGATCTTGTCTTTCAAATATTTCATTTCTGTCTCGGTAGCAGCGCCCACACGGATGACTGCGACACCGCCAGAGAGTTTCGCGATGCGCTCTTCGAGCTTTTCCTTGTCGAATTTTGAATCGCTCGCTTCCACTTGCTTCTTGAGCTGAGCGACACGCGCATCGATCTCCTTCTTGGCGCCCTTCCCGCCGACGATTGTCGTAGATTCCTTGGTAGCGACAACACGATTCGCTCGGCCCAAGTGACTGAGCTCAGCTTTCTCAAGTGCGAGGCCGAGATCATCCGTGATCACGGTCGCGCCGATCGTCGTTGCGATATCAGCGAGCATTTCTTTCTTGCGATCACCATATCCCGGTGCTTTGACTGCAAGCACGTTGAACGCGCCGCGGAGTTTGTTGAGGATGATCGTCGTGAGCGCTTCCCCATCCACGTCGTCGGCAATGATCACGAGGTCTTTCTTGCCAGACTGAGCAACTTTTTCAAGAAGCGGGAGAATTTCTTTGATTGTCGAAATCTTTTTGTCGGTCACGAGAATCGGAGCATCTTTTGCTTCGGCCTCCATGCGCTCGGCATTGGTGACGAGGTATGCGGAGACGTATCCTTTGTCGAACTCCATACCCTCGACGTAATCTGATTCGATACCGAGAGCCTGTGACTCTTCTACGGTAACGACGCCGTCTTTGCCCACCTTCTCTACCGTGTCAGCGATCGTCTCGCCGAGCTCTGCGGATTCCGCAGAAATCGTGGCGACCTGACGAATATCACTCTTACCCTTGATCGGCTTCGCCATTTTCTTCAATTCTTCAACAGCGTCTTTTGCAGCAGCTTCAATCCCGCGGCGCACCATCATTGAATTCGCGCCGAGCGCGGTGCGCTTTAGGCCCTCATGTATGATCGCCTGCGTGAGGATCACGGCTGTCGTGGTGCCGTCTCCCGCTTTGTCGTTGGTCTTGGTGGCGACCTCTTTCACGATCGCGGCACCCATATTCTCGAATTTGTCTTTGAGCTCGATCTCTTTTGCGATTGATACACCGTCGTTGGTGATCGTGGGGCCTCCCCATGATTTCGAAAGTGCTACGTTGCGACCCTTGGGGCCGAGTGTCACTTTCACTGCGCCCGCGACGATATCGACACCGCGCTTGAGCGCGTTGCGTACATCCTGATCGAAGATAACTTGTTTTGCCATAAGTATAGGTGTGAAGGATTAGATGATAGAGGTGAATAATTTAGTAGGTTCCGAGAATTTTCGATTCCGAGACGATGAAATATTCCTGTTCGTCGATTGTAATTTCCTGGCCGCTGTATTTCTCGAAGACCACGTGGTCGCCCACTTTGACGGATACGGGGATCAACTCGTTGTCGTCGCCGTGCTTGCCGGGACCGATCGCGACAATAATGCCGCTCTCAGGGGTCTTCTTTTCCGAGGTCTGGGGGATGATGATGCCCGACATGGTCTTTTCCTCCTTTCCTTCCGGCTTTACGAGGACGTTATTGCTGGTCGGGTGAAATTTGAACGTACTCTTAGAGGTGTTGTTGGAGCTGGTATTTTTAGATGGTTTTGCTTTCTTTTTCATATCGAAAATTATGAATTACTCTATTAATTGAGGTGTACCCCGCAGAAAATCGGGGGGTAACGTGGAGACAATATATAGAGAGAGCTCGGTTGGGTCAAGCTTTTGGCCAAAATTGGCAGTATTGCATCAAACGCACATAGTGGTACCGTGACGCTAGACAATCCCCTAAGGAGAATCGATATGGGAAGGTTCCTGATACTGATGGTGTCTATAGGCTGGTTTGCTGGTGCGACCTATGTCCTCTACTCCCCGCCTGCCACGCTCGCCAATGGCGAAGTTGTCGCTACCTTTATGATGTTTTTCGGACTCGTTTCTTTCGCTTTTTTTATTCTGCCCGCTATGCGCGGAAAATGAACGAGGCGGCCAGCCCTAGCTGGCCGCCTCTTCTTTTTGTTGCATTCTCCCTCAAATGTGATAATATGGCTCTACATGGCTCTCCTACAAGGATTTTTGCCCATCGTGCAGATCATACTTGCCGCACTCCTCATTGGGGCGGTTTTGTTGCAGCGCACGGGTGCATCTCTTGGCGGAGCGTTTGGTGCTGACAATTTCTCCTCGGGTTTCCACACCCGCCGCGGACTCGAGCGTGTCCTCTTCCGCGCGACGATCGTACTTGGTATTTTGTTTGCGTTGTCGGCACTCGTTAACTTAGTAATTTAAATTTGTAAAAATAATCCATTTGCTTCGTTGCGGGGCCCTGCGATACACTTATCGTATTAGTTATACGATTCGCGTATCACTTCCTCGCGCCTAGTAACTGGAGTGATTTATACAAATTCTGCAATTCATGGACCCCGATTCAAACTCCCCTGTGGAGCCAAAAGAAAAAATATCAGCTACGCTAACAAAAAAGCGTGAGCTTCGTCGATTGGAAGCGCTTGAAAATATCATGGCGTCTTTTAGGCCGAGTGAACGCCTTTTGCTCTACATACTCACAATCGTCATGTCGGTGAGTGTCTTCGTGCTCCTCGCGCAACTCAACGCCTCGGTGTCGACCATTATCCCGAGCAGGGGCGGCAACATTATCGAGGGCGAAGTGGGCACCGCTCGTTTCATCAATCCGGTCCTCGCGACATCTCAGGCAGACCAGGATCTGACCGCACTTGTCTACTCCGGCCTCATGCGTGCACTTCCTCACGGCGAAATCGTCCCCGATCTCGCAGCTTCCTACACGGTCTCTGATGATGGTACGGTATACACTTTCACACTTCGCGACGACGCAGAATTCCATGACGGTACGCCCGTGTCTTCTGCAGATATCCTCTACACCGTACAGGCGGCGCAGAGCCCCGAGCTTCGAAGTCCGCGCCGAGCGGATTGGGAGGGCGTAACGATCTCAGTGCCGGATGCACGCACTGTGGTCTTCACCTTGCCGCACCCGTACGCGCCATTCATTTTCAACACGACAATCGGAGTCTTGCCGAAACATCTTTGGCAAAATATCTCGAATCAAGATTTTTCCTTCAGTCAACTCAATACGCATCCAATCGGCAGCGGCCCGTATCAGGTCTCTTCGGTCCAGGTGGACACTACGGGAGCGGCGACACGATATGACCTCGAGCCGTTTTTTAAATTCGCACTTGGTACTCCGTACCTGAATCGCATTTCCTTCGTGTACTACTCAAATGAGGATGACATGGTAAGCGCGTGGAAAGCGGGCAAGATCACGGCAATGGCGGGCATTTCATCGTCTGCGCTCCCCTCTTTGAAAGATACGGATGCGCATATTTTGTCGGCACCGCTTCCGCGCGTCTTTGGTATTTTCTTCAATCAAAACCATGCACCAATCCTGAGCGATATCTCGGTGCGCACGGCGCTCGACACTGCGCTCGATAAGAGTGCGATCGTCGACACCGTCTTGGGCGGGCAGGGCGTCCCCCTCAACAGCCCGATTCCACCCGGCGTGCTTGGAATCGATACTGGATCGAGCTCATCGACCGCCACCGTGATCCCCACCTTCTCGACCACTTCGGTAGAGAAAGCGCGCACGATTCTTTCAAGAGGTGGCTGGACGTATGATGCGACGGCCGGGTCATGGAGCAACAAGAAGAAACAACCGCTCTCCCTTACACTCGCTACCGCTGATGCGCCGGAATTGGTCGCAACCGCCAACGCCGTCGCCGGTGCATGGCGTCGCATTGGCGCACAAGTGAATGTGCAGGTATATTCGTTGTCGGAATTGAATACGATGATTATCCGTCCGCGAAGCTACGATGCAATCCTTTTTGGAGAAGTCGTCGGTCGTGAAGGCGATCTCTTCGCATTCTGGCACTCAAGCCAGCGCAACGATCCGGGATTGAATCTCGCTATGTACGCCAACGCAAAAGCGGATGCTCTCCTCACTCAAGCGCGGGCGACAACCAAACAAGAGGAGCGCGACAAGCTCTATGGGCAATTTGCAGAGGTTGTCCGGAAAGATGTGGCCGCCGTATTCTTGTATTCCCCCAATTTCCTCTACGTCATTCCTAAAAATGTGCAGGGTATCGAGCTTGGAGCACTGACTACACCAGGAGAACGCTTCATCAACGTGTACGAATGGTATACCGACACCGAGCGCGTCTGGGAAATTTTCGCAGGTGAGCGCAAACAAATTCAATAATAATTAATAAGCATTAGTAATTACCGTATGGAACCACAACCACAGAATTCTGAAAATTCCGGCGCAGGGTCGCCGCGCGGGATGCGCCCGGGTCCCTCAAGAGGACAGGGCCGAGGACCGCAGTCTGGACGAGGAGGCCGCCAAGGAGGCACGCCGGACCAGCAGGGAGACAGACGTCCGCCGCGCCGCGGCGGTAGCCGTCCCTTTGGTCGCTCAGCTCATCCGCCGCGCCGCGGCAAGTCGCGCGTCGAGCACCAGGAACCTTCGCAACGCAAACAAGTTGCAGCGACGATCCCACCACCGGACGAGACGACAGTCCGTATTATTCCGCTCGGCGGCGTCGAAGAGATCGGACGCAACATGACGGCTGTCGAAATCGGAAATGACATCTACATCCTCGATGCAGGCTTCGCTTTCTCCGAAGACGATACACCGGGCATCGATTACATCTTGCCCAACACCGGCTATCTCGAAGAGCGCCGCGACAAAATCCGGGGCCTCCTGATTTCGCACGGTCACCTCGACCACATCGGCGGTATCCCCTACATCATCGATCGTATCGGCAACCCGATGATCTACACTCGCCGTCTTACCGGCAAAATGATCCAGAAGCGCCAGGAAGAATTTCAGCAGACTTCTCCGGTGCAGATCAGAGAGGTGGAGCGCGACGAAGTACTCACGCTCGGCAGCCACAAGATCCGCTTCTTCGGTGTCACACACACCGTCCCTGACTCAATGGGCATTATCATCGAGACACCGTGGGGCGATGTCGTGTTTACCGGCGACATCAAGCTCAATCACGACAACGGCGAACCTTCCGACGAGGAGAAAAAAGAATTCAGTATCTTCAAGGATCGCAAAGTCCTCGCACTCCTCATGGACTCCACCAACGTGTGGCAACCGGGATGGTCTATCCCCGAGATTAATGTGTACCGCACACTCGAAAATATCATTCGGGATTCCAAGGGTCGCCTTATCATCGCGATGTTTGCCTCGCACCTCGAACGCTTGATCCGTGTCGTGAAATTTGCCGAAGACTATGGTCGCAAGATCGTCATCGACGGCCGCTCCATGCGCACCAACATCGAGATCGCGCGCGAGCTTGGCCTCATCAAGTACAAAGACGACACAGTGGTCGCCGTCGAGAACATCACGCAGTATCCGCCGGAAAAATTGATCATCCTCGCAACAGGCGCGCAGGGCGACGAATTCGCCTCGCTCGCACGCATCGGCAACAAAACCCACAAATACATCCGCCTGCAGCCGACCGACACCGTCGTCCTCTCCTCCTCCGTCATCCCGGGCAATGAGCGCGCCGTGCAAAAACTGAAAGACAATCTCTCTCGCCAGGGCGCGCACATCATTACCTATCATGCATCCGATGTGCATGCCTCCGGCCACGGCAATCGCGAAGAAGCTGTGTGGATCCACAAACAGATTCGCCCGAAATTCTTCATCCCTGTGCACGGCTATCACTACATGCTCCGCGTACACGCGGACGTCGCGGTAGAGATGGGCGTCGCGAAGGAAAACGTCTGCATCCCCGACAACTCCTCAATTATTGAAATTCACGGCGGTGAGAAAATCGATAAACACCAGTTGAAAGCGCCTGCCGAATTGCGGGTAGTCGAAGGTACGACCGTCTCCGAGCTCTCGGATGTACTCATGCGCGACCGCAAGGCACTCGGCGAGGAGGGCTTTTGCGTCGTCGTCGCCACGGTAGATCGACGCACAGGTAAACTCCATAAATCTCCCGACATCATCTCGCGAGGATTCGTGTACCTGCGCGACAACAAAGACCTCATGGACCAAACGCGTCTCATCATCCGTAAATCAGTAGAGGGATCGCTCCGTAATCCACGCGCAGCCGATCTCGACGGCGCCCGCGACGACCTCGCCGAATCCGTCTCCCGCTTCCTCTTGCAGCGTACGATGAAAAGGCCGATTGTTATCCCGGTGATCGTCTCCGTTTGAGGTACATTAAGCTCTCTGGTAGTATCGAGTCGGCAAAGAGGAGGGCCTAATGAAACTACCGAAAATCGGCGACGTTATATATGTCCCGACCATTCTGTTTATCTGCCACGGCGGACGAGCGAAAGTGAAAGCAGTGAGGGTCGATCGCCGGAAGCGACACCATATTTCGTTCGATGAATTCCCCGATGAGCTTTCGTGGGAGAAGTATTTCCGCTATCGACGGCCCAGGGATCAACTGGCGCTCAAAAAGCAGTATGGCACTGAGCGTGCCTGTCAAATCAACCTCATGTGAGCGTACTAATTAGAGCGGCAAGGGTAACCTTGCCGCTTTTTTTATCCACATTTTTAATAGTTGTTAGAGGATGCGCGCGCTATAGTTTTTGCAGATTAGAAACGGGAGGATTTCATGGCTGCAGAGGAGCGCATCGTCCAAGCGGCGATACTACAGGATGGTGAAATATTCACCGGCCATCGGCACTACATGATCATGAACAAGATTCATGATAAGACTGGAAAAGACCCATTTCTCGGCGAGCAGGGTTTCGTCACCGACACGGGGCGCTTCGTCTCTCGCACAGAAGCGGCAAGAATTGCGCTCAGAGCCGGCCAGATCAAGCTGCCCAAGGCGGAGCTGACGAGCGACGATTTATATTGATCGGTGCGGCAAGTCTTCCCTCGCCGCTTTCTGTTTGACACGAAATACGCACTGGTGAATACTGCGTCCTAGGAAGGAGATCGCGATGCTCACAGCTGCCGAAAAGGCGGAACGTGAGGCGCTTGCCACACTCTCCGCCATCAAGACATACGTCATGCAAAAATTCTTTACAGAACAGGGAGTTTCTCATGGCCTCGGACTGAAGCCAGAGAAGGTCACGGCTGACGTCAAGATACTTCTCGAGCAGGGCTACCTTGAGCGGATGCACATGAGCTCCAAACTCTTCGTAACATACAAGGGATGGAGATTAGACAAATAAACAGCCCCGTCATTTCGACGGGGCTGATTTTTATTTTCCTGCGAGGGCGTCACGTACTGCATCGCGGATCTTGAACAGTACTTTCTCAGAGGGTTTGTGTGGAGCATGCGGAGCATAATTCCGACCCCAGCGACCATCAAAAAAAGTGATCCCGGCAAAGATACGTTTTTCTTTGTAGCGTGGAATCAAATGCATGTGCCCATGACCACTATGTGATTTGACCTCGTTCCCTAGCCACGGATCATTCCACAGATCCGGCTGCCAAAGCTTCCTTGTTGCCGATTCATACGCTGCCCCGATACGGTCAAGCTCATCTCTTTCACGGGGATAAAGCTCGAAAAAGCTCTGCATCTCGCCCGGTCGCCTGAGCCACGCGTATGAACGACCGAGATAGCGCTGGTCTTCGTGCAGAAGTAACGTCCAGTACTGATATTCCCTGATGATAAATTTTTCGTACTGCGGGGCGACACCCGTTGGCAGCTTCACAGCCATTTCTATCTCCTCTATTCCTTTTTCCACCCTACACAAATCTCAACAAATTTGCCAGTTTTTCCCCTTTTTCCGGATCATGCCGTCACGCGCAAGTCCGGCGATAGCACTTTCGATCCTTTGCTTTTCAAATGGAAGTGAATTCAGTGCAAAACTATCTTTGTGCATCTCGCGTAGAATCGCACCACGCACTTGGCGGAGCGAGCCCTCGAATTTGGATTGCCGCACGTAGTGCTTGCTCCTGCGTGCGGGATTTTTGTGGAGCTTTTTTATATGCACGCCATAGTCCATGAGTGCCCAGTGCCACTCCCGTGGATCTTGCCCTTCTGCCGCTTCGTGAGCCAGAGGAATTATTTGCTCATCGCTCACTTTTATGTCCTTCTTGTGCAAGTCTGACTTGCACAAGTGGTGGATGAAGACGGCGCGGATATTGGTCTCGATTAAAATATCGGGCAGATTGAATGCAAAAACACGTATGGCACTTGAGGTGTACGGGCCCATCCCCGGGAGACTGAGGAGAGTCTCTTTTTCCTTGGGAACCTTGCCTGAGCACTTTTTTACGATTTCTTTCGCCGCATCATGGAGGTACTTCCCTCGCCTGTTGTACCCGAGCCCGCTCCACTCGCGCAGCACCTCTGCAAGAGGCGCCTCGGCGAGTGCTCGCACGTTGGGAAACTTTTTTAAAAATGATTTGTATTTCTCGAGCACTCTCGGCACTTGTGTCTGCTGCAGCATCATTTCCGAGACCATGATCCGATACGGATCGCTCGTCTTCCGCCACGGCAAATCATGTCGCCCATACTTCCGATAGTACTTCCACACTTCACTGCGAAACTTTTTCATTCGTACAAATGGTACATGGGCTGACCAAAAAGAAAAGACGACCGCAATGCGATCGTCTTTGTCGTTATCCGGGTCTAAGCAGAGAATTGAGTTCAACTCCGTCCGTGTCGTCTCTCTCCGAGAGTTTCTTGATCCAGTCTAGTTCGGTGCCAGCTGGCACTTCCACATTGAACAGAACAAAGTTGGGGCCCACGAGTCTGCTCCTCTTCACGCGGAGCCCAAGCTCAGAAAGAACTTTCGAACCATCGACCCCATCTTTGAATTTGACTATGATTTCACCTGGCGCGAACGACATTAATACCTCCTGCTTACCGTCACCACTATACCACTGCTCTACAGTTCGTAAATTACATCCTTACGCTCGACGACGACCTTCCATTTGTTCCGCTTGGCGTGCTGGTACAGCTTGGCGTTTGGGTTGAAGCAAATGGGGCGGGCGACAATTTCAAGAAACGGAATGTCACCTTCACTATCGCCGACGCCGATCGAATTCGTAAGCATCAAAAACTCCTTGTCTACTGCACGCCTCAAAATCGCCGCTTTATTAAACACAAGGTCTTCCTCGACTATTTTGCCCGTAAACTTCTCATCCTTGTCGATCGCGTAGATCGTCCCGTACACTTTGTCGAAACCGAGGCGTGGGCAGAATTTGTCCAGAATCGTCTTCGGAGACTGAGAAATGGCGAGCAAATAATACCCGCGCATCTTGAGCTGTTTGATGAGGCTGCGCGTGTAGCGATACGTGTGCTTCCACTGCGCCCCAACGACCTTCTTTGCCGCTTCAGCGAGGGCACTATAGTGCACCCCTTTGAGATGTATTTTGAATGCGGCGACCACGCCGTTGATGTACTCCTCATAATCACCCTCGCGATCCAGCCACTTCTCGTATTGCCTCGCGTAATGCTCCTGCGCATCCTCGGGAAAGACGCCATCGCGTATGAGCTGGTCGACAACCTGAATGAGGAGCGACGAGCGGAAGATCGTCCCATCGACATCGAGCACGGCCACTTTTCGTCTCTTTATCATACGGACATAGTTGCACAAATCACCTCCCTTTGCGACGAGCCTGAAATGTGTTTTCCAGGATAGTTTCGATCAGTTGCTCAAATGAGAAGCCCGACGCTTTTGCCGCCTTCGGGAACAAGCTTTGGGGCGTAAGGCCGACGCCTCCCGGCGTATTGGTCTCAAGCACGTAGAGAATGCCGTCTTTGACAATCACATCAGTGCGAGAATAACTGCCGAGCTTCAAGTCACGATGGATACTTTCCGCCAATTTTTGTGCACGCAGTTGCACGTGCGTCTGTAGTGAGGGCGCAAAGGCGAGTTCCTGCGTCCTTCCCGAGTATTTGTTCTCATAGTCGAACCACCCGTCACCCGGCGGCACGATTTCGATGACCGGCAGAGCATTGCCGTCGAGTACGCCCATTGTGATTTCTACGCCATCAATCAGTTTTTCAACATAGAAAGAATCTTTGAGTCGAAGTATTTTCTTTACTTTCGCGTCCTTTAGATCGTTTTCTGAATGGAGCAGTGCCACCTCATGCGACGATCCGCCGTTTGCCGCTTTTAACACACATGGAAAGCCAAACGTTTTGATGCCATCTTTGTTTTCAACGATCTTCCACTGAGCAGTCGGGATACGGTTCTTATTGCAATATTTCTTAAAGAGGATTTTGTCGAATGCTATTTTGGCGCCTTTTGGGTCCGAGCCAACGAACGGCTTTTTGGCCGTCATCAAAAATGAATAGAGAGTGCCGTCCTCGCCCTCTTTCCCATGCATGACCGGAAACACGATGTCGTACTCGCGTATTTTTTTCCTGAGCGGAGCAAGGCCCTTCTTGAAATCAAAAATCGCGACCGTGTGACCGTTTTTCTTGAGCGCGCTCTGCAGAGCACGCGCTGAGATCAGCGAGATTTTACGCTCCGACGACGATCCTCCCGCAATGATGAGCACCTTCATAGAGGGTCTATTCTACCCTATTTCGCTCTCGGCCACTTCTTTGCTGCTGAAGGCCATAGCTTGGTGAGCGGGTGGTTATCGCATTCGTGCGGACGTGCCGGACAAAGATAGCGTCCATAGAGCACGAGTCCATTGTTGACGTATTTCCAATCCTTTTTCGGTACGAGCGATTCAAGATCCTTTGAGACCTTGGTAAGATCTTTTTGGCTCGTGAGGTCGAAGCGTTGGGCAAAACGCTTCACGTGAGTGTCTGTCGGTATTCCCGCCCACTCATCGAAAAGTTCGCCCATGATCACGTGTGCGGTCTTGTACCCTACCCCCGGCAATGACTGGAGCTCGTCCGCAGAGCGGGGCACCGTACCCTTAAAATCCGACTCCACTTTCTTGGCAGACGCAATCACGTGTCTTGCTTTGTTGCGGAAAAAAGTGATCGAGGAAATCTCTTTCTCAAAGACCCTGGGGTTCACACGCGCGAAATCATTGGGTGTTTTGTATTTTTTGTAGAGCAATTCGGTCACGCGATTGACCACCTTGTCGGTGCACTGCGCCGAAAGCATGACGGATACGACGAATTGGAACGGTGTCGAATACGCGAGCTCGCTCTTTGGTTGCGGATACGTCTTTTTTAGGTACGCGACGATTTTTCGCGCACGCTCCTTTCTTGTGTTCATGTGAGGATATTACAAATTATCTAACGATAATTTGAAAATCAATTGAGTCGTCGTGCTCGGGCAAGCCTGAAGGATTGTCTTTCATGATGACGACGGTGGCTGGGCCGGAGTATGCTTTTTCGATCTTCACTTCCCCGACAAACGGCACCTGATTCGTGGTCATCCAGTCGCTTTGTGCCTGACCGTAGGAATTGGCAAGTGTATTGCCCTCTGGATCAATAACCTTGATCGGGAACGATGCCTCAAAATACCAATTGCCCGGTGCCTCCCCTTTCAGCTGAAAGGTCTTGCCGACGGTCGAGCCGGGCTCGGGCGACGTGACAAATACTCTGTCGTGAAGCGGCGCATTCGGATCGTATGTCCCGGAGGGAGATTGCGGTGTCCCGGTCGCCCCCTTCTCTATATCAGGAATCGTCGGGGCATCGACGGGCGTCGCGATCAGGAGCCACGCCAATACGGCGATGATAAAAATCGAGAATACGAGGAACATCCACAAGATTTTGTTGGTCATAATGTCAGTATATCAAACCCGGTAGTGTAATGTGGGTTCCTGCTTTCTGCCATAGCCACGAATATCAAGGTCGACCACGCAGTGTCGATTTGTCGCCTTCGCCCGATCTGGTCAGTTTTCGCCTTCGGCAAACCCACATTCTACTAACCGGGCAAATCGAGTATTAAAGCGCCGCGATGATTCGGGCGATCTTGTCCGCATCGTGACGAATGAGTGTGCGCCGCAAGAGATCTTTTTTTGCCGTCTTTGCGATGCCGTCCGCCAAGAGATCAGCACCGATCACCTGGTAACCATTACCCTTCACATCGAGTCCTAGCTCTACGGGCTCGCCCTCATCCGCGTACTTACGTACGAGCGCCTTCGATGGCATCTTCGTGTTGTAGATAATCACATCGAACACGTTTTTCTTACCAATATATTTTTCAAGCGTGTTGATGTAATCGAGCACGGTGAAATCATCGGTGTGTCCGTGCCTATTCATGAGATTGGCGATGTATATTTTCTTTGCCTTTGATTTCGCGAGCGCGGCGCCGATCCCGGGCACAAGAAAATTTGGAATTATTGAGGTATACAAATCTCCCGGCCCGACGACAATCACATCTGCCTCCTTGATAGCTTCAAGTGCAGCTGGATTGGCAGTGGGTTTCGGCGTCAGATACATCTTCTTCACACCGAAACGAGAGACGAGTTGATATTCTCCGAACTCGTCTTCTCCACTCAAGACCTTGCCGTTCTTCAGCTCGGCTATAAGCCGTACCTGCGAAAGCGTGACGGGCACGACACGCCCACGTACATTCAAAATTTTTGCTGCGACATCGAGCGCAAGATCAAGGCGACCAGTGATCTGCTCGAGCGCAGAAATAAAAAGATTGCCAAAATTATGGCCCTTGAGATCGCTCGTCGCATAGCGGTGATTGAAGAGGTCGCGCATCACATCGTCGGCCTCGGAGAGCGCGACGAGGCATTGGCGCAAATCACCCGGCGGGAGCACGCCGAATTCGTCGCGCAAAATTCCGGTCGATCCTCCATCGTCCGCCATGGTCACAATCGCGGTCAGATCGAGCGGATAGTGCTTGAGGCCTGAAAGCACGGTAAATGAACCAGTGCCGCCGCCTATAGTCACGACTTTCTTCACCCCATTGCCAGCCTGCCAAACTGTACTCATAGTGGAAGAACTCTATACGCTCTTTTGGCTCTGCGCAACGAATATCGACCAAGGCGGTAAAACGTGTTCATATCTCCTTCATTCTTGCACGATTCTCCGGCTTTGGTACGATTCCACACACAACTGAATATCGTATCCAGAGTGCGGCGAAAGTATCGGCTTGATGACCCGCCGGCAACCATCTCAAACGAGAACGGTGCCCCTTCCGACCCTTCGGGAAGATGCAATTATTAAAAAATAATCTCCCGTCGGGGAGATATTTGGTTTTTAAAAATGAGCGAAGCGAATAATAAAATCTAAAACTACCCAGCACCTTTCGCGAAAGGTGCTGGGTATAAGAGATTTCTAAGCTCGCAAGCTCACTAAGAACCTCTAATATGTTTCATTTATTGAATCGTTATACGACTGAGAGCGTCACCTCGGGCCATCCCGACAAGGTGTGCGATCAAATCTCCGACGCAATCCTTGATGCCTGTCTCGAACAGGATCCGATGAGTCGTGTCGCGGTCGAGTCATTTGGTAGTCACGGCACGCTCATGCTCGGCGGAGAAATCACGACGAATGCAAAAGTCGACATGGTCAAGATCGCGGCAGATGTGTACAAATCGATCGGCTACACTGAAAAGCTCAAAATCCTCAACACGGTCGTCAAACAATCCCCTGACATCGCTCAGGGCGTCGACACGGGCGGCGCGGGCGACCAGGGCATCATGTACGGCTATGCGACCAACGAGACGAAGGAGATGCTTCCTCTTGGTGTAGTGCTCTCGCATGCACTCGCGCGCCGCTTGGAAAAAGTCCGCCGCGATCTCACCTTGCCGTGGGTCAAGCCCGACGGTAAGACGCAGGTCACGATCTCAAAAGGAAAAGTGATCACTGCGCTCATCTCAACGCAGCATGCGAAAAAGGTGTCGCAGGAGCAGATCCGCAAAGATCTCATCAAGCACGTCTTTACGCCGGTACTTGGCTCGACGAAAAACACTGAGATCCTCGTGAATCCGACGGGTAAATTTGAGATCGGCGGATTCGCAGCCGATGCAGGGCTCACGGGCCGCAAGATCATGGTGGACACCTACGGTGGTCTCATGCCGCACGGCGGTGGCGCCTTCTCGGGCAAAGATGCTACGAAAGTGGACCGCTCAGCCGCATATATGTGCCGTTTCGTCGCAAAGAATCTCGTCGCCAATGGCTACGCAAAAAAGGCGCTCGTCACGGTGGCTTATGCGATCGGACGCGTGGAGCCGGTGATGGTCGAGGCGTTCAGCGACAAAGGAAAGGATCTCACCAAGATCGTCACCAAGAATTTCGACTTCCGACCGAAAGCGATCATTGAGCGCCTCAACCTCCGCTCGCCGATCTTCCGCCCCACCGCCGCCTACGGCCACTTCGGCGTCCCCGGCCGCCCGTGGGAAGAAATTATAAAAATCTAATCAATGTGCAAAACGAAAACCCCGGACTCATCGAGCCGGGGTTTTTGCCTTAATGTTCTCAAAGTGCTGGCATCTTCAATGCGCGATAAAGGGCGAGCCCGAGGAGAACGAGGAACGCATTCGCGCCAGCTTTGCCGAAGCCGGGATAGCGCGCCTCCACCGACACCTGAAGAATCGCGCCGATTACAGCCGCAACGACGATCACAATTATGGTGAATTTTCTCTGGCTCATGGCCTCTCTCCATTTGCAGCGATGCTGACCTACTGCAATTATACTACTTTTTATATACTTGTCAAGAGCCATTGGTAATGTGCAAGGACATATGGCGGTTTTCCATAGAATGGAGAAATGGCAATATG
>CAZUVH010000013.1:0-29895 GCA_964623775.1 uncultured Candidatus Saccharibacteria bacterium | reverse complement strand
ACTGGACAGGCTCGTTCTCAACTGAGGCAGATCTCACGACAATCACTGACTCATGGGAATTGCGCACAGCAAGGACGGGTGACGACACGATTCTTGCTATGGCGTACGACGACGCAAATACGGAGTACGATTTTAGCTACTGGGACGGCACTTCATGGTCGACCGAAGAAGTGCTTGAGTCTTCATCTATACCGACAGTGACGCCTGCAACCATTCCTTTTGACATAGTCGCTCGCCGCTTCCAGACGATCACCTCCGGCACGATCACTTCGTCGTCGATCGTGTTCACCGAAGGTCTCGGACCGCGGTGGGGAGCTGTGTCATGGAGCGACACAACAGCGGGCGGAAGCGACATCTTGTATCAGGTCCAGTATTACTCCAGTGGCGCATGGGCGCTCGTGCCGGATGCGGCGATCAATGGTAATTCGGCAGGAACGACGACATCGCCAATCGACATTTCTGGTCTCAACACCGCAACATACGGTACGATCAGACTCGTGGGTACCATGAGCTGTAATGGTGCGAATTGTCCGGTTTTGAGTGACTGGACGACCACCTGGGCGGAGGGTGTGCATGCGACCGGTACTGCAAAAGCATTCGATCAGACAACGAATCTCACGAGTGGCTCAGTCCAGGTGGCAGTCAACGGTGTAAAGCAGATTGGAAAGACCGCGACGATCTCAGGCGGGACCTGGGATATCTCCAATGTAACGGCGTTTACCGGAGATGTCATCACGGTATATATCGAGAATGCAAACGATTCGAATGAGGCCGTCGCCATAACGGTCTACGATGGATCAGGCAATATCGGCGGCATGCAGCTGTATGAGCGTCATCTGTCCCTCGGCTCGCTCGACAATCCCACGGTGACCAACACCAACATCGGCGCGTACGACAATAGTGTGTCCGGCGACGAGGATATCTTCTTTGATGTCGACGCTGGCAACGATCTTACCGTGTGCTCCGCTTCCGGTTGCTATGATGCGCGGCTTCTTGTTGCCTCTGGCGCGACGTATCGCCCCGATACTGCGGGAAGCGGTAGTGTCACGGGCCGCCATTTGCAGATCGACGGTACAATGATGGGCGATGGCAACACGTTCACACTGAGCGGCTCATGGAAGAACAATGGCACATGGACCGCGGCGACGTCGACAGTTGTTTTCAGTGCGACCTCCACGATCGAAACAATCAATTCACACGGGGCACTTTCGAGCGCGTTCAATAATGTGACATTTGGATCAGGCGCGAGTACCGCGACGTGGAACTTACTTTCGCCAATCAATGCGAGCAGCACATTCTCGATGAATTTCGGCACCACGAGCATGGCCACCGCTACGTCCACAATCAATCTCGGCGGAAATCTCGCGATCGGTGCGAGCGGCAACTTCAAGAAAAATCAGGCAACGACCACGTTCATGGGGACGGGTTCTTCTTCCTGGACCGACAGCTCCTCTGGACAGGATATGGGCAAGGTCGTAATCGATGGTACGTCGAAGACCGTCACGCTCTCTTCGGCAGCACGAGCTACCAACATCACGATCGGTTCCGACGACACCTTCTCTACGGGCAGTAATACAATCACTGTGTACGGCGACTGGACCAACAACAACGTGTTTAGCGCGGGGAGCGGCACGGTGACGTTCGCAGCTACAACGACAGGGAGGTCGATCGCTCCGGGGCAATCGAGTTTCAATAATCTTATTTTCAACGGTTCGAACGGCAACTGGTCCTTCCTGAGTCCGACCGCGACGACGACCAGTAATTTCACGATCACGACAGGTACGGTCACGATGCCTACCGCGACGACTACCGTCGGCGGCTCTTTCAGTAATAGTGCGACATTCCAGCACAATAACGGCGCGGTACTTTTCAATGCATCAAGTGCGCAGACCATCGACCCCGGATCTTCGAGCTTTTACGATCTCGCGTTCAATGGCTCTGGGTCATGGTCCTTCACGGCGCAGAATGCGACGAGTTCGCGCAACACGATCATTACACAAGGCACGCTTACGCTGCCGCAAGGCACCTTGGCTGTCGGCGGATCGTTCCTCAATAACGGCGGTTCATTCTCAGGTGGCGGTACGCTCCGCATGACAGCGGCAGACACGCAGAATCTGCGATTCAACGGATCAAGCCCGTTTAATCTCGCATTTGCAGGTGCGGGGCTATTCTCATTCATCGATACGAATGCCACGACGACGAGAAATGTCACATTCCTCGCGGGTACGACGACGCTGCCCTCCGGCGTCTTTGCAGTCGGCGGGTCGTTGGTGAATACGGGCGTGCCCGGCACCGCGTTTACACACAACAGCGGCACGGTGAAATTCGTCGCGACGACGACAGGATTCTCCATCACAACTGCCTCCTCGACGTTCTACAATCTGCTTTTCGATGGTGCGACGGGCGGCTGGACGATTACGGGCAATGCCACGTCATCGCGCGACACCACAATTGCAAACGCTTCCTCGCTCACGCTTACGAGCGGAAGGACTCTCGAAGTAGACGGGACATTTACGAATAGTGTCGCAAACGCCGCTACCTCGTGGGCCGGCTCGACGCTCTATCTCAATGCAAGTTCGACGTACGCGATCAATACGAAAACGAGTGATGGCGATATTTACGGTACCCTTATGGTGGGCTCTACAACAAAAGTTTCGATGTGGAACTCGTCGGCAAGTACGGTAATCACGGGGACGAATGGATATGTGTACTCGCAGGATCATAGAGTCAGTGGTACAGCCGACGATGGCTCGCTCTATATATATGGCGCGTACAGTCGCTCGAGCGGCACGGACTATTGGAGTTATGCAACTGATTTCGATGGCACCTCACTCTCCGGTGGATCGGAACGCCGCGCTGATGTGCGCATCGCAACGAGCTCAATGCTCGCATTCTCCGGCGGTACATTGAATATTGTTGGTGGTTCGAGCGCGACCACGACAATCAGAAATCAGGGAGTTGGCAGATATGATTTCAATGTATCTGGCGGGACATTGAATGCTCAGTACTACAGTATTGCGAGTACGACGCAAAACGGCCTCACGCTCTCCGGTGCGCCGACGGTCACGTCGCTCAGCAACGGACACTTCACGCTCTCAGCCTCCGGTACCGCAATGACGCTCGCATCGACCGTTATCGATGCGAACCCAGCGCTCAACATCCAGCGGGTACGATTCGCGACGACGACGGGCGTGGCGGGTGGGACGAACGTCGCTGAGACCGGCACACCTTCATCGTATTGGTGGTTTAGAAATCATTATGGCGAGATTGACGGCGAGAATTACGATAATGATCCGGGGTCAAATGGTGGCAATCCCGGTTATGTGCGGTGGGACGATTCGTTCTTTACAATCGATATCTCAGGCACCGTCTACTCCGGCCACGGCACGGGAGCCGGATGTCTGGGAGCGACCGTGACTGCGGTTGTAAACGGCGCGTCGAGCTTCAACGGTACCTGCAGTGGCAGTACGTACACTGTTTCAGGAGTGCAATTCCTCGGTGATCCGGTGATCACCGTCTACATCAACGGGGGATCGGGCAAGGCGGTGGCCGTGACGCGCAGCGCGACCGACAACATCACTGGACTTGATCTGTATCAAAACGCCGTGATCGTGCGCAGTGAGAGTGCGGACGCGCTTACGATCGCAAATCTCGTCACCTCGAGCGACAACACCGATGATACGGATATCATGTTTACCGCGAGCGGCTCTACGCTCACCGTGAAGCCCGACAACGAGCTCTACATTTGGACGGGCGAGACATTCGCCCCGGGCGGCACGGTCGTACTTCAAAGTGGCGGATCGGGCGATGCGCGCGACGGTCGCTTGTGGCTCGCGACCAACTCCGTATTTACCGCAGTCGGCACGGAATCACACTCGATCGGTGGCGGGTTCACGACGGAATCCGGCGCGACATTTACACCAGCGAATTCGACGCTCACATTTACCGCGACGACGACCGGTAAGAGCATCAGCACCGCAGCAGCAGTCACGCTCTACGATGTGGTCTTCAATGGTTCAGGTGGCGGATGGACGCTGAGCAATACGGCAGGCACCGCGACAACTACGGTGAATACACTCGCGATGACGGCAGGTACGCTCTCTGGCACGGGCGACATGATCATATCAACGGGCGGCCTTACGGGATCGGGCGTCATTAGTATGTCCGGCGGTGAGTTCCGCAAAGACGGTACTGGCAACTTCGCAGGTGCAAATCCGTGGACATTCTACAATCTCACATTCGGAAGCGGTGCTGCAGCATCGAGTACCAAGACGGGTGCTGCGACGACGACCGTCACCGGCGTACTGAAGCTCGCTGCGAGCTACACATTGCACGCGGGCAACTCTGCATGGGTCCTCTCCGGCGCAGGAGTTCCGTTCACGATCAATGGTAGCGCCACCTTCAACGTCATGAGTGCGCCGTTTACGTATGATTCCACATCCGCGACTGAGATCGAAAATGCGACGTATGCCAATCTTTTCTTGGCGCCTAGTGGCGCGGGCACACCGACGTACACGCTCCAATCCGGCATTCTTACGACGACGAACATGAATATCGGCGGCACAAATCCCGTTACGGTCACTGCTGACAGTCAGGATCCGACAATTGATGTAAACGGCGACCTCACTATTAATACGGGCTCGACCTTTACCGCGTCGAATATCGTCAATATGAACATCGGTGGCAGCTGGACGAACAGCGGCACGTTTACGCACTCGGGAAGAGTGGTGATTTTTGATGCGACCGCAATAGGGAAGTCGATCGATCCCGGTAATTCGTCGTTCTACGATCTCACGTTTAATTCCGCTTCCGGCGGCTGGACGATTACCGGCAATGCGACCTCGACGCACGACACGACGATCTCCAATGCGTCGAGCTTTACGCTCCAAAGCGGCAGAGCACTCTCGGTGTGGGGGACATTCACCAATTCCATGAGTGCGGCGACCACATGGACTGGCTCGACCTTGTACCTACGTGGAGCAGGTAGTTATTCAGTGAACACGAAGACCGACGCCGCAGAGTTGTACGGCACGCTGATCGTCGGCACATCGACGCATATCCGTATGTGGAATTCGTCATCGACGGTTCCGCTTATTGACTCCACTGGCTCGCTCTATTCCCAAGACCATGCAAATGTAAATGGCGACGTTTATATCTGGGGCAATTACACACGCTCGAGCGGCGCGGACTACTGGAGCTATGCGACCGATTTCGACGGCACTGATCTCTCCGGCGGGTCGGAGCGACAGGTGGACGTGCGTATCGCGACAAGCTCGACCGTCACGTTCTCGGGTGGCATTCTCGATATATTGGGCAGCGCGAGTGCTTCCACGACGATCCAGGCATATGGCGGAACAGGTAGGTACGCGTTTGCGGTTACGGGCGGCACTTTGAATGCAAATTACTATTCTGTCCGCGACACTGACGCAAACGGTATCAATATAACCGGCACACCAACCGTTTCGTCACTTTCGTACGGCGATTTTGAACATTCGACTGAAGGTGGAGCTTCGATCACGGTGGACGGGACAGTCATCACGCAAAACCCGCTCAAGATTTTCCAGTACAACCGCTTCGCGACGTCGAGCATTTCTGCCGGGTACAACGTGAGATTTACGGGATCGTCGGGCAGTTTCTGGAAATTCAATCTCCATTACGGCAATGCCGACGGCGAGGCATTCGATGTAGACGCTGATCCCGGCAGTGTGCGATGGGATGACAGCAACGACACCATCACGATTTCCGGTAATGTGTACTCTGACGAAGGCACGACCGTGAGCTCCGTATGCGATGGCTTGACCCCTGTCGTCAGACTCAAGGCCGACGGTCAGGGCAGCTACGCATCATCGTGCGGCAGTACCACGACAGGGGCATACACAATCTCCGGAGTATCATTCAATCCGGGCGCCACACTCACGGTGTATCTCGATACCAATGGCGGAAGGCGCGCTGCCAATGTGACGATCGATCCGTCTGCCAATATCGCCAACATGCATCTTTATGAGAATCGCGTGATTCTCCGTCACGAAGATACGGCACCGATCACCATTGTCGATCTGACACCATGGGACAGCGATGAGGATTCTGACATTCCATTCGATGCGACAGATGCGGCGACCGATACGCTTATAGCGCAGCCCGATACCAAGCTCATTGTGTGGGACGCAAAGACATTCGCTCCGACGGGTAATGTGACACTGCAATCGGGCGGATCGGGTGCGGCGTATGACGGCTCACTCCAGCTTTTCGCGAATTCGACATTCACCGCCGCGGGCACGCAGGCACATTCAATCGGTGGAAGCTTCGTTATGGATAGCGGGGCTACACTCGCGCCAGCACTATCGACCTTCACCTTTGCCGCGACGACGACAGGGAAGACGATCACCATGGCGAGCTCCACCTTCTACAAAGTCGTCTTCGATGGAGGTGGTGGCAACTGGGCATTTTCATCGCCCGCAACATCGACCAATGACTTCACGATCACGAATGGCACTGTCACGCTCCCGACCGGCACGTTGTATGTCGGTGGATCATTCATAAACAATGGCGCTAGCGGCGGCTCCTTCATGCACAACAACGGCACACTTGTCCTCAGTGCCACCTCGACTGGCAAGACGATCCAAGTATCAACCTCTACGCTCTACAATCTGACCGCTTCAGGCGGTGGCAGCTGGTCGTTTGTCGATTCGAATGCGACGACCACAAACAATCTCATTGTTTCGTCGGGCACGCTCACTGCGCCGTCACAAATTCTCGCCGTTGGCGGCAATTTCCAGAACACGGCGACCTTCAGTCACAATAACGGCACGGTCAAACTGACTTCGACCGCGACAGGTAAGTCGATCGCCCCCGGCGCTTCAAGCTTCTACAATCTCATAGCAAGTGGCGTTGGCGGCACGTGGGTCTTTACAGATACAGTGGCTACGACAACGAGACATTTCACATTCGAAGCGGGTACGACGACGCTACCCTCCGGGACGCTCAATGTTGGCGGGTCATTTACGAGCACGAATGGCGCATTTAGCAGTAATAGTGGCACGGTACGCTTCACCGCCACAACGACAGGATTCTCAATCGCTCCTGCGACCTCGACGTTCTACAACCTCACCTTCGACTCTTCGGCGGGAGGCTGGACGATCGCCGGCAATGCCACATCGACCAACAACACGACAATCACGGCGGCTTCGAGTCTCACGCTACAAAGCGGCAGATCGCTCGAAGTCGGTGGGACATTCACGAATAGTGTGGGCGGAGCCGCGACCACCTGGACTGGAGGCACGCTTTATCTCAATTCTGGCACGACGTACTCGATTAATACCAAGACTGATACAGGTGACTCATATAACGGCACTCTATTAATAGGGGGGAGTACGAAGGTCAGTATGTGGAGCTCTTCGGCAGAAACAGTGCTTTTCACGGGTAGCGGCTCCCTCTATTCGCAGGATAATGAGGGGACTGATGGCTCTCTCTATATATATGGAACATACACACGGTCAAGCGGCACCGATTATTGGAGCGCAGCGACTGACTTCGATGGCACAGCAATCGCCTTGCGCGCGGTCAATGTGCGCATTGCCACGAGTTCCACGCTTGTATTCTCGGGTGGCACACTCAATATAGTAGGAACTGCCACGGCGACGACCTCCATCTCGGCGACCTACAATACGCCATACAAATTCCAGGTTTCCGGAGGCACTCTCAATGCTAATTACTATCAGTTTAGGTATCTCAATGGTACGGGACTCCAGCTGACTGGTGCCCCTACAATAAGCTCGCTCTCGTATGGCGATTTCGAGCTCTCCGTCGACGGCGGAAGTATGATCAGCGCTTCCTCAACTGTACTTGATGCTAATGCGAGTATCACGATCAGCGGCATGCGATTCGCCACCACAACGGGAGTTAATACGGGCTTCAACGTGACGCACTCGGGTACGTTGCTCAATCCATGGTATTTCGCGGGGCATTATGGCAATCTCGCGGGCGAGTCGTACGACACGGGCGACGGTCAGGCTAGCTGCGGCGTAGTGCGATGGGACGACAGTGTGTGTCTCCTGGTTGAGCAGGTGCACTACCGCTGGCGCAATGACGACGGAGGCGAAGGCGCTCCGAATACCGAATGGTACAACGCATCGTGGAGTAAACGTAAAAAGATCGGCATCACGAATCCGAACGCGACCGCATATACAAATATCCCCGTAAAAATGGACGTCGTTTACGATGCCGACATGCAGAGTGACTTCGATGACTTACGCTTCACAAGTTCGGATGGGGTTACACTGCTTGATCACTGGATCGAGAGCACGGTCGCGTCCGCATCTTCAACCGTGTGGGTGGAGGTACCATCATTACCGTCCTCAGGCAGCGCTGTGATCTACGCGTACTACGGCAACGGCAGTGCAACAAGCGCCTCAGTTGGCACGACGACATTCACATTCTTCGATGATTTTGAGGATGACAACATTACAGAGTACTCAGGTTCCGACTCACAATTCTTCGAGGCAAGTCCTTCCTTCAATCACAATTGGAGTTTTGGACTCGATGCGGACGATCCGGATGTCGATGAGAGGACGATCACGGGCGGTATCTACCAGACGAATAGCTCGTATACGAGCACGGGCAAGACAATCCAATTCTGGCAGTATGTGGATGCAGGCCAGGGCGATGAACCATGTACACTTTTCGGTGTGCAGGCCGCTTCGCAGAACTACGCCGTGTGTCTCGATCAATCACCGTCGGACAAAGTTAAAATTGTTGAGAATGCTGTATCCGACGATGATAGCGGCACAACGCTCGCATCAACGACAGTGACGTGGGTTGATGGCTGGTATCGAGTGACTGTCGACTGGCAAACCTCGAATCCTGCGATCACCGTAAATGTATACACCAATGCAGGAGCACTCTTCGCTTCAGTGACCGCTCACGACACCTCATATACGACTGGTGGCATAGGATTCACATTCTGGGGTCAGCACGGTGGGTGGGATTTCTATAGTGTGAAGCAGTACACGGCAAGCGCGCCGACGTACGTGTTTGGACTCGAGCAAGCTTCTGGCGGTGCGTCGTGGAGAGCCGCAGAAGATACCGAATATACGACGTCAATCATAGGGGAGATACTCCGCCTGAGATTCAATATCCAAAATACGGCGAACACCGTTTGGAATAGATTATTCCGTCTGCAGTATGCGGAGAAGGGCGCATCTTTGAATTGTCAGTCTGTCCCTCCCGTCAATTTCACAGACGTGCCGACATGGACGCCGGGTAACTCGTGCGGTAGTGCAGTAGCGTGTATGTCGACATCGACGCAATTTACCGATCAGGATTCAACAACACCACTCCTTACATACCCGGCGAGCTTTGCATTCACCGCCGGCAAGTTAGTCGAAGACCCCTCGTTTAAGGTGGCGAGTTCAACCGTTGCTTCGAATGCCGCTACTGAAGTCGAATATGCATTCAAAATGACGAGTAATGCCACGCAGGAGGAATATTGTTTCCGAGTCGCCGATGAAAGCTCGACCCAGGACTACTACTCGCTCGATGGGTATACAAATGTGGCCGAAATCAATCTCGAATTCCCGCCGGTCATAACCAACAACGGTGTTACACCCCACCTGAATCACTATAATCCCATCGTCCTTACCGAAGGTACCTCCACATACATTTATGCGAGCTCTACGGTGACTGACGTCAATGGTTTTGCCGACATTATATTCGGCACCTCGACCATCTATCTCTCAAGTGTTGCGGGCGGCGCGGATTGTACGCAAGATGACAATAATTGCTATCAAATGGCGTCGACATCGTGCTCGCTTTCGAGTTGCTCCGGTAATTCCTGCCAGCTCTCTTGTAGGGCGACCATAAGATATCATGCTGTCCCGACTGATGCGAGCAGTACAGCCACATGGAAAATGCGGATGTCGGTCCAGGATTCAACGGGCCTGCGCGATACGGAAGAGCCGGCTACGGACACCGTCGAGCTCCTGACACTGCGTGCGCTTTCTGTCACGTCAGGCGCTGTCAACTACGGAACGCTCGCTGTCGGGGCAGATACAGGCTCCTACAATGCGACCACGACCACGCGAAATACCGGCAACACCGATATTGATGTGCAAGTTGGGCTTGGTGCAGGAGGTACCATCAATGTGGCTACACAAAAGTACGCAACGTCTACATTTACATATGCGTCGTGCAGTATCTGTAGCGCCCTCACGGCGGCTTCAAATAGGGCAGGTGTGGTTATTAATAAGCCCACATCCACAACAACAGCACAGGAGAGAGACATCTCTTTTGGAATTGAAATCCCAGTCGGTACACCTGCCGGGACACTTACTGGTACGAATGAATTTAGCGCTGTCGCTCCCGGTGGCTGATATCTATGAATACTAACGTCAAACTTCTATTCTTATGAATACAATCAAATTCATCACACAAACTATAATAGCAACCATCCGATCCGGGTCGTCTCTCGCGTTACCACGAGTACGCATGTACCTTGCACTATCAGTTGTAGCGATCGTCTGTGGCGCGTTGATCTACATGATCCACCTTTCTTCCGCGCAGTTCGCCCGCGATTACGAAGTGTATGCTTTTTTGGCAAAGACGCAGCAAAATGACGCCTTTATCCCAGGAGCACCCAACAATCCCGTGCGCGAGCAGTTGAATAGAATATTATCCGATGTGCTCACGAAGAAAATGAGCGCGGCGGAGCGCCTCGCGCTTGTAAAAGGCGGTCAGGCGTCCCTTGATGAGGCGGATGCGCAGATAGATCAGATTACGATTAGCACGGAAGCGGCAGATACGGCGATTGCCAAGATGCAGGTCGATACACTCAGAGCATTTTCGATCAGCCAGACAGCGAGGGAATTGATAGCGCTCGCGAAGAAGCGCTCGGCCACCATCTCGGATATTCGCGCGTATTCGTACAGGGCGGATTTCGAGATCAGGCAGATATTCGACCGTATCATCGCCGACGATGGAAGGCTCTCGGATGCATACATCAAGGAACTGAATGCGGCGATTCCGGAGATGGAAAGCCAGTTCGACAAGCGATCAGGTCTCTACAATGAGCTGCAGAAAATCGGGGAGGAAATCGACCAAAAATCCAAGGAAATCGGGTTTTTCTAACGTATTTGCATCTAAAAATTACAAGGTACAATAGTTACACTATGGAAGACACGCAGCATCTGGAAAACAAGGCAGGACACAGTCGGGTAAAAAGAGTGTATCGCATATCAGTCGCGATCATTTGGTATGTGTTCAATAAAGCGATGGATGCCATGGAAGGGAATTGGCGCATCATCAGGGAGCAATCGGATCTGTTCTTGGGGGCTCTCTTTACCATACTTGGCGTTTTCGGATTTCATAGCGGCAAATACTGCGATGGCAATACGGCCGATTACCTTTCCTGCACGAGGCCAACGACATTCTATTATTATGGGTGGCTTGAGATCATTTTCATTATCATCGGCGTGTTCTTCATTCTCCTCTGGTTCCAGAAGCGCTCGCGCCAGTAGAAAATCAGGACCTTGGTCTTTCTACAGCGCAAAGTGTGAATAGCGTTGGGATTGCTCATCATTTCTACTGGTAGAATTGTTATATGTCTCGCACCCGAGCGTTTTTGCACATGCTTGAAAAGGCACAACCTCGGGCGATCCTCTTTCTTTCATGTATTGTTATTGCCGGTATAGCCGCTCGTGTATATGCCGCGGAGATCTCTAATGTCGTCATTTCATCTGTTGACGACAGTTCGGCCACAGTCACATGGACTACCGACGGCCCTACCGATGGCACTATTAATTACGGACTCGACGCAGCGGTCGGTACGGTGCGTGATCCGAGTTTCAGTAAAAAAGCCCACTCTCTCACGATTGAGAATCTCGATCCTTCAACGACGTACCACTTCCGCGTAGTTTCGGCCGACGAGCAAGGCAACAAGAATGCGACAGCCGGATTTGTCTTCACGACAAAGGGGTCTGAAGCGGCAAAGGCGATAAAGGAAATCAAGAAGATCAAAGATCCCGAGGCACTCAAGGAGATCGTTGAGGCGGTCAAGGAGGTGGCGAGCGATCTTCTGCGCGCACCCTCGATCATCGGCCTCCCAAAAGTCTCGTTCGAAGAAAATAGCGTCATAATCACGTGGTCGACCGACCGCGAGGCCGGATCCGTCGTCGAGCTGCAGCCCGAGGATGAGTTTGATCCCCAGTCGAGTGATCCGTATTCGATCACACAGGGTGATTCCAATGCCTCCGAAAAAGCGCACACCGTCGAGGTGATCGGTCTCTTGCCGAGCACCGTGTATCACTTCCGCGTACGGTCCGAGGATGCAGCGGGGCTTGCGGGAGTTTCCGAAGACGATACGTTTCGTACGAAATCCCTTCTGCCGGAAATTACAAATGTGCAGACGTCGCGCATACAGGAAAGCTCCGCAGTCGTGAGTTGGTCCACCCGCAACGTAAAGTCGAAGGGAATCGTCTCGTACACCAATTTGCGCACAAAAAGGACGCAATCAACAGGTAATCCCGTATATGCCACTGAGCAGCGAGTCCTTCTTGCTGGCCTCGAGTTTGGTACACGCTATTCTGCGATCATCACAGCGACCAATGAAGCGGGGGACAATGTCGATAGCAAGCCCTTTACGTTCGTTACAGTTCGCGACGTTGTTCCGCCTGAAATCGCAAAGGTCAACAATGAATCGACACTTTTCCCGAGTGAGGATACCAAAGTGCAGACAATCGTGTCGTGGATCACTGACGAGCCGGCGTATTGCCAGGTTTTCTATACGCAAGGCCTCGTCAAACAGGAGGGAGACGAGGGCGATTCGTTCCCCGAGGAAGTGAATCCGCTTGAGAATCATACACAGGTTATTGTCGGATTTGCGCCGGCAACTGTGTATAAATTCTGGATGAAATGTCGCGACGAGTCACGTAATGAATCACAATCAGAGGATTATGTGCTCATCACGCCGATCAAGGAGAAAAACATCATCGATATCATTCTGGAGAACTTCCAGGGCACCTTCGGCTGGGTCAATAAAGTCGGCAAATAACTATATGCACAATTCCTTTAACAACTCAAAGCGAGAGCGGCAGTGCTCTTACGGAATCCCCGCAGGGCTTGGCCCGAGGATTGAGGATTTTTCAGCAGAAAAATCCGGTTTCCGTAAGGGCACTTCCGTCGAGCGACCATAATATGGCACAAGAAGGAATACTCATCGACGACTTGGTGATCACGTACAACAAGGGCAAGTCCAATGAATTTAACGCGCTTCAACACATTAACGCGCAGATCTATCCTCGCGAATACATCATTCTTTTCGGTCCCTCTGGCTGCGGTAAGTCGACGCTCCTTTACACGATTCTTGGCGGCAACACGCCTGACAGCGGACATCTCTTTGTTAAAGGAGAAGATATTTATGCGTATACGCCTGCGGAAATGAATAGATATCAACAGGCCGTGATCGGTATCGTGTATCAGCAATTCAACCTCATCACCTCCATCTCCGTGCTCGATAATGTTGCACTTCCCATGGTCTTTCTCAATAAATCCGTGGAGGAGCGCAATGCGCGTGGTAGGGAGCTCTTGCGCCGATTCGGCATCCCCGAGCGCCTTGAGAACAAAACGCCGGTCATGATGTCCGGCGGTCAGCAGCAGCGCGTCGCGGTCGCGCGCTCACTTGTGAACGACCCGGAAATTCTCCTAGCCGACGAGCCTGTCGGTAACCTCGACTCCATTTCTGCCGAACACGTCATGGATTCATTCGAGGAAATCAACGAGCGAGATCGCAAGACAGTGGTACTCGTCACACACGACGCGAAATACCTGCCGTATGCGCACCGCATTTTCTATATGCGTGACGGACTCTTGCGTCGTATCGCGATCAATCCGGAAAAGCCGCAGGTGAAACGCGTGAAGCCGGGCGAGACCATTGTGACTGAGATTGAGCAGCTCGCGAGGCTCTACCCCTATGCCGAACCGATCGAGCTTAAGGTAAAAAGCATCGTCAATTATGCGACTCAAAGCATTGGATTCGACCAGCTCGAGCGTCTCGAGAAAGGTGTACTCAGTGTGCTAAAGGGCGCGATGGATGATGTGATGTTTTATGACTACCTCGTGAAGCCACGAAGTGAAGGCGGGGTCGGAATGCATGGCGACGAGGGCAGGGCAATGGCGGCACGCGTGCTTTCGCTTTTTCGCAATTCACGAGATGTTGCGCGCTATCGCGAAGGCGTACAGCACGACGACATGTTCCTCCACCTTCAAAAGTTTATCGACAGGCTTCTCCAATACGTGACGGCCGAATGTGAAATCCATAGTGATGAGTCTCAGCTTCGGACTTTGCGCACGGCAATCGCGGATCGTGTGGGCGGTATAATTGATGGGCATGCTTTTGAAGAGCGACTCCAGCTGCCCTTTGAGCTTGGCGGTGTGGCATACCCAAAGGATGACGCATATAAAATCGCTCGCTATCTGGAGAAACTCATCGCACAAGGCGGTTACCTTATCCGCGCCAACGAGCTCGAAGGCGCCCATTCGTAATATGTACATTGCATCTACCAACATCAAGCGAGCGTGGCGGTGTGTCTGGGAACCTTCGCAAGCGCGAAGAGCGCTGAGGATAAGGATTTTTCAGCAGAAAAATCCGGGTTCCCAGACACACTGCCACCGAGCAACACTCATATGATGCTTAAAGATATCGCAATGCTCTCGACTCGTATGTTCAAGACGAACCCGTCGCGTACGTGGCTTACGATTTTGGGCATGGGTGTCGGCACCGCAGCGGTCGTGGCGCTCGTGGGCCTCGGCTTCGGACTCCAGGGAATCATTCTTGAGAAGATTGTCTTCGGCGAGACGCTCCTTTCGCTCAACGTGGCGAATCCCGCGTCAAAGACGGTAAAGCTCGATCCGGCCACGATCGCGGCATTCGCGGCGCATCCCATGGTAAAAGACACGTCGCCAATGGTGAATTTCCCCGCACTCATTACGTACGAAGGGTTGACCGGCAACGCCAACATTCAGGGCATGAAGCCGTCGTATTTCCTCTACACCGGTCAGAAGGCGAATGCGGGAAAATTGTTTGAAGAAAAGACTGCGCAAGACGACCGAAATGCCGTCATCGTTACGGGTGCGGTATTGAAACTCTTCGGCGTTATGAAACCGGAAGAGGCGATAGGCAAGTCGATAAAATTCCGTGTCTTCGTACCACAGGAGGGAAGCGATCAGACGACCGAAGTGCCGATTACTAAAGAGTACAAAATCAAGGGCGTTAATTCCGACGAAGGCACGCTCGCAGCAATCATCACGCTCGATGAGTTCATGTCGCACTTCGACGTCCCGTATTACGAGCGCTTGCAAGTGCGTGTGAGAGAGAGTGAAAATCTGGTTCCGGTGCAGGACGAGATCATCGCAAAAGGATTTACCGTGACAGCGCTCTCAAAGACCGTTGAGCAGGCAAACAAAATCTTCCAAGGCATTCAGGCAGTGCTTGCAGTCTTCGGGAGCATCGCGCTCACGGTGTCTGCTATCGGCATGTTCAATACAATGACCGTCACACTGCTCGAGCGCACCGCCGAAATCGGCGTCATGCGTACGATCGGCGCATCGTCCCAAGACATCGTCATTCTTTTCGTCGCTGAGGCGACGATCGTGGGACTCCTCGGCGGAGTCGTCGGTATCGGGATTGGTGCCGGGATCGGAGTCATCATGAACGGAGTCCTCGGACTTGTCGCGAGTAAATTCGGCGGCGAGGCAGTGAGCCTTTTCAGGTACCCGCTTTGGTTCATTGTCTTCATCATGGCGTTTTCCGGAATTGTCGGCTTCATCACCGGCCTTTTCCCGGCACGCCGCGCCGCTAAGATCAACCCATTGGACGCAATCCGCTACAAGTAGCGCCAGAAGGGAATTGTGTTGTAATTTGTTATCCCCTTTATCCCCGTCTCCGAAAAACCGTCGAATAACGTACGGTGATAGAATTTATCTATACTATGCCGAAAGAAATTCGCGCTATTTGGGATTGGCTGAAGACACCCGAAATGAGTCCCGGCAAGATCACCCTCGTCACTGTTTTGAGCGGCGCGATTGTTACCGTGATGACATTCGGTGCCTATTTCCAATTGGGCTTCTTAAGTGTGAACGCCGCGACATCTACGGTGGCAACAACAGTCACCGTACTCAACGTTCCACCGGTGTGGACCGTCAATGCACAAGAGGGTACTGAGTCGTCCACATCGACGCCGACACAGGCAGGCTACACATTTCAATGGACAGGTACAGGCACCGATTCCAACGGGGACCAATATTATCTTCTGATTTGTTACGGGACATCAACAACCGCAGTGCCGACTCCTGGCGTAGACGGGCCACCTACATGTGGCTCGGGCGCTCTGCAGTGGGCGATCTCCGGTGCGACCAACAGTGGTTCTCAGGCAACCGCTGCCACTTCAACGGCGGGCAACGTGAATAATTACAATTTCCCGTTCAACAGTGAAAGTAATGACTGGTATGCGTGGGTATGCGATAAGGTAGCAACGAATCCATCATGTAATTCCACATACACGCGCGGTTCGGGCACCACAGTGTCGCCATTCGTCGTTAATCACGCGCCATTTTTCAGTGTAATCACAAACGACTCACCAGCCGCTCCTGGAGAATCAGTGACATGGACATCGGTTGCCACTGATACTGATGTGATCAGAGGAGGAGACCTCGTCGGGCTCTGGGTTTGTAAGACTGCAAGCTTCGCAACGAGCACGTGCTCTGGCGGAGCTTCAAATACATGGGCGTCTTCGACGCTCACCACATTTAATCCCGCCACAACGACCGACATAGTGATTCCAACGCAGGATCAAACATATGCTGCATACGTCTATATCCAGGACAACGCCGGACGCCAGGCGACCTCAACACTTCAAGGCTCCAATTCCTCGTTTGTGATCACAAATGCAACGCCGACGGTTTCTCTTATCACATTTAGTTCGACCTCATCCTCAGATATCGTCCTTTTCCGTCCGTATGCGACCTCGGGCCCCTATCAAGTTCAGTTTTCTGTAACAGATAACAATAGCTGCCTGAACGCTTCGAGCGGTAACGAAATCGCATTTGCGACAACGAGCGTCTATAGGTCTGCAATGACGAGCTGCACCGCATCAACCACAATGAACTCGAACATGTGCTATCCAAGTATGGACTCACAGACGCAGATCGTCTGCACGCAAGATGGTGGCTCGTGCTCGGGTGCGACCGATAGCGTTTCGACCTGGACCTGCACTGTCCCACTTTGGTACAACGCTGATCCAACAGATGTGGGCTCAGTATATGCGGCGCAAAATTGGCTCGCGACGGTGCAAGTGCGCGATGATAACTATGCGACTAGTACCACCGCAACATCGGCGGGAACCGAGCTCAATCAATTCCTTGCTTTCGACGTATCGACAACCTCGATAGCATACGGAGGTTTGCAGCCGGGTCAGGAGAACACGACACTCGTACAGTCGACAGATCTGGTCGCCTGGGGCAATACCGGCATCGATGAAATGCTCTACGGCGACACCATGTGTACATCGTGGTCGTCGTTCGGATCATGTGATCTTGGTGGCCCCGTTGCGTCGTCATCTATGATAGCTTCATGGAACCAGCGGTTGGCCACGACCTCAGTTGCATTTAACGACTCGACCACATACTCGCTCCACGCGTCGTCGAGTCCGCTTATTATCGCGCTCGGCGTACCCAAGACCACATCGACGAGTTCGCCACAATCAAAAAATACCTATTGGGGCATCCACATCCCGATCGAAATCACGACCTCAGGTGCATACACGGGCCAGAACGTCATCGGCGCCATCGTAAGCAACACAGCTTACTGGTAGGCTTGTGGACCTTCATGCACTATTTCTCACGCATAATGGTGTCGCGTAGGCGGGCAGTACTCACGAATTATCTCGTCGCTCTCTTGGCAGTACTTAGTGTCTTCTTCGCTGGTGCGGGCACGGCCTTCGCGGGCTTTGGTATTACGCCGCCATATCTCAATAACGAGCGTCTCACGCGAGGCAGCGTATATGAGCAAAAGATTACACTCGTTCGGTCGGATCCCACGGATGATTTGAACACCGAGATCACGATCAGTGCGCAGGGTTTTGCCGAATGGATCACCATCGACAGGGGGATGAATTTTATTATGCCAAAGGGCGAGACACAGGTCCCACTGATCATAACCGTCCGCGTACCCTCCAGCGCTGAATACAAAGACTACAAGGGCGCAATACGAGTAAGGACAGCATCTGTAAGCACGGGTCAACAGCAGACCGGCGTATCTATCGCACTCGGTGCACAGATCGACATCAATCTCAAAGTCGTTGACAAGATCTACGATTTCGACGTGCGCCGACTGCGTATCACCGACCTAGAAGAGGGAAGGACGAAATGGGGACTCTTCTTCCCGGGCAAAATCCGATTTTATATGACGGTTCAAAATACCGGTAACACGGATTTTGGCCCCACAAAAGTCCGCTTCGAGATCTACGATCACAATGGCGAGAGCCTCCTAGAGACGACCGAGAATACCAACAGACTGGAAAAAATAGCGCCCTTCGCGACAAAAGAGATTCTGGCGGAACTGCCGACGAGGCTTCCCTCGGGTCTCTATGATGTCAAATATACGATCTTTAAGAATGATGAGATCGCGATGCAGGGCAATCTCGACCTGAGCATCTCTGCAATCGGTGCTGTCGCCGGATATTCCGGGTATGGCTTTGAGGGACTTTCGCTGACCGACAAATTGAAGGTCATTGCGTCTGTCGGTATCCCACTCCTGCTCCTCCTGATTCTTATCGCAATGTACATTGTGCGGCGAAAGCGCAAAAACAGGCAGCTGTATGCCCGGTGAGCACCGCGGTGATCGGCAGCGCGAGCACCTGAGGGCGGGGTCAATCTTCCTGAGTCTCGCAGGTATTTTTGCCGTCGTGCTCTTTTTCTTCACACTCGATCAGCCTCGTGTTGTTGCCGACAATGTGGTCACTTCCGTGCGCATCTCGATCTGTGGCAACGCGGTCACGGACTCTGACGAGGTCTGTGACAATGGCACGGTCAACAACACTGGCGGCTATGGCTCGTCGACCGCTGAGCGCAAGTGCAACTCTGATTGCCAAAGTTATGATGCGTATTGCGGAGACAGCACATTGCAGGTGCGTTTCAGTGAAGCCTGTGACGATGGTAATAATACTTCGGGCGACTTGTGTACGAGCGCATGCCAAAGTGAAACGGCAGTTCCTCAAAATCCGGTCGGGGCCCCGCCTCGCGGCGGTGTACCCGAAAATCCGACAGGAGTCCCGGGCCTAATAGATTCGGCGCTTCAGACGAAAGTCGTACTGCGGGGAAAGGCATATCCACTGAGCAAGGTCACCATCCTGCTCGATGGAAAATTACTTGGCACCGCTTTAGCTGACACCAACGCAGACTTTCTATTTAGTGCCAACAACGTGACGCCCGGCACTGCGACGTTCAGTTTCTCCGCGCAAGACTCGAAAGGGATTAATTCGCTGCTTACTTCTACTGTCTTTGAAGTGGTACAGGCCGCAGTCACGACCGTGGCCAACGTCTTCCTCCCGCCGACGATCAGTGTCAATAAGAATCCGGTGGCACCGGGTGAACTTCTCACCCTCTCGGGGCAGACGGTACCCAACGGGACGGTCGTTACCGGCATCAATCCTGACACGAAAGCGACATTCGATTCGCCTTCGGACGGCGCCGGAATTTGGGCGCTGCAAGTCGATACGAAATCTTTTACAAAGGGGATACATGCCGCCAAGTCGTACTTTCGCCTGACGGATACAGTAAAAAGCGGATACGGTAAGGCGATTACCTTCAATATCGGTACCGAACCGCTCTCGGGGGATGTGTCACCGGATCTCAACGGCGACGGTAAGGTCAACTTGATCGATTTTTCGATATTCTTGATCTCATGGCAGAGCGACAATCCGCGAACCGACTTCAGTAAGGATGGTCTGACAAACCTCGCGGACTTTTCCATCATGCTGTTTGCCTGGACAGGTTGAATATGAAAACGGGCTATACTATACCTATGTACCTCAGATTTTTTATCCCCCTTTTTCTCTCCGTTTCTTTCCCATTTGCTGCAAACGCCGCTTCGATCTATCTTGATCCAAACACCGCCACCTACGGCCCCGGCGACACATTCGTCGTAAGTGTACGACTTGATAATGCCGATGAGTGCATCAATGCCGCACATGTCGACATCGAGTACCCGAAAAATTCATTAAAGGCAGTCGATTTCAGCAGCGGCGGTTCGATATTCAGCATCTGGGTCGGTGAGCCCAAGATCGGTGCGGACAAAGGCGTGGTGTCGTTCGAGGGCGGTATCCCGGGTGGATACTGCGGGAGGATTCAAGGCGATCCCGCACTCAGTAATATTTTAGGCAAGCTTGTATTTACCGTTATCAACGCAGATGCGAAGAAAGCAGTTGTGCGCCCCGCACTCTCGTCTCGTGCGTATCTCAATGACGGACTCGGTACAGCAATCGAACTTGGATCCGAGGTCGCCACGATCACGCTCGCGCGCGAGTCGGTAGGGAAGGCGAATGCCTGGCTCGACGAGGTCAACACCGACACGATTCCTCCCGATGCGTTCGTCGTGCAAGTGGAATCCACGCGAGGCGTATTTAGCGGCAGATACTACGCAGTCTTTTCGACCGTAGATAAGCAAAGCGGTATAGATCACTACGAAATATTTGAGCGTGGTGGATGGGTCAAGGCCTCAAGCCCCCATATGCTTTGGGATCAGACCCTTCGAGGGGGGGTCAAAATCAAGGCCGTTGATAAGGCGGGTAACGAGACTTTGGGCGAATATACCGAAGGATCGGCTCCTCCGAGGCAGTATTCAGTTAACGACATCCTTCTCCCGCTCATCGCAATCGGCATCTTGCTCCTCGCGGGCTTTGCCAGACTCTACATGTATTGGCGTGAAAGGAGTAAGGAGGGCGTAATTGATTTGCGGTCATGAGCCGGGCAGTGCCACGTTTCCTCCCCATTTTCATTCTTGGTATCGCTTTGCTCCCATTGCTCGCCTCTGCCGAAGGGGGGGTGCTCTATGTGTCACCAGAGCGCGCAGAGCACTCAATCGGAGACGTGTTTGAGGTAAAGATACTCGTCGATAGTGCCGGGGTTAGTATCAATGCTGCAGAGGCTGATATGTCGTTCAATCCTGCCGCCATCGAGGTGGAGAATCTGTCTGTCGATGGATCGCTTCTCAATATATGGCCGACCCCGCCTGTGTATTCCAATGAAGAAGGATATATACGTTTTTCGGGGTTGATGAAAAAGCCGTTCACTGGATCCGATGGACACCTTGCGACCATTACATTTCGCGCACTCAGAAACATGTCGAGCAATGCGCGTTTTGCCGCTGGAGCTATCCTTGCCGCCGACGGCCAAAGCTCCAATATTATTTCGAGCATGAAATCCGGTGTATACACGATCCAGCCGAAAGAAATATCCGCGGTGAGCTCTCCCGATTCTTTTGTACAGGTCGCTCCCGTCAAGCCGGGGGCCCCTATTTTTACTTCCGTCCAATCGTCGGTAAATGTCGGAGACCATTTCGAGATTCGAGGAAAAGCGGACCCGAATATGAAAATTGCCATCCACGTGTCTCATGGAGATAAGCCCGCACTTCGCACCGATATTACTTCCTCCGGCGACGGCTCGTTCGCGTATCTATCCGATGTGACCGAGGCCGGTGTCTACCATCTCTATGCAACTGCCGTGAGTGAAGACGGGATTTCAAGCGATCCCTCACGATCGATCAGTATTAATGCGATCTCGGTGGGGTATGCCGCTGCCGCGCTCTTTAGTGTCGAGATCGCATACCAGCTCATGCCGTTTGCGTTACTTATCGTCCTTGCCGGACTCGGGGGAGGGTACATCTTTCATCGTCACAAAATCGCAAAATTGCACGGCGATCACCGGCACCTTTTCAAGTGACCTAGTGACCCAGCTTCGATAGCAATACCGAGAGGTCAGCTATGCTGATCGTGCCGTCCATGTCGAGATCGTATCGAGGATCGTAGGCTCCGAACATGCGGACGATCAATATCGACACGTCGATGATATTGACGATCCCGTCGCCGTTCAAATCCGCACTCCTTGGGAGCGGATGTTCAGGCGTCCCGCCGCCACCTCCACCTTCGCCGTTGCCCGCTGATGCGCTCGCCGTTTTTGGCGCCTCAGGGATCGTAATCGTGAGTTCCTGTGCCTCATTTTCGACACTCATGCCCTTGCCATCGCTTGCGAACACCTCAGCACTACCAAATGAAAGTTTCGCCTGACCACTCTTTTTTGCCCGGACCGTTATCGTAAGGGCCGTAGATGTGCCCACGAGTCCGCCTTGCCGTATCGTGCCGCCGCTGAAGTGGACCTCCCCGAGATCTTCTTTGATGGCAGTCTCCTCCGTCCAGAGATCCAAGAAAGACTTCTCCTTACTAAATCCGACGATCTCCAGCGTGTCCTGTGGGAATGTAACCGTAATTCCCACTGCATTGATCGGAATGCGCGCATTAATGTTGAGATCAATTTTAGTTGTCTTTCCGACCTCGATTGTGCTGTTGTCGTACGGTGTGAAATACAGAACGACCGGTGCTTTCGTGAGCGAGGATGTCGCTGCGGCAAGCAATCGTGAAATATCCGTGCCCTGTAGTGTAAACGTCATGATGCCAACAAAGAGAAGCGCTACCAGAAGGGCAGTATGGCTGGCAAAATACTTGTGCAGATACCTCCGCACGGATCGAATCATGAAGGTAATTTTAGCACTGTTTATGTATGGGGAGGCACGGGGTTTGCTCTGCCCCGAACGCCGTACCGAGAAGGTCACAGCCGAGGGGAGGAGCTTTGGGGGGGCGGGCGTAGGCGACTCGGATTCGCGATGTTCTCAACCTCAAGCGAGAGCGGGCGTACCTCTTTGGGGTGTCTCGCAGGCTGACGAGCCGAGAGGCAGCGCTGCCGCAGCAGCGGCAGACAGCGACCCTAAAGAGGTATGCACGTCGAGCAACATATCCACAGGCAATAAAAATCAAGTTTGAGCAAGGGCTTATAATGTGTTGTGAACAAATCTCGTGGGTCGAGATTGTTCTTTTGGGAAATCTCGGGGGTCGAGATTGTAGCGAAAAGATAGATAGTAAGCCATAAAATGAAGTACATCTCGCTCAAGGAAGCCGCGTCAATGTCGGGGTATTCCGCCGACTATATTGGTCAGCTTATTCGCAGTGGAAAATTGGAAGGCAAACAAGTTTTCTCAAATGTCTCGTGGATGACCACTGAAGAGGCGATCCGTGCGTATCTTGAGAAGGACAAAAAGATAACCCCAAAAGAATCATATCTCTATCGGATGAAAGAGCTCTTCGCTTCTATTGAAGGGCTCGGCTACATCTACTACGTCGCAAACTGGATAGCCATATGCCTCCTCGTCTCGTTTCTTATCGTGCTTATTGGCCTCGCGGGCATAGCCATCGATCGTCACTTGGAGCGAAAGGCGCTCGAAAGAATCAATTATGTTCATTAGAAAGTACATACTTTTCGCGCTGATACCACTTCTCGTGGCGGGTATATTTCCGCAGGCAGCGTTTGCAGCCGCTGGTGTACCCAAGATCCTGAATTACCAGGGCCGTCTCATGAACGGAAGCGGCACGCTTCTTGGCGGGGCGGGGACACAGTACTGTTTCCAATTCTCACTCTTTGATACTGCGACACCGGGCACTGGTACAAAAGTATGGCCGTCGGGGGCGACGTCCACGATGACGGTCACGGTGCGCAACGGTGTGTTCAATGTGGGAATCGGTGATACAAACGCGGGAGGTGATCTACTTGATTACAATTTTCAAGACAGCGACACGGTGTACCTCAATGTGGATGTCGCCACCAAAGTCGGTGCAGCGTGCGGACCAGGACTTGGCGACGAAACGTACGAGACTCTTTCTCCACGTCAGCGCATCGTCTCCTCTGCATATGCGCTCAATGCTGGCACGGTCGGCGGCTTTACGCCCTCGCAGACACCGACCGGCAGTAATATTCCGGTCCTCAATGGCGGCAATCTCACTCTCGCAGGTGGCATCACGGTCACCAACTCAACGACGACAAATGCTTCGACATCGAATCTCGTCGTTTCGAATAATTTCACATTCGGCTCCTTTTCGGGAATATTAAAATCGGTGCTCGGAGTCGTGACGGCGGCGCTTGTTGATCTTGCAAATGATGTCACCGGAATTCTCGGTGTCGGCAATGGCGGTACGGGCTGGGCCAATGTTGCGGCGGGCGCAGTACTCTTTGGTAACGGCAGTAATGCGCTCGCGACGACTACCGCCGGCGTGCCGGGACAAGTGCTCGCGTATTTAAATGGCGTCCCCACGTGGACTGCGACCTCCACGTATTCGTATCCGCTCGTGAATACAGGTAACACGATTTCGCTCGCATTTGGTACGACAACGAGTAATACCTGGAGCGGTACGCAGACTTTCACGAGTCTTATCGCGACGACTGAGGCAAATCTTGCGTCAACGACCGCCGTCGGAAGATTTATCACTGGCAATATCATTGCAACTTCAACGGCGACATCGACATTTATGGGATCGATCGCCATTGGTACGACAAGCACGTCGTACCTCGTATCTGTTTTCGGGACCACTACTGGCCCCACGAGCGCGACAGGCACGGCTATCATGGCGATAACGAATTACAGTAGTAGCTTGAGTTCGGCCAACAACGTGCTGCGACTTAATACGGGAGTGCCCTATGCCTCCACGTGCACCACGGGCACCACATGTCCACGGTTCATCGAATATTTCGCTGGTGTGAATTCGGGGAGGGATGTTGGCGGTCGTGGAGTAGGGAGCCTGCGTCTCAACACAACCGGTACGGGCATCACGCAGACATCTGGCTCTGCGGACTTTGCAGAATTCATGCAGCTCAGCGAGGCGGCATCGACGGGTGATATCGTCTCCCTCAGCCCGAGTGGCCAATATCAAAGGGCTGTTGCGGGTCAATCGCTAATCGGTGTCATCTCAGACAATCCTGCATTTGTCGCAAATGCGAATATCGAGGGCACTACGAATGCGTATATCGTCGGCTTCGCGGGAGTCGTACCGACGACGGTCTCGACTGCCAATGGAAATATTGCCGCAGGTGATCTCATCACCGCTGGCTCGACGGCGGGCGTGGGCGTGAAGCTCGTGAGCTCCGGATATGCGGTCGGGCAGGCGCTCGAGTCATGGAGTGGCCCGGGCAATGGATCAATTGACGTGCTCGTCTTCCCGAAATATGTGGACGCTGCCGTGGCACTCGATAGTTATGGAGGATCGGGCGGCGGCATCTCCGGATATTTCTCACTCGCGACATCGACGGGCGTCGTGAGTCTCGCGTCGACAACGTATTCATTCCACGCCGATCGTGCCACTACCACGTACGCGACGACGACGTACTTTGCCGTGATTGGCACGGCGACCTCGACGTTCGGCAACGGCATTAATCTCAACACGGGATGTTTTGCGGTCGGAGGCACGTGCATCACGGGCACAGGCGGTTCGTCTGCATCCTCGACACTGCTTGCTGATAGCAACACATTTTCTGGCAGCAACACATTTACACAGGCACTTAGTGTGACAGGGAGTGCCACATCTACATTTGCCAACGGTATCCAACTCTCCGGCGGCTGCTTCCGAGACACGAGTGGACAATGTATTACGGGCAGTGGTGGCGGAGGAGGTAGTGGAGTGCTTATTAATATTCAAGTTTTTTCGACACCGGGCACCACTACATATACGGCAACTCCTGGCGCAACATCAGCGCAAGTTGTTATTACAGGAGGCGGCGGAGGAGGCGGAGGTGCCGACGCATCTGACGTGACAACGAGCGAATTTCCAGGCGGCGGCGGCGGCGCGGGAGCCACCACTATCTATATGTTGGATGTAACCGCATCATCAACTGTACAAGTTGTCATTGGTGCAGGTGGTGCAGGCGGGCCCGGAACTGGCAGCACCGGCTCCAATGGCGGATATTCAAGATTTGGCGCCCCTATGTTTACTGGTGCTGATGGTGGTCTTGGAGGGGTCGGAGCAAACGTGCCTGATACCGTAGCTGCTCCTCGCAGGATTGCAGGTGGCGCCGGCGGCGCAGCGACTACGACTGGCGATTTCAACCTGCCTGGAGGAATTGGAGATGATGGAATTGCACCTGCGAACAATGTGGTAGATGGCGGTACTGGCGGAACAAGTTATTGGGGAAAAGGTGGCGACGGTGGAACAGTTACAACAACTGGCGGTACGAGTGTGGGAATAAACGGAGTTTTGTATGGTTCAGGCGGCGGTGGCGGCGCTATTGCGGATCAGACAACTGGTGCCGCAGGAGGAAATGGTGCAAACGGGGTTGTTGTCATATATGAATATGGTCCATTCAGCGGAATTATGCAGATCGGACATGGTGGCACAGGACTTGCGGATGCGCCGACGTTCGGACAATTATTGCTCGGTAATGCGAGTGGAGGATACACACTCACGTCAACATCGTCGCTCGGCTACTTCTCAACGGCGAATGCGTGGACCGCGCTTCAAACATTCGCAAACGGATTTTTGTCGCAAGCATCATCGACGGTCGTGGGGCAATTCAACGCCACGCAAGCTTCGACGACACAGCTCTCGGTGACCGGCGCTGCCACGTCGACATTTGGCGGCGGGATCAATATCGCCACAGGCTGCTTCTCTATAAATGGCACCTGTATCGCGGGCGGAGGCGGCGGGGAGGCTGATGGCACATTCTCCACCACGAGCGCGGACTACTGGGACTCGACCAAATTCCGCTGGGCCACCACATCATCCGATTATTGGATGAGCGTTCGCAACTTTTTCTCCACGACGAGTGCTGATGCGTGGGAATCTACTAAGAGCCGATGGGCTACGAGCTCTGCTTCATATTTCCTCTCGCAAAATCAGGGTGCCGCATTCTCGACAACAAGTGTCAATTATTGGGAGGGTACGCAGTGGCGCTGGGCCACATCGTCTGTCAATTATTGGGAAACGACGCAGACAAGATGGGCGACTACATCATCAGCATATTTCCTTTCACAAAATCAGGGGCAGGCATTTTCCACATCATCAGCCAACGCGTTCCTTGCGACCAAAACGACCGATAGTCTTGCCGAGGGTGCGACTAATAAATACTTCTCCAATGCACTTGCAGATCTTTTTGTTCACGGTTCAACTACAATTGCCAAGACGTATACGGCAAATGCGTTTACCGCTTTGCAAACTTTCTCCGGCGGCGCATCGACAACTGATTTCTCGGTGAGCGATACTCTCTTTGCGCAGACCGCCAGCACATCCAATCTCACGGTCTCAAATTTGCAAAATGCTATTCTCGCGACCAATGCGACGGGCCAGGTCGTTGCGACAACTTCGATCAATTTCAGTCTCATCAATGGTGTGCTTGGAGAGGCGAAGGGCGGTACCGGACAGTCTACGTACGCACTCGGCGACATCCTGTATGCCTCGGGAGTGGGCGTGCTTTCGCGACTCGCAGCTGGATCGCCGGGAGAGGTACTCAAAATTTCTGGTGGCGGAGTACCGTTTTGGACCACTGATCTCCAGGGCGGCGGGGGAGGCGGTAGTGATGGTCATTTCTCGACGACGACCAACGATATGATTCTTTATCCGACCGACACGACTGATGTCCTCGTGGTCGGTGATAATGCAACATCGAGTCTGAACCAAAGTTTGTTTGAGGTCATCGGAAAATCATATTTCAGCGAGCACGTCGGGATTGCGACGACATCTGCCGGGTCGATCTTTTCGATCGGGAGCGTCGCAAATTTCGCGGCGGCGGGGACGACATTCTACTCTCCATTGATTGCTTTACAGACAACAGTCTCGCAATTGACGGTAAGTGGTCAGACGTCGCTACAAAATGCGTCGTCGACCAACGTGTCGGTGAGCGGAACACTTTTTGCCGAGACTGCGTCGACGACCAATCTTCGGGTCGTTGGACAAGGGACATCTACATTTTCCGGCGGCATTCAGACGAGAGCGTTCGATATCACAGGAAACGCGACGTCAACTGCGGTAAACGGCTTCAACATTACATCGGGTTGTTTTGCTGTAAACGGTGTATGTATTGGCGGGGGTGCGGGAGCTACTTCGTGGGGTTCCATTACCGGTACACTCTCAAGTCAGACCGATCTACAAAATGCGCTCGACGCACGACTCACGCTTGCTGCATGGTACGCAACGACGACCGACGCTCTCGATGAGGGGACAAACAATCGGTACTACACGGATACGCGCGTCGGATCGTACATCTCCGGTTCGTCAACGATTCCGCATGTCGGTGGCGTCTCATTCGGCGATCTTCTTACGTGGAGCGGAAGCGCGTGGACGACGCGCGCGACCTCGACGCTCGCGATCAATACGAGCGATGTCTTCGAAGGGAATAACCTCTTCTATACCAATACGCGAGTCGCGTCCGTAATTGCAGGCACAACAACCGACGCTGTCGCACAAGGCTCGACAAATAGATATTACAGCGATACGCTCGTCAATTCTTTTATTGCAGGGTCGTCTACGATTCCAAAGACGTTTGCGGCAAACGCGTTCACTGTTCTGCAGACATTCCAAAATGGTTTCGTCTCGCAAGCATCGTCGACGGTCGTTGGGCAATTCAACGCCTCACAGGCGTCGACGACACAGCTTACCGTCTCGGGCAATACGAATCTTGCACAAGCGACGACGACGAATCTCGCGATCACATCACTCGCGAATGCGCTCGTCGCAGTGGACGGCAACGGCTCGACGATTGCGGCACTCATCGGTTCATCACTTTCATTCTCGGGTAATACGCTTGGCCTCAATCTGAGCAATCCGAATATATGGTCGGGTCTCCAGACATTTTCTAATGCGTCGACGACTGCACTCTCGGCGTACGATTATGTCGCCATCGGCCGCAGTGCGACGACGACGATCCAAGGAAGTGCGACTGGCACCTCCACGATTCAAGGTTTCCTTAATGTCACGGGTACGAACTCGACATCAACATTCTCTGGCAATCTCGCAGTCGGTAAGCTGGGGGTGACCGGCAGCGCAACATCGAGTTTTGCGAATGGAATCAATTTGGCAGGTGGATGTTTTGCTGTAAATGGTTCATGTATTGGTGGTCGAGAGGGGATCATTGACGGCGGCACCATATACGCCTCTACTACCCCCGGTACTGGCGGCACCTGGACAGCGCCTGCCGGCTTAGTATTCGCGCAAGCTATCGTGACGGGCGGTGGCGGTGGCGGTGGCGGTGCCCAATCACAAGATACTGGCTCTGAAGCTGCTGCAGGCGGCGGCGGCGCAGGAGCGACGACCATTGAGATGTTGACGGCAGCAGAACTCGGCGCATCTCGCACCGTCACGGTCGGAGCGGGTGGTACTGGTGGCTCCGGCGCTGGTGGAAATGGTACTGCCGGCACCGCTTCATACTTGATTGGGGTTTTGGGTGCGAATGGTGGTGGAGCTGGAGACGGCATAACAACTGCTACAAATGCCTGTGGTATCGCCGGAGTAGGAGGCGCTGCCACAACAACAGGCGACGTTAACTTCCCAGGAGGCAATGGTGTACCAGGAAGAAATTGCGGCATAGAATTTGTTGTGAGCGGTCAGGGTGGCGCTAGCTACTGGGGACCTGGTGGACCAGAAGTACGAGTGTCCACCGACAACACTACTGCAACGGGAACACCCGCACTCTCATGGGGTTCTGGCGGTGGTGGAGCTGCAGCGACGGACCTTGCATTGGCGGGTGCACCCGGTGGTATAGGTGCCACTGGCACCGTCATGGTCATCTCATACACCGCAAGCGGCGGCGACTTGGCCGAGTGGT
>CAZUVH010000012.1:0-30413 GCA_964623775.1 uncultured Candidatus Saccharibacteria bacterium | reverse complement strand
CGACTGGATGCAGACGCGCCACGGCAGGCGCGTTTACCCCCTCGACCCAAGGCCCGAAGACATCCACCTGGACGACATATTCTACGCCCTGCCAAACATCAACAGGTTCCTGGGCCACGCGGACAGGCCATATTCCGTGGGCGAGCACAGCCTCCTCATGTTCCTCTCGGCAAAGAGAGACACGGCACCCGGTCACATGTCCAAGGGAGACAACAAGATGCTCCGCACCATCCTGCTCCACGACGGCCCCGAAGCCTTCGTCTGCGACATCCCCAGGCCATTCAAGAGGGCCCCGCAGATGGCCTGGTATCGCGAGCTGGAGGATCGTTGGTGGTCGGCCTTCGCCGCGAAGTTCGACCTCTTCGACCCGATCCCCGATTTCGTCAAGCAGCTCGATAACAGGGCGCTGATGACCGAGCGAAGGGACATCGTGTCCGGTGCGATCATGGCAGGGTGGACCGGCAACATCGCCGAACCATTCGACGTCAACCTGGTCGAGGCCGAGTACACGCCCAAGGGCATCGAGGCGGCCCTGTGGCGTTCGTGGAGGCTTTGCGCACCATGAACAAGTACCTCTTCCTCGACATCGACGGCGTGCTCAACACCGACGACTTTCTTCGCAAGGGCCGCGCCGTCAAGGCTTGGGACGTCTTCCCCGCCGACTACGGATACATGATCGACCACTTTCACGTTGGCATCCTCAGGGACATCATCGACGAGTGCAAGGGCGTCCAGGTCATCCTCTCCTCGGCCTGGCGCATCATCCCCGGCGTCAGCGAGACGTCCAAGATCCTGCGCAAGATCGGCATGGGCAGCCAGTTCTACTTCGACGGCGAGACCCCCGCCAACGGCCGACGCGGCCAGGAGATCAAGGCGTACATCGACGAGCACAAGATCGACCCGGCTGACATCTGCATCATCGACGACGACACCGACATCGATCCGCTCAAGCATCGGTGGGTTCGCACGTTGCCGAACGAGGGCCTCACACCGGAGAAGGCGGCTCAGGCGATCGACATGCTGAAGGGGAAGCTGTGATGTTCAAGCTTATCCCCGCCTTCGAGCTGAACAAAGCCGAGCGACATCGTCTTGTTTAGTTGCAGGATTCACGATCAAGGAGACTGAACTTGTCCGACACCATCAACCACCCCAAGCACTACAACTCGCACCAGAGCGGAGTCGAGGCCATCGAGCTGTGCCGCCTGCTCCCCTTCTCTATCGGCAACGCGGTCAAGTACCTGATGCGCGCCGGACTGAAGGAAACGTCCACGAAGAAGCAAGACCTTCTCAAGGCGGCATGGTGCCTGAAAGACCAGGCTTCCAACCCCGACTTCACCATCAGCGGCAAGGCCGTGAGGATCGCCAAGAAGACCATGGAGGCCGAGCCGTACGGCACCGCCCTGTACTGCCTCATGGCGCTGCTGGTCAACCTCTCTTGGAATGCAGAGGATCTGGCCAGGCTCTCCGCCGTCGTGGAGAGGGAGGCGATGGCGCTGAATGACGAGAACAAGAGGCCAGAAAGCTACGACGTTTGGCAGGTTCGCGTCAAAAAGGATGGTAAGATTCAGTATCTCGCAAGCTTCTCTGCCGTCCAAGGCGAGCCTTGTATTCTTTTTGACGGCAAGGTAGCCGAGTCTTTCTTCTCGGCCAAAGACGCCTTCTTTTTCGCCTCTCTGGTGAAGAGGAGAGTGGTCGGCGGTACCATGGACTTCGACGAGGTCAAGGTCTTCCGCACGAGACACCGCAAGAAGAGCTAACATAGGCGGCATGTCCGCCTTTATTCGCTCCGTCTTCGGCGTCGACCGCGTCGCCTACCACCGCGGCTCCGGGGGAGAGCTGTGGCAGGGGGGCCTGCCCGAGATCGTCGCCCCCGGGTCGCCCTACGCCGAAGCCTTCGACGTGCTCGTCCTCTGCGCGAAGGAGATCCAGCCGGAACTGCGCGTGGACGGCCTCGAAGTCATCCACTGCCCGCTCGACGACGACTACGACCACATGCCGGTTGCGGACATGATGTCCGCTGTGGCCTGCTCGCAGGCCGTGAGTCGAAGGCTGAAATCGGGAGCGAGGGTGCTGTCGACCTGCCATCATGGGCGCAACCGATCGGGCCTGGTGTCGGCCATGTCCCTCGTCCGGATGTTCGGCGTCAAGCCGTCGCAGGCCATTCGCATGGTCCGCAACGCGCGCAGGTACGCGCTCCAGAACCCTCAGTTCCTGATGTTCTTGATGGCCGGAGAGCGCTAGTTCATGTCGCTGCCGCCGACCAAGGGCACGGACTTCTCCTCGACGATCAGGTCTTCGATAACGCCAGGCTCCGCCATGGCCAGAAGCTCACCTCGAAGCTCTGTGATGTCGCCCGGCGTCACGTCCGAAGGCACCTCAAGGAAAGCCGTCTTGCCCGAGTTCAGATAGATCGGGATACCGTTGGTGTCCATGCTCATGCCAAGCTCCTGAGCGATCGACTGCATAAACTCCGCCATCTTGGTGGCGAACAGGATCGTCTCCTCGAAGGTCAGGCCCACGGGGATGAACAGAACGGCCTTCCTGTCGTTCCCCAGCTCGATCTCAAGAACGTGGGCGGGGATCTGGAGCTTGACTGGGTCGGACATGGTCGATTTATTATGGCACCGTTTGTTTCTTGACAAGAGAAAAGTTCTTCGGCAGCTACCACGCTATGGCATCGAAGAAGAAGATCGTTCGCAAGAAACCGTTCGTTTGGGAGTCTTACTTCAACGGGCTCACCATCTCCCCCGGGTCACTCCACGACATCTACGCCCGCATCGGCGAGGCGATTCGATGCGTCAAGATCGCTAGCCGAGAGAGCGGAGCCCCCTTCATGTGCGAGGAGCAAGGGAGCATCGACCTGCCGGAAGAGGCCATCGAGGCATCGAAGAAGCACGAAGGCAAGCTGGCTCATGTCGAAGACTACGATGTCGAAGACCTGAAGAAGCTCCGAGCCGCCAACATCTTCAACTCGCAGAACTTCCCGAAGAACGCCTCATGGCAGTCGTCCATGGAGCACGGTCACTCCGCCATGGTGCTATACAGCGACGAGGCGGTCGCGCTTCTGAGCATCGGCGCCGGGTCAGCCGGCCAGGTTCTCCTCGGCGTCAAGTGCTTCTCCTACTGCAAGCAGATGACGGCCTTCGTTCGTGGTCTAGTCGACTCGTTCGTGCCTCGCAAGGTCGAGGAGCAGCCGGACTACCCAGGCCCTCTCTACCTGCTCGACCGTCACCCTCAGATGGGATGGCAGTTCAATCACTTCGCAAACTTCGGCCTCAAGCTGGAGAGGGGAAACTACACCGAGGAAGCTCTCAAGGGCATCGACGCCATCCGCGCCGATCTGGAGACTGACTACCCCAAGGGCCGCATCGCCATCGTCCACGGCCCGACCGGCACCGGCAAGTCGCACATCCTCCGAGACTTCCTCCTCATCCCTTCCTGCTGCTTCGTTTTCGTGCAGACGCACCTCATCAACGCGATGGGGGACCCCAGCCTGCTGCGATCCCTGGTCAATCAGAGGATCCACCACGGAAGGGTCGTCTTCTTGGTCGAGGACGCCGACAGCGTGCTGGCCACTCGCCATGCGGACAACGTGTCCTCCATCAGCTCGCTGCTGAACATGGGGGACGGCATCTTCTCGGACGTCCTCGACACCCGCTTCGTCCTCACCTCGAACCTCAAGGCGAACGAGGTCGACGAGGCCATCCTGCGCAAGGGGCGCCTGTCCGGCAAAGCCTTCGTCGACAAGCTACCCAAGGAGCGCGCCAACGACGTGATGAAGCGCCTCCTCGGCGACAGGGCGGGCGACCCATTCACCACGGCCAAGTCGCTCGCCGAGGTCTACGCCGAGGCCGCCGATCGAGGGTGGGAGCGGCCAAAGTCGGCGTTCTCGTCGATCCGTGGCGCCGGCCTTGCGGGGACAATCGGTCACCTCAAGGGCATCATGGCGTGATCACTCCCCCGCCTGCCCGTTGGGCGAGGCGGGGGCTTGCTCAACTTCCGGTCACAGGGCTTCCGTCCGGTCGGCCACGCGGCTCCCATCCCTCAGGGGATCCACGCGGGTTACTCGCCCGTCGACACGATTCACTACACAGACATCGACTTACCGCTCCGAACGGATCTTCCTCGACAGCGTCGACTTCGTCTCGCTACGAATCTCGCTATCGCGGTCTCCCTGCAAAGCCCTGAGCACATCGTTCGTGCTGTGGATGTTTTGGGCTACAGCGAGTCGAACGTATCGGTCGGAGTCCCGCGACAGTGTCCTCAGGACGCCCTCGTCTGTCCTCCGACCCCTGGCCAGCGCCATGCGGACGGCCGTTGCCCCGTCCTTGGCCAGCTCTTGCTGGGCCTCGACGCTGGCCTTGCCGCTTGCCGCCACGGCGGATCGCACCTGCTGGTCCGAGTCTCGGGCCAGGTAGGACACGATGTCCGATGTCGACTTGTCGTGCCTCACAACGTTCAGCCGTACCCTGGCGTAGGGGCTGTCCGCAAGCTTGGCCATGTCGCGGTAGGAGGCGAGCTGAGACCTCGACAGAGCCTCCTGCGACTCTCGCTTGCTGTCGGAGTTGCGCCTCGTCTTCGTGCCTCCGAAGATCGAGTTCAGGAGAAAGGCGCCGGCAAGGAGCCCTCCGGCGGCAATCAGGGTCTTCTCAAGGTCGTTGGACATGGCGTTCTTCCGAAACTTCTTCACTTTCCTGGCGATGCGCTTGGGCTGACGCACGAACTGCTGGCCCCTCCTCATCCCCTTGCGCTTGGCCCGGGTGGTCGCGTCGTAATCTCGCTTCGAGAGCGATCGGATGGCCTTGGCAGGCAGGTAGCGCTCCCCCGTCCTGAGGGAAGGCTTGCCGGACCTTGTGCGCCAGCGCTGCCTCGTCCACTTCGACAGGCTGTTGTCGCGCTCTTTCTTGCCGACGTACCTGCCGCCTCGATTCTTGTACTCAAGCACGGCGAGCTGGGCCTTTCGCGCCGACCACTGCCCTGGCCTGCCCCCCTTGCTGCCACGCATGTACTTGGCCCGTACGCGGTCCCACAGGCCCTTGTTCCTCCTCCTGGCCGTCTTGCCGGCGTTGGACACGTAGGAGCGGCCTTCGCGCCAGTCCTTGACCCCGTAGCGCTTCTTCCTGCCGCCCTTCTTGTAGGGCCTCGGCTTCCAGTATGGCAGCTTCTCCCCGTGGACGGTGAGCCCCGAGGCCGCAGCGTGCGACCATCGATCAGGCACGAGGCGGAGGTTCTGGATGCGGTTGTCGGTGCGTACGCCGTTGATGTGGTCGACGATCTCTTCGCTGGTCAGCCTCCTACCCAGATGGCGGGCCATCACCGCGCGGTGGACGAGTTCGTCCGTCGCTGCGTAGCGGTAGTAGCCCTTCTTGTCGAGGTAGGTTTTGGCGGACATCGTGTCCTCACCCATTCAGCAAGTACCAAGTCAGCGCTGCCGTGCCCACGATGACGCCTGCCGCCCCCAGCAGAGCGTAGGTGGCCACCTTCTCTTGCGTCCCCGCGATGGCCTCCTTGATGGCAGCGTCCTGGAGGGATGCCTTCACAGCCTTGGTCGCGGCGGCGTTCAGGTTCGGCTGGAGCTGGTTGATGATGCCAGGCATCCTGGCGACCATCTCGTTTTCCATGAGCTGGCCGGCATAGGAGGCAAGCTCCTGCGCCTCCGATTCGAGAAAACCAAGGCTAAGGCTGCGGTAGGACATCAATCGCTCACAAGACGGTTGGAGATGAAGTTGGCGGCCTCGGCCGGATAGACGAAACCTTCGCCCATGATGTCGAGGAACCTCTCGATCACGACGGCTTCTCGCATCGCCACAGCCAGGCCCAGGTCGTAGTATTCGAACGTGTCGGGGTGCTCGACGCACTTCTCGTAGACGCCCTTGCCGAGTGGCCAGCCGTACTGAGACGAAATCTCCTCGATCTCAATAGGAACGTGGTTCAGCTTGTCCTTGCGGTAGAGCCTGGCCATCGCCGGGTCGATCTTCTGGATCAGAATGTACTCAAGAAACGACCTGACCATGCCTCGGATGGCGTTCTTGTCGAACCCAGGAGGCCAGTTCCCTCCCAAGTAGTCCTGCCAGCACTCATGGACAACCGGGCTGCACAGAGCAAGACCTGGATACTTTTTGCCGATCTTCAGTATCGTCTTGAACTTCGCGTTCGGGTTCATCACGACAGCCTTGATGATCTCGATCGATTTCTCGCGGAACAGGAAGGCGTCGTCGGCAATCTGATCAAGATCGGCCGAGTCCGTGTCCTCGTCCCGGGCTTCCCTCAGGATCGCCTCGAAGTCGTGGTTCGGCCGGTACCTTCGCATGATAAGTGCCTGCCCCAGTATTCCTCGATGAAGTACATGCCGGCCAGCACCGCGACGACCGTGACGGCCGTCGCCTTCCAGATCGTCTTCTGCACCTCATCGTGGATGAGTTGCATGTCGTTGGCGATGTCGGCGTGCGGCGGCAGCAACGCTGCCGGCGCAACGCCGCCGTCTGGCCCTGGAGCCGTGCCCACGCCGGAGCACCCGAGGCACTTCGGCATCGATCCGTCCGGGAGTCGGCCTCCCATGTAACCCACGCAACCTAGACCCTTGTACGACATGATTCCCTCACTGCACCCGCATCATGCGGAGCATTCTCGGCTTCAGCTTCGAGCGAAGAGACCGAAGCTCGCTCTTCTTGACCCAACCGCCCACGATCCATCTACTTCGGCCTCGGCCTCTCGGCCTGTCGATCTTGACATTCTTGGCACCGACCGACTTGAGCGCTCCGTAGGCTCGCCTCTCGTCGCCCTTTGACGATCCCATGCCTCGCTCTGCGATGATGACGTTGACGCGGCCCTTCGCCCACGAGGCAACCTTGCGACGGATGTGGCCCTTCCGGTTCGGCTCGAACCTCGCCTCGTCGCTCTTGTAGCTGGCATAGGCGACGCCCAAGCCCAGCACCACCAGGCCCACCAGGGCCCAGGGCGTCTCCGCCTGCTGGGGCACCTCGACCGGAGGCACGTAGGCGTTCTCGGGGATCTTGAAGGTGGGCGTGCCCGTGCGCTCGACCAGCGTGGTGGGCCGAACGGGGGCGTCCCGTTGCGCCGGGGTGTAGCCGGCGTTGTAGGTCGAGTAGTCGGCCCCCAGGCCAGCCAGCGCCCAGATCACGCTTCCACCCTGACCTTGCCCAGGACGTAGGCTCCGAGGGCCAAAGCCCCCACGATGGCCAGCCCTGCCGTCACCGTCGCTCCGTGCTCCTGCCAGAAGGAGGGAGCCTGATCCGGTGGAGGCTCGACGATGATCTTGGGCGGGGATGCCGGGGTCACGCCCACGTTGGGGGGCGCTACCACGTTCCCGTCCGGGTTGGTCGGGAGGGTCGTGCCAGCGGGCAACAGCGGTGTCGTGGGGACGCCCGGGATGCCCTGGGCGATGCCGATCACGCCGCCTGCGTACTGGCCGCCGGCTCCGGTGTAATCGGTGAGAGGAGGGAGAGAAGTCACCATGCTCGAAGTTTAGCATGGCGGACACGGTGTCCTACTTCGACTTCTTGCCGCGCGTCTTAGTCTTCTTCGGCTTGGCGCTCGCCTTCTTGGCCTTGACGACGTAGGCGGATTTGATGCTGCCGTCCTTGTTCGTCAAGTTCCAGATCGACGAGAACTCGCGCAGCAGGAAGCGCATCACGTCGGTCTTGTTGGCGTCGTCGTCGAGGCTCTTGTCCTTCTTCACCTTCTGAACGAGCGCCTCCCAGTAGGAGCGGTCCTCGTCGGTGAGGGAAAAGGAAAAAGCCTTGGCGTAGCTGTCGGGGTCAACACGGTTTCGGGGCATAGCTTCAAAAGAGCTAAGGAAAGGCTTTTCCTTTGTAAAGCTCTTTTTTTTAGACGAGCTGAAACTTGCGGTTGTACCTGTTCCCCGTTCGAAGCCACATGGGCGGCAGCCGAACGTTGTCGCTGCTATTGGCTTGATAGGTCGGGCTTCGCAAGGTTGACCCAGCAGGCGCGTCTCCAGCCCAAAACGACTTGTCGGGATCGAAAGGCTCCGGATCAGGCACGTCCGCCCTCTCCGTCCTGCCCTTCCTCGTCTCCTTGGCGATGTACTTCACGCCGAAGTAGGCGAAGGTTCCGAGCGCAACGATGCCGACCCATCGCTGCACGGGCGTCAGGCTTCGGATCCATTCCTCTAGGCCCCCCTGCGGAGGCGCAGGAGGAACCGGGCCCACAGGGGTGACCGGAGTCGGCCCCACGGGCGTGACAGGCACGATCGGAGGGGCCGGCTTCGGGCCGCTCAGGAAGGGGTCCCATCCGGCCTCGGTCATCGGCCCGTTGTTTGGCATGGAAGCGATGTAGATCCCCGGCTGCCCCTTTCACTTCAGGATGTCGACCGGAGCGACCGGCGTGAAGAACCCGTCCGGCGCCCCCAGATAGCTGGCCACGTACAGGACGAAGAGACCCTTGTTGGTCCAGATACCCTTGACGTTGCTCAGGTTGTAGGCCCCGAAGGGCATCTGCTGGTTGAGCTGGAGGTGGCCAGCATCGACCTGACCCTGGCTCCACCCCATCCCCGGCACGCTGCCGCTCGCCAGGATGGCGCCGTACTGCGGCCGTAGCTGACCGGATGGGTCCACAGGGAGGTACTGGAAGCCTTCGGGGGCCCACACCTCGCTGGTGGGCGTGGGCGGATTCGTGTCGATGGTGGCTGAGGGCGCCCAGACGTCGCCGAGGGTGCGGTAGGACATGCGCCGAATCTTATCAGCTCTTGCCGTACCCGATCTCTTTGAGGAAGTTGTAGGCGTTGGTCACGGCCTTGAACCTCTCCTCGGCCGTGTGCCTTTCGCCCGCCGGGAATCGGTCAGGGTGCTCCTTGGCCGACTTGTCCCGGAACGCCTTGTGGACGTCGTCCCAGCTCGCCCCTGCCTCCAGGCCCAGGATGTCCAGACACCGGGCGATCTCGGCCTCGATCTTGGCCTTATACTGGTCGCTCCTGGGCCTGCCGTTACCGCTGCGGACATCGTGTCCGCTCGGGAAGGTTGACCTCCGGATGGACTCGGCGACGCAGTGCCAGCAGATGGCCTCGCCGCGGTAGGCCATGAACGAGTGGTAGAGGCAGCACTTTCGGGCGCACGCCTCGCAGGCCACGGCCGCCGTGTGGGCGCAGGCGCTTCTGACTCCACCGGACTCGTTGGCACACTCACACGGGTGGCCGAACTGCATCCCCCTCTTGATCTTGGGCACCGCCTCCAGCGTGAATACCTTGAGCCATGGAGCGAGGGCGCCGTTGAACGCCTCGATGTACTGGGTCATCTCCCCCTTGACGAAGCTGGTCACGAACTGGCCCGCCTTCCCCACGATCTCGTCGATGGGGCTCACGGACTTGGACTTGCGGGCGGCTGGTCGAACGGGCATGGGTGATGCTTACTGCTTTTCGACCTAAAAAGTCGAGGTCTTCGTACTCGTTCTGCACATATCCGCTGCCCTTGGCGACGCGGTAGACCACGTAGCCGAGGCCCACGGCCAGCAGAAGCTTGACCGGTCCCGACATGCCCGCCTCCGAAGCAGGTGGCAGCGTCGCCGGCAGATCGGTCCTCACCGGCTGCACGACCGGGTTGACCACGGCCGCCGCCGGAGTGGCCAGCTCCTGCTTGTACCTGCCCCAGGCCAGGTCGGTGGACCCCTGCATCTGCGGCAGGTAGACCACGAAGGCGGACGGGTCGTTCAAGATGGCGGAGATGCTCGACGCCGGGAACTTGTAGACGGAAGCCTCTGCGATGCCAGCCGTTCCCATGATCGCGCAGGCGCCGGCCTTGAGCATGATGACGACGAAGAACCCCTCCATCGCCCACTGCTTCATCAGGTCGCCAGCGGGCGCCGAGGTGAACGGAGACGAAGGGCTCCGGTTCGGGCAGATCACGCCCGACTGGAGCGAGACCGTCGAGTCCACCCGGACGCGCTCGATGGCCTGGACGGCCTTGGTCGCCCTGGCATCCTGGTTGGCCATCTGGAGACCCGGCGGGACGTAGGGCGAAGGCGCGGCCTCCGTCCCCAGCGACCCGAGGCCGTTGAGGCCGTAGAGGGGCTGGTCCGTCGCGATGTAGGTGTGCTTGGTGCCGCTCGGGCCGAAGTAACTCATCTTCCTGGTTCCTCTTGCTGGGCCCCGAAGAACACATCCACGCGGCCAGCATGAATCCTACCACTGCCCCGGCCACGAAGCCGACCATGTAGGGCCGAGCGGGGCTCTCCTGGGGCACAAGCTCGCCTTCCGCTCCGAGGGCCCCCAGGGCGGCCTTGCCCATGGCGATGGCCTGGTGGGGGTTCTCGATGACGTAGTCGACGGCTCTCTCTGCGAAGCGCGATCCGATGCTGTTCATCGCCGCCTCCTGTTCCTGGACATCGTGTCCGGCACGTAAACGATCGGGTCCGGAAACATGGCCGAGAATGACTGGTCAACAAAATCCTCCCCGCACGAACGGATGGCCTTGCCAGCCACATCGATACCCTCTCTGTTCCATGAATAGTGAGATATTTCAACGGCGTTCCTGAGAAGATTCGCCGCCTCCCGGAACACGATGTCTCCGTAGGTTTTTACGAGTCTCCTGCCACCCGTTGGGACATTGACCTTACACTTTTCACGTACTCTTGACAGGCACCACGATTTTAGTCCCTTCGAAACCTTCATTCCTTCTTCCGTGGCGTCTACGCCAGCAGCGTGCAGGAAGCACTGGTTCAAAAACAAAACGAGACTCTTGTGAGTTTCACCGTACTGATCGCACTGAGCTGCCTCGAAACACCATTCGACTTTCCAGTTCGTTGGCGCACGATCCCAGTTCCCCTTCACAACGGCAAGGATCAGCTCCCACTGGTTGTCTGTCCAAGTTCGCCCCATGTGCATGAGACGTCCTCCTGCGACAAAAGCTCCGTGGACAAAGTCAACTTCTGGTCCGTGAACCATGACTTCAAGCATGGCCCCCGGATCATCCCAGGCCGCAGTATCTCCGCTCTTCATTCTTTCGAATAGACCGCTGTTCCTTCGCATCACCGCTGCCTCCCACGGTTCCCACGCTCCACGTCGCGGCCACGCTTGTTCCGGTTCACGCGGATGCTCACCTCGCCATCGGCGATCTGGTCTCGAAACCTGTCCCTCAAGTTGGACATGAACTCGCTGACGTTCTTCGTGCTCAGCGTGACGGAGAAGCTGGCCTTGCCTCGACGGCTGCGGATCACCTCAGGAGCTTCGTCGAGGACGTGGTCGACGATCTGCTGCTCGTGCCCCCTGGAGCGCGGCTTCTTGTAATACACGGTCACCACGCTCATCCTGTTCCTCTGAACACGATGTCCTTTGTTCGAGGAGAAGGTCGACCTGTGGGCCAGGTACAAGCCGGCAGCGATCAGGGAGGCGAGAAGGATCATCAGCGCCTCATCGCCCAGTAGAGGCCCGCCCCGACCGCTACCACGCCCGCGAAGGCGATCCACACACGAGCGTCGCTCAAGGCCACGACGCCACACCCCGGCCTTCCGTCCATGAACAAGCCACAAGGTCGCTCGTTCGGCCCGAGCTGAACGCCCGTGGCCGACATCCTCTCGCAGGTGTCCACCTGGCGGTAGGTGCAAGCCTCAGTGACCTCGCTCTTGCCGGCGTACTCGTTCTCCACGCCGAGCCTCGTGCCGTCCGGGCAGGCAGGACGAAAGATGCCACGGGTATCGACGTATCGTCGGTTTGGAAATGGGCAGTCTTGGAACTGGATGATGGCCATGTTCGTATCCGGTCAAGAGTCTATCTGTATGGCGTTGAAGTACCTGCTCTTCTTCGCCGAAAGTTGTTTGTGGAACTTCTTGTAGTCGCCGCTTCGTATCTTCCCGTAGGCGTACCATCGGAAGCTTCCGTCCTCCCGGATGATCTTGCTGCCTATTTTCTTGCCGCCAAACTTTCGGTAGAGAGAGGTCGCCTTCGTCGCGTCCTTCTTCGCCTCCGAAGAGGACGGGTACTCCGGAACCTTGATGTGCCGGCTCTTCGCCTTCCATCTGGGTTGAACCATGGTCCCGATGAAGTCGCTGTCGCCAACGACACTTCTCCTGCGACCGCGCCTGCGACCGTTCGGCCTCATGTCGCCGGAGCAAGCGATAGCCAGAGCCGTCGCCACCAGGATGCCAGGCAGGAGAAGGTTCATGAAGACCTCGCCATGTAGACGGCAGCGCCGATGGCCACCAGACCGATCACGCCCGCGCCGATGTAGAGCATCATGTTGTCCTGGGCGGGCGCGACCTGCACCGGAGGCGCAGCCTGAACGGGCTGGCCACCACCCGGAGAGATGGGGATGGGCCCGTCCTGACCGCCGCCTTCGGGCGGAGGGGGCGGGTTGCGCTTCTCGAACTCGGCCACCAGCAGCTTCTGCTGCTCCTCGCGCAGCTTGGCGCAGAAGGTAGCGTTGGGCCACGAGATGGTGCCAAGGCCCTTGGCCTTGGAGAAGGCAGCGATGGCGCTGACGCTCCCCTTGCCGAGGATGCCGTCGATGGGGCCCGAGTAGAAGCCCTGATCCTTGAGCGCGCCCTGGACGGCCTTGGCGTCGCCGCAGGAAGCCTTCGCGGCAGGGTTGATGCGGTCGGAGTCGGTGAGGCCGTAGTTGGCCATCTCGGGCATGATCCAGCCGAGTTGGCCGAGGGTCAGCATGGGGCGGTGGTAGGACATTGATCTATTCTAACCGCCCGAGGCGGCGCCTCCGGTTTGGGTTCATGTTCTGAAACGCAGGACGAGCGGCGAAGTAGGTAGCTGCCGCCACGCCGGCCGCCAGGGCCAGCTTCATCCAGGTGGACATCGTGTCCGCTGGCACCTTGATCTGCGACGAAAGGCCCGTGGCGGGGTCCGGCAGCGTCACCGCCTCGGTGAGCCTCTGGATGTCGCCGACGAGGAGCTGCTTGGGGTTGGGCGATACGGCCGCCTTGGTCGTCCCCACCTTGCCGCCTCGGTTGACGAACAGTGGGGCGATGCCTCCCTGGTCCGAGAAGTACCGGGCCTCGGGGTCCGTGATCTCCCACACGCGAGGCTGGCCCGTCACAAGGAACCCAAGATCGCCCATCTTCTCCACGATCGCGTTGTGGGCATCGAGGAGAGAGCCGGCCAGCGTCGACTCGGCCAGGCGGAGCACCACCTGCACCCGTCTACCCTCGGCCAGAACGCCGTAGGAGTCGAAGGCATACTTGGCCTTGGCCAGCCCATCCGTCACCCCCTTGGCCACCAGAACGAGCTTGTTCTCGGTCAGCGGCACCGGCTGATCGAGATCGAACTCGTAGACGATGGCGTTGCTGCCGGAAGGCGTGGTGAAGATCAGGCTCCTGTCCCACTCCTTCGTGATGTCTTCGATACCGTGCATGGGGAGGAACCTCTTGTGAGTCGGCCCCCCTACTCGCCCTATCTCCCCGACCGACTGGGCGTCTGGGAAAGCGCTCCGGGGATGTGGGTCCCGGCAGCATCAAGAGGAGATGGGGCGAGCAGGAGGGCCGAAGGTAACGGAACGAGCGAAAGGAGCAGGCTGCGGGCAGTCTCCTGGTTGACCTGATAGCCCGCCACCTTGGCCTGGAAGAAGGCCACCGGGATCTCCAGCGGCTTGTAGCAGTAGATCAGTACCTGGAAGGTTTTCGACTGCGCGTCGATGTAAACGGCCACAGGACCATCCTGCGGCCCAGGACGGGATCCGTCGAATGGGAATAGCCCGGCCCCTCGCCCGCTCGCGTTGGTGCGGTTGATGGCCGAGTTGGCGGCGTAGAACGGTACGGTCTGGTTGCGAGCGCCCAGGGCGAACAGAACCGGGGTGATGTCGCTGACCGAGTCGTACGGGTTGGTGTCCGCCCCGTAGGTGAACGAGTATCCCAGGTTTGTTGTCAAGTTTCCCGGGTCCACTTCCACGGTTTCGCGGGCCGCAACGCCGCTGAAGGTGAAGATCCTCAACTCGATCTCCGTGATAAAAACGGACATCGTGGCCGGTACCTCGAAGACGCCGCCGCTGAACTGGAAGGGGCGCTCGGGCGACAGCGAAGGGTCGTAGAGGCTCGCGTCTCCCAGCACGCGAATGTTGCGCTGGTAGACGCGATACCTCTCCGGAGTGAGCTGGTCGAGCAGACCAGCGCCCACGACGCTGACGCGCGAGGAGCGATTGCTCTCGTTGTCAGGGCCTGGCTGTAGAGACGCGGGGGCCCCATTCATCTTCTCAGACGTGGGTACGGTGATCTGAGGGTGGTACCCTATTTCGGGGCCGGGGCCGCGATTCGACATGCCGCTATCCTAGCAGGATTCAGACCGATCCGGGAGCGGCGATGATGCGGAAGCCCATGTAGCCGATGATGAGGGTCCCGTCGTAGGTCCGGACGACGCGGTCCACGTCCACGCTGGTGTCGCCGACGAGCGTCTCGTCGTTGATGCCCTCGTGGCCGTCGAACTGGCTGGCCAGCCACGGCCAGTTGCCCACGGGGAGAGGATCGTTGGCCGCCACGCCCGTCGTGTTGTCGTAGGTGTAGTCGGCGTTCAGCGCGACCAGCCCGCTGACGTTCCCGAAGGGCGGGTTGTTGACGTGCAGAGGGTTCACCGTGAAGATGATCTCCTCGCTCGGCTCCAGCACGTCGTAGCAGGACAGGTCCACCGGCCCGTTGAATCCGTCCGTCCACAGGGAGCTGGGGATCGGGATGTTTTGCCGGTTGAACTGGGCGCCCTGGGGCTGCACGGCGATCGTGCCGTCGAAGGTCATCGATCGGCCTCCGGACATCGACAGCGGGCTCACCACGATGGGTCGCCCGGTGCCCGGGAAGTTCGGCAGCAGGTTGGTCGGATCGGTCGAGTTCGGGTTGACGCCGGCAGGGTTCTCCACCGCGATGATGTTGGCCCCGTTGTAGACCGCTCCCAGGTAGCTCGGCTGGTACTGGCTGATCTGCTTGAAGGCGTTGATGGCGTCCGACACGTCGGTGTTGCTTCCGACGCCGCGGAACCTGCCGTTGGTGCGGCCCTTGAAGGTCGCGGTGGTGCCGTTCAGGAAGGTCACCTGATAGACGGCGCGGCTGAGGAAGACCGCGTAGCGTCGGGCTGCGACGAAGGGGCCCTCCATGCTCACCTTCATCACGCCCTGGACGGCGGTGGCCTGCCCGTTCGGGATGGGGATCTCGACGAACTCGTCGTAGGGCACGAAGCGGCCCTGGATCGAGTCGAGGCTGACGTAGGAGGAGCCACCCCACGCCTTGGCGTAGGCGCGGCGAGCTTTGAAGTCGCCTGGGGTCGAGCTGTTGACCGCGGAAACCTTGATGTCTTTCAAGGTGCTGGCCAGTATGTGGGCCTCGGTCGCGGTCTTGCGCAGAGTGGCGTTCTCTTGCGCGAGCTTCTGAACCTGCCCCTGCATCGCTCCGAGAGCGCTGGACATCTGCTGGAGCTTGACTTCGAACGGGTGCGGCTGTTGCATGGCGGACCTTTCGTTGGAGAGGACACGATGTCCTCTGGAGCCAGGTGGCTGAAACGAACAGCCCCTCCCGCCCGAAAGTGGGAGGGGAATCGACGGCCTCGCCCTTCAGGGCGAGTCCCGTCAAGAAAAGCCTTGACGTCGAGTTCCTCGGAATGTATCCCTATCGAAGGTGGCTAACGGTCGATAACCAAGACCCAGGCCGTCCACCCCGGCGAAACACCGGGGTCTGCTCGTGGAGGCCACCTTCGTGGCCGTTGAAGCGAGAACCAAAAGCTCCTGCACTTGTGCCGGGGTGGTTTACGCGAGAGGGGCTCGTGGTGTTCCGGGGGAGGGCCTCTCAGCCCTCACTCGTAACTGGACGTCGCGGCTCAGGAGGCCGTCGAAGGTGAAGCTGACGGTCTTCTGGATGGCGTCGACCGCGTTGAGGTTGGCCACCACCGACAGCATGTTGCGGCTGCCCTGGGCGGTGCCGAAGTTCGCCTGCTGGCCGCCATCGGCGAAGGGCTGCACCTCGGCGAGGCACTGGATCTGCTGGCGCGGGACCAGCATGATGGCGCGGGCCAGCTTCAGCATCGACCCGTGGGTCTGGAGGCCGCTGGAGCCGTGGATCAGGTTCGAGCTGCCGGCCAGGTCGCTCACCAGACCGCCGCCGTAGGGGAAGTAGGCGGTGGGCATCTTCGAGATCGAGGGCTTGTCGCCGGCCCCGAAGGTCCAGAAGATTTGCTCGGTGGCCTGGCAGTACAGGCGCCACACGTCCTGGGTCGAGCCGATCGCGTTGCCGGCCGCGTTGCCGGTCGAGGTGTTGGGGAACGCCGCGCTGATGTCGCCGTTCTGGGTCGGCGAAGCGCCGCCGCCCGCGGTCTGCTCGCCGCGGACCATGGGGTTGCGGAACATCAGGAACACCCGGAGGGCCAGGATGATCATGCTCTGGTCGGACGGCAGGGTGCTGCCGTTCGAGAGGTTGGTCCAGCCCAGGTCCTTCGGCGATCCGCCGTTGGTGAAGAGCTGGTCGCGCCCGGTCAGGGTGCCGGGGACGAGGCCCGCGGTCCTGATGAGCGAGTCGCGCTGGGGCTGCTGAACACGTTCTTTGATGTTGGTGAGCTTGGCCACGTTGGTCTCTCTTTGCAGGTGGATCGAGGTCAGCTTGTTATTGCGGTTGCTTTCCGCATTCCTACGATCCGTGGTTTTGGGTCAGGGGGTGAGGGGGAGGGGGGCCAGCGGACACCGTGTCCGCTTGGCCCTCCTCTCCTGGTTCTCAGACGTTGGGGTCGGCGAAGATGCCGGCCGTGGGGTCGACCTCGGCGTCCCCGGTGGGGTTCCAGATCGAGGTGGAGGGGATGCCGCCGCCGGAAGCGGAGGGCACACCCAGGTTGGCCAGGCTGTCCTGGAAGAACAGCGGGGCGGCGGGCTGGAGCTGCGAGTTCACGTACTCGCCCTCGGTGGACTGGTCGGCCCAGTCGAGCGCCGAGTCAGCGTGGGAGGGGAGGATCTCGTCGTAGGCGGGCTGCTGGCCGAGGCCGCGCAGCTCGTAGGCCGCGAGGGCCTGCTGGGGGTAGGCAGCCAGAGCCTGGGCGTACTGGGCGCCGGCCAGAGCCTGGGCGTACTGGGCGCCGCCGAGGCCGCGCAGCTCGTAGGCCGCGAGGGCTTGCTGGGGGTAGGCGCCGAGGCCGCGCAGCTCGTAGGCGCCGGTCCCGCGCAGCTCGTAGGCTCCGACCGGACGGCGGCTGCCCCAGCCGGAGGTGTTGACGTAGGGGATCCCGGCGATGCCGGCCTTCTGGGCCAGACCGTACAGGATGCCACCGCCAGCGGCGGCAGCCATGCCGAGCGCGAGGGCCTCGGTCTTCTCCTCTTCCATGACCTTCTTGCCGATGAAGAGGGTCACGCCCGCGCCGACCGCGGCCATCAGGATGGTCGAGGCCGTCGAAGCGTACTCCCCAAGGAAGGAGAGAGCCCCGGAAACCTGACCGCCGAGCTTGAGGTTCAGCAGGCCGAAGGCGCCCGCGCCGAGAGCGGCGAGCAGCCACTCCGAGACCTCGGTCGCGTTGCGGCGATAGCCCTTGCGGCCCGACCGACGACGACCGTGCTTGCGGCCACGGCGGTGCGACCGGCGACGACCGTGCTTGCGGCCACGGCGGCTGGTGCGGCGCTTGGACGAGCGGCGAGCCTTGCGGCTGTACCCGCCCTTGCGGCTGCGGCGAGCCTTGCGGCCCGAGCGGCGGCGAGCGTTCGCGTGGAACTTGCGCGACCGACGCGACTTGCGCTTGGCCCTGCGGCGGCCCCCCTTGCGGGACTTGCGGCCGTAGCTGCGGCGCTTCTTCGAGGCGCGGGCCTTCCTCAGGTTCCGGAGGGCAGCGGCCCTCTGTTTGGCACTCAGGCGACGCCGGCCCCGGCGCCTGCCTCCACGCTTGTTCGGGGTCATCGGGTCGTTCACCTTTCCACGCTTGCTCTGGAGCCGGGCGATCTTCTCCTCCAGCTCCTTCATCTCCTCGTCACGCACCCTCTCGCGGAGGGCAGCAATCCTCATGCCGCGGGCTTCAGCCTCGGCCCTCCACTCGGGGTCGAGTGCGGCCATGGCCGCGTTGTCGCGGTCGCTGTACGCGCCGAGCAGAGCGTAGTCGGGGAACTTCTCGCCCTTCTCGCCACCCTTGACGAGGTAGGTCAGAGCGCCGCCCTTGCGCTTGCGCTCGTAGGGACCGAAGGCGTTGTGGACCTTGCCGGGCCACTTGACCTTGACCACCTTCGACTTGCCGGTGAAGGGGTCCTGGATCCGGACGGGGATGACGGCGCCCTTGCCGGTCTGCTTGGGGAAGGCGCTCTTGGCGATCTGCTTGCGGAGAGACTTGTACTGCTCCGGGGTGATCCTTCCAGCCAGCGCCTGGTCGGCGAAGCGGTCCAGCACCACCTGGCCCATGTACGCCTCGCCCGACGCGCCCTTCGGCACGCCCATGGCCTGGCGGAACAGCTTGGCGAACTTCTTGTCGCCGCCGCCGCTCTTGCGCTTCTTGCCTCGCTTCTTGTTGGCCTCGAAGTCGTACCCGTTCGCCTCGAAGTCGTGGTACGGGTTCGCTGCAAAGTCATCATCGTCGCCGTCGCTGCCGTTCCTGCGGTAGCCCCGGCGGCCCGACCGGCGTCCCCGGCTCCGGCCCTTGCGGGACCGGGCCGAACGACGGGCGCTGCTGCGGCGACGACCACGGGAGTGCGACCGGCGGCTCGAACGCCGGGCCGAAGCCCTGCGACCCGATTTGCGCGCCTTGCGGCGCCGCCTGCCCCTGCCGTTGCTCTCCATGTCTTCCTCTTCTCGGTTGCTGAAAAAGATTTCCGGTCGCGATCCGTTGAACTGGAACTGCTGCTGTCCGAGCTGGATCTGGTCAGCGACCTCTTTGAGGGCGCTCATCGGAACCGACTCGCAGACGCCGCCGCGGACACCGTGTCCGGTTGCGCAAGCCTGCGCCTCGGACTTGGTTGCCCCCTGGTCCATCAGCAGGCGCATCAGTTGCTTGCGAGTCAGCCCGGCCTTGTTGGCCAGCTTCTTCACGTAGCTCTGGTACTTCGCCTTCTTCTGGAGCTTGCCGGATCGACGGGTGGCCTTGGCCGCCTTGCGGCGGAACTTGGCCCTCTTCTTCGGGGAAATCCCCTTGGCGCGAGACCTCGTGGTGTAGCGGCGAGCCTTGGCGGCCTTCCTGGCAGCCTTGCGACGCTTTCGCTTGGGGCCGTTCGACATGTAGGCGTCGTAGGCCCCGCGGCCGTTCACAGCAGCCAGCATCTGCACCCCGTTGGGGCGCATACGCACACGAGGCAACCCTGACGGGGCCTCGTATCCTCGCGTCGAGGCGAGCGGAACTCTGCGAACGGTGATTGCGGGCATGGATTTCCCAGGAAGGAGCCAGAGGGTTCTCGCCGCGCTTCCCCGCGATGCCTACGAGCCGTGACAGATCCCAGGCTAACATGAGCCTTGACCACCACTAAAAAATACCCTAGTCAGATTTGAGCGTGACCAAGACCACACATCAGCCCAAGCAGTACGTCGCCCTCTACATGCCCGAGGACATGCTCGAATGGTGCCAAGAAAAGGCGTCGCTCGAAGGAGTGTCCACGTCCCAGCTCGTCTCCGGCCTGGCGATGGATTACGTCGAATCCAACACCGACACGCTGTTCTCGAAGGCGAAGAAGAAGTTCAACTGCTACTTCAGAAGGACCACGCTCATGGCTCTTCGCGTGTTCGCTCAAGAGAACAACCTGTCCCTCAACGAACTCGTCAACCGCGCCATCCGATGGTCGAAGGAAAATCGTGAACCAAGCATTCGATAACACCTTCCGTCTGCCGTACCTGTTCAAGTTCGAGGGCGCAGACGATGACGTCGAACTTTTTCTCAGAGCTACGGAGAAACTTTTCGAGGTCTCCTCAAGAGACCCCATGGGGTTCCGCGGCGTACGCACGAGATTCCAACCCCCACCGGAAGTGAGCGAAGAAGAGTTCTGCTTCTACAGCGCCAGGATCCTGGAGACGACAGCAGAGGCTACCGGCGTCCGATGCCTCATCATCGAGAGCCCGTAACGAGACACAGACATGAACCAAAGCTTCGATAACACCTTCCGTCTGCCGTACCTGTTCAATCTCGAAGGCGAAGACGATGACGTGGATGGTCTCATTCAAACCCTCGAATCTTCGAGCTACGAAGTCTCCACAAAAGACCCTCTCGGGTACCGGAGCATCCGAGTCGTCTCGGCTCCCTGGTGGTACCTTGCTGATCCTAAACTGAGGGACGGATACTCGCGGTCGGTAGCTCGAATCATCGAAAGATTCGCATCGGCATGGGAAGTATCCTTCTCCGTCATCCGAAGCTGAAGTTACCCGACGATCCCGTCCTTCTTCACATCCAGCTCGTGCCCGGTGATGATGGCCATCACGCCGTCCCTCTTGTGTATCACCGCAAGAAACGGGATGAGCGAGCTGACCCTCGACCACGATCCCGATGGCGGCCTCGCGTAGCAGCCATAGAGCACGCACCCGGGGATGCCGATCTGCACCGCGTCCCTGGCCAGCACGATGCGCCTGCGCGAGCCCGAGTCGCTCCACGACTCGATGGGCCTCGCCTCCAGGAAGATGAAGGGCGCAAGCTCCGCGACAGTGGGCGGGAACTCGACCGTGGGCCTCGACATCGGGTACTCGCCACCGTTCGGCCTCAACCCACGGTTCTTCGCCCTGGCGCTGGACAGGAACTTGTCGGTCACCCAGGTCTGGTTGGGCGACTCGGCGACGTGCTTGTAGTCCTCGAAGTCGTCCTCGTCCTTCCACTTGTTGGAGGTGTAGGCGACGCTCCTGCCTTGCCCCAGTTCGTAGAAGGTTGTTGGCCAGTTCGCGTTGAGCCTGTAGGACACGTCCGACCTGTCATCCTGGAATGTCTCGCGCATCTTGCGCGCGTGGTCGTTCACCGGATGGGGCGGAGGTGGAGCGTACTGCCCTCGAAGATCCCTGAGCCTGCGCTTCATTTTGTTGGCCTCGCTGCGTTCAGCGCCAGAGCGAAGGCGGCCACTCCCCCCGCGATGACCGCGCCGTAGGCACCCCACTTGATCTGCTTGTCGCTGTAGGACGCCACCGTTGCTCCCGCGATGCCTCCCACTACCAGGGCAGGCGTGACGGCGAGCACCATGGCCAGAACCGACCCAGGCAGCGAGTCCGTCAGCTTGGGGGCTTCCGGCGCCAGGATGGGCTTCACGTCGACAGGCAAAATGTCGTAGATGGTCGCTCCGAATGCCGAGTAGGACATTATGTCCGCTCCGAGAAAAGGTGACGCCCGACGAAGTATCCCAGGGCCAGGCACGCTACCACGCCAACCACGGACCCGGCGCCACCGTCCATGAACCCGTCCGACCCCAGCGAGGCGTCCAGCCCAGGAATGCGCCCTCCAGCCCCCGGCAGGGGGGTGATGCTCCCCTTGGCAGCCTGACCGTGGCCGATCAGCACGCTGCCAGGCGGCAGCGGTCGGCCGATGGTGATGCTGGCCACCCCCAGCGGGTTGGGATGCGCAATGGAAGGGTTCGGCCAGTTGTCGCCCAGGCCCGGAGCGACCCCGGGAGGCGCCTGGTAGTAGGCGTACCCGCCCCCCTTCTGCGGCACCGAGAAGATGGCCGGCGGCGTGGGCTCGGGCGGCGGGAGGTTGTAGTTCTGGGTTTGGGTCGCGTAACGCACCCAGGGATTATATCTCGTTCGAAAGCAGATACAGGACGGCGAGACCGCCTGCGACGGCGGCCACAGCCCACCAGTCGACCGACGACGAAGATCCGCCGAGGCTCATGCTGTTGCGCACGCCACCTTCGCAATCAGAAGGATCGGGACAGACCTGCTCAATCTTCACGCCGGGGTGGTACTCGAAATGGGGCAGGTCCTGGAGGCCGGTAAAGTATTTGCCGTAAACCACTCCGGCCTGAAGGCCGGAGCTTTGGGTTCTCGCTTCAACGGCCACCAATGTGGCCTCCACGAGCAGGCCCCGATGTCTCGTCGGGGTAGATGGCTTGGGTCTTGGCTATCGACCCGTGACCATCTATCGCAAGAATACCCAGGAAGAACTCGTTGTCAAGGTAGTTCTTTTTGGGCCTCGCCATGAAGGGCGAGGGTGTCGGGTCTTCGCCACGACAGGCAACCGCGCGAGTTCGTCACGATGGCCCCCGGAGCCGTCCGTCCGATGGCGTAAAGACCGGCTTGCTGCTGGCAGGTTCGCCTCGCCGAAGCGATCTTGAGCACGTATCCGTAGCGCTCCTTCGCGAGCGCGATCAGCTCCTCGGCTTTGGCCCGGGTGTCCGGCGTGAGCGTGGCCAGCATTTCTTCGTTCGACATGTCAGCCGAAGAGTAGCACTTGACATCCCGTCATACACCTGGCATTCTTAGCAAGAATCATGGATACATGTACAACCTTTCGCTGCCATGATCTTCCGGGTGCCACACGCCCCAAGGGGAAGAAGTGCTCCGAGCCAGTCGGTCGCGAGTTCTGCGACGGGGTCCGCGCCGTCGTGATCGAAGAGTTCAGCGACCCGAACCCAGAACATCTCTCCTCGGAGTCGCGCCGCATCGGCTGGGCGAGGCCCCAGTATGCCAGCGATGCCGCCCTTGCTTCTCGCGTCATGGGCATGTCCGCCATCGACATCGCTACCTGCTTCGACGGGCGATGGGAGGCCGAGGGGTACTGCTACTTTTCGCCCATCAAGGTGCGAGGCGACAGCCTCGTGGCCTCGCTGGTCGTCCAGCGTTTCCCCGTCGATGTTGGAGGGTGGAGAGGACAGGCTCGCTCTGCCGCCCTTTCGTACCTCGACAACCTTCGCTTACATTTGGAAATCTCAACAAGAATCGGAGGATCGAACATGACCATCAGCCGCGCTGTCTTGGAAGAAATCGCAAAGAAATACATCGTGACCGGGCGATCGGCGGATACCCGCAATATTTACTTTCAGGTCCAAGACGGGCCTCTCTTTCTCTTCGCGAGCGACAACCGTTCTGTCGCCCACCCCATCCTCATCAACGGGATGATCCAGGCGCTCCAGGAGGCGGTGGCCGCATCTGAGGACACGGTGTCCGCCAAGGAAAAGTCCGTAGCAACCTGCATCATGGATTCGTTCGACAACGGCTACCTCGCGGCTGTCCAAAACTTGGCCGAGAAGATTGGGCTTTCCAAGGAAGGAACCAAGGAGCAGGTCTGCCTTCGCATCGTCGATTTCTTTCTCACCGTCGAAGACCAGAAGGGCGACATCGCCAAGGAGGCACACGCCAACGGCATCAAGGATGCCCGCGATAACATGCGTCTGGAGCTGCAACGTCTCCGAGACAAGTCCGTCAAGCAAGCTGCCGAGGCCAAGGCCACCGGGGAGAAACTCGTCTTGGAGGCCAAGGAGGCTATTGAAAAGAGCGCCTGGCTCTCCGAAGAAGCCGCAACCTACGACGGTCTGCTCGCGAACCTGAACATCCAGGAGGCGGCCAAAGATGTTTAGTCGCATGTTCCCTCATCACGTCGTCAAGAACGGGTTCGCAAACCTTTCGCTCGACGACGTCGCCAGGCGACTGGCCGAATGGCCCGAATACATTCGGATGCGCCGAGAAGATCCTGTCGAGTTTCAAAGGACCTGCGCAAGGCACCTCGGAAACACGATCGTGTACGGAGGATGGATGGAGATCCGATCCAACTTTCTCGCTGGAACCTACCTCGACGACGAAGAAAAGTACGTCCACCTAGGCGTTGACGTGTGGGTGTCCAAGGGGACAGCCGTCATGGCTCCTATGAGCCTCGATTTTGTAGACGCCCACGTCGATTCCGACAGCAATGGAGGATGGGGCGGCGTCGCTCTTCTCAAGCATCCGATCAGAAACGGTCTCTTCTTCCTGTTCGCTCACCTGGCACCGCAACACCTCTGCTCCTCGTCGAGGTTGAAAGGAGAGCTGATCGGACGGATCGGAGGAGTCGAGAGGAACGGTGGATGGTGCCCTCACCTCCACATTCAGGCGATCGATCAGGCTGCATCCAAGGTACACCTCCCCGAGCTTGACAAGGCCCTTTCAAGGGACAAGGTCGCAGCCGGTGAAGTCATCTCTTTGATCGAAGGGTACGCCCAGGAGGGAACGACGCCGTTCGGACTCTGGCAAGCCACCGTTTTTCCTGACCCACTTCCCCTTTTGCTGTAGCTTAGTTGTTTGTAAAACAAGGAGATCGACATGCCAAGGATCAGCGGTTTTTCGGATTTCGCCAGGAGCGTCGCCAACAGACTCGTGGTCCGGGAGGGTTCGGTAACGACTCGCGTAGGGGTAGGCGACCTTCGGACCTTCCTGTCCATCACTCCTGATGACGAACGGGGGATTCGCGCTACCATCGTTCAGGCCATCGGCGAGGGGTACGACTTCTGCGAGCGCACCTTCGATCTCGCCAAGAATGATGCCATGGACTGCGCTACCCTAGTCACCTTTCAGGTCGTCGCGGAGGAGATGGGGATCTCTCGGGACGGAACCGCCAAGCAGATTCAGGATCGCATCTTCGCGGAGTTCCACCGGCTGAAGAAGGCGCTCGAAGACGAGCGCAAGGCCGGCGCCAAGGAGCGCAAGAGGATTGAGGAGATGATCCTTCGGCACAAGAAGGGCTACGAAGAGCAAGCTTCCGAGTGCGAGGAGAAGGCCAGGAGGCTCAAGGCCGAACTCGAAGACGTCGAGCACATGGCCGAGGAGCATCGTCGCGATGTTGACGCTCACCAGGCCGTGTGGAGCCTCGTCGTCATCGATGATGCCGTGGCTGACGGGTTCTCCTTCGACTCGAAGGGAGAGGACTGACATGTCCGAGAAGAAGCGCGTACTCGCTCGGACGTACTACGTCATACGAGTCATGCTTCCTGGTTGGACAACGCCGAGGTATTTCACCTTCAACTCCTCGTTTCCTGAGTTCCGGTTCAGACACAAAAACATCATGCCTCGCTGGCAGTTCCACGCCAAGAGTAAGGCTCGATCCGTCCTGAGGGCTCTCAGGAAGACTTACGATACTTCCTTCGACCACGGAGCCCGCGTCGTTACCGTTCGCGTATACGGCAGGAGGTTACATGCAAAAGAAGCAACGTTTTCTCATCGAATCGTACTACGTCGTGCGATTTGGGGACAAAAAATCCTCGGACGATCCCGTCTACCTGTGCAAAAATCCGTTCGGATTCACTTGGCAAACAAGACAAGAGGGTGGCGATAGAATCACCAGATTCCACGACAGGACGAAAGCCTTTCGAGAGCTGCGGCACATCCTTTATGTCGCCGAATCCGACTCGGATCTGTTTCGAGTCGTCACCGTCCGCGTGTACGGCTGGCGCTAAATCGGCATCACCAGCTTCTGCCAAAGCTCCCAGTTTTCCTTCTCCATGTCCTCGAAGGCACAAGACCTCGGCTGAAGAATGACGAGCTGGCCGCTTTCGCACGAAGCGAACTTGCAGAGACCTTCGTAGGTGGTGACATCGGATTCGATGAGCCTGTTGAAGAGGCTTGATATGTCACCCGATAGCCAAGCCGTGTCCCTCACGTTGGGGAGCCTGGCGGCGAGAGCCTTCCTCGCGTCATCCTTGTTGATACCGCGAGCGAGCCTCTTTCCATCGCAGATGGTGATGATCCCGACGTTGATGCCCTCCTCGCGCTCGGGAACGGGTCGGAACTGAATGATCGCGTAGTATCCTTGCTTCATCCTTCGGATGTTACCGCGCCGCCACGTACTTCGGCAACACGAAATAACCGACCACGTACAGCGCCAACACCCCGCCCAGCACCAGCACTGCCGTCTGGATGGGGTCGGCCGGCTGAGGCGGAGGCTTGATGGCCTCGGCGCATTGCTCCAGCGCCTGCTTGTCGCCGGTCTTGGAGGCGGCCTCGCAGAGCTTCATCAGGGCGTCCCACTGCTTCTCCCTGGCGTCCCTCTTGTCGAAGTAGAGGTAGGTCAGGCCGCCCACGATGGCGGCCACAACGAGGACGATGAGGATGACCTGAGACGTCGTCAGAGGCTCCAGCCCCAGCCCCGCGATGGATCCACCGTAGATCCTCGACAGTCCCCCGTCCTCATCCATGGCCGTCAGTAGCTTGAAGGCGCGCATCCTGCCGTCCAGGTCCTCCATCGCCTCCGCCTCGGTCCATCGACCCTCCGCAATCTCGCGCTGGATGGTGCCGTTGAGGTAGAAGTGGAAGCCGTAGGACCCGTCGAAGAACAAAGCGGACACCATGTCCTTCGCCTCCTGCGCCGGCAGCCTGGGCCTCTCCCCTTCGGGGATGGCGGCATCAGGGGGAAGGCTGGCCACGCTCGGGCCGAAGTCGTTGGCCCAGGCGTTCATGGACCGGATGGCCCTGGAGGCCGAGTCCCGGTCCATGGTGAGCGCTTTGGTGTACCTGGATAGCCTCGTCTCCACGTCCGCCTTGGCAGCGGCCACCAGGGCGATCTGCTGCTCCAGCGACACGACAGCGCCCGCCGTCGACTGCACGATGGCAGGGCGACGGAAGGCGGGGGAGACCAGGAGCCTGGAGTAGATGCCGGGGTAGGTGGCGAGGACCATGGTAAGTACCCTTCGTTGCTCACGTATCCGCGCTTCTTGGCCACCTTGTAGCCCACCAGGCCCACGGCGCAGACGACCAGCGCGACGGCCACCTTGGAGGTGGTCGACATCCCGACCTCCACGGGGGCAGGAGGCGCATCAGCGGGCTTGGGGGCGACGTAGCCCCCGCCTCCCGTGGTAGCGGGCTTGGGAGAAGGCGCGGGCGAAGTCGCAGGACCCTCGCACTTGCCCGAGGGGTTGAGCCACTGGCCGCTCGGGCAAGGGCTGCTCCCAGGGTAGGACGGGTCGAAGTACCGGCTCTTGCCGGACACGATGTCCTTGCACCCCACCAGCTTGCTGGGGGTGTAAGGTCCCGTGGCCGCCCAGATGGCCTCCTCCGACTGCGTGCAGTTGCCGAAGTCGGCCTGCCCCTGCGTCACCGTCACGCTGGGGGTCGAAAGAGGCGAACCGGAGCCCGTGATGTCGATGAAGTCCCAGTCGAAGATGCCGAGGCTCGTACCCGACAAAGACAGGCCATGAAGCGTGCTCACGATGCCACCTCTTCCTTTCGAAACGCGCGGTACAGCAGTGCTGCCGCAGCGATGCCGATGCCCACAACGGCGAGTGGTTTGAGATCGAAGCCTGCCTGGGCCGGCGGAGGCTGAGGATTCACTTTCGGCACGCAGGGGGACATCGTGTCCCCTGGCACCTTCCTCACGGTGCCCTGCTTGCACATGCACAGGTTGTCCGATGGGTCGAGCACCTCATCGGCACCACAGACGTTGCAGTTCCAGATTCCGTTGTGAAAGATGGCGCCGCTGTTAGAGCCGTAATACTTCCGGCATTCTGCGTCACGATCCGACTTCGTCAGCGTCGCGTTGACGGTCAAGGGCGGAGGCTTGGTGACGACCGGGGGAGCCTTCTCGTTGATGCAGTTGCCCAGCGAGTCGTAGATGCCACCGTTGCCACACGGGTCCCCTGCTCCCATGTAGAAGCAGGATCCGTCGAATGCGATGACGCCAGGGAGACCCGAAGGGGTCTTGCACGGCTGCTGGAAGTTGGCAGGAAGACCGCTCGAAGTCCCCGGCTTGGTGGCCGTGTTCGTCGCAGGCTTCGAAGGAAGGTAGGGAGCCGGCTGAAGAAGGTAGTCGCATCCCCCGCTGGCGTTCAGCTTGCCGCGGGCTCCCGAGGGCGTGGTGCAGTCGTAGGCGTCCGGCTGGCACTGGGCTCCGTCGAAAGTGTACCCGGACGGGCACTCCCCCGCGCCGAGACCTCGCATTCCTCGGAAGAATCGGTACATGTCAGACGTCCACTTCTTGATCGAACTCGTTGGCCTGGTAACCGCTCTGCTGGCGCTTCTTGCGGATCACCAGGACGATCGCCGTGATGAGCAGGCCGCCTGCGATCAGAGGGACGATGGGGAAGGACCCCTCCTGCACGGGCGGAGGCTCCGGCGGGACGGGCTGGGGCTTGGGCAGGATGCCGCCGCCACCCGTCACGGGCTTGGTGCTGTAGGCGTTCTCGCACTTCTGCGAGTCGAGCGCCCAGTTGTACCCAGCAGGGCACGGCTTCACGGGTACGCAGCTCCCGTTGTAGGTGGTTTGCCCGGTGGGGCACACGCCGGCCTGGATGCCGCCCCACTCCTTGGGCACGCACTTGCCGGTGACGGGGTCGTAGCCCGTGCCGGAGACGCATCCTGCCGCCGTCTGCTGCGCCTTCGCGTCGTAGATGCAGAACTGCGAAGGATTCACCGGGTCGGGAACCATGCCGGAGGGGCAACCCGATCCGTTGGGGATCTGAGGCAAAGCGCCGGGGCTCTGCTTGGCGTAGTCGCCGCCAGAACTGGTGCCTACGACCGTGGGATTTTCGTTCCCAACAAGGTCGTCCCACCAACCGTTGATTCGCCCCAGGGAAGGGCCACCGCCAAGACTGATTCCGCTCAGGCTGCTCATGTGTTTACCTCGATCTCCACAGAAACTTCTCTTGCTCTTCGGCGACCCTGAGCAGGAACACCAGGGTCCCGGCAACCAGCCCGATCGCGATCACGCCTCTGGCCCATGATGGTACCAGATCGTCCTTCTTCTCCTCCGTGGGAGGCTGAGGTTGGATCGGCGGAGGCCGCGCCCCGGATATCTTGATAGGGTCTGCCGACAGCGCGACGTACATCACCGACCTCGGTCGCGAACGATCCACCAACAGGCGACGCCGAGGCCCAGCGACCCGAAGAGACCCGCCGCCACGGAGCACAGAAGAACGTTCCTGGCGCGGTCCTTCGGGTCCTTCGCCGAGACGTACCCCACGGCCGCCCCTGAGGCGACGTCCACGGCCGTCCACCAATCGAAGTACCCCTTGGAGGGGGCCTCGACGGGAGGAGCAGGCTGCGGCATCGGAGGCATGGGCTGCGGCTGGCCAGCTCCTGTGGGCGCGGGAGGCGGATGCGTGACTGGCTCGATGGGGGGAGCTGGGGGAGCGGACACCGTGTCCGGTACGCCAGGCACGTCCTCGCCGAAGCCATCGAACCCTGCTGCTCCCTCGAAGATCCCCGGGCTGTTGTAGTCCTCTACTTCGTCCATGGCTCAGCCCCTCTCGTTGTAGTAGGCCACCGCAGCCACCGCCGCCATGCCAGGGGGGCCCGCGATCAGGCCCGACAGGGCCCCCGCGATGGCGTAGGGGGCGACGCTCTCGGCGCCCGTGGGGGCGACCGCCTTGCCCGCCTGGTACCCGGCCACCGCTCGCACGGTCGCACCCACCACCAGCAGGCCGATGGCCGCCACCGCGAAGGCGGCCAGGAGCCCGTCTTCCTCGCTCGCGCCCAGTCCGCGCAGGGCCTCTGCCTGGTCGGCTCCCGCCGGCCAGTATTTCTGCATCAGGTAGTAGGGGTTGTTGGCCCCCTTGAGCGCGAGCATGTAGTCCATGGCGGACCACTGCGAAATCTCGCGACCTGGGTGCAGCATGGCGTGCGCCGCCGCAGGCGTCGTGGCCCACGGGTTGCGGCCCGGGAAGTTCGCGCCCTGGATAGGCGTCTGGGGGATGTTGGGTAGAGCCATCAGCGAGCCTCGTTGATCTTGTAGGCCACGTAGGCCGCTCCCAGGGGCGTTGCGACGGGGAAGGCCACCATGGCAGTAACCGCGTCGCCTACTCCCAGAAGGACGGACGTCCCGATGGCCACGCCGATCGTTGCAAGCCAGCCGTACCCGGCCTTCCGGGTCAGGTACCCCGCTCCGATCATCGCGCCAAGGTCCATGACTCCGTAGGCGAGCCTCATGGCCTCCCATGCTGACGACTGGTCCATCTCTCCCATGGCCGGGTTGATCTCGGCGGGAGGCAGATGCGTCCTGCCGTAGGGTTGGATCCCGTAGTACATCAGGAGTTCCTCGTGAGGTAGGCCAGGAGCAGACCGCCGACGACGGCGCCCACCAGAAGCTGCGTGTTGCTGACCTCCTCCAGGAACCCGCTCAGCGCGCGAGCCGGTCCCATGACGGGGGGAGGGTTGAAGGCGTAGTCTTGGGTCACCGGGCCGAGGAAGTCGGCCGGCATGTCGGAGATGTCGACCGACCTCGGGAAGCGCTGCAAGTCCGCAGCCCTCGCCTTGTCGACCGCGCCACCCAGGTAGCCGTCCCGATCAGGCCAGGGGTACCTGGGCTGCGTCGATGGCATGTACTGGGCTGCGCTGGTCGCGCCCGTGACGTACACCTCGATGGGAGTGCCGGTCTGCTTGTCGATGACCTCGCTGCCGCCCATGAGGTTCTCGCGGGCGACGTACCCGGGAAGGGCGACGTTGTCGGCGAAGACGCCGTCCTCCTTGTGGACGGACGCACGGTTGGGGCTGAATACGCCGGAGTTGACGACGTCGTCCGCCTTCTCGGCCTCACGGGGGGAGTCGGTGTAGTTCTCGATGAATCGCGGGAAGACGTCGAACTCCATTTTTCAAGCCCCGTTCTCGGCCTTGAACTTCTCGATCCTGGCAAGGAGAGCGGCCGTCTTGTT
>CAZUVH010000011.1:0-32538 GCA_964623775.1 uncultured Candidatus Saccharibacteria bacterium | reverse complement strand
CCCGCTACCCGGAGGCCGGGTGCAGCAAGGGCGTCGACCGAGGCACCACGCGCAAACACGGCCATATCCTGGAGATGCGCCACGTCGTCCCCAAGGGCCTCGGCACCCGCTTCTCCGCCTACGCGAGGGCCCTCTTCTTTCTGTCGATGGACACCGTCAGGTCCGACGACTACGAGAGCGTATCCGAGGAAATCTTCGTCAAGTCGGGTGCGGACATCATGTCCGCCTATCAGGCCCTGGGCAAAGACGCCGTCGCGCCATCGGCTGCCGCCGTGGCCTACGCCATCCCCGTGGACAAGACCAAGATCGAGGAGATGATCCGCCAGGTCAGGGAGAACGACGGGCTCATCAAGCACACGGGCGCCTGGCACTTTCGCCGTATCCTCGACGGCGACCACAAGACGACCTTCGACAAGGGCGAGATCGGCCGCCTGATGAAGTCGCTCCTCTTCCTCAAGTGCATCATGCTCCACCTCAAGGGAGAAACGGTCAGGGAGATGAAGGTCCTTCGCGAGTTCGAAGGCAAGTCGATCGACCCCGACTGCCTCGTCTACTTCCGCAAGGCGCGCGTCAAGGCCGGCGCAGGGGAGTCGGTGTTCTGATATGACTGTCACACACGTTTCCTCCCTGCCCTTCAAAGAGGGCGACGTCGTCGAGGGCGAAGACGGCAGGCGCTACCGCGTCTCCGAGAGCTACCCAGAGACCATCACCATCATCCCCACCGACAGCTCAGGCTACGCCCGAGCCATCAGCAAGCCCAACTTCAACGAGTTCAAGAAGGTAAAGCCTTGACCCACGACAACTGCGACTGCTGCGGCCGTACCCTGAGCGAGAAGCTCCCCTACTACACGCAAGAGATCAGCGGCACCTTCGCCACCGGCTCCGGCAAGGACCGAAAGGCGGTGCCTCGGCCGGACCAACTGAAGGCGTTCTGCGCTCTGTCCTGCGTGTCGAGGTTCTCGAAGGCCGAAGCGCCCGTCGCTGGCGTCGGCATCAACAACGTCAAGTAAGCAGGGCCCAGGCAATCGCCGCGAGCGATCCGACGACCACCAGCGTCGTCACCCACGGGGTGCTTTCCAGCCAGGGCACAAGGTAGCTCTGGAGGATAGGCACCCCGAGTTCGTTGATGTGCTGGTCGTGCCGGTAGCGGCGGTAGTCGAGCACGATGAGACCGCCCGACTTGAGCGCCTTGTCGGGCGCGGGCAGCGTGTCGGGAGGCGTGAACGAGACCAGCATCCACGCGCCCTTGACCGACTCCATGACGCAGTCGTAGGCCGAGGAGAAGTCGACGCCGCCAGGGCCCAGCGTTGCTCCGCTGCCTGGCCCGCCCCCTGGGCCGATGGTCAGGACGAACAGGCCGCCGCCCATGGCCGCCTTCTGGGCGAACTTCTGGTAGCCGCGCTTCGCCGGAGCGTTGATGGCGCTGAAACAAGAGTCGAGCGAGATCATGGCGTCCACCTCGCTGGTGTCCGCGTCCAGAATCGAGCTGGCCAGTCCGTGGAAGGCGGAGAACCCGGCGAGGACGACCTTGTCGTAGTCGGCCAGGTTGCGCCCCTTGGCAGCGACGAGGTTGCGCAGGATGTGACCTTCCGCGTCCCGGTACGACTCGGCGAGCTGGCCGAAGTAGGAGCTACCGTTGCCGGTGACGGGCAAGATGTCCACCTGCATCCCCTCGGGCCAGTGGACTTTCTTCGGCGTGTCGGCAAAAACGGGGCCGCCCCAGATCAGAAGGACACGAGAGGACATCGTGTCCGCAGGATACTACGAAACCTTCTTGGCCTCGTCCTTGCAGTGGACCAGGACGCCCCTCTTGTAATCATCCCACATGCCGTAGAGGGCCATGATCTTCACCGTGTCCCACTCGTCGTACAGGCGGATAACCTTGTCCGGATCCCCGTCCGTGAAGGCGATGCCATGACCTTCGGACGTGAGGAATACGAAGTGGTCGAACCCGTCGCCGTCGTCGATGAACATGCGCGGGTACTGCTTGGCGCCGGGGTCGACGTTGACGGGACACATCCTCATCAGCTCGATGATGACGTCCATCATGCCGCGGAACGGACAGCCGAAGATGCGTATATTGATCGAGCTGCTCTGCAACTCGTCGATGCCACGAAAGATGCGACCCTTCTCGTCTGCGATCAGCCCTGTCTGAAAGAAGACGGCGTCGACCGTCTCCTCGTTGGTGATGTACTGAAAACGAATCATGGCAAACCTCCTAGATATGCCTGAGAAGACCTGGGATGCCGGCTTCTTTGAGCTGCCGGAACTGGGTGATCGTGCCGCCGCTCTTGCTGCGGGTGTCGACCAGGCAGATGAACTGGACATCGTGGCCGTCTGCCTTGAACTTTGCGGCCACGCTGGTGATCTCTTCGTTGCGCTTGAGAGGGTGAACGGGTACGTTCGACCACAGCGACACCGACTGGTCGGGCCGCGTGATCGTGCGGCCGTCGCAGCGGATCTGCATGTGGGTGAACAGGCAAGGCTTCCTGGTCAGCTCGGCGTGTCGAACTCTGCTCTCGACGAATCCGAGCGACCACTTGTCTGGGCCTTCGGCTTCGCCGCTGACCAGGACATGTGGCTCGACAGGCTTCACGTCCATCCACTCGTGGATGACCTCGTATAGCGCGTTCAGTCCGGCAAAACGCTTCTCCCTGTCGAGCGGAACCTCGACGATGCCATTCTTCGTGATGCCCTCGAAGGACCTGGAACCCGAGACGACGAGAACTCGCATCTTTTTATCTTGACAAGATTTATGCCGCCTGTCAATGGTGTATGACATGCGAACCACCGGATACTACCTCGACACTTCCCGCCCCTCTCGCCCCTTCGTCCCCGACGTGATCGCAGCGTCGGCTCACCTGCCGCAGATGGCCAGCGTCTTCCCCTTCCCGCCCGTCCTCGACCAGGGAGGCTCCCAGGCTTGCACAGGCTTCGCCGCGAGCGTCCTGCTCGACGTAGCGGCCCGCAAGCAGGGCAAGATCGGCTACCGCTCCAGCCCTCGCGGTCTCTGGACGCTCGGCCGCTACGACATCTTCGGCCCCGGCGAGCCGCTCCAGAACTCGGGGGCCCACTTCCGTGCCGTCTTCGAGCAGGCCATGAAGTTCGGCGCCATCCGGGAGGACGAGTGCCCCTGGGACTTCTCCAGGCTGAACGAGGACATCGGCTTCGATGGTCTCATCGCTGGCCAGGGCGAGCGCCTCCAGGTTGAGGGGTGGTACGGTCTGGAAGAGACGGGGGACCGCCGCATGACGGACATCATGTCCGCCATCAACCAGGGCTACGCCGTGGGTGGAGCGTGGAGGGTCACGAAGAACTTCTGCGAGCTGGGGAACGAGGCCGTGTTCTCCCACCATCAAGATCCGTGGTCCCCAAGAGAGCCTTGGTATCTGAACGATCGTGACACCAGCGACTGGGCAGGCAATCACGCCATGTCGATCGTCGGATACGTCCGCATGTCAGGCGAGCTTTTCTTCCTCGTCCAGAACTCCTGGGGCCTCGGCTTCGGTTACCAAGGCAGGTGCCTCTTCCACCGCGACTTCGTCGATGAGGCGTGGGATCTCACCGTCGTGAGGGCCGTCCCTTGAAGCTTTCCAAAACCGTCGAGATGATCGGATCGACGATTGAGCACCAAGTTACCTTGGCAAAGGGCTGTGAAAGCCTGGCTTTTCAGATCGTCACGAAGGAGACGAACTACACGAGATGCTTCGCGAGAGACTGCGAGACGGGCGGCTATGATCCTTGGCAGGTCGTTCTGAACTTTTTGCAGAACGTCCGGGAGAGGGCTGTTCTTCGTAGGTCACAGTTCGAGCGTGTCGACATGATCTACAACGCTATCGCCATGTCAATGGCCAGAGGAGAGCTGGTCGACGACATGTTCAGCGACGAGAAAAAATCGTGACCACAGACGGACACGGCAGGCTCAAGTCGGGCGAGATGGAAGAGCGCAAGTGCGCCTACGACAAGTGCGACTCGTACTTCGAGTGCGACAAGCTCAGCCCGAAAAAATACCACTCGCCCAGGTGCTCGACGCTGGACGCTGCCGACAAGACCGCTCAGCAGGCGAAGATCAAAGAGGCGATCCGCATCTGCAAGAACCAGCGATGCCCCCAGAAGGCCGCGAACGGAACGTGCGGATCGCGCCTGGCCCGCGAAGGTATCCTGGTCTACTGCACAAGGGCCGACTGCGACTACTCTTTCAACGTGAAGCTTCCTGGTTCCAGGTCTTCATTCCATCAGCCGATCCCGGAGCCGACAGACAAGGAGGGCCAACGCCTGGGAGAGAGTGAAAAGGAGACAGAAGACGTAGAGGAAGAAGCCGGCGATGGTGTAGACGAGCCCGGAGTGGAAGGCGAGGAATGGGTAGACGATGGAGACGAGACTGAGGATGCCGTTCCACCCGTCGACCTTTCTGTCGAGGCCGAGGATCCGGAACGTTTTCTCTCCGAGGTTGGAGAAGGCAGCGGCCTTTACTCGGACCCAACCCCCGAGGTGACGCAGCAGCAGCTTGTGCTTCTGCTTGCGAAGCTTGACGGCGACACGTTGGCCAAAGTGATCTTGACAGCGAAGAGGCTTCATGCGGTAATACATAGCCTCAAGGATCTATCATGACAAGAACGATCGCTATCATCCTCCTGCTCGCCTCCTGCAAAGGACCCGAGCGCCCCCGTCCACCCGCACCGCCGCCCGACAAGGCGTGCGCAGCGGCTTGCCAGCGCCGTGAGGAGCTGAAGGCCGAGTGCCCCACCCGCGTCAACGTCACCGTCGAGGAATGCACGAAGCGCTGCAACGACGTCGAGCAGCTTCGCCCCGGCGCTACCCACGCGACGTGCGTGGCCCGCTCTCTGGACTGCCAGGAGATGCAGGACTGCGCGAAGGAGGGGCACTGATGTTGAGCAAGATGTCCATCAAGTGCTGGAAGGTGGTTCTGGAGAATCGAAGGCACAAAACAAAGACAAAGCAAGAGCTGAAAGCCTGCCGTCGCCAGCCAGAGCGGCGCGAAAGGCAGAGTGCAAGGAACGCCATTCGAGAGCAGATCAAGGAGAATAGTCCATGACCGTCAAGCAACGCGGACTCACGCTGCTGGAGCTGATGTTCATCTTCGGCGTCATCGGCCTCATCTCGGCGTTCGCCCTTCTCGTCGTGTCGAGCAGCGACGGGGCGCACGCCTACGAAGAACAGTCCGACGACGAGGACATCGACGAGAGCGACGTCTACATCGACTTCGATACGGACGCCCAGGGCAACACCCGCAGCGTCGAGAAGTCACGCCGCACGGGCCTCCCCGTCGTCCGCACCAGCACGGGCAAGTACATGTCGACGAAGACCTCCTCGGGCTCGCGCACTTCGCCGGCTTCGAGGCCCTCTCCTTCGCCGAGCCCAAAGACTTCGCCGGTCTCCGCGCCGAGGTCGTCTCCCTCTCCTTCGCCTGGAGTCCGCCGATGATTAGTTCAGCCAAGCTATCGGAAGATGGACACTATCGATACACGCTGGAGAGGCGGTGGGGAGACGGCAAGACCGTGGTCTTCGTCATGCTCAACCCCAGCACAGCAGACGCCAGCCAGGACGACCCAACCATCCGTCGCTGCGTCAACTTCGCGCGCCTGTGGGGTTACAGCGGTCTGGTCGTGGTCAACCTGTACGCCTGGCGAGACGGAGACCCGAACAACTTGCCAGACACCAGAGACGAGGCCATCGGACCAGAAAACGACGAGGCCATCCTCGACTCCGCCAGACGCGCACACCTCGTGGTGTGCGCGTGGGGCACACACGGGGCCAAGTGGGGACGAGGCGATGAGGTGCTGAAGATGCTTCGCGCGCATACCGTGCCTCACGCCTTGCGCCTGACCAAAGACGGCCACCCTTCGCACCCACTCTATCTGCCTGGGAATCTGATGCCCAGGCCCATGCCCATACGATGACCCCCTCAGACGCCCTAGAGTTGACCATTCTTGCCGCCATGAGCGACAGGTTCCGATGGCTACAGGCAGCCAGGTATCGTCGTCCAGTCGATGCCGAAGGAGACCCGAGAGGCCCTCGCCAAGCTGACCTCGGATCACACGCTGGCGATGCGTTGGTGCGACGTCGATGGGCCGGAGGAGCAGGCGCGCAAGGCCGCTTCGAATCTCAAGATGAAGTTTGACAAGAAAGCGAAGGTTCGCAAATGACGATAAATATCTCCCCTTTCTCCTACGAAGAAGGAGCGCCAGTCGGATACGCTTGCGGCACCTGCGGCGCCCATGGCGTGAAGCTCTGGCGCGAATACCAGACGTTCGTGGATAGCCAGCACCTCTATTGCGCCAAGTGCGCCGTGGCGAAAGATGGCCGCGGCGGCGAGGTGGACGAGCACGGCAAATGGTGCGCCCCGGACGCCAAGAGCCAGTTCAAGACCGATCAGATCGGCTGGCGCGTACCCGCCGTCCCCACCGTCGATGGCAAAACGTTCTGGTTGTACACATCGGTGCCGAACGATGGCATTGCGTGGTGGAAGAGGCTTCCGACAAGGTGAATCAAAGACAGGACATCGTGTCCTACGAGGAGCAGAACATGCACAAGATTCCAGACGACTTTCTCTCCGGCCTCATTGGCATGTCCGAAGAAGACGCCAAGAAGGCCATCGAGGCCGCCAGATACATCCTTCGCCTGACGGCCAGGGACGGGAAATACTTCGTCGTAACTTGCGACCACAAAGCCAACCGCGTCAACATCCAAACCTTCGGCGGCAAGGTCATCTCCGCCAAGGTAGGGTGAAAGACATCCGCCTCCCGCGTCCCTCCGTCTACCACCTCGTCGTGGTGGGCGGCGACGTCCTCTCCGGACTCAAGGACGCCTGGGAGAGGTCCTTCGTCATCATGCGCAACCGGATCAAGCCGGCCAGTCCTGGCGGCATGGTGCTCACGGGCCCCAAGCCCGGCACGCCCGACGCCCTGGCCGCGAAGGCTGCGCGAGACCTGGGGATGATCCACGCCAAGCTCTGCTTCGACGGCAAGGTGACCGCTACCGCGCCGCCCGGAGCGGACACGATGTCCGCCTCTGGGTACGAGGACAAGCTGTTCGACACCTGGACAAGCCACAAGCCTTGCGACGAGGTGGCCATGGACCACCTGGCCATGCAGGCGCACCTCGCCATGATGTCGGGCTGGAAGGTCCGCGCGATCATCATGCACGGGTGGGATGGGAGCTTCCGAGGCGAGCTTCTGTCCGAGAGGATGAAGCACCTCGGGGTTCCTACAGACGAGATGGATATCGCCACCAACGGCGCTTACCTGGAGAGAAAATAGTCATGGTCATCATGCCTTGTTCGAGAAACGGATGCGATTCGATCATGTGCAGAAATATGGTCGAAGGCCGAGGGTACATCTGCTACGAGTGCGTCGAAGAACTGAGAGAGAAGCGCAAGGAGTGGCCCGAGGAGATGACCGAGCTTGAGGCTAAGCTTCGCGTCTACAGCTTCCTCAACACCGAGAAGGCTGGCCGAAAACTGAGTGGCGATGATGTGCTCCTGCTAAAGTAGGACACTATGTCCGCAGAGAAGCCTTACATGTCCATCGCCGCGATCGACCGCCTCCGACCCGAGATGGTCAAACGCCACGTCAGCGAGGTGGCCCGCGGCCCGAGGGGGTTCCTGCGGCAGTACCGCAAGGCAGGCGGACGTTTCTCGAAGCTCTCGCCCTACTGGCGGCGCCGCCGCAACAACTTCGTCAAGCGCCACCTCGCCCAGGCCCGCAACAACCGGGAGAAGCTGTGGGACACGAAGAAGAAGCGCTACAGCCGCAGGGGCCTGGCGCTGGTGGCTTGGGCCTACGACCCCAAGAAGTTCCGAAGGAACGAAGTCAAGAAGGCTGACGTCTGGGGCTACGCCGGGCTTCTTCTGGTGGGGGCGTGGCTGATATGGCGGGTTTGATCTTGACAGCCCCAAGCGCCGACGCTAAAGGTTCTCGCATGTCCTAGATGCGCCGCCCGAGCCCGAGACCCTCCTCGAACCCGTTGCAACCTTCGCAAGAATGTGAGATCAACGGGAAAGAGGAACACCATGAAGAAGCTCGAAGCCTGCAAGCAAGTTGTCATCGCCGACCTGAAGGAAAAGATCATCGCCGCTGCGGACAAGCAGCGCGCGAGTAAGGACTACGAGCGCCACCTGCGCGCCAACACCGTTGTCGTGAACGGCAAGCACTGCGAGTGGCCAAACGAAGCGCAACGCCTTGGAGAGGCATTCGCGGAATACTACTACCGCACGGTACGGTGCCGTCCGGGGATCCGCCTTCTCCTCGTCACCTACGCCTTCCTCCGCGGCGTGCCGCTGGTGAAGGTCGAGGGGGCCCACCGCTTCGACTCCGAGTCCTACGCGCGAGTCCTGAGCAAGAAGATCGAGGACATCGTGTCCGGCATCTTCAAGGACGAGCTGAAGGAGCCGGTCGTCGCCTACCTCACCAAGGGGCTCAAGGAGTGGCTGGAGGCGGAGGAGCCCACAAAGCTCGCCGAGGCCGCACAATGAGCGAGCCTCTCCACCCCGACACCGTCGCCGAGCTTCGCGTCGTCTACGACCTAGCCCAGGCTCACGAGTGGGAGAAGATAGAAGGTAGACATCGGAACGACGACCCAACCTACGAGTGCCCTCGATGCGAACGTTCGAAAGATGAGGGGCACAAGTCGTCCTGCCTTCTAAAAGAAGCCATTATCAACATCCGCCTTTTTCTAGACATGCAGGAAGAGGCCAACGACAAGCTGGAGAGGTACGCCAGTGTCTAAGCTGTACCTCATCACCCGACGCGACCTCGCTGCCGGACTCGCGGCGGCACAGATCGCCCACGCCATCGTCGAGTGGACGACGACACGGCCCCCCGAAGAGGTGGAGCGGTGGCGCATCGAGAGCAACACGGTCGTCGTCTGCACGGTCGAAGACGAAAGGGAGCTGGCCACCCTCTCCGAGCTGACGAGCGAGGATGCCATCGGCTTCCGTGACCCCGACATCAAGAACGAGCTGACGGCCATCGCCCTGCTGCCCAGCAACAGGGCCAAAAAGCTCTGCCGGAACCTTCGTCTTTTTCTTGCTTGACAAGAAACGACGACCGTCATACAACATCCATGCGCTCGAACCGTTCTCTCTTTTTTTTCGGGCGCCGCCCCTGCGATGGTCGCGGGGGCGTCAACCCCCTTGGCCGAGTGGCAAGGCAGCCGGCCTCTAGTCCGAGCGATCGTGGGTTCGAATCCCTCAGGGGGTGCTATGGGAAAGATGGAAGTCGGATACACCGTGTGGTGCGATTGCAGCAACTGGGATCACACAAGCGGCACCAAGGACATTGCTTCGAAGACCTTCCGCGCCTGCGGGTGGAAAAATCTGAAGGATCGAGGCTGGGTTTGCCCCGAATGCCTCAAGAAGATCGACGAGGCGATTCTCGACAAGGAAACATCCTCGTGAAGGTCCGCGACCGCATCACCATCCTACAGCGCGCAGCCTGCTCTCTGTGGCTGGCCAGCCGCCTCGGCGGGAAGCCTGCACACCACAAGCATCGGGCAGAGCGCATGGCCACCGTGCTCGTCCGGTGGTTCGGCAAGGGCGGCGTCGAAGACTTCGTGCTCGGCAAGCGAGCGGCCTACGTCGAGGTCCACCGCGTCGACTGGAAGCTCGCAAAGAAGCGCACGCCTCGCGAAAAGGCAGCCGAGGTTCTCGGCTTCGCCTCGGGCAAGACGGGGCCGTACAAGGATCACGGGAGGTACCGCCCGCACATCCTCCTGATCCGAGGCGAGAAGCGTGCGAAGAAAAAGGTGGACATCGTGTCCTGATCGCGGTACCAAGGCAAAACGTTCGCGTAGCTCAACCGGAAGAGCAGCGGCTTCCTAAGCCACAGGTTGCAGGTTCGATCCCCGCCGCGGACGCAAGGAGTTTTAGATGTATAAAGCCTGCGAAGGATGCAACGGGTTCAGACTGAGCGGCCAGCTCGACAAGGCCGTTGGCTGCGCCTACTGCAATGGAACTGGCATCGTGGTCGCCCCGGAGTCGTACGTCTGCAACATGTGCGGCTCGGGAATGGTGGGCGAATGTGGCAACACCCTGGGCCTGGCCGGTGCCCGCGTAAGCGGAGGCCCCGACTCGGACGGACTGTCGGACATGATGTCCTACCGCTTCAGCATCTGCGAGAAGTGCCTGAGAGCGATGTTCGAGAAGTTCAAGGTGCCCGTGCAGCCGAAGGGCTACGGAGGGTTCCCGGACGAGGACTGGGAGACCCATCTCGAATACCTCAAGCGCAGGGACTGGCAGTACGCAGGAGGCAGAGAGAAGAAGTACCCCACGGGGCTCTGCACCTACGACAAGAAGTGCAGGAACAAGGGAGAGTGGCTCTATCTCTGCTCCGACCGACCGACCGAAGACCACTTCTGCGAGAAGCACAAGGATGGCAACGGTCGCAGCGGCAACTGCATGTGGCTGAGCACCAAGGGAATCCGCATCAAGGGAACCCAGCCCGGCAATGACATGCCGCGAGAGGTCTTCTCTCCGCTCAAGGAGAGGTTCGCGAAGGACGTCCTTCGCTACCTCAAAAGAGACCGTGTCTACCTGTTCCGATGGGCTCCATGCATGATGACGATGGGCAACGACGCCTTCGATGACAGAAGCTTGGGAGGCAGCACCAAGTGGAAGATGATCTTCTTCCCGTCTACGAAACTTCACCTGGACAAGGAGACGGAAAAAGTCTACGGGAAGTGGTGCCTGAGCTGGGACATCCGAGGGGAAGGCCGGTTCGTCATCTGCGCTCCCTACGAGCAAGAAGGAGACCGTGACGACGAGGATGATGAAAAGACGTACCGGGAGTGGGTCGAGGCCATGGAGAATGCCATGGGCGAGGCCCTGATCGAGACGAGCACGACAAGGTTCGAAGGAGACTGAACATGGACGATATCAACTTTCAGCATCTGTTTGTCGGGTACAACGCAGACGAGGATTTCTTCGGAGGATCCCTCATCATCAAGGCGATGAAGGGCGGGCCCGCAGCGCTGAAGTTCCACTCCTACGTCCACTTTCGTGACGACAAGAAGAAGGTGGTAGAAGATGCCGTCAGCTCTCTGGGATGCCGCATCGTCCGAAGGCACCTGGACATCAACGACGAAAAGGGCACGGTCGAAGACTTCGACTCCAGCGTTCTCTTCTTCTCCGAGAGGTGCGGAGGGATGCTCTCCGTAGGAGAGGAAGGGGATGGAACGTTCTCCATCGACGTTCAAGGATGGTCCAACGAAAGGTCGAACGTCGAGAAGCTTGTCGGCTACCTCAAGTCGATCCGAGTCGAGCCTGCTCCACCCGAGCCACAGCCCGAGCTTGGCACCGTTCATGCCCTCCTGAGCATACCTCTAAAGGGCATCTGCATCCGGCAGATCGGGTTCGCCGGCATCGACTTCGACCGAGGAAACTACGAGCCTGACGTCGTCGAGGGCTTCGACTTCGTCCAAAAGGACATCGTGTCCGCAATCCCCAGCGGCCGTCTGACGATCTTCTCTGGGGAGCCAGGAACGGGGAAGACACACCTCGTTCGCGCTCTCCTGAAGAAGGGGAATGTCGACTTCGTGCTGATCGACCCGTCCTCCATCGACCAGTTGCAGGGACCTCAGCTCCTTCCGGTGCTCCTGGAGCACAAGAACAACGTCGGCAAGCCCCTGGTCCTGGTCCTGGAGGACGGCGACAAGGCCATCGAGACCAGGAAGAAGGACTCGTCTTCTGTTGGCCTGGTCACCTCCTTGCTCAACCTGAGCGACGGAATCCTCGGCTCCGTCATCGACATCCGCATCCTCGTGACATCGAACCTTGCCGACACAAGCATCGACGCGGCAGCCCTGCGAGACGGTCGCCTCAGCAGGCACATAAGGGTTGGCCCGCTCCAGGAGGAAACTGCCACGGGCGTTCTTCGCCGCCTTCTTCCGGAGAAGAAGCTCCAAGCCAGAGGACCGATGACGCTGGCCGAGGTCTACAAGAAGGCTCGCGACGAGGGTTGGGTTCAGGAAGAGAAGTCCTGATGTCGAAGATTCGCCGCAGGAGGCACGGGAAGACGAGGGATGGTCGCCTCCTGTGGCGGATGAAGACATGCCTGCATCTTCTTGTGACGAAAGGACAGTGCGGACACCATGTCCTCTCCAAGAATGATGGCTGCCCGACAAAGCGAGCCGACGAGATTCTTGCTAACCCGAACTCTGACATTGGTACGCTCTTTCTTGTCAAGTGTACTAGGTACAAGGAGTTCGTCCGCCACCCGACTGTTTTTTTTCTTCAGATCGTCGATCCTGTGTCGTACGTCAAGGCCGTCAAGAGACCTAAATGTACCCCATCATTCGGCCGGGCTACACCATTGATAAAGGAAAAATGCTGGATTTTGGAATGGAAGTCGAACCTCAGGAAGTTCAAGGTTTTGATGCGAGTATCTTCCGTCTTCGCTGGGATAAGAGACAAAATAGAAATCATGAGCAGTCGATCTTTCTTGCCCGAGTTCAAGTGGAGAAGAAAAATGCATAAGGTAAGGGACATGGCCATCGGCAACGCTCGCAAGTATTGCCGTAGGGTCAACCGATTCAAGCAGGCGCTCGCGCTCAGGCTTCTGAAGGACAAGTACGGGAGGTTTCGCCTGTGAGCAAGTTGAGGCGTCATCGCAAGGCAAGGTCGAGGGTCGACAGGATCGATGGGAGGAGCGAGAGGTGCGAGACAAGCCTCCGCAAGAATGGTTTTTGTCAACACACCTCGCTGGACACATCTCTTTTTCAAGAGATGATAAAAATCGTTGACCTAATCGTCAGGTCGGACAGCCCATCGATGGTCGAGATCGAATCGATAGCCTGCGTGAGAACAAGGAGGGCGATCTCCCATGCCATGACGCAGCTCTACGCTCTGATAGAACCAGCTTGGTTCGAAAAGCTGCGAAGCTACACCCGTTTCAAAGGATTCATCCAGCCTCGCGGATGGAAAGCCTGGGCGCGCAGAAGGCGCCATGTATATCGCGCAGGGAAGACCTACAGAGACCTCTCCGCGCTCATAGATCCTGATTCCTCCAACGGTCCCTATGACCAATACCCCATCGGAAACAGCCGGCGACGCTCAAGGAGGCTCCGCAGGAAGCTACGCCAGATGAAGGCGGCCAGCCTCAACGACAAGTACGGGAGGCCGAGGTCGTGAGCAAAAAGCGTCGGATTCGCAAGCATCGGTCTCAGTGGGACCGCATTGAATGGCGTCGCAAAGAGTGCGAGAGCAGGCTGAGGCGAGGCGAAGTTTGCAGACATCGACTCTACTTCAACGAAGGCACATTCGACAGAAGGGCTAAAGCTATCCTTGCCAAGGATGCTCCATCCATGGACGCTCTTGAATCCATATCCTGCGCAAGACGGCGGGAGGTCATGCGTCATCCCATGACCCAGCTCTACGCGATGATCGATCCGAAGTGGTACTTCGATTTCTTCATAAGAAAACATTCGTATCTCGAAAGAGGCAGAAGTGGCCAGTCTGCTCCGATCAATCGTCGATCATTGGACACGCATAAGATGCTCAGGAAGGTTTCCCTTGGTCAACGATCCAGGAGGGCTATCCAGTTGGCTCTTTTCCAGTTGGCTCTTTTTTCTGTTCACGGCAACGCTGGGTTCGTGACAAAGCAATGCCATAAGCTCTCAAATCGAAGGCGCCTTCTTCAGGCGAAGCGAATCCGCGTCATCGCTCGCAAGAGTAAGCTGGCACGACTGAAGGACAAGTACGGGAGGCCGAGATCATGAGCAAAAAGCGTCGTATCCGAGGGCATCGGTCTCAGTGGGACAGGATCGAGCTGAGGCGCAGCAAATGCGAGATGATGGTCAGAATAACAGGGTATTGCAAGCACGGACCCAGATTTGAATATGGCACCTTCGACGCCGAAGCATCGTTCATCCTTGCCAAGGACGCGCCTTCCATGGAAGAGTTGAAGAGCATTTCATGCGCAAGGATATGGGATGTCATCCGTCATCCCATGACGCAGCTCTACGCCATGGTGGACCCTGTGTGGTACGAAGAGCATGTCCTTTCACCCTCAAAGATTGCACAAAAGGCAAGGGTCGGCCAGTCCACTCCTATCACTCGTCGATCAACCTTCAACGCGAAGAAGATGCTTGCCATGGCGGCTCTTAGCAGCAGGTCTCGAAGGGCTTACCGAATCGCCATTTTTGCTCTTTATGGAAACGCTTCGTTCGTGGCGAAAAAAGGCCACAAGCTATCAAACCGAGGACGCCTGCTCCTTGCCAAGCGATTCCGCGCCATCACTCGCAAGAACAAGGTTGCCAGCCTCAACGACAAGTACGGCCGCCCCCGCGTCAGCCGTACTGCCGTGCCCAGTCGATGATGCGGGCCAGTGCCCTGCCCGGCTGCGAGCACGGACGGTCCATCCTGGCGCCCGTCCTGGTGTTGATGGCGTGGATGTAGACGCCACCTTCGCTCTGGGGGATGGCGAAGGCGATGTGGGGGTAGTTGAAGCTCAGGGGGCCTCGGGGTGTCTGGACGGTGCCCGCCAGGACCCTCCAGCCCAGTCCTGGATGCGTCTGCGGGGTCGGAATCATCACTTCGCCTTCGGGGGCAGGACGACCACCAGGCTGCCCTTGGCAGCACCAGCAGAGCCAGCCTCCTTGCGAGCGGACACGATGTCCTTCAGGGCCCGGCGAAGCTCGTCCTCGGTCACGCAGACCTTGTCGGCCTCCTCGGGCAGGACGTCCTTGAGGTCGCAAACCTCGTTGACGATGTGCATGGCGTCCTTGACGACCTTGGCCTGCTGCGGTGTGCAGGAAGCCGTGAACACGCCACCCATGAAGCCGAGGCTCAGAAGGACGCAGGAGATGGAGACGAAGGTGGGTGGAGGGTGTGGCATGGGGCAAATCCTACCACGTCAGTTGAGAGAGTAGACGAGCTGGCCGCCTACGTAGAGGCGTACCCTCCCTGAGCTTCCTGCGTTGCCGGCGAGACCACCGGCAGACGTCCCACCGGCTCCCCCTGTCACGTCGAAGAAGTCTGCGTAGGAAGCGCCTCCAGGCATCGTCCAGGAGTTACAAACGACGATGACGACTCCTCCGCCTCCTCCGCCTCCTCCAGAACCGTCCAAGGTCGTCCTGTTGCTTCCGGCCCCGCCCTTGGCTCGGAAGAGGGCTCCAGCCGCGACCGTGATCGCCTTGGCCCGGACAAGCAGCAGACCTCCACCGCTCCCCCCGCCACCTCCGGGCCCAGTCGCACCGCCGGCTCCACCGCCACCTGGGGTGCCTCCGCTGGGCAGAACGAATGTTGGGCTGCCGTTGCGCCACTGGAGGCCGAAGACGTCAAAAACGCCTAGCCCGGTGATGGCACCCAAGGGACCAGCATTGCCTCCCGTGCGGGGTGGATTGTTGCCTCCGGCTCCTCCCAGTCCGCCGAGACTCCTGGTGCTACCGCTCGCGTTGCTCCCGTTGTTGCCGGCAGAACCGCCCGACCCTCCAGCCGTTCCTGCCACGCCGAGTTGGTTCGCAGCGAGGCCGGCAGCTCCCGAGGTGCTATCGACCGTTCCCGAGGTGCCATCCGAAGCAATGATCGCTCCGGCGAGAAGAGACAACGACGTGGAACACTGGAGGGCGTAGTTTGGCAAGGTGACAAGGATGCCGGCGTTGACGGTCAACGTCGTGTACTGCCTCGTGTCACCAGGAGACGTGTTCACCGCAAAGGTGGCAGCTCCGTCGACTCCCATGCCATAGAAGAAGTCGTCGTAGGCAGAGGCGCTGTCGGTCGCAAGGCTCATCCTGAGCCAGCGGCCAGTCCCGCTCTTTGTCGCCAGGACGTTGGTCCCAACGGTGGCAGAGCTGGTCTTGCTGAGCTGCCAGGCTGTCTGTTCGGATATGGCGAAGGCGGTGATGCCGTCCTCGTCGTCGGGCACATCCGAGGTGATCTCAGCCTGGCTGTCTGCCGTGTATCCTGGTTTCGTTCGAAAGGACATCGTGTCCTCATTCTACCTTCGGGGATGAAATCCCCGAGAGGAATGCGTCGACCGCCTCCTTGAGGCAAGACACGGAGCAGTAAATGCCTCCTCCTCCCTGGGACGGGGCCTCTCCTCCGTCCGTGGACATGGAGCCGCTCAGCCACATTTCTTCCGAAGAGATGCGCTCTTTCCCACACTTATCGCACGTCGTGATGACCTTCGTACCCATAACCTGAACTCCCCTGAGCAACCGATCGAACCCTTGAGCCTCTGGCCAACGGTAGCAGTTCCAACAGGAACACGAAGGATGAAGTGGAGGAAGGTTCCAGGCTCCACCATGAGGCCGTCCTTGTACGCCTTCACGATCGTGCCTTCCTTGCACCCCTCTCCAGCCACAAATCCCACCGAAAGTGTCTGGCCTCCGATGGCCATCCTCTTGGGAGACCTCGTCGTTGCTGCGTCCGCCGTGGCCAGCGAAAGAGCCGTGCTCCCCACCGCGACGGCCCACTCGCAACGGGTAGTAGTCACCGCGACGGCCGCCCCGTCGTTGTAGAGCGAGATCGATATCTCATCGATCCAGAGAGACTTGCCGGGCAATACGTTTGTTCCAGCGGGAACCTGGAATGCGAAGGCGATGTAGTCGGTGGCAGCCCCGGCCGGAGCGTTGAAATCGAAGAGACCTCCAAGTGTGTTGTAGGACGCCGCTGGCAGAGCCGTGTTGCTCAACGTTCCGGCAGCAGGAGCAGCGCTGTTGGCCCACAGAGCGGTCTGGCCGGGGGTGGCAGCTCCGTCCTGGGTCTGCCAGGAGCCGTACCCGCCGTTGACCATGCACTCGCCCCATGGCTGTCCGGAGAGAGCGTCGCCCAGGTCGACTCCGGCGCTCGCGATGTGGAGCTGGACAGCGCTCGCGACGACGCCTGTGTTCCGGAGACGGAAGGCGATCTGCTGGGAAGGGCTCAGCGTGAGGGCTCCGTTCGAATCGGGCTGATCGATCCGAGCCGCAAGTCTCCCGTTGATCCAGAACTCCGCAAAGTCAGCGTAAAGCGCGATCAGGTAGTGAGCCGTCTGGTTGACCGCTGGAACAAGGGATGCGTCGATGACGACAGGGATTTCGCCTGCCGTTCCTCCGTAGGAAAGAACGGCAAATAGGATGGAGTTCTGGTAGCGAAAGAAAGCTCCGTCCGTTGGTTCTGCCGTGCCGGTAGGACCGTTCATCAGCCCGAGTTCGGCCGTCACGTTCGTCTGGAGATCCGCAGAAACGTACTTGACGTCCATCTCGCAGTAGATGGGCATCGTGAGCTGCTGCGAGAAGAACTGGTAGGTGTATACGTTCGCCGCGTTTCCAGAGGCTACGGCGTTGCCTGCATTCATGCGAAGGAATCCGCCAGACTGAGTAACCGTCATGGTGGTCAGGTTCTGCTGCCACACGTTCGTGTTGACGGCCGTGCCTGGGAGCATCCTGAAGTATTGAGGCGTATCTACGCCAACACGCTTGCGGTAGTCGGCCGACGTGTCGTCGGGGCGTACGGTCCTGGCGATCGATGCGGTAGGTGTTCCTGGGTCAATCTCGCTTGATGTACAGTTGAATCCAGCAAGATCCTGATCGACAGGTGGGTTTACAAGAAGGTTCCCATTCGCGTCCGTCTCGGCGATGACCGTTGAAACTCCACCACGGATCTGAGTCGACATGTCATGTTCCCTTCACGCGCACTCGGTACACACCGTTGGTACCGCTCTGAACGAAGCCAATCAGGTCAAAGGATACACCATTTACGATCGAGTCCACGGTCAGCGTCAGACTCTCGATCGCAGCGTCCTCTGCCGTGTGCGTGGCCGTTTCGAGGACAAGGAAGGAGAAGGACATCGTGTCCTGCACCCAAGTTGCAGCGACAGTTACGGTGACCGACGTCTGCTGAAATGGACCGGAGGTGAAGTCAAGGTCGACGTCGGAATAGTTTGGAGAAACGGGTACGGAGCTTCCCGTGGCGACTTTGATCCACCTCCCCGTTCCACTCTTGGCGGCTATGGCGTCTGGCCCTAGAGCAACAACGCTGGTCTTCTCGAGTTGCCATGAGGTTTGCTCAAGAATGCAGTAAGCGGTCTCTCCGTCCTCCCCGTCAGGGACGTAGAGAGACAGAGTAGATTGGCTGTCTGCCGTGTATCCGGGTCTCGTAAAAAAGGACATCGTGTCCTCCTCACCTGAGGCCCCTCGGCCTGGACTTGTGACAGGACGCCTCCTCTGGCGCTCCCGTAAGAATGGTTTGTAGCGTGCATGGTCCACAGTAGCCGATGCGGATCTGCATGATCCTCTCGGCGATGAGGTCGGCCGTCTTCTCGACGGAGTCGGCATCTCTTCCTTCCCAGTAATCCATCACGTCCATTGCTACGGAATCGTTCGACCTTCGGCCCTGGGGACGAACGTACAGAGACCCATCTCGCTGGAGAAGGAAGGATCCTGGGTAGCAGAAGTCCGTGGCGTGGCCGAACTCATGGGCTACGATGGCGGCCAGCGTCTTGGTTGGCATCAAGGCCAGGTCGTGAGCCAGAACGATCAGGCTCCCGTCGTTTCGGCAGGCTGCGAAGTGCCTGTCCTTGTCTCTGACCCAGTCCTCGACCTTGATCTTGGTGAACTTCACCTTGTCGGCGCCGGAGCGAACGAAGGACTTGCGGATCTCCTCGGCCGTATCGAGGAGGATGTTCTTCTTCTGCGAATCCGTGAGCTGGGGGGCTCCCTGCGGGATGCAGTGGGGTCCTCCCGGGATGCCTCGTGTGACACCCAGCGAGTCGCCTTGCAGAGAAGAACGGTTGCGGATCATCAGGGAAGCGCCTTGTCGAAAGGAATCTTGTCCCAGTTCTTGATGACGGCCTCGATGATCGACACGACGACGGCCAGGAAGGTGCCCTTGGCCACATTCTTCGTTGTCACGGTCTCCTTGACGACTGAGAGTGAGCTGGCCACCCACCCGACCTTCTTCTCGGTCAGCTCGACGCGCTCCTTCACGCCTGTGATCTCGGTCTCGTGAATCGAGTCTTGCTTCTCGCGGGCTTCCGCCTCTGCCTTCTGTGCCGTGCGGATGTTGGCCAGCTCCTTCATGATCTCTGCGAAGCTGCTGTCGACGTGGACGTTCAGTTCTTTGATCCCAGTATCGATCCTGGCGATCGTTCCTCCCGTCGACTCGACGTAGTTGCGCAGGAGTGAGTTCAGTTCTCCCACCTCCCTGTCCAGGTCGTCGATCCGCTTGTCGTGGCCCTTGGTCGCCCTGATCTGCTCCTGGAGCGTCCCCTGGTATAGCCTGAGGAGGTACTCCTCTCTCCCCTGCGGCGGCAGTGACTTGAACTCCTCGAAAATGTCTTCGAGCCTGGAGGCGGCTTCTTTGCTGGTACCGGACATCGTGTCCGCCATTGTACCCCGACCCTCAGTCGACCACGTCGTAGCCACCCACGAATCCTGGCGGCACGAGCGCAGGGGCGGACAGCGGGACAGCCGTGACGTCGATGTATCCGCCGAGGACGCGGGGCTTCTTCCCGTCCCTGGTCATGGTGATCTTTCCGCCGGGCTGCAAGGCGATCGTGGTGTTGTAGAGCAGGCAGCATTGGCCCACCTCGTCCACCTGTCCACCCTCGATCGTGGGGCAGCGATAGACGCCGGAGCTGATCTCCTGTGGCTTGCCCGCTACCACGCCGACGTGGTCCATCCCTGTTCCCAGATCGACGAAGAACACGTCGCCCATGTCGAGGTTCAGGTCGGGCTTGCGGAAGCTCCCGTTCTGGATCGAGCCCTGGTGGAGCAGGGTGACGTTCATGGCCATGCGCCAGTCACGAGCGCCACGAACATCCCACCACGAATCGTTGTCGACCTTCTCCTTGGTGTCCTTCACGCCGTCGAGGTCGTCGTCATCTCGGTTGACGAAGTTGTCGTCCCGGACGCCGAGGAAGCACAGCATCCCCCCGGCGAAGTCCACGCACTCGCTGTAGCGCGGGTTCCCGGCCGCCCTGCCCTCCGTCATGAACTTGAAGACGTCGACCAGACGCTGCGACCTACCCGCTTTGAGCTTCACTCCGGCGTTGACGAAGCCATGCATGATGCTGGCAGCGGCGTCGCGTCGGTCGGACTGCGCGTTGGGCGCGTCCTGCTCCGGCGGTTCGATCCACCGGAAGCTCCAGTTCTCGAAGGGATAAGGAGGCTTGCGCATCAGCGCCCCGTGATGGCCTTGACGGCGGCCAGGACGCGGGGGAAGTGCGGGTCCCTGGTCAGGAAGCCTCTGGCGCGGCCCTGCTGGAGGTAGCCGCTGGCTTCGTGGACCTCGATCTTGGGGTGAGCGCGACCCTCGAATCCATCGGTTCGATGGACAACGGTGGGGAACTTGTTCCCGTTGTCGTCGAGGACGATTCGCCAACCATCCAGACCGATGCGAGGGTCGCTCGGGTTCTGTCCAGCGGACAGGGCCGCAAGCTCGGACCAAGAAACGATCAAGGCGAACTGTTTGTTATCGTTGTCCACGAAGTGGATCTGCATCCCGTCAGGCGTGATCTGCTTGTGGACCTGCATGGCCGACTCGAACGCTTCCGTGCCGGCGAGTCCGTCGTCGGGGATGTCGTTGTACTCGTCCATGCCGGCCTCGAAGCCGTTGGTGAACCTTCCTCGCGGCACAAAGTTTTGGGGCATAACTTCTTCTCCTCCAGGCTGTCGAGTTCTTTCTGAACCTCTTCCTCGCTCATCGTCAAGGGAATCCTCGGGTTGCGAGCCCCCCACTGGTTCAGAGCGAACACGGAGATCCGGATGAGAGCCGAGAGGGCAGCCTTGCCAAGCTCGCTCTCGGGCCTCTTGAACTTCCAGAGACTCAGTCCGATGTAGGCCACGACAAAGAGCGCAACCGTGACAAGCTCTGCGTTTTTCGTGATGAACTCCGTCATGGCGCTACCCCCGTGTTGACGAGAAGGCCGTAGTTCCGGTTGCGCTGACCGGACGTGAAGTCGCGAGAGTAGTAGAGAAGGAAAGCGCTGTCCTCGTCCGTGAAGTCCCACACGTCGGCAGGTCCCGAAGGCTCTCGGTAAACCAGGACACACAGCTCGTCACCCAGCGCCCTCTCCAGGTAGGCGATGTGATCCACCCCTTCGCTGATCGTCTCTCGAAAGCCCTGGACGATGTCGGCCTGAGCGTACTGCCCGGGAACGAACGCTGGCAAGAGAGGCTTCTGGGTGTTCCCCGAAGCTTGCACCTTGATGGGGAGAGAATAGCTCGCGTACACTTTTTGGAACGCAGCGTCGTTCGTCGTCGGCTCGGTCTGAGCGTAGACGATCGAGTTCTCCGCACCATAGATGGGCAAGCGCTTGGTGCAGTCTCCGCTCCAGGCCGGGCCAACGATGGGGTTGAAGAGCTGACCGTCCCCGTTGTAGCTAGGACCAGGAGAAGAGTTCCTGGCGTGGAAAGGAGCGCCGTTGGAAGCCACAGAAGTGGCGAACGTTCGGACCCTCCAGATCAGCCTGTAGATGTAAGGCTGCTGCGTCTCTCCCTTGTCCGCGACGATGGCGGGGATGTGAAGGGAGACGGACGAATACATGGGAACTGGCGTTCCGGCGATCAAGAACGGACTGACGCCGTTGGAGAAGTTGCTGGCGATGGGGAACGACTTGTTCTTGTTGTACTCGTTCCTGAGCGCAGCGAACATCCTCTCCGCCTGCGGATCCATTCCGGACTCGGATGCGGACAGGATGACCGGGATGTCGCAGCTCTTGTCCTGGTAAAGAGCGGCGAAACCCTTCGGAGCCCTCAGCTCCGTTGCCATGCTAACTCTTGCTTCGGACATGGTGTCCTCTCCTCAGAATGGGGCGTTCGCGACCTGGGTGAAGAACAGGGTGGCACAGACGTTCACGGACGCAGTTACGCCGGCCCCGGTGAAGAAAGTTACGATGAGCTGGTTGGCCAGCGCGGTGAAGGTCACGTTCCAAAGAACGGCTCCGGCCGTCTGGCTCGTGTAGATGGCCGAGGTGTTCAAGACGGTCAGGACTCCGGCGCCATCCGTTCGAAAGCTCATGCCAAAGATCCAGGAAGCCTGATCGGCCACGGCCGTGTCCGAAGCGACGACGCGAAGCTCCCCGGTGAAGGAGCGATCTGGCTCGAAGATGAGCCCGTTCGTCAAAGCCGGCGTCCACTGCGTCAACTGCACGGACTCGTTCGGACCAGAGGATGTCGTTCGGCCAGAAATGACGACACGACTGTCTTGAGCTATGGCAGGCTCGTCGACCTCAGACCCACAGGCGTAGGCTTCCTCGCCCGCCATGTAGGACCTTGCTCGAATCCCTCCCGCTGTTCCTCCGCTCCGGTAGACCTCGTTGTACGAACCAGAGGCGTGGGCGTGAAAAACCTCTTCGGCAGGATCGTCTATCTGGGCGATGACGTTGAAGGCGCCCCCTGCTACAGAGCAATAGGAAGCTCCTATGATCGAGTTGCCGCTCCCGCCAACGATGCAGTTGTAACCCGCCGTGAAAGGTCCAAGGGACCCGTTTGCGTCTCCTCCGCCGACAAAGTCGAAGTCGCAAACGGCAGAGCAATCGGTACCTCCGCAGATCGTGGCGAACGACCCTTGGCAACCATCGATGACGCTTCCGGCTTCGTAGGAGCAGAAGTTTGTCGCTCCGCTCGCTGAACTCGTCCTCGTGATGTAGGTGTCACGGTTGGAGACGATGTTGTCGGTAGGAGAACCCGTCTGCGTCCAGTAGATGACAGGGCTTTGGTGGGTGTGGTCGGAGAGGGCGAAGAGCGAGCTTACGCCAAGCTCGCTTGTTTGCCTCACCTCTGGTGGAGGTGCCACCGCAGGAGAGAGGTCGCAGTTGACCGTGATCGTCTGGCCAGCTTGTCCCAACGTGATGAACGTTCCGCTCGCGAGCGTCACATCCCCCGTCAGGTAAGGATTGGCGTCGGCCCTGAGTCGAAATGCATCGACAGGCGGTGGGATTTCCGCCACGGGTCCTACGAGTCGCTGCTTGTCTCCGACGTTGGGTACGCTGCCTGTCACGGCGTCATCCTATCACGCAGGGTTCTTCGAAGCCTGCGGCTCTGCCTCGGGGACGGCGAGCTGCTCCCATATCTGGACGACCCACCCTTCGTACCGGCCCCAGTCTCGGGTCCCTCCGGTCACCCGGTACATCAGCTTGCAGAAGTTGTCCCCGCTGATCCACTTGACGAAACCGGACACCATGTCCGCTTCGGGAGCCAAGAGCTTGGTCTTGACCCGGAGGGCGGATGCGACCTCGGATGGGTCCGAAGACGGGTCCTTGCTGGCCTCTGCCCACAGGCTCTCCTCCAGGATGGGCAGTATCTTGCGCATCTGATCCTCCGGGAGGGGGAGTGGCCCGCGGAAGACCACGTCCGGCATGGGAGGAGGCTGAGGCGGAGCTTGAGGGGCTGCCTGGGCAGTCTGGGTCGGGGCAGGAGGGCTGACGTTGGGCTGCTGGGGCTTGACCTTCTTGGGCTGAGGCTTGGGGGCAGGACCCATCTGCCTTGGAGCCGGAGCCCCAGCCGGTAGCTGAGGAGGCCCCTCGGGGAGCTTGATGCCCGCCTTCTGGGCGATGCCTGCGGCCAGGAGGTTCATCACGATGGCTCCGGCAGGTGTCTCGGCGATGCGAGCGACCGTCTCCAGCATGTCTGGCTTCTCTTCCTTGTCGGCTCCCCCGTCGTCCTTAGAGCCTCCGAGACCCAGCATCTCCGACGTCTTGGCGATCTCGGCGATCTTGTCCTCGAAGGGAACGTTGATCTTCGCCTCCAGCATGTCCACTTTCGCCGCGAGGCGGTCTCGCTCTGCCCGGAGGTTGTTGATCTCGTTGTCTTTCACGCCGAGCAGCGTCTGAGTCTGGCTCTCCAGAAGCTGGAGATCCCTCTGCCTGTCTTCTCGCAGCGTGGACATGCTTCGCTCGAACTCGTTCTTGGCGGAAGAAAGGCTGCGTTCGAACTCGTTCTTGGCGGCCTCCATCTGCGTCCGGAACGTCTCTCGCTCCACACGAAGGAGGTTGTCGAATCGTTCTTGCTCCTTGGCCCTCACCTCGCGCTCGTCGGACCTGGCTCGGTCTCTCAGATCGGACAGCTCTCGCGTGATCCTGTCGAGCCTGGTCTCGTAGTCGTTGCGGATCGACGTGATGTCTCGGTCCCGGTCGTCCCTGGCGCGCTGGAGCTTGTCGTCGTAGCTGTCTCGGATCCTGGAGATTTCGTTGTCGTAGTGGGACTTGAGGCGATTCATCTCCTCGTTGTGGCCCTGCCGGATCGCATCGATGCGCTCCTGCTGGCCATTCATCGCGTTCTGCACCAGGCTCTGGGTAAACGGGTCGGCCGAGCCCCGAACGGGGTCCCTCAAGAGAGCGTCGAGTCTTTCTCGGATGTCTCGGTTCTCTTGCCTCTCTGCCGCGAGCTGATCCTTGAGCAAGTCGATAGCCTGAGCCGCCATGGGATCGGACGTAGGCTGCCTGAGGGCTCTCTCCAGAAGGAACTGTCGCTCGGCGTGATCCGTCTGAATCCTTGCGGCCTCCACCTGCGGGTGAGCGGCGGAGCCGTAAGGATTCATCGGCGGCATGAACATGGTCTGCTGGGCTGGCATCGGTCTCTCCGGAACGCTGAGCTTGATCTCGCCTTTGACAAGGATCTTGGGCTTCCCCGTGTACTGGTCGAAGCTGCTTTGAGAAGGACCCTCGACCCAGACGATGTAATCGCCGTAGCCGAACTGGTCGTAGAACCCGTCGATCGACAGCAGGTCCTTTCCTTCGTGGAAGGCGCAGAAGGATCCCAGAAGACCGTCGAACTTTATCCCGTTGAGAACCTTCGGACTCTTGCGCTCGACGCAAAGCGTCCACCCGCTCCCCGGACGCTGCACCTCGGGGAACTTCGCGCGCAGGTCCGACAGAGTCTCGACCTTGTCGATCTTGCCGTCCTTCTCGACCTCGATCTCGGACAGGTTGATGACGCCGCCCTGGCCTGGGGGAACGGGAGCCCCGCTTGCCAGAAGGTCTCCGATGGCCGCGCCCCTGGCTGGCTCAGGTATAGGACCCGATGGGTCGGGCGGAAGCAGGCTGGCTAGCGTTCCCTCGGCCATGTCAGTCCTCTTCCCCTTCCTCCTCGTCGCCGAGCACGTCGGACACGATGTCCTCTGCTTCCTTGAGCTTGTCGGCGATTAGCTTCTTGAGGCCGGGCGCGTTCTTATCGGACGCGGTCTTGATGTCGCGCAGGATCGAGATCAGCTCCAGGACGGCCTGGACCATCTCTTCCGGGGCGTCCTGGTCGATCTGGTCCTGGAGGTGGCTCGCCTTGAGGGCGAGCGCTCCCGCCAGCATCCCCACGATAGCAGCGAGCTGCTTGACATCGTGGTTCTGGGATGCGTCGGACAAAGCGTTGACGGAGGCGACGACGCCGAGGAGGTCTTCGTGCTCCTTCAGGGCCTCGTCCACGTCACTGAAGTAAGCCTCCGCGGTATGCTCCTGAGGCGCAGCGGCGGAAGTTGCTGGAGCTGGCGCGGCAGGAGCCTGAGCGGGAGCGCTGAGTCCGTCGAAGAGAGAAACGTCGGATGGCTTTTGAGTCATGGTGCTTTCTTGATCCTCTCGAAGTAGGCGTTGTGCTCGCGGCGGAAGTCGCTCTCGTCGCCGATGGTTCGGCCTTCTCCGTACCACACGATGAGCGCTGTTCCAAACATCACGTCCCGGCGGTCCTTGCCCACCACGAAGATGTTGCAAGCCTTGTTGTAGGCTTCGGAAGCCAGGAACGACGGCGTCTTCTCCAGGTTGCTGCGGAGGTGCTGGAACCTGGCGTAGTCTGGCCAGCTCTTGAGGAAGTCCTGGATCTCCTCGGTGGGCAGGTGGCTCGCGGCGTAGTCGGACTCGTCGATCAGAAGGGTGTGGACGCTTCCGGAGAAGTTGGACTCCAAGGAAAAGTCGAAGTCGCTCACGCTCATCCCGACGAGGAGAACACGGGGCGAGCTGTCCTTGGAGAAGTCGAGCTTGCTTGCGAACTTTGAAAACTCGGCGGCGGACTTTGGCATGACCGTCGCAAAAGACCCGGGCTTCGATGCCGGGTTTGCCTGGATAGAGAGACCTGGGCAGTAGAAGGCAGGCCCGTAGTCCCTCTCCACCTTCTTCGGTGGAGGAACGAGCACCTCGTTCTTGCGGGTCGAACCCTGGTCGATCTTCTTGCGCACGCGCTCGCGGATCATCTCCTCGGTCACGAGGTCCTTCGGCTCGCGAACGGTGCAAGCCTTCATGTACTCGTCCGTGAGAACCAGAGGCGCTCCTCCCGTGGACTTCATGGCGAAGCAGTAGGAGTGGAGTGGGTAGACCGGACCCGTAGCGGACACGATGTCCGTCGCCATGTCGAGCTGCTGGACGAAGTGCTTGCACCTGACCCGCTCCGGGCGAACAGCCACGACCTTGTCCATGTCAGGCTTCTTTGGGTCGAAGCCGAGAAGCGTCACGACGTTGAGACCGAAAAGGTTCTTGACCTTGTCCTTCTCGAACGTTCGTCTCGGCAGCTCTTCGCCCAGGTCGTTGAACCTGGACCTGCGGGCCTTGAGGATCTTCCTCGCCCCATCGCTCCTCACGGCGGCCAGGTTCTCCATGAACGTGCTGGCCACGTTCTCCTCGGCGAACAGCTCCACCCACAGGGTGTCCTTCTCCAGGCAAACCATGTCGGCGTCGAGCCTTGGCGCAGCCGCAACCCAGTCGTCGGCGGGACGGGGCATACCGTCCACCGGGTCGTTGACGATGGGCGTGTTGCTGCCAGCTCCGAAGGCGTCGAAGTATTGGTCCGTTCGAGTCCACGGCTGAGCACCTTCAAGATCCTTGCGAGAGGCTCCGACGTCTGATCGGGTCGCCTGTGTATCTTCGCCAGAATCGTCTTTTTCGTCATGTGCCATGATGGAGGTCCCCAGGTCCGAGCGAACTTGCACACCCGGGCCTTGCAGCGCAAGGAGGAAAAGCGGACATGGCATTTCGAAGCCTTTTTACCGAGGAAAGTCGATTTTTGAAGATGTCCGTTGACGAGTCAGAAACGGTGCGCTTTGATAGCCAGTGCGTGGTCCTGCTGGACCCGCGAAAGGATCAGACAGATGCGTGAGCTACGCCCCTATCAGGCCAACGCCCTCTCCGAAGTCTCGCGGCTCTTCCGCGAAGGACACCGCCGCGTCCTCGTCTGCTGCCCCACGGGCGGCGGCAAGACGTTCATCGCCTCGAACGCCGCGAAGACAGCGGCCGAGAGAGGCAAGCGTGTCCTCTGGGTCGCGCACCGTTCGGAGCTGGTCGATCAGGCCGTCAAGGAGCTGCGCGAGGTGACCGGAAGGAAAGTTGGCGTCTTTCAGGGTGGGCGCAAGGCAGACCCCAGCGCGATGATCCAGGTCGCTTCCATCCAGACCCTGATCCGGCGCGAAGAGATCCCCAAGGCCGACCTCGTGATCGGGGACGAAGCGCACCGAATGCTCGCAGACCAGTGGCACGGACTGCTCGAAACGTACCGCGATTCCTACTACATCTACCTGACCGCAACGCCCGAGCGAGGCGACGGCAAGCCTCTGGGCGATCTCGCTACCGCGTTGGTTCCCACCGTTCAACCCTCCGAGCTGATCGCGGAGGGCGTGCTCGTTCCTTGTGAGATCATCTCGCCCAACTTCGAGATCAAGGGAGGAATCTCGGACGACCCCGTCGAAGCCTACCTGCGATGGGGAAAAAAACGTCGCGCCATCTTCTTCTGCCAGAGCAAGGAACACGCTGCGGTGGTCGCAGAAGGTCTCACGGCGCAGGGCATCCCCAACGGAGTCGTCACCGACAGCACTCCCTGGGCCGCTCGCCAGGCGATTTACCGTCGCGTCTCGGACGGGACGCTCCGTGCCCTCGTCAACGTCCTCGTCGGCACCGAGGGTCTCGACATCCCGCCCCTTTCCGTCTGCGTCATCGCCAGGACGGCTGGCCACTCTTCGATGTATGTCCAGATGGTCGGCCGCGTGATGCGTTCCTGCCGAGGCAAGAGCAGCGCGACCATCATCGATCTCAAGGGCGTCGTGGCCAAGTACGGAACGCCCGACAGAGACCGCACCTACAGTCTCGAAGGAGACGAGGCGGTCACGATCGACAAGGGGGACATGGCGATCCTGAAGTGCAAGGAGTGTGGTAGCCTCAAGACATCTCCCATCTGCCCCGTCTGCGGGTACCAGGCCACGGTGGAGAGACAGATGGTTCCGGACATCGTGTCCCATGACATGCAGGTCGTCAGCAGAATCGACCACTCCGACGAGGCTGCCAGGTTTTATATCCGGACCATCCATAGCATGGTGGAAAACAAGGTCAAAAACTTCTCCCGCGAAGCTTCCGAGGCTTTCAGGGCCAAGTACGGCTGCTACCAGGCTTCCGAGTGGATGTACCTCTACCGGGATTATCTTTCCAAGAAACTCACGTCGGCCCCCGAGTGGTGGCCAGAAGAAATCCGTCTCCCCACCTTCCACCGTCCCATCGCTGCGGAGTGAAAAGAACATGAAACGCCGAGAATACATTCCCACCAAGGAACAAGATGGAAACGCCAAGGGTTTGGCCAAGAACGCGGCCAACGCTATCTTCAACGTTCGAGCTGGAGGAAAGTGGTACGTGGTGAACCTGGCCAACGACGCCGAAGAGGTCCTGATGGACAGACAGGAAATCATCGCCAAGGAGATGGCCGAGATCAACAACGGAGAGCGCGAGGGAAGCCTGAACATCCTGTCCAGGTACTTTCACATGATCGATCGAGAGATCGTGCGGCGAGGCAAGGGACAGGGACGCCAGGAGCTGCTTCATGCCAAGCGCTTCTATGACGCGGCGTTCGAGGTCCTGACGGATGAAGAGATCGACCGTGTGGTCTCCCGCATGGCCGCCACCAAGGCGCAGGCCGCGGAATGAACGCGCTGGCCACCAACCTCACGTCGCTCACGGGACAGGCTGCCCTGAGATACGCCAAGCGTGGCTGGCCGGTCTTCCCGATCTTCAACCCGGCCTTTCGTGCCAACAAGGTCGTATGCTCCTGCCCTGAAGGAGAGAAGTGCGACAGGATCGGGAAACACCCGAACTTTCGACTGGTTGACCATGGCTTGCACGGAGCGACATGCGACATGGATGCCGTCGAGCGATGGTGGACGCAGGACCCATGCTCTTCGATCGGCATCCGCATGGGACGAAGGTCAACAGAGGAAGGTGTCTACGAAGGATGCGGGTACATCCTTCTCGACATCGACAATGGGTTCTCTGACAAGGGGCATCTCCGCCAGGGCGACTACGAGATGGACATCCTGGAGGACTGCATCGGCAAGCTTCCGGACACCTGGGAGACCCGGTCGGGCACAGGTCGACACCTCTGGTTCAGGCACCCGGGCGGCGATATCGTCCTGACCAACAAAGGCAACCTCCAGGTACCCAAGCCCGAAAACTGGGGTGACGAGGTCGCCTTCCTTGACAAGAGCAAGCGCAAGCTGATCTTGAAATCTCTCCAGATCCGCGGCGATGGCGGATACGTGGTCGCGCCTCCTTCGAGGCACTACAGCCGCAACGCCTACACATGGACGATCTCCCCCAAGGACATCCCCGAGGCCGCTGACATCCCGGAGGGTCTGCTCAAGATCATCGGCCGAAGGCACGCCGAAAAGCCGACCGACGACTACACGCCGGATGGCTCCTGGCCCGACATGGCCACGAGGATCAAGCGGGCCAAGGCTTACCTCGACAAGATGGATCAGGCCGTCAGCGGCCAAGACGGTCACGGCTCCACGTTTCGCGTCGCTCTTCGGCTGGTTCGTGGCTTCGTCCTTTCTGTTCGAGAAGCCTACGAACTGATGTCGACGCACTACAATCCCAAGTGCGTACCTCCTTGGCCGGAGGAAGAACTCATCCGCAAGTGCGAAGAAGCGGCGACGAAGTCTCACATCGAATGGGGCTTCTCCTACCACGGCGACGCTGCGCGCGAGATGGAGAGGGAGATGGCTCGCCTTCAGAGGTCCGGCTCCCCTTCGTGGGTCGAAAACGACAGGAGAGCGGACACGGTGTCCGCAAGCGCAGCTCTTCGACTCGTTCAGGAAGAAGACGGAGATGCGGACCCCCCTGGGCCTCCGAATCCACCGATGGATGGCGGTGGCCAGGATGACGAAGGAGGCGGCGGCCTCAACTACAACTTCGTCACAGGTTCGGAGGCCGAGCTGGCTGTGGCGATGAGAAACCACCTGGAGAGCAACGGGAGGATCCTCACCTATTCGGAGAGCTTCTTCTGGCTCTACGACCCCTCCAGGGGCGTCTGGAGCAAGCTGAACGACCTGTGGATCGAAGGCCAGATGCGAAGGTTCGAGCAGTGCCCTCTCGGCGACAACAAGCTGATGAAGATCAGCTCGTCCATGTGCAAGGGGGCAACCAAGATCCTGGCGAACACCTACGCTCTTCAAGGCGGCGACCTGCGCCTTGCTTCAGGTATCGAGGCGTACCACTTCTCCCGCGAGTTCGGAGGCATCGCTTTCCGAAACGGCTTCCTCCGCATCTCGGTGAGCAAGGACCTTCGCGAGATCGACATCGAGCTGGTTCCACATTCCCCCAGGAACATGGCCCGCCTGTTCCTTGACATGAACTGGACGGACGAGAGCCAGCCGAGCCCGGTCCTCGATACGTTCCTGGACAACCTCTTCTTCGACGTGGAAGATCGCGAGGAGAAGACCGCCCGGATCAGCGTCATCCAGGAGTTCGTAGGCGCAGCCCTGGCAGGCATCTGCACCACGCTCCAGGGGTACCTTCTGCTCAAGGGAGACGGCAACAACGGCAAGTCCGAGCTGATCCGTCTCATCGAGTCTCTTTTCGATGAGGAGAGCATTGCCAGCATCCCGATCGACGCCTTCGACAAGAACTTCCGTCTTCGAGCGCTCGTCGGAGCGCGCATCAACATCGCGGACGACCTGGCCTCCGGCAAGCTCTCCGCCAGCGCAACAGCTCACCTCCGAAGGCTCATCACCGGCAACCGCATCGACCTCGATGTCAAGTACCGCGACCCCACCTCCTTCGTTCCGATCGCTGGCCACATCTACTCGGCCAACGACCTCTTCGAGCCCCACGACTCGACCGAGGGCCAGTGGCGCCGCTGCATCGTCCTGCCGATGACCGCCAACTTCGGGACGCGACCCGACCTGCGTCGGCCGAACGCTTCTCGCGAAGTCATCATCAACGAGAGGCCCCAGCTTGTTCAGTGGGCCATCCGTGGCCTCATCCGGCTCATCCGAGAGCAAAACGGCACCTACACCACGACCATGGGCTCACTCGAAGCAAAGCAAGAGTGGCGCGAGTCCTCCGACCCCGTCTACGAGTTCCTGTGCAACCTCAATGGCGAGACCAGGGACAAGCTCAACAGCAAGGAGGGCCACGACGCTCAGAAGCTTTACGAAGAATACTGCCAGTCCCTCCAGGATATTCCGGCATCCATCCGCGGCCGTTTCGAGATGACTCTGACCGCCTTCGGCAAAAAGACGGGCTCGTCCGACCTGATCGAGAAGAAGCGCAAGACGAAGGGCCAGGTATGCTGGGCCACGAAAAAACTTGTTGAACTCTGGGACCGCAAGGATATGATGGCAAGGAACGACACGGAATCGTACGAAGAAAAGCTCAAGAACATGCCGGATGGTCCCCTGCACATGTCGGACCTACCGCCAGGGAAGAAGGACAAGCCGTGAGCGAAACGAGAGATTCAGGCGCAGAGTGGGCGAAGGCCATGGCCGAACTTGAAGAAAAGCACGGGACGGGCATCACGGCGGACGGGGCTGCCATCGTGAGGCAGAAGAAGGATTCAGTGGACAACCTGGAAAACATCAAAAAAGAAACGAGAGAGTCCGTCTGCGGGCATCGCGCTCAACGCTTTGTGGAGCAGGTCTCCTCTTTTGGCAGAGAGGATGTGAGGCTCCATGTCGCAGACCTAAGCAGATTCCACGACATAACCGTGGGAGGCGAAGACCCGGTCGGGTCTGTCAGGCGATGGCTCGACGGACATCTCCGACAGGTCTTTGATCTCGGATTCGACCGAGGTGCGGAGGCATCTAGGAATGCGATCCAAGAGGACACGGTGTCCGCCGAGAGGCATCAGGAGATCGGCGAGCGCCGCGCCATCCTGTGGGCCATGGAGCTGCTCGGCTTCCACCCGCAGGGCAAGGAAGATGACTTTCGCGTGGCAACGATCAAGCTCAAAGAGGAGCTGCCGCTCATGATAGGGGCCGACAGGCGCATCGCCTTCGACGACGGAGCAAAGTCGGTCAGAAAGAAGATCGAAGACTACCTTCGCAACCGGGAGCTACGTCTCGACCAGGCCGTCGAGGAATGCGCCAAGATCGAGGAGCAGATGGCTGCCGCGCAGAAGAAGAAGGAGGACCTGAAGTCGGAGATGGCGGCGCTGATCGAAGTTGCCTCCATGATCTCGGAGCCCGACCGTGAGTAGCGAGCGCGAAGAGCACATCAAGCTTGAGGCCATCCACGCTTGCTGGGAAGACGAAATGAAGGGAGTAGCTCCTCGGCTATGCCCGTACCCTTACGGCGAGGAGTGGCGCGTGTGGACGGAGGCGTACGCGATGGCTAGGGGACATGCATCTCACAAAGGTACTTGACT
>CAZUVH010000010.1:0-34696 GCA_964623775.1 uncultured Candidatus Saccharibacteria bacterium | reverse complement strand
ATATTGCCATTTCTCCATTCTATGGAAAACCGCCATATGTCCTTGCACATTACCGTCATGTATTGACGCCGACTGGTATAGATGCGCAGATTGTAAAAATCGAGTACAGCACCTCAAGTGGTCGCACATGGATAAATGCGCCGATTCTCTCTGGTGCGAGTACGACTGATGCAACGTTTGGAGTACCGTTTACAGATCTCTCTGAAGGTACGAACGGTGTTCTTTGGAGGGCCAAGGACACGCGCAAGCTATATGGAAAAGCAAGTCACCCCATCTTAGTCGACGGAACGCCGCCAAAAGTGCCCACAGTCACTTTTCCGGAAGAAGGCGCGGTGATTGGTGATGGAGATGACGAAAATCCGGTAAAGAAAGGTGTGCAGATTCATGTGACAGGACGTGCTGAGCCGCTCGCGACCGTTATGCTCGCCTCCGAGGGCATGAAACGCACAATAAAAGCCTCCTTCGACGGCAGCTTCATGTTCCGCGACGTTGATGTCGGGGCGAAAGGCAAGAGCGAGTTCAGTATCTCGGCTGAGGATACTGCAGGCAACCGCGGCAAGTCGATGGCCGTCAATTTCGTTCTCGATAATGCGCCGGAAGTCACAATACTCTCTCCCAAGCAGGGTCGAGCCCTGAGTCGTACAGCCACGGTCCGCTGGGAAATTCGCGATGCGGATAATGACCCAATACAAAACGTTTCGCTCTCATATCGCAAGGGCAGGGGTACTTTTATCCGACTCCCGATCGATCAATCAAAAAATTCTTTCGTCTGGAATGTGGCTTCGCTTGGACAGGCAGGTGATTACGAGCTGAAGCTTGAGGCGGGGGACGGTTTTGCGATCGCGAGCGAGACTATTCCGTTCTCGATTGATCGTGTGGCACCGACACTCTCTTCATTTTCTCTCACAGATTCGATCCTTGGAAAATCAGACACGCTGAAGGCAAGGGGACAGGCGAGCGATAAGGAATCAGGTATCGAATACGTCGAATACGCAGTGCAATCGTCACTTTTTCCTGGGGAAAAACAGTGGGCGACCGCGCTTATTACGGAAGGTTTTTTGCGGAGAAGTGCTTCCTTCTCGATCGCCTACCCAAAAAAGCTCGAAGACGGAAGTTACGACGTCGTCGCCCGCGCGGTCGACGCTGCCGGAAATACATCCGAAGAAGTCTCACGCAGCATCACTGTTGACGGAACCCCGCCGCACATAGGATCGTTTAGGATCGTACGGTCAGGTACGCAATTGATGCCTGATAGGGATGGAGTTATGGAAGTTTATAAAAACAGTACCGATGTTTTTGGAGTATCTCTTGAGGGCGATACGGCGAGTGCGTCGCTTAAAGTCGGTGACAAAATGGTGCCACTCATTATGAACGCCGCTACTGGATTGTGGGAGGCGACACTTACGGCCGATGTCTCGGCTGAAAAATCGCCCATCAAACTTTCTGCAGAAGATAGGCTGCGTAATAAAGTAAGTGATCAGGAGATCGGCATGCTCTCGCCCGTAGAGAGAGGATTTGTGCTCGACAAGGATTCACGATTCGTCGCAGGCGCTCGTCTACGCGTCAAGGTTTTGAATCCAACGACTGGTGCCCATTCACCGTTTACCGTGTCTGGCGGAGGAGGCATCGTCGATAAAAACGGAGCATATGAACTCGTCTTACCGCAGGGGGAATACATCGTGACGGCGAGCGCGGAAGGTCACAACGCAGATGCGCACACCCTGGTCCTAGATCGAACAAGCATCATTAATATTTCGTTTACAATTGAGAAACGCACGGGTGTGTGGGGAGCGATTCAGAATTTTCTCGATCGTTTCAATCAGGATTTATGATGTCTCACATATATACAGCACTCGCACTTCTTGCCATCGTCGGCATGCTGTTCGTCGCGGTCTATTTCGGGGGCACAGGCGAGATCAATTCGATCGCTGGCGATGCGAAGACCGTGCAAATGGCAGAGACGAACGCAGATCTCATCGACAAACAGGCGCCGTTCTTCGATCTTCCCGATCTCTCCGGCAATCACGTGAAAATTTCGGATTTCATCGGACAGCCGCTCGTCGTCGTTTTCTGGTCTACATGGAACGATGGGGCTGCCGATCAAATGCACATCCTTGATCAATACTTATCGAGCACCGATGCCTCCAAAGGTCTACTCAAAATAATCGCGATCGATAGTCAGGAAGAGCGCAGTATTGTTACCGCGTTCGTGAATCGTGGCGGCTACGGGGTACAGACACTCGTGGATGCATCCGGCGCCATATCGGAGGAATACCACATCAAAAGCCTGCCCACGACGTATTTCATTGCGAAAGACGGCACGATTCGCGATGCCTACGCCGGAGTACTGAGTGAAAAGATGCTTGTGGACAAAGTCGAGCAAATTTTGAAATAAGGCGCATAATTACATACAACCCATGTCACTCACGTTTTATCTCAATAATATTCATTTTGCACTCGAGCTGACCGGCGCCGTCGTTTTTTTGATGGCAGCCTGGCTCATGCTCGACAGCTACAGGCTTCGCAGGGAATTCGACACGCTTGCGCGTACGATTGGTTTTGGATTTTGCGCCATTTGGCAGGTGATCTATGCGGTCAACATCGGCAATGACGTCCTTTCCTATGTCGGCTCCGGCCTTCTCCTCGTGGGACTCCTTCTGATTTTGGTTAGTTTCCTAAAACGACAGCAGCTCCAGATGCAGGCGGTTGTCGTGATCCCGTCCTTCAATATGTTTGCCAATTACCTGCACATCGCAGCGATGGCGCTCTCATTCTCCATTGCGTTCGCGTCATTTCACAAGGCTCGCAAGGAATTCAATAAGACCTGGATACCTTTTTCGCTCGCGTTCCTTTTCCTAGGTCTTGCGGCATTCGTGGGCGTCTTCGAGAAGGGAAGTTATCAAAATCTCGTCTATATAACCGCGAGCGCCCTCGAGCTTCTCGGATTTATCGTGCTCGCGCATTGGGCGTGGCAGTATCTCCAGCTCCGCATCCGAGAAAGTCTTGTGCTCATACTTATCTCCGCCGCACTCCTCCTTTCCACGATCGTCACGCTCGCATTCTCGACGATTCTGATCGGCCAGATCGCGTCGGAGACCGACAAGAATCTCCTCACCGACGCCCGCGTGCTCGATCTCAATGTCCAATCGCTTCAGGAGGTGGCAGAGGCGAAAGCAGCGCTCATATCACGTGACCCGACGCTCTCGCCAGCAATTGCGAGCAATGACTTTACAAATCTCGAGCAGGCAGTCGAGAGATACATGGAGGAACACAAGCTCGGATTTGTCACGATCACCGATCAAAATGGCAACGTGCTCGTGCGTGCGCACGCACTTTCGCGCCGAGGAGATTCGCTGCTCGGAGAACGTGCGGTCGAAGAAGCTCGGCTCGGTAATACGTTCGTTACGATCGAGAAGAGTCCCGTTGAGAAGCTCTCTATTCGCGCGGGTGCGCCGGTTGTTGATGCGAAGAAAAAGATCGTTGGCCTCGTCATCGCCGGATATCCGCTCGACAACGCGCTTGTCGACAATATCAAACGTGTGACCGGTCTCGATATGTTTATCTACGACGGCGATGTGTCTTCTGCGGCGACCGCATTCGCAGAAGATGGCCGCACGAGGCTCACGGGCGCCACGATTGCAGATGAAGAGGTAAAGACATCGGTACTGAAGCTCGGCAAGACGGTCACCGCGCAGGCTGAGCTCTATGGCCGACCATTTCGTGCGAGCTATCTTCCGCTTCACAATGGTGACGACAAGATCATTGGTATGATCTCGGCTGCAAAGCCGCAGCAGGATATTCTCGATGTAGAGAACGCGACCAACAGGCTGACCCTCGTCACTGTCATCATTATCATGCTCGTCCTCTCCTGGCCGATCTACGCGTTCACAAGACGACTAACTCAGCCTGTATAGGGCTCAAATAAAGTAGTTCACACAAGGTGGGGCCGCATGTGGATTGTGCGGGGTACAATAGAGCAATCTATCAATTGCGTAATTTTTATTGCATGAAAATCGAACAGAAAAAATGGAATGAGAGTGGGTGGAAGACGTTGTCCAAAGAACCGCTGTCTGCACAGCCACAATTAGTGCTTGTCTTCGGGGGCAGTGCCCTTGTCCAGCAAGCGAAAGTGTACGACGAGGTCAAGGCGATGTATCCGCAGAGCCATATCCTTATGATGTCGACCGCCGGAGAAATACTCGACACGGGTGTTTCCGACGGTACGCTTTCTCTCACGGCCATATATTTCGAGAAAACCACGCTGCAGTTTGCGACAGGAGATGTGAGCGACGGGCCTGACAGCAAGACGGTGGGCGAGAAACTAGCAAAGTCGTTTGCGCCAGAACATCTCGCGCACGTCATGGTTTTCTCCGACGGACTCAAAGTCAACGGTACCGGGCTTGTCGCGGGCATGACCGGAATCCTCCCGAAGAACGTGGCGCTCACAGGTGGCTTGGTGGGCGACGGCGCGGATTTTAAACACACGTATGTAGGACTCGATACGGTACCTGCCGAAGGCAAGCTCGTTGCGATCGGATTTTACGGCGACTCGCTTGAAGTGAGTTTTGGATCAATGGGCGGGTGGGATCCATTCGGGCCCGAACGTACGATTACGAAATCAAAAGACAACGTGCTTTTCGAGCTCGACGGCAAACCGGCACTCTCTATATATAAAGAGTACCTTGGAGACAAGGCAAAAGACTTGCCTGGCTCCGGTCTTTTGTTCCCCCTCAGTCTTACACTGCCTGGCAAGGAGGGTCCAGAGCAGGTTGTGCGCACCATTTTAGGCGTCAGTGAAGCAGACCAGAGTATGACATTTGCCGGGGACATGCCCGAGGGAGTGAAAGCCCAGCTCATGAAGGCAAATTTCGAGCGTCTGATCGGCGGAGCTTCGAATGCGGCGACGCTCGTAAAGGAGCACAAGGCAAATGCCGAACTGGCGATCCTCATCAGTTGCATCGGCAGAAAACTCGTCTTGAAAGAGCGCATTGAGGAAGAGACTGAAGCGATCCGAGAAGTTTTCGGACCCGCGACGGCGCTTGCAGGCTTCTATTCGTACGGCGAAATCTCACCCGTCACCCCGACGAAGAATCAGTGCGAATTGCACAATCAGACGATGACGATCACCACGTTTGCAGAAAAGTAAGATGAGTCCCGCCCCTTATATCTCCACCGGCATGACAACATTACTAAAATAGAAAGAGCGGGATGAACAAAGTACTCGAACGGCAGCTCAAGAAAGTGTTTGGCAGTCTCGAAGCTGTCCCTAAAGGGTTTGAAAAATTCTTGGAGCTCGTGAGCGCCACCTACGATCACTCCGAAGAAGATCGCCTCATGATCGAACGCTCGATGGAGATCAGTTCCAAGGAGCTTGGAGAACTAAATACTCGCCTGAGGAGCGAGTCGGAGACCCTGAAGGCGAAACTAGAAGATCTTGCAAGGGCAGAGCAATCAGAAAAGAGTTCTCAGGAAATTCTCGACAACATGCAGGAAGGCTGTGAGATCATAGGAACCGACTGGCGGTATCTGTACATCAACGCTGCTGCTGCACGTCTAAATAAGCAGTCGAAAGAAGAATTAATCGGCCATACTCTCATGGAAAGGTTTCCGGGCATCGAGAAGACGGATGTGTTTGCAAAGATCAAACTTTGTATGGAAACGCATGAGCCGCAGGAAATTCAAACTGAATTTACTTTTCGTGACGAGAGTAAGGCATGGTTCCATATCAAAATTGAGCCGGTGCCGAGGGGAGTTTTCATTATCTCGACCGACATCACTACTCGCAGGATCGCGGATGAAGAGGTGAAAAGGCGCAATGACGAAATGGAACGACTCAATAGGCTGATGGTTGATCGAGAATTGAAAATGATAGAGCTCAAGAAGGAAATCGAATCACTCAAATCGCGCGCTATCAACGCCTCTGCGGCTTGACGATGAGTCGTCGCTTATACTGAAAGTATGGAACAAGGCTCAAGCTCTATGAAGCCGACTGAGGCGGAGGCTCCCACTGCTCCCGTTCCCGCAGTTGAGCAATCAAGCTCTCAATTTTCGGCCACGCGGTTCCTAATCATGGGCATTGTCGTCATTATTTTCGTCACGATTGCCGGTGGTCTTTACCGGATTGGGTACACGCCGGGAAGTCCTCGCGGTACTGTGCGGTCTGTTTCTGTGCGGCTCGCATGGGTCCACCAGGCACAATTCGCGGGCATGTACATGGCGAAAGAGAAGGGATTTTATGCTGAGGAAGGATTGGATGTGACACTCAAAGAATACGACTTCAGTTTGAAAACCGGAGAAGAGATCGTCGCAGGTGGGTCGGACTTCGGGCTTGTCAGTGCACAGGAAGTCATTGCGTCCGTCGATCGAGGTGAGCCCGTCAAGGCAATCGGTGTTATCTATCAGGTCTCGCCATATGCCTTTGCATCACGCAAGGAGCTCAATATTTCGACCCCCGCGGATTTTCGCGGCAAGGTCTTGGGTGTCGGTGGGGGCAGTCAGGAGGGGAGAGTCACGTACGAGGCACTGATGAATCGATATGGAGTCTCTTCCGATGAGGTCACCTTCAAAGATCTTGGGTTCGACAGCGCTGCGGATCTCAAAAATCGGGAGTCCGATGTCCAGGATCTGTATCGAACCGACCAAGTGTACTTATTGGAAAAGGATGGCATTGAGTTCAACCTCCTTTTGCCCGAACAATTCGATTTCGGCATCTATGGCGACGTGCTCATCACGAGCAATTCGATGCTCAAGGACCACCCTGATGTCGCGAAAAAATTCGCGCGCGCGACGTTTAAAGGCTGGGAATATGCGATTGCGAATGTCGATGAGACTCTCTCGGTCGTCACGCGCTATGCAAAAGAGCAATATGCCGACCCCGAATACGAGCGGTTTATTCTCGCGGAGAGTATCCCACTCATTAGGCCGGCTGGTCAGCAACGGGTGGGTGATATGCAATATCTAAAATGGAAAAAGGCCTACGACGCCATGCGTCGTGCGGGCGTTCTCAAGAGGGAGATTGAGGTCACCGATATCTACGCAGCCAATCTCGATCAATGAATCTTTTGACGAAAGTCTCAGCTGTTATCGTGGGCGTCACTGTCCTCATTGGCGCTATCGTCGGTTTTGTCGTCTACACATTAAACAGTGGACAGGCCGAGAGGATGGTCGGCCAATCTCAACTCAATGTTGCCGTCTCTGCACTCGATACCATTGATCGCGTTCTCAATGACAGTTATGGCAACATCCAAGCGTTTGCAAAATTAAAGCAGGCAGAGGATTTCTTTTCTTCTCCCGACGCTGCGCGCGCGACATCGTTGCGGGAACAGCTCGAGGAAATGAGCGTCATCTACGGACTATGGGACACCTTGTTCGTTGTCGATAAAAGCAACAAAGTTCTTGTCGCCACGACACGCAATCTGGAGGGTCGCATCGTCGATAGCGCGAACACCGCTGAATCCGACCTCATTAGTCGCGCGTTTGCGGGACATGTCGCGTATTCAGACTCCTTCGTATCAAGTCTGACGGGCGAGCGTACAGTCGCATTCGCGATGCCAGTGCGCTCCTCAAAAGGCGAGAAAAACATCGTGGGGGTAATAGTGGGACATGTCGATTGGAACATTATTACGGAGATACTAGCTTCCACAGACATAGAAACACATCTTCTTGATAGGGAAGGTAAGAGTATCGTCGTCGTGGGGCAGGGTGGTGAGCACGATGAATACGCCGACCACGGTATAGAGGAGGCAATTGAAGCGGGTGTTGGCACGGTGCACATGTACGATGAGAAAGAAGGCGAAAGCGTATTAATTTCCTACGCGAAGGAAGCGGGATATTTTGATTACCATGGCAACGGGTGGATGCTGCTCCTCGAACGCTCAGCGTCAGAGGCTTTTGCTGACGCACAATATAATGCATTACTCATTGTGGGCGTGCTCGCGCTCGGAGGGCTCTTTATCGCTGCACTAGGCGTCTTTTTTTTCCAGCGTCTTATTGTGTCACCTATACATAAGCTAACAGAAGCGTCGAAAAAAATCTCCGCAGGTGATCTGAATCAGGTGATTGATGTTCGCTCAAATGACGAGATAGGGGTGCTCGCGACGGTGTTCAACAAAATGACCAGCAATCTGCAAGAGCTCTATTCGGGTATGGAGAAAAAGGTGAGCGAAAAGACGGCTCTACTCGAAACAAAACTCTCCGAGCTCGAGCGTGTGAATAAGCTCATGGTGGATAGGGAGTTGAAAATGATCGAATTGAAGAAGGAGAACGAGGCACTTAAGGCGCACGCGGGCACTCCGCAGACCTAATTTACTTACTCCCACTTTTCGGTGTGTGTGGGCACTGCAGGCACGAAATGAAGTTATAATTGATGAATGGAAGAGCAACCAAGTGTCTCACCTTCAGAATCAGCTGCCACTCCTGTCGCGACCTCGCAGCAAAGTGTCCCGACGAATCGTACGGGGATGTACATGAAACTCGTTTCTGCTGTCGTCGCGGCGGCCGGGCTTCTCCTCCTCGGATATTTTTTCGTACTGCCATTTGTATACAAGAGCGCGTCGACGTCCAAGGTCTATCATGTCGGCATCCTCAATGCACTTGATCTTTTTGCACCCGCTATTGATGGATTCAAGCAAAAAATGACGGAGCTTGGATACGTGGAGGGGGAAAACATTACATACGATCTGCAAAAGGGCGCGGCACCTGTGGGCAATCAGGCGATCATTCAAAAATTTGTCGACGACAAAGCCGATCTTATAGTCGCGTTCCCGACTGAAGCGTCGCTCGAGGCAAAAGAAGTCACGCGCGGCACCAATGTCCCTGTCGTAGGTATTGCGTTTGGATTGGAAGGAAGCGGTCTCGTGAACAGCGTGCAAGTTCCAGGCGGCAACGTAACCGGTGTACGTTTTCCTATTCCCGAAGCGGCATTAAAGCGCCTCGAGATTCTGCATGCGCTCGCACCGAAAGTTTCAAAAGTACTCGTCCCATATCTCAAGGATTATCCCACTGTCGCCCCCGGACTCGAGGCAATCGAACCTGCGGCGGCGGCAATCGGGATTACCTTGATCAAGGCCCCCTTCAGTACACCTGACGAAGTTGTCGCGTATTTCGCCGCACATGAAAAGGACGTCGGGTTCGACGCCATTTTGACGATACCGGAGCCGCTGGCGAACGCGCCCGCTTTCAGGGATCCGATACTCGCCTTTGCGGAAAAACACAGAATGCCGGTTGCGGGCGTGGCGGTGTCAGATAGTGAGAAGGGATCTGCGTTTAATGTCATCCCGAGCGCTGTCGCTATGGGGCAATTGGCGGCACCTTTTGCCGATAAAATTTTTAAGGGAGCGTCCGCTGGTGCATTACCCGTCGCGACACCCGAACTAGTGTTTACGATTAATCTCAAGGCGCTTCAACGACTAGGCATCGACGCCCGAGACGAGATCATCAGCACGGCGGACCAGATAATCCATTAGGAAAAATGAAATACTCGTATCTCCATGAGGTACAATTATTCTAGGTATTTCTATGCCTGAAGCTCCGCGAACGAACAAAAATAAAAAGTTTCGAAGTCTGACGGTTACGATCGTTTTCGTGTTTATGGCGCTCAGTATTTTAACCCTGCTTGCCTCTGCGGGGTCACTGCTCTTGTTTAGTTATAAGGCGCAGGAGAAAGCAATCGCAAGCGAACAGGGTTTTGCCGTCAATCAGGCTGCCGAGGAAGTGAATACTTTCGTGAAAGACAAACAAGAGATCCTTGATCAGGCAGCCGATCTCAATAACCTCGCCACCTCCGCAGACAGGCGCTCGCTCGTCATGAACAAGCTCCTCGGGCGCAATCCTGCTTTCCGACAGCTTTTTTTAATAGATCCAAATGGCTCTGTACTCGAAAGGGTCTCGCGTCTCCCGAGTTTTTCAACAGATCCGCTCGAAACGTATAAAGTGCCCCTGCTTGCCAGCTCGCGTGCCGATCTCAATTACATTAGCCCCGTATATATCGACCCCACCACGAGTGAGCCGATAGTGCTCGTGGCGGTACCAGCGAAAAACATCCTCCGTGACCCACTTGGCGCGTTCGTCGCCGAGGTAAATCTCAAATTTATGTGGGACCTCGTGAGCTCAATTGGGGCGGACCATATCGGTCAGGCGTATGTGGTAGATCGGCAGGGTACCTTGATCGCATTTAGGGATGTGAGTCGCGTACTTGCGCGCGAAGATGTGAGGAACGTGTACGAAGTGCAAGAATTTATGGAAAGTACCATGGAAGAGGAAGACACGCCCGCATATGCGGCGGGCATTGACGGGACCAAGGTGATTGCCACGCACAAAGCTCTCGGCGATCCGGATTGGGGGATTATCGTTGAATGGCCGGTTATGGACGCTTTTTCGGTCATAGTACAAGGATTGTGGTTCTCGCTCGGGTATGTGATCGTGGGTGCCATACTCGCGCTCCTCGCGGGATTCTATTTTTCGAAGTGGATCACCAAGGGAATTATCGACCTCAATGTAGCCGCGGAGGAGATCAGTAAAGGCAATCTGGATGCGCGCGTCTCATTGACGTCCGACAATGAAATCGGACACTTGGCGGAGTCGTTCAACTCCATGGCGGGCAAGCTGAAGGAAATATACGCAAATCTTGACGCTAAAGTGCGCGAGAAGACGAACGCACTCACTGTCCAAGTGGCAGAGGCGGAGAAATCGAAATCGGCGATCTTGAACCTCCTTGAGGATATCGAGGAGGAGAAGAAGAAAGTTGATGAGACAGTCAAGGTGCGAACGAAAGAACTGAGCGATGAAAAAGCGAGGCTCCTCGCATCAATCAATAGTCTCTCTTTTGGGTTCGTTATTATAGACGGTGCCAACAACATTTTGATCAAGAACCCAGCTTTGAGCAGGATTTTGGAGGTTGTGGATGAGCCCAGGAATCTTGGCGATATTGCGAAATACCTTCGGGACTTTGATCTTGTAGCTTTGTGCAAGGAGAGTGTCGTATCCAACAAATTCATCACGCATTCAGATATTTCGTATGGAAAGAAGTATTTACGCGTCTCGTGCGCGCCGGTTCTTGAGCAATTGCGCAGCGGCCTCCAGGTGATCGGCAACGTCGTGCTCGTGGAGGATATCACCGAAGCGAAGGTCATGGAGCGCAGTCGCGACGAGTTCTTTGCGGTCGCATCGCATGAATTGCGCACCCCGCTTACAGCGATTCGCGGCAACGCAGACATGATCCTTGAGATGTATTCCGACAAGATAGTCGACAAGGACATGAAGGAAATGCTCCAGGATATCAATGTGTCGAGTGTCCGACTCATTGCGGTCGTCAACGACTTCCTCGAAGTCTCGCGGCTTGAGCAGGGGAAGATCCAAATGAAGATTGAGCGATTCAATCCAATGGAGGTCGTCGAAAAGGTGCACCGTGACTTGAAGGAAATGATTAGCAAAAAAGGACTTTCGTTGGTCATCGCGCCCGCCCCTGCATCTGTGCCCGATATCATCGGGGATAAAAACAGGGTAGAACAGATCCTCGTGAATTTTATTGGTAATGCAACGAAATTCACCAAAGAAGGCACTATCACGGTCTCACTCGAGCCCGAGAGCGGAAAAATGAGATTCCGTGTCATCGACACGGGGACCGGTATCTCGGAACATAATCAGGCGCTACTCTTTAGAAAATTCCAGCAGGCGGGCGAGCAGATGCTTGCGCGCGACGTGAGTCAGAGTACGGGTCTCGGACTCTATATTTGCAAGCTCATAGTTGCCAACATGAACGGAGAGATCGGCCTCGAAAAAAGTGAACTCGGTAAGGGGAGCACATTTTTCTTTACGATGCCGCTTGCCGCCTGATACAATGCGAATATGGAAGTGAAAACAAAGATCGTTTTAATAGAAGATGACCCACTTTTAATGCGCGCGTATCACGATGCGCTTACCGCCGAAGGATACGCCGTGGAAATTTTTTTCAATGCGGACGACGCGCTTCAGGCACTTATTGAAATGCCTGAAAAGCCGGCGCTCATTCTTTCGGATATTATGATGCCGCACATGAACGGCCTACAGCTTCTTGAAAAGACCCGTGAGTACGAGGACCTGAAGAAAATCCCATTTTTCATCATCACGAGCCTCACGCAAAAGGAGCATGCCGAGAAGGCGCAGTCGCTCGGTGCCGCCGCGTATGTGGCCAAGGATCAGCACACAATAAAAGAACTTCTCGAAAAAGTGTCACAGGTTGTAAAGGGAGGAGCCTCCAGGCCAGAGTAGGTATACAGGAGTCTCTTTATCCCTCCTTGAGGGGGATTTTATCTAAAATTTATCACCCATTGTATATATTCGACGCGGATCAGTTGTTTGAAACAAAGGGAGAAATCAGTGGAGATACGTTTGGCAAAGTCGGAAGATCTCGACGGCATTATGGCAATCGAGGAAGAGGCGTTTGCAAAAGCGGGTTACGGTACAATCGCTACCTACGAACTCATGCAAGAGCGAATCACGCTGTGCAATACGGGTGTGCCGGGGTGGTTCTACGTTGCTGTGCAAAACGGCGAAGTAGAAGGGTATGCGGTGTACCAGCCGACGCGACAGATGCCTGATCAGTGCACGACGTGGGAGCTCTCGACCGACAACGGCACGCTGAAAAATACGTTTGATCCGAAAGGTGAGACGGTTTTTGGAGTCTCTATCGGGACGAAAGAGGGTGCGCCGGCTCACACAGCCGACATGCTCTTGCGGGCCGCTATCGAAGCGTGCATTTCGAGCGGGAAGAAGCGCTTTATGTTTTGTTCGCGTCTTCCGGGGTTTCAAGACGTAGCCTTGCGCGGTGTTGCACCGGAAGAGTACTGGCAGTTGAAAGACGAAAGCGGCGCTCCGAAAGACTGGCTCTTGAAATACTTTCACGACGTACTCGGTGTTTTTCCGTGCAGATTCCTTCGCAATGGATACGTGCCGGACATAGAGTCTGGCGGCCACGCGGCCCTTGTCGTTGTAGAAGATTTAAAGCGTGCAATGAGGCTCCTGAATGCGCGTAATCCTGAGCTTATTGCGAGCTTGCAAGGTGGTTCACGCAACTGGTACGACGTTACGAGGCAATGCATGGTTCGCGCCACGACTGTATTTGTCGCTTATGGGTGTCCCGACTGGGGCAATCCGGGCGGTGTTCGTAATCGTGCCTGTACGTTCTGCCCGCTTCCTCAGCAGGCAGAAAAGATCAAGCAAACGTTTTCCATCACCGATGATCAGTATGCGCATATATTTGCAGCCACGCTCTCTGAAGCAATGAGGTATGAGCCGTATGACACGTTGAATATCTTTAATGCGGGAAGTTTGCCTGCGATGTGGAGGAGTAACGTGCCGCTCGGTGAAATGATGCGAGAAGTGACACGCTATCCATCCTTGAGACGGGTCGTAATAGAATCGCGTGCGCCACTCGTCACTGAAGAAGCGATCTTGCCGATCTTTCAGCCACTGCAAGCAGCGGGCATCGCGCTCACTGTGCGTATAGGTATCGAATCGCAGGACGATAATCTCCGTCTTCGCGTACTGCGGAAGGGGCATCGGCGCGAGGAGTTGGAAGCGGCGGCGGCGTGTATGCGTAAACACGGCATACAAAGCGGTGCGTACGTCATGCTCAATCCTGCGCCCGGACTCGATCCGAGGTGGGCCGAGGATGAGGCGATGAAGACGTTCGACTTTGTACTTCGCGATCTTCGCATGGACGAAGTGTATTTTGGGCCGACGTGCGTCGGTCCCGAGACGCGGCTTGCCGAGGATTGGAGAGCGGGGCGCTTTACACCGCCTGATCTTTGGTCGGTGTACCGTCTTCTTACGAGGTCGCTCGCTATGTACGGCAAGCGAGTCCACCTACTTCGCTTCACCGATGAGCCGCCGTTCATCGCTGTACCATCCAACCATGTGCTGCAGGGCATTCCCGAGTCCCTCGATGGCGCGCAAGGATGTGACCTTGAGTTCCATGCGATGTTGGACGCGTATCGCGAAACCATGGATCCCGCTGTTCTTTATGAGATCGAATGTTCTTGCGCGCCCAAAAACGGGGCGTAAGGACACGTTTACTCAGTGAAACTTGAGCCCACCTGCGCATCTTCTGCACAGGCAAGGGCTTTTCATGCTCGACGTATATATGTCACATATTTTGGTAATTTCAATTGTTCTACTCAATATTCTTTTGGGTTTGGGAATTTTTCTCCGAAACCCTCGGTCTCGCACCAATCGATGGTACGCGGCCTTTGTAGCTTCAGTGAGTGTCTGGATCGTCGCAAACTATTTAGAGAACGAACCGGGGCTCGTGGGGTATGAGAGTCTGGATTTCTTCTTGAGGGTCGATTTCGCGTTTGCGGCCCTGTTTTATTATTTGTGGTTTCGCTTTGTTTCCCTATTTGTTCGTAATCGTATTGAATTGGACCAGTATCGATGGGTGCGCTGGATACAACTCCTTGCCACGACACCTCTTTTCGTAACCCCATTTATCGGGGGCGCACTCATTACTGACATTCAATTCGATGGTTCGGTCATCACGTTTGGAAGCGGTCCATTCTGGACGTACTACGCGACACTTATAAACGTGTACATGGTCCTCGGTCTCGCAGTCCTTGTATGGGGTAGGCGTGTGGCAGGCATGGCAGGGAACACGCTCATGAAAACGCAAATCGATTACATGTTTATTGGTGCGGCTGTCTCACTTACAATCGCTCTTCTTGTTAATTTACCGCAGGCAATCTATCCCATTACTCTCGAGATATCGCGAGTGGGACTCTACAGCATGGGTTTTCTCGTCGTATTCACTGGATTTGCCATTGTGCGTGCGCGTTTTTTCGAAATCAAACTGACGCTCGCGAGAGCAGTGGTGTTTCTCCTCCTTTCTGTGCTGGTCGCGGCGCTCTGCGCCTCTGCGCTTTTTCTTATGGCGGGCGCCGCATTTCACATCGCAATTGATCCGCGAATGCTTGTGAGCACCGTTATTATTTCAATCCTCGTCGCCTCTCTCTTTGAATATGTGCGGCGGATTGCGCAACATGTTACCGACACCTTTTTATATAAAGGACAACATGACCCCGACGTTACATTAAAAAAAATCGGCAAAATCCTCATTGAAACGCTTGAACTTGAGGACGTGAGCAAGCAGATTATGACCACGGTTTGCGACGATTTCCGCCTGGAAAAGGTTGCCCTCCTTTTAGAGAGCAATCGAGGAATGATCTGGTTCAGCGAAGGATTTCCACAAACTTTTCCATCAGATTTACAGCCGATACTTTCCGGGAAGGCCCTATCACAAATCATTTCCTATGATGAAATTCCGGAAGGACCGCAAAAAGAACTTTTTCGAGCCTACGACATAGCGCTGACAGTCCCGCTGTACATCAAGGGAAAAAATATCGCACTCTTTTTATTGGGTCACAAACGATCTGGCGAGCCGTTCAGCGAAGAGGAGGTGTCTTTTTTGGACGTTCTTGCTCCAGAAATGGCAATCGGTATTCAAAATGCGAAATCATACGATGATCTCAAACAATTGAACAAAGAGCTTGAAATGCGCGTTACAGATCGCACGAAACAACTCGAAGATCTCCAGGGTCGGGAGGTTGCCAAGGCGCAGGAGGTAGCGCGCCTCAAGGACGAGTTCGTGTTTTTTGCTGTTCATGAACTACGTGCTCCCATTATTGCGATTCAAGGGTTCCTCGAGCTTACCGAGGGTGCACAAAAAAACTTTCCGCTCGATATTCGGCACAATCTTGAAGCGATGAACGAGGCAAGTATCCACATGAGCCAGTTGATCAATGACCTCTTGGAAATCGCACGCTCGGACTCGGGGACGATGAAAATAGACGTATCTCCCGAAGAAATCGAACCTATCCTTAAGAACGTATTGAAACAGGTTGCGCCACGGATGATTCAAAAACACATCAAACTCAATTTAAACGTCAATACCATTCCAAGAGTCATGTGTGATCCGCAAAAACTCAAGGAGGTGCTGGAGAATCTTATCGGGAACGCGATCAAGTACAACAAGGACGCGGGAGAGATTTTCATAAGCCTCTATCAAGCAGTCGAGGAGCCGAATGTCATCTTCGAGATCCGCGACACGGGCTATGGCATCCCCAAGATACAGCAGCCAGAAATTTTCAAGAAGTTCTTTCGCGCAGTTACGCATGAGACGCAGGAAGTCATGGGCACTGGCCTCGGCCTTTTTATTACCCGCATGCTGGTCGAGCGGATGGGTGGCGAGCTCATGTTTAGCTCCGTTGAGCACCAGGGCTCGACATTCTCGTTTACATTACCCGTCGCAAAAGAAAATTAATCTATGGCAAAACATGTACTACTCTTGATTGACGATAACGCCCTCCTGACCGGCCTGTATCAAGCCGCGTTTGAAAAGGCAGGGTTTTCGGTCGTTTTCGCGCATGATGGTCAAAGCGGTCTTGAGCTCGTGCACGAGAAAAAACCGGACGGCATAGTCCTTGACCTCCTCATGCCAGGGATCGACGGGCTTGAGGTTCTCAAGGAGATCAAGGGGGATGATGCGACGAAATCAATCAAGGTCATCGTGCTCACATCGGTCTTGAAAAAAGAGGATCGTGATCGCGCGCGGCAGCTTGGTGCCTCGGACTACCTGGTCAAATCAGAAGTACGTCTCGCTGAGATCATCGAGCGTGTAAAGGCGCACCTCCAGGAAGAACAATGACCCAATTCGAGCCTCGACATCTTTTTAATCACGTTGCTATACTTACATATATGCCAAAGATGAAAACCAAAAAAGTATTTCTCGTGGAAGACAATCTTGAAATAACACGGATGTACGAGCGAGCCTTTCGTTTCAACGGCCACGAGGTGGAGATCGCTTACGACGGCGAAAGTGCGCTTGAAAAATTGAAAACAGGCGACACTAAGCCCGGCGTTATCGTCATGGACGTCATGATCCCTCATATGCATGGAACACAGCTTCTCCAGGAGATACGCAGGGATCCAAACCTCGCCGATGTACCGGTCGCAATTCTCACCAATTCATTTCACCAAGAGGACAAGGATCAATTCATGGCCCTCGGCGCCGATCTCTACCTTGTCAAGATCGAGAATCAATCGAGGCAGGTCGTGGAGAAGATTGAGGCACTCATCCACAAACACACCAACGTATGAGCAAAATATTTCTTGCCGAGGACGACCCGTACATAATGCGTGTGTATGAGCGCGCCTTTCGTCTCAGAGGACATGAGATACAGATAGTGCCCGACGGCGAGAGCGCCTGGAGCGCACTTTCCACTATGAGCACTTTGCCCGACGCGATAGTACTTGATATCATGCTTCCCAAGATGAGTGGTACCGATCTTTTGATGATGGTTAATCAGGACAAACGCCTCGATTCAATCCCCGTCGCGGTACTCACCAATTCATTCGACGAGGATATTGAGAAGAAGGTGGTTGGCATGGGCGCCGACCTGTATCTCGTCAAGATTGACCACGAGCCCAAAGACGTGGTCGCAGAGGTGGAAAATCTTATTCGCAATGAAAAATAACGTGTATAATTAATGTATGGCCACACTATTTATCGCTGAGGATGATCCGTTGATGAGTCGCATGTACGAGCGCGCGTTTCGCCTCGGTGGACACGAGCTCAAGATGGCAGGCGACGGCGAGGAGGCATTGACTATGCTCAATACGATGGAGCAGAAGCCGAGTCTTATATTGCTTGACGTCATGATGCCGAAAGTGAGCGGATTTGATGTGCTGCGTAAGATCAAGGCGGACGAGAAACTCAAAGGAATTCCGGTCATTCTCCTCACGAATCTTGCCGGCCAGGCCGATGCTGAAAAAGGCCTCGAGCTTGGTGCAATTATGTATTTGGTAAAGAGTCAATACGATCCGAAACAAGTCGTCGCGAAGGTCGAGGAGGTAATGAAAGCCTCGACGCACGGACAAGAAGTGCCCGACGTAAAGGTGGAGATCAAGGACATACCGGCAGTTGCTCCAGTTGCTGCTGCTCCTGTCGCGCCTCCAGTGGCACCTGCGCCTGCCCCTACTCCTGTTGCCGCACCCGCACCTCTCACTCCTCCTGCGGCACCTGTAGCTGCAGCTCCTGTCACACCACCTGCGCCCCCAGCAGCCGTTCCTGCATCTGCGCCAACCCCGCCGGTAGCTACTCCTGCAGCTCCAGTAGTCGCACCCGCAGCTCCCGCTCCAGTCGCTCCTCCAGCTGCAGCACCTGCTGCACCTGCTCCTACCACTCCGCAGCCGCCTGCTCCGCCTCAGGCGTAATCTTTGGAGGCATGGCAAAAATAGCAATCAATGGATTCGGGAGAATCGGAAGAGGTTTCTTTCGTGGTGCTTTTGGGCGAAGTGAAATAGACGTCGTGGCGATCAATGATCTCACGCCCGCTGCATCACTCGCATACCTTTTGAAATACGACACCGTGTACGGTAAGGCCAAATTTACCGTCGAAGCAAAAGAAAATTCACTTATCATCGACGGCAAGGAAATCCCGGTTCTCACCGAAAAAGACCCGGCTGCCTCTCAGTGGGGGAAGATGGGTATTGATATTGTCGTTGAGTCGACGGGCCTCTTTACCGATGCGGAAAAAGCAAAAGGGCACATCACGGCTGGCGCAAAACGCGTCGTCATCACCGCTCCCGCAAAAGGGGATGGCGTAGAGACCATTCTCATTGGCGCCAACGAAAACAAATTCGGTACGTGCGACGTCACTTCCAATGCATCGTGCACCACAAATGCCGCCTCACCCCTGATCGGTATTCTTGATGAAGTTATCGGTATCGAGCGCGCAATTTTGAATACGACGCATGCATACACCGCGAGCCAGGCCCTCGTCGATGGTGGTAGGGCCAAAGATTTGCGTGAAATGCGCGCTGCTGCACAAAACATGGTGCCCACCTCGACAGGTGCCGCTAAGGCGACGGCGCTCGCGTATCCGCAGCTCGCAGGCAAATTCGACGGCGTCTCCGTGCGTGTACCCGTGCCATCGGGCTCGCTTGTCGATATCACTTTTGTATCGAAGCGCCCGACGACGGTGGAAGAGGTCAATGGCGCGCTCAAGGCTGCCGCAGCGAGCGATCGCTGGAAGCGCGTCTTTTCTGTATCAGAAGAACCGCTCGTATCTTCCGACATCCTCGGACTCCCATATGGATCCATCGCCGACCTCGATATGACGCGCGTCGTCGACGGCACACTCGTCAAGGTAATGGCCTGGTACGACAACGAAATGGGATACGTCCACACGCTTGTGGAGCATGTCGCCGAAGTCGCCAAACGTCTCTAGCCCGTTTGCAGCACTGGCGGATTTTTTTCGGGTGATATTATTGAGAAATGGTCGGGAGAAAAATCCTGTCAGTAATTTTAGCGTTTGTCCTCTCTTTTTCTACGCTCATTTCTTTTCCCACTGAAACACATGCGCTCACGTGCGGATTTGGATCTGCGATATGGGGCGATACTGCGTGTCGTGGATACATTACGACGACGGGCATTTCCCAATTCACGGTTCCCTCTGATTGGGGCAATGCGAGCAATACTGTCGAAGTAATCGGCGGTGGTGGCGCGGGAGAAGATTCGGATGGTGGTGGCGGCGGTGGTGGCGCGTATGCAAAGAAATCAAATATCAACCTCTCGGCAACAACATCTGTCACGGTGCAGGTGGGAACTGGGGGTACAGTAAGCAGCGGCAACGGCGGAGACACCTTTTTCTATAGATACACTGGTGGTGCGACCACATGTACTGCATTGCAGATGTATTTGTGTGCAAAAGGAGGTTCAGGTTCAACAGGTCTCGGTGGTGCCAGTGGTGGGAGCGCGGCAAGTAGTATCGGCACAACGACAGCGAGCGGAGGCGCGGGCGGCAGCGGCAGTTCTACAGGGAAAACTGGTGGCGGTGGTGGTGGTGCCGCAGGACCGCTTGGCGATCTGGTCGGAAACACTGGAGGAAATGGTGACGGCACCGCTGGTGACTCAGGTAGTGGTGGCGGTGGCGGTGGAAATGGTGGTGGGACAGGTGGTACAAATGGTGTCGATGCCGCTGGCGGCGACGGTGGAGACAATGTAAATGGAACTGGGGGCGGTAATGCAAACGGCGAGGCTGGTGTCGACGGCGGTGGCGGTGGCGGCAATCTTACTAGTGCTGGCGATGGCGGAAATGGTATCGAATACGACGCGACGCATGGATCTGGCGGCGGCGGTGGCGGAGGGGGCTATGTAGTGGCAGAATTGGGAAATTATGTAGGTGGAGATGGGGGACTATACGGAGGCGGCGGAGGCGGCGGAGGTTGCGGCCTCGCGACTGGATGCGACGTTGATTCGCCGGGCGGTGCTGGGGCGCAAGGTATTATTGTCATCACATATGCTCCGCTCGTTGCGCCGACTGTCGCGACCGACGCTGCCGACACCATAACGAGCAGTTCTGCAAATCTAAATGGCAGTATCAGCGATACGGGCGGAGACGCGGCAAATACATGCGGCTTCGCGTGGGGCACTGTCGCGACGCTCTCTGGGGGCGATACAGCCACCACATCAGACTCAACCTGTCCTAGCGGTACCGGTTCGTTCAATAAGGCTTTGGGCAGCCTCACTGCGAGCCAGACCTATTACTTCCGCGCCTACGCGACCAATGACATAGGCATCGGCTACGGCAGCACCATCGAGAATTTCACAACTTCTACTCCCTCCCCGCGCATCATCCGCCTCGTCGGCAAAATTCGTTTCCTCGGAGGCGTACGGCTTGGCGGGACGTCTCCGGTACCCTAGAAATACTTACATGAAAAATACTCCGATATTTATCCTACTCGCGCTTATTGTGATCCTCATGGGTGGGGGATATTTTTTGATGAAAAGTGGCGATCATAGTGGCGACCTCATAGATTTCCGCGACGTCTCTTTACCGGATACGAAAGCCGTGAACTCAGAAGTGACGGACACTCCACCGGAAGTGCCGAAGGCGATTGCGGAATCCACTCCGAAGACAGAGGTGGCGACTACCGAGATGCGATCATATAAAAATTCTACACATCATTTCTCACTTCTGTATCCAAAAAATCTCAGCGTCCGCGAATACGACGAGGGCGGAGGGTCGCTCACAGTTACTTTTACTGATACTGCGACGGGCGAGAGTTTTCAGATCTACGTGACGCCATATTCGCAAAAACAAATCACAAAGGACCAGTTTTTGACCGACGAACCCTCCGGCGTATACGAGAAGCCTACGGACGTACTTGTCGACGGCACACGTGCCACAATGTTTTACAGCAAGAACGCGATCATGGGTGATGTGCGTGAAGTGTGGTTTATCCGTGGCGGGTATCTCTATGAAGTCACGACATACAAAGAGCTTGATGAGTGGCTTGGTCACATCATGCAGACGTGGAAATTTATATAACAGAAGGCAGTAGGCGGTAGGCAGAAGGCGGTCAATACAATAGAATGCGTGGATGCAGGGGTCAGCAAACGCGAGTGCGTTTCAAAAATTATTGATATGGCAGCGAGGAATGGAGGTGACAAAACAGGCATATACACTGGTACACAAATTGCCCAAGGAGGAACAATTCGGTCTCTCGAGCCAAATACGCAGATGTTCTGTTTCGATACCATCCAATATCGCAGAAGGCTCTAAGCGGGGAAAGAAAGAATTTGGACGTTTTTTGCAGATTGCCAATGGCTCAGCCGCAGAATTGGAAACACAGCTTCTGCTCGCCGAGTCGCTTTACATGCTGGATATCAACACATTGATTCAAGAGCTCCGGGTCCTCCAGAGGATGATAGAATCACTATTAAAGAAGTTATGAATTCTTACCGCCTTCCGCCTTCTGCTTACTGCCTACATTCTTTATGAAAGTTTATTTTGCGTCGGATCATACAGGGTTTGCGATGAAAAATACGCTCAGTGATTACGTGCATTCGCTTGGATATGAGGTGGAAGACTGTGGCGCAAAGACACTCGATGTCAACGACGATTATCCCGCGATCATTCTCGAAGCGGTAAAAAAAGTGGCACGCGATCTCTCGGAGGGGGTGACGAGCCGCGCAATTATTTTTGGAGGAAGCGGCCAGGGCGAAGCGATGGTCGCCAATCGTATCAAGGGTATTCGCGCAGCCGTGTACTACGGCGTACCGCAGCGTATGCAGCAGGATACGACGGGGCACCTGCTCGACATCCTCACGTCATCGCGTGAACACAACAACGCAAATGTACTCTCTCTCGGCTCACGCTTTTTGAGTCTCGAGGAGGCAAAGGAGGTGGTAAAAAATTGGCTTGCGGCGCCTTTTAGTGGAGAGGAGCGACATGGCCGCCGCATACGTCAGATCGACGAGCTCACCTGATCTCATATGGTCCCAAACGGCGGCAGAAAAGTGATCGAAATCGTCCCTACATGCGTGCCGCACGATGTGCGTGATCTCGTCACATGCGCTGAGCGGGCGCGCTCTTTCACGCAGAAGCTACATATCGACATCGACGACGGCATTATGACCCCTGTGATTACATGGCCATTTGTGAAGCCCGGCGCGTATGAAAACGTCACACTCACACCGATCGCGGGTACTGAAGCCAACATCCATCTCATGACCAAAGACCCGCGCGCAATCGGCACGGCTTTTGCATTTGCCGGCGCTCTCAGTGTGATTGCGCATATTGAATCATTTGCTTCACCTGCCGAGGCACGAGACGCGCTTTCGTTCTGGCAAAAAAGCGGCGCGGTAGAAGTGGGCCTGGCCATCCTACTCGACACACCCTTGGAGCACCTAAAGCCCGTGATCGATATCTGTGAGGTAGTCCAAGTGATGTCGGTGGAATCGATCGGATCGCAGGGCGCGTCATTTGATCCGCGTGCGATTGCGAGAGTGCTCGAATTACATCAGCGCTATCAGGATCGCATTATTGCCGTCGATGGGGGAGTCAACGAAAATAATATCGGCGAGCTCGTAAAGGCGGGAGCGACGCGCTTTGGCGTCGGTGCGGCGATCATGAAAGATCCAAATCCAATCGATGCATACACGCGCCTCAAAGCTGCGGCCGAATTGGCACTCAAGTAAGCAGAAGGCAGTAGGCGGAAGGCGGCAACAAAAAGACAGTAAGTCTTACGCATTTTTCTGCTTTCTGCCTACCGCTTACTGCCTTCTATTGCGGTATAATTACCGCAATATGCCCCTCACGGACGTAGAGATTCATCAGTTGAATACTAAAGCCAATGCCATCCGGCAGACCATTGTAGAGATGCTCCTCGCGGCGGGATCAGGACACACTGCAGGCCCCCTGGGGATGGCAGATATTTTCGCGGCACTCTATTTTCGAGTGCTAAACCACGATCCAAAAAATCCTGCATGGGAAGAGCGCGATCGTCTCATGCTCTCCAATGGTCACATCACGCCCGTGAGGTACGCTACGATGGCACATGCTGGGTATTTTCCGATCGAAGAGTGTCTCACGCTGCGCAAATTCGGTTCGAGATTGCAGGGGCACCCCGAGCGCGAGCGATTGCCAGGCGTCGAGACGACCTCGGGGCCACTCGGTTCAGGATTATCGCAAGCAGCTGGCTACGCATATGCTGCGCGCATGGATGAAAAAAGGTTCCGTATCTACTGCGCTATGTCAGACGGTGAGCACGAAGAAGGAAATCTGTGGGAGGCTGCGATGTTTGCCGGCAAAAATCGCCTCTCAAATCTCACAGGTATTATCGATCGCAACAACATCCAGATTGACGGCAATACCGAAGACATCATGCCGCTTGAGCCTTTTGCCGATAAGTATCGGGCATTCGGATGGCACGTACTCGAAATCGACGGTCACAACATCGCTGAATTCGTCGCGGCCTGCGATGAGGCGAAAGCGATCTTCGAAAAGCCGACTGTTATCATCGCGCACACGATTCCGGGCAAAGGCGTGCGCGAGATCGAACGCGACTACCGCTGGCACGGCAAGCCGCCGAGCAAAGACGAGGCAGCAAGATTCTTGAATGAATTACGAACATTGGGTGGAAAAATAACGAGCGAACACCAATAATTGTATGAAAGAAAGAGATGTCGAACTTGGATTTGTTTTGAAGCTCGAAAAAGGGGAGGAGGTGATCTCTTCGATCTCGACATTTTGCGACAAAAGGGGAATTCGTGGTGCAATATTTTGGGCTCTAGGGGCTGTGGATAACTTCAAGATAGGGTACTGGGACTCGGAGAGACGAGATTACTTTTTTAGGCACGAGCCGGATGTGCACGAGGTCGCCAGTATGAGCGGCAACGTGGCGCTCGTCGACGACAAGCCCTTCGTCCACGCGCATGCCGTGCTTTCAAAGTGCGATGAGTCATGCGCGACGATTGGCGGTCACGTGAAAGAGGCGAGAGTCGCGGTGACGCTCGAGGTCTTTCTAACTTCCCTTCCGACTCCCCTTACGCGCACCATGGACGGATCCATTGGCCTTAGACTTTTAAGTGTATGAGTTCATTCAACCCTTATAGAATTTTCGCGGTGGTAAACACGATCGCCATTTCATGCTTGCTCGTCATTGTTACCGTGATGGAGGGATATACCTATCCGAACCCTGAGCAGATTGCCGAAAATAACGTAATCTTTGGCTCAACTTTACTTATACTGGGAGGGGGCATATTAGCCAGCTGGATGCTTGTCCGTGAAAGTAAGCAGGATCTTCTCGGGCTTCTTTTATGGAGAACGTACATCAAGTGGTTTTTCGCCCTACTTCCTTGGCTGATGCTTCTGTATTTATTAGCGTAATCAGAGATGTGTGGTCACTACTGAATTCAGATCACGAGAAGACCTTCGGGAAACAAACTATTTACATTATGAATAATTTCAGCGGTTATAGAGTGTTTGCACTTGTTAACACTGTAGTAATTTCCTGTGTCTTTTTTCTCGGCCTATTTATGTGGTCAATTTCATATCATGACCCAAAGAATACGATAAGTGACAACGTCGTAGCATTTCTTATGTGCTCAGTCCTTATGGCAAGTATCGTTGGCGGGTGGAATCTTTCCCACGAAGCAAAATTCAAATGGAGCAAAGCGGTTAACTGGTTTCTTGCAATGCTTCCGTGGACCGCATTGATCGTCTGGATTCTAGGGGAAAATCTTTATTACGAATACCTTTATTCTTACTAAATTATGATCACCCCCGAATCCAGACTGCGAGAAGACCTCTGGGAGGCAAAGGAGAAAGCGGCGACCCGCGATGGCTTTGGCCGTGGCGCCGTTGAGGCCGGCAAGGCCGATGAGCGTGTCGTCGTCCTCACCGCCGACCTCGCAGAATCCACGAGGGCAGAGTGGTTCCAGAAAGAATTCCCCCGTCGATTCATTGAAATGGGCGTCGCTGAGCAAAATATGGCCACAGTAGCTGCTGGTATGGCCAATTACGGCAAGATTCCGTTCATCACCTCATACGCCGCCTTTTCTCCGGGCAGGAATTGGGAACAGATCAGGACGACGATCGCGCTCAATAATGTACCAGTCATCGTCTGTGGTATGCACGCGGGTATCTCCGTAGGCCCCGATGGAGCGACGCACCAGATGCTCGAGGATATCGCAATCATGCGCGCCATGCCCAATATGATTGTCATTTCACCATGCGACGCTGAGGAGGCCCGCAAGGCGACACTTGCCGCTGCCAAGCGGGGGGTGCCGGTGTACATGCGATTTGGTCGCGAGAAGACCCCCGTCATGACGACGCTTGAGTCCCCTTTTGAAATCGGAAAAATTAATCTCGTCTGGAATTCCAACGCGAGCGGTATCGTCCCCAAGGCCACGGTTTTTGCCACAGGTCCCCTTTTACACAATGCGCTTCTCGCTGCCCGCGATCTCGAAGGCCAAGGCATTGGCGTTGCCGTCGCCAATGTACACACGATCAAGCCAATCGATCGGGAAAAGGTGATTGAGCTGGCGCGCATGTCTGGTGCAGTCGTCACCGTGGAAGAACACCAGACGACGGGCGGATTGGGCAGTGCGATTGCTGAAGTGTTGGTAGAAGCCCATCCGGTACCGATAGAACTCATCGGTGTGCGCGACAGTTTCGGCCAGTCTGGCGATCCGAAAGAATTGATTGAGCACTACAAAATGGGCGTTTCTCATATACGGGATGCTGTATGGAAGATCATCGACCGAAAAAGCTAAAGTACTATGAGAAACCGATCGATTTGGACTTCCACTGTTAACTTTTACGTCTCCATTATTTTCATGGCCATGTTCGGACTCGCGACGACGTCGTTCCTACTAAGATTTGCTGAGCTCGATGATCCAGTTACCGGCATACTCACCTCAAGCATTGAGGCCGTAGAAGATTAGCGCACTCGAATCACAGGTCATATACTGAACACAGAAGAAAAACGTAAGAACCAAAAGGGAGGTAGCGATGCATATCGTATTGTGCGTCATCGCCATCTTCCTTGCGGGGATGATGGCAGTTGCGAGCACGGTGCCCGCCGACGCCCGCAAGGCGAGGGCACAAACACAGCTGAGCGCAGAAGCAAGAGAGCGAGAGGAGAAAAGAAAGCTCCTGGAAGAATTCGAGGCGCATGCCCGCGAATTTGCGCTCTACCAAGAGTGCGCCGTGAAAACGAAGGCGATCGAGAATGACTATCTCGAATCCCCTGCGGCAAAAACCGCCGACGTATCTTCGACCGATGAATACCTTTTTCGGATATATCTGAAGACGGTCAAGTGGGACAACGACGGCTGCTTTGAATGGAAAGATGTCGCGGCGGCAAAGCGGATGGGAAAATCCCTGAAGGACTACGTCATCGGAGGCGTACACCCGACGCTCCGAGACAATCTGCGCAAACTCTTCGTCGCGCTCGAATCAGAAGAATGCAGCCCCGGTACAAAATGTAGGCCCGGCATTACGAGCGCCTTTCGCGATAACTATCGCCAGAAGATCGCGACCGGTTTCAAGGCGAGCGAATGCCAGTCTATGCACGGCGGAAGTTGTCGTACGAAAGGCTGGGGCGACGGTCGCGCCATCGACGTCGTCAATGTATCTGATCCGGATGTATTCGACGTATCAGCGACGCATCCGTCAGAGGTATTGTGGAAGCACATCGACAAGCTTGGGCCCCCGCTGAACATCTATCGGCCCATGAAGAATAACGATCCGATGCATATACAGACGACCGGCTTCATCAGGTCCCTCATTGAATCCGGCAAGCAGACGATTCAGGAGATAGGGAAAGATCTCGAGAAGACGAAGGAAAGCACCGAAAAGGTGATCGAGAAATTTAAAAAGAAGAAGTAAAAAGAGAGAAATACGAGGTCCGCGTTGTGCGGGCCTCTTTTCTTTGAAATCAGAGTGCGGTGGCGACGAATTCCTGCGGACGCTTAGCGTACCACTCCTCGACTCCCCTATCTGTCAGCAATTTTGTCTGGGCGCCTATGCCTTGTACCACCGAGGCGGCGTTGATCAGTCCGCGCATGAGCGCATCATGGGGTGACATGCCTTTGATGATGTAGGCAACGGTCGTCGAGGCGGTCGCATCCCCTGCGCCTGTTCTTGAAATCGGCGGAGCCGGGTCAGGATACATAGGGATGTGCCATGCGCCGCTTTCATCGAGAATATTTGATCCTTTTGGTCCGTCGGTGACTACGACGATCTTGGGGCCAAGTGCACGGATGCCTTCCATGAGCTTTTTCACATCACTTTCGGTCGAGCCTAGAATCGTCTGCGCCTCCTCTTTGTTGCAGAAGAAAATTTCCGTTACTGCATACAGGTCGGCGAGTTCCTTCATGCCGAGCTTGATCTGGAATGTGCCCGGCTGGAAGACAAGCTTCGTCTCCGGATGCGCCTTGATATAGGCAGCGACCTCGTGATGGAAGTCTTTGGCGGTTTCGGAGATTGATGAGAAGTAGATGTACTTCGGGGGCTCCAGGTTTGCAGGAAGTTTGTAGGAGAACGCCTCGTGCTTGATAAGAATCGTGCGCTCGGGGCCAAACATCAGCACATAGTGGTAGTTGGTGTGCTTGCCGTCTTCGGTGGTCATGAATTCATCGGAGACACCCTGTTTTTTCAGCTGTTCGAGGGTTTTTTTACCATTGTCGTCGTTGCCGACCCAGGAGATAAGCGAGGATGAAAGACCGATACGTGCTGCAGCAACCGCAGCGTTGGCGGCATTGCCGACGGCGAGGACTTCGGTCACATCCTCAAATGGCACTTTATCGCCAAAGCGCACGCACAGCTCGCGTGTACCGTGATTGATGATTTCCTCCGCATCTTTTAATTTGATGAATGCATCGGATGTGATGTCGCCGAGCGCTACAAAGTCGTATTTCATGTCCATCAGTGTACCACGACGCAATTGTGAAGAATCAGGTTGACTTCCTTCACGCTGCCTTCATATTTACTTCTAGTACAGAAGCACAAAGACAGGAGGCAGTTATGCGTAGTGCGTTTACTGCACTGCTGCTTGGATTCCTTGTAATGTTTTACGGCGAGGCCGAGGCCCATCACACCTCAAAGCGCACATACACTGAGGCTGAGTACAAGTGTGTTGCCAAAGCGCTCTGGCATGAGGGCGGCTCGACGATGGGACTGGCTCTACAGCTCAACAAAGACGGTGCCCGTCTTGAACTGCGTCTCATGGCCTATTCGATGGTTTTGCGCGCACTCAACGACCACTGGTATTACCGCAGGGATTGGGGTGGACCCGACCTCTGCGCCGTGATCCGTCATCGGATCGGTAGGGTATGCCAGTACTCATTCGTGTGTACCAACGCCGTCAATCAAGAGCCGGCCGAAGTGAAGACGAGATGGCAGACCGTTCTTGAGCAGCTCAAGGAGCCCATTATCGTCATCATCGGAAAGACCAAAGAAAAATACGAACAATGGATTTCCGACCGTGAGAAATGGGAAGAGGTCAAAAGCGCGGCACGCGATGCACTTCATTTTTTCGATACGAATGGGTCACAGACGCATCCGTGGGAGCCACCGGCAGAGTACAAGGACGCAACGACATACCAACACTACTGCTCGGAGCCCCGATATTACGAGGATTCGTGCGATCAGCGTCTTGTCTCGAACGACCGTAGCAAGTGCTATTTTGCGCTCTCACAAGTCGCTCTCGATACAGGTGAGCTGCCACAGCGCCGCAAACATGTTTTTTATCGGGAGTTGTCTCTCGATGAGATACGTACGCGTGTCGAAGGCGAGCCGCCCGAGATCTGCACAAAAGGTGAGGCACCCCGCACTCTCGAGATCATGCGCACGAGCTGGCGCGAGCGCCTGAAGTGGGAAGAGGAAAAACTCCTGAATCCCGACCTTCAGTCGCCCGAATTCAAGAAGCCTGAGCCCGAGAAATGGAAGCGTAAGCGCATAAAGAAGAATGGAAAGAATAGAAAGGAGTCCCGTGGCTAACCTCGGGACTTTTTCCTTGCAAAATCATGGCAAATCCGTATACTGCTGCGCATGTTGGCCCTGGAAATAACAGCCCGCAAAGAGGGGAAGTCCCCGGATTCACTTCGCAAAACAGGCGTTGTTCCTGCCGTTTTGTATGGTCCAAAAGAGGGCTCTACGCCGATTTCTATCGAGGCTCGCAAGCTCGAGCGCGTATGGAAAGAAGCAGGCGAGACCACCATCATCACTCTCACCGGTGTCGGCGAGGACAAGGATTCTTTGATCCATGACGTACAGTTCCATCCGGTCACCGGCGCCCTTCTCCACGCAGATTTCTACGTACTCGAAAAAGGCAAGAAGATCACCATTAATATCCCGCTCGAATTTGAGGGGGTTGCTCCTGCAGAAAAGGCAGGTCACATCATCACCAAGGTCATGCATGAGGTCGAGATCGAAGTGCTCCCACAGGAGCTCCCCCAACACCTCACTGTCGATCTCTCAAAATTGGAGAACGTCGGCGATCATATATCGGTCAGCGAAATCAAGCTCCCGGCGAGCGCCACGCTCATCACGAATCCGGAGGAGGTCGTCGCGTCCGTGACTGCATTCGTGGAGGAAAAGGCAGAGATCGAACCGGCTCCCGAAACTGAGATTTTGACCGCGAAACCAGCTGCAGAGGGCGAGGGCGAAGCCGCGGCCGAGAAGAAAGACTAGCAGTTGAGTTATAATTACACAGATGCGCTCTCTAGGAGGCTCTGTGTTTTTAATTTTGATACTGGCGATTACACTTGTCGGGTCGCTTTTTTTACCGTTATTTGCTTTTGCCGACTTGGAGGCCGAGCAGCGTGCCGCACTACAGGCGCAGCTCGATCAGATCAATACCGAGATCAAACAAAATCAGAGTAATCTCTCGCAGCTGCAGACGCAGCGCACCTCGCTTGAGCGCGATGTTGCGATCATTGATTCCAAGATCCAGGCCGCGCAGCTCGGCATCAAGCAGCTCAATGTTGTACTCTCGGGACTCAAGAGTGATATCAGGGACAAGGAGAAGAACATCCTCCTCCTGAATTCAAAATTGGCAGGCGGCGAGGAATCGCTCGCGCATATCCTACGCTCGACGCGTGCGATCGATGATATGTCGATTGCCGAAGTAATTCTTGGCGGGACCCTCAGTGATGGATTTACCGAGATCGACAACTACGAAGTGGTCCAGCAGGCACTCGGCGAATCGTTCGACAAGATGACGGCACAGCGTACCGACCTTGCGGCCCGCAAAAGTGCGCTCGAGGAACAGCAGCAGGAACAACAGGATCTCCTTCAGATCCAAGTCTTGCAGCAGAATCAGCTCAAGCAGACAGAAAGGCAGAAGCAGGAGCTCGTCACTGCGGCTCGCGGCCAGGAATCCGTCTACATGCAGCTCATCGCCAATAAGAAAAAGACAGCCGCCGAGATTGAGAGTCAATTGTTTAATCTGCGCGACACGACGGCGGTTACGTTTGGCGATATGTACAATTTTGCGAAAGAGGCATCCGTCAAAACGGGCGTGCGCCCCGCATTCATCCTCGCGATCCTTTCGCAGGAGTCAGACATGGGCCAAAACATTGGCGCGTGTCTCGTGACCAATATCGATACCGGCGACGGCGTGGGCAAAAATTCCGGCGATCGCTACCAAAAGGTCATGAAAGCTCCGCGCGATACGGTGCCGTTCCTCGAGATCACCAATTATTTCGGCCTCAATTGGCTGACGACCCCTGTCTCGTGCCCACTCGGCAAGACGTATACGCAGAGTCGTGGATACGGCGGAGCGATGGGGCCGGCGCAATTCATACCATCGACCTGGAAGCTATACGCGGAGCGTATTGCCAAGGCGATGGGGAAAGAGCGGGCAAATCCCTGGGATGCGCGCGCTGCCACGTTTGCGATCGGTATATACATGAGCGATCTTGGCGCCGATGCGCAGACGCCGAGCGCCGAGCGCACCGCTGCACTCAAGTATTTTGCCGGAAGCCACTGGAGAAACCCCGCATACGGATTCTACGGCAGGCAGGTCATGGACAAGGTAGACGACATCCAGCGTCAGATCGACGTTCTCGGAGGGTGAAAGTAAGATTGCAGTGTGCGATCAGCGCGCTACAGTGAGGGGAGAAACAGAGGAGGCTTTCATGGCCGAGGCTACGGAATCCCGCTGCGAGTTTTGTGGGAACTCATTGAGTGAAGCCTTGCAAAAGGCAATGTATTGCCCCAACAACGCGCGCCAGCATCATACGTGCGTTTCGTGCGTGGAAATTGGCAAGCAGGCTGGCCTCTCGTTTGGGGAGATCATGGTGATGAGCCGAGAAGCATATAACCGCGCTTTGAAGAAACGCGCAGAAGATGATGCGCAAAAGGTCGTAAAAGTCGATTTTAAAAATAGAAAGAAAAAATGAGCCCGCATGCTAGATGTGGGCCCTCTTTTCGCCGGATATTGCATAAAAGAGGGTTTTTGTGGTATTATCGCCTCCACATGAAAAAGGAACTTCATCCGGAAAATTACCGCAAGGTTATCTTCGAGGACGTCACCTCGGGGAAGCGTTTTTTGATCGGTTCTACTATCGATACCCAAAAGACCGACAAATTCGACGACGGCAAGGAATACCCCGTATTCCAGGTAGAAATTTCGAGTGCTTCGCACCCCTTCTACACCGGTCAGTCCAAGACCATCGACACCGCAGGCCGCGTCGAGCGCTTCAAGACCCGCGCCGCAAAAGCCAAGAAATCCAAATAACGACTCTGGCAACTGTCACCCCGCTTATAGCGGGGTGCGTCGTATACTTACACCATGGCAGACAATACCAACATAAACCCACTCGATTACGCGGACGATCATCGCGTCTCATATCTCGTGCAGGAGTGGAAGCGTTTGTCGCAGGCGGAAAAGGACGCAGCCGAACTCATTGAGGTAGATCCGGCGATGAAAGAACTCGCCGACAAAGAACTCGACGAAATCGAGAAGCAAAAAGATACATTGATGGATCAGATCGTCACGATCGTGGGCAAAGACAACGAGCGCGAATGGCCCAATGAGGTCGTGCTCGAAGTACGCGCGGGCGTCGGCGGTGAGGAAGCATCGCTTTTTGCCGAGGAGCTGGCAAGCATGTACATGCGATATGCGGAAGCAAAAAAATGGACCGTGCGAAAGCTCGACGAATCGCGTGCCGGCCTCGGCGGTCTCAAGGAGGCGCAGTTTGAGATCAAGGGTCAGGATTGCTTCCGCACACTCCAGTACGAAACCGGTGTCCATCGCGTACAGCGCGTACCCGCTACCGAAAAGGCCGGGCGCGTACATACATCGACCGCATCAGTCGCGATACTCCCGATCTACAAACGCATCAAGATCGAGATCAATCCGTCGGATCTTGAGATCGAGACATCCCGCTCGGGCGGCGCAGGCGGGCAAAATGTAAACAAGGTGGAGACCGCAGTGCGCATTGTGCACAAGCCCTCAGGTCTCGATGTGCGCAGTACCTCGGAGCGCTCTCAAGCACAAAATAAAGAGAAGGCGATGACACTGCTCCTCAGCCGCCTCCAGCAAAAGCAGGACGAAGAGGATGATCGTAAGCGCGCCGCTGATCGCAAGCAGCAGGTGGGTACCGGCGATCGCTCGGAGAAAATCCGCACGTACAATTTCCCACAGGATCGCGTGACCGATCACCGCGTGAAAGAGTCATGGTCCAACATTCCCAAAATCATGAACGGCGGTATTGGGGAGATTCTCGAAACGCTCCAGAGGGCAGAAGGCGGAGGTCTTGCGGAAAACGACGAATAACCATTTTTGAATCCAAAAAAAGAAAACGGCCGTGTGATACGGCCGTTTTTAATTAGATCTTCCTGTTCCACTCGGGTTCAGCGGGTTTGTCACCGACTTGCCGCAGAGCCTTGAGAGGCCGCATGTACGAATACGGTTCTGCACGCCGATAGTATTTCTTGAGCGTCGGCTTATCTTCGCACAACTGCACCTGATCCCACGCGTTGGGGTATGCGTACGGACGGTGTTCCCTCAGGGCCCCATGCACGAGCAGACATCGGAAAGGAATCTTTTCCTCTCGCGCTATCCACGCACGATGTATACCATCCTTCAGGATGGGAACTTTCAACGTGACGGGAGGTGGATGCTGTTCCTCTGCCTTGTTCATGATCGTCACCTGCTCCTCATAGATTTCCACAAACGGTGGCGCCATGCCGAGCAGAGTGCCATCTTCCTGTCGCAAATGAAGAATTGCATCAAGCCGCAATATGTCGATTTGATGCAAGGTAATGAGATGCGCCCTGATTTCACGAAGGCGCTCCAGCTGTCGCTTCAGCACATAGAGCGAGGTGAGATTCAGTTCATCGGGAAAGAAGTCGCACAGTCGTGCCGTAGCATCCTTGTAGATGAGAATATTTTGATTGCCTGCCGCTTCCAGTGGAGAGGCGAGCAGTCGGGAAATTCCGTTGTCGATGGGCTCGATCCGCTCCAGTGTAATCATCAGTGACCTCTTTTGTACAAAATGTCCGCAGTAAAGTGTCGCAGGTTATTGAATCGTGTCAATCTTTACTTTTTTACCTCGCATGTTCAATATTGCGTAAGATGATGTTTGGCATATTGAGAGGTGACACATGGGCGTCTATATCACGCTTGACGGAGGGAGCGGCGTCGGGAAGGGCGCAGTGATCAACTGGCTTCGCGATTATTTCGTAATACGCGGGAAGCGTGTCACTGTCCTTCGCGACAATCAGATGGACCCGCTGCGGTCGATTGGCAAAGACATGGTTCAGTGGTCAAAGGAAAACGACCTGAACATAAACGATTTTTTACTGCCGCTTTTTGCGGCAGGATATCGCATCTCTGATGAGATGCTTCTCGAAGCACTGGGCTCGTATGACATAGTCTTACGCGACCGATCCTTCATCTCTTCGATGGCGTACGTACCTGCTTCGGGCACGTTTACGCCGGAGCAGATCTGGGATCTCTATGTGCGCCATTTGCGCATACGGGTGCCTGATGTCGCGGTTGTTGTCGACGCCGACCTGCACGTAGCTTCTGCCCGTATTCAAAAAAGAGAGAAAAACGACGTGGGGCTGGGCGGCAAAATGTCTGGCAACGATGCGCATCGCGCGGCGATACGCACGTATTTTTTGGCGCTGCCGAATACACATGGAGATCGCCTGAATGTTATGGTCGTGCACAATAACGATCCGCACACAGACGATCCGCACGATCTTCAGTGTTCGCTTGAAAAGGTAGGATTGTCAATTGTCGAATACTGCCAACAAAAGGGAATCGCCGTATAACAAAAGTCCCCGCCAGAATTTGGCGGGGATATTTTTTATATACCAGGAAACCCCGTGCAGAGGTAACCACTTTGATCAGCGAAGGC
>CAZUVH010000009.1:0-36086 GCA_964623775.1 uncultured Candidatus Saccharibacteria bacterium | reverse complement strand
TCCTCATGCCAACAAAAGGAAACCCCGGGCAGCGCCCGGGGAGGAGGTCATTTATGCAATCATGTGGTCGCTATAGAATTTCTCCCACTCTTTCTCGGAAGATTCCATAGCCGCATAGTACGCAGCACGATCATCGAAGTGAGCCGGATATTTTCCGCCGCGAAGCAGAATCCATGCGCCGAGTAATTTTGCTACTCTGCCACAGCCGTCGGGCAGTGGATGGAGCTCCGATTCAAACGTGCGCTCAATCCACGCGGCATTTCGCAACTGATTCATATTGTTGTTCGCGAGAACCATTGCCACGCATTTGCAAAATTCGAGATGCAGCGCGGGCAACGTCTGTGGTGAAACACTGCGCGGATAGATTTTCTTATCGAGCTCCCACGTGCGGAAATAGCTTTTTGGAGCCACCAATTTATCCGATACGAGTTTTGCGAGATCGTTGATGAATAGCGCCACATCACCATCGAAGGGCGCTACGGCAGGCCCGCGATCCCATACATATTCGATGGCACAGCTGAGATTATGCGCAGTTTGCTTTTGCAGCAGCTGTGGATCGTTGATCAGAAGCGCCGGCTTATCCCCGTGTACCTTATATGTGCCCCCCATGGTTGTTCGTGAGAGCGCCTGTGCGGAACCGGTGCTGGTACGCGAAAGGTTTGAGACCGACGAAAAGAGTCTGGTTTTCCAGACGTCAGCGTCGAGATCCATGACGATGCTCCTCATGTGTTTTTTCCGCTGCTAACTATATACTGCATGCATGCACGGTGCCATAGGACGCATGGAGAAATTAGTTGAAAAACATCTGGGCAAGCAACTGCGCAAAGACGGCTCCTCAAACGCGCTCCATGCCAAGCGCGTCCGCACTATACTCGTGTCGGCGCTCGATCTCTCGGGTGAAATGCGAAGCAGGGTGACGAAAACTGCAATCGAATGTGCCGCGCTCGGGCATGATCTCCTCGAAGATTCTCCCATCCAAGCAAGCGAGATCGAATCGAAATTCTCAAAGGAAGTGCGCGCATACATTCAGGAGCTCACGAATACCGAGGGGGATTCGCACACGAAAGGGTATGTGCGGCAGATGGTAAGGGCTTCGGAAGAAGCGCGGCTCATAAAATATGCGGATCTCTGCGACAATATTTTGCATGCCAGCTACAGTGCGCACATGCTCGGGAAGAAATGGCTGAGCGATTACTTCCTTCCGATCGTAGACCCCATGCGAAAGGCGCTGGGCAAGACTCACTTTAAAAAATACCCACAGACCGCGTCGGTTTTAAGAAAAATGACGGCTTTTGCACATGATCACCTTTCAGAAAGCGCGCAACAGTTTAAATAAAAAAGCCCGCTGCGGATGCAACGGGCTTTGAAAGATCATTTTTTCGCCGGTACACGCTGGACTATGTTGCCATCTTTCGTAAGGACAACATCTCCATTCGAGAGGCGCCACACTACCATAATCGCGTCGTTCTCGCCGAAGCCGGCATCGAGAAGCTCGCCGCTCAGCTGCATCGGCCGCAGTTCATCATTCACGATGATGGTGCCTTTTGAATCGATCTGCATGACCTTGGAAGCGTCTTCGTTGGCGACCAGGAACGAGCTGTTGTACACGCTGTTCTTCCAGGGCTTGTTGTCGATGACGACGAAGAACTGCAGCCCGCGTCGCCCGACGATCCACGCACGACAGTCGGAAAAGAATCCATAGCGTGGAATAGCGGTGAACCACGTGTCCCAGGGCTTCCCGTCGACAACGATGGTCTCGATCCTCATTCTGCTGCCTTCTGACGGTGGTTTTTCCAGCCAGTCGACCGACGGCGGATTCGGGCAATCGGCTGCCGATGCGCCTGACACGCAGGGGAGGCAGAGGCTCGCAGCCAGCAGAATCTTCTTCATAAGGGCTCTCCATATCCAGTAACTGACTGGCGAGAATCTACAACTCTTGCGGCATTAGTCAAATGCCAAACTTGCCCTGGGGAAGCAATTCTGTTAGTATCTCACCCACATGGCCAATACAACGGATACGACACCGGAGATGCAAACACTCTACGACGCGGGGGCTCATTTCGCCTTGCCGCGTGCTCGTCGTCACCCGACGGCCGCTCCGTACCTCTTTGGCACCAAAGAGCGCACCGATATCTTCGATCTTGAGATCACCACCAAGCGTCTTGAGAGCGCAAAGGCGCTCGTAAAGGCCCTCTCTCAGAGCGGAAAGCAGGTCCTCTTCGCAGCTGGTAAGCACGAGGCAATCGCACTCGTAAAAGCAGCCGCAGAGCGCGTCGGTACACCGTACGTCGCCGGACGCTGGATCGGCGGTACCCTCACGAATTTCAAAAACATCCGCAAACGCATCGAACGCCTCGAGAAATTGATGGGCGAGCGAGAGCGCGGTGAATTGGACAAATACACGAAGCGCGAACGCCTCATGATCGATCGCGAGATCATTGAGTTGCTCGGCCGCTTCGGCGGTTTGGTAAAGATGGCTGATCTCCCGGCGGCACTCTTTGTCATTGATACACGCCATGAGCACACAGCGGTCTTAGAAGCCAATCAGATGGGAATTCCCGTGATCGGTCTTTCGAGCTCAGACTGTGATTTCTCGCTCGTGCAGTATCCGATCCCTGCCAACGACGCTTCGGTACGCACCATCAAGCTTGTCGTCGACTCGATCGCAGAGAGTTTCTCCGATGGGAAGCGAGCGCCGGCTCCAAGCAAATAATCAACAAGCGATCCGATCAAAATTCCTCGCCCAGCGGGGATTTTTTTGTTAAGATAGTACCCTATGGCAACCACAGAAGAAATAAAGACATTACGAGATGAGACCGGTGTTTCGGTCATGCAGTGCAAGAAGGCGATCGATGAGGCGGGAGGTGATCTTGAGAAGGCAAAAGTTATTTTGCGCAAGATCAGCGCCCAGGTCGCAAGCAAGAAATCAGATCGCACACTCGGCGCCGGTACGGTAGCCGCATACACGCATGCAGGCGGCCAGGTGGTGGGCGTCGTTGTGCTCGCGAGCGAGACCGATTTCGTATCAAAAAATGAAGAATTTGTAAAATTGGCATACGCAATTGGGATGCACGTAGCTGCGATGGCACCGCAATTCAAGAGCAGAAGCGATGTAAAAGACGCTGATATCGCAGCTGCAAAGGCAGTATTCGAAAAAGAGGCCGCCAATGTACCGGAAGACAAGCGCGAGAAGGCGATTTCGGGCAAGATCGATAGTTACCTCAAGGACAAAGTGCTTCTCGAGCAGCCGTTTGTAAAAGACCCTTCCATCACCATCCAGCAACTCATCGACAGCCATGTCCAGAAATTTGGCGAGAAGATCGAGGTTGTCCGTTTCGAAAGATTCTCTGTAAAGTAACAATATGATTGTCGCCATCAGCGCCTTCGCTGTCTCATTGCTTGGGATGATTATTCTCTTTTCGGTGAAATACCGGGAGACGAAAACGGGCCACGTTTATTTGCCGGCACTGCGTGATGTCTCCGATGAAAAAGCGATTGCGCTCAAGGTTCATCTCCTGAGGGCACGCGTAGTTATCGAGCATTTGCCACCTATACTCATGATCTTGTCGCGCAATCTCGTGCGTGTGATCGCGCTCAAGTTCGCCGCCTTTTTGCGATACGGCGAGGATCAGGCGCATCGTCTCGCGGATATGGTGTCGCACAAACATCGCTTCGAGCGCCGTGAGACTCGTTCCGAGTTCCTAAAACAGGTCTCTGAACATAAAAATGGGGGAGCGATGCGCGATAATACAATCGTGGCCGATCCTGATGAGATTGTTGGTTAGAACGTAATAACTCGAAAAAAACGGGAATATCTGTTATTCTCATTTTGTTCGCCGCCTTAGCTCAGTTGGTAGAGCAACGCTTTTGTAAAGCGAAGGTCCCCGGTTCAAGTCCGGGAGGCGGCTCAAAATTAGCGAAGCGTTTTTGTGCGCGCCTCCCGGACTTGAAGGGAAAGGGGTCGGGAAAACACCTGTTTTCCCGTGGAGGAAGGTTTCGGAAAACCGTGGGTTTCCGAGGTGTTCTAGTCCGGTCGAGGCGGCTCAAAAAATTTGCTTTTATAGAAAGGTATTGTAGAGTCTCGAGAGTCATTTTTTAGAGGAGATCTGCGATGGCACCGGACTACCCAGAGATCATTGCCAGCACAAAGACCACGATCGAGATGACCCACACGGTCAGATACATGACTCGCTATATGGGGCTTCCGAGCTCTAAGAGCAGTATCATGACTACCTCGATTCGATTGCCGGACGGCGATGAGTCGATGCTGACGATCCAACTGACGCTTCGCAAACAGCTCGGACTCGATAAAGACAAGATCATTGAGATCGTCTCGGTCGGTCCCTTCAAGGGTTACGCCAACGCGTAGACGCACCCTCTTTGCCCGGATTTGTTTCCGGGCTTATTTTTTTACCGGGGTCGAAGTCGCCGCTTTCTTGAGCGTCGCGAGTTGTGGCAAGATTTTTTCGATATCTGCAACACTGTGATAGCCGTAATACAATTTGCCGTCGACGATGAGCGCGGGCATCCTGTTCTCGACATCGTTGATCGAGATGAGTGTCTGGAGCGCGCTTACATCGAGATTGTAATCAAATGAGTATATGCGCAGCTGCGGATAGGTGCGCGCGAGTGCCGTTAGTGCATAGCCCTGTTTCTGACAATCATCGCAATCGCCGGTATTTGAATAGAAGTAGAGTATAAAGATTGGCTTCAGTCCGCAGCGCACGGCGAATTGCTTCATGAGCAGGTAGTCTTTGATCTCGAGGAGTGAGTAGAGGCGCTTCAGTCTCGTGATCTCGTCCTGATTCGTGAAGCCCTGACCCTCCATGTACGAGAGCTGATTGGCGAGCGTCTGGAGCTCGTTGGGGAGTACGGTGTTCTCCGCGATATCTACGCATGAGCGCTCCTGCAGCAGGTCGAATTGCGTTTCGAGCGAGAGGATATCGGTGGAGATGGTGTCTTGTGCCTGACGGATGTCGTTGATGCGACGATTATTGAAATAATTGCTCACGTAAAGCGCCGTCGCAAATATGAGCGATGTGATCACGAAGGCAATCAGATAATTGCTCCATCGCGTCTTTCGAATGTTGGCAATCGGATCTCTCATACCATTATCGCCACTGCACGCCGGTTTTGAAGACGGCGCGTGTGACTGCGGCAATGAGCCACAGCGGCGTCAGGAAGCTGTAGAAAAGGAGAAAGAGCGGTGTCGATGCGGGAGGTCTGCGCGAACCAGTGCCTATCAAGGAGCCAATGCAGATCAGCGTGAGGATTAAGCCAACGCTCGTCAAGACGAGGAACATCATGATGCTTGTATTGAGATAGAAGAGATCGTACGAAGCACTCGGGTGGATACCGATGATCGAAGCGCGCTCGTACGTTTCGTATGCCTCGAAAATGCTGTACCAGACGATCCGTGCGAAGAAATACATACCGGCGATGATCGAAATAATCGCAGAGGGGAGAATAATGAGCCCTAGATCGCCAAACTGGCGATTGCCGAGCATGCGGCGGTAATCCACCATGTTGCGTAGCCAGCCGTAGGTCCAGCGGACGCGCTGTTTGAAAAGTGCGCGTATGGTGCGCGGCGTATTGGTATACACGAGCGCGCGTGGAGCATTGGCGATCATGTGGCCGGCCGTCTGCATACGCATGGCCATCTCCATGTCTTCGGTCGAGTGGGCGTATCGCCATGCACCGAGTTCGCGGATTACCGATGTGCGGAATATCGAGAAGGGACCGGGCGTGATAAAGACGGAGCCGAGCGCTGCGAATATGAAACGATTGAAAAGACTGAGGCGGTATTCCACATTTTGCATGTGCTGCAAGAGTGTGTGCGGCTCACGCACATGAATGCCGGGCGTCACTGCTGCGATCCGTGGATTGTGGAAGATCGGCACGATCTCACGCAACGCACCTCTTTCGACAGTAGAGTCAGCATCGAGACAGCCGATGAGCTCTGCATCTGTACGAGTGAGTCCAAAATTCATTGCGGTATGTTTGCCGCCGTTTTCTTTGTGGAATACTCGTACACGCGGATCATGTTCGTATGCGCGCGCGATCGCGAGTGTTTCGTCGGTTGATCCGTCATCGACGACGATGATCTCCAATTTTTTGCGAGGATAGTCGAGCCCGAGCAGCGAGTTCATTGTGCTTGCGATCGTGCGCGCCTCATTGAAGCAGGGGACAATGATTGCGACAGAGGGAAAGTGGGCGATCGCACGAGTCTTTTTTGCTTTTTTCCCACGCAAGCTCTCGATAAAAGACACCAATAGAAACACCTCAAAATAGAGGGACAAGAAGAGGAGCGCGTACATCGCGCCCGTGCCGATATCTATGGCCATTGCTGTGATTTTTACCACAAAAAACGTCATTTTTCAACCCCGGTTACTGGTAGCAGAGAGGGTATACTTCACTAATGCAGCGCGGCCATATACACCCAATCTCGTCATTGATACGCGAGGCAAACGGCATTTTCTATGAAATGGGCTTCACGTTTGCCGAAGGCCCGCTTCTGGAAGACGAATGGCACAATTTCGACGCACTCAATGTGCCCAAGGATCACCCCGCACGCGATATGCAGGACACCTTTTTCATCAAAGACGAGCCGGGCATGGTGCTGCGCACACACACCTCGCCCGTGCAGATCAGGTACATGGAATCGCAGATCAAAGCAGGCACGCAGCCGCCGTATCGCGTAATCGTGCCGGGCAAAGTGTTCCGCAACGAGGCGACCGATATGACGCATGAGGCTGAATTTTTCCAGATCGAAGGGTTGGCAGTAGGTGAAGATATTACACTCGCGCATCTCAAGGGGACTCTTGAGCAGTTTTTCAAGAAATTGTTCAAGGGATCAAATGTAGAGATTCGTTTCCGACCGAGCTTTTTCCCATTTACCGAGCCGTCGGTGGAAGTCGATATGCGTCTCGTAGGTGAGAGTGCTCCGGAAAAACTGCGCGATCGCTGGATTGAGATGATGGGAGCAGGGATGGTACATCCGAGTGTACTCAAAAACGCCGGGGTTGATCCAGAAAAGTATCAAGGCTTCGCATTTGGCATGGGACTCGATCGCCTCGCGCTCTTGCGATGGGGCATCGACGACGTGCGCCACATGCACTCGGCCGATCTCAGGTTTGTGAATCAGTTCTAAGTATGAAAATCTCTCGACACTGGCTCAATAAGTTTTTTGCTAGGGATCTGCCGAGCGCCGAGGAGCTTGCTGACGCGCTCACATTCCATGCATTTGAGATCGAGGGCATTGAGAATGATGTGCTCGACGTAAAGGTGACGGCAAATCGTGGACACGATTGCCTCTCGCACCGGGGTATCGCAAAGGAGATTTCGGCGATTCTCGATATTCCGCTCGCACACGATCCTCTTGCAGACAAGCCGAATCTTTCCCCGAGCACGGACACTCTATCCGTATCAATCACCACGTCGCTGTGTGCGAGATACATTGCCGGTCATGTGAAGGGCGTAAAGGTAGGCCCATCACCTGAGTGGCTACGAAAGAATCTTGAAGCGATCGGCCAGCGCTCGATAAATAATATCGTCGACGCGACGAATTTCGTCATGTTTAATATGGGTCAGCCGCTCCATGCATTTGATGCCGATAAACTCTCGGACTCCTCAAAGATCGGTGTGCGGACAGCGCATGATGGAGAGCGAATGGTGGGCCTTGATGACAAGGAATACACTCTCGGTCCGAGTAACCTCGCTATCGTGGATGGGAGCGACACTGTGATCGGTATTGCAGGCGTAAAAGGTGGCAAGGCGACGGGAGTCGATGAAAGAACGAGCGATATTATCATCGAGTCAGCCAATTTCGACGGCGTCTCGGTCCGCAAGACCGCTGCCGCTCTCAAACTGCGCACCGACGCCTCCGCTCGTTTCGAACAGGTGATTTCTCCCGAGCTTGCCGTCTACGGCGCGCGTGCAGCCGCAGATCTGATCGTCAAAATCGCGGGTGGAGAAATCGTCGGCTTTGTCGATGAGTATCAGAAGATGCGGCATGCGAAAGAAGTCTCAGTCTCGGTCGCCAAGATCAATGCCGTTTTGGGTACGGTGCTCAGCGAGAAAGAAGTGAGCGATATGTTCGGACGCCTTGGTTTTTCGTTTACCCAAAATGGCGATGTGTTTACCGTCATGCCTCCTTTCGAGCGCCTCGATCTCGTCATCCCGGAGGATTTGATCGAAGAAGTGGGTCGTATCGTCGGTTATGACAAAGTGCCGTCCGTCGCATTGCCGACATTTCACAGGCAGCCGGAGGTAAATCCGAATTTTTATGCAGCGGAGCTCGTCCGCGAGGAGCTTATGTCGCAAGGATTCTCCGAGGTGTTTACTAGTGTGTTCACCGATACAGGCGAGAGAGTCGTGGCCAACAAAGTAGATGGCGTCCGCCCGTATCTGAGGGACAATCTCACCGTCGGGCTCAGTGACGCACTCAAGAAAAATATTCCGAACAAAGACCTTCTAGGACTAAAAGAGGTGAAACTATTCGAGATTGGGACCGTGTGGAGCAGTGGGAAGGAGCATCTGAAGGTGGCGACGGTGAAGGAAAAAAAGGGTAACGTCGGCGAAACGAGCGAGAATGTGATCGTGCCTGTTGAATCCGAAATGCACGAAGATTTGCCAATTTCTGACACCGCGCGATATCAACCGTTCTCGAAATATCCGTTTATCGTGCGTGATATCGCGATGTGGGTACCTGCGGGCACATCAGAAGAAGAGGTGCTCGAAGTCATTCGCGCACATGCCGGCGATCTCTTGGTGCACAGCGAGCTCTTCGATCGATTCGAGAAACAGGGGAGAATTTCCTACGCATTCCGTCTCGTCTTCCAATCATTTGATCGCACACTGACCGACGAGGATGCAAATTCAAGAATGGAGAGCGTGAATGCGGCGGTGAAAGAAAAAGGGTGGGAAGTCCGCTAAATTTTCAAAAAATAGCCGACTCACATGAGTCGGCTGATACTATCGCGTGCAAACAGGGTATATTTCCTGCAGTTTCGCGCCGCGTAGAAAAATCATCTTTTCTTTCAATCCGCCTCGTGAAGTGATCCACACACGAACAGGATGCGGGTACAGGCTGAGCATTTCATGTGTGGCGAGCTCGTCGTATACCTTTTTTCCCTTGTCGAGCATGTAGGGTGCATGGAAACCGAAAATTGCACGCTTCGTCACGCATATTTTCTCGTGCGGAATCGCTCCCAAGACGAGGCTGCATGCCGAATAGCACGCACCGTCGACAACGACGTTCAAGCCATCCCGGCTGATCCGCCCGAACAAGTCGAGGTAATTGAGGATAAGTCCGCCCCAGTCATTACGAATAAAAATGGTATTCTCACGCTCTGTGTAATGCGGTCCAGGTGCCAGCGCCGATGCGTTCGATGTAGTGAACGCAAGCACGGCGAAAACAAAAAACACGCAGGCACATAAAGATCTGATTGCCGGCATTTCCTACTCCCTTTGTTTTTTCTACATTCATCGTAGCGTGATTGTTGAGTAAAATTGCATCCCAGATGGGGACATTTCCCGCGAACGACGTAGGACGACAGAAAGGCGAAACTCAGTTCGCTTTTCCGAGTCGAGGAGCTCGAAAGCCAACAGGTTTACACCATTTTTGGGCGGTTTTTCCACTGGTCAGAACACTCATTTTTTGATATACTCGACAGACCAAATTATGGCTGAAAGTAAGGCAAAAAAGGCTAAAGATTCTGCTCCAAAAAAGGCCGGTTCATACGGGGCAGCCGACATCACTGTACTTGAGGGGTTGGAAGCGGTGAGGCGCCGACCGGGCATGTACATCGGCACCACGGGGCTCGATGGCCTCCATCACCTCATCTGGGAAATCTTCGACAACTCGCGTGACGAGGCGATGGGCGGCTTTTGCAACAACATCGAGGTCGCACTGCTTCCGGGCAATGTCGTCCGCGTCACCGACAACGGTCGCGGCATTCCTGTCGATATTCACCCGAAGACAAAAGTGTCTGCGCTCGAGACGATCATGTGCACACTGCACGCCGGCGGTAAATTCGGCGGCGAAGGATACAAGGTCTCCGGCGGTCTTCACGGTGTGGGCGCATCGGTCGTAAACGCGCTTTCTACATCCGCGCGAGTCGTAGTGCACCGCGACGGCGGGATTCATATGCAGGAATACCACAAGGGTGGTAAGCCAGTCGCGAAAGTAAAAAAGATCGGATCAAGCGATTTGCACGGGACGATCACGTGGTTTACCGCCGATCCCGCGATTTTTCCCATCATCGAATACAACTGGGATCGCATCGTCGCGCACCTTCGCCAGCAGGCGTATCTCGTGCGCGGCCTCCGGATCACCATGCTCGATCTTCGTAATGTCTCGCCAGCAGATTTGAAGAATGCGGACGACAAAGAGGTTTTTTACGTCCGCGAGCTCGGCATCGATGCTCCGTCGACCACTTTTTACTTCGAAGGTGGCTTGCGCTCGCTCGTCGGTTTCCAAAATCGTCATCAGGAGCCGATTCACAAAAATATTTTCTATGTGGAAAAGGAGCAAGATGGCGTACAGGTGGAGGTCGCTCTCCAGTATGTCGATGACATCACGGCGCGCATCTCAGCATTTGCAAATAACATCTACACCGCCGAGGGCGGCACACACGTGACGGGCTTCAAGACCGCGCTCACACGCTCGCTCAACAACGTCAACAAAAATGGCAGCGGCAAAGAAGGTGATTCATTTACCGGCGACGACGTGCTCGAAGGTCTCACTGCAGTCGTCTCGGTAAAATTGCGTGAAATCCAATTCGAAGGCCAGACCAAGGGCAAGCTCGGGAGCGTAGAAGCGCGTGGCGCCACCGAGACGGTTTTCAGTGAGGCATTTACTGCATTCTTGGAAGAGCATCCTGATGAGGCGCGTGCGATCATCGGCAAAGTCGTGCTCGCCATGAAGGCGCGCAAGGCCGCAAAGGCCGCAAAGGAATCAATTCTCCGCAAGGGCGCGCTCGACGGCATGACGCTTCCGGGCAAGCTCGCTGATTGCCAGACGAGAAACGCAGAAGAGGCCGAGATATTTATCGTAGAGGGAGATTCTGCAGGCGGTACGGCCAAGATGGGTCGTGATCGCCGCACGCAGGCGATCTTGCCGCTTCGTGGGAAAATTTTGAACATTGAGCGCGCGCGTCTCGACAAAATGCTCGCATCCGAGCAGATCAAGAATCTTGTCGTGGCGCTCGGCACGGCGATCGGCGATATATTTGATCTCAGCAAACTGCGCTATCACAAAATCATCATCGCGACCGATGCCGACGTGGACGGCGCGCACATTCGCACACTCTTGCTCACGCTCATGTACCGCCACTTCCGCCCCGTTATCGATGGTGGGTATCTCTACATCGCGCAACCACCACTTTTCAAAATCAAAAAAGGCAAAGAGATTATCTATGCATACTCAGACGAAGAGCGTATTGCAAATGTCGGCAAGGATATGCCGATCGAGGTAGAGGGCGAGGTGAATGAAGGCGAAGAGGAGGCGGAAGAGGAAGTAAAAACCAAGAAAGCACCGAAGACCTCCGTGCAACGCTACAAAGGTTTGGGCGAAATGAACTCCGAAGAATTGTGGGAGACCACCATGGACCCCGCTCGTCGCATCTTGAAACAAGTGAACATTGACGATGCGCAGGATGCTGATCAGGTATTTGACATGCTCATGGGTACCGATGTCCCTGCACGCAAATCATTCATCCAATCACACGCACGCGAGGCGACGCTCGACATCTAATTACTTTTTTACATGGAAAAACTCGGCGGGCATCTCAAACGAGAGAGTCAGGAGAGGTCCACTGAGACTTTTGAATCCGTGCGCCAAGGCCTTATGCGACTTCTCTTGGGAGTTGCGGCGTATGGCACAGTAGCCGCTACAGAGGTCCCCAGTGCCGATGCAAAAGATTTGGTGCCAAAAGTCTCTCGTTCGGAGACAATTGCGAAGACTCCGCAGCAAAGGATTTCTCCAGAACAAGCATTCATAGCAGCGAAGGAGCGCATCCTGAATGATACTGTTTCCGTTACGAAACATGCGATTGCTCAAAAGGATTTCAAAGATGCGATGCAGTGGCGTAGCCTCAATCCTGTCTCGGATGTCTTGCGTGCCATCGAGCTCCCAATACTGCCCGCGCATCTTGAGGGCACCAAATACGATGTCTCGCAACTCCAAAAAAACTACACTCTGCAGCTTTCGTCCATCCCCGTGGAGGTCAATAAGACTATTGTGCACCGCGATGCGGAGGTATTGTCATCAATGCAATATGCGACACATGCGTCATTCCAGTCTCCATTAAAGGGACGCACGGTGGCCAATGGATTTTATTACGGCAACGGTCAGACAATAATCACAAATGAGCACGTAGCCGCTTCCTTGCCGGGCGGCAAAGTTGCCCTGCGAAACGACACGCTCGATATAAGTGTCGCGAATGCGAGCGCGAAGTTCCAAGCTGCGTTCAGCGAACAGATCATCCATGACAATCCTTCAGTGACTGATGCGGATATCGAAGGCTCATTGGTCGTTGCTGTGGGCATCGATCCCGATGCGTCGTCGGACCATAAGGGTGGAAAAGTATACCCGGGAGTAGCCGTGAAAATCCCGCAAGAGTTTGCGGAAGGTTACTTTTCGCGAAACATCAAACAGTCCAAGAAACCTGAGGAGCTTCAGAGGTGGAAAAATGAAATAATGAAAATGAGCTCCTCCTACATGATCGTTCTCCCTCCCGGGGAAGGACGGGAGATGTTCCCCAAGGAATTTGGCAAGATACCCGCAGTGGGGATGTCGGGGTCAGCAGTATTTGGGTATATACGCGGACAATACCAGCTTACGGGAATTGTGTGGGGAGTGACTTCCATCAACGATACAGCACGAGGAAGAAATGTTGATGTCGCGTATTTCCACCCTATTAGTGCAATTCGCCAAATAGCGAATCAGGCAAAGGCTTGGGAACTCAAATAAGAAAGTTCCTCATCGTCCCTCCTTTATTAATATTGGTACGGGTAGGGGTACTGCGGAGCGTACGTGAAGCCGACTTGCTGGCTCGCGTAGTTGTTGCCCTCGGCGGACTCCTGGATGAGATTGGACGGGTCGATCTGGATCGATACGATGCCACCGTACTGCGATAGCTGCGTGAACTGGAGCATGCTTACGATATGATCGCCCGGTGCGAGCGACTGCTGCGCGGGAGAGAAGTAGACGTAGCCATATTCAGTCGGGAGATTGACCTCGAAGTACCACACGCCCGAGGAGCTACCGCCGACATTCGCAACATCAAATTCGACTACACCGTTGCCGTATGGATCGGTATTGATCGAAAGAATGCGCACCGAGAGATCCGCAGGGGAGGTAGCTTTTGGCGTCGCGACAGGATTCGTCGGCTTGGCCGGCGTCGAAGGTTGCGTCAGCACGGGCTTCGGCATTGTCGTCGGAGTAGAAGGCTTCGCGGGAAGCGGTTGCGATTTTGACGTCTTTGGCGTAAAGAGGGAATTGAGCTGCGGGAACGCGAGACGCGCCGCATGCACGAGACCCCAAATAATGATCACACCAATGATGAGAAATCCGATGAGTGCCAGGATGTCCGACGTTCGGCGCTTGGCGTGATTGGTCATAGAGGATACGAGAATAATAACATTAGAAATACTACATGATTATGAAGCACTTGTCAAGGTCTGTGGATTTAGTATCATACTGATATGTCCCACGGTTCGACTAAAAAACCGCCTTTTATGGCCTTTGTTGCTGCGGCGATCGTCGTATTTTTCATGACGCTCTCTGCCGCCGATTCGATCGGCTTCGTGCCATGCACATTTGATGATACCTGTCCGGAAAAAGCGGTGGTCTCAGTGACCGATACGCAGGTTGTCACTACATCTCTGTCTGCGCAGCAACTGGCCACGATAAAAGTGCCGCCGGTGCATCTGCGTATTCCCGCGATCGAGCTCGATCTGCCAGTACAAAATCCGGCGACGACCGACCTTGAGGCCCTCGATATTATTTTGAAGCAAGGCCCCGCACGTCACGCGCTCTCGGGATTGCTTGGCGATGAGCGCAACATGATCATCTTCGGCCACTCTTCTCATCTGCCGATCGTCCGCAATCTGATGTACAAAGCTTTCAATCGCGTGCCCGAGCTCAAGGCGGGGGACACGATCGAAGTCGAGGGAGAAGGCGGCACGACCTACTCGTACAGTGTCACGTCGGTCACCAAGGCTGATGCGAGCAATTTTGATGAAAATTTCCTCGGCTCTCCCGACAAAAAATTGATCATTGTCACGTGCGACACGCTCGCGGGCAAAAGCGCTCGCTACATCGTGCGCGCAGATTTTGTGGGCGCTATTGACCGTTGAAATATCTTTTGATTATTCCGTCGAGCCAATTTACCGTCTCTCGCCGGTTTTGCTTGTACAAATCCTGACCGGAAAGCGCCTGCGCACTAATCTCGTTGCCGCGTAGTTTTTCGCGGGCGATAACAAATTCGTTATTGATGTCGGTCAACATCGAGTCGTTTGAAAAATGCATTGTATGGATACTGTCCTCAAATGCATTCAATGCGTCGATTGTGTTCTGTTTTGATATTTCTGCGAGAATAAAGAATTTTGCGTGTCCTTCGATAATATGTCGCACATTCTCACCGTATGTGCTCTCGTGGAAGGGGAATCGCCTCGCCTCACCGAGCATGGATTTAAATTGATCTATGCCCGTGGCCTTTTTGCATTCTTCCGTGAATTTCGTTTTCGCGAGATTATCGATGCTTTTTAAAACTCCCGTAGCCTCTTTATTCTCCTCTGCCTTTTTTGCTATTTCTGCGAGCTCTGCGATGGTCTCAGCTCCAGCTGCATCGCGTTCAAAGGACCGCGCGTTGCTCGGCATCTGAGGGATTTCTTCAGTAGACGTTTGAGATTCAAGGAGCGTACGCAAGTTTTCTCCTATGCTCGCCTCATAAAATTTATACGTATCGAGATGTGCAAGTGCGAGCTGGAGCTTATCGGTAGTGCCTGCCATGATCTCATCAAATATTATTTGTTCCGCCTTTTTGTCGAGCGCTTGTGCGATACCGAATTTTTTGAGCTCACGCACGCCAAATTCCTGTTTCGTAATTTTTTGAATACGAATCAGCTTCTCGACATTGGCAGCGGCATTAATTAGGTCATGGTACTCCTTGATGTCATCGCTATAATCGCGCTCCTGCATTTCGGCGTCCTCTTCGTCTTCAGCGACCTCCTCTTCGGTATTGTCAGCGACCAGATCCTCCGGCACTTCTCCGGTCTCAAGATATGACTCGTACATCTTGAGGAAGATCTCCGGTCTATTCAGTGGTACGTCAATAGGCTTCAGTAATTGCCCATCTTTTTCACCGACGAGTGTTACCATCGTGCCTTTTGGGTATTCGTCACGGAGCGCAACGGACCATCGGTTTAAATCCGGTAAATCGAGGGCATCATAGAGGATACTCGTCACTTTTCTGCTCATCTCCGCCTGCTCCTCCGAGAGATGCCGTATTTTGTCGAAATGAATTCGCTTTAAAACATCTTTAACGCGCTGCTTAGGTGTCTTTTCTTTTTGTTGTTCTATATTATTTTTTTCCATTTCTACCATGAAAGAATGGTACCACCTGATCTGCATATGCATAGGCCTGACATTTGTTGACAACAGGAACTTGACAGGAGGTCATAAATATGCTATCTTTATGAAAGTTCGCGCCGCACGCTGCAGCGGAGTGCCGTGGGACCCGTTGTTGGGTCTGGACATCACACGCAGCTACCCCTAAAGGAGGGTATCAATGAGCAACTCGAAGTCACTCGTTCGCAGGAACGAAAACGCCGTCGACCTCGCCGCCATGAAGCAGGCTCTTGCCGCAGCTTCCGGCGTCGACGTCAAGGACATCGCCTACGTCAGGCTCACCACGAGCCCCGAGGAGAATCGTCTCGTCACCGCCGTCGTACGCGCTATCCGCGCATTCGTCAGGGACGTCGAGGCCGACGACATGCCGACGCTTCGCGATCTTCTGAATCCCAAGCACAGCCTCATGATCGAGGTGATGAAGTGGAATCCGAAGAAGCGTGAGAATCGTCGACAGCCCGCCTACGTGCACGAGGAGCTCGCCGACGCCATGAAGATGCTGTACCAGCGCAAGGTGCAGCACCTCGATTGGTCGAGGACCGAGGGCACTCCCTGGCTCGCCGTGCAGTTCGCGCTCTTCAACCACGAAGACCCCGAGAATCACGCCCGCGTGATCCTCGAGGAGGCCGTGAAGGAGCTGCACAAGCATGCCGCCAAGGGCTCGCGCGCGATCAACGTGTCGATCCTCTGGGTCGGCAAGAAGGACGAGGAGCGCGAGTCGCAGAGCCTGGAGCCGACCGAAGTGTCGGGCGACGAGCGTGCCGTCGACGCCGCCTTGGCTGCGACCAAAAGCTAAGCGAGGCAAGCACATTCTTAGATCCCGGGGACACCCCTCGGGATCATCTTTTTTAAAAAATGCGGCAAAAACGCGTGCTATATTTTTATTATGGTTGAAGAAGAAGCCCCAAAAGCGCTTGAATCTCCCGAAGAAAAGGAAAAAAAACGAAAATTCTTTCGTGCAGCACGTCAAGTGGAAAAAGATCTCCAGAAAGGTGGGACTGCGATAGAGGCAATTAATCAAGCGGCAACCGACCATGAACTGACGCGGGCGCAAATTCGTAATCTTATTGCTCTGCATAATGTATCGATGGACGACGAAGATGAGCGGCCTGTGCGCCGTAAGGCGGAGACCGAAGACGACATTCAGGAACAGCTCCATGAGTTGAAAAAAAGTCGCGACGAGATAAAAAGCATGCGAGAAAACACTCGCGCATATTTGGCAAAACAATTTGAAAAAGGCCCTGTCGTTAAGCTCGAAAAAGGAGCTGCGCCTACATATCTCGATAGTGACGGAAATGTCTACGTCACCATGGGCAACGGATACCCGGGCAAAATTCCACCCGGTGGCGTGTATAATTTTGGAAAGAGAAACGAGCCGCAATGGAAAAAATGGGCCGGTAAAGATGCCGGAGGTTGGGTGACTGCCACAGATGAAGACATTGAGCGTGAGGAAGAAAATCCGACACTCGAACAACTTGATGCCCCGGAAGTGATGTCGAAAGATACGGAACGCCCGAAGGAAAAAACTGCAAAGAAAACGGAGGCACCAAAAGCCGCTCCGCCCCCGCCTCTGGAAAAAAGGCCGTTATATACGGGCGAGCTATCTGACATGCGAAATCCTTTCACGATTCCGAGATATTCTCCCGAGCCAGTCGAGCCGCGATCCAAAGAATTCGATATGCCGCCCCATATTGCGAGCAAATTACAACCAGAGGCGTATACGCAAGGGTCAAAACTTACGCTCCAGGAAATTTTGACTATTCCGAAATATCGGAGGCAGCGGGAGCTTTTCGGCGCATTTCTCGCATCAGAGGGCGGCCCGGCCACGACGATCATGCAGAGATATATGGATTCGCTCACGAATCCTTCCGCAATGACCGATATCGATCAGCAGTTGCTCGTCCACTATCAGGAAAAATTCAACCGGTGGTCGCAATACCTTGAGGAGGTGCGCGAGAATACGAAGCCAGAAGACGTTGTATACATGCTCAAGAATAATAGGGCGTTCGATTTTTTACGAGATAAAGTATCGCCAGAGCGCGCAACTCAGCTTATCAAAATCCACATGGATCGTGTGTTTATGCAGATGAGTCCGGAGCAGGTAAGGAGGGTCGTCGAATCAAGTCGCGCCAATCGTGATGTCCGTCGCAGCGACTACTATAGGGATCTATACAACAGTGTGACAGAGGCGGGGAGCCACGAAAAGATCGATGCACTCGTTTTCAATAATTTGAACGACGCACAGCGAAAAGATGCGTTGAATACGTTACGTCCTAATTTCGCACAGCTCTTCAAAGGGATGTCGGCAAACGACTCGCTCCGCACTCTCGAGGCGATCGATAACAACCGCGAGAATATTATGCAAGTGCTCGTTGCGACGCTTTCCAACGACATTGAATTCAAGCGGGAAGTCACACAAGAGATAATTTTGGGGGCTCGCGTGAGAGAGGTTGGCGAAAAAACACTTTCACTCGATGACGCGCAGATAGAAGCAGTCAATGTGATCGATGGAGAGATAGGGGACACCGATGATCTGCGTCGTGCCATTCGTGATCCAAAATTCCAAGAGAAAGTTGGTAGGCGAGTTGGAAAGTTTTGGGAAGATATGAAACCAGAGGAGCGTGAAGAACTTTCTTATGCTCAATTGCAGGATGATGGAAAATTGCCCAAAGCGCAGCGCGGATTTTTCTCGCTCTGGCTTAGTAGTATCTTCGCCACCGCCTTCCCGGACATTCGCAGCAAATTAGCAAATGAATTCGGATACGAAAACACATAAATCTATGGAAACATCAGAAAAACTCATCGCACTCTACAACGAACTCGCGCAGCTGCAGCGCGAGGGAAAAATCGCAGAAGGGCAGAAGCTTTTACAAGAGCGTTTTGCGGATCTACCCGAAGATGTACAAGGGGAGTTACTCGCGCGCCTCTACATGAATTCACTCGTTGAGAAAGTCGAACGGGAAGACGCGATAGCACTCGCACAGGAGAAGGGTCTCGAGGCACTCGATGCGCTCGAGATCCTCAAGGCCAGGATCGAGAGCGGTCAAAGTGGGGTTTGACCACTTTCGTCATCTAACGTATAAATTCGGGAGGCAAAGTCCTAGGCGCCGAAATTTCAGGAGGGTGCGGTGGTGAGAAAGAAACGCACCGTCGCTCTTTCTTATGAGACGACGGTGACCAAAACGAAGAGACGTTCGAAGAAAAAGCGGGGCACAAAGATCAAGCGCGTCCCAAAAAAGACCAAGGCCAAGTCGAAGACGAAGCCGCGTAAACGTAAAGCCCGCGTCGCTCCCGCAAGGAGAAAGAGGGTGGTGCGCAAACGCGCATCGAAGACAATTAAGTCAAAGTCAAAGCGCAAACCGAGGAGAATTATCGTGACGGAATTCAAGGTCGACAACAAAGGCGTGAGCGCCACAGTGAATCACAATATTCACCACGTGGTGACGCACACGTTCGAGCATGTCCGCGGTGAAGTGAAGGGCGGCGGTCCGATGCAGTCGTTCATCGAATCGCGCCTCATGGTGGCGCCTCCGCCTCCGGCCGAGGAGCCGCCGAAGGACGACGACAAGAAGCCTGATGACGGCGGCGAAAGCAAGTCGTAAGCCGACTCAATACAATCAGCGGCGGGAACATCCCGCCGCTCTCTTTTACCTCGTTCGACTTGACAAGACGCACTTTTAATGTAATTAATTTTTGCAGTTAACAAGACTTCTCATCGAAGGAGAGAGAAATGGCCGAACAGGAAAAGCCCCCAATTGAAATGGAGGGGGAACACTTCGTCAGGCGTAGTAAGTTAACCGACAAGATCGAACAGAATTTTCTGTATACTGTTGGGGGCGTCGTCGTCGCCGTGACTCAGGCCACGTTTGGCGGTCTGATGTTTTTCGGCGCAGCCATGATGTGGACCATGACGGCGTTTATCGTACCCGCCATCTATCTGGTCCCGGAACTCCGGGTCATGCCGATGCCACTTTTTCCGCATATGGGAACGGTGCTGGATTTCTTCGTGCGGTTCGGATATCCGGCCATCATGATGCTCGTCCTCACCAATATGCTTTCGGCGGTGTTTGCACCAGAATCGCTTCAGCGGCTCGACTATACGTTTTCGCGATTCGGTGCGACCGTCGTCTGTCTCGTCGCTGTGATCGTTCTTGTCTTCGACGTCGGCAAGAAGGAAGTGGAGATCGACGACCTTATCTTCCTCGGCACCGTTGCGGCATACGGCATCTTCGATGTGATCGCAAATCGGGCTATCGCCAAAGAACGTCAACGGCGAGACCTCGAACTGCAGCTCGCCCAGTCAGCGCGAGCCGACAGTGGGGAAATGGCACCTGCGTCTGTGCGGCCTGCTGACGTTGTGCCTGCACCCGACGAGGTTGTAGTGCATACGCGGAGGGAAATCTTCCGTACGATTCATGCAGATGGCAGTATAAGCATATATCCGCCGGAATATGCCAATCTGATCCCTCTGCAGCCTCCCGCTGCGCGCAGTTCTTAGTGCGAAATGTTTATGAACGGCGATCTGTACTTGCAGGTCGCCGTTTCCTTTTAAATAGCTATATTTTCAGCCATAAAATAGAACTTGACAAGAGATTTTTAGGTGATATAATACCAACAAGTTTCATCGGGATCATGTCCGGTGGGCGCGATCTTTCAAACGTCAACACTAAGGAGAGTCAAATGCGCAAAGTAACGGAATTACCCGAGGAGACCGTCGTGCGCACAACGCGACATGTCGAACGGGATGTCCGGGATCCTGAGCCGCAGCAGATGGTGCCGCCCCCGCGTGGACCCATTCCGCCGCGCGGCGACTACTACAGCGGCAATGCGCGGTCGGCCCCGACAACTATGTCGCCGGGCAGCAATGTTCTCTGGAACATCGTGCTCGCGCTGCTCATCGTCTTGATATTGATCGCGACCGTGGGCTTGGCGGGGTATCTGTACCACACGACATTTAAGTCGGTGGCGACGGACACCTATCTGCCAAAGAACGAGCAGCGTGTCGACAACCCCGTGCGTCCGCCGGCATCCGTGCCGCAGCAGACGGTCGTGGATTCGGCGCCTGACTGGCTCGTGCAGAAATGCGCGGCCGCCGGTCATCCCGCTCCGACCAAGAGCGAGAGGGGCACTTGGGACTGCTTCACTCCGTTGAAGTTGACGCCGACAGCGAACGCGCCCTACGTGCCCGGACTGTCTGCGGCGACTACGGTCGAGGAGGCTGCTGAGGCTTGCATTCGTGCAGGCTACCGCATGACCAAGACGCCGCAGGGGAAACACTTCTGCGACACGTCGAAGCTCGTGGCACGACGCTGATCTTTCAAACTGGTGTGGGAGCGGATTAATCTCCGCTCCCCACCAAAAAATTTTGTGCAAAAAATTGTGATTGCCCGATACATCAGTTCTTCATGAACCTGAAGACATGATGTGCCGGGTCCTCGCAAAGCAAAGAGGCCAACCTGTTCTTGTCGCTCGCCAATGATGGTGAGTGGCGCAAATTGAAAACAAGGAGAGAACCAATGCGTGCTTATGTCTCTGCGGTTGTTGCCGCTCTCGTCATCATGCTCGGCACCGCTTCGGCGAATGCGGGCGGATATTACGTGTCGATGGGCGCCCCTGGTGGCCCGCAGACCACGTACGTCAACGGCACCACGAATCGGCCTGATGTGCGCATGCCCGGTACGCAGTACCGTGGCGTCGTCTATCAGCCTGGATACCAGTACCGTGCCGGCCATGAGCACCACTATCGGCAGCAGCAGGTGTATCACTATCAGGGGCACCAGACTGTTCGTCAGGGCGGTGGCAACGGCATGCGGGCGGCCTTCGCGGCCGACCGTGCAGCTCGCGCCGCCGAGAGTGCGCAGCGGAAGGGACGATTCGTCGAAGGCTGTCACCAGAATGGTGCGGACATCGGTCCTTCTCGCGGCGGGGGCATGGAATGTCACCGTGCGGGTAGCGTCGAGGAATACGTCGACGGCAAGCTTGTGAATCGGTACTGATCTCTCTTGCGGAAGCGCGATTCTATCTCGCGCTTCCGCACCTACTTTTTTGTAATGACCCGATACGAGAAAAATATTTTTCTCGCGCCGGGTCCTCGCAATGAGGCCAAATTGTTCTTGTCGCTCATCAATAGATGGCGACTCAAATCGAAAATTGAAATGGAGGTTGTGATGAATAAAATCATCGAGTGGTCGCTTAAGGTGGGGGCTGGCGCGCTTGCCATCATCCTTCTCGCAGTCGTACTGCGTGTCGCCTGGAATTTCGTCTGGTACGGTCAGGCGACGGTTCCCGGCGTGAACGATGCGTCGAACACCAGCCAGCAGTACTCGCAGCCACGCGATAATGCGCGCCAAGGAGAAATCAATGCTCTGATGCGCCAACGTCAGGCTCAGGAAGCGGCCAGAAAAAAGCAGTTTGATCAAAACTGCGATCGCAACGATGCTTCTCCGCGCGACTGGGGTCAGGGATACTATTCCTGTCACCGGCAAGGCGGCGTCCAGACCTACATCGGCGGCGTGCTCGTCGACCGATACTGATCTCTTGGCGGAAGCGTATGGTTTAGACCAGCGCTTCCGCCACACATTTTTCGTTATTACCTGATTGCACGTTCTTGAGTAGTGCGTGCAGCCAGGTTCTCACGAAGCCGCATTCCGCGGTTGTAGGAAAAGGAGGGGACCATGAAAAAGTTCTTTGTCATTCTGGCTGTTGTTCTCCTCTTTGCCCCGACATCATCGGCGCAAGCGGGGACGGAAAATTGCAGGGCCGGATCGGTGTGCGAGTGCTTGAAGAGCGGGAAGTGTGGCCGGCCTCACGGCAGGGCCACGTGTCTCGTCAAAATCACCGCTCCGACGATCGGCAACCCGGTGGTCTCGATGGATATCCACGATGGTCGTGGCAAGTCGATTCTCCCTGGCGGGGGTGCTCGCAAACGGAAGGCTGTGAACGGATTCGTATCCTTCACGACCAGTTGCGGGATCATCAAGAGCGCCGACCTCGTACTTCTTTGTACGACGCCGGAAGAGGGAACTCGTGCCGCCTGGTCCCTCCGGGATCGGCGTACGGATGCACTCGATAAGGCGGTCATTACCCACGAACTCCGCATGTGCCTCCAGGGGGACAAGTGCGAGAACTACGTAGAAGGGCCACCGCCTTTCCAGAAATAAGAACAGCAGTCAGCCATTTCTGGCCACGGAATCATCGATTTTGTGGCCAGGAATAAGCTTTTTACAGCTATTGACATTTATGAATTTAGGTGTATAATTAAACTGTTATTAAAAATTAGTAATAAAGAGTCGTACTTATGAATTATTCAAACACGGTTAAGAAAGCAGCAGGTTTCGCCTTTGCAGCCCTTATGGTTGTAGCGTTTATAGCTGTGGCCGCACCGACAGTGCATGCATATGACGGTTTCGGTGATTGCTGCAGCAGCGGCTACACCTTCGAAGGTGGTGGCGGTTACTCGTATGAACCGTCTGGCTACACGTTCGAGCCCTCAAGCGGCTACTCATACACGCCATCGTACGACTCCTACTACACCCCAAGCTACGACGCATACTACACTCCTTCGTACGACTCCTACTACAATCCGAGCTACGATGCGTACTACACGCCGAGCTACGACTCCTACTACTCCGAGTCTCCGGTCTACTACGGCTCTGACGGCGCGATGTACTCGTCGACTGGCGGAGGCTACTCCTCTGGCGGTGGTTACTCGACCGGTGGTGGTTACCCATTCTCATTCGGTACCCGCACTATCGGATACCCGGTAGGCACTCCAGCTCCGAGCCGTCCGACTGCTTCGACCCCGTCTTCCCAGACTCAGTCACAGTCGAGCACGAACATTAATGAAAATACAAGCAACAGTGTCAGCTCGGTCAGCAACTCCGGCAACAGTAACAATGTCAACAACATCAACGTTGTCGTGAATGTTCCTCAGCAGGCTCCGGTCACCCCGGTGTACACGCTCCCGACCGTTCAGTACCCGGTTCAGTTCGTTCAGCCGATTCAGACTCCGAGCCCCTACTGCACGATCTCGATCACGAACAATGGTGGTTACAACAATGTCTACTCTCAGGCGACGCTCACATGGTCGGCAAGTAATGCGACCTCTGCGTACATCAGCCCGAATGTTGGCACGGTATCGACCTACGGCACCCGCATCGTCAATCCGATCGGCAACCAGGTCTTCACGATGACTGTCTACGGTCAGAATGGTCAGACAGCTACCTGCCAGACGACCTTCTACGCCCCGGTAGTCCCAACGACTCCGTACGTCTCGCTCTCGCAGATTCCGTACACAGGCTTTGATCTCGGCCAGACTGGTACTGCGATCTATTGGGCCTCGCTCGTCGCTTTCGCGCTCGCAGCTGCGTACCTCATGATCTACTTCCGCGGCGGCGCGCTTGCAGTCGCAGGAAACATGCTCAGCACTCGCGGCACGGTAAATACCGAAGAGAAAGTTGTCGCTCCGGTTGCAGCTCCTGTAAAAGCAGTAGTCGCTCCGGCCAGCTTTGACCTTCCGGTTACCTCGAGCCGACATGTCACGACCGACACGATGACATTGACTCCGGACGGCAGACTCGTCATCAATCGCAGCTAAAATTGCCGCCGCCCACTCCAAAGTGAAAAACAAAAACTCCCCGTAAGGGGAGTTTTTGTTTTTATATGAGGAAGGGATGGTTAGGAGCGGGCCGCGATATCGTGTTTGAGTTTTCCGATGAATTTTACGAGCGGCTCGGTCTGTTTTACTCCCGCGCGACTCTCTACAGTGATCGTCTCGTCAGCGATTTCTTGTTCGCCGACCACTATAAAGTACGGCACCTTGGCCATCTTTACGCCTCGTATTCGTTTGCCGAGGCTGTCACCCTCTGCGAGCTCGACACGAATACCGGCGATTCGAAGCTCATTCGTTATCTTCTTCGCATACTCCGCATGCTTTTCCGATACCGGAAGTACGCGTACTTGTTCGGGCGACATCCAGAGAGGGAAGGCGCCGGCCGTGTGCTCGATGTAGACGCCCAGAAAGCGGTCGATCGTGCCCAAGAGTGCCTTATGAATCATGACGGGGCGCTTTTTCGTGCCATCTTGCGCAGTGTATTCGAGCTCGAATCGCTCGGGCTGTACGAAATCGAGCTGCTGCGTGGCACATTGCCACTCGCGGCCAATTGCGTCGGTGACCATGATGTCGATCTTGGGGCCGTAGAAGGCCGCTTCGCCAGGAGCTATGAAGTAATCGAGCTCCAATTTCTTGGCAATTTTCTCGATACTAGCTTCGGCGAGCGCCCAATTTTCTTTGCTGCCGAGATATTTCTCCGGTGTATTCGGATCCGAGAAGGAGAGTCGCGCGCGGAATTTGAGATCAAGTCTTTCGTACATCTCCTTGATCATTGTCATGATGTTTTCAAACTCCTGTTCCACCTGCTCCATTTCACAAAAGACGTGCGCGTCGTCTTGTGTGAGTGAACGGACGCGCGTGAGTCCAGAGAGTTCGCCCGTCTTTTCGTCGCGATAGCAGGTCGTCGTTTCCATATAGCGCAGAGGCAAGTCGCGATAGCTCCGAGGCCTCGAGGCGTAGATCTGAGTGTGGTGTGGGCAGTTCATCGGCTTCATCACAAACTCGTCGCTCGATTCCTGGGAGGTCACAAGCATTAATTCACTACCAAATTTATCCCAGTGACCCGACTTCTTGTACAAATCGGTCTTGGTGATGTGGGGGATCCAGACCTGCTGAAAACCGAAGCGTCGTTGCAGCGATTCTGAATAGCCGGCGAGTTCTTGGCGCAGCGTCGTGCCGCGAGGAGTATAGAGCGGCAATCCGGCGCCGACCAAATCGGAGAAGGTGAAAAGATCGAGTTCAACTCCAAGCTTGCGGTGATCGCGTTTCTTCGCCTCCTCGCGCATGGTGAGGTACGCATCAAGCTCGTCTTTGGTCGCAAAGGCGAGACCATAGATGCGCGTCAGCATCGGATTTTTCTCGTCGCCGCGCCAGTATGCGCCTGCGATGCGATCAAGCTTGAAAGAATCGGCATCAATTTCTTTGCTTGGATGATCGGCATGACCACCACGGCAGAGGTCCTCGAAATGCCCGCATTTGTAGAGTGTGATCTTCTCCCCCTTCTTTTCAATCTCATCGATCAGCTCGAGCTTGTACTGATTGCCTGCAAATATATCGCGTGCTTCGCTGCCACTTACTTCTCTATGTGAGAATTCCTTCCAGCTCGGCAGGAGTTTGCGCATCACTTTTTCGATCTTCGGTAGCGCGTCTTCGCCGGGAGCATTGCCAGCAAAATCGATGTCGTAGTAAAAGCCATTGTCGACGGCCGGGCCGAGCGTGAGCTTTGCGTCTTTGTGAGATTCGAGCACTGCAGCTGCGAGGAGGTGGGCGAGGGTGTGACGTATTTCGTTGATTTCAGCCATAGGGGAGATAATAGCAAATTGTAGCAAAAAAGAATCCCACCCTCTCTGAGAGGGCGGGACCATAAAGATCACTTGAGGAGATCATACATTGCGAGACAAAATGTTCGCGCGATCAGGATTTTGTTGGAATCGGACCGCTCCTTGCCCTCAGTCATGCGTTTAAGTGTCCGGCAGATATCGGCGGCATCTCGAATCATCATGTCGACACAGTATTCCTTCGTTGTTTTTTTTGATGCCGGATCAAAATACGCGTCCTCTAATGCACTCAGCATACGAGGGAAGACATTTTCGTCTTTTGTTGCAAGCACAATGATATTGGCATGCAGAAGTGCGCGAGCCCGCCTGATGCTATCGAGCTGGTGTTCGGTATTTTTCCCCTTACCGTGGAAGAATCGAATTGCGTCGGCGCATGCTTTGTAGATAAGTGCCTTCGTTCGCTGCATCGCTTGCAGACTCCTTAATTGACCCCTTTTTCTATATCACTTTTTTGACAGATGTCTACAATGCTTTCACCTTTTCAACCACGAAGCTCGGAGTTCCGTTGCGGTCTGAGATGCGGCCTTTGAGCATGATGCAGAGGCCGGGGACGAAGAGTGATTCGTGCTCTTTGAGTGTGCGGGGGAATGCGACGACCTCGATCGATCCGGAAAAATCGGAGAAATTGAGGAACACCATTTTTTCACCTTTTTTTGTCAGGATGAATTGCGTTGTCTCGACAAACCCGGCGATCACCGTCTCGACGCCTTTCAGGTGCTCTTTTGCGTGCTTGATCGTGTTCTTCGCCTTACTGAGTTTCTCTTTGTGTTTGTCCAAGGGGTGTCCGGAGACGTAGAGGCCGAGCAGCTCTTTTTCCCATATCAATTTTTGATCCATGGTGGCGGGTGCGGCCGCGTCGAGCCGTATATCATTCGATTTCGTGACGGCACCGAAGAGCGACCCCTGGTCGGACGGTGCTTTCATGTGCTCGCGATGGAAGGAGAGCAGTGACTCGATATTCGCGAGCAATTGTCCGCGCTCGCCGAATTCATCCATAGCACCTGCTTGGATAAGCGCCTCGAGTGATTTTTTGTTGAGCGTCTTGTCGGCCACGCGTGAGAGAAAATCGCCGATATTTTTAAAGGCCCCGCCTTTTTTGCGCGCGGCAATGATCGAATCCCCTACGCCGGTACCAAAATTCTTGATCGAGTAGAGGCCGAAGCGAATACTTTTTTCGCTCGCGACGGTAAAGGTGCCAAAACTTTCATTGACGGAGGGCGGAAGCACGTCGATTTTCATGTGCTTGCACTCGGCAACGATCTCGGAAATCTTCTCCACATCGCCCGCATCGGCGGTGAGTACCGCCGCCATGTAATCGACGGGGTAGTTGGCTTTCATGTATGCCGTCTGATAGGCCAAGTTGCCGTAGCTCGCAGCGTGCGCTTTGTTGAATCCATAACCCTGGAACGGTTCGAAGAGCGCCCAGAGCGCTTCGGCGTCTTGCTCCTTCATCTTTGAGTGCTTCATACAGCCCTGTACGAAGATCACATGTTGCTTGGCCATTTCCTCCGGAATCTTCTTCCCTACCGCTTTGCGGAATTTGTCGACCTCGCCCCAGCTGTAGCCCGCGATTTCAATTGCGGTCATGAGAAGGTCGTCCTGGTACACGAGCACTCCATAGGTCTTTGCGAGATACGATGCCATTTTTGGATTGATGTAGGTGACACGCGCTGTGCCGTTTTTGCGCGCGATGTAGGCATCGATGTTGTTCATCGGACCCGGGCGATAGAGCGCGACCATCACGTTGAGGTCGTCGATACGCGTCGGCTTCAATTGCATCAGGTAATTCGTCATGCCCGAGCTTGCCATCTGGAAGACGCCGAGCGTCTCGCCGCGCGAGAGCATTTTGAATGTCTTTTCGTCCGTCTGCGGCAATTTATCTATATCCACCACTTCGCCAAGACGTTCTTTTACGCGTGCGACGGAATCGGCAAGCACGGAGAGGTTGGTGAGACCAAGAAAGTCGAATTTGAGGAGACCTGCTTCTTCGACCGCGTGCATGTCGTACTGCGTGATCGTTTTGCCGCCCTTTGGGTCGAGTTGGATTGGTACGAAATCCGTGACGGGTGTGGGCGAGATCACGACGCCCGCCGCATGCACACCGACGTGGCGTGCGTTGCCTTCAATCTTCTGTGCGAGATCGAGTATCTCGCGGGCAGCAGCGTCTTTGTTGTATGCCTCTTTGAGTTCGGGCACTTCGTTCATGGCGCTCTCAATCGTCACCGGAAAACCCTGCTTGCCGAAGGGGATCAGCTTGGCGATCACATCGCCGGTACCGTAGGAGTATCCGAGTGCGCGCGAGACATCGCGCACGGCGGCGCGGGCCATCATGGTGCCGAAGGTACCGATCTGCGCGACGTGATCGTCGCCGTATTTTCTGCGCACGTAGTCGATCATGACGTCGCGCTTGTTATCGGCGAGATCCATATCGATATCAGGCGGAGACGGACGCTCAGGATTCAAGAAGCGTTCGAACGGCAGCTGATAGTAGAGCGGGTCGACGGTCGTGATACCGGTCAAGTAGGAGACGAGCGATCCGGCGGCAGAACCTCTTGTGTTGGTGAAAATACCGGCTTCCCTTCCGTATCGCAAAAGATCGGAGACGACGAGAAAGTACGGCGAGTATCCTTTTTGTGAAATGACGGAGAGTTCGTATTCGACACGTTCCATAATCTCGGGCGACTGCTCCATGCCGCGACGCTCGAATCCGGCGTAGGTAGCGTCGCGCAGGAGCTGATCATGCGTCGTTCCTGCAGGAATCGGGAAGTTGGGGAAGAACCATTTGCCAAGCTCAAGTTGCAGGTCGCACTGATCGGCAATCTTTACGCTGTTTTCCACGGCTTCCGGAAAATCCGTGAAGTCCTCGAAGATACGCTCGCGCGGCAAGAACGAAAAATCTGTCGTCCGGTATTCGTCGTTGTCACGATCGAGTACGCTCCCTGCACGTATCTTGTTGACGAGATCGGCCGCAAGACCGTCATCACTTTTCAAATAGTAGATGTCGTGTGTCGCGACGAGCGGCACTTGGTGTTTCCTCGCAAAGGCGATGATGTCTTTCATGCGGTCTTCGTGCTGCGCGATCTCCTGGTGCGATGTGATTTCGCAGTAGAGGTCTTTGCCAAATGTCTTCTTGTACCAATCCATCGTCTCCTCCGAGCGTTCTTTCAATTTGTGACGCAACGCGTAGGCGACCTCGCCTCCGTGCGACGGTAAAATCGCGATAAGTCCCCCGCGGTATTTTTCGATCAGTTCGCGGTCGATACGAGGCCTGTTGTTGTGGAAGCCCTCGGTGTACGACCTCGAGACGAGTACGATGAGATTTTGATAACCAGTTTTATTTTTGGCGAGAAGAATGAGGCGAGATTCGCCGTCGTCGGTTTTGTGCTCTTTATCATGCCGTGTGCGCGGCGCGACGAAAAAATCGACACCAATGATGGGCTTGATGCCCTCTTTCTTGCACTCTTTATAGAATTCGATTGCGCCGTACATGTTGCCGTTGTCGGTAAGTGCGATCGCCTTCTGGCCATCGGCTTTTGCGGCGGCAATGAGGTCGGGGATTTTTGGCACCGCTTCGAGGAGGGAATAGTGCGAGTGTGTATGGAGGTGGACAAAATCTTTCATAGCGCACTGATATTTTGAGTATAGCATCGGTGTTTTCGCGGTACATTTTGACAGATGTTGCGATCGGCGTAGGATTGCTGGGGCCAAAAGGAGGCAAGCATGGGTAGAAAATATATCTCGCACGGCTGCGGAGCTGCCGCATTTACGACGGGACCGACTCCCGAGACGGTACGGCTCTTGCGGGAGCTTCGAGATGGCTTTGAATACCAGAAGCGATCGAAACTTTTTCCGCTGCGACGGTGGCTCGGTGAGTCGATGCCGGTGATTCGCGAGTACGTCGATCCGACCTGTGCTTTCGAGCGACGCGAAGCTGAGCTTCTGAAGCGCGGGCAGAATGAGACGGAATGTCGTGCGCGCAGAATCCAGAACTATATCGACTCGATATTGCCAACACGTTGAATATCACAGGGCCGCCACATTAATGTGGTGGCCCATTTGCTTTTTCCGCCAGACGTATTTAGATGAGAGGAGAATTTGGAATGGAGAATGGGAATGCCGCTTATCACGCCGCCTGACTATCGAGCCGTGCCGCTCACAACGCCGCTCCTTCTTTTGTTTGGCCCGAGGAAAGGTGCAATCGACTGGCAGAATCCGACTGCGAAATGGTTCCTCTTTCATGAGCCGGATATGTGTGTCGCCTCGACACGTAGTGATGAGTGGGATGAGCACCTGACGGAAGTTCAGCGCCAACAATTGATAAAAAAGCAAAAAGAGTGGGTCGCGCTGTATATTCATCTTGCGCTTGAGAGAATCATTGAGCGCAAACCGAACGTTGCACGCGCAGCGATTATGGTGTGGTGTGCCAAGGAAGAAATCCTCGATCCGACGCGCAACTACGCTCCGGCGACACGCATCGCTATCGGGAAAATGGCCGGCTGGATCAACGGTGCGCTGGGAATGAATATTTTCGATGATGTTAGAGAAGAACTCCCCGACGGGTTATTCGTTGGGGCAGACGAAGGATTTGGTGGAAGGCGCGATCTGGAGATCGCTCTGGAGTTGCACGGACGCCCACTCTATTCGTCGCTTGAGGAAATGGAAGGGGATACGCTCCGGTATCTGCGGGGTAGGGACGAGGAGGGTTGATAATGGGACACGGCGCGGAGCACATGCTTCGCGCCGCTTTTCTTTGGTATGATTAAGGCGTGACAGGCTACAGTGTCGGGATCGACGAAGTGGGCCGAGGCGCTCTCGCCGGGCCGGTATGCGTAGGTGCCGTTTTGTATCCCGATGATTTCGAGTGGCGCGATGTTTTTCGCCTTATTACGAAAAAAGGGAAGCCCAAGCTCAAGGATTCCAAGCAGCTCACTGCGCAGCAGCGCGACATGCTTTTTGAACATATCGCGACCGACGCAAACCTGCGGCACGCGGTCGCATTTGTAGAGGCGACGACGATCGACAAGATCGGCATTGTGAATGCCACCAATGAGGCGGCCACGCTCGCTGTACAAAAACTTGGTATCACGCCCGCGCGTGCAGAGGTGTTACTCGACGCCGGTCTCAGTCTTCCTTCGCAGTGGTCGCAGCAGTCGTTCGTGCGCGGCGACGAGACCATCCCCGCGATCTCGCTCGCATCGATCGTCGCCAAGGTGATGCGGGATCGCCTCATGGAAGAAGCGGCTCGAATCCACGATGCGTACGCGTTTGAACAGAATAAAGGGTACGGAACCTCGGCGCACAGAAAGGCAATTATAAAAAGCGGTCTCTCTCCGCTGCACCGTAAAACGTTCTGCGTAAATGTCGTTTGACGAGTATCTGAGCGAGAGGTAGTGTCAGCGCAGTAACGTGGTCCAAGGAGGTCTGGAAATGACCGGAATAGCGCTCGATCGATTCGCACTTGTTGCAGCTGTCAATCATATTGTTGCGGAGACTGAAGAAAATTGGCTCGACGCCGCGACACTGCTCGTCAAGTATGCGCAATCAATACCGGAAAACGAGTCCGGCAGCGTCCTGAAATCATATGTAACCGGTGTCGATAAAAGCTCGCAGGCTCAAGGATATTCGCCTGGCATCGGCAACGTCAATGTCAAGGAGGAGCGACAGAGTGTCGAGACGGTCGAGTTAGGTGAAAATTTCGCACGAGTCGGTCACTATAAGATTTTTCGGTATGCACATGTTTCTACAAACATGATCGGCATTCGACATTACTTGGACGACGGAGTGTCAGGTTTTCCGAAAAACGAATGGCCGCAATGGTTGATAGTCTATGAAAATGACCTGCGTCCGCATACGCTCGCGTATGGAGCGTACAGGGTTGTCCCGTCCGGTATCCCTCCAATGTCTGAAGTGGTTCTATGGGCAATGACCATATGGGCTGCTCTCAAAGCATCATGGAAGTGGAAGAACCTCCAGCCAATCGTCCAAATCGCGCGGAGAAAAAACACCTACACCCGATATCGCCAGTTGATCGTGGAACGAATCGTATATTCGACGCGTTATGCGACCTCGGAACCTTGAATTTGAGCCGCAGCACCAGTCTGCGGCCCTTTTCTTGTATTTTTGGGCAAAAGCTGTATAGTAGCGCCCATATGGTAGTACGAATGCGTCGCAACCGATCCCAGACCGCCAAGCGGCGTTCTCATCATGCCATTGGTGGCATGCGCCTTGCCACGTGCGAGTGCGGAGCGCTGCGCCAGTCCCACAAGGCCTGTGTTGATTGTGGCAAATACAATGGCCGCATCGTTATTGATGTCGTCGGCCGCGCCAAGCGTGTTGCCCGCCGCAATACCCGCAAAACGAAAGAATTGCGAGAGAGTGGCCAAGCTACGGAATCCACAAAAGAAAAAGAAGCTGCAAAATAAATCATATTCTAGTGTTATAATTCCCAGTATGAAATTGTTCTTTCGGGAGATGATTACTCCTCAGTTCAGCAAACAATCTTTTTTGTTTGCGAACCCCCTCCATTCATAATCCTATGGCCAACCGTCATCTAGCTCGATCGGTCGTCTTGCAAGCGCTTTTCGAGAGGGAGGCATCTGGTAGTAAAATGTCGCTCGACGAGTGTGTGGGGCGCATGGCTGATTACTCGCGCGAATTCGGCGCGCGGGACAACGACATGCCATTTATGAAAAATCTTCTGCAGACGACGCTCGCAAAGCAGAAAGAGATCGACGAAGTCATTGTCCGCGCAGCACCCGAGTGGCCGCTCGAGAAAATCGCCGCGATCGATCGTAATATCTTGCGCCTCGGCCTGTGCGAGCTTCTTTTTGCTGATCGTTCGCAAGTCCCAGCGAAAGTCGCGATCAATGAAGCGATCGAATTGGCAAAAGCATTCGGTAGCGCTTCTTCCGGGAGATTCGTCAACGGCGTTCTCGGTGCGGTGTATATAGAGCTGGGAGAGCCCGGCAAGAATGAGGGCTCTTCTCGCAAACAGCCGAATATTTCTACGGCCAAAATGCCCGTCGAAGAATTGATCGGAGCAGTCGTGTATGCGCGTGATGCGGAGGAGGTGTACCTCGCGCTTGTGCACGACATCTTCGGTCACTGGACTCTCTCCAAGGGCCGCCTTCAGCCAGATGAGAAACACGAAGACGGCGTCCGCCGCAAAGTGAAAGAAGAGATCGGCCTTGCGTGCACACCCGAAGAACAGCTTGGCGAAAATGAGTACATCGCCAATGACTCCAAAGCGGCCGGAGGCAAGAAGCGCCGACACGCGACGTACTTCCTCGCACGCGCCGAATTCGAAGACCTGACGCTCAAGAGAGAGGGTGGACTCGACGACGCGCAGTGGTTCCCACTCGCTTCGGTCGGCGATCTCAATTTCTATGACGATATTCTCCCGGTCGTCACCCGCGCGATCAATATGCTTGTAGAGAAGGGCAGGAAGTAAAGCATGGCTGATTTTTTCAAATTCGAGGCGAAAATAAATCACCCGTTCAGAAACAAGAGCTTGCTCGAGCAGGCTTTTACGCATCGCTCGTATCTCAATGAAAATCGCAGTGTGAAGCGCGAGCACAACGAGCGGCTCGAATTCCTCGGTGATGCGGTCTTGGAGCTCGTAGTCACCGAATTTTTGTATGCGAAATATCCGGAGAAGCCGGAGGGCGAGCTCACCTCAATCCGTGCGGCACTCGTAAACACGCAGAGCATTTCTGATGCGGGTCAGCGCTTGGGCATGAATGATTACCTGCTGCTCTCTCGCGGAGAGGCCAAGGATACCGGTAGGGCGCGCATGATCATACTTGCCAATGTATTCGAGGCGCTCATTGGCGCGATCTATCTGGACGCCGGATACGATGTGGCACGAGAATTCATCGCGACGCAACTCTTCTTCAAGACCGAAGAGGTGGTCGCGAAGCGCCTCTGGCAAGACAGTAAAAGTCGCTTTCAGGAAATTGCGCAAGAGAAGGCGGGTGTCACGCCGACGTACCAATTATTGGATCAATCGGGCCCGGACCACAGTAAGCAGTTTGTCGTCGGGGCATTTATCGGCGACGAGAAAGTGGCGACCGGAGAGGGGAGATCAAAGCAGGAGGCGGAACAAGACGCCGCTCAAAAGTCCTTGACAATGAAGGGTTGGTAATGCATAACTAGTCGCAGCTAAACTGCAAAGGAGTCTCCCGTGTATAGGTTATTCGCATTAGCTTTGACGTTGATTGTGTTGACGTCGGCACTTGGCGGCTGTTCACGCTCGCAGCGCCCGGTCGAGCTTCAAACTGAGCGACTCGATAATGTCGTACAAGTCATGCTGCGCGAAAGTGGAAGTTACACACTGTTCGTTCAAAATCCGGAGACGTCTGAGATCCAGATGCGACCGCTTCGGGTCAAAAATGTAAACATGAAGATAATCGCGGACGTACCGCCGGAAAAAAATGGATGGCTTATTACAAAACGCGGTTTTTACCGCGAAAATAAGCGGGCGATATGGGAAGCCGAACTTCACATTCATTCAGTCTCGGACCTTGGAGCTGCCGGTTATCGCGTCCCGAGCGGGAAAACGAGTCGCCCAGTCCAACCCCAGATGATGCAGTAAATAATAACTCGGCCCGGCGTACATACACCGGGCCCTCTTTATTGTGAAGATTTTTGTGGCGCTTCTCGATTGGGCGCGGTATAGTTTTGCCAGCATGAATCCTTGGTGAAGGAGATGGAAGATGGACAGGCGAGAATTTTTGACTCTCACGGCGGCTTCCGCCGTTGCTGCGGCGACAGTTTCAATCCCCGACGCGAGTGCACACGTCGCTCCGGCGAAAGTCGTGGAGCCCGGTCGATATTCGATCGGCAACAGCGACCTCTCCGTCGAATGGGGCTGGGTGCATCCCGACTGGAGCATGTCTTCGCGAGAGGATTATCGTACATGGGATGACGAGGGACCGCTCGCTGTCGATCGCGGAAAGTACTGGAGAGAGCGCCAGGAGCGAGCCCGACTGCTCATCATCGAGCATTTTGGACTCGAACGAATCATGGATACGCTTCCGCTCGAAAAAATTGCCACGATCTCGCCGGCCGCACTTTTTGCGATGCGGCGCGAGCTCGAAACTTCCTGCGGATTCGAATGCAAGAACGACATGATCAGCGATCGCGGAGGCGGTCATTGCTCGGCCGAATTTTGCGGCTAATTTTCAAACCCCGGACCGTGTGTCCGGGGTTTTGTTGCATTACTGTGCAGTCGTGGCACAGTTCACGCAGATCTTTGAGTAGGGAGGAAGATATGAAGTTGTTACTTGGCCCATTTGTATTTGTGGCTGGTCTCACGATCGCTGCCAATATTCTCGCACTGGCTTTCGTCTGGCTGATGCCAGCCAACGACGGCGACATTCTCGTTGTTGGGGGTCTCATCGGTACTGCTGTGTGTTTCGCGCTCGTATGGTTCGTACGAAAGTCACTTGGGTACGTCGTATGGTTTGCGCTCATCTCGCACGTGTCCTTGCTCACGGGGATCGATGCCCATGTCGCTTTTCACAATGCGTTTGGGACGCAATCTGCGCTGAAGGCAACCTTCTCGTTCCTTTTTGTCGTCTTTCTGATCACTGTACTCTTGAGGAAAAATTATCTTGAGCGCCCGGGGCAATAACCCCGGGTTTCCTTTTTTGCCGCATTTGATAGAGTCGCGGCAGGAATATTGTGCTCGGAGGCCGTAATGAGAAGATACGAGATAACCTACCAGACGAAGCCAAAGATGGATTGGATGAAGCCCCGGGTGGGAGCGCATCCTCTCACGGCACTGGACGACGACGATGCGCGTAGGCAGCTCGAAGTTTTCAAAAACATGCCGAATGCAGCGTATCTCCATATCACCGGTCTGCGTGAGATCACGTACCGCGAAGTGTCGCTGTCGTGAGTGATGGATTGGAGAGCGTGGTGAGTGTATCGATTTTACCTGCGGCCCTCTTGCTCGTATGTGGTGCCGTTGCTTTCGCGTCCATGTACGTCATCGCAAAAG
>CAZUVH010000008.1:0-43370 GCA_964623775.1 uncultured Candidatus Saccharibacteria bacterium | reverse complement strand
CTCTTGCTCGTATGTGGTGCCGTTGCTTTCGCGTCCATGTACGTCATCGCAAAAGTCGCGCCAGGAGTAAGGCCTCTCGATCAGGAGTTGATGCAGTCAAAAACATGGCCCGAGTTTAAGAAATGGAATGCGCGGCTTCTTGATTGGTTCTGGCGGGGCGCACTCCATATATTTGCATGGATGGGATTGTCCTTCTCTACAGCAATAGTGCTCGTAGTCGGAGGTGAGATGCTCGGCGTTATGACACCGGGTTTGGGCGGCTTCATTGTGACCGTCGCGGTGGTAGTCACCATATGCCGTATGGCTATGTTCTGGCTCGAAGACATCTCGGCTCTTTGGAAGAAAAAATAGCCCCGGATCATCCCGGGGCTTTCTTTTGGTACAATTATACAGATGTTCCTCAGTCTCAAATCCATCGAGCTTACGGGATTTAAGTCGTTCGGCAAGAAGACCGAGATGGTATTTACATCACCGATCTCATCTATCGTGGGACCCAACGGATCCGGCAAATCAAATGTTGCCGAAGCGTTCCGATTCGTACTCGGCGAGCAGTCGATGAAATCCATGCGCTCGAAAAAAGGCGAAGACTTGATCTGGGGCGGCTCTCCCGCGCTCGCCCGCCAAAATCGCGCGAGCGTAAAAGTCACCTTCGATAACTCCAAAAGACTGCTTGATCTCGATTTTAATGAAGTGGTGGTCGAGCGCATCGTGTATCGCGACGGACAGAACGAGTACCTTTTGAACGGCACGCAGGTCCGACTCAAAGACGTGATCCGGCTTCTCGCGGGAGCGAATATCGGCGGCTCCGGTTATCAGATCATTTCGCAGGGCGAAGCGGACCGTATCCTCAATGCGTCTCCGCGTGAGCGTCGTGAAATGGTGGAGGATGCGCTCGGTCTCAAGCTCTACCAGCACAAAAAAGCGGAGAGCGAGCGCAAGCTTGAAGAGACGGGTATCAATATCGAAAAGACAAAATCACTTCGCCGCGAGATCGCGCCGCACCTCAATTTCCTCCGCTCACAGGTGATGAAGATCGAGAAGGCGCGTGAGATGCGCGAAGAACTCTCGGTCAAGCTCACCGAGTACTTGGCGCGCGAACACGCATGGATCACGCAGGAGGATGCGCGGCTCAAAGACGACGCTCGTGCACACGAGCAGGAATTGAAGGCAATGACTGAGCGCTTGCGCGAAAGCGGATCCAAGCGCGATCACTCGAGTGCAGAAGCGATCGCAAGGCTTCAAAACAACGTGCGTGATTTGGAAAACAAGCTCACCGAAGTGCGCCGCCGTCGCGCGGATCTTGCACGTGATCTCGGTCGTGCCGAAGGCGCCATGCAAGCGACCAATGTGACAGTGGAAGCGATCGTGCCCGTGCCGCACGTGCGCCAATTCGTCCGTGAGATGGACGACAAGCTGGATGCCGCTGAGCGATCCGACGATGTGTCTTTCGTCCGCTCCTCCATCACCGACATCCGAGGACGCATTAGGGCATTTATCGACGGACTCTCCGGCACCGCGCCCGCGACCAATGAAGAGGTGCGTCGCGACGTAGAGCGACTTGCCGCGTCACTGAAAGATGCTGAGGGTGAAGAGGCACGGCTCTCGACTGATATCGAAATGGCGCGTGCCGGTATTGTGCAAAATCGCGAAGCCTCTTTTGCCGCTGAGAGAGAGTCGGTGGAGATCGAGGGCAAGATCCGCGAAGTGCGAGCGCAGCTCGATGCTTTGAATACCGGGCGTATGCAGGTTGCTTCCTTGCGGCAGCGCTTCGAAGAAGAGGTGCGCGAGGGAATCACGCTCGTGGGGGCGGCGGTACATGCGTGGGATAAAAATGCGATTCCCGAAGGCGCGCTTTCCGAAGATCGCAGCGTACAGGAAAAGAGGCGTCGCGAGATCGAGCGACTCAAGATCAAGATCGAGGATTCGGGTCTTGGCAATGGGGATGCGGTGATTCGTGAATTCACACAGACCAAAGAACGTGACGAATTTCTCGGCCGCGAGCTTGAAGATCTTGAGAAATCTTCCGTATCGCTCAAGCAGGTCATTGCCGAACTCGAGGAGACGATCGATGTCCGCTTCACCGAAGGCTTGAAGCATATCAACGAAGCGCTCCACAATTTCTTCCAGAAACTCTTCGGCGGTGGGGAAGCCAAGCTCCGCGTCGAGGTGCCGCGGCACTTGCGCCCGAGCAAAGCGGACGAGATGGATGAAGAGTATGAAGAGGACGTAGCCGAAGAAGAGGAGATTTATGCAGGACTCACGATCTCGGTCTCGCTGCCACGCAAGAAAATCCGTGGGCTCGAAGTTCTCTCCGGCGGCGAGCGAGCGCTCACCTCAATCGCACTTATCTTCTCGATGACACAGGTGAATCCGCCACCATTCCTGATCCTCGACGAAACGGATGCCGCGCTCGACGAGGCCAATAGCAAACGCTATGCCGACATGATCCGCGAATTGGGTCACAAGTCGCAGCTCATTGTGATTACGCACAACCGCGCCACCATGGCCGCCGCAGGCGAACTCTATGGTGTCACCATGGGCCAAGACGGAGTCTCCAAACTCCTCTCTGTAAAATTGGAAGAAGCGGCACGCGTTGCGAAATAGGCAAAATGCTACAATCAGCGTCAGAACAGATCTCTATCCATTGAGGAGGACTTCTTGGATCAGAAAGTAGGTACCCATACGATCTATATCATTTCCGATTCGACAGGCGATCTAGGCTCGCGCATTGCTCACGGAGGACTCGAGCAATTCAGGAACAACAGAATACCTGAGCGACGCTTTCTTTTTGTACGTTCAATGGCCAAAGTAAAAGAAGCGATGGAACTTGCAAGAGAACATCATGCGTACGTCGTTTATACGCTCGTCGATCCAGACTTGCGAGAGTATGCGGACTCCCTCGCCAAGGAATATGGCGTCAAGGCACGCAGTCTCGTAATGGGAGATGTTGTACAGGACCTTGCGGAATACCTTGGGGAAGCACCGCTCGGGAAGCCGGGACATCGGATCAATGCGGCATATTTCGAGCGCGAAGAAAAAGAGTGGGATGCACTCAAATTTGCGATTGAGCATGACGATGGACAACGGACGGAAGATATCCTGGATGCGGAAGTCGTGATCGTCGGCGTGAGCCGTGTGCGCAAGAGCCAGGTGAGCAAAGAGCTCGCGCTCAAAGGCTTTATGGTCGCCAATATCCCGATTGCCGTCGAGACGGGAATACCTGCCGTACTGCATCACAATCTCGATCCGAGGCGCGTATTTGCGCTCACAATGAGGCCAGCACGGCTGCAGCAAATCAGGAGTAAGCGACTCGCGTCGACCGCAAAAGGGCTGCCGCTTCCGTACGCAGACATGGAATACATTAGGCAGGACCTCGCGCAAGTTGATCGCCTCGTTCGCATAAAGGGCTGGACTATCATTGATGGTACTGATCGCGGTATCGAGGAGACAGCGGCCGAGATCGCCGAAAAAATGAGAGAACGTTTTCCTCAGTAGTGATATCAGACCGGCGCCAAGTCAATTTTTTGATTCGCGCCGGCTTTCCTTTTGTGAGCTTGTGTGATTTTTGGGGTTCTCTATACTTTAAGGAGATCACATCCCCAGGAGGTACGTATGCTTACGCACATGCGGACGCATATTCAGTTTTATTTTTTCCTGACCAGTGCGCTGTTGCTCACGCTATTCTTTCGCCTCGACGAGCTGCCACGGCAGACCATCTGGCTTTTTGTAGCTTTGCAGTCTTTTATCACCTATACCTCAAGCCACCTTTCGATCATTGAGAGGGGTGGCTGGATAGGGGTGGCGCTCTCGGTGGCTCACTTTTCCGTCGCGTGGCTCTATTTTCAAAGACTCTGGTATTGAGTTCAAACTATGCGTTGTTCCTTCAGCCGGCATCCCCCAAAAGGTGCCGGCTTGAACTTTTCCTAGTTTCCTGTTAAAGTCCTTCCACATGTTAAAGATACGAATGCAACGCACGGGCCGCATCAATAGCCCCTCATACCGCCTTATCGTGGTAGAGCATACAGAAGGCCCCAAGACGGGGAAGATCGTCGAGCGCGTGGGTACCTACAATCCGACCACCAAGGAGCGTAAGGTAAATGCCGACCGCGTCCGCCACTGGATGTCGGTAGGCGCACAGCCCTCGGGCACCGTCCACAACATGCTCGTCACGATCGGCGTTTTGAATACCAAGAAGATCAACGTCCTCCCGAAGAAATCTCCCCCAAAGAAAGAGGATGAAGCGGCTGCAGAGGCTGCACCGGCGGCGGAAGCCCCAGCGGCGGAAGCCCCGGCAGCAGAAGCAAAAGCCGAATAATCACGATAAAAAAACCGCCCCCCCAAAGGGCGGTTTTTGTTTCAAAAAAGATTGCCTAGAACAATGAGCGCGAATGCGCCGATCGTGACGATCCAGCACAGTGGGTGAGCACCGCCGATTCGTGCATCCCATACAGACCACCATCCCGACTTCATTTCAGACTCCTCCTCCGTGATTTTCCTGTTGCACTGTAGCACGGCTTTCGAGAGCGCCACTGTCTTTGCCGGGGCTTGGGCGTGTCAGGATAAAGATCGAAACGATAACCTCGATCGTGATGACAACTACCTGGACCGCGAATATCGGTATCATCGCGACTGTGAAGACGATTGTGACGGCGATCGTCGTGACGGCAATCGCTTTTGCTCGTCTTGAAATACTCTTGTTTCGCTCCCAATCTCGAAGTGCCGGGCCAAAGCTTTTGCTCTCGTGAAGCATGCGATGAAAACGCTCCGAACTGCGGATGTAGCAGGCACTCGCAGCGATCACGAACGGCGTTGTCGGCAGGAGCGGCAAGAAAATCCCGAGAATGCCGAGCGCGATGCACAGATGGCCAAGTATCAGAAAGAAGATTTTCATATTATTCCCTCACTCTCGCGCGATTGTAGCAGGAAATCACATGATACACTCTTTCGCAGAAACGGAGATAGACTCAGATGTACCTGAATATTCTCGTGCTCGTGGCGGCTGTCATTCTCGCGTGGCATTTTATTACAATCATGATGGTTGGAAGGCGAGCGCGCCGCACCGTCGGGGCAGAATATGCTCAGGCGCTTATGTACCACAAAAGACTTGTGCGACGCGTCACGTGGCTTATGCTCTGCGCGATCCTCGTCATCGAAATCATCGTGCGGACGCAGGGGACTCCTCGTGTCTATGGAATGCTCGAGTATTTCCATTGGGCTGTGGATGCGCTCTTTACGGTCGCATTTGTCGCGACAGCCTTCTTTCGCACCGGCGAAAAAGCTCGGCAGTGGCATAGCACCTATGCGTACGCCACGATAGTACTCTTTTTCCTCGCGTCTGGTTCGGGGCTTCTTATGCTCCTTCGGCACCCGTTCTAAAAACATAGCCCCGCCATTCGCGGGGCTCATGTATGCACGGTACGATGGACATTTTCAAAATAAAAGGTATAGTCTCACGCGGTGTTAGGAGTGCACTCGTAATAAACCTTTCGGACCCGGGGGCGGTACCCGGCGGCTCCACCACGGACACATGGACCTGCGACGCATAAGTACATGTCGAGGGGCAACACTTTGCCATGTGTCTCTGAGGGGGCCGAAATAGGATCGACGAAGGCGTAAAGGTTTGCTTGGGTTTACAGCCCGCTTCGACTCACCAGCCTAACTGTCAACGATAACCATCGTATGGCTGCTGCGGCCTAATAAGCCAAAGCGGGGTTCGGGAGTACCTGGCAACAGAAACTCCCACTTATTTTTGTTCCTTTGACGGAAAGTAGCTCAGCCTGGTAGAGCGGCGGATAGATAATCCGCGGGTCGCCGGTTCAAATCCGGCCTTTCCCACCAAGTTCTTGCGGCGGAGCAGTAAAGGTCGAACGGAGTAGCTTACCGTTCGACCTTTTAAGTACCAGAGAACCCCGCACGGGGTTCTTCAGCTTTGAGCAGCGATAGAGTGCGGGGGTGAATGGAACCGCTACGAACACACGACCGCAGGTCGTGGTTCGCCGGTCCCATGAGAACCCGACACCCCAAACAGCGAATGAACATTTGTCCGGATACACTAACTTTACGCACATGCGGAAAGATAATGTGGGTTCTCATGAGACCAGAGGAAACCCCGCAGGAACTGCGGGGAGGAGGTCATTTATTTTCTTTGACGAGATGTCGGATTTTATATATAGTTTTGAGCGTCGAGTTTCCGATTAACAGATATCTTTTAGAAAGAACGATATGGAACAAGATCAGCAGTTTCTCGATTACGTAGTGAAGGCGCTCGTCGATCATCCAGACGATGTAAAAATTAATCGTGTTGTCGATCAGATGGGTGTACTTCTCACCCTTTCCGTCCACAAGGACGACATGGGCAAGGTCATCGGCCGCTCGGGCGCGACCGCCAAGGCTATCCGCACCGTACTTCGTGTTGTCGGTATGAAGAACGACGCTCGCGTCAATCTCAAGATCGAAGAACCGGAGGGTAGTGAGCGCGGCATGAATCAGGGCGGTGGCGAAACCAGCAACGAGCCGTACGTCCGCGACACGACCGTCGACGACGTCATCTCGGACCTCAAAGCCCAGGCATAATTCAAAATTAAGACAAAAAATGAAAACACCGGCTTTAGCCGGTGTTTTCATTTGCGCGATACTCTGATATATATCTGACGATGATTCATACAATGCGATTGCACCCGCAGCCTTTCAAACGTATTAAAGCAGGGACAAAGACAAATGAGTTACGTGTTAATGACGAAAAACGCCAACAAATCTCAGTAGGGGACGAGGTCGAATTTATTTCTCGTGAGACAGATGAGCGACTACTTGCCAGCGTTACTGATTTAACAAGCGCCGCCTCTTTTGACGAAATTTTAAAAAGGATCGATTTCGCGCGTCTGGACTCATTGACAGCAGATCATGCTGAAGCGGTTAGGAGTATGCATCAGTATTATTCGCCAAACGAAGAGTCGAAGTATGGTGTAATTGCAATAGGGTTTAAGATTCAAACATGATCCACTTTCATATCGTCACGCTTTTCCCAGAGTCTATCGAGCCGTACCTCGGCGCTTCTATTATTGGGCGCGCGCAGAAGGCAAAGAAGATAAAGATCTCCTACTATGATCCCAAGAAATTCACCCGCGATCGCTACGGCCGGGTGGACCGCAGGCCATATGGTGGGGGACCGGGCATGGTGCTCGAGCCAGACGGGATGCTCCGCGCCGTCGAAGCTGCAAAGAAAAAAGCAAAAGGGAAAGCGGAAGTAATCTTTTTTGCCACCGATGGAAAACAATTTGACGAAAAGATGGCGATGAGTTTTGGTTGTGCAAGCTTAGCTTTCACAACTAAGAAAACGAGACACATAATTTTAATTTGTGGACACTACGAAGGGATCGATGCGCGCGTGCAGAAAATTTTGAAGGCGAAAAAGATATCTATGGGCCCGTTTGTGCTCACTGGGGGTGAGCTACCGGCAGCGACGGTGATTGATGCGATCACTCGTTTCGTGCCCGGGGTGCTCGGTAAGGCTGAATCTCTTGAGGCGTCCCGTGTCTCAAGCCCCGAAGTGTACACGCGCCCTGAGACACTCATCTGGAAAAAGAAAAAGTACAAGGTCCCGCCGGTTCTTCTCTCCGGCAATCACGCTATGATCAATGAGTGGAAGAATAGGAAGAGAGGTATTGACAGTAAATAAATTAGTGATATAATACTTACAGCTTCCGCAATCCCGCGGAGCTTATAGAAGGAGACTGGAAGTGCTTACCCGCATTGAAGAAATTCAGGCGAGACAGATCGCGGTTCGCATAAAGCGTTGGGCAGCAGCAATCAAGGACGTTGAAAAGACGTGTGGTTACTGTATGTCCGGCATGTGGCACAATTTCTACCAATCGTTTCTGTTTCCGGATCGAAAGCTTCGAGTCGATGTACTCGATGTGATCATCCAGAAACTCGACGAAGGTGGATTGTTGGCGTCGCTTGATGTAAGTCCGATCCAAAACGGCATCGGTCTTTATATGTACATGAGACTGCGGCGAAAAAGTATCACTACTGAAGGCCTGACACTGTATCCGAAAAGTGTGTTCATCGGACTTCAGCGTGAACTCTTACCTTCGATGGTGATGCTTCATCACTCACTGACAACGAAGCATCCGGTGAATATTCCGGCTCGATTTCTCGGCGAGTGGGAGCTTCTCTCTGGTGTCGTCACAGACATCGCAATAGAAAGCGACGGCATTCTTGCCTTCGTTGACCCCGACCCAGGATCGCTCTGTAAGTCATGGAAAACTGTTCCTGTATGGATCCCTAATTCGGGAATGTGCGGAATTCTGACGACCTGGAAGTAGTTGTAATCGGAATAGCCTGAGCGCACTGGAAGCGCTTTTTGTAGAACTCTATAAATATGGAAGATTCTACAAGTTCCAGAAACGCGCGAGACACGCGATTATGTCTCATACATTAAAAACTCCCGTACACAATGATGTAGGGAGTTTTAAATTTTATACTATTCCGGCAGGAGATTAGAGATGAAAAAGAAACGCTGGTGGCCCGGTATTCTGACCGGATGTTTTCTTACCAGTACCGCAATAGCGATGGTTCGAGTCCCGGAAGTCGCTCACGATGTCCCATGGGTTCTTGGCATGATGCCGTTTATCTTCGCGCTCTTGATAAGGCGCGCGTACGAGAAAATGTCGGGCCAATCCGTATCAGATGAGCACATGCGATTTTTTGTTCGCGCGTGGAATACGACGATGCTCACACTGATACTGTTATTCGGAGGAATGTTCATGCATGAACTTGAGCGTGAGCTCCTGTCCCTTTTCAATTTCGAGCGTCATCTCGTGTATCCTGTATTGGCCGCCATCTGCTCGGGTGTCGGATATGTGGTCGCAGGCACATTTCGGCTACTCATCTGGCCGCGCTCAGTTCCACTCAGTGCGCTGCGCCACTTCGCTTTCGGCTGGATATGCAACACCTTCGTGCTCTATCTGTCCATTTTTGCGTTCTTATAAAACCCTTTGCGAGCGAATTGCTAAGGGTTTTTGTCTATCTGTCAACCCATTTTTTACGTCACCACACGTATTGCGCGCCTACAAGTGTTGCACGGAGGCATGCGGTGGTACCTTTCACACAGACTATATCGTACATACCAAATCAAAAAAGGAGAGGGTCATGTCCGAAGGTAAAACCTTTTATCCGAAACTTGAAAAAGAACTCGAAAAGCTTCAAAAAAAAGTGTGCGAGCTGCGAAAGAAGACTGCGCCGGAAATCGATCCTGCGATCACGGAACTTGAAGGAAACGTCAAGTTCCTTCTGTCGGATTTCCGCGGCGATCTAAATGCGATCAATAAGCAGATTCAAAGGCTTTCCGCAAATTACGATGAGCTTGTCGCGAAACTGGAGGTATTTAAATCTCCGCCGTTCGCAATCGTGACTTTCGTACGTTTCGTCCAGATGGAAAAGCTCGACAAGCAAGTCGAAAATTCGCCCGAGGCTGCACTTATTGCAGTCAAGGATACCGGCGGCCGCGAGGCCTACGTGTATTTCATGGACGATGACACGGATGTGCACACTCTGAAATATGGACAGCAGCTTCTTATCCGTTCCAACAGCGGTTCGACTGTCTCTCATGTCTTGCGGACGTTGAGTGCTGTCAAAACCGAGGGCGTGGTGGCCTCTATTCTCGAAGTGCTGCAAGCCGACCAGGGCGGTATGCGCTACCTCGTGGCTACCAGCGAAACTGCCGCCCCTCAAGTAGTGCACACGATTGATACTGTCGATCGCAGCATGCTGAAGAAGGGCGAGCGAGTACTCATCGACGAGTCTCAGCGTCTCATTCTCGAGGTTCTCGGCGAAAAGGAGTCGAGCGAGTCATACCTTGTCGGCGAAGTTCCGAGCGTGACGTTCGACGACATCGGCGGCCTCACCAAAGTGAAGCGCGAAGTGAAGCAGCTTCTCATTAATCCGATCCTCTTTCCGAAGGTCAAGCGACGTATCGGAAGGCCTGCCCCGAGGGGTTGCGTACTTAAGGGGGCTCCAGGTCTTGGCAAGACGATGATTGCGAAAGCGATCTTCAATCTCTTCAGTCAGATGTCCCGCGCCAAGCTTGCGGCGAGCGGTCAGTCAGTCGACCTGGCGCCAAATCGGAACTTTTTCCACATCAAGGGCTCCGAGCTGCTTACGAAGTGGGTCGGCGTTCCCGAAGAGCGGTTCCGTGCTGTGTTTGCTGAAATGAGGAAGCGTGCGACGCCCGAGAACCCGGCCCTCTTGTTTATCGACGAGGCAGAAGCGTATCTTGCGACACGTGGCTCGGGCATTTCATCGGACACGGAAAAGAATTCCGTTCCGGCGTTTTGTACCGAAGTCGACGGACTCGAAAGCGTCAGCAACATCATCGTGATCATCGCAACAAATCGCCCCGACCTTATCGACGGCGCAGTGCTCCGTCGGCTGGACCGCACCTTCGAGGTGACGCGCCCCGACAGGGAAGGTAGCACGCAGATCTTCGAGAAGTTTCTCGCGGCCGAGTGGGGTCAGATTCATCCGAAGTACAATGTACCAGTATATGAGCCCTACGATCGATTTGGTAAACCGAAAACCGACGCCAGCGGCAAGCAGATCAGGCTGCAGTTTGACGAGAATCCCGTCGAAGCGCGCAAGTACTTGATCGAGAAAGCGGTCGCACGAATCTTCGACGTCAACGACGATCGTAATCTTGTCGCCGACATTACCTATGACGGCGGCGCAAAACAAGTGATCCGATTCAAGGATCTTGTTTCGGGCTCGCGCATCGAGCGGATCGTCAATCACGCCAAAGAGATAGCCGAGCAACGCTTTAATGAGTGTCTGGAAAAGAAAGGCCTTCTGCTAAAAGCGGAAGACTTTGCGGACGCTTCGAATGAAGTCCTCGAAAAAGAGGGCTTGGAGCCGCTCGGTGTTCAACTTGAAGATCTTTATGAGTCGATCGAAGAGATCTTCGGCGAAATCTCAGTCGCCAACTCCGACCGAGGATTCCGCGGCTGGCTGCTCATTGAGGGTTTTGCGCAAGGGCGCGATATTCAATCGCTTACCTTTGCCAAAAGGCCGAATGCCAGCAACTGAGAAATGAGTACCAAAAAGCTCCCCGCAGTAGTATGCTGTGGGGAGTTTTCTTTTGCTCTTTGACACCAGAGGAGTTAGAGCATGCGGAATCCACAAATCATTATCGGTTCTGAAACCGAGTACGGCATCCTCTTTGTGACTGAAGATGGGCGTGTACAGGGCGAAAACAATCGCGAGACGAACAGGCATTTTGTGCGCTCAGCGATCGAATACATGCTGAATGAAGGTATTTCGATCACGGGCGGCCTTTGTCGGGATACAGACTCATTCGAATCCACCGAAGAGCACAACAAGACAGAAGAGATGGTACGCCTTGAGAGGCTTGGTCTCGTGGATACTCGGAGGAAGCGAGCTGGCAACGGGTATGCTCAGCGAAGGGGATTCACCGGCTCGTTTCTCGCAAATGGAGCACGGTTCTACGAAGACATGTTGCATCCGGAATATTCGTGCCCCGAATGCACAGATCCGTACACGGCGATGTGCGTACAAAAGGCGGGAGATTTCATCGCAGAACAATCGGCTCTGCGTGCGAAGTCCCGCTTCAGCGAACATGTGGGGCAGCCTGCAACAGTTCACATCATTAAGAACAATAGCGATGGGCAAGGAAAAAGTTATGCTGGACACGAGAACTATCTCGTTTCTCGACCCCTGTTTCAAACACTTCGTACGAGATCCCCTCAAAGCGACCTCATAACACTCTTTTTTGTCACGCGCCAGATTATTACCGGTGCGGGCAAGATAGGCGCCGAACACAGGGTGCACGTTCCTTACCAAATCTCGCAGCGCGCCGACTTCTTCAGTCAACGCTTTTCCGAGAATACGACCTCTGAACGCGGCATTATCAACCGCCGCGACATCTCGTATGTAGAAGATCAGAAATGGGGTCGTTTCCACGTCATCGTCGGCGACAGTAACCGCTCGGATCTCTCACTGTTCTTGAAACACGGAATGACGGCACTTGTTCTCATGATGCTTGAAGCCGATTTTTTGAGAGGACGATTTCCGTGGTGGGACACCGCCCTCGTGCGACCGGTGCATGCACTCCAGCAGGTCTCTCGCGATCTTACGCTCTCGAAAAAAATCGTTCTTCTTGATCGTCGTCGCGCTACCGCCCTTCAAGTGATGAGCGCATTCGCCGCGTGTGCAGATGCATTTGTCACCATGAAAGACCTCTCTCCCGTGTGGCGAGATGTTGTCACGTACTGGAAGGGCGTACTCGAGGGACTTTCGGAGGATCGTCACCGGCATCCACTCTCCCGATCGTTGGATTGGGTAGTGATGGAACGTGCCCTCATGATTCGTGAAAAGAAGACTGGCGAGAGTTTTGACAGCCCGACATCTCGATCGATGGAGCTCTCATACCGAACACTCGGCGAGGACTCTTACTACAACACCCTCGTTGCGCGTGGTCAGATAATGACTCTCGCAAAAGAAGAGGACGTGCAACGCCTCATCTACAGTGCCCCCAAAGATACACGGGCGTGGTTTCGTTCGGAAATCATCAAGCGATATGAAAGGCACGTCATGCATATGAGATGGGATTTCATCGAATTGTCGCACAGCATCGGTTGGGACACTGCTTTGCCGCAGGAGATGTTTTCGCTTCGTGGTGGCACTATACACATGCCCGATCCATTTTGGGGCGGTGAAGCGAGTGCAAAAGCGCTCCTCGAAAATGATCCTCAGTACGAGGTCTTTCTACAGCGCGCGCAGGAAATGTCCGGGGAACACATGTACGCTCGCGTCCACACACATCTCTTCAACCAAAATGAGAAAGAGGAGGACTCAGATGCGTGATCGTGTCATAGGCATCGAGAATGAATACGGAGTTATCCGTTCAGAAACGAATACTCCATCGAGTGGGGCCGTGGACGAAAATTGTCTTGAGAGTGTTCTTGCAAAAGGAGGGCAATACGGTCAATACGACGCCACGTGCAATCCCAGACGTCTCTGGCTCCAAAACGGAGGATGTCTCTATGTCGATCTAAAGAAGCTTGAGTGGGCTTCTCCGGAATGCAGGCGAATTCGTGATGTTGTTGCGTACAACAAAGCGGCTGAAAGTCTCATTACCGATCTCATGAGAGGAAATGATGGGAGTGATCTCTTCCATTTCTTCAAAATGAACGTTGCCCGTCATGAAAAAAACGAGAGCGGTGGAAGTGAATTTGCGACATTCGGCTGCCATGAGAACTACATGACGTACAACTTACCAGAACCCTCTCATTCAATGATCGGATATGTGCCGCTCGTGCCGTTTCTCGTTACGAGACAGGTGTATGGCGGTTCCGGGTGGTGGCCACATGGTAAGGAAGATCAATTCCACCGTTCGCAAAGAGCGTCTTTTATCGAACAAGAGGCTGGTGGGAACACGACATCAGCGAGACCCATTCTCAATGGGCGGAATGAGTCGCATACGACGATGAAAGGTCTTGGGCGGCTCCACCTCATCATGGGTGACGCCAATATGCTCGAGTACGGGCTCTTCCTAAAGGTGGGTGCCACGATGCTTATGGTGTCTCTCTTGGAAGAAGGTTTGTTGCCGAAGCACTTCATACGACCCAACACACCCCCACAGTTTGGGCGCGATAATTCGGTCAGGGCATTGCATACGATCTCGCGCATGGCGGATCCGAGGGAAAAGACATTGATCCTGAGTGGTCCCGAGCGGCAATGGAGGTTTTTGAGTCCGATCGAAGTACAGGCATATTATTGTGAGCTTGCGACAAAGTATGTGAAGAGCACCACGTTTCCTTCTGAAGAAGCCGAACACGAGGCTCTTCTCACCTGTGCTATGTGGCAAGAGACGCTCGAGGCCCTCTCGCGTGATGACGCTTCGTTCCTTGAGGGGCGGATCGATTGGTACACCAAACGGCGTCTCGTGGCTCGTGATCTTCGAAAAAATGAGAGGCAGGCAGAGCCGCAGTCGCCCGAAAGCATACGAGCGCAAATCGACATGCTCTACCACTACGTCGCGGACGACTCGCTCTACCAGCGACTCAAAAAAAACGGGATCGCGAAGCGCGTACTCTCCGATGAAGAAATAGCGCGAGCAATAAACGAACCGCCTCCGGACACTATGGAACGAGGCACTCGTGCGACAGTACGCGGACAAGCGATTCTCGAGGCTCTTCTTGAAAGAGAAGCCCCTGAGCGGAAAAAGTATCTGAAGCCCGGATGGGATAAGCTCGCGTTTGAGCTCGAATTGACTGGCACCGACTCGCATGGCGTATTTTATTCTGGGTCTCACCCGGGATATGCGCCGAGCGAGACGTTCTCAATGAACGATCCGCTTGAATGCGACCTTAAGAGATGGAATGAGTTTTGTAAGAATATCAAACCATCTGGATCGCTGGCTTGCGATGATTTCGATTACGGTTATGCTGGTTGAGGAACAGGAGTCATCCGATGACGCAAAAGCAAGGGACTGTAGAGCCGCAGCAGAGCGCTAAGTCGCAAGATTCAGCGCAAGGCGAAAATCAGAGTGAAGATGACCTCTTCGATTTCGACGATATCAAAAAGTCGAAACAAAAGATTCTTCAAAAATTGGACCAAGTAGGCCAATCCGGGGGGCAGTAGCCTCCGTGAGATAGTGTATTTCTGGAGCCGCCGAACACACGTTCGGCGGCTTTCTCTTTTTAAATACTGGGAAGCTTGCCCTATTTTTTCATACACAGCATAATGCCGGCAGTACAGAGGGAGACACACATGTCTGCTATGCAAAAGAGACTACTTACCGCCTCACAAGTCGTGAAGCATTGCGCGGTTGGGGAGATTGCGCCTCAAGGTGAGGGCGGAGATTCCATTGATCCGAAGTTGTTTCTTGGTCTCGACCAGGAGCGCTTCGAACATGCGCTCGCGCTCTGCGTCGAGACTGATGACCCCCTGCACAACATGCAGGCAGTCAATCTGGCCGGCTCGGCGGGACTTCGCATCGTTGAAGGACTCCTCAAGAAAATACTTGATGGTCGCAACCTTCCAGACCCGGAAGACATCTGCTACGTGCACAATTTCGATGATCCGCATCGTCCGCTTCCCCTCAAATTCTCAAAAGGCAAAGGGGAAAAATTCAAAAGGCGCTTAGCACGAGTGCTCATGGATCTCAGAAATCTCGTGCCGAAAGAACTGCTCTCAGATCAGGCCGTGCAACGTCTAATGGAGGTCAGGGCAGATTACGATGCGTGGGTGAAAGAACGTATTCAAAAATTTGCACGTTCTCATGGTTTCGAAGCAAGCGGCGACCCTGAGAAGGATCTGACCTTTACGCCGCACATGTCTTTGGTACGCGAGGTGCAAGGTGAAAGCCCGAGCACAGCTGAAGAGGCAAGCAGACCTTCTTCACCACAAGACCGGGATCAACTGACTCCGCCGCAACAAGAGTCTCTTGATCGACGCGGCGTAGCATTTTACGGCGCATTCCAGCGGTGGCTTCGCGAGGAAAACGAATCGGTCGAAGTGCGCACTCGTACGCGGGACGTAATGCTGAAAGTCGATTCGTTGCAGCGCAGTATCGCAAAAGACGCGATTGACCAAGTGTTCAATAAGTGGTGGCCAGCGGGAGATGCCGGGGGGACTGCTTCCTTCCGCGAAAAACTCCTCGAATATGCCATCTACTCATATCGCATCTTCCTGAAGGACGAGAGTGAGAAAAAACAGACTCCGTGGGAGATGGCTGAAAATCACTTCCTTCCGTGGCACGTCAAGGTACTTGTCGATCACAGCGATACGAAAGGGGTGCCAATCATCGCTGCGCCGATCACGGAGTTAAAGAGGGCGATTGGTACCATTAGTCGCGGAAGAAATCTCGGTTTCAGCTACGCGGTCGATCACACCAATCTGGTACCCGGGTTGTTCCACTTGGCGATTGGAGGATATTTGGTCGTCAATCTGCGGGAAATGGCGATGGTCCCGGGCGTATGGCACGCATTGAAAGATGTGATCAAGACGGGCGAGCTCTCCGTGGGCCAGGTGCCATTCATGCCAGGATACGAGGTGCTCAATCCTGTCCCGGTCAGTGGACGGATGCGAGTGATCGCATTTGGTCCAGCATGGCTTATGCATCTGCTCGCACACGTTGATGATGAATTTGCGCGACTCTTCAAGATCCGCGGCGAACTCCTAACGAAAGTCGAGCGGACGCCGGAACAACTGCGAGCATATCGGTCGTGGCTTAAAGAGCTCAGTAAGGAAGAGGGGCTCCACCCACTTAGCGACGATGCGGTGTGCGCACTTGTCGAGCACTCGCAGCGACTCGCGGGCGATCAGCAGCATCTCTCGACTGATCTCGAGACTCTTGCCACGATCCTTCAGGAAGCGAATACGCTCGCGAAGGGTAAAAAGTCCATCAAGCGCTCCGAGATCACGGAAGTGATCAAGAGGCGTGTGTGGCGCTCGAATGTTCCACATGAGAGACGGCTTGAGCACATCAAATCCGGAAGCCTGCTCGTCTCCACAGAAGGGGAGGCGATCGGCCAGATCAACGGACTCGTCGTGAGTTCGTACGACAGTGTCGAGCAAGAGATTGAGGCGTTTTGCCGATCGAAAGATCTGCCGTTTGTCGTTCCTGCCGAGCTTGTCTCGAATGTACAGCAGCAGTACGGCGGATTTTATGGCGATTTACGGGCGGAACTTGCATTTGGCTTTGCGACACGCATCACTGCGTCCGCTACCGTCGGCAAGTTTACGATCGTGAACATTCACAAGGAAGTCAAGCTTGCAGGCCCTTCGTTTGAAAAGGCCGACCTGATCGTACAGGGCCTCCTCCGGAAGCTCTATGCGGTCAACGAGCCGCTCGAGGCACATCTCACGTATGCGTTTGAGCAGACGTATGGAGGAGTTGATGGCGACAGCGCCTCGCTTGCGAAGTTCTATGCGCTTACTTCTGCCATCTCGGGCCTCCCAATTCGGCAAGACGTCGCCATTACGGGTTCACTGAATCTGCATGGCGAAGTGCAGCCGATCGGCGGTGCGAATGAAAAGATTGAAGGTTTCTTCGATATCTGTAAGGCGCGCGGCGAACTGAAAAGTCATGGCGTTATCGTTCCGCATCAGAATGAGCAGAATCTTATGCTCCGCGAAGATGTGGTGCAGGCGATCACTGACAAGAAGTTCAACGTGTGGTCTATCAAGGAGCTCGACGAGGGAATCGAAATCCTCTTCGGGAAGCCGCCAGCCGAATTTCACGAAGCCGTAAGGAAAGGCTTCGCGAGACTGGCACACAAGGCGAAGAAATTTTATTCCGCGAAAGAAAAGCGCGAGTAATCAAAAGTCCCCGATCAACCGATCGGGGACTTTCTTTTTACGAACATCGATGCTACGTTGCTGCGAGACAGGGAGTGGAGGAAAAAATGGATACAGAAAAAACGCGAGGCCTTTTCGAACGACTCGAGCCCTTTTTCGTGGATTTACGTAACGAATTTGGCGCAATCAACAGTATTGGTATTGGCGGTTGGATAGACCGTGGCCATGGAAAAGTGAAGTTGGAAGTCTTGGTAATACTCAGCGAAAGCGACGTCTCCAATGAGGTGCGGGCAGAGATCAGGACACGTATCCAAGCAATGGAGCCTGGCGTTAGTGTCGATTTTTTCCCGGAACCTGAGGCCTAGCCCCCGAAACAAGTATCGGGGGCTTCTTCATTGCCTCTTCAGAGGGCCTAAAACTTGACATATTTGGGAAGGGTGTGTATATTGGCCCCACATTTGCTCTAAGCCCCCGGATGCGTTGCGATCGCGGTAAGAGTGATGAACGTTTGGCAGGTTCTTCATTATTAGTGCGATCAATTTAATATTTGTTGGCGACAGAAAACTGTCGATCAACTTTTTGCAATTATGGCAAAAACATCCAAGGTGCGACCACAGAAGTATTTCGGAAGACATCGCGAACCGCTCGTAAAGCTTCCATCGCTCGTTGAGTCGCAGCTCAAATCCTTCCAGCAATTCGTGGAGGGCGGCGCGGAGCGCGTCTTCAAGGAGTTCTCTCCGATCAACGACCACTCCGGAAAAAAGTTTGAATTAAAACTCGTTAAATTCTTTTTCGGCGATCTTCGCTGGGATGAGCACTATGCCAAGCGCACCATGCGCACATACGAGGCTCCGCTCTCGATGATCGTGAAGCTCAAGAACAGGACAACTGGCGAAGAAAAGGAGCAGGAGATTTTCCTCGCTGATTTTCCATGGATGACCAAGCACGGCACATTCATCATCAATGGCGTCGAGCGCATCGTCGTGCCGCAGCTCGCGCGCTCGTACGGCGTATTCTTCGAATCGATTCCTTACAAGGGCAAGAATTATTTTGCTGCCAAGATCATTCCTGCTCGCGGTGTATGGATTGAGATCGAATCCGATGCAGACGGCGCAATGTACGTAAAGATCGATCGCAAGCGCCGCTTCCCGGTGACGACGCTCCTTCGCGTCCTCGGTCTCGCTACCGACAAAGAGATTCAGGGTCGTTTTGAGAAATCCCCCCATGCTCGCGATGCAATCGCGGCAACGCTCGTTCACGATCATGCCAAGACCGTCGATGAGGCGTATGTCGAGATCTACCGCCGCTTGCGCGACGGCGATATCGCGACGCCGGAGAGCTCGCGCGATCACGTGCAGTCAATCCTTTCAGCCGAGCGCTACGATTTCTCGCGCGTCGGCCGTTTCCATTTCAACCGCCGCTTCGGTCTTCCGACCGACGAAAAGCACCTCGCAAATGCGACGCTGACGCTCGAAGACGCGATTCGTATCGTCCAGCACATTGCCGATCAAAATAATACGCCGCACGCAGAATCCGATGACATCGACCACCTCGGCTTCCGCCGCGTACGTTTCGCGGGTGAATTGCTCGAGCAACGCATGCGCGTCGGCCTCTCTCGTATGAAGCGCAATATCCAGGATCGTATGGCGATGGTGGATGCGGAGACATCGACTCCGGTTTCCTTCGTCAACCCGCGTCCGTTCCAAGCTGCGATCCGTGAATTTTTCACGACAGATCAGCTCTCGCAGCTCATGCAGCAGTACAACGCACTCGACGAGATCGAACACCTCCGCACACTCTCAACCCTCGGTCGTGGCGGCCTCACCTCGGAGCGCGCCGGCCTCGAAGTACGCGACGTTCACTCTTCGCACTATGGCCGCGTCTGTCCGATCCACACTCCTGAAGGTAAGAACATCGGACTCGTGCTCCACATGTCGCTCTACGCTCGCCCCAACGAATTCGGCATCATTGAGACGCCGTACGCACGGGTAGAGAAGGGCCACATCACCAAAGAAATCGTCTATTTGAACGCAATCGAAGAAGAGCAGTACGCAATCGCGCACGCTGCTACGGTGCGCGACGACTCCGGCAAGCTCACCGAGAAATTTGTCGATGTGCGCAAAGAGGGCTCTCCGACGATCGTAAAGCGTGAAGACGTTGATTTTGTGGAAGTTGCTACAAATCAGCCGTTTTCCGTCGCGACGTCGCTCATTCCGTTCGTCGAGAACGACGACGCCAACCGTGCGCTCATGGGTTCCAACATGCAAAAGCAGGCCGTACCGCTCGTGGTGCCAGAAGCACCTGTCGTCGCGACAGGCGTGGAGGCTGCAGCCGCGCGCGATTCTGGCCGCCTCATCATTTCCGAAGACGCTGGCGAGGTCACGTATGCCGACGCTCAGATGATCAAGGTAAAGAACACCGACGGCAAGACCAAGGAGTACCCGCTCGTCAATTACTCCCGCTCCAACGGCTTCACGACGTTCCACCAGCGCCCGATCGTCAATGTTGGCGACACAGTCAAAAAGGGTGCAGTCATGGGCGACACATCAACGTCGGTCAACGGTCAGCTTTCGATCGGTCAAAACGTCCGCGTCGCATTCTTGCCGTGGTTTGGAGCAAACTTCGAAGACGCAATCGTCATTTCGGAGAAGCTCGCGAAGGAGGCAAAATTCTCGTCGATTCACATGGAGGAATTTGTCTGTGTCGTGCGCGACACCAAGCTTGGTCCTGAAGTCACGACCCACGACATCCCGAACGTAAGTGAATTCAAACTCCGCAATCTCGATGAAGACGGCGTCATCCGCATCGGTGCAGAAGTGCGCCCGGGCGACATCTTGGTAGGCAAAGTCACGCCGAAAGGCGAGACGCAGCTCACACCTGAAGAGCGCCTCTTGCATGCGATTTTCGGTGAAAAAGCAAAAGATGTGAAAGACACGAGTTTGCGCATGGAAGGCGGCAAGCGCGGTCGCGTCATCGGTGTCAAAGTGTTCTCACGCGAGACGGGCGATCAGCTCGAATCCGGCGTGATCAAGCGCGTGCACGTAGAAGTCGCGCAGCTTCGCACCATCTCGGTCGGCGACAAGCTCGCCGGTCGTCACGGCAACAAGGGTGTCATTTCGCGCATCTTGCCGGAAGAGGATATGCCGTTTGATAAAGACGGTAATCCTGTCGACATCATCTTGACCCCGCTCGGCGTGCCATCTCGTATGAACCTCGGACAAATCCTCGAGACTCATCTCGGCCTCGCTGCAGAAATGCTCGGCTATCAGGCAGTCGTCCCGTCATTCTCGGGCGCGACCGAAGAAGAAATCAGGAACGAATTGAAAGAAGCGGGAGTCGACGAGACCGGAAAGCGCACGCTTTTCAACGGTCGTACCGGCGAACCTTTCGCACAGCCCGTTATGGTCGGCGTCATGTACATGCTCAAGCTGCACCACATGGTAGAAGACAAGATCCACATGCGCTCGATCGGTCCATACAGCCTCACGACCCAGCAACCGCTCGGCGGCAAAGCCCAAAACGGCGGTCAGCGCGTGGGAGAAATGGAAGTCTGGGCTTTCCTTGGCTACGGTGCCGCATACTCGCTCCGCGAAATTCTCACCATCAAATCCGATGACATCTTGGGCCGATCCGCCGCATTCGACGCGATTGTCTCAGGCAAGCGCATCGAAGAAACGAACACCCCGGCGACGTTCAATGTCTTGGTCAGACACTTGCGCGGCTTGGGTATCGATATCGAATTTATCGAAAATCAAGAGTCTCTTAACCGCTAATCAAAATCAATATGTCTACACCAAACACACAAGGACAAGGACCCATGACAAAGAGAAAGGATGTCATCCCGCAGGATTTTGAAGCGGTGGCAATGCGCCTCGCGTCACCCGATCGCATGGGCGATTGGTCATACGGCGAAATCACAAAGCCGGAGACAATCAACTACCGCACACAACGTCCGGAGAAAAACGGCCTCTTCGATGAGCGCGTCTTCGGCCCTGAAAAGGATTACGAGTGCTACTGCGGTAAATATCGCGGTATCCGCTTCCGCGGCATCGTCTGCGAGAAGTGCGGCGTCGAAATCACACGCGCCATCGTCCGTCGCGAGCGCATGGGTCATATCGACCTCGCGACTCCGGTCGCGCACATCTGGTTCCTCCGCGGCATCCCGTCGCGCATCGCGCTCATGCTCGGCCTCTCGGCTGCAGAAGTTGAGAAAGTCGTCTATTTCGCGGGATACATCGTCACGCAGGTAGATGAGGAAGTTCGCAAAGGACTTCTCAAGGACCTCGAGCACGAATTTGCCACCAAGACCAAATCCGCAGCAAATGCCGACGTAAAGACCGATCTCAAGGAAAAGGCCACGAAGGCGAAGAAAGAAATCGAATCCATCAAGATGGGCGTCGTCCTCGATGAGGCTGCGTACCACCTCTTTGCCGTCAAATACGGTTCGATGTTCCGCGCTTCGATCGGTGCTGAAGCCCTCTACAATATTCTCAAGAAGATCGATCTTAAGACATTCTCGAAAGAGGTGCGTTCGCTCTACGAAAAGTCGGGTGCCGCTGATCGCGACAAGCTCCGCAAGCGCCTCGCGCTCGTCGAAGCATTGATCCGTGCTGATGTGCGCCCAGAGTGGATGTTCATGACGCGTCTCCCCGTCGTACCGCCGGCACTTCGCCCGATGGTCGCACTCGAAGGCGGTCGCCATGCATCTTCGGATCTCAACGACCTCTACCGCCGTGTCATCAACCGCAACAACCGCCTCAAGCGCTTGCTCGCGATCCACGCTCCAGAAGTCATCCTCCGCAACGAAAAGCGCATTTTGCAGGAAGCAGTCGACGCATTGCTCGACAACAGTATGCGCCGCGGTGCAGGCGTACTCGGCATCCTCGGTGGTCGCCGTCGCGCACTCAAGTCGCTCGCTGATTACCTCAAGGGTAAGCACGGCTATCTCCGTCAAAATCTCCTCGGTAAGCGCGTCGACTACTCGGGTCGTTCCGTCATCGTCGTCGGTCCTGATCTCGCACTTGATGAATGCGGTCTTCCGAAGCACATGGTGCTCGAGCTCTTCCGCCCATTCGTTATCCAGGGACTCTTGCAGCGTGAGTTGGCATACAACATCCGCGGCGCAGGCCGTCTCATTGAAGACGAGGCTCCGGAAGTATGGCCGATTCTCGAAGAGGCGATCCAGAATAAGCACGTACTCTTGAACCGCGCACCGACACTCCACCGTCAGTCGATCCAGGCATTCCGCCCGGTACTCATCGAAGGCAACGCGATCCAGGTGCACCCGCTCGTCTGTCCTGCATACAACGCAGACTTCGACGGCGACGCGATGGCTGTCCACGTACCGCTCTCAGAAGCCGCACAGATGGAAGCCGCCAAGATCATGTCGGCCAACAAGAACATCTTGAAGCCGGGCTCAGGCGACGTCGTCGTCGCGTCCAAGCTCCTCGACATCGTCTTGGGCTGCTACTGGATGACCAAGTCCATCGACGGCTTGAAGGGCGAAGGAAGCGCATTCCCAACCACGAATTCCGCGATCACCGCCTACGATTTCGATGCGATCGACCTTCGCGCAAAGATCCGTGTCTTGCCGAGCGACAACAAAAAATACGCTCAGTTCCAGGGTAAGGTCTTCGAGACAACCGTCGGACGCCTCCTCTTCAACTCCGTCTTGCCAAATGACTTCCCGTACATGAACGAGGAGATCACCAACAAGCGCATGAGCGCCTTGGTGCAGAATCTCGTCACGCACTATTCGCTCGATGGTATCCCGCCGATCCTCGACAAAATAAAGGAATTCGGTTTCCGCTACGCGACACATGCAGGTATCACCTGGTCTATCTCGGACGTCAAAGTACCGAAGATCAAAGAAGAGCTCGTCGAAGCAGGCTTCGAGGCCGTGGCTCGCGAGACAGAAAACTACAACAACGGTCTTCTCACCAATGACGAGCGCCGCCGCGCCACAATCGAGATATGGACGAAAGTCTCCGGAGATTTGCGCAAGCACGTCGTTGAATCTCTCGATCGCACCGGCCCTGTCCACGACATGATCACCTCAGGCGCTCGAGGTAGCGTCGTCCAGCTCCACCAGATGGCCGGCATGAAGGGTCTCATCACCAACCCGCGCGGAGAAATCATCGAATTCCCGATTACCTCGTCACTCAAGCAAGGTCTCACACCGATCGAATACTTCATCTCGACGCACGGAGCCCGCAAAGGATTGGCCGACACCGCGCTCAACACTGCGCGCGCCGGCTACCTCACACGCCGACTCTTTGACGTCGCGCACGATGTCGTCGTTCTCGAAGATGATTGCGGCACCAAGGAAGGTGTCACGATCCCTCGCCCGGGCAAGGAAAACATCGGAGGCTCGTTCTCTGATCGTATCCACGGCCGTGTAATTGCTGAAGAGGTTCCGGGCTTCAAGCGCGGACACCTTTTGAATCGCGATGATGCCAAGGCGATCGAAGAAAACAAAGCTATCACCGAGGTTATCGTCCGCTCGCCGATGAACTGCAAAGTTGCACGCGGCGTATGCCAGAAGTGCTACGGTGTCGACCTCAACACGACTGAAATGATCGATGTCGGCGAAGCTGTCGGCGTCATTGCCGCTCAAGCGATCGGCGAACCGGGCACTCAGCTCACCATGCGTACCTTCCACACAGGAGGCGTCGCGATGGCAGGCGGCGACATCACCATGGGTCTCCCACGCGTCGAAGAAATCTTCGAGACGCGCCAGCCCAAGCTCCCGGCCACTATCTCTCGTGTCGACGGCGTCGTCGCTTCGATCGAGCGCGATGGTCAGGAAAACGTCATCACGATCGTCCCCGATATCGCCTCAACCGCGAAGACCGCGAAGGCACAGAAGAAAGAGACCGAGTACCGCATCCACCCGCTGCGCACCATCGTGGTGAAAGTAGGCGCTACGGTTAAGAAGGGTGATTTCCTCACCGACGGGTCCGCCGATCTCGACGAACTCTTCCTCCTCGGCGGCAAGGAACGCGCTCAGGAGTACATCATTGCGGAAGTCATGCGCATCTACGAATTGCAGGGTGTATCGACGGCACGTAAGCACCTCGAGATCATCGTGAAGCAGATGTTCAGCCGCGTCTCGATCACGAGCCCCGGCGATACCGGAGTCTCTGCGGGCGACATCGTTGCCGACTTCGAATTTGAGCGCTTGAACAGGGAGGCGAAGGAGAACGAGAGTGAACTTGCCAAAGGGAAGCAGCTTCTCCTCGGTATCACCGAAGTCTCGCTCACGCGCGCATCATTCCTCTCTGCCATCTCTTTCCAGAACACGCCGCGCAAACTCGCTGAAGCGGCAGTCGGTGGTGCAGTCGATCGATTGGTCGGTCTCAAGGAGAACGTCATCATCGGCCGCCTCATCCCTGCCGGTACCGGATTCGCAGGCAGCAAGAAGCACGCGATCATCGAAGAGATGGAAGCCGAATTCGCAGCCAACGCCCCGGTAGAAATTCCGAAGATTGAGCGTGAAAGTTCGGATCGCTAAACATCTTTTTTTAGCAGCAGCAAGAGCCCCCGAAAGGGGGCTCTTGGCATTGAGACAATTACGGTGCAAAATGCACGCAGTAACTCGGTAGGAGAAAAAGCCATGCTTCAGTATCTTCCAATGTCCCTCGTTCTCGGCGGAACACTCCTCTTTCTCGGTGGTATCTTCAGCGAGAGTTCCGATATGATGGTTTTCGGGTGGTTTCTCGCTGTTTCCGGTGCCATCGTGCGTCGCAGCATGTTCAGGCCCGAGGCGAAGCCGCCTGTACAGTAAATTCCAAAGCTTCCGACACAAATCGGGAGCTTTTGTTTTTTCTCGAGCGTAGCCTTGACGCAGATGCAGAATTTACATACTGTACCGAAAGATTCGGAAAAAGGAGAGTAACAGCTATGCTTGATCATGTGGAAAGCGCTCACATTCGGGACAGTGTTCGAAGCCTGACGGCGCAACAGCTACGTGCAAAGATTCATGCGAGCCCATGGGTGCAAAAACGCCTCGGAGAGATTCGCGAAAAGGCAAGCGAATTCGGACCGGTCGACCTCAGCCTGCTTGTTTCGACTGAGTGGCTGATCGATGAGCGTAAGCGCGAGCTTATCGCCAAATTTGCGCGCGGAGAAATCACGCAGAATGAGCGACGCGAATTTGTCGAACTCAATAGCATTCGCGTCCAGATGATGATGCCGAGGCACTTGCAGTGAGTGAGACGCGCATTCTCGGCCTGATGAGTGACGATAGACGGCGCTGGAGTCTCGCACTCACGCTCTCGGTCCTCCTCCATGTCTTCGTGGTTGGAGTCGGTGCCTTGCTCGGCCACATCGTCGCGGGGCAGCCCGGCAACGGCGCGTGCCTCGCGCTCCTGTTTCTTCTCGTGCTCGGTCCGTTTGCCGCGACCTATGTCGCAATGAGAACCTAATCTTCGAAAGTCCCGCAGTACCGCGGGGCTTTTCTTTTTGGTGGATGAAGCGCACCCGAGGGCACTCCCGATTTGTAGCCAAAGCTTCGCTCTTGGACGAATCGGGAGCATAATGGGTCCATGGCAGCGGATACTGTGCGGCAAATCAAAGACAAGCTGTCGATCGTCGACGTCGTCGGCGGCTATGTGAAGCTTGAGCGTGCGGGAGGCAGTCTCCGAGCGCGGTGCCCATTTCATGCCGAGCGCACGCCCTCGTTTTTCGTTTCGCCTGATCGCGGGACGTACCACTGCTTCGGCTGCAATGTCGGCGGCGACATCTTCTCCTTCGTCGAAGCGATCGAAGGACTCGATTTCAAAGGAGCCCTGAAAGTGCTCGCCGAGAAGGCGGGTGTCGAGCTCGTGTATGAGCGAGGCAACAAGGAGGAGAAAGACGAGCGTGACCGACTTTTCGAGCTTATGGAGGTAGCCACGATTTTCTACAGCTCTCATCTCACGAAAGAGGCGACCAATTATCTACACGAGCGCGGCATGACCGACGCGACGATCAGGGAGTTCCGGATCGGATGGGCCTCGGATAAATGGACGGAGATTACCGATCATCTCAAATCGAAGAAATTCACCGATAAGGAAATCATTGATGCGGGTATCGGCAAAAAAGGTGATCGTGGCACGCTCGACAAATTTCGCAATCGCATCATGTTTCCGATTTCCGATAGTGCGGGGCGTGTGATCGCATTCTCGGGGCGCATCTTCGGAGAAAATGCGTCGCCCGAGGCGCCAAAGTATCTCAATTCTCCCGAGACGCCGCTTTTCCATAAATCACGAATCCTCTATGGCTTTGATCGCGCGAAGGTCGCGATCAGAAAGCTCAATTGCGCGGTGCTCGTGGAAGGACAAATGGATCTCCTCGCGAGTCACCAGGCCGGGTGGGCAAACACGGTCGCAGTATCAGGCACCGCTTTTACGCCCGAGCACGCTACGCTGATCCGTCGTATGACCGACAATCTCGTCCTCGCACTCGATGCCGATGAGGCTGGGATCAAGGCGGCCGGTCGGGCAGCCCGCGCGGCGCTCCAGGGGGGACTCAATGTAAAGGTGGCGCAAATACCGGAGGGCAAAGATCCGGCCGATCTTATACAGAAAAGCGGTGCAGAAGCGTGGAAAGAGGTCATAAAAAATTCCAAAGACATCATCACGTTTCTCCTTGATGTACTCGAAAAGCATGCCAAAGCTCCCGATGCGTTTCGTCGTACGGTGGAGCTTGTCGTGCTCCCATTCCTCACCGACGTGTCGAGTCCGATCGCGCGTGAACAATACATCCAAGAGATCGCCAAGCGACTCAAGGTGTCGGAAAAAGCGGTAAACGACGCGTTTGCCAAAATGCCCAAACAGCAGGGCACCTATTCACCATCGTCGGAGAGGACAGTTGAGACGCGCATCCCCAAGAAACCGGAAGTGAGTCACACGGTGAGGAATATGCAGGCATATGGAATTCTCATCTGGCAGGAGTCGCAGAGCGAATCGGTCATTGATCTCAAAAAATACGCAGCTGATCTCAAGGAGGCGATTGGAGAAGATGAACTCGCCTACCTCAAGGGCATCTCCGATCAGGAGCGGCAGTCACTCATTTTTAATGTCGAACGCCTTTTTGCCGAAAACCCCCTCACAGAGCGTCATGCCAAAGAGCTCCTTCAGGTCGTCCACAAGGACAGGCTCCAGGCTGAGCGCAAGGTAGCCACAGAGCTTCTGAAGGCCGCCGAGGAGGCAGGGGATGAGAAGGAAATGGCCCGGCTCTCCAAGGCTGTGGATATCCTCCTGAAGCGGATTGCGTTAATCCATGGAGAGGTGTAGTATGTACAGGACAACTTAATGCAATCTTCATCTTCGTAGTGTAGAAAAAGGTGAAGCCCGCATTAGGATAATAAAAAGTGTAGGAATCCAACCTTCTGAGGGAGGCGTGGATTTTGGGCGTATTTTTTTCATATTTCAAATAATTAATCTTGGCCATGGCAAAAACAAAAAAAATAAAAAAGGGGAAAGTGACGAAGCGTGCGGCTAGGGCAAAGCGAAGCTCTTCCCGTAAATCTCCCCGCGCGCAAAAGAGCCTCTCGAAGGGAGTGAAAGTCGGCAAGGCAGCAATCGGCAAGGCCAGGGCGCATTCGACTCGCGGCAAAGCTGAAGAAAAAGTAGAGACACTGATCACGCTCGGCCGTGAGCGTGGCTACATCACATACGACGAGATCCTGCGTGAATTCCCGACCATCGAAGACAATGTCCTCTTGCTCGAAGAGATGTACGAGCGCTTCTCGACCGCAGGTATCGATGTCTTGGAAGGCGGCGGCATGCTCGGCGACACTTCGGCTGAGACGGTGCTCGCGAGCAAGAAGCTCCACAATCGCCGCTCCGATGCGAATTATGATTCCGTACAGATGTACCTCCGTGAGATCGGTCAGTACCCGCTCTTGAACGGTCAGCAGGAAAAAGATCTCGCGAAGCGCATCGTCGACGGGGATGATGAGGCTCGCAGTATCCTCGCTCGCTCAAATCTCCGTCTCGTCGTCTCGATCGCCAAGAAATACGTCAATCGCTCACCGGACCTCACACTTCTCGACCTCATTCAGGAAGGCAACCTCGGTCTCTTCAAGGCTGTCGACAAATTCGACCACACCAAGGGCTACAAATTCTCTACCTACGCGACGTGGTGGATCCGCCAGGCGATCACTCGTGCGCTCGCCGATCAATCCCGCACCATCCGTATCCCGGTGCACATGGTGGAGACCATCGCCAAATACAAACAAAAGGTCCGCGAACTCTCGCAGCACCTCGGCCGCGATCCGCTCCCGGAAGAAATCGCCGCAGAAATGGGCATCGAAGTCGACAAAATTTATACTATTCAAAAGATCAATCAGGACACCGTCTCACTCGAATCGCCGGTAGGCGAAGACGACGACGAGCGCTCGACCCTCGGCTCATTTATCGCCGACGACACGATCGCTTCGCCCGATCAGGATGCTTCACGCAGAATTCTTGGAGAGCAAATGATGGAAATCCTCGACGAGCTTTCCCCGAAGGAGCGCAAGATCCTCGAAATGCGCAACGGCCTCACCGACGACGGCATCTGCTACACCCTCGAAGAGGTAGGACGCGAATTCGGCGTCACCCGCGAGCGCATCCGCCAAATCGAAGCCAAAGCATTGGAAAGAATTCGTTTTCACGAGAGAGCCAAACAGCTCCGCTCGTACTAAGGAAAAGAAGACGGCCGCGAAAGCGGTCGTTTTTCATATCCCAATACTTCAGAATTTCTGAAGTATTGGGATTAGGGCTAAAGCCTGGGTTCTCAAACACAGCCGTTGCCGCAAATGTGCGAAACAGCTCCACAGCAACTAATGAAAGCGCCCCGGACCAACCGAGGCGTTTTGAATATGCCACTAATACTTTTGAGGCGGTGAGAGCATGAGGTGTCTCACAAGGAATTCGACCAGGATGACGCTGCAAAGTCCCAGTGAGCCGACCAGTAAGGGAAGCCAGTCGACACCCATCAGATAATACCCATAGAGCCAAATACACATCATGACTCCCGCGATCACCGCGTTCAGCTTCATTGCATACATCAGTCGGACTTCTGGCACCGTACCGTCCTTCGCCGTATGCAGTGCTGAGAACATCTGACCAACGGCAGCAAAGAAAAACGCGGCGCATGGTATCCAGAGAATCGGATTGTATTGCTCGTGTATCTCCATCGAATCCTCCATCACTTGCTGCGAGCAACCATATTAAAACTTGCTGAAGAATGCAACGATCTTGACAGTACGGCATTATGTCGTAAAGTGCTGGCGGAATGGAGAGAGGCTTGCTCTCTGCTTGATACAGGCCACCCCCGTGCCCAATGGGCACGTTAACCAAGAAGGAGATGACCCATGCCGGTCCTCGGATTGAATTGGCCCACAGTCTACCAGGTTGAGTGCGAAGAGAGGCGGACGCTTTTGGAAAATAGTGCGCTCGTGTACGCGACAATTACGACCAAAAGGTATGCGTTCAGCGAAGGCATCATGCGCTCCGAGCATAGAATCGTCTACTACTGCTCGCGCTTCTTTCTGCTCAAGATCTCATACCATCCGGAGCATGTCCCGACCGATCGATGGCGCATCTATGGGAAGACCGGTTACAACAGCCACGATGGTCATCTGAGGCGTGTCTCCGGCACCAACGATGCCCGTGAGGACGAGGTGGGCCAGCAGATCTGGGTTTACGACAATACGAAATTCCAGGAGCCTGTGGTGGACTGGGCGACCGATTCGCTGCGCCAGATGACGTGGGCCGAGCGCTCCGCCATCAAGCAGTACCGGAAGATGCTCAAGGAGATGGAAAAGTGTTCCTAAAAAGGAAAGCCCGGCGCGATGCGCCGGGCATTTTTTTTGAACAAACGATTACTCGCGCGAAGCACGATCGATCAGACGTTGCAGGTACTTGTCGGAATACGAGCGATCGTCGTTGGTGAGGAGCGCTGCCGTGGTGAGGTAATGTAGCTCTCCTCGGCCGAGCGATTTGCCGCGTGCGGTGTGGATGTCGACTGCATAGTCCGGCATCGGGTAAGTCAGCGTGCCGTCTTCGATGCGGTCGATTGTGTCGCACAGAATCTCGGTGACATATCGGCTCTTTTTCGAGCGGGCGAGGTGGCACGTCGCGTGTGCGAGGAAGACGAATCGTCTGCGATCCTTGGGCGGGATTTGGAAGTACGCCTCCTTTAGATCGCTCACAATCCGCAGAGCTTCGGGATTGGCGAGCCCGACGTCTTCCGATGTGAAGACGAGCAGGCACTCCCACAAAAATTCCTCGGCTTGTCTGCATGCGGTCGCCATTTCAAGCGCCCAATACAGACTCTGTTCCTCATGGCCGCGGCGAAGCTCCTTGATCGCTGCCGAAAGCACTTCGGCGAGCAGGTGGCCATGACGACTAGTTGAGCGTTGCCAATCGATACCATGGCGATTCGAGGCAAGTACCAGGACAGGATTTTGGGGTGTCATCCGCATCTCCTTTGTTCTGCCGCCAACCTATCTGAGTGCAGAGATTATGTCAAAGAGATAGCCCCGACGAAATGTCGGGGCTTTTACAAAGATCAATACTCGAAGATAGCGATAGCGCCAAAGCCGATAAGTATCAGTGTGATGATGGAGAACGAGACAATGTCCATTAGCGCCTCTCAGAAACCCAGGTCGACAGATCGTAGATGCCGACGACAAAGAATCCAATCATGCCGATCGTCCATGCTGTGTCGACGTACCATTTCTCGATCAGCTCAACGGGTGAAAAAGCACCAACGAAAAGGACGACAATGCACGCAATCGTTGCAATACGGAGCACTGCCACGATCGTCAATATCAGGGGATGTTCCAGCATTCAAGTCTCCGCTATGTCTTGTCCGATACTATATCGGGCAAAAGCCAAAGGCAACACAAAAGAAAACGACGAGCAAAAGCTCGTCGTTGGTGTATCTCATACGAGAGTGATCCAGGTGTCTCGGCGAAGGACGCCGCCGCGCACGACGCGACAGGTGATACCGCCACGCCATTTGGGCTTCAGTGCCTCTTGGAGGCCAGGATGCACTTCGTCCATTCTTTTGCACGGGTCCGTTTCTCCGGTGATCTCGAGCACGACGCCGATATCGCTGGGGTACCCAAAGAGCAATAATTTCCCGACAAGCTGTGGCCCGTACTCGGGGAAGTCGATGAGGAGATTTGCGCGCCGCATGTGCCACGGAATCTCGATCCCGAGCTCTCGGCACGCATCACCCCATTCGAGGAGTGACAGTGCAGTGATCTGGCGCGACCGGTCCTTACCACCTTTGCCGCTGCAGTTGCCCGTGATACCGGCCTCTGTGGTGACGATGGCCTCGGTGATTATTTGCATAGGGGTCCGCTTGGCCGAATGTGTCGCAATACCCAAGAGACGCATGATTCTCTCCTTGAACTGTTGCTGGGGACACTATGTCACAAAACAGAATCAAAAGAAAACAGCCCCGATTCGAAATGAATCGGGGCTGAAAGATCGTGTGGTCACTCCTTAGGACGCACCCTCCTTTTCCTTCTTTTTCTATTCGTCAGCAAGTACACGATTAGGACGACTAACATCGTACCTCGATTGTTTGCAGCTTCAGGAGTGGCCCTTTGGACCATTTTTGATTCTAAACGCCGAGGTGCGTTTGTAAACCCCTTGGGTTTGGAGCACCGCGCTCCAAATGCGAAAGCGAGCTGTCGCATTTCACTCGCTCTACGTCGCTCAGGCAAAAAAATCCTACAGAAGAGTACAGGTCACCTTTACTGCGTCGCCCTCGTCGATACCTTCTTTTTTGCGGACATCGGCCTTGATGGCGAGGAGATAGGGACCGTCTTTGGTGGGGAAGAGGGTTGTGGTCCAGGAAGTCTTGCCTATGGCTGCCTTGACCCGTACGAATTGGAAGCCCACTTTCTTTTTGTCGCGTGTGTAATCCTTGATCTGCTGCGATATCGCCTTGCTCACGTACACGAAATACCAGGCACCTGCTCCAGAATATCGCCAGACCTTTCCATTGATCGCAAATGTCTTCATGGTTCTGTATTCTGACGATGTCTAATTTTTGCCTATCGAAAGGATTTTTGAAGGGCTGCGGTGGCCTTTGATGATACGCACGGCCTTTATGGGTACACGTAAAGCCATAGCAACGAGCGCAATGATGCGATGATTGGCAGCATTGTTCTCTGGTTTCTCGCGTACGGAAATTTCAAAATGGTCATCCGCCACCTTTTTCACCTTCTCGTTTTTCGCCCCCGTCGTTACCCGTACTTTTATAAGCATATACTCATGCTATGTCAGCTGTGTGTAAAGGGAAAGCCCCATGAGGTGTCTCACGGGGCCGTTGGTCAATACCGATCGAGCGGGGGCACGAAACATTGGATGGAATTATTGGCCCACAGGTATACATATGCCTGTCCCGACGGGGAAGGCTCGTTGACGACTTTTTCTGGTGGCACGCGCATGCGCTCGCGCCTCACTTTTCCATCCGGACCTTGGACATTGATCCAGACAAACCATACGCGCTCGGGATATTTCGAGTCTTGAGAAATCTCCCATTCTGCGTCGACTTTTACCGCGTCCTTGTCGGTGCAGCACAGGTGCGAATTGTTTGCCTCGGGGCCGCGCCACTCAGGATGTTCCTTGGCTTCCGGCCTCTCGAGCGTATCGAGAAATTTCCGATCGATCTCGGGTGTGGCGATCGTGTGCTCGTGGGCCAGGGCGGGCGCGCCCCATATGCATACAAAAGAAAGCAGTGCGAGGACAATTTTCATTGGGGACCTCTTTTCTCGGCCCATACTACCACTCCCAGGCGCGATTTACGAAGACCGATAGGCAATCTCGTGGTAGGTCTTTTCGTGGGGTCCAAAAAATACTTTTGCAAAGAGGCGCATCACACTGACGCCAGAGAGCATATATCCGAACGCAAAGATGGCAACAAGGGCACCGTGGCTTGTGTGAACAGAACTCAAGAGCACCTCTTGGCCGATAAAGGACGGTGTGATCGGAAACACCATCAGTGCGATACAGGCAATGAAGAACACGTGGCCGAGGGTGGCGTGCTCATACATGTAGCCATGATATTCCATCAAACTAATTCTCAGGGTGCGATCTAGGAGTCTGAGGCACAGGACTCCCGCCAGGTATGCCACTATAATGCCGGTCATATAGAACAGGGTCGTGTGGAGGGTTGCACTAGCAAGTGCACTCAGAAATACAGATGCAAAAAGCTGCCCCAAGAAGATCTGATTCCAACATGTGATGGCGGTGCCGGTATTTGCATAGGCACGCACAAAGAGGAGTGTGCTCTGAAACGCGCTCATCCAGATCACCGCGACCACTATCCCGTGAGAAACACTCGTTGCGGTGAGAGTAATGGCGCTCACGAACAAGAGTGCCACATACGCTATCATTGCGTCTCTTCGATCTAAAAATTGCAAGGACTGTCCGGCAGATTTCAGGGGCTGCCAAATAAGATATGTCATCACGCTGTCCATATTCCACTCTTTGACCCCCAAGATATAGAGCGTCGATCGGATCTTGCCAATCAAATTATTTTGAATCTTTTGTTCTGGTAGCATAAAGGTGTAGAACTGATAGTGAACCAGATAACTGACTATCGAGGGAGAAATGAGCAGTTGGTACGTGCGCAAACATGCGTTGCTCACAAAATGGAACAAGACCAACCAATGTAGTCCCACAGCAAGTTCGATGAACATGATACCAATCTGGGTGACTGACGCGTACGCAATCTGCGTTTTGGCAGATGACTGCACGCGGGTGATGGAGGTAGCAATGAGCGCCGTCAGAAGTCCGAGTACCACGATGAGAATGCGAAGCCCCGTGCTGCCTTGCCACAGCGGGTAGGTACGAAGTAAGAGAAACAATCCCATATGCACGGAAAGCGCTCCATAAAAAATAGCGCTGGAGGTGGTCGGACCCTCCATGGCGCGCGGAAGCCAGTACGAGAAAGGAAACTGAGCAGATTTGATCATAGCTACAGCCAAGAAGAGGACACCAAGAATCACGAGCGAATTCCCGTGCTCGCTCATGAGCGATGTAAATTGCGTAAATTGCACGTTCTTTTCAAAAAGGTGATGAGCGTACCATAACGCAATAATAAAGAGCGCGTCAGCAATGCGGTACAGGGCGAAAACTTTGAGACTGTTTTTGGTAGGGAGATATCGATCGCGGTAAAAAGAAATTAGTAGGAAGGAGCTTATGCCGATACATTCCCACCCCACAAAAAGCATCTCAAAGTTCCCGGCGAAAATAACGAGGGCAAGACCCGCAAAAAAGAACAGAATCGTTGTGTGAAAACGCTGGAATCCTGGATCACGGTGCATGTAGTATTTGCTAAAGAGCAGTACCAAGATGGTTATGAGGCATGTCATCCCAAAGAAGACCGCCGAGGCGGCATCCATATAGAAATTCACTGCAAATTCGTAGGTAGCGCTAGAAAAGAGCGTGAATCCGGTCTGTGATATGGGCATAAATCCTCCACGTACCCAGAAGAAGAGGGTGGAGACATACATCAGGAAGACGAGAAAAATCGACGTTAGAGAAATACCCGAAATACTTCTTTCAAAGCGATTAGGAAGAAAGCTGCAGAGAAGTAGGGCGATAAACGGGACAATGACAAAAAATGGTATGAGCATAGGGATTAGTGGGAAAGTATTTGAATTGGCAGATTTTCTTGGGTCGCATCAATGATATTGTTCGTTTTCATTTTGGTAGCCGACTCGATCACCTTAAGGAAGTCTTCTCTGAGGACACTCACGTCATTGATGCATGGCTCATACGGCACAAATGCACCTTTTTTGAAAAGGTAGAGCCTCTTTTCTTCTGGGTGCAAAACCGTTAAATGTATCCACTCGTTGATAAACCATTCGTAGATCTGAGGAGATGCAGAAATTACACGGAGCACCACCTGAGGGTCGTGCTCTACGATCATCAAAAGTCGGATGGGATCATGTACCTCAACCATTTGAAGAGGCAATCCGGCGCGGAGGTCTCCGTCACTACTGTTGGAAACCCCGATAAGACCCATTACATTGTGGGGCAGCTTGGTGCCTGCCCCCAATTTTGAATTGTCCATGCGCGAAAAGTAGTATTCGAGGTTGATGCCGCCACAGACCACGGGAAGCGGCGCAATGACATTGGCGAGGAATGTGCCGTCGGGGTCTGTACGGTAATCGTACGAGTTCATGAAAGCGCGTCTGTCGAGAAAGAGGTTGCGTGTGAGTGCGCGATTTCCCACGATACAGAGCGCGTTGGTGCCGTGGCCGAGCTCTGGGCGGGGTTCAAAGTACGAGACTGATCGCTGCTTGATCGCCTTCCTGATTTTTTTCAGAGACTGTTTTGTGTCGATCGACATAAAGCGCCGCGATCGCTCTTTTGCATTGAGATCGAGCGCGCGCTCGAAGCTCTTTTTATTTTCTTCGTGAAGTTTTAGCAGTTCAGAAGGCAATTTTTTTTCGTCATAAAATTCAATTTCATCGCTGGCGGTGTCATGGAGGCTTCCTACAAATTGTGTTGAGGTGGGAATGATGAGTCTGCGCTTCGCGAGTTCTGCTCGGACTGCCGGATAATTGGCCATTAAAGCGGCCACGCGCGCATTCACGGAACCGGGTCGACCACTGCAGGCACCACAATCATGCGCGCCGTGATGCGGGTTGTTGGCGCTTGATGAGCCGTGACCGACGAAATACACGAGGCGAGAAAAGTCCTTTACCAGGCCGATGCCCCGAAGCAATTTTTCAATGCGATCCGCCATTTGAGTCACCGTAAATCCGATCTGAAGGTTGTGCTTTTCATCACGCTTGCCTTCATGCACGATCGTAAGCTCATATCCGTCATGCATATGCCCAAACGCATCTGCGATTGCCGGGCCCATAGTAGGCGAGATGAGATTGGATAACAGTCTAATCAAAGAAGGAATTCCCAAGATGTAGGAGGCCACTGTTCCGCGCACGAGCGTATGGGATTCCTTGGCATATACAATTTCCCGTGCAGGCGTATGTTTCTCGGTGGAGGGAATTTCCTGAATCAAAAACGTGGGTGTGACAGGAGCGGGACATAGTTTGTCATAAAATTTCGCATGCGCGGGATGAAAATAAAATTCCACACCAAAGAAGCCTGGCGCGCCGAGAGTCTCGCATGTACCCGAACTTTCTACATGGCGGCGAATTGAGTCCTCGCGTTCATCGATGCAAAATACCGCCTGGAAAGTCTTTGCGGGATGCTTTTTTTCCGGTGCATGTGCTGCGATCTTTAAGACTGCCGAAAGCGCTTCGTCGTAATAACTCCACTCGAAAGCGTCGTGCCATATTTTGATGACCTCGTAAATTTCTTTTGCTTTGATTTCCGCAAAGATATCCATGGGTGTGCGATCCGTGATTTCGCCAAGCGGTTTCCATGAGGTGCCGAGCGCAAAGTCCAATGCGTCGATTTCCATGAGACACTCCAAAAGAACCAGATCTCTAAGCGCGATTTTCTTCGGATACATCAGTGCCTCGGGGCGATCTTCCAAGGTGGAGACCATGCCTGACCACCCGCGGTGAGCGAATTGCTGATCATACGTATATTCTTCAAAAAACTCTTTTTTGCCGACCAGGATCGTGAGCAGTTTTTCTAGAGAAAGCTGCGGGTCGTGCAAAAGTGTACGCACTCGTTCAGTATTGAAAAAATGTGCCAAACTGTTTTTATCCAGTGTTCGTATCGCGTTCAAAAGCCCCATGTTTTCAAAAGGAAACGGGGTAATAGCTATTCCTTGGTCGAGGTAACTGCACACGATGCGGAATAACAACGGATGTACAGCGTTGTTGAGGTCAATGGGATAATGCTCGCGCCACCCATGGCGAAGCTTGCGTATGCGTGCATCAAGCTTGCCGCCGTACGCCTTGTGCATAACTTTGTGATACCACTCATCAAAATGCTCAGCACCTTTCCGCTCGCGAATAACGCGCTCAAGGATCGCTGCATGAATACGGCCTATTCCGTAGAGGTTGCGATATTCGGCGAGTGAAAAAGTCACCTTGTAGCCAAAAATTTTTGAGGCTTTGAAAATCGCATCATAAAATTTCATGTCCTGAAAGGCATGGAGGGTATTGTGATGCACGAAATCCTTTAAAGGGCCCTGCGAGGGCAGGTAGTGTTTGAGCATGTGCAATACATGCTCTTCATTAAAAATAGAACCCGAGTGATGTGCGGAGGATGTCATATGAAATTCTTGAAACACACTTACATGCGCCATCAAAATAAAAAAGCCGATGGCTCAGCATCGGCGGTGTACGTCGGTGCGATGTATCAGAATGTACACCCGCTCCACGAAGCTTGCAACCCTGTCTCCACGGCATATTTCTAGAAAAATGACCCGCCGGCAGAATTGCCGGCGGGCCTCGTAAAATGTTCAGGCCGATGCTCGTATGCGCACAGTTTCGCGCATACAGAGACGCTGCCTGATAATCGCGATTGCCTCGTCTACTTGACCGTCGAGTTCGTTTGAGAGCAAATAATGCCGACTCTGATTTGGGTCATCGAAATACTCATTATCCGCGCGTTCAAAACGAGGGTCCGCCGGACGACGGAGCAGGTATTCGGGCGGATAAATTTTCTCAATGACGCGAGATTGCACGAGTCCCTTGTGGAACACAAGCGTCTCGGCGCAGTCTCGGTGCCGTATAGCGTAGTGATACGCTTCTCGCCCGAACTCGTGCACGATTACGCAGTCGAATTTTTCCAATGCCTCCGCAACCTCGGGGGCCTTTTCTTCCAAGGGGATCCATTTCCATAGCAATCGAGATGTCGGCCTCAAGTCCTGTTTTTCACCAGGTCGCCATGGCTCAACATCGAACGTTGAACCGAGGAACGCAAATGTCCGCTTCGGAAACAATCCCGGAAGCTGAGACTTGAGTTTCTCGTAGATTTTCTTTTCGGAAACCGAAAAGAAGGATGCTTGTTTAGTCACTCATTCTCTCCATGACTGATGGGTAGCGTGAAAGATGACGGTAGATACACAAGAACAAATTGAGCTCGGGGTAGAATACTCTTCTCAAAAAAAAATTCAAGCCCCGGCGCGAATACGCCGGGGCTATGGAGGTAGTCTGTCACTGACAAAAAGTCGCAACGGGCACTTTAGGCGGCTCGCAACCGGTCTTCGCGTTGCAGAGCGCGAAAATCATCGCAAGTGCTGCGAAAATCACGGCCGCGTCCCAGAAGTACCTTTCCGTCCTCGAGATTTTGTATGTGTTGTCCATCTTCAAACCTCTCGTTTATTCCTAGTTTTAATTATATCGTTTTTTATGTAAAAGTCAAGCCCCGGCGATTATGAACGCCGGGGCCTCGTCATGAGCAAGCGGGAGTGCTACCTACTCTTGAAAAATTCGAGGAGATGACTGCGAAGCACTGAGCACCATGCCTTCACTCGTGTGATCGGCTCCACGAGGAGTTCAAGCAAAAGTTCAGCCCCAATCGGATCCAATTCGATCGCCTGCGCCCTCATGCGGAGCGGGTCGCGATCGTGATCGAGCAGGTTCTTTGCGATGGAACTCATCTTCATCTGGGTTCTCCGTACATTTGCAGTCAGTAATCTCTGACCTTCCCAAATCTACCTGGTCAAATAGATCCGGTCAATGTTGTTATACTGGGGTCATGGCTGTGCTAAAAAGGGGTCCAAAAAAGGCCCTTAAGAGGCGTCTTAAGGGGGCTGAGAAGCGAGAATACCCGATCGCGCACTGGAGCCACTCCTCGCTCATGGCGTTCTTGCGCAATCAGCTTGCCTGGTACAAACGCTACGTAGAAAAAATTTATGACACGCCATCGAATCCAGCCTCCGTCATCGGACGTGCAGGGCATGTAGCACTCCAGCACTACTACGGCGGCATCGCAAAAGCGGGTGCGATCGAGCTCGGCTTGCAGCACCTGCGCAGTGTCAGTGATTTCGAAATCAATTTCGGCAAATCGGCCCCGGAGGAAAAACGGCAAAAGATGGAAGAGGAATATATGCAGGCAGTGCAATTTTACCTCGCAAAGCCTCCCAAATACGATGTGATCGGCATCGAGGTGTCAGGTATGGCCCATATAGAAGGAGTACCGCTCCCAATCAAGGCCATATCGGACCTCGTCGTCGTCTCAAGGGGAGACCGCCGCGCGGTCGACATTGTGGACCACAAATTTGTCGATTCGTTTGGCAAATATGCCGAAGACAAGACGCTCGCTGTGATGCAGGCGATGTTCAATTACTACACAGTGCGTGAGAAATACGGGAAAAAGGTAAACCGCTTCATTGTGAACGAATGTCGTAAGAAAAAGAATGCCGACGGCTCGCCGCAGATGCGCACATACGTCATTGATTTCAAGAAATGCAAAGAGCACTTTGCCGTTTTCCACCGGCTCTTGAATGATGCGACCAATGAGATTGCTCGCGATCGAGTGTATTTGCCGAATCCATCGGACATGTTTGAGGGGGAGAATTCGTTTGAAATCTATCGACTTGGACTTTAGAACGGTTTTCTGTATAGTGCCGCCAGCAGAAGAGGAGCCTTAGATGAAAAAATTCCTGTTTTTTGCCGTGATCGGCATACTTTTCACTGCACCGGCTATTGCGCAAACCACCTTGAGTGATGATGATGTGTATAAAGCACGAGTAGCTGAATGCAAAACGTCGGGATGTCTGGTCAATTTGGCAGTCATATACAAGGAGCTCTATGAAGCCCACCGTTATCTCGATGATCTCAATTCCGACAAATTCGACAAATCAGGTGAATATCTTGCGCTCTGGAAGAAACGGGGTCAGCGTATCCTTTGGGAGCTCCAAGCTATCATTCGTGACCCAGAAATATTCCGTATGCAGGAAGATGGCCGTTGGGAGAAGATGAGTGAAAAAGAGAAGCAGGAATGGGTCAAAAAGTACCAGCCGAAAGACGAACAAGAAGATGCGCAGTAAACCAAAAGCCGCCCGAGGTGGGCGGCTTTCTTCTTTTCTCATTATTAGAGCTGCGGATCGATCGCGGCGGTGAAAGCGGTGAGAGGTTGCGCGCCATCGATCGAGACTTTGCCGGTGATGAAGCCCGGCGTGCCCTGGATACCAAAGCCCGAGCCTTCGGCTTGATCGGCCATGAGCAACGCATCGTAATCGGCTTTGTTCTTGGCGACGTCGGCTTTGACGGCAGCGGTATCAATACCGGCGAGCTTGGCCATTTGTATGATGTGAGCCTCGTACTGCTCCATATTGAGCGAGTGTTCAGGCGGCTGCTGATCGTACATCGCTTTTCGCCATGCCCAATATTTTGCCGGCTCAAGCTTCCAGATCGCGCGACCCCATTCTCCCGCGAGGAGGGAAGTCGGGCCGAGGAACTGGTAGTCTTTGAAGACGATCTTCATTTTGCCTGTGTCGACATAATTTTTTACGAGTGTCGGCATGACTTCTTTTTCGAATCGTCCGCAGAATGGGCACTCGTAGTCTTCCCATACCGCGAGTACTACTTTGGCGTTTTGCTTACCGATATATGGCGTCTCTGCGGTGACCTTTACATCTTTTACGTTGACGGCGCGGGCAGCTGGCGCACCACTGGGGGCGGCTACGGTACCGGCCGGCTGCTTGAATGCGACGATGAGCGAAATGCCGACAATTGCACCTGCAATAATAATAGCGACGGGCACCGAAAGAAAAGGTGCGCGCGCATGCGAATCATGTGAATGTGGTTCCATATGGGCGAAAGTATATCACGAACATTCGGCACATTGAGATATTGCGCTATGCGCAGCTACATTGTATTGTCGGCCTTAGAGCAACGCAGAACCTGAGGAGATTTCCATGTATTTCACACATCCAGCTGTCCTATTGATGTGGACCTTCGGTTACTGGCCATCAATGGCGATCGCCGAATGGATGATGGCGATGACACCGACGCATCCGAGCCTTTTTGCCGGCAACAACATGAAGTTCTTCGCCTTCATCTGGATTATGGGTCTCGTTCTCTGGGTCGTAGCGAGATTCGGTTCCTACATAGATGAAGAAGAGACCAGAGAAAAAAAGGAAAGACAGGAAAAGAGGGGTCAAGCCTCATCCTAAGTGTAAATGAGCTCGGAAATCCGAGCTCTTTGTTTATCTACTGCGAACCTTGAGTTTCGTTTGTTTCTTTTTGTTGACCTTCGGGAGGCGGATCATGAGGATGCCGTGTTTTTCGCTCGCCTCGGCCATGTCGACATCGACTTCCTCCGGCAAGAGGATGGTGCGTGCAAATGAACCCCAATACAATTCGCGCTGGAAATAGTTTTCCTCGTCGACTTCTCGCTCGTCTTCGCGAGTACCGCTGATCGTGAGCATCTCGCGGGTGAGAGAGATATCGATGGAATTGGGCTGCACGCCCGCGACGAGTGCCTTGACCACGATCGCGTCGGGCGTCTGGTACACATCGACGGCGAGTTCGCCTTCTGGCTCTTCGGCCTGCCAGTCTTCGTCCTGAGTCGTTATGTGCGCATGTCGTTCGCCACCCTTGCCCTCAAAGGTGAGCTTGGTCGCGCCGTGCTCCTTGAAATATCCGTACTCGGAATCAGCATCTGATGATGTGCCGGTGATTCTTGAGAGAAATGAGGGTTTTTTCATACTGATACCATTAAGTATATCACCGAGTACGGGGGTGGATCCGTTTGACGTACTCAAGCACTGCCAAGAGTGCGACAAGTCCGACCCATACGTAACCAAACGTGCGAAGCAAATCGCTCTCGGGTGTATTTAGTATAAGAAAATTGAAGAGGCTGTGCAAAAGAACCGCGAGGATAACTCCGCAGAAAACGAACAATCGTTTTGTGCGACGCGGTTTGTAGAAGGCGATACCGAGCGCCACGCCGATTACTGCGGAAGAAAGTACGTGGAGGAGAGTCGCGCCGACGAAGCGGAGATTGCCGGTGACGAGTGTCTCGAGAGGCGTGGTGCCTGCAAGCGGCGAGAGGAGAAAGAGTGTGTTTTCGGCGGCCGCAAAGCCGAGTGCGACTGTGATCATGTAAATGACGGGGTCGATCGGCTCATCGTCTTCCTTGCGATTGAGTACCGTGAAGCGCGCGGCGAGGTATTTGGTAACCTCTTCGATGGCGGACCAGGAGGTAAATATAAGGGTCTGGGCGACGAGGAAGGACGCCACGAATTTCTCGAGCGGGATCACGATCGCTACCGCCACGACGCCGCTCAAGAAGGCGAGCGCAATCAATCTGCGCGGCTCCGGGTGCTTGCTGTCTTCGCGGCGCCAAAACCATAGCCATGCAAGAGCCGGCAGTATCCCACCGGCAGCAGCTGCGAGTATTGGGTAGAATTCGGACACCTTTCTATTATAACCGCTAAGAAGCGGGCGAAATTACATTGGCCAAGGTTCACTTCTGTGCAGCTCTCCCTCGGGCCATTTGGCGACCATGAGCTGATCGGTCTCTTTGAGCGCGAGCTGTTGCCAGATCGCCTCGGTGACGAAAGGCATGAATGGGTGGAGGAGCTTCAATATAATGACGAGGATCTGATGGAGCACTGCGGCGCGCGAGAGCCTCATCGCCTCCTCGTCGCCTTTGAGAATCGGCTTTGACTCCTCGAGTATTTCGGCGGCGAAGCGATCCCACACGTAGTGGTATATCTGATCGGCAGCGAGATCGAGCCGGAAGGCATCGATGTGTGCCGAGACTTCGTCGATCACCTTCTTTGCTTCGTCGAGCAATTTCTTATCATCCGGAAAGACGGGATTTCCGTGCGCATACTTTTCGATATCGTAATTTTCGAGCACGAAGCGCGCGACGTTCCAGAGTTTGTTGGCAAAATGCTTGTATCCGCGCACGCGATCTTCCGAGAGCTTGATATCGTTGCCGGGCGCTGCACCAATGATGAGCGAGAGGCGCGCGGCATCTGCGCCGTATTTCTCGACCATCTCCAATGGATCGATGCTATTGCCGAGCGATTTACTCATCTTGCGGCCCTGACCGTCGCGGACGAGTCCGTGCAGGTAGACATTGCGGAAGGGGACCGTCCCGAGCAAAAAGCCGCTCATCAGAATCATGCGCGCCACCCAGAAGAAAAGAATGTCGTAGCCAGTCTCGAGG
>CAZUVH010000007.1:0-45547 GCA_964623775.1 uncultured Candidatus Saccharibacteria bacterium | reverse complement strand
CCTGGCGCTTCGCGAGGTCCGCCGGCAGTACGTCTCGATATGGCGCCTGTTCGTGGTGTCACTAGCAATCGCAAACGTGTCCGCACTCAGCGCCCCGGAGCGCGCGAAGTCCACGTTGTCCAGCTTGTTCGCACCACCGAACGACGATTCGCCAGCGGTCGCCATCTTGTACGCAGCGCGCATCGCATCACGGAACCCGGACGTAACCGCCCCAAGCATAGCGGTAGCTTCACCCGGAGCCACGCCACCCGGTGTGCCTAGCGCGTCGGAGATGGCAGCGGCTACACGCCGTTCACCCATCTGCTGCGCGATGACAGACCAGTTCGATACCGCGTTGACGACGTGTGTAGCCGGGTTGGTCAGTAGCGCGTTGATCCACACCTGTTGCACGGCCGCACGCGTGCGCGCCATCGCCGTGCCTTCCACGAAGGCTTCCATCTCGCGGGTCATTGAACCGTTGCTGGCCAGCGCCGCCACGCGCCGCGCCATGTCCTGCGTCAGCGCCGCACCCCCCGATGTCTCCAGCAGCGAATCCAGTTGCTTCGCAAAGCTGCCTTCGGCGCCTGCGGGAATCTTCCACGAGTTGAGTGCACGTGCGGCTTCCGTCCGCGCACCGATGACTTCCTTTTGTATCGCGTGGTGCGTCGCCAACATCTTGCGGAACCCGACGAGGTTTGCTTCGCTCGGGAACTTCGCCGCTTGCGCCGCCACGTCCGCGAGTTTTGTTGCGGACGTTACCCACAGCTGACGGGCTGCAAGCGACTGCTCGGCGTTCAGCGCATCGCCGGCCCGACGAGTAAGCAGCGTGTCCCACGCGTTGACTTGCGTCGCCGATAGCTTCGTCTGTTCCCAAGTGCGAACGCCGCGCGCCGCACCGCGCACGTCAGTCGTGTACCAATCAGCCATCTGCTGAATGGTTTTCTGCACGTCCTCGGGCGCGTTGATGCGGGCGAAGTTGATCTCCACCGTTTCGGGGGCCGTGGTGCTGCCAACGTCCTTCGGCTTCAGCCCCGCAGTTTTCGCCGCGCTGTCCTCAACGTCCGCTTTGACCTTCGTGAACAGGTCGCCATTGCTCTCGCCGCCGAGCACCGCGTCTAACTCCTGCTTCGCGGTGCTGGAAGGCGGGGCTGCGGTCGGGTCCTGCACTCGAGCCTCACTGCGCGCAACGCGCGCCGCACGCATCGCCTTCAGCGACAAGGTGACGCCTTCTACCACAGCGCCCAAGCCCAATCCCTCCAACGACTTCTTCAGGCGCTTTTCAGCTTCGTTGTCGTCCGTGTCTGCACGCAGGAACCGCGTTACCGGGTTGCTCAGTGCGGGGTACTTCTCCACCAAGTCCGACAGCCCCTTTTCGTGCGGGTCCATCACAGTGAAGTCAGCAACAGCGCCCTTGCCTGATGCCTTCGCAAACTGACCCGCACGGGTCGCGGGCTGAAATGCCTGAAACGCTTTGAGCTTCCCGGCCCCAATGAATCCGGTAACGAACTGCGCAACGTCGTGCGTGATCTTGCCTGTCACCGTAGTCGCGTCGCCCACCGGGTCCGGCAGTGTGATGCGCGTGTCGGGCTCCCCTTCCTTTGGAGGCTTGTAGCCGGGCGTGATGGGGAATTTCTTTTCCAACCAATCGCCCGCGCTCAACCACATGTTGATCGTTTCTTGCGCGGCATCCCTGGCACCACCAATGATCTGACCAGGCATTTCGGTGATGCCGCGCGCAACGTCCTTCACCACTCCGCGGATCACGTTGCCTTCGGCATCCGTCTTTACTTCGGAGCCGTCCTCGTTCGTGATGCGGCTTTGGATGGCTGGTTGCTGCTCACCGTCCGCGCTGTCCGGGTATTCGCGCTTCAGCTGCGTGTACGCGTCGTCGCCCGCCATCTGCTCGCGTCGAGCGTGTAGCGCTGCGGTCTGGTCATCACCATTCAGAATTGCTTCGGCCATTACTTCTTCCCTTTCTCAGCGGATTTGGGCTTCGCCTGCTCACGCTTGAACCACTCGTTCAAATCCCGGATGTTGCGCATCTCGCGGTCGAACTCCGGTTTGCTCAGTCGGCCCGCGGCGTATTCTTCCTCGGTGCGCTTGATCGTCTGCGTCATGTTGGGCGTAGTCTTTTGACCTTGAAGGAATCGGGGCGTCGGGATGGACGTAACGATTTCATCGGACTGAATGATCCGAGACGAATTGATGATCGAGTCTCGCATGCGGTCACGTTCTTGGGGCGTGGCCTTTGGATTCTGCGCAGAGTATTGCTGCCAATCATCCAACGCTCGAGCCTGCACCGCAGCGTCCAAACGTGGGTTGGTTTGGGACACAGCCAGCGAGCGGGTAATCATCTCTCGCCCCGTCTTGTACCAGTTCTCAGTCTTGGCACCAGGGTTGTTAGTCTCCACTTCGCTCGTAATGCCCGAGAACTGCTGCGCCGTGATGCGCCCACTGGCCAACGCTGCAACGGCTTCCGACCGCACGTCGTCACCCTTGCCAGCGCGTATGCGCAAGTCCGCGTAGCTCGCCGAGTCGCGCCCGCCTTCGCCGCTGCCCTTGTTCTTGAGCCCGCCGCCGTTCACTGCGATCTTCAGCAGGTTGTCATAGTCGGTCTTGGAGATGTCGTTACGCTTGGCCTGCACCCACCGCGCCGTGAGCTTCCCGCTTACCGCCAGATCCATCGCGTCCTTGTATGTGACTTCTTCCACTTCCTTCTGCGCCCGCTCGGCTTCGCGGCGCATGCGCTCCTGCTCTGCCAAAGCCCCCTTGCGCTGGCGCTCCGACTGCACGACGGCCATTTGCGTCCACTTCTCACGCTCGTCTGCGGGCATACGCTTGAACTGGTCGCCTGAGAGGAAAGCGTCTAGCGCCTTGTCCGGGTCGTTGCGGATCAGTTCGCGCGCCGTCGCCCGCTCGGTCATCGTGATGAATTTGTCCTCGCGCTTGCCGGCGTCAATGGGGCTGATGATCCCGGCCGCAGCGAAGCGCGCCACTTGCCCGCGGTACTGTTCGACTACCTGCTTGCGGATGAACTCATCCCCACGGGAGTAGATGTCGGCCAGCGTATCTTCCGTCTGGTTCAGGTCCGCAACGGCCGCTTCCTTCTGCCGCTCTGTGGCGTTGGTGCGCACGCCGAAACTCTGCTGCACCGCGACCTTTCCAAAGTCGCGCGTGAATAGCCCTTTGAGCGCTTCGTCCTTTTCGAAGTTCTTCCCATACCGGTCCCCGATCTCTTTCACCTTCTCGTTGTAGAGTCGGTAATGTTCGCTCGGGTCAGGGGGTGCCGTAATGGTCCCATCTTCCGCGGTCGTCCCGTTCTTCAGGGTGAACGCGAATTCCTGGATTTCCTGCGTAGCCTTGGCCGTGTTGCTCGATAGCAGCGAGTCTCGGCGCGCGTTGTCGATATGGTTGCTGATCTTGGTAAGCTGTGCCCCGAACTCGGTCATCACGTCAGCAGTTGCACCACCGAAATCGGCCGCTATGGCTGAACGGGTTTGCGGTGCTACACCTTGTGCGGACTGCTCTTGCTGGTAGGGTCTGATGCGTGGCATTAGGATGACACCTTCATGGCACTGCCGAATTGCCCGCTAAACGGGGCGAGTGCGCCACGGGCCGCGCCGAATATGCCGGCTGTCGTGGCGCTGCTGGCCCTTGACCGCGACAATGACGCTGTGTCTGTTTGCCCAATCGCCTGTAACTCACCCTTGTATAGAATGTTCATCTTGTCCAGTTCAGCTTGCGCCGCGCTGTCCTCCACCACGTCCAGCGGGCTCCCTTCCAACTGTACACCCGCTGCACCGTACGCCGCGCGAGCCGCGCCAATGCGACGCCGCGCCTCGCGGTCCTGCGTAGCAGCGTCGGCCGCAGCACTTGACCGGGCTACCGTCGCGTTTCGTTCGGCTACCGCAGCGTTGAAATTCTGCGCTTTGCGCTCGGCGTTCGCTGACGACAAAGCACCCACCACGTTAAACGCAGCAGCAATGAAAGGTAGTGCAGCGGCCATGCTAGTCCCTCACCTTCGTGTAAATGGCGCAGTCCTTGCCGTTTTGCAGGTACTTGCGCGCTCGCGGCGTTTCCAACTCCAAGCCCAACAGTCGAGCCCACTTGTGCCCATTCTCGAAGTCACACTCCACCGCGGCTTCAAGTCGTTTGAACGGAAAACCAGCGATAAGGTCCCGCGCCCCGCGCGTTATAACTCGCATGTGCGGTCCCGCGAGCGGGGACAGGTACGCCCACAGGAGCGCGCGTCCGGCCCATACTTCCATCGCGCCGCCGCAAATCACCGGTTCACCGTCCACCAATCCCGTGAACGCGTACCGCCCTTCAAGCTGTGCCGCCTCGTACGGCCCGACCAGTTCATACAGCCACTCCTGCGACGGTTGCAGCGCCATGGCCATCAAGTGACCGGCGCTAAACCTGACGCATTGGACGCGCGCCACGGCTACCTATCCTGTGTGTGAAGCTGCGGCATGATCCCAACCACCGTGCCCGGTAGCGGTTGATCGAAACGCCAGCAGATGTAGTTATTGGACGAGTAGTCCCCTTCCCACGTCGTACCCTTGTCACCCGTGAACAAAGGCACCGCGGCGCCCGTGGCGTGGCTTGACGTGCGTACGTTCAGCGGGGTGAGATTGTCAAAGTCCTCGCCCACCTTGACAGGCCCGCTTTCGTGCAGGCGGAACACCACGCGGTGCGATCGTTGCGTCTTGCCCTGCGCCGTGCCGTCCGCAGCGCCAGCTTCTATGCGCAGCATCTGCCCGTCGCTGTTGTATGCCAGACCCACTTGCACTACCGATGCCGCATGCGTCAGCGTGATCTCGCCGTCGTCTACCACGCGCGTCGGGTGCACCGCGCCGTCCGCCAGTATCGAAACCGTTTCGCCTTCCAGATGCTCGAGCCCGGATATGGTCGTGGCCGCTGAACCGTCGTACGTCAAACCACTGTCCACGAAAAAGGCATCCTCCTGTGCGTCGCCTTCTTCCCGAAACTTGGTCATGTACTCCACATTGCGCTCGGTCCCGCCGTTGACGTACCGGTTGACGATCATCCACACTTCGTCGTACGTGCCGTCCGGTGCCGGAATCGCGGTGACAGACTCCACCTTGGCGTCCACGGTGCGCCCTGCGTTGGAATACCCGCCAAGAATGTGTCTACCCCAAGCCAGCACGTCCTGCTCGCGGTCGTAGGTGAAACTCAACAGCACGCCATCATTGCGTACGCCCCACACCACCGAGTGCGGTTCCGCTTGGTACGCCAGTTCCTTTATGCCGCCAAGCGTCACGTGCTCGGACAGCACCGTCATGTCCGGCGATCGGAACCCGTCCACTTCGATGTTGTACGCGATCTCGCGCAGCTTGCGGCCCGACTTCTGAACGTACAGCACCGAGTTTGTCAGCGTGAGTGGCGGCACGTTCGCGCGGCTACCCCGCTTGCTTACTCGCTTGGCATCCACGTTGGTAGGTGAAAGCGCTTCTCCTAGTGACGAGGGACGCACCACCCATTCCGCACTACTGGTGCCGACAACCAAGCCCTTTTCCTCGCTCGCCATCCATCGAATTAGCTGCACGTCGCCGCCGTTCAGCGAGTACGCGATGGCATTGTCATCCGCAATCACGCCATCGGAGGCGGTCGGGGAAAATGTCTCGTACGCTCCGGTGTTGGAGAAGTCGAAGCGGCTAGGCGCCCCACCCGCACCGCCGAAACCAAGGCGGTCATCGTGAAAGGCCACGGCCGTAGGCCAACCATCCGTCGCGTTGTACAGCCCGAGGCGCCAATCCGTTACAGCCCCCGTACCTCCGAAAGCGCTAGTAATGGACACCACAGCGTGAGTCGTGTCCGTGACCGCGGTGATGAACGCCCACCCCCACGTTGTCGAGTGCTTTATCCGCATCCACCGGTTCACGTCTGAAGCCCGGAAGCCCGCCCCGCCGTTTATGCCTGTGACCGACGAAGCTGTGACCGTGATGCCCGTGCCTGACGCAGACGCGGGGGATAGCGTTGTGGCGGTGGTGTTGGTAGGCAGGTACGGCCCATCAACGAAGCCCACTGGCGTAGCCGTCCACGACGTATGCCCCGTGCGCGTGATCTTGTAAGGCAAGTGACTCGCGTGCACCACGTACAAAACGTCCGCAGACTGCTCCGTCTGCAACCCCGCGAGATCGGCCGTCGCGTACGGCGTCACAAGCTCGAATGGTGTATCAGGCGCCGTGACTACTTGCGCGTGGTCCTTGAACACGCGCATGTACAGGTTTCCAAACTCGAGCACGTAGGCTTGCGTAGTAGAGAATTGGAACCGCAACAGGCGTGACGCGCTGGCGCTGCTCTTAGTCTCGGCTACGTGCGCGGTACCCGGCCTGCGTGCCCACGGGCCTTGCACCAGCGGGACCCCATTCAGTGACACCGCGAGCCCGCGGCGGTACTTGTCGTAGTCCACGCGCCCGTACATGAGCGGCGAAAACTCACCAGCGTTGAACGCCGTCTGGATCGGAGATACCTTCGGCATGCCTCGCTACCTCATCGCCACTAGCCACGGGTCCTCGGGAGCCTCGCCCGCGATGTCCTCGAACGAGCCCACCTGGCGCGCTTCTCGGATGGCGTCTCGGTACTCGTCGCGGATGTCGGTTTTCTTCTGGTTCGACTGCGTGATTGCCTCGCACATTTGCCACGCCATCTTGCAGGCCCACGCCTCTTGAAACAAGCTATCCATTTGGTTGACATCCGTGACGCGCCGGATGTACTCCAAGTCGAGCGGCGCACCCCAATTCGTGTAGATGTATGAGCCCACCTGGCGCCAATCCAACGCCGGATCGTTCGGCGGCAGAATGCGCAAACAGTCGGCCGGCTTCAGGTAGGCGTACGTGTAGCCGAACAGCGGCGTAGTGCCGCTCGCTGCCAACTGCGCAAAGTCACGTGCGAACCCCCACGACCTTTTGCGCAGTTCGGAGTCGCGCACGTGTGCGTAGCATGCGTTGCACTCCCTCGCGTTGTTACTGTCCTGCGTCAAGGACACAATGCGCTTCGCGCCGAGTTTTTGCAGCGCTAGATTCGAAACCGAGACCACGCTTGCCATGTTCGACTTACCTCCGTGAGCGTCGTCTAAAGTACAGTGGGACAAGGCTGGCTATGGCCGCAACCACTGCGCCAGTAACCTCTACCGCACGCCCGACGAAATTGAACGCAGCGGCCGTGAGATGTATCGTCGTGTCCTTAACCACGTCCACGGCGTTAGCCGTCCACTCGAACGCTGCGGCCGTCAGGTCGATAACGGTGCCGCTGCCTGCCTGCACCGCGTTCGCCGTCCACTCGAACGCTGCCGCAGTGAGCCGCGCGACGGTGGACGTTTGCACGGCGTTCGCTGTCCACTCGAAGGTGGCGCTAGATAGTGGCACTGCGGAGCGGGGTTGCAGCGCGTTCGCTGTCCACTCGAACGCTGCTGCCGTCAGGTCGATGGTGGTTGGACCGCCCGCCGCAGCCCCAAACAATTGTGCCGCATTCCATCCGCGTCGGCGTTGCCTGCGAATTTGTGCCGGTCTGGTGCGGTACCGAAAGGCCATGGCTACCCGCCTATTTCCTCGAACACTGCGTAGCCGTTGATCGTGATCGCGTCTGCTGGAGCGGTAATCGCAACCACCAGCCGCGTGCTCGGCGCTGCAACAGGCATCTCGATTTCAGGCGGCGCGAACGTGTACCCGGACAACACGTTGAACGAGTCATTGACCAGCTTTGCGCTCGTGCCACCGCTGATCTGCGTCGTGTTATTGCGCTCGACGGTACTCGCCGCCGCCGTGTCACCAGGGCGCGCGGGGGTGGGCGTGATACTGCCGCCGCCAGATCCGCTGGTAGGTGCTCCTGTCACTCGGCTGATCGTGATGCCAAGTTGTTCGCTGTCGGTATCGGATGACTGCGCAATGTACACACCACGCAGTCTCACTGCGACAGCGGAGTGCGCCAGAATTTCCCAAAGGTCTTGTGCCGCTGACACACTGACCGCCTCAATCGGCGCGTAATAAATTCGTCCAGCACTCATGGTCCCTCCTAATATGTCCCCGGCATGCGCCGCGCTTGAATGATGTTCACCGCACCCCCACCTGCCCCATCGTCCAAATGACTCACCCGCACGTCTAGCTGATAGCGGCGCGTGGTGAGACCGGTAAATGCCCCTGTATTATTGGTCCGCGACGCGGAATAAGCTGCGCTACCAAGCCCGTGAGCAGACCAGTCTGCGGCAGCATTTACGTCCCAGTAAAAAAGGCTGGCGTTATTCGCGCTCGTTGGGCGCGCAGTGACGGCGTAATTAGTGTTTGCCGCCAACGTGAGCGCGGCCGGTAGCGTGGCCTGGTAATACCGTAAGCTCGCATTATTCCCGAGATGATTCCCGTCTACCGTCGTTGCCGTTGCGAGCAGTGTCGGCGTCCCTAGCGGGTCGGAGTAGAGACACAACTCGATGTCGCCAGCCGAGTTGGCAGAAGACAGCACCGACCGAATCGCATCAATCTTGCACGGGAACGGTACTTGGAAGATGTTCCCGTACTCATCAGGCGTGCTCCCGGAATTAAATGCCGTAGAGGCCGGTGGTGCCGCTGTGCTGAAAACGAAACTACCATCCAGAAATCCCCGCGTGCCATCATCGAACACTATGACCGCGTTAGGAGCCATGTTCTGCACTGTCGCGGTCGGCGCAGCAAGCACGGACATTGCGGAAAATATCGCGATGGAGGTAACAGTCGCTCCCGCGGGTTGAGCGCCGCGAAGTTTCACCGAATCAGCCCCGCCCCGCGCTGACATGGTGAACGCAATTGCTATCTTGTCTCCATGAGCAATGGTCTTCGTACCACTTTCCATCGCCGTGCTCAGCCACGTCGTGGACGTTATGGTGTCAGTGCCCCCAACAAGCGTGGCATAAACATCGTCGCTACCATCTCCCTGTCCGGGTGGGCCGCTGGCCGAAACGTCCTGTATACCAACGATAAGAGAAGTACCGGCATTCGCGAATGTGATGGACGCTCCAGGCAACCACCCAATCGACCCACCGCCAGCGGCTGAAATCGTTTTGCTGCCCGTCAGTGCGGGTAGCCAACAGTGTCCAACAAACCACACAACCTCGCTTGCCGCGTCTAATGTAAGGTCAACCAAGACCGGCGCATACGCGCCAACTATTGGGCTATAGCCCGGCAGCCACATCTCATTCATGCCGGGGACGATTTGAAGTGTCATTTCGCTTCAATCTCCCCCTTCAGAGCCTCAGCCTGTAATTTCTCCTTTGAGTCAACACCGATCGACTTCAAATGTTCGCGCAGCGCATGCCCGTCGCTTGTGTCTACTCCGCCTGAGAGCAACGCATCCGCCAGTTCAATAGACACTACGCCGTCACGATCTACGGTAACGTGGTTCCCGCCGGCGCAGACGGAGATGATTTTTATTGCCATCTCAATCCTCTCTCACGCGGGTCATCTAGGGCTCGTGTATAGACCACTGGCATTCAGCGCCACGGAGAAGTCGCCTGCGACGTTCCCCGAATCAGCGCCAAAGTCGTTCGTGTACGCCACCAAGCGCGACGTGCTACCCGTGCCGGTGTCGTAGTAGAAGATCGCGCGCCGGCCGTTGCTGAAACCGGACGCGTGTTGGCTCCACGTCGCCGGGTCGTCGGCGTCAGAGTACAGTGCGCCTCCTGCATCATCGTTCCACGTCGGAGACGCGCACGCATTACCGCCCGCGGTGTAGTTCGTCCCTGACACTTCGTTCGCGGACACGTCGTTCCAGAAGTCGTGCGCCGCCTGGTCGGGCGTGTACGCGGCCGTGACGATGGCGCACTTGAGCGTGCCGGCTATCGCGGCACTGCGCGTCGGATCGGCGACAATCTCACGCCACTCGTCGTACAGGTTGAGCGTCGTTGCCATCTACTTCCCCTCGGTCCGCACCAGCGCTGCGAAGAACTCGTACGCATCCTTCGAGTTCACCGGAGGCTCGTAGCCCGCAAGCACGATGCCCGCGCGACGGCGGCGAATCTCGTCAATCATCTCTTGCGTGAACTCCAGCGGTTTCTGCTCACGCATACGCAGCAGCCGCGCCAGGCGCCCAACGTGGCGTTGTAGTTGTCGCATGGACGCAGGCGCCAAGTTCAATGACACCGGCAGCGCCTGCATGCCCATCGTGGCTGACTGTTCCGCCTCCGAGGCGACTTCGGGTTTCTTCCACTGCCAGAATTTCCAATTCATCGCGCACGCCTCATCACAAGAACAGCAGTAAGGTCCGTAGTCCCGTCGCCGGCCGGCACTCGAGGCCGCACAAACAGTGGCCGTTCGGCCACGATCTCGATTCCGGCCGCAACGTACTCGATCGGGTTGCCTTGCGGGTCAGTGAGTGTGACGTATCCAAGCGCCGCGATATTGTTCGACCCTTCGATGACGATCTCGCCGCCCGTCCCGAATGTCCCGCCGAAATGCGCCGTCATATCCGCGAACTCGGTGTAGTCCACAGGTAGCCCATCGTCACCGTTCAGCAACCCGGTCCACGTCACAACCTTGATGCCTGGTACCGGGCTCGTAATCGTTGGTGTTCTTGTTGCCATTGCTACCTCGCTCTATTCAGCGCGATGCGCCTACCCGCAGCGCCGCGTAACGCGTAATACCGATGCGCACCAATATCCGGCGCGGCCTCGTTCATCGTCTTGCCGCCGAAGTGGCGCGCGTTCACGATGTACACGCCAGCACCTACGCACGGGCTCGCGGCGAACGGACGGTAGGACCCGTCTACTAGCGGATCGGTTGTGATGTCACTGCCCGCGAGCGAAAGTGCATTGAATGCCTGCGTCGTGTCATTGGTAGGCGTGCCAGCGTTCGCGCCATTGGCGTAGAAGGCGTTGTGATCCTCTGTACCACCGTCCAGGGCAAGCCCGAGCACGGATGCGCCGTAGAAGATGTTATTGCGCACGATGTTGTTGGCCCCTGCTGTGGACATCTCCCATAGGCCGTATGTCGAGCCGACGTGTGTGTTGTTGGCCCACAGTATCAAACCGGAATTTGTAGCGATGGCTCCGTTCGCGCGGTTGATCGTAGTCCCGCCAGCGGTCCCGTTTTCCACGAGCAGATTGCCCACAACGCTGTTCGCGTATGTGGCTGACGTGATGTTGACCTGTATACCCTGACCTTCGTTGTGGTGGACGTAGTTGGCTACGGCCGCGCAGCTACGTATGGAGTCATCCAAGCCAATGCCGACCCCTTCGGAATACGGTGTTCCGGCTAGCGCGCTATTCTTGTTGTAGGCGCACTCGTTTCCGATGACGACTACGCCCGCTACGTCGCCAGCGGTTTCAGCCCACAGTTCGATCCCGCGGCCGTAGTGGCGCGATGTCTTGTCGCCGTTGTAAGTGCAGACGTTGTTCGCAATGGTGCAACCGTCTGTGAACGTCACATAAATTCCGAACTCACCGTTGCCGGTGCTTACGTTGTTCTCGATAAGTCCATTAGAAAATTTGCCGGTAGCAGAGAACCCAGCTGCGTGAATTCCGTGCGCTTCGTCTTGGATGAGCACTGCGGCAGTGTTGTTACATAAATTGCCGCTGATCCGGCACCCACTACGCCACCCGGTAATGCGGATGGCGCACCGACCGTAACTCACGCACACGTTGTCAACGATATCAACTCCTATCGGAGCAGAGTCGCCGCTCGCAGATGCGATTACGCAGGCCGCGCCTAAGTCGGTACCGAACCTCGTGGACAGCGTGTTATCGTGGCACAAGTTTCCGTGGCACCCGGTGAACGCACCGCCCGTGGAGAAGGCTATCGCCCACAAACCCGTCGCCCGTGACGTTATCTTGTTGTACCGGGCGGTGCACTTGACCGCGTTGTTAAAACTAATGCAGGCGAGTGCGCCATCACCATTCGTACAGTATTCAACGATGCAGTTCGAGCAACCCTGCGCGCCGGATGAGCCCTGCAAGCGAATCGAATTCGACGTGCTGCCCAGTACACGAAGCCCGGAAATTGTGATGTAGTCCTTCGTGTCCGCTAGCAAGCAATTCGCCGCCGCGCCGTTTGCATTGATCGACGCTTGCCGCCCTTCATTTGCAGCGACGGAAAAATCAATCATGTCCCCGGTTGTCGCATCGTACGACCCAAACGTGATGGGCAGGCCCGCAGACCCGCTCTGTCCGATCGTGTACGATCCGACAAAAGTTGTTCCTTCCGCCTGAAGAACGAAATCACCGGCCGACAGCGATCCGAGGTCGGCGTAAGAATCGTACGGCGTGGCAAATGAACCGTCGCCACCGGACCCGTACGTAGGATTTATGCGGTAGATCGTCATTACGGCATCGTGCTGCCAGCGGCAAGCTGCACAATCAAAGCCACCGTGCCGGTCGCAGACCCGAAATCTAGAAACGCGCCGGTCGCGAACGGGATTCCGACACCACCAAAGTGATGAACACCAACGGCCGCCCCGCTCGGAATATGAAACCTCACAGCCCCGGCGTCCGTCAAACCGTCCTCTACCGGGATTGCAGCGGTCGCTATGGCTGTCGTGATCGAATACCCGAGCACCAGACAGGGGCCGGATACTTGCAGGTCGTCGGCCGTTGCAAACGTGCACACGTCGCCACGGATTGCGCACTTCACTACGTCATACGTGGCATCGTGGCCGGGTTCCTGCGCCATGTTGACGACATAGCCTGCACCCGTCGCCAGGTCGCCGGCCCACTTGAATACCTGACTCAGTACGCGATCGATAAGGCTCACGGGTGCCGCCTCCGGTTACGCTGGCGCGCTATCTTCGAGAATCTTGGACTTGATGGCGTCAATGGCACGCAGGAGTGCGCCCTTGTTGCCCGTGATCCCCGCCACGCCATCTTCCACGCGCAGTTCCACCTTCGCGCTGGTGGTGGACGTGCCAGTGGCAACGCCCGTGTGCGTACCCGCTCCACCAGGCTCCACACCGTGCACTACGTTCACGCCGTAAAAATGATCCGCCATTTCAACTACCCCTTTGTAGGAGAACGGGCGCCGGCCGTGTTACGACTGACGCCCGCGAGATTCGCCATTCGCGAACAGCGAATAACTACGCTACGTACCGAACCTTCAGCGCGATCGTGGTGCCGGCGCCGTTGAAGGTGGTGGACACTTCGGCCACGATGTCGTAATTGATTTTCGGGTCCACACTCAACCCGAGCACTTGCCACAGAGGCAGCGCGGATTCCGCGTAGGTGTACTCCGTGGACTCGAAGGTCTGGTCGCTGTTCAGGAACGGCCCACCGGTAAGCGCAAGGGCTGACGCGAACAGGTCCGCGTCCACGACCGCCCCACCATCTTCGACGGTTTTCCACACACCGATATTGATTGCGCCGCCCGTGGTGGCGTCCGCCGTGCTGAGTAGCACTTCGGAGATGCGCGCGTTCGACGGCACGCGTACGAAACGAATCGTATCGCCCGAGGACTGCGTAGCCGAAACGGTGGCGACGCTGGACGCTTCCTTCAGTTCGCCGACAGATTGTGACGGGTTGGTGAGGACCACGGGCGTTGCGACCGCGTTGGTGATCCAGGTTGAATTCACATTTGCCATTGCTCAATTTCCTTTGAGGTACGCTCGCTGCGCGCGTTTGGGGGCTTCGCGCCCCCTCCCGCTCACTATTACGCGCGATACGATTCGATGTTGTAGACCTTGTTTTCCTCGAGGCGCGTAGCGCCGAAGGAACCGTAGACGTACGCCTGGTAGGGCTCGCCTTGCAGGTCGTTGCGCTTGCTGACGCTGGCCTGTATGTCGTTCCACACGCCCAAGTGCATGCCCGACTTCACCCACACCGGGATATTCACTTCGTTCGTGCCGGCGTTCAGCGACTCGATCAGTTCACAGTGGATGAACTTGAAACCGAGGAACTGAATGACCTTGCCGTCTTGCAACACGGGCTTGACGCCACCGTTGAAGTCGGACGAAACCACCTGCGCTTCGTTCAGCAACGCGGTGTTGTCCTTGGCCGTGAGGCCGCAGAAAATTTCCTCGTTGTCGAAGTCAATGTGATTGGCCATCATCAACTCGCGCACCGCGAGCAGCTTGGCCACGTTCAGGCGCGAGTTGGTGCCGCCCACCGCCACGTCCACTTCGTTGCCTGCCGTGAACGAAGTGGCGGTGCCACCTTGCTCGCCGGTCTGCGCCGAACCGAGAAACGCCGCGATGATCCGCGCGTCCATCTTGCGACCAAGCGCCATCTGCGCATTGACCACGTACACCGACTCCGGGTCGGTGATGAGGCGCAGCTTGTCGAACGTGTCGATGAGTTGCGGCAGATCGTAGTCGGTCGGAGTGACCCACCGACGATCGACGGCTGCATCCACTCGGCCCATGGGCGCGAAGCGGCTGGTGACTTGTTGCGCTTCCACTGCGCCGATCTGATCGACCGGGGAAGCCTGCTTGCCCACGTAGCTGCCAACGGTGACTGCGCCGCGGAGCTTGGAGCCTTTCTGTTGAAGCAGCAGCGCGACGTTCGTGCTGAACTGCTGTACGTAATGGGTCGGGATGTTGACGGACACTTTCGTAAGCCCCTGTTATCAAGTCGAGAAAACAAACTGCGTTCTCGAAGGGCTTGTCCTGCATCCGCGGGGGCCAGCTTCTTCGCCTTTAAGCTGGCGCGAGCTACCCGCTTTCGGGTGGTCAGCCGGCCTTACGGTTGTCGGCGTTCTACTCCCGCTCCAGCAGTTAGGGCAGATGCTTTTGGCCTTATGCCCAACTCTGCTGTGCGGTTTCGAATGATGCGATTATCGCAACGTACTTGCCAAATGTCAACTACAGCTGCGTGTCTCCAGGATACGCAACAGCGTGCAAGCGCTTCATCTCGGCTTTGGCTTCCGCGTCACCCGCAGCGAACCGGGCGCAGAACGCCTTATCCTTGCGAAGCTCGGCGATGCGCGCGATAGCGCCGGCAGACGAACTTGGAGTGCCGCCGCCTCCGTTACCGCCATCGCCTTCCACGAAGCCGTCGTCGGTCCCGAGGCGCTTGCCCATCTCGTGCGCCATCTTCATCAACGCGGGGTAGCCGAGCGCCTTTTCGAGCTTGTCGATCGTCTCGCCGGTCCAGCCGAACGCCGCCGCAGCCCGCTTGGCCGCGGCCATGTTCGCCTCGTAGTCAGCTTTCCACTCGCCCTTGAGCGCCGCTTCGTCCGCAGCAACAGACTCTTGGTACTTCGTAGCTTGCGCGGCTGCGTGTTCGGCCATGTACTTGTTATGCGCTTCGACGACGGCTTTCGCCTGCCGCACGTTCAAGCCCGCACCGTGGAACGTCTCCCGAGCCCACTTGGCGTAGGCTTCGTCACCGCCTTCCTTCGGCAGCGGGATGTCGTACTTGTCCGCGGTGTCCGGCGCCCCGAGGCGCTGATACGCTTGCTTCCACCCTTCCACGTCCTCCGGGTCCGGGACCTTCACCAGCTTCTCGGCCGGAACGCCGTGCAGCTTTTCCAGGTTGCGGTAACTCTTGAGCACGTCTGCCGGCCCGGACCACTGCTTGTTCGTCACGTAGCCAAGCGTGTCCGCATCGAACCCTTCGGTCCAAGGCTTTTCCGTAGCGCCGGTGGCGCCAGTTCCCGTGCCTCCGGTGCCGCCCGTGCCGCCGTCTCCACCTGCTTCCGCCATCAGAAAATGCCCGCGTTTGTACATATCAACCTTTCTGCGTTAGCCTTTCGAAGTTGGAGCGCCGAACAGGCGCCATAGGTCATCGGTAGTCAACTGTAAATGTTGCTGAATTCGGAGCCACACTTCCCTGCGCCCGTCCAGTTCCGCGGCCACGCGCGGATCGGGGTGGAAGGTGGATTGGTTCGCACGGCAAAACGTAGCCAGGTCGGCCAACACGTTCTCCGTGAATACGTTGGTGGGGCTGAACACCGCCCGGTACGCCTGCTGCCTACCCTTCAGCAGCTTTTCGGCCTGTTGCTCGCGGGGCGTCACTAAGCCGCCACCCCGGACGCCGCCTTCATCACGCCAGCCACCGCGGGCGCACCCTCGATCATCTGCTGGTCTTGCTTGGCTTGCGCCCTACCCTCCCGAATCTCTTGAATCGCTTCGGCCGCGCGCTGCCACCGCTTCGGTACCGCTTGGATGTCCATGATGTCGGGCATGGCCGCGTCGAAGTCAATGTGATCCAACGGCGACGGGTCTTGTGTGATGTTCACGTACTCGCGCAGCCAATCGACCGTGCGGAACAGGCCCGCCGCTTCCTCGGCTTTCTGCGCGCGGGACAGTGGGGAATCATATTCAATTTCGTACTCGCCCTTCGCCTCGACCAGCGCGGGCGGCATCGGCGGAAGCAACTGCTGCTCTATCAGCAGTTCAATTTCCCGCTCGATCATCGGCCCCAAAGCCTCGGACTGTTGCCGGCCCATGGTCGGCGACAGCAGTGCGCCCTTCTCGCGCGCCCGCTCGAGCACTTCGGTAGCCGTCATCTGCGGCGTGTCAACAAGGATTTGGAACAGCGTCACCAGGAACATGTCATTGATGACCGCGCGTTCCTCGCCCATCATTTCCTTAGCGAGCGACAAATTGCCCACCGGAAGCGTTTGAATAAGCGGACGACCCTCTGCGCTCACGCCGCCCGCATTCAGCGCACCGGGTTTCATGCTGAACGTGTCCAGCACGCCGTCGTCATACGCCAGCAATACCGGGTCCACCGAGCGGTGTCCCTGCTTGATGACGACCTTCTTTTGCTCATTCAGCAGTTTGATGGAAGGCAGTGCGAGCATCGCGGGGCTGCGCCCGTATGTCTCGCCTGGCGCCTGCGTGTACCGGGAAATAGAATACGGAAACGTGTTGTGCCCGCCCTCGTGCACGAGCTTCTTTTCCTTGCGATCGACGTAGTAGGACGCGAACTCCATCCCCTTCACGTCGTAGCGGTCCGGGTCAAACCCTTCCGCCTCGGTGCGTGGTCGGACGCAGTGTATGAACCAAAACAGCGTTTCAGCCTTGGCACTGTCGCGCGCCGCTTCCTTCACCTTGTCGGAATTCTGGTCGCCCCATCGCTGCATCGCCTGCCGCGCCGTGTGCGAGAAGCACCGGAACGCCGTGTCGATGATGCCCTGATGATTCTCCAGGAAGCAGACTTCGCCCAAGTGCACGGACTTGTACCGCAGCCCGCGCTGCCCGCGTGCCGTGCGCAGCTTGTCCACGTACAGGACGCCCGTGCCGAAGGCACCTAGCCCTTGGTACGTCTCGTATTGCTGGCTCGCGTAGTTGGCTTTCGTCGCGTACCGGTACTTGAACACGATGCGCGTCAGTTCCTCGAACCATAGCGCCGTCTCGCGGTCCTTCTTCAGCGTCGCGTCGGACGGCGCGAGCCCGTGCCACGTGCTGTTGCGCGGCGTCAGCATGTATTCCATTGCCGGCGCGAAGCGCGTCAGGGCAAGCGCTGCGGTCGCGTCCACAAACTCATCGGTGCGCTTGGCGCCCTGCGTCTGTCCCTCACCGCCCGCAACGAACGAACCCGCGTAGCCTGGCCATACGCGCTTCGCTATTTCCTCCCAATGGGATTCCCATGTGCCCCGGTCGCCCGATGCGCGTTCATAGCGCTTGACGATATCCGCGGCCAGGGCGTCGATGTCAGTTGCCAACGGCTAGGACCCCAAGAGCTTCTTGCGCGCGAGCGACGACTGATCTGCCTCGCCTAGCCCTAGCGGGCTGGTGAGCACGTTGGCCGCGGCACCCTGCCCCGCACGGCGAACGCGTTCCTCGCGCGCCGCCTGATCCAATCGCGCCTTTGCGTCCTCGTTGTCCGGGGCGCCAGGCGCGGGCGGCGCGGGCGTAACTTGCGGGGAGCTACCCCCGCCAAACAGTTTTCCGACGATACCGCCCACAGGTTCAGCCCTTGTGCGAAAATGGTATTATGTTGCTATTTTCGCATTTTACTACCCGAACAAGGGATAGTCAACGTCGCGCGCCTGCACCCCTTTCTGGATGGCCCGGAGCCGGTTGCCCCGGATGTCGGCCCGCGCGATCTTCCTTGCAAACGTCAAGGCTAGCGCGTCTCCGTCGTCCGGGCTCGGTAGCTCTCGCGCCTTCATGTCCTCTTTGCTCTCGAGCTTCACCACGTCGCCTTGCTTGCCGGCCAGCTTGCGTTCAGGGCCGATCAGGTCGTCGTGCAGCACTTGGTCCTTGTCGATCGCCAGCCAATCATCCAACGCCTTACCCATCTCGGCCCACATTTCGGTGCGCTTGTCGAAGTAGGTTTTCTTGTCGAACGCGTTGCCACCGAACCACACCGCCCACACGTTGCGGTACCTGCGGCGGTGCAGGATGTCTACGATAGCCTTGCCACCCCCTCCCGCGTCCAAGAACACCGCGTCCGGCTGCGTCTTGTCTATCGCATGCGCTATCTCGTCGGCCACCACCATCGTGTCAGACTCCGACAACTTCTTGGGCGGGATGCTCCGAGCGTCCGCGCCTTGGCGCCAGCGCATCACAGTTCGGTCCGCGCCACCCTGCGCCACGTCCACGCCCATGATGAGTGCGGCGTGCGGGTCCTCCACAACTTGACGGCGCTGCGCTACCTCCACGCTTTCGCCGGATATAAACTGCCTGTCACCTTGGCGCGGGAACTGCCCTTTGATACGAATCCGCACATAGTCGGAATCCTCGCCGTAGATGGCGATGTCCTCGGCAATCTTGCGCTTGTTGGTGATGCGAACTTCGCGCGAGTCTACGTGCCGCGTCTTGTACCGGTCCCGGAAGATGCCCGTGAAGAAGGACTTGAATCGGCCCGTATTCTTCGTAGGGTTCCCGAAGCTGAACTGGAATCCCTCGCCGTCCGTCAGCGCCCCTTCGCCCACGTCGTATATGATGTCGGGGATACCGGACGCTTCGTCAAAGATGAAGATGACCGACGAGCTAGCATTGTGCACGCCCGCGAACGCCTCGTGCCGTTCCTCCGACCACGTGGCCGCGTCGAAGCGCCAGTTTTCCTCTTGGTTCTTTCCGTCCTTGTCCGGCAGCAGACACGTGAACTTCGTGGCTGTCCACTGAAACCAATGCCGGTTGATCGACATGCTGTGCCACTTCGACAATTCCGGCCATGTCTTACCGGTCAACTGGTCGCCAGTGTTCGCCGTCACCACCCCGCGGCACAGGGGCCGCGTTGACATGAAGAACAGAATGAGCCACGCGACAAAGGCGCTCTTGCCGATTCCGTGCCCACTGGTCGTGGCGCTATAGTACGGCGCCAGTTCCTCCCCGCGATCGGCTCGAGCCATGTTGGCCTTGATGTGCTCGGCCATATTCTCGAACTCATCCAGCTGCCACTTGTCGGGGCCGAGCGGGAATTTCTCCAGCGGCGTCCCCTTCTCCCCCCACGGGAACGCATACATGACGTAGCCGCGGGGGTCATCGTAGAAATCCGCGATGTCCTCTTTCAGCTTCAGTTCGGCGTCAGCTTCTAGGCTACTCATTGTCAGTGTCTCATTCGAAAGGGTCCACTTCTTCTCGTTGCGCGAGCGGCACCCGCACGCCCACTGGGACCCCAACGCCCACCGGGATCACCAGCGCGGGTTCTTGGGGTGGTGGGAGCGCCTGCGTCGGGACAATCTGTGCATCCTCTATGATCTGCGTGGCCGAGCCCGTCAGAATCATTCGGGTCTTGCGCCGCCGCGCCTCATCGATCTTGGCGCCGTAGTCGGTGCGGTCCTCCACCGTCAAGTCGAGCTTCGGCCCGTACTTCTTCGGCCGCATCACGCCCGCGTACCACTTCCGGGCTTCCATGCGGTTTTTCGCTCGCTGCGGGTCTGGATCGGTGTCCGCGATGTAGGGCACTTCGTCGGCCATTGCGTCGGCCTGCAAGGTGCGGGCCTTGTCCATCATTGCCCCGAACTCAGGGTGGTGCAGCATCCACTTCGTCACTGTGTTCTTGTTGGGCATGCCCGGTGCTTCGCAAGCCGCCGATATGGTTGATCCACCGGCCACAGCCTCTACGAGCGATTGGGCTAATTCTTCTGAATAGGATGTGCGGCTCATTGCTGAAAACGCAAATTCATTGCGTGCTGTGATTTTTTGTATCCGAGGGGTCCCGCAAACCCGCCCCGGCCGGCCGAATCGGCGCCCCCACCCCCCGGCCACCCCCCGGTCGAAATATGCGCGAATCCTGTGCGAAACGATGCGAGCGTCCTATGTGCGGCGCGCATCCCTTCGTGCGACTGATACCGTATCAGTTGTGTGCTCTCGTGCAGCGCGTTGACGCATAACGAATTGCGTGCGCGAGTGCAGCGCACTGGTCGCGCACTGGCAGCTTGGCGTGCGCAGCTGGCGCGCCTTCGTGCCTGGCCGAGCGCTCGGCCGATGCGGCTATTGGGTGCCGCATGTGTGCGGGCGATGGGTCCGTTAGATTTGGCCAATCCTACCATTGCGCAATCCGGGAAAAATAGTTCTTGCTATTATCGCATCATCGTGAAACTATAGCAACGCACTGACGATAACACTACTCAACAGGAGCAAACCGAATGGCCACCAAGCATACCCACCAAGTTGTATTTGGCAATCGCGTAGCCGGCTGTCCGCGTTGCACCGAACTAACTAACGGCGCACCAGCTATTCAATGGCGCGGTTCTTTAGCCCGACAGCGCGAAGCGCAGCGCATGCACGAGATACGCACGCACGACTGCCGCAGATCGCGCTGTGGACCCGTTTGCACCGCATTCGACCACTAACCCACAACACCGGAGAACACCATGGCACGCATCATCTGCATCGTACTCAGTCTCGCAGGTTTCATACACGTCGCAATCGAAGCGCTCGTTACTGCGCTTCAAACCATTCGCTTGTTCTAGTCGTTGCTGTTATCGCACCATCAACAGGAGATCACAATGCAGACGCCTCTGTATCAGCAACTGGCAGCGCTCGCAGTCGCTGCACACAATTGTGACAAGGCACTGAACGGCGATTGGGCCTACAAGCATCGTGCCGCAGCTGGTGAACTGACGAAGCGGTACCTGCCTAGTGGATCAGGTTTCGACAGCGGCACGCAAATAGACATGTCCAATTCGTCAGCGGACAAGCTGACGTTTCGTACGTCGTTTCATCACATGGACGAAGCGGGTTGCTATGACGGGTGGACTGAGCACGTAGTAACCGTCAAGCCGCAATTGCTGTCGGGCGGAATCATTCTGCACGTCAGCGGGCGCAATCGGAACGCCATTAAAGACTACATCGCGGACACGTTCGACCACGCATTACATCAGTCGCGCGATTGGTCGGACGAACTGCAATCGATTTACCGGCAATACGAATCCCAAACCGAAACAGCCTAACAGGAGATCACCATGGATTACGAAGAACATCGCCGTGCAGAGATACAAGCCGAAATCGAACGTGCAGACCGGTTTCGCCAAGTCGCCAACGACATTGCCGCAGCGCTCGATGCGACGTTCTGCCCTTGGGAGAGTGTAGACGGTCCTGAAATCACCAAGCGGCAAACCTCGGGCACGATCACCCACGGGGACTACGCGCTGCATCTCTCGGGTCCAAACACCTACGGACTGCGCAAGAACGGCAAAGAATTCATCCGCGTATCGGGTTCTTACGCTGGCAACATTCGAGACGTGACGCGCTACGATGAAAAGCTAGACCACGAAATGACTGTGGACATGGCGAAGGGTGGCGAGCGCATCGCCAAAGAGATCAATAGGCGCATCCTCTCACGGGTCATTGAACTGACACAGCGCATAGCCCAACGGAAAGCGGAACAATCAAGCGCAGCATGCGATCGTGACGCAGCTGTGGCTGATATTGAGCATAGCGTGCCTGGCGTTCAATTCTATCCCGCAGGTAGCCGCATCGGCGCAACACCCACAGACACGAGTTACATGCGATCCCACGGCGCGCCGTGCGAAGTGTCGGTGCGACCGGGTGGCCAAATCGAGCTTGAGCGCATTTACACCGATGCAAAGACAGCGGCCGCAATCCTGCTGCTGTTGAAAGCCCGAGCAAACGAATCCGAGTCATAAACGTGTAGCGCGCAGCAGTCTTGCGCGCTATGCGTTGCTGATTTGGCAACAATGACCCAAAGGGACAACATCATCATGCTAACTATCCCCTACACCGAAACGAGTTGCACCGTCACAAGCCCAACGGGCAAAGAATTCACAGCGAACGGCGCCGCAGTCACGCAACAACACGCCATCGCCTATCCTGAGTTCGTGTCCGAGTTCGTAGGCGCGAAGGGAGTGCTCAAGGATTGGCACGGCGCCGTGATAGGTACGTGCCGCATTACGTCGCGCTGGCGCACGCCTTATTCTTTCGTGTCCAGCTACATGTGCCAGATCGAAGGCGACATCAACGGCCGAAAGTACACTGGTCGGGGATCGGGTTCCGGGATGATTTGGCAAGGTCGGGCGAAGGCGGTGCAGTCATGAACGCACGTCTAGACGACTTTGTTAAAGGTTACATCGATTGCGCTTTGTGGTGCGAATCGGCGCAACATCCTGACGACCCGGATAGCGATGCCAGCTTCGAGTCGTGCGGATACGATGAATCCGACATCACGCCCGAGTCGATGGCCAACATACGCGAAACGTGTGCAGACTTCGTAGACAGCAACGCGGACAACATCGAAGCCTATTGCACCGAACTAGGCGATTCACCTGAAGGTTACAGTGCTGCGGAATGCGCGGGGCATGACTTTTGGCTAACCCGTAACGGCCATGGCGCCGGCTTTTGGGATCGCGGGCTAGACGAAATAGGCGATCGTCTTACAAGCGCAGCAAAGGTCTACGGCGATGCGAATCTCTACCTTGGTGACGATGACCGCGTGCACCACCAATAGCCCACGGGTCGATTGGCAGACAAGGCGCGTAGCCTATTAAATCAGTAGGTTTTGCGCCTTGTTCCAAGCACTATCCCTTTGATTCCATTCATTTGTTCCAAGCATTCCAAGCATGCTACCAATGCTAGGAACAAAATAAGTCATTGATTCTATTCATTTGTTCCAAGCATTCCAAGCATTTCAGTATAAATTCAAAGTAGGGTACCCCTTGACGACACGGCCTATCTACGCAGCGTGCACGCTCGCGCTGCTATTTGCGCTAATAGCAACACGCTCGCATCCCGTGGGCTCGCAATGCCGTCACGGTCTGACCACGCCGCACGCCAAAATCCCGCCAGCCTGCTGACCGGCGATTTACACGAAATGCTTGGAATGCTTGGAACAAACTTGGATAATCAAGGACCTACAGTGTTCCAAGCATTGGTCGATGCTTGGAATGCTTGGAACAAACCTTTTAGTTCAAGCACTTGACAGCTTGGAACACCACGAAAACCCACTGATTATAAGGCGATCCAGGTCACGGGAGACGCAGATTCGATGGCCACACTGTCCATTCTCCCACATTGTGGTAAGAAGGACGGTGCCAGCAAGGTGTAACGGCCTAGCTTCGCTCTTTGCACAATTCGCAGCACCAACCCTTTCGCGCCTTCGACGTGCACCACGCACAGCCTGCCAAGCGCTTCCGGTGGTACGTCCAAAACCTGTGCATAGTAAATCACCCACCCTTCAGACGCTGACTCGCCCGTATCTTCGAGTCGGAGTGCTTCCGTACCACCGATCGAGCCAGGCGGCGCCGGCACCCTCGCCATGGGCCGCAGTACCGCCAGCGAGCCGTCACGGCCTACCTTGTGCTTGAGCGGCACCGTAGACACGGGGTCGGGCGTGACGCGGATGCCTAGCCGCTCTATGATCTCATCGGGTGGGGCGCGTAGCTCCGAGGCGAGCAGCATGGTTTCATCCAGGGTTAGGCGCCGTTCGCCACTGAGAACTCGGGACCACGCGGACGGCGCCATGCCCATACGCTTTGCCAATTGGCGTCCCGATGTCCCCCGCAGCTTGATGGTGTCTTTGAACCAACGCGAATCTATCTTTTTGCCGTTACCACTACCATTTTGTGAATTGGTTGTTGTCACGATTCAAACCCCTTTGGTAGCACCGTCGCCCCCCTTAACCGCTTATGATTATCACTTGCTATTAGTGCAATGTAGCCTAGCGCACAGTGGTTGTAAATAGGCGTGGAGTTGCATATTGTTGCGATTTGTGCAATAATCACTGTAATATTTCAAAAATACTGGCGGGTGGGGGATTTTCGAGTGCCCATAAAACAGCGTACAGAGGAACCGTAACATGGCAACCGTACATCACTTGAACCCCCATGACGTGAAGGTGCGTCACACCAGCAAAGGTATGGTAATCACAGTGAAGGTGGACGAAGCCGGTAAGGACGCGACGTACGTTATCCATCTGAATTGGAACGGGTGGGTGAGTTATATGCTGCGAGCCCTTGCCGACGTAGTTTCCCATAAGGTTAACATCTGACAATCGCACCCTCACTGCACGCGTCACAGGCGCCGCGCCATGGCGCCTTTTCACGTTGACTTACGTTGCGATTTACGCAATAATACGCATTATGAGCAACACACAAACGCAAGCTGAAAGAATCGCCGACAAGTTCGGCGGTCCCACCCAATTAGCCAACGCCCTTGGGCTGTCGCCGTCCACGGTGTATCGGTGGAACTACCCCAAGTCCAAGAAGGGCAGCGACGGCATCATTCCCACGAGCCAACTGCGCCGCGTACTTGAAGCGGCAGCAGCGCGCGGCATCGTCGTCACGGCTGAGGATTTGTACCCGAAGCCTGCGGTGCCATTGTTCACTGTGACCGGTGGGCAATGACACGGCCTGCGCGAGCATGGGTGTGTGGCATTGACCCCGGAGCGAAGGGCGCCATAGCCGCGGTAGCTTTCGAAGGCGCCGAGCCCGTGTCGCTGTTGATCTACGACATGCCTACGGTTCCCGTTGTGCTCGCATCCGGCAAGAAGCGCACGGCCATCGACTTCATCAAGCTGCATTGCGTTGGCAGGCACATGTCTGCGGAGCGCGATGCTAGCGTGTGGCTCGAGATGCCCAACGCCATGCCCCACGACGGCCCGGTGCAAGCGTTCGCGTTTGGTAAGGCGTGCGGCGCGGTGCAGATGGCGTTCACGTGGGTGGGCCGTGCGGTGAACCTAGTCCGCCCCGCCACCTGGAAAGCTGCAATGGGCGTCACGGCCGATAAGAAAACGGCGGTCGAACGGGTGCATCAGCTTCTCCCCCGATTCAAAGAGCACTTCCCTGCGCGCAAAGATGGCAGGGCTGAAGCGGCTTTGTTGGCAGTGTACGGCTACACGCAGCAGCGACAGAACGCAGTCATCAAAAACCAGTGAAAGGGAAAATTATGAACAAGACAACAGGTGATGAAATCGTACGCGCGTGGCATTTTGTAGGTGACACGCTACGGGATGGCCGTCCAGTGCCCGCGGATGGTGTGTGGCTGCACCATGAAGGCAGCGTGCCTCTCCTATGTAATTGGGGTCTGCATGCGTCCCGCGATCCGTTCGACGCCTTGCAGTACGCACCTGGTGCAACGCTGTGCCTGGTGGACTGCGCGAGAGTGGCCGCGGAGCAGCATGACAAGCTCGTGTGTTGGAGCCGTCGCATAGTGGCACGGATGGATGCCACGGAAATGCTGCGTTACTTCGCACGCACGCAGGCGCTTTCGGTGGTGCACTTGTGCGGTGACACACCCGACGTTGTGCTCGACTACCTGATGACCGGCGACGAGGCCATCCGGGTTGCGGCTCGGGATGCGGCTTGGGATGCGGCTCAGGATGCGGCTTGGAGTGCGGCTCAGGATGCGGCTTGGAATGCGGCTCGGGATGCGGCTTGGAATGCGGCTCGGGATGCGGCTTGGAATGCGGCTCGGGCTAACTTTAACGCGCTCGTACACGAGTGCTTCGAGGGAGCGCTATGAGCAGCAAAACCGTATACCTGGCTGGCCCCATCCTCGGTTGCACCCATAAGGAAGCGAACAACTGGCGCGACACGGCCATTCGCTTTCTAGCCGCACAGGACATCAAAGGCATATCGCCACTTAGGTGTGAACCTTTGATGGGTGAGCGCTACGCCCTTGGTAACGACGCGGACCCGCGCTTCGGCACGTCCCGCGCCATCGCGTCCAAGAACTTTATGGACGTGCAGCGGTGCGACATGACGCTGTGCTACTTCCCCCCGCAATACTTCACCGAGAACAAGTTATCGTTGGGCACGGTGGTGGAACTGGCGTGGGCGCATGCGCTGCGCAAGCCCACCATCCTCGTGACGAACCTGCCAAGGCTCGTAGACCATCCGGTGATTCAAGCCTGCGCTTCGTGGGTCGTGCCCACACTGAGCGACGGCTTGGACGTGTGCGCGGGGGTGCTTGGTGGCTACTGATATCTACGCTGAGTTCGTGCGTGAGTTCGAACGTCAGATAGATTCCGAAATCATGAAGGCGTATCGGTTGCGACGCCCGAAGAAAGGCGACACTATGAACAGCAACGTATGCCCCCACGGCGTAGTCGCGCCGCACTACTGCCTCCGATGCGCGGAGCCGGAATCGATTGCAGGGGACTTGAAGGACTCAGGCGAACGCCGCGTATTCGGTACTGGAGCGCAGCGCGATCGTGGCCAGCTTAAAGGCCGTCCCGACCTTCGCCCCGTGCACGCGCTGCACCGTCTGGACCTGCACATGGAGAAGGGCGCGAAGAAGTACGCCGCGCGCAACTGGGAGCTTGGGATGCCGCTGTCCGAGTTCTACAACTCAGCCGCGCGCCACGCTGAAAAGCTGCTCGCCGGCTACACCGACGAGGACCACGAGGCAGCATGGCTGTGGAACGTGGCGTGTTTCATCGAAACGCGTGAGAGGGTGGCAGCGGGTCTATTACCCGCGGAGTTGGACGACATGCCGCGTACGTTCGCGGGGAAAGAACCGGGGTTCTAATGAACGTCATGGACGCGCTTAACCTGACACTGCGTGAACTTTCCCAAGCGGAAAAGCTGCATCCGCACTGGCCCGACGACGTGATCCACGGCGTAGCCATCATGGTCGAAGAAGCGGGTGAGTCGATGCAAGCCGCGATCGACCAGCATTACAAGGGACTGCCCCCAGATCATTTGGTGGAAGAACTGGTGCAGACCGCCGCCATGTGCGTCCGAAATATCGTGCACCTTACCAACACCGTGCGCATTGCCAACAAAGGGTGACTGAATGATCTACGAATGCAAACGATGCGGCCTGAAAACCAATGACACGAACTTCCTGAAGTGCGGTCAGTGCGTCAACAGCCCGTGGGTGCGCACCCCGCCACCGCCGCCAAGCCTCATAGGCGACGAGGAATTGTTGCGCATGGACGCGGAGCAGTACCAGCGCAAGCAAGAGGAAGCGCATGCTGCGGTGAAGCCGCTTCCGGGTGCGTGAGCGATGGACCCTGAATTGGTCCTGCTCGGTACGGGGCTCGCGGTCGCGTACCTGCTAGCCCTGCTGGCCATGTGGCGCCTGTGACCGCGTGCCGCTTTTCCCATTTCAGAATCTAGGCGCCGAGTTCCTAGCCTCTCACCGCATCGCGCTGTTGGCTGATGAGATGGGGCTAGGAAAAACGCCGCAAGCGATTTCAGCGTTCGACCTATGCAAAAGCAAACGGACCTTGGTGCTGTGCCCGGCGAGCCTGCGGGCAAACTGGACCCACGAGTGGCAGAAGTTCTCCGTGCTCGGGACCGCTGGTACTCCTGTATTGCAGCAGAGCGAGAGGCCCACCGCGGATTCGCTGGTCTGCTCGTACGACTTGGCGGCGCGGAGCGAGCTTCTTACGATGCTGCTTCAAAGACCATGGGATATTCTTTGCCTGGACGAAGCGCACTACCTGACGAGCACGGAGGCGCAGAGAACAGCCGCGGTGCTCGGGGCGTCAGGGCTCATACACCGGGCAACACGGACGTGGTTCCTCACGGGAACACCGATGCGCAACCACCCCGGCGAACTGTGGCCGATGATGTACTGCGCGGGCCTGACTCAACTCACGCATCAACAATTCCTGGACCGGTACACGGTGCAGACCCGAGTACGAGTGGGTCCGGGGCGCTTCCGGGACAAGGTGGTGGGTGCGAACAACCTGCGCATCCCGGAACTGCGGCAAGTGCTCTCCCCAATCCTTTTGCGTAGAACGAAAGCAGAGGTATTACCCGATATGCCCCCAATCTCCATCAGCGAAGTGGTTGTCGAGCCCGGTCCCGTGACGGAGGACGCCCACTTCTTGCAGCTGCACATGCGCAAGGCGAACATCGCCGCAATCGTGGATGCGCAGAGCAACGCCGTGCACGACGCCATGGAGAAGCAGGCCATGGAAGAAGGCAAGCTCAAGGCGCTGAAGGCGATGGAAGATAACGCCGCCGTCATGCGACGGTACCACGGCTTGCAGAAGGTGAAGGGCGTGGCCGAACTGGTCACAACCATGCTTGACGGTGGGCTCGACAAGGTGGTGCTTTTCTGCTGGCACAAAGGCGTGGTGGAAGAACTGCACCAAAGCCTCAAGCGCTTCAACCCGATCATCCTGTACGGCGGAACACCGCCTGAGAAGCGCGCCCGCCTGGTGAAGAAGTTTCAAGACCTTGGCAAGATACGCGTGGCGGTGTGCAACCACCAAGCTGCGGGGGTGGGTACGACCATGACCGCCGCAGCGCACGTCATCGTGGTGGAATCGTCGTGGGTGCCCGCCGACAACGCCCAATCAATCATGCGCTGTCACCGCATAGGGCAGACGCGGCCTGTAACCGCGCAGTTCGTCATGCTGCAAGGTTCCGCCATCGACCAAGCGATTGCGCAGACGGTTCGGCGCAAGACGCAGGATTTCGTAGACTTGTTTTCGTAACCGTTGCGTTGCCGATCGCGTTGCTATTTTCGCAACGTCTTGGCATAATGGCACTGCGCTAACCAATAACCGTTCTTCACAGGAGTACCGGACCAACATGCTTACTCTGACGATTCACGCCGAAACCGCTGCCGAACTGCATCGCGCTGTCGCCGATTTGATGGGTACGCCAGCGCAGCCCACCGCCGCAGCGCCTGCGTCACCCGCGCAGCCCGTTCAAGCCAGCGTTGAACTGCCGCAACCCGCCGCGTCCGGTACGCGTCGCGGTCGCAAGTCCAACGCAGCCACCACCGAATCCAACACTGCGGCGCCTGCCGCAGTAGCCACCACAGAATCCCCTGCTGCTCCCGCTGCGCCGGAAGCACCCGCCACGCCTACGCCGGAAACAGCGCCCGCGCCGGTAGCAGCAGCGGACCCCTTTGCTGTGGCCACGCCTACACCCGCGGTATCTGTTGCTGCGGACCCGTTTGCAGCCGCACCCCCGGTACCTGCGGTAGCTGCGCCTGCGCCTGTGGCAAAAGCCTACACGGCAGACGACGTGCGCGCCGCACTCGCCAAGGTGAACGAGAAGCACGGCATGGACAAGTGCCGCGCGGTGCTCGCCGAGTTCGCCCACGAGCGCATCTCCGAAGTAGCCGTCGCGGAGTATGCAGCGTTTGTGGCACGCTGCGAAGCGTTGGTGGCGTAGCCGTGCGTAACCACTTAATAACTGCTGCGACGCTAACGGCGCTGCTATTCATGGGGTTCGCGTGTGTCACGGAACCCCCGCTGCTGCTAAACGGGTCTGCGGCCATACGGAGGGGCAGGGGCCGCAACAAGCACAGCGCCCTTTGCCGCACCAACCGGCTACGCCCGTTGGGGCGGTACACGCCGCACCAAGGCACGCAGGAGTGCGCCCGTCGTGCCTACGCTTGAGCACGTAGAGGAAAGCGGCCCGGAGCACAGCCCACTAGGTGCGTCAAGCATGCACCGGTGGTCTGTGTGTCCGGGCTCTATCCGCCTATCAGCCAACGCCCCGGATTACAGTAGCCCCTACGCGATCGAAGGCACGCAAGCCCACATTCTCGGGGCGCACTGCCTGGAGTTCGATCAGGACCCGCTGCACTTGGTTGGCGGCAAGCTCACCAATGGTGCCGTGCCCTTCGAAGTTACGCAGGACATGGCCGAGGCCGTGGACGTGTACGTTCGATACGTCCGACGCCTCACGACCAAGAACAGCGTGCGCCTGCTCGAGCACCGCTTTGACTTGAGCAACGTGTACAAGGGCTGCTTCGGCACGGGCGATGCGGTGGTGTTCAACCACCCGTCCAAGCTGCTCACCGTTGCGGACTACAAGCACGGCGCTGGCAAGGTGGTCGAAGTCAAAGGCAACGTGCAGCTGCGCTACTACGGCCTTGGCGCGTTGATGACGGTGCCGTGGACGGCGCGCGATGTCGATCTCGCCATCGTGCAGCCTCGAGCCGCACACCCTGATGGGCCGATCAGGGTAGAGCGCATCGCGGCTATCGACTTGATCGAGTTCGCGGCCGACTTGGTGAAGTACGCGAAGGCTACCGCGGAGCCCAACGCGCCGTTGAAGTCAGGGGATCATTGCCAATTCTGCAAGGCACTGCCCACGTGCCCCGAGTACGCGAAGAAGGCGCAAGCCGTCGCGCGGCAGGAGTTTGGGGCTGTCGCAGACATGGCGCCTATGCAGTTGGCCGAGGCGCTGAAGCTCGTACCGCTCATCAAGGCGTGGTGCCAGGCAGTGGATGCAAGGGCGTACGCTGACGCAGAGGCAGGGTGCCCCCCGGTGGGCTACAAGCTCGTGAACAAACGGGCGACGCGGGATTGGAAGAACGACGGCGACATCATTGAGTACCTGGACATGATGGGCTTCGAAGCTGCGCAGATGTACGCCCCGCGCAAGCTCAAGAGCCCCGCGCAGTTGGAACCCTTGGTGGGCAAAGGCAAGCTGGACAAGTTCGTAACCAAGGAACCGAGTGGCACGACGCTTGTGCCTGTTGACGACCCACGACCGGAGGTAAAACGACCCACAGCGAAAGACGAGTTTTCTGTAGTGCCCAACCCTTCAACGACTGACCCCTTCGCATAAGGAAATACCTGTAATGGCAGAAGCGAAAAACATTCTATCCCCCGAGTTCCGTGTGTCGTTTTCCAACGTGTTCGAGGCTCGCAAGAACGAACTGAGTGGCAAGATGGAGTTCGGTCTTGTCGCGCTGTTCGCCCTCGGTGCCAACTTGGATGCGCTCAAGGCGGCTGCGCGGCAAGTCATCGTGGACAAGTTCGGACCCGACCCGCAGAAGTGGCCCACCGGGCTACGCAACCCCTTCCGCGACCAAGGCGAGAAGGTGCGCAAGGACGGTAACGGTGTACCCATCCTTGGGACAGACGGCAAACCCGTGCTGCAGGACGGGCACGTTGCCGGCGCCGTTTTCCTCAATCTCAAGAGCCAGCAAAAGCCGGGGATCGTGGACGAGAACGTGCAAGACATCATCGACCCGAGCCGGTTCTACTCAGGCTGTTGGGCTCGCGCCACCATCCGGCCGTACTACTACGATCAGAAGGGTAACAAGGGCGTTGCCTTCGGATTGCAGAACGTGCAGAAGTTGCGCGACGACGACCCGTTGGGCGGACGCACGACGGCGCAGCAGGACTTCAAACCGGTGGAGGGCGCGACGCCTGTCAACACTGGCGCACCCGCCACAGCCAACGCTTTGTTTGGCTGAACTGTTGCGATAATCGCACCACGATGATATAGTAGTAACTGACATGGTGCTCCCTGGCCCCCGCCCTGAAAAGCGGGGGCATTTTTCCGAAGATAAAACGGCAAAGGACAAAACGTGAACAAGAGAACCGGAACGATCAAGCACGCAGTTGGCAACGGGCCTGGTGATGTGCAGCGCACTGGCGTGAAAGGTCCCGCCCGCACCACGCCCAAGCATGGGAAGGTGAACAGGCTTCCGTACGATGCACCCGGTGTGCGTCGCAAGATGCTCGGCATGTCCGAGGAACGGCAAAAGGGTATGGCGTAATGGATATGCCCAAGTGCTACGACTCGAAGGAACAGTGGGACGCATGGGCCGCGGCGCATAGCTACGTGCGCGGCACAGGCGACGATCGGGTGACGCTGATGTCACGAGCCCACACCCGAGCGCGCAACGACCTGGATGCCGCCATCATGCGCGCATCCGAAGCAGGCGTGAGCGTGAACGATGCAGAATTGGAACGCCTGCAAGCCATCGTGCACGCCCTAGCCGAGCAGGAGCACAAAGAGCGCGCCCGAGCAGGCGCCGTCATCGCGCAGCAGCGTGACGTGTGTGAGGACTGCACGAACGCGTATCAGCGCCAGATGATTCGGGAAGGGCGCTGCGTGTGCCCCACTCGAGTGCTGGTGGGCAACGAGGCGCATTCGTGGCGCGCTGATGAAATGCTGCCTGCGGGGCTGTTGGGGGTGGCAGCGTGAACAGCGAACGGGCGCAAATCCTTGGACTCACGCGCTAGCTAAACAACCCGACGTGAAAACACGGAGTAACAGACGATGAACGTAACACGATTGACTTACGGTCAGATGATTCTGTCAGTGGAGTTCGTTTCGCCGTCCGACGCGGCGGCTTTTCTGCGGTTGAACAAGTCGAATCGGCGACTTCGAAAGGAACGCGTACATCAGTATGCTCGGGACATGGCAGCGGGGGAGTGGTATGAAAAGCCGGTGGCAGTCTGCTTGTCCGAGCAAAACGAGTTACTGAACGGGCAGCACACGATGGAAGCTATAGTCACGTCCGGCTGCGGGCAGCGCTTGCTCATATCGCGCAACACACCGTCTCGCACCATAACAGCTATGGACGTTGGCTTGGTGCGGTCAATGGGCGACCTGGCAAAGTTTTATGGTGGTGACATAACGGGTGTAAAGGCCGTGACCGCCAAAATACTTACGTGGGGTCCAAGTAACCACGTGACACGTTCCTTTCACGAAGTTCTACAAGCGTATCTGTCGCATCAAGAGGTAGTTGATTTGGTTACGGAGCGCGTTGGTTCGAAACGAGTGGCTGGCCTGAATGGCACGGTACTGGCTGTGGCAGCTAGAGCCGCCTACTCACGTGACAGGGGTCGAATACTCCGGTTCTTGGAAGTTTTGGAGTCCGGTACCGCGGATGGCCCATCAGATTCAGCGGCGATAAAGCTGAGAGATGCGATCCGTTCCCGAAACAACGGAATACGTTCGGCGCACAGTCAAGTTCGAATTGACCTATACCGCCGTGCGGTGGCCGCGCTAGACCATTTCTTGAATCGTACGCCTATCACCAAGTTGTACGGAACCGACGCGGATTTATTCCCGCTACCGCAGTGACAACACCCACCCTCCACATAGACTTCGAAACCCGATCCGTCCTTGATTTGAAGGTGGTCGGGTTACACACCTACGCTCGCCACCCAAGCACGGAGGTTTTGTGCATGGGTTTCGGATGGGACGACGCGGACTGCGAGCCTGACGTGGAAGGCCGCGGGGTCCACGTGCTTCACGGTCGTTTCCTGCGGGAGTTGGGCAGCATTCTCAAAGGTGTGGAGGCTATCACCCGACACGTTGAAGCAGGCGGGAAAGTCGTAGCCCACAACGCCGCCTTCGAGTTCGAGATATGGAACGAGATCATGGCGAAGCGCCACGGCTGGTCACCGCTGAAGCTCACGCAGATGACGTGCACGATGGCGATGGCCTACGCGATGGCGCTGCCTGGCGACCTTGACCGCGCTGCCGCCGCGGTGGGGTTGGAGCACAAGAAGGACGCGGCCGGCCACCGCTTGATGCTGCAAATGTGCAAGCCCCGCGAAGTGAGGCCGGACGGCACGGTGGTGTGGTGGGACGACGAGGAACGCATGCAGCGGCTACACGAGTATTGCCGCCAAGACGTGCGGGTGGAACGCGAGCTAGAGAAGCGCTTGATGCAGTTGTCGGGCGATGAAGTGGAACTGTGGAGGCTTGACCATGAAATCAATTCTCGCGGGATCACCATCGACCGCCACGGCGTCGAAGCCGCGCTACGTGTGGTTGACCACGAGAAGAAACGTCTCGCTGATCGATTTCGAGGCGTTACTTCAAACTTTGTCGGCGTACCGACCGAGCATAAGAGGCTTACCGAATGGGTCAACGCTCGTGGTGTGGAAACCAGCGGCGTCGCTAAGAGTGACATTGTGGATTTACTGGCCACGGATACGCTGCCTGCTGATGTGCGCGAAGCGTTGCTGATTCGGCAAGAGTACGCGCGATCCTCAACAGCCAAGTTGACCGCGATGCTTGGCGCTGCGAACCCCGAGGATGACCACCTGCGGGGCATGTTTCAGTACCACGGCGCGGGCACGGGACGATGGGCGGGCCGCAAGGTGCAGCTACACAACCTGCCCCGGCCATGGCTACAGCAGTACGAGATCGAAGAAGCTATCCGGTTGATGACTGTGCTGCCGCCCGAGAAGGCCATCGAAGCCATCGGCGTGCTGTATGGCCCACCGATGGGCGTTATATCGTCATGCCTTCGGGGCATGCTTGTGGCAGCACAGGGCTCCGACCTTCTTGCAGGCGACTTCGCCAACATCGAAGGTCGGATGCTCGCCTGGTTGGCCGGCGAGGAATGGAAGCTGCAAGCCTTCCGCGACGTGGACGCCGGCACGGGCATCGACCTGTACATCCTCACGTATGCGAAGTCCTTCGGCCTGGACCCCACCAAGATCACGAAGAAGGACCCGCGCCGGCAAGTAGGCAAGGTGGAGGAACTGACGTTCGGGTTCGGTGGCGGGAAAGGGGCGTGGGCAACCATGTCCAAGAACTACACCGACGTGCCGCACATGTCCGACGACGAAGTGGACGGCATCAAGAACGGCTGGCGCGCAGCCCACCCGTGCATCGTGGCGTATTGGGATCAACTCGAGCGCGCCGCCAAGGATGCCATCCTGCATCCGGGTGTCATGTGCAGCGCCGGCCCGGTAGGCAGGGAGATTCGCTATCGGATGGCGGGCTCGTTCCTGTGGTGCCGCCTGCCGTCCGGTCGGGTGCTCTGCTACCCGTATCCGAAGCTGAAGCCGCGCAAGACTCCGTGGGGCGAACTGCGCGACACGATTCACTACATGACCGTGGACGGCACGACGGGTCAGTGGGTGGAGACGCACACATACGGTGGCAAGCTGTCGGAGAACGTCACCCAAGCCGCGGCGCGCGACGTACTGGCGGACGCCATGAAGCGGCTGAAGGGGTTGCGCGCGAACATCGTGCTGCACGTCCACGACGAAATCGTGGTGGAGATCGCCGAGTCATTGCCCGCCGACACGGTGGACCGGTTTGAACACGAAATGGCCGTGGTCCCCCCGTGGGCTACGGGTTTACCTATCGCCGTGGAAGCATGGCGCGGAAAGAGGTACCGGAAGTAATGGCTGACATCATTGACCAAGGCAACGAGGCTGCGGAACTGTTCCTGCAAGCATCCCTGTCGCGCATCAAGCCCGTGACGCACACCGGTATCGGGCTTTGCCTGTACTGCGGCAGCGAGTTGTTTGACGATGAGCGCCGCTGGTGTGACGCGCATTGCCGCGACGAGTGGGAAGCGAACCGCGCATGATGGTAGACCACGCGCTGCGCCTCGCAGCGATGGGCTTCCACGTGTTCCCGGTTGTCACGGACGCGTCGAAGAAACCCAAGCGCAAAGGGTGGCAGAGTGCGGCCACCGTTGACCCCGACAAAGTGAGGGAGCTATTCACCAATGAGCAATGCAACATCGGCATCTTCACGGGCGTACGACAAAGCGCCCTTCTGGTTATCGACGTTGACAACAAAAACGGAAAGTGCGGAGACGACACCCTCCTTGCGCTTGAGCTTGCCGGAAACGTCGTGCCCCCAACCTACGAGCAGCGAACCCCCACAGGCGGGCGACATCTTGTATATCGTGTCCGCGAACCCGTCAAGCAAGGTACGTCAGTTCTTGGTCCGGGGCTCGATATCCGGTCGAGAGGCGGATACATTGTCGGTTCGGGAAGTGTCATCAACGGGCGAGCCTACACCGACAACGGAGCTAGTGTGGTCGAAGCTCCCGTTTGGCTCATTGAAGCCTGCGAGCGTGGAGGCAACCCCAACAGGCGTGACCAAGGCATCAAGCGTGCACCCGCGCCAGTGCCAGTGCTCGACCACGACCGCGCCGAGCGCCGAGCCCGTGCGTACCTCGCGCATGAAGCGCCGAAGGGTGAGGAAGGTAGCCGCAACGACACAGCGCTACGCGTTGCGCTGCGACTTCGAGACTTTGGGCTATCGGAACCCCGCACGCTTGAGCTTATGGCAGAGGATTGGGTATGCGTTCCGGATATCGAACATTCTGAACTAGCCCACTGCGTCCGGTCCGCGTACACCTACTCGAAGGACACGGTAGGTAACGCGGCGCCCGAGACGCAATTCACAGCAGTTCCGAAAGCCGAAGGCGCTGCCCCTGATCCGGTGCTGGCGCTGAACAAGAACTACGCGTTTGTCCTCGTGGGCGGTGGGCACCACATTCTGTACGAGACCACCGATCACCTGAACCGGTGGAAGCTCGAGCACCTGAACCAAGGTTCGTTCTATGCGAAGCTCGCCGCCGAAACGCTCACCTTCCAGAAAGGCACCGTGCCTATTACCGAATTGTGGATGAAGCACAAGCAGCGCCGCAGCTACGAAGGGTTGGTGTTCCTGCCCGAGCAGCAGGCGCCCGATCGGTTCTACAACCTGTGGCGCGGTTTCAGCGTGGAGCCAAGCGACGCACACGCCACGGTGGTCGATGACTACCTAGGCCACCTGCACCAGAACGTATGCGGCGGGGACGACCATCTCTTTGCGTGGTTGATGAGTTGGCTAGCCCACCTGGTTCAACGCCCATGGGAAAAGCCCCACGTCGCTATCGTGCTGCGCGGTGGCAAAGGCGTGGGCAAGAACGCCGCGATCGAGCACATAGGCGCGTTGCTTGGTAGGCACTTCCTGCTCGCCAGCAACAAGCGCTACCTCGTGGGCAACTTCAACGGCCACTTGGAGCACTGCTTGCTGTTCGCGTTGGACGAGGCTTTCTGGTCGGGCGACAAGCAGGCGGAAGGCACCCTTAAAGACCTCATCACCGGGAAAGATCATGTCATCGAACACAAAGGAAAAGAGCCTTACCCCATTACCAACCTCACGCGTGTTGCCATTATCGGAAATGAAGAATGGCTCGTTCCTGCTTCGCACGACGAAAGACGGTTCGCCGTGTTCGATGTCGGTACGGGTCGGCGGCAGGATGGTAAGTTTTTCGCTGGAATCCAACAGGGTCTTGAGAGGGGCGGTTACAGTAGCCTACTTGGGCGACTGCTCAGTTACGCGCCAATCGTAAATGTCAACATCGCCCCGAGCACCCAAGGACTTGTAGACCAGAAGCATGCGTCGCTGGACTTCGTGGGGCAGTGGTGGCTCGCGTCGTTGCAGGAAGGGCGACTGATGGGTACCGACTTCCCCGCGAACGATTGGAGCACCGAACTAAGTTGTGAGACGGTGCGCAACGCGTTCAGGCGCTACACCCAAAACCGGGCCAAAGCTACGCGCCTGCCGGACGACATGACCTTCGGCAAGTTGCTGAAGGGTGTGTGCCCACCTGTACACAAGGTGCGGCTGCGCATTGCGGACGGGACCCTGGTGTGGCACTTCAGGGTGCCCACGCTGCGCGAGGCACGCGCCGCTTGGGACACGTACATTGGCGGGGTTGTGGCGTGGGGCGAATGAATGTTCTCGACTTATTCAGCGGCATCGGAGGATTCTCCCTCGGGCTTGAACGTGCCGGAATGCGAACCGTCGCCTTCTGCGAAATTGATCCGTACTGCCGCGCCGTCCTGCGCAAGCACTGGCCCACCGTTGTGCAGTTCACCGACGTTCGATTGCTTAGTCGGGACGTGCTCGACGTGTTCGGCATCCCCCGTGTCGATGTCGTCTGCGGCGGGTTCCCCTGTCAGGACATTAGCTTTGCCGGCAAGGGAGCCGGACTCGACGGAGAACGCAGCGGCTTGTGGCGGGAGTACCACCGAATCATCAACGAAGTTCGGCCGCGCTACGCGATCATCGAAAACGTCGCAGCCCTTCGCAGTCGCGGATTGGACGCGGTACTCGGGTCGCTCGCTGCGATCGGGTACGATGCGGAGTGGCACTGTATACCCGCTTCCGCCGTTGGCGCCCCTCACCGTAGGGACAGAATCTGGATTGTTGCTGCCAACACCCACGGCGCGCGACTACCGGTCGGGTGTCAATCACAACTGCTGGCACAACTCCCGACCATTAAGCGAAGTGATTGGCGGCTTACTGAGCCCCCGGTTTGTCGAGCAGATGATGGGGTACCCGATCGGGTGGACCGCATTAGAGCCCTCGGGAACGCCGTAGTCCCGCAAATCCCGGAAATCATCGGGCGAGCGCTGATGCGCGCTTCCTTTTGATCTGCGCGCGTGCCTCATACGCGCGGCCACCGGCCCACAGGGACCACGCCGCCATGCTGATGAAAATCAGTTCACCCAAGCCTAGTTCGACCACCATGCGACCAGCTCCTATTTTCGACAATCGCAAAAGTGTGCTAAGTTATTGGTGCTGTTGGAGTGACTCGAACACTCGACCTACTGATTACGAATGAGCCACCGCGCCAAAGAAATCAATACGTTACAATCGTTCGTAGCGGGTTGGTCGGAAAGTGTTGCGCTCCTAACACCATGTTGCTATTATCGAAACAGTGACATGCCTCACCAACTACCAGGAAACGACCAATGGAGAATTGGGAAGATTTACTCATCGACCGTAGGATGAGTCTCACACGTGAATTTGCGCAGCTAAATCTGCGCGTGGCTACTGCGTACCTAACCGCTAACCGGTCGGCGGATTCTGTGGAGATAGCGGCGTACTGCGAATTGTTGCTTGCGCAAGCGGGCGCACCCGTTGAGGCCATGTCGTCGCTGGACATCATCGAAGCGGGGAGGGGCTAATGCGCCGAAAGCTGATGTTGACGAACACCGCCGTCCAGGCTGCGCAGCCTGGCGAAGAACTGTGGGACGAGGCCGTGCGGGGTTTGCATCTGCGCTGCTTCACCCATCGGAAGAGTTGGTACATGTACTTCCGAACGAAGGCGGGCGACGAGCGCCGGCCGAAGCTCGAGGACGTGACCGTGCTGAGTCTAGCGCAGGCCCGTGAGATCGCCAAGGAAATGCTGGCTGCGGTGGCGAGCGGCAAGGACCCGATGGCCGAGCTTTACCAGCGCGTGTACAACGACCATTGGTCCAAAGTGAAAACCGGCCGCGAGTACAAGCGGATGTACGAGTCGTACGTGGCGAAGGCGTTGGGCCGCGAGCGCGTGACCGACGTGACCTACGACATGGTGGCGAAGCTGCACCAGCGTCACCGCGATCGCCCCTACCAGGCGAATCGGGTGCTCGCCATGTTGTCCAAGATGTTCAACTACGCCGCACGGCCGCTGAAGTGGGCACCGCTGAACGTGAACCCCTGCGAGGGTGTGGCGCGGTTCCCTGAGTTGAAGCGCAAGAAGTTCTTCCGGCCCGAACAACTTGCCGCGCTGGTGCCCGCCATCACCGCCCAACAGAAGGCACACCCACGAGGCGCCGCCTACCTGCTGTTCATGCTGTACACGGGTTGCCGGCCGCTCGAGGCCGCGGTGATAACCCCGGAGATGGTGGACGGCGCAGTGGTACGCCTGGACGACGCCAAGACGGGGCAGCGTGATATATACATGTCACCACAGGCGGAACTGGTACTAAGCGCACTACCATGGGTGAAGGGCAAGCCCATCCTCGGGTCGTTCCCTCGCGCGCTGTGGCGTCAGCTGCGCGACTCGTTGGGCTTGGAAGGTATGTGGGCTCGGGACATGCGCCGCACGTTTGGCACTGCGTCGCTGGCAACGGCCCACGGGGCGCAGACCGGGGAACTGTTGGGCCACAAGAGCGCGCAGACCACGAAGATATACACGCAACTCGTGGAGGACAGCGCGAAAGCTGCCGCGGCTGCGGCAGCGGATCAGATAGACCAGATGGCGCGTAGAACCTAGCTATCCTCGGCGCCGTAGCGTAGATTCTGCGCCGCTCGGTTGACCCACCCTGCACCGAAGTGTGGCCACCCCTTGCATTGCACCCAAAACTCTAGGCGCTCTGCAAGGAACAGCATTACGAGGTCGGTTGCGTTGTGGGCTTTGATCGCCGTCATGGTCTGCACCCCGATGATCCCGTCGTCGTTTACCTTGACAGCGCGCTGAAGCATGCGGTGTGCGGCGCGTATGCCGTGGTTCACCGCAGCGTCAAAGCATTGGAAGGCTACCGCGAATGGTAGCGCCGCCATGTGCCCGCGGAGCCAGAAGTCCCGAGAGTAAATGGCGCGTGCATCGTCGCGTGTCAGGCTTTTGATGTCTAGGTCCGGGTACGAGCGCTTACTAATACCCCATTTGGTTTCCCCGCCCGGATCGTTCGGGTCATTGACGTAGCCGCCTTCGTGCCCGATCAGTCGTTCGAACGCAACGCCGAAGTTCATCACGCAACCCCCTTGATTTTTTCGTAGCTACGAAACCCGCCTATACCAAGTAGCGCCCCAAGCAGGTACAGCAGGTCATCGGAATTGATCGAAGGCGGGGCCTGCCATCCGTGTGTGAGCGACGCCCACGACAGTAGCGGCTGCAAGACGAACGTGTAGGCAAGTGCTGCAACGCACGTCCACCCGGCACCGGGACGCCACCCGGATACAAACAGGTTCGGGTTTTGCGCTTCGGCCTTGTTGACGTTGATCTGCTCCAGGATCAACTGAAAGTCGCGCTGCTCGGCCATCTTCATTAGCTCGAGTTGCGCTTCCGCCTTCTTCGTCTCGTCAGGGAAGAAGCGGTCTATGAGCTTGCTGCCAAGCTCCAACAGCGGGTAGGCTAGTGGGGTCATTTCGGTACCGAAACCCATGCCGCTTCCGGCATGTCCTTGTGGTTGTCAACGAACACCGGCATACGATACGTGATGCGGTATTTCGGATGCGTCACCCACAGGGCTTGCTGCGGGTGCTCAAATCCGAAGTTGCTGTCGTAGGCGTACTCGTCGTAGCCCTTGAGCGAGCCGTTCACCACGAGGCGCGACAGATGGATGTACTGGTGCCAGTGGCCCATCAGCATCGTGTCGTACGTCATGTTGATTTGCGCGTTGCGCGAGCGCTTCTTGTGGTCGCCGCGGATGATGGGACCGAGCGCGCCAATCATGCCGTCACCGCCGCGGAACTGGTCCCCGTGCGTCAGCAGGTAGCGGTGCTCGTACACCCGGTAGTACGCGTCCGGGCCGTCCGGGATCAGGAAGGTGACACGCTTGTCGCCGGCCGCTTCGAAGTGCTTGGCCAGGAAGCTGTATAGCAACCAATCGAAGCTCGTGGCGTGGCGGTCCTTGGACCATATCTTTTTCGTGTCCCGCCCGTGGTTGCCCGTGACGCAGGGCAGGAACACCGCGCCGAATCGATCGGCAAGCGTGCTGATGAAGCTACCCAACTCGGTGAACAGGTCCAGCACACAGGGCATGCTGTTCGCCTCGTTCGTCGCGGTCAGTTCGTCGTGGATGTTCCCGGAGATCATGTCGCCACCCAACGCCACGACTATGCCGGGGTAGTCCATGGTGGGCGACAGGATGCGTAGCAAGTGCTCCGCGCGCTCCGCGCACTTGCGCAGCCTGCGGCGAGCCGTGTCCAAGCTGTACTCGTTCACGCCGTTGATCTGCGCGGGCTGCACCACTTCGCCCCAATGGAGATCGGACAGAAACAGCGTGGGCACGCCGGGGCTTGAGGACTTCTTCAGTTTGTGGCACCAAGCCGGTGTTGCTGTTTTCGCAACGTCGCTGGCCAGCTGAATGATTTGCCGTTTGATTGCGGCATCGCTCAACGCGCGAGCCTGTGCCGCGGCTAGTTCGGCGGTAAGGCGCTTGATCTGCGCAGCCGGCGAAGCCTCGTTCACGACTTGCTTTGACGGTTCTATGCCCGAGCGTTCCGCTATCGCCAGCCTGGTCTGCAACGTACTGCGTGACACGCCAAGCACGCGGGCGGCTTCCGTTTGGTTGCCACCCGCCGTTGTGCACGCGTCCACCGCCGCTTGAAGTTCACGCCTCAGTGTCGGTGATGTCACTATTCAAAGTCCTCCGGGTCGAAGTCGTCCTCGTCGTCGTGCGCGTCGTACGGTCGGCAGTTCATCTCAGCAATCTCCGGTGTTCTTGCGGTTGTTCAGCCACTTCTGCACGGTCTTGGTTTCGTAGATGCGAATGCACCACCATACGAATGCAATCAGCGCGGTAGCCTGTGGAATCCACGCCATGACGGCGCCGATGGTCGTACCGACAGCGGCCCAATCAATAATGTGCTTGGCGTGCTCGTTCACTGTGCCTGCTCCCTCGCTCGAAGAACGGCCACCATGTCGGCTTCACGCGCTGCGGCCTTGGCGCAGTGATCCTTTTCCACCCGTGACAGCCAACGGCAGAGCAAGCATGCCGGACGGGTACGCCCAAGCCGCGACGAGATGGACTCACGTGCCCACCCGCCGAGCAGCGCATTCGCCAGCTGGTCAACGCCGCGCCACACTTCCATGACGTAAGCGCCGACCGCCGTGCGTTTGAAAGCGGAGAACTTCACTTGTCCACCAACGCCAAGAGTCGGTCTACGCGCGACGGGTCCTCGTTTAGCGCTTGCACTAGCCGCTCCGCGGGCGTCACCTTCGCCTCGCGTGTCTCGCGCTCCGCTACGTGCGCGGCGTCCATCGCGGCGCGCTCGGTCGCCTCGTCGGGAGTCAGCGCAACGCGCTTACCGTTCACCATTTTGTACACGGCTAACTCCGCGCTTTCCGGTCGCCAGTAAGAACAGCCCACCCGCTGGTGACGTTGCCCGACGAAAATGCCAAACGTATACCCGTGACACTCGGTCCGCCATACAGTCCGCCAACACGCGAGATGACGCCCACGCCGTCGCTGCGCTTGTACACACAGTCGGCTTCGATCAACACTTGGTTGGACGAGTTGCTTGGGGACCACACACGAACCGTTCCCGCAACGTGTTCGCCTGACGCGCTGCCCACGCCTTGGCCGGCGCCCGCCCGCGTCAGCACCATGAGCGTGTCTAGCGAATCAATCGTGGACCCGGTATCTGCTCCCGCCGCTGGCCCCTGGATGCGACCGCCCCACGAGTACGCGCCGGCCCCGCTCTGCCACGTGGGACCCGCACCAGTGCCCGCACGCAGGAACAGATATACGTCATCCGTCTGTGGTACGAAGTCGAACTTGATTTGGTACAGGTCGTGCGTGGCGTCCAAGCCAGTGAAGTCCACGGTTGCCACCGCAGACGGAGACTGCGCACTGATGACCCGTGGCTGGTCCTGAAGCCCGATAGTCGTGAGCAGCGAGCCGTTGCACACAACGAGGCACGAATCACCGGGGTACATCTTCAGCGTGGTGGCACCGTCGATCGTCTCCGACCCATCAGGGTCCAGCGTGAGCACGCCCGTGCCGTTGTTGCGAATCTGTACGTACCAGCCGTTGCCAAGCGTGGCTGCGGCAGCAAAGGTGTGCGTAGCGGTGCTGCTGAACACGAAGGTTTTGCCGCAGTCTGCCGCCGCGAACGCTGTGCTGTTCGTGGTGGTCGTGACCAAGCCCGCGTGTAGCGTCTTGAGGAACGCAGCGCCGTCCGTGTCGTCTAGTACCGTTTCGGCAAACGACGAAACGAGGATGTCCGCTCCGATGTCGCCTAGGCTGTAGTTGACCAGCGCTTCCGCGTCGGAATCCCACCCGAGCAGCGACGACGCAACGGGCGCCGGCAGCACCGGATCGGCCGTGACGTTCCCATCGGATAGCCGCAAGCTGCGGGACATGCGATCAGACAGGCGTTGGCATATAAGGGTGAGCCGGTCCAACGGTTGCTCGATCGACGCTTCCACCGGTAGGTCGTCGCCGTCCAGCAAGTCAACTTCCTGACTGATGGTTGGGTCGCCATACACAACCAGCGTTTCACCCACAGCGGGGGCGGTGAGCATCGTCACTGAGCCCCCCGCCGCGTCGCCCGCACCGCTCACGGTGTAATGGGTGCTCAACGTCTTGACCGTTTCCACGCCATCGTCATCTGTAAGGATGACCACCAAATCTTCATCCGCAAGGAATTTGCTCGCGTAGCTGAAAACGGTCGTAACCCCGTTCCCGGCAGCTTCGTAGCGGTTGGCTGTGGTGGTGATTGTCATGGTGCTATTATCCCTTGATAGTGCTAAAATCGCAACGCTGTGGCCGTCGTTTTACATCCCGAAAAGTGCGGGGTTCAGTCGGTTGCCCGTTGGTTTGCGCTTACTCTCGTACTCGGCCTGCACGTCCGAGAACTCCGCAAGTACCTGCTGCTGCGCGTGTTTCCGCTGCTGCTGCAATATCTGCTGAAGGAAGTCCGCCTTGCCTCCGTCCTTGCCGTCCGAGTACAGGGCGTAAATGCGGGACAAGGGGTGTTGTCCGGTCACTATGGCGTTGAGCAAATCCTTGGTGCCCATCCCGTACGCAGGGTGCTTCGCTTCGTTCCCGGCCAATTCCACATAGCGGGAGTACGCGTGCGGGTATTCCTCCAGGTCGATGACCACGCCATTGAAGTTCACCTTCTTTTCAGGCATGGACGGGAAGAACTCCAGGCGCTTCATCTCCGCGTCGATCGGCTCGGCAGCGGCTTCCTTGCTGTTCACCGGGGAGAATATGTCGTGTAGCGCGCCCAACCCGGACCGGTAATCCACCGGCCGGCCCCACAGGTCACGGTACATCGGCAAGTCCGCGCTGTGCCACGGGCTCTTGCGCTGCATCGCCTCTACAACATTCGTGGCCATCCGCATGTACGGGTCCTCTTGCCGCGTGATGGTGCCCGCGACAGCCGGAAGGAACGATGAGGCAACCTTCTGAAAGTACCGCTCGCCGTGGCGGTCCGGGTCGCTTACCGCGTCCAGGAACTGCGCCACGCCTTGCATGTACGTTTTGCTGGTGACGTTCTTGGCTACCGCGAACATTGCGGATATGACGGCTTCCTCGGTGGCGTTGTATGTGCTGCCACCTTGGCTCATCTGCTTGTCGCCGTTCATCACCGCTTCGGCCAGGTCCGCGGCCATCCCGATCGTCATGCCGATAGGATCGGTGCGCGAGTATTGGTAATTCCGATCGCCCGCCCGGATGCTGTACTCAAGGTTGCCTTGCCGCAACCAGTTTTGTCGCTCTTGCGGGCGCGACGGACCTTTGCCGTTGATATGCCCGGACATCGCTGCATCGATCATCGCCAGCATCACCATGGAGCCCGTGGAGACTCGCGCAAGCGCCACGTCTGCTCGAGCCCCACCGGCTGCAAGGTCATCGCGCCATTGCTTCACCAGCGGCGCCATGGGCGAGCGTTCGGCCGCGTAGGTCAATAGGTTAATGGGGGTGTTCTTGAACGGCATGGTGAGCACGCCAAGCACGGGGAATCGCTGCCACGCGTCCGCAATGTTCTTGAGCACTGCCGCGGGTTGCTGCGTAAAGGTCTGGTACAACGCCTGGTCCACCGCTTCCATGCGGATGTTCTCCGGTGGGTTGGCGATGATCTGCGCAATACGCTCTTTGATTTCTTCGGGCTTCACCAACCCTTCGGCCATGTCCGCCGCAGCCTGGCGCGTAGCTTGGGCGTGCAACTCTATGCGGTAGCCAATGCTCTTGAAGAACTCGTCCGAGGTAGCAAGCGCTCGGCCTGGCGCCCGCGTTACCGCGTCCACCACGTCCAGCGCTTTGCCTATCGGGGTGTCACTAGCAATCGCAAACGTGTCCGCACTCAGCGCCCCGGAGCGCGCGAAG
>CAZUVH010000006.1:0-68300 GCA_964623775.1 uncultured Candidatus Saccharibacteria bacterium | reverse complement strand
GAAGCGCTCGCGGATTATCAGTTAATTAATCCGCCAAATGTCCTTGCCTAAAACACATTTCATGGCTCTATACGGGTGAATCTAAGGTATCATCAAAAGATGAACAAGGCGTTCGTCTTCGACATGGACGGAGTACTTATCGACAGTGAGTCGAATTGGGCGCCGATAGAACGTCGCGTTCTGCCGCAACTCTTTGGAGAAACGATCGCGCGTCAGATCGGGAGTTCGCTGGGCTTAAGTCTCCATGACTTCTACGATAGCGCCGTTCACTTGGGCGCCACGATCTCGCGAGATGAATTCATCGAAGCCTATGAACGGGAGTCTGCGGATGTCTATGCAAATTCCCCTATCACCGACGGAGTCGAGGAATTGGGAGGCTACCTGCTCAAACATGATTTTAAGATCGGCCTTGTATCGATGTCGCCACAAAAATGGATAGATCTGACGCTCGCAAAAATTTCTTTCCGCGATCAGTTTGGGATCGTGCTCTCATTGGATCAGCATCCTTTTTTGCGGGGTAAGCCCTCCCCCGATGGATATAAAAAAGCGATGGAGGTACTTGGCGCAGGTCCGACCACCTCGATGATCCTTGAGGACTCGAACGCCGGTCTTCGTGCCGCGAAAGATTCCGGCGCATACACGATCGGTTTCCGCGGCCACATACCGCAAGGCTACCAGCAAGTAGGGGCAGATGTGTACGCCGACTCAATGACCGATGTCATGCGTCTTGTGGGAGAATTCGAATCAAAAATTAACAAGTGATCAACAAAAAAACCGCTGACCAACAGGTCAGCAGTTACATTTTAACGATCAGCGGGAAAATTTGATTTGCGCGTATCCGCCTCTATTCAGATCTTTGACGATGACCTTGTCTTTGGCGCTGCCCGCAGAACGTGTGACATGCACCGCAAGCTGAAGAGCCGAGCGAATAGCCGCGGCCTTGCTGCGAGTGCCGAAAAATTCCATCAGGACCTGAAGCTCCTGATCGTCCCTGATCTGCATGATGAACTGCGACATTTTAATCTCCTTTGTTGCCGGACCCCACATTGCACCTGAGGACAAGGTAAGTCAAGGAACTCTTGAAAGAGAGTGGGCCGCCCCATTGTGGACGGCCTTTTGCAAAGATCACGCAGTGGTTTTTGCGTTAAGACGCGCAGCGATCTCGGTCCGCTTCTTCTCAAATTTTTCCACGGCTTCGTCGCCGCCATTTGCTCGGATTTTCTCAATGAGAACTTCCTGCGACCAGTAATTGAACGAGACCATGCCGCACATATCTGCTCTCATGAGTCTCGACATATATCCCTGAATGGCCGTGCATGGAACCCGATTGGTGAAACTTGCACTGAAACCGGAACTGAAGGGGCACACGGAACAAATTTCCCCCTCATACTCTTCGCGAAGCCACTGCTCTTTCATCTGCTTATACCACGACCAGTACCATTGTTTTCCTTCGGGCGGTGGCGGATACGTGCCGTCAGCGTTCTTCGTCGGCGTCTTACTGACATGAAGAACGCCGAATTTCGTTTCAAGCTCGTCGGCCATCCGCCTCTGCAACGCAGCCATTTCGGCGACTTCGGAACTTGCCCCGAGACTGTCTTTGATATGCCCTTTTATGATGCCGCGATTGGTGCTGTGTATCATGGCGCCCAGTCCCTCGATAACATCGAAGTATTCGCGCTCCGTCACCGGCTGCTTTAAAAGTTCGATACCACTCACGCCTGTTCTCCCATTTGCAATTTAGACCAGTCGGCAATTTACAGTACGCAGTGAACGACGTCAATTATTCCACGGTTACCGACTTCGCCCTCCTCCGTCCACGGCTACGGACGTGCAAGCGAGATTGCGTACTTTGCCGAAACCTATTCAACAGTTACAGACTTCGCTAAATTTCTCGGACGATCGACGTTGAGGCCCTTTGAATTGGCGACTGAGTACGCGAAAAGCTGGAGTGGGATGATGTTGAGGATGGGACTCAGCATCTCAATGGTCTTCGGCACATGGATCACATCGTCCGCGAGTTTGGTGACCTCGGTGTCGCCCTCGGTAGCGATCGCGACGAGGGGCCCTCTACGTGCCTTGATCTGCTCTACATTGGAGAGCATTTTGTCGTACATGCTGTCGGCGGGCACGATTGCGACTGTCGGGAAGTGCTCGTCGATCATAGCGAGGGGCCCGTGCTTCATCTCCCCCGCCCCAACGCCTTCGGCGTGAATATACGAAACCTCTTTAAGCTTGAGCGCGCCCTCGAATGCGATCGGGTAATTGTATTTGCGGCCCATGAAAAGGAAGTCGCGGCTCTTCGCATATTTCTTTGCGATTTTTTCTATCGCTTTTCGATTCTCAAGAATCTTTTCCACTTTCTTTGGCAGCAATTCGAGCTCGCGCGCAATGTCTCTCCCCTCCGCGACCGACATATCACGCTGCCTCCCGAGGAAAAGAGTGAGGAGCGCAAGCGCTGTGAGCTGTGATACAAAAGCTTTCGTGGAGGCAACACCGATCTCAGGCCCCGCGTGATTGTAGACGCCTGCATCCGTCTCACGAGCGATCGTACTGCCAACTGTATTACAAATACCGAGTGTAAGCGCGCCACGGCGCTTCCCTTCTCGGATCGCCTCAAGCGTATCGGCCGTCTCACCTGATTGCGAGATCGCAAGCACGATCGTGCGATCGTTGATGACCGGCTTGCGATAGCGAAATTCGCTGCCAAGCTCCACCTCGACAGGGATGCCCGTGTGTTCTTCGATCATGTACTCGCCGATCAATCCTGCGTAATACGCAGTGCCGCAACCGACGATAATAATGCGATTGATGCGCTCCAACTTTTTGGCGACACTCTCGAGTCCGCCGAGCTTCGCCATTCCTTTTTCCGGCAAAAGGCGTCCGCGCAGTGTATTGCGGATCACTTCCGGACCTTCCATGATCTCTTTGAGCATGAAATGATCGTAGCCACCCTTTTGCGCTTCCTCGGCATTCCATTCGATCTCGGTCGCTTTGCGACGAACACTCGCCCCCGCAAGCTTGAACACCTTGTGTTCCGTGGGCGATATCACGGCCACTTCTCCGTCTTCGAGGAAAAGTACCGTCCGTGTGTGCGGCAAAATCGGAGAAGGGTCGGAAGCCACGAAGTGCTCACCCTTCCCGAGGCCCAGTACAATCGGCGAGCCCATGCGTGCGGCGATGATTTTGTCCGGTTCACGTTTCCACTGCAACGCAATACCGTACGTGCCGCGAATTTCCTTCAACGCTGCGACTGCTGCTTTTTCAAAATTTCGGCCCAAGGCCGATCCGCCTCGGGCGGATTTCATGTGCTCCTCGACCAGGTGCGCGAGGATTTCCGTATCTGAATCCGAGACGATCGTGTGCCCCTTCATTTCTAGTTTTGCTTTCAACTCCTTGAAATTCTCGATGATGCCATTGTGCACGACCCAAATCTCCCCGGTGCAGTCGGAATGCGGATGGGCATTTTTTGCTGTCGGCTCTCCATGTGTCGCCCAGCGCAAATGAGAGATGCCACTCTTGCCTTTGAAGACCTTGGGGACTTTTGCCCGCAAGGCCGCCACAGCTCCGGGCGTTTTGATAAAACCACTTTCCGGTACATAGATTCCCGCAGAATCGTAACCTCGATATTCGAGTGAAAGGAGGCCTTCGAGGAGCACGTCGCGTGCCTCTTTGCCGTTATTCCCTGTGTATGCAAAGATGCCGCACATATAGAAAATAGTATCACCGATACTATACGGCCGTAATGGAAGGATTGATGAAGGTCAGATCGGCTGGAGGCGCCTTGAGAGAGCAATGCTCAGTTTGGTATATCCATAGTAGATGACGAGGACGACCATTATTGTCATGACGAGGAAATACTGCGCATTTTCGATGTATTGCGAGATCGATGCGTATGCATTGCCGAAGTAGTAACCGAGTACTGTAAAAAGTAGCACTCTCGGCAGAATGATCGCCACGCAGTACATGGTGTACTTTCGTATATCCATACGGGTCACGCCGACCATGATCAATCCCGGGGTAGCGAACGTAAATTTGATCGCGACCATCGCCTTCCACGGATGGGTCTTGATCAGGCGCTCGATGCGCTCCATGCGTGCACGTGAAAGCCCGAGCCGATGTCCGAATCGATCGATTACCGTCCTCCTACCGATATATCCGATGGCATAGTACGCAGCGTCACCTGTCAGATCGCCAAGTATCGCAAGCAAAAACACTATTCCGACATCGAAATAACCGAGAGCCGCGGCAAAAGATGCCGCAGCTGTCACGATCGGGCCTTCTGCGACCATTCCTAAATACATGAGCAAATATCCGCCCGCGATCACCCATGCGAGCGTATCGCCAAATTCCCCTGATGCCGCAGCACCCGCCAACTGTGGACTTGTCGCGTAGAGTTCGTTGAACTCGATCGCGGTCGTCGTGATGACGCCCGTAACAACGATGAGCACCCCCAACCTGGCATACCGCCACATAGCATTAAGTGTAACTCACGAAGCAGGGTCACTGAGTACGATATCCGCGATGTCGTCGCGGAATGCTTTGATCGCTTCATTGTTGAGCGGGCGTTTCGGGTAGGTGCGATTGGAGAGGATGGTGAATGCAGCGCCTTTTTCCACGTCACAGACTACGCAGGTACCGGTAAAACCGGTCTTTCCGAACGTGTGCAGACCTGAATGCCTGCCCCACTCACCTGTTTGCCATCCGAGTCCCGTGGAAGCGTTGAGTTCCGGTATCTGATTGCTCGACATCTGGTCAATCGTGTCCGGCAGAAAATATTGATGCCCGCGAAAATCGCCTTCGTGCAAAAGCATTTCCAAAAAATTGAGAAGATCCGGTGCGGTCGAAAAAAGTCCCGCGTGTCCGACAGCCTTTCCTCCTTTTACCGTAAATACATACGCACTCTCGTCGTGCACCATACCCCGCACTTCCCCGCGCTCATCGTCGACTTCCGTGGGTGCAATATCATCGCTCAAAAAGTACTGCGGGAAAAAAGATGTGTGTATCATGTGCAGTGGATTGAAAAATAATTCGTACGCTAGCTTATCAAGCGTACGACCGCCGACCCGCTCGACCACAAGGCCGAGCAGAAATGCGGGAAGGTTGGAATAACTGAAGCCAGTACCCGGCCGCACGTCGAAATCGCGCGTCATGAGTATTTCGTAGAGTTCTTGGGGTGTTTTGTCTTTGTACTGCGAAAGCGGATAGCCGCCGAGTGTGTATGTGAGCAGGTGTTTGATCTTCACCGCACTGCGATCCGAATTTTTAAACTCGGGCACATATTTGATGAGTTTGTCGGTGAGCTTGAGTTGCCCACTCTCCAGATAGTGCAGAGCGAGCGATGTGGTGGGTATCGATTTCGTAACAGATGCAAGATCGTATATGGTGTCTTCCCGCACACGACCCGCATCATTCTCGAAGGTGAGAGTGCCGAATGGCATGATGAAGCGCTCACCACCCGTATACACGATGCCAATCACGCAGCCGGGAAACACTTTCTGCTCAAGTGCACGGCTTGCTCTTTCACGTATCGCTCGCAATCGCGCCTGCATCATTTCATACTAGGACGCTTTGAGCTCTGTGTACACGACGAGTCGCTGACTGTACGTCTCATCCTCTTTCACCCATGAGCCCCCGCATGTAACGAGATTGAGGCGAGCAGTGTCGTCAAGATTGAAAAGAAGCTCTGTAGGTACTTGCGTATAGTGGTATGATTCCACGTTGCGAACGATAAAGTGGAGACGCTTCCCACTTTTTGTATCAATGTATATATCATCTCCAATCTGTATACCTTCCAAGCGCTTGAAGACGCCGGCTAGCCCAAGTGCGTTGTCGACGTGGCCACCGATGACAGCGCTCCCGATCTCTCCCGGGGTGGGCCCGTACTTGTACCACGCGACATCAGTGTAATTGCTTGGAACGGCCATATTACCCTTTCCATTGATACCCACCTCCTGAACATGCGCATCAATCGCGAGCGCAGGGATGATAAGTCGTACGGGAGCATCACCTTGAGATGCTGTGGTTCGCGATCTTTGCTCCGGCACCTTTGCATCGACATCGGGGGCATACCAGAGCGCATGCACTGCCGTCCAGCTGAATACCGCAATAGCCATGGCGGTGATTATGAAAATAAAAAAGGTAAGGCCGTATCTCATACATCATGCGAAAAAGCAGTCCCCTTCGACGGGTTCGGGACAAGTCGAGGGAGGACTGCTTTATTTCACCTTATCGAACAGGCGATCTACGCGAGAGCAAGTACGCGGCACCGGCTATTGCAGCGAGCGCAGAGGATCCCAGCAAGAGCATGTTCTCTGCGGCATCACCGCCCACTCCCGTATTTGGCGTGCCCGGTAATCCCGTGGTTGTAGTACTCACTGCACCGCCTGCAGTATCCGTTGTCACAGTGTCGGTGGTAGTCTGCGCTCCGGCGACCCCAGCCGATACCATAAGCGCGAGCGCCATCGTGCCTATGATTTTCTTTTTTGAAGTCATAATGTGTAGGCTACAGAATCTAAGGTGGTAATTTGTTCGACCATAACCATTCAAGCAATGTCGGAGTGAAACAAGGGTGAACCAGCGGGACAGTGACAAAAATTACCTCCGCCTTGCAGCGGAGGTAATTTGAATGAATGAGTGCGACGGGCTTAATCAGTCTTTCTCACTGACATCATCTTCACTCTTTTTTTCCGCAGTGGACGATTTTTCCTCATCCCAATCCTTTTCCCAATTTCTCTCCTTAGCTCTCTGCTCCTGATCTTTGTTTTCTTCGTTCATATATGTGTATTGTGGGCCAATAAGGTGCTCGACCACCGTACCCTTGTACCGTGAATCGAGTGAAAATCTCCTGAATACTGTCACGAGGAACGTGTGCCGCAGACGCGTTCGAGCTCATCCAAATCGGCAGGCCTCATGCGATCATTCGAGCTTTGATTGAGCCGATACATGATGGCGTCTTTGTCCTCCACGTGATCGAGGCCGAGCGCGTGGCCGAGCTCATGCGCGAGCACGCGGGTAAGTTCGTCCCGATTGCCAAATTCAAAGATGTCTATTTTCTGCACACCAAGCCTGCTTTCATAGACACCCTCTTCGAATTCACCGCCAGTCTCCTCTCCGATCGCGTTGTATTTTGCCGCCTGCAAATGCAGTACGCCGACGAGCCGATTGAGCGACGTCGCGAGCGCATTGATCGTATCCACATCTGCATTAAACGCGCGCTGCTCCACTTCGATTTGCTCACGCTGCGCGTTCAGCACCTCCTTCGTGCGCTGCAATTCGTCGTACACTTTTGGCGGAGCTCCTCCGCGTGCATTCCAGGATTGGACTTCTGCGTTGTATGCATCCTGCGCGCGTTTAAAATCAGCGATGTGAGCTTCGAGTGTCGCCTTTTTCTGATCATACGAGGCCCTCATCGCATCGTATTTCACTTTGAGACTGTCGTACGACGATTGCGTGTCGTCGATCGTAAGGCCAATTTTTTTCAATCTGTCGATCGCCTGCTGGCGGTAATCGTAGACGAGGTTGATCACGACACTGCCCTTGTCTGGATCGTGTGCAAAAAGATCTCTCTTCGAGCCTTTCTCCCAGATGGCTGCTGCAGCCTCTATTGTTGCAAGATACTGTGATCGAGACAGATTAAACTCCTCGTCAACGGTACCTATGCGAAAAGTGATGGGAGATGAGCACGGCAATGCTCGGGCATAGATCTGCGTCGCCGCCACGCGTACCTCGTCTCGATATACAAAAGCGGCACCACCGATAAGTATCAACAGAAGCATGTTTACCGTGACACGCATACCAGTATTGTACTCTTTGTCTGAATTATCAGGACTTTCTTTCGAGAAGCTCGGAAATCGACACTTTTGACGCTCTGCCGGACTTCCGTTTCGCGAGCATGCGTTCGTACTCAACAGTCACCATCTGCGCCCACCAGCCATTGCTGATGTATCTCGTGCTCAAAAAATGAGCGATTTCAGAATGGTCCATTTGCTTTACGCCAGCCTTATTCAAAAGCATAAACCATTCGTCCCAGGTTTTCCCCGTCGCCTTCTTTACCACATCATCACTGACTCGTCCGCGTTCCATGTGAGGCGACTATATCACAATGGCTCAACTCGGCGACGAAATCGAAATGATATCAACACATGCAAAACCTCACTGCATATCCGCCTATATAATGAATGTAACGCTTTTCTATTTATTAAGGGCACTAATATCATTCTATGGACCCGCAAAAATTAGATACACCCCACAATGAGAAACTTTTTATAGGGATTATTCTTGGCCTCATTATTGGAGGCGGAGGCGGGTACTACGCAGGATGGCTCCTCGGACAAGCCCAAGGTATTGCGGCCGAGCGCGCGACTGTCCAGCTGCAAATGCCAGCTCCGAAGGCAGAGGCTCAGGCGAATCCGCTCGAGGATATCAAGACCAATCCCTATGAGGATGTAAAGGTTAATCCTTTTGAGTAACGTATGAAGAAATTATTGACCGCGTCGCTCGCAACTGCGGTTTTCATGACTGCGGGCGTCGTATTCGCGCAGGAAGTAACCAGCGCTGACGAATCCGCTCCTCCTCAGCCGCAGGTCACCTTCCCTATCCCAGAACTCGGCAACTGCGAGTCCAAAGAATCGTGTCGTGCGTACTGCGCTGATGCGTCGCACCAAGATGCCTGTCTCGCCTACGCGGAAACGCATGGACTCATGAAAAAAGACGAGGCGCAAAGAGCACGAAAATTCATGAGCATAAAAAGTAAAGGCCCCGGTGGCTGCACCAGTGCGACCGAATGCCGTGCGTACTGCGAAGTGGAAGCCAACAGGCAGGAGTGTTTCGACTTTGCAAAGAAAAACGGACTCCTGGATGAGAGGGAGCAGAAAATCGCAGAGACACTCGAAAGTAAGGGGGGCCCTGGCGGCTGCAAGAGCGAACAGGAGTGCCGCACGTACTGCTCGCAAGAAGCGAATTTTGAGGAGTGCAAGAAATTTGCAGAAGAACACGGACTAAGGGCGCCACGCGATGGGCGCGAGATGTCTGACATAGAACGACCGGATGGCCCACCGGCACAGCTGCGCGGGAAGATCAACGATATCCTTTCGACAAAAACCGGTCCCGGTGGATGCACCGATGTTGATTCATGCAAAACATACTGCACCGACAGCACTCATGCGGAAGAATGCATAACTTTTGCAAAGGAGAATGGCCTCATGACTAAAGACGAGGCTGAGCGTGCACAAAAATTTGCCGGAAAGCCCGGACCGGGCGGATGCAAAAGTGAGGAGTGCCGTACCTACTGCGCCGATGAATCACATACAGAAGAGTGTGTCGCATTCGCCGAGAAGAACGGCTTTATGAAATCTGAAGACGCGCAGAGAGCACGCACATTTATGCAAATGACGGGTCCTGGCGGATGCAAGGGCGAGGAGTGCAAAACATATTGCGAAGACAGTGCGCACGCAGAAGAGTGCCGCCAGTTTGCAATGCAAAATGGATTCATGCAAAGAGAAGGGCGTGGACAATTTGAAGGCGGTTCGGATATGCGAATGGGTCCGCCACAAGGCGTGCCCGGCATGATGCAGGGTCCTGGCGGATGCAAGAATCGGGAAGAATGTGAGGCATTCTGCAAAGAAAATCCCGATCAGTGTCGCGAAATCGGGCAACGACCTGAAATGATAGATGCTCAGCAAATCCAAGGAATGCCCCAGCGTCCCTACCCGCAGGGCATGAGGGAAGAAGGTTCTGAAATTCCGCCGCAGAGGAGGCCGCAAGGAAACTTCGACCAATCACAAAGTGACGATATGAGACCTCGCGTTATGGTCGAGCCCTCAGAAAATATGCCGCAAAGACCGCAAGGTGCGATGCCTTTGCGCCAGGGTGCACCGGCCGGTGAATACGAAAGGAATTTTGGACAACCGGGAACACGTCCTGACATGCCCCAAGGCATGAGACCTGAGGGGGTAAGACCTCCGATGAATATACCCGCGCAAAGGCCCGGTAATGGAATGATGGATCCTACGCAGAGACCGGATACGGACGCACAACAAAGCGGCCCAACATCTATGACACCACTCTCTATGTTTACCGCGTCGGTTTTTGCAATCTTTCAGGAGCTTCTCAAGTAGCGCTCAATCCCCACCGCAATATTCAAACTGCTTGCACGGCAGTTTCGATAACGGTACGCTCGAATAAGAACAATTCAATTCGAAAAGAAGGACGTGTGTGATGTTGAAAAGTCTTTTCACCAGTATTTTGATCGTTCTCAGTTCGACGATCTTTGCGTCATCGCAAAATCTCAACGGGAAACAGGCGCAAGAAACACCGGTTCAGCCTTGCGAGATTGGCGATTTCGGTTGTCGCCATACCGACTACCATCAGTGGTATCAGACCGGCGAGAACGGCGGCCCCATCATGCGCCCCGATATGCCCAGTAGTTCGTGCTGCAACGATGACTGTCGCCCCACGAAGGTCAAGTGGATCAACGACGATGTGTACGCGTACATTGATCGCGAATGGATACTTGTCCCGTCCACAAAAATCAAGAAGATCAAAAAGCTGGATTCCCTCGCCCATGTTTGTGCCAGAAAAACTGGTTTCTGGGGGCAAAAAGTACAAACCGTCTACTGCCTGATCCTCCCGGACCTTGAAAACTAATTGCCCACGCACTGCGTGGGTAATTTTTTATTTCTGCTCCAGATCTAAGCACACGGAATTTATACAATATCTTTTACCAGTTTTTGTAGGACCGTCATCAAATACGTGGCCGAGGTGCGAGCCGCAGCGCGCGCACGTGATCTCGGTGCGCTGCATTCCGTGGGAATTGTCATTGTGAGTCTCGATCGCGTCCGGTAGAGCCTGATCGAAAGACGGCCAGCCAGTCCCTGAGTCGAATTTTGCATCAGATGAGAAAAGTGGATTGCCACACGCCCTGCATTCATACGTGCCGTCGGCTTTTTCATGCACGTATTCGCCAGTAAAAGGCGCCTCCGTCCCCTTCTGGCGCAACACCGCGTACTCCTCGGGCGTAAGCATTTCTTTATATCCTTCTTCGTTCTCGGGCATAGATTTTTGAGTCATGCCGGAATTATATCAAATAAGATTCTTTCTCACTTCATGACGCACTTTCTCAGTATTCCCGTACGACGTGAGGCCGAGGTATGACTGGACAATCGGACTCTCCTCTGCGAGTCCCGCTGTGCGGCGTGCCATCCGCCGCTTCGTCACTGTCCGTAACACTCGATGATCGGGAAAGTGCACCCACCCCAGAAAATCCACTCCGGATGCAAGCGTCTTGATAAATACTTTGTTCGGATGTAATTCGAGTAACAACCGTTCCTTCAGAAATGGAGCGATATATCGCTCCATTTCTACCAGCTGTGCCCTATCATGGGAGAGAACTACGAAATCGTCGGCGTAGCGGATGTAATACTTTACTTTCAGTTTATGCTTTACGAACTGATCGAACTCATTCATGTAGATATTCACGAGGAGTTGCGATGTGAGATTACCGAGCGGAAGTCCTTTCTTTGATTTCCCCCTATTATCAACGGCCGTGAACAATTGGGGGCAATTGAAACTGCCGACGACTTCGGCAATGAGTCCGAGGATATTCTTATCAGGTACATAGTCCGCGACGATATCGAGAAGAATCTTTTGGTCGATTGAGGCGAAGAATTTGCGAATATCGCACTTGAGTACCCAGCACGTGCGTGTGTGATTTTTTGACACCCTGTATGCGAAATCTCGAAACCGGTTCATAGCACGGTGCGTCCCCTTCCCTTTCCGACACGAGTACGAGTCGGCAATGAACGTTCGATCGAAGAATGGGTAGAGTTTTCGGTATATCGCATGGTGAAGCAGACGGTCACGGACGGTCGCCTTGTTAATATCACGGGGCTTTGGATCGTTGATCTTAAAGTGCTGATATTCGCCGTGCTTGTACATCTTCGTCGCGAGATCCCGATGGAGTGCGAGAACATTGTTCATCAGACGGTATTGGAATTCCTGCACATCTTTCTTCTTACGTTTACCCTTTACGAACTCTTTCCACGCCGCAAGGAAATTTTCTATCGAAATGATATCCTCGTAGCTATGAGTGAACTGAACCCGTCCCGTACGACCCCCCCCCCAACCGAGTCTTGCCTGTCGTTGAACATGTGAAGAAACTATACCGCACGTGGCTGCCCATCCGCCGTAACATATCGCGTGACGAGCGGTTCGGAATCGGATCAAAAATAGACCTACTATTTCTTGATCTTCTCGAAACGCTACGTGTGGCAACATACGCGGGCACGCATGAGAAACTTCCCCTGCTGACAAGAGCAGTCGGCATCACCGATTCTCTGCGCTTTTTCGTCCACATCGCATGGGAGGCAAAGTTGATAGCAAATAAACACTTTGAAGAACTTGGAGCACTCATTGAAGAAACGGGTCGAATGATCGGCGGTTGGCGCAAAGGAATCTTAACGAAAACCCCACTCAACAAAGAGGGTTGAGCGGGGAAAGAAGGGGTAGCGAGAGACGAACTCGTTGCCAGCATTCCAGCTGTTCGGGTTGTCGACGGAGTTGGCCTCGACGTTCCAGCCGTCATCGTTCCAGTTGGCATTGACTGCCCAGAGCCATTTGTGCGCCGCACCACCCATATCACTGCAGTTCGAATACTCTAAGCCGCTGTATCGAATGTGGGACTTCAAAGTCCGCCAGTGCAACGCACCGATCCTATTTCTTTTTTTGTAGAATTTCCGCAAACACACTCGCGCACGGCATGCCGCTCGCAATTCTCGCTCACGAATATCCGAGGCGCTGCGCGAAAGCCATGGCCGTCGCGCCAGAGCGTTCCTCGTGTCTCATTGTATATGAAAAAAGACCCTCCAAATTTTGTCAAAGTGACAAAGACTCAGAGGGTCAAAGGTGCAAACGCAGAGGACTACAGGATCAGCGAGAGACGAACTCGCAGCCAGCATCCCAGCCGCGCGGGTAGTCGACGGAGTAGGCCTCGACGCGCCAGCCGCCACCGCCCCAGCGGGCACTGACTGCCCAGAGGATGCCGTTCACGTCGCGGATGTACGCGACAAGCCACGAGAAGTCCCGAGTCGCCTGCTTATGTGCAAGGGTCTCGTAGTACTCGCACAAGCTGATCTCGGCCTTCTCCTCGCCACCCTGCTCCACGATGATGGAAGCATCGAGCGAAGCTTTACGAAGCTTCTTGAGTTTGAGCTCGCATTCGACGACATTGGTCTCGGTCTTCCCGAGGAAGTTCGTCTTGAAGTTGCCACCGAGCCACGAAATGCGCACGCGCGCATTCTCGGAGGTATCGACGACGAAGCGCTTCTTGGCGATGAACTCCTTGGCGCCCGGCACCTTGAACGAGGCGACGGATTCGAGGAGTTTCTCGACGACCTTCTCGGTACGGCTCTTCACCGCTTCGCAGAAGATCGCAATCGCGTCCTTCGGGTTCATGATCGCCCACTGGGCGTCATCGGTTGAGAGTGCGCTGAGGAACGTTTGATGCTCGACAATCTTACCAGCGAGCTTGGCGATCTGTTGTTCACTCATGGTATTCTCCTTTTGAGTGGGTTTACAGCCGCTGTTCTAGCCAATCCTATCGGATTCGCCACAGCAGAAAAATGCTTAAAATAAGCTGCTTTCTGCTGTGGCAAATCACTTTCAAAGAACCGTTGGTATTATACTACTTTTCATACAAAAAGCAAGCTCCATTCAAACCAGATTTAGAGCCACAAAATATGCTATTCCTTACCGGCGGGCGCGTGTACGGTCGTTTTCGGTAAGCTGCTGTTTGCGCAGGCGAACGGAGACCGGTGTGATCTCCAAATATTCGTCTTCTGCCATGACCTCGAGGCCGCGTTCGATCGTAAGCTGGAAAGGAGGGATGAGTGTGAGCGCCTCGTCTGTGCCGGATGAACGGACGTTGGTGAGATTCTTGTTCTTGGTCGGGTTGACGGTCATTTCTTCACCCTTAGAGGTGTTGCCGATGACCATGCCTTCATATACCTCAGTCGCAGCCGGAATGTAAAGTACGCCGCGATCCTGAAGATTCCACAGAGAAAAGCCGAGTGCTTTGCCGGTCGCCATCGAGATCATGGAGCCTACCTGCTTCTTCTTGATCTCCCCTGCAAACGGCTTGAAGCCTACGACGCGCGAAGACATGATACCCTCACCTTTTGTATCAAGAACAAATTGATTGCGGTAGCCGAGCAATCCACGTGTCGGACCTTCAAAGGTGAGTCGCACCTGATTCTCGTGCACTTTCATGTCTTTCATGATGAATTTACGTGTGCCGAGGCGCTCAATGATCGCGCCTTGATATTCTTGCGGGGTATCAACGATGACCTCTTCGTATGGCTCGTGCCTCTCTCCATTTTCTTCATGGAAAATGACCTGCGGCTGCGAGACCTGCATTTCGTAGCCCTCGCGACGCATGTTTTCGAGCAGAATAGCGATATGTAATTCGCCACGGCCGGAAACATGGAAGACATCTCCTTTATCGAGATCGACTCGTAGACCGACGTTAACTTCGAGCTCGCGCTCAAGTCGTTCGCGGATCTGACGAGTCGTGACAAATTTGCCTTCACGACCTGCAAATGGAGAATTGTTGACCAAGAAATTGAGCGTGATCGTCGGCTCATCAATCGCAATCGCAGGAAGCGGCTCCGCCCCCGCATCAGTCGTGATCGTCTCTCCGATAAATGTATCGGGTAGGCCCGCGATCATCGCGATATCACCGGGCCCTACTTCCGGTGTCTCGACTCGCAATAATCCCTTGAAAGTGAACATCTTGGTGATTTTGCCGTTGCGCGTTGTCCCTGCAGCCGTTTTTTCGAAGACCGCATCGCCCGTCTTGAGGACACCTTCGTACATGCGAACGATCGCGAGGCGTCCAAGGTAATTGTCGTACGCGAGATTAAAAGGTTGCGCGCGAACAGGCTTGTTATCGGAACCTTCCGGGGCAGCTGGCGGCACGTGCTTCAGGATCATGTCCAAGAGCGGCGTCAGGTCCTTGGACTCATCGGTGAGCTTCAATTTGGCAATTCCCTGCTTCCCGATCGTGTACACAACGGGAAAGTCGGACTGAGCATCAGACGCGCCGAGTTCAAGGAAAAGTTCGAGCACCTGCTCTTCGGCGCGCGCAGGATCAGCTGCCGGCTTGTCTATCTTGTTGATCACCACGATTGGCTTGATCCCCAACTCAAGAGATTTCTTGAGGACGAATCGTGTCTGTGGCATCGGACCTTCCTGAGCATCAACGACAAGCAGCACGCAGTCGATACTGCGTAAGACACGCTCTACTTCCGAACCAAAGTCGGAGTGACCGGGTGTATCAACCAGATTAATTTTGGTGTCTTTATAGAAAATGGCAGCATTCTTGGAATAGATCGTGATGCCGCGCTCGCGTTCAAGGTCATTGGAGTCCATCGATACCCCCTCTTCGGCCGCACCCGTTTGACGCAAAACAGCATCGGTAAGGGTTGTCTTACCGTGGTCGACGTGCGCGATAATAGCAATATTGCGGATTTCCATACGTAAATGAGAAAAGCCCCGAGGGCTTCAGTGCAACTATACAGAAAAAATGCCGAATTTCAAGTTAGAGCGTATCAAGGATCGCATTGATGCGCATCTTGGTCGAGGGGCCGACGCGACCGTAGCCTGTCTGTCCGGGACGGACGATATTGTATTTCTCCTGCAATTTCTTTACAGCCGCCTGTGTAGCAGGGCCAAAGTACGTGCTCTCTTTGCCTTTTGAGCCGAGTCCGCTTGCGGCTACACGCGTCGCGGGGTCGGAGTTGAGCGCGACCTGCAAACGACGAACATCTTCTCCCTTATCGCCGAGCTCGAGCTCACTCGTGATCGAACTTATCGTACTGCGCGGTGCAGCAGATGCAGCGACAGGGCTGCCTTTGACGCCCACAAGCACCTTCCACATACCCTGATCTTCGCCGCCATCCATTTTGAATATCGAGACACCGCGTACGCCAAGCATTTCTGCGAGCTCAATTTTACCCGCAATCGATTGTGCATCCGGCCAATCGACAAGCCTAAATTTCAGATTTGTGTTGCCTTGCGTCGCGACCATGCTTGCCGCCATCGCTGCGACCATAGCAGAATTCGGCGTCGGAGTGCGCGGCACCATGGAACTTTCGTTGGGATTCGGCGTATACGTGAAGTGCATTTCGCCCGCAGCGTTGCGCTCAGCTGTGACACCGTACTTTGCCATGAGCTGATACGCCCAGCCGGGATTGAATGTCCAAAGAATATCGTACATGTATTGATTGCCTGCATACGCGGTAACCTCGTACTCATATCCGTATGTCGGAATACCGATGAGTATTTTGCTTTTTGCGATATTTTTCGAGGCGACTTCGACCGTCTTCCTTACCCAGCGCGGGTCCGCGACAGGCGCATAAAGCTGTGAGGACTTTTCGGCCAGAGATGTGAGCGACTGATCGATCCCCTGCTGATCGTACGCCATGATGCGCACACGATCGCAGTATTTATTGATCTCCTTGAAATCATTGGCATAGATTGTCGCGTCGGACGGAGTTTCGGCACCATAGTATCGATCATCGATCGGCGTGCGCGATTCGATCGTGCACATGACCCATTTGTTGCCCATACGTTGGTAGAGGCCCTTCAAAAAAAGTGAGAAGTAATCGCGGGTCTCGGCGCGCTTGCCCTCGAAATCAATATCAATGCCGTCGTACCCCTTGGCCTTTACCTCGGCGGCGATCGCATCCTCAAGTGCGATGCGCGATTTTGTATCGCTCAATATGCGGTGAAGCGTCTCGCCACTGCCTGACATGATCGTCGGGATGACGCGCACTTTTTTGGCTTTTGCGGCAGCAATGAAACTCGCCCATGGCTCCTCTTCGAGTCTACCGTTATCGACAAGCGTGCCGTCGTTCTTGAGTGTATAGACGAACGGATTTACTTCAGTAAGAAGATCGAGGTGCGGCATCACATCTTTGGTACTCGAGGAAGCTCGCCAGTACGGCAACCACCCCGTCACTTCAAACTCAAGAGGTGCCGCGGCGACGCTCGCGGGCATCGAAAAAACAATCGCCATAGCAACAATCAACAAACGTTTCATATCCTGATAGTAGCGTAGACGGACGAGTACTACAATTATTTCAATACCATGTGGTCGTACCGCTCCCTGAGAGTGGGATCTGATCTCCGAGAAAACGAGGCAAGCGGTGCGTAAAAAGATCGAGATATGCTTTCAGCGATGCCGGAATTTCGCGAAGGTAGGTGCGTGCATATCCTCCTTCGTGTGGAGCGAGGTATCCATATGCGGTGATGCCGAGACGCCGCGCAAGAAAAAGAGATCGCGGCATATGGAAATCCTGTGTCACGACAATCATCGACTCAACACCGAAAATATCGCGAGCGCGATACATACTGCTGTATGTATCGAAACCTGCGTGATCGAGAAAAATATCTTCTTCTGCAATACCGGCGTCTACAAGGTACTTTCGGACGGGAGTAACTTCATCGTAATCGTACTGACCATCGTCGCCGGTCACCAGTATCTTTTCGACTTTGCCAGCCTTATACAGCACGATCGCGGCATTTGCACGATTGGCGAGGATGGGTGACGGCAAGCCTCGCTGGACTGATGCGCCGAGTATAAGTGCCGCTTTTGCATGGGGCACGGAATCAAGGGAGGTGTACATGTAGGGCGACATCGCGAGACGCATGCCAAACGCACCAATGATCAAGGCGGCTGCAATCGCGAGAAGTCCTACGACTGCGAGTATGAGTCGCGCGCGCATAGATAGCAGTATCGTATCATTTTCGGTCATTGCGGCTAGCGAGGATGCGAAATGAAAATCAATTTTCATTTCGTCCGAGCAAAGACGCAAAAAGATTGCTTTGCAAGCTTACTTGCCGCCCATCACATCCTTGGTCTGGATGGGGCTCTGCACACCCGGCTTCCACTCCGCCTTGATCTCACCAAACGCCTTTTCGTAATCCGTAATCTGATGACTCAGATATTGCGCGAGACGCTTCATGTGCTGCGGCGTGAGCGCGTACGTAATGCCATTTTCGCCGGTGAGCATACCCATGACAAAAAACTCCTGTGAGAACGCTACTGATATATTGTCGCAAAACTGCTTCGCTACTTTATTAGGATCCATGCGTGGAGTATAGCAAAGTAAAAAAAATAAAAACCCTCCGAATTTCGTCAAAGTGACAAAGATTCGAAGGGTCGAAAGGTCAAAATCAGAGAGCTATAGAATTAGCGAGAGACGAACTCGTTGCCAGCATTCCAGCCGTGCGGATTGCCAACCGGGAAGGCCTCGATGATCCATCCATCACCACCAAAGCCTTCAGTGCCCCAGTGAGCAGCGACCGCCATGAGACCGCCGTCCACAGCGCGGATATGGGCAACCAAGCGCGAAAAGTCACGAATCGCCTGCTTATACGCGAGTGTCTCGTAGTATTCACACAGGTTGATTTCGGCCTTCTTCTCGCCACCTTGCTCCATGATGATCGGAGTGTCGAGTGAAGCCTGACGAAGCTGCTTAAGCTTGAGCACGCATTCGGCAACGTCGGCCTCAGTCTTCTCGAAAAAATTCGTCATGAAGTTGGCGCCGAGACGCGAGATACGCACGCGTGCGTCCGTAGAAATTCTGATGTGGAATTGCTTCATGGCAACAAATTTCTTGGCGCCCGGTGCCCTGAACGAGCGAACAGATACGAGGAGTTTCTTGGGCTTCGAGTTATCGCTCGTATACGTGTTCGTGCTCGAAATCATTGTGCACGTGTCAGCCGTCTTCAGGATAAGGGCGATATGTCCCTGCACTCCCGACGACGCTGCACGAAATTTCTTCAGATGATCTCGTCCCACTCCGTGGCGGTCCAAGACTTCGAGTGTTGCCGTAATTTCCGAAAACGGCGTCTCAGTAATGAGGCTCCCCATAATGGGTCTCCTTCTGTTGCGCGGCTTTACCAGAATGGTTGTGCCGCAGCGAGAAGAACCCGTATGGGTGCTTTTCGCTGCGGCAAACAGCTGATCCTTTTTCAAAGAACTACGAACTTTTACAGCACCTGAAAGTAGAGGGTCTGGGAGGTGCCGTTGCTATTCCCTACTTTCACCTGGATCGCACCCGGCATGACCTGCTGGATATTTTGAGTGCACACCTGGCCCGGCTGTACGAGATCGCACGGGGCGACGTACTGCGGGACGGTGAACGACATGAGCGTACCGTTGTTGAACGAAGGGACATGAAGCTTGCCGCCGATTCCGAAGTAAATCGTGTTGTCGTTGGTGAAACCAGTGCCTACGAGAATGATTTGCGTACCGATCGGACCATAGCTCGGTGAGAGCGAGGTCAGCGATACGTTGCCGGCATTATTTGCATTCACATTTACCGTCACGCTCGAAGTATTCGAGAGACCGTTGACGCCGGTCACCGTAAAGACGATCGTGTAGGTGCCCGTCGTCGTGTACGTGTGCGTGAAGCTGACCGACTGACTCCCCTGCGCGTACGTCGTCTGATTCGCGGAGAGTGCGGCGCCATAAACATTCTGATCACCCCAGTTTACAGAGGTTGTCGTGTAGGAATTGGTCTGATTGTTGTTGATCTGGAGCGTCCATGTGCCCTGCGTGTTTACGGCAATCGTCGTCGGACCAGAGACACTCGTGATGGTCGGAGCTGCCGAGTTGCCGCTGCCGCCAAGCGAAGTAATCATAAACGGCACAGATCCGCTCGTTTGACCCACGCCATTCGTCACGGATACGTTGTACGATCCCAAGCCAATCGGCTGGTAGCCATAGCCGGAAATCGAGGAGGGTACGGTGAACGAGATCGAACGGCCATCATTGGAGCTAAGGTTTGCGATGATGCCGTTGCCAAAGCGCACTGTGTTGTTGGTCTGCGTGAAATTCCAGCCATAGACGGTAACGTTCGTGCCGACTCCGCCCGAAGCTGGATAGATACTGATCTGGCCGTTGGATGCTGGCGGGCAATAGCTGCCGTAGCCGTACTGATAATACGGATACGTGTTGCAGGTATTAGGATTTACGCCCGTATTGAGCGTTAGTGCATTGCTGGTGCCGTATGTATTGGCGACTGAGATCGATACGGTGCCAACCGCGCTTGTCGGTACGACGAAGGTAAGTGTCGTGCCGTTGTAGGAAGCAATATTGCGCAGCGTGGTACCGCCGACATATACAGTGTTGTTTACACTATCAAATCCTGTGCCATACACGGTGACAGAGGTCCCCGGCATTGCGTACTGGTTCGAGAGCGATGTGATGGTCGGGGCAGATCCGGTGTTCGTCTGGCAGCTGTAGAAGTACGGATATGCGCCACAGTTGTTGTTGTAGTTGTACGGGTAGTTGTTATAGGGGTAGTTATTGTAGTTGTACGGGTAGAAGTAATTGTTGGGGAAGCTGTAGTCGGGATACGTGTTGCCGAAATTAAAATTGTTGTATCCGTAGCTATTGCCACATCCCGCTTGATTAATCGCGGCACGTGTCGCGGCATCCACCCACCCCGTGATCGGCAACCCGCGTTGCTGCTGAAAAATCCTCACCGCAGCTGCTGTCGCTTGTCCGTAATTACCTGTGATCATCCAATTACCACCACCAGAATAATTCTGTGCGACGAGGAACGTTTGGAGGGCGCGTACCTGAGAGCCTTTCGAGCCAATCGAGAGATCACTCGTGAGATTGGCACAGACGCCCGGATTGACGGCACTATAGAAACTATTGAACGTCTGGGCAGAGACCGGAGAGGCTCCGAGGACGAGCACGAAACTGGCTACAAATGTGATAAATGTCTTCATAATAAATACCTTAAATGGCTAAATAATGGCTTAAAATGGTGATTTTGCCGCTCTTAATGCGTGCACTATGCCACTATTTTTGCGAGGATGCAAGGGCTAGCCTTTTAGGGGCGGTTTTGTCGCCACGGAGCGAATCACCTCTATAAAACTGGTGGACCTGAAGTATTTGACCAATTCAGTGCGCCAATTTGGGTTACTGATTGCGATATCGGGATCGACACCACGGCTTTCAATCGGTTGATTGTCATCCCGCAGCGTGAGGCTGTGCACGAGGAGCATCGTGTACTTCTCGGTGGGATCGATTTCGGTGGAAAGTGGGAATGTATTCTCGACAGTCCCCCACCCACGCGTCGTCGCACCGACGACATGCGCGATATTGAAACGGCGCAGAGCTGCGGTGATCACCTCGGCGGTCGATTGTGTCATGCCATCGGTCAACACGGCGACTTCTTGAAATTGCGCGAGCGAATCGAGCTTCGGCGCGGGCGACCTCAGCACCTGATAATCATCTTGATGAAAAAGATCGAAGGTATACGAATTTTGTCCCTCAAATAATCCGATGAACGATGGCGCGATATCGAGCGACCCGCCGATATTGCCGCGCATGTCGATGATGAGGCTTGTCGTCTTATTTTTCGCACCCTCATTGACCGCGCTTATGAATTCATCGAGTGTCGTTGGCGACATCTTTTCAATATAGAGGTAGAGCGTCGTCCCTATCTGACGCGTGAAAATGGTGGGTTCGATTTTTGCCACGTCGTATCGTGTCTTGGTCTCGTCTTTCGTGAGGACATCGTACGCGTATTTAGCCTGCGCGAGCTGCTGCTTTGCCTCCTCGGTATCCTTTTTCTCGAGCTCTTCTTTCTTTTCGATGAATGCAGCCTTAACATCCTCGACCGTCGCACCACTTGCCGCGCCCACATCTGCATACAAATCCTTATTCGGATTGACATTGCTCACCTCCTGACGAAGCGTCGTCTCCTGCTTGGCAGAAAGGAGCTGCGCTCGGCCGACCGGCGGCAAATTATAGAGCGCGACGATGAGTGTATTGATCGCGAGCTCCTTTTTTGCACCCTCCGCGACGGCACCAAATCCCTGATGCAGCATTTTTGCCGTGCCCGCCCTGTCGGGGCTCGAGAGTGGCGTCGAGGAACTGGTGGCTTTTTGGAGAGACTGCTGAAAAAGCTGAGCGAGATCAGCCTCCGATACTTTCTTCCAATAATTTTTAAGTATTGAATCGTACGCTTCCATGCCGAAACGCACGTACACATCCGATTCCTCGGGAGTCGCATACTGAACAGTGACCTCTTGCTGCTTTGCAGGTGTCACGTACGTGTAAGAACCGTACACACCTCCAGAAATAAGCGTGACGAAGACGAGTGCGAGCGCAACAAACTTCGGGGGAATCATTGCTGTATTTTACCCCATAGACTGCGGGGATTTAGTCACATCCACATCTATTGATTCGAGCTTTGATCAGTCCTCCGTCGTATCACTCTCTACCTCGGTCTCGACAAATTCACCAAACGCATCTCCGCGCCCTATCTTGCGCAGCATCATGGAGCGCAGTGTCTTGGCACTGTAGTAGAGTGCAAAAAGAAGCATGAGCGCGACTGCTTCGCGAGCGATAAAGAGAGGAAAAGAGTCGGTCGAGTAGAGCGAGACCGCAGCTTGCTCGTAGACGACTACGCCGATGCCAGCGAGAATTGCATTTGCCGTCATGATCGAACGGCTATGCGGATTTGTGAGGGCGGCCAAGATCACGAGCGCGACCGCTAGTATGATTTCAAAAAAAGATCCAAACGGCAGTAGATCGCCCAAAAGCGGGATTGCAATTATTGAAAGTGCCGCAGAAGTGACGAAAAGCACTCGCACGACGTCGCCCCAGTAATGCGGTATTCTTTGCGATCCAAACACCCCATAGCCCGATTCGATTGCCATACCGATAATGATAGCAAATCGGTGCCTCCGTGCCAGGAAACGGATGGTCTGGCTATTCGACGAATGTAAGTGCCTTGCCCTGCTTCCCTGCGCGGCCAGTACGGCCGATGCGGTGCACGTAATCCTCGTACGTAGTCGGAAGGTCGTAATTGATGACATGACTCACATCATCAACGTCGATGCCGCGGGCTGCGACGTCGGTCGCGACGAGCACTTGGATTTGATTCTTCTTGAAGAGATCGAGTGCCCTTTGGCGCTTGTTTTGATTCTTGTTGCCATGAATTGATTCTGATTTGAACCCTCGCTGGACGAGCACTTTCGAGAGCTTCTCGACTCCGTGCTTTGTTCGTCCGAAGACGAGCACTTTCTGGAAATCGGCCTGCGTCAAAAGATCGTGAAGGATGTCGATCTTATTCTTGCCTCCCTCGACACGGACGATATCCTGATGGACATTTTTTGAGGTGTCTCCTGTCTTTACAGATACGCGTACCGGATTATTGAGGAAGGTGCCGATGAGCATCTCGATCTCGCGCGAAAGCGTCGCGGAGAAAAAGAGTGTGTGACGTGGCACAACCATCTTCGAAAGGATGAAGCGCATGTCGTGGATGAATCCCATGTCGAGCATGCGATCAGCTTCGTCGAGCACAACGGTCGAGAAGGTAGAGATGTCCAATTCACGGCGCTCCATGAGATCCTTGAGTCGTCCCGGCGTGCCGATGACGAAATTAGGATTGCGACGCAGTGTGGCGATTTGCTTACCGATCGAAACACCGCCGACGCAGGTAACCGCGCCAATGCGGAGCGAATCGGCAAAACCCCAGTATTCATCCTCGATCTGGACGGCGAGCTCGCGCGTCGGGACCATGATCAATACGCGCGCCGAGCGATCGTTGAGCACCTTGTGGATGAGCGGCAAAAGAAATGCCGCGGTCTTTCCTGTGCCGGTATTGGCAATACCGACGATATCAGCGCCGGTGAGCACGACCGGGATCGAATGATCCTGAATCGGCGTCGGAGTTACGTATCCCTTGCGAGCGATATTCTGCTTGATACGAGTATCGAGAGCAAAATCGGAAAATTGGTGCTTCGGTACAAATACCTGTGCGTGCACCGGCTCGACGGCATGATTTATAAAACGCGACACATCAATGCGATCCCCTTTCGGACCGCGATTGCCTCCACCACGTCGGTTGTTAAAAGACGGGCGAGAGAATGAACGACCACGCAACGCTGCGCGACCACCATCCGAACGTCCGCCAGAGCGAGACCCTCCATGACGGGAGGGGCTGCGTCCATGACTTGAGTAGATACTCATATAGTTCACTTAATAGTTTTATGAGCCCATTGAAGGGCTTTGGTCCTAAAAGGACCTTTTAAATTTTGTCGAACTGGTTCTCGGGATAGGTTCACCCTATGAGCTCAAGGGGCCTTGGGAATCCCAAGACAAAAAACCACTAGAGAAGGTTAGACCGTTTAAGAGTAGCAGGTAGAAAGGCCTTTGTCAAGGGGCGCTTACAGGTGTGATCGTGTGAGAGAAAGCTTCCTTTCTCGTGACCAACTTTTGATCTCGGCTTCCCGCCTCAGAGCACGACTTCTATCGAGTTTTTTCTCCGTATACAAAATTTTCTTTGCTCCGTGCGACCGTGTATATGCGCCACCTTTTCCCGCTTTATGCTGTTCAAATCTCCGAGCCACGTCTGTCGTGATACCGGTATAGAGTGAACCGTCTTTGCACTCGAGAATGTATATGAAGTACATCTAATTAGCGTACATGTAATCAAGTTACTTTGAGAAGAAGCTGAGGAGCGCTTTGACACCCTCAAGATTGCGATCCCACTCGATCGTTTCGTGAGTCGAGAGTTCGACGGTGATAGCGGGGATGTTGATCGAGGCAAGCCAGCCTTCGGCATCGCCCGTGATCGCGTAGGAGTCGAATGATTTGATTGCGGGATATTTTGCAGCTTTCGCGTACGCATCCACAATATCGAGCGTTTGAGGGAGTATCCCTTTTTCACACTCCGATGCGTACACCGCATTGGCCTTGCTGTGCCAAAAGACAACAGCACTCGGCTTGTTTGCAATCACAAAATCACGGAGCGCCTGCGCCTCTGGCTCCGAAAAAGGAGCCGTGCCAGCTGATACTTTCGTCGACTTCCACATACTCTCTGGCTTCCATTTGCAATCGAAATTGCGGTTCAGGTCGACCTCGCGCGCATTGAATCGTCCGGCTGAGGTGTCTCCTTCCGGGACATCTTCCGGAGAGAAGCGCCCCTCTTTGCCGACCACCCTGAAGACACCGTCTGGATTGATACTGGGAATGACGGTGACCGAGAGATTTGCAGGGATCATCTCGGGATGTGCCTCGAGATAGTCTTTGAATTGATACGCAAGGACGACGCTGTTCCACTCATATCCGCCGTGCATGCCGCCAACAAAAAGCAGACGAGTAGGGCCAGAGCCATACGTGTATGCACGAATCTCGCGACCTTCTACAGATGTGCCTATCAGTGTCGGGTCATGAACGACCACCGGTCCCACGACTGGCTTTTTCTCCGCACGAGGCAAGCTGAAGTACACACCGCCTGCGAGCCCGGCGATCGCCAGAATCGCCCCCATGATCTTTAGTGGCGACATGAGAAGGCTTACTTGCTGTAATACTGAAGCACCGCTTTCACGCCCTCGAGATTTTTATCCCACTCCGTATCCTGATGGTTGGTCAACAAAACACTGATCGCCGGAATCTTGATCTTGGCAAGCCAGTTTGTCATGTCGCCTGTGATTGCGTAATTGTCGAACACTTCGTGTGCAGGATATTTCGAGGCTTTTGAATATACAGCGTTCAATGTCTTCGTCTGAGGCAAAATGCCACCCTGACAATTGGATGAATAGACTCCCCCAGCCGCGCTGTACCATGCGACGACGGCAGTCGGCGCGTACGCTTCGATAAATGCTTTCATCGCCTGACTCTCCGGCTCCGAGAAGACCGCGCTTCCACCTTCAACGGCAGTGTTCTGCCACATACCAGAAGGCTTCCAATCGCAATCAAAGTTGCGGTTCAAATCGACGTTGTTGGCATTGAATCGACCGGAGATAAGCACTTCCTGCGATACTGGGACATCCACAGCGGCAAAGCGACCCGCTTTGCCCACTACTTTGTTGAGGCCGTCGGGATTGAGGACCGGGATAACTGTCACCTCTACATTTGCAGGAAGTGTGCCCGGATTTGCTTTCAAATAATCCATCAATTCGTACGCGACGAGAACGGTATTCCATTCATATCCGCCGTGAATACCGCCGACAAAAACGATTTTCTTCGACCCTGATCCATATTTAAATGCGCTGATATTGTTACCTTGAACGGATTTGCCAATGACGGTCTCATTACTCTCGAGTGAGGACTGCTGCCCTTCGGTCGAGGTCGCGACAGGCGCTGCTGGCTGATTATTACTGACGACATCTACCGTACCCGGCGCACGCTGCATATAAAAATACGTGCCGGCACCGGCAAAGACTATGACAAGAACTGTGATGATGATGTTTTTCATATGGGCCCAATCGTACCATGGGCCACACAATGGTCTACCCAGCAAAAAATGAGACTATATTTGCTGCGGGACAAGGACGACTGGGAAACCCACGGTTTTCCCAAACCTTCCTCCACGGGAAACTCCCGTTTCCCGACCCCTTCCCAATCCAAGTCCCGCATCTTCCTCACTTCGTTCGTTAGCTGCGGGACTTGGACTCGAACCAAGATACACTGCTCCAGAGGCAGTAGTCCTACCATTAGACGATCCCGCAATGAAGCTAAAGATACCCGAAAATGGACCTCTATTCAATCTCCATAAAACAAGTACAATCGTCCAAATGTTCAACTTTAAGATATTAAAGAAATCCAAGAAGAGTCGGGCCAGGCTCGGTGTGATATCAACGCCCCATGGCGAGATCGAGACACCAGCATTTGTACCCGTAGCGACACGTGCCACGATCCGCACGCTCGATACCTCGGAAATTCACGACATCGGCGCGCAGGTCTTGATATGCAACACCTTCCACCTCCACGTAACTCCAGGAGAGAAAATCGTAAAAAAAGCGGGCGGCATTCACGGATTCATGGGGTGGAAAAAGCCACTCATGACTGATTCGGGTGGATTCCAGGTGTTTTCCCTCGGATTCGGCACTGACCACGGCGTCGGGAAAGTGCTCCGCCACGAGCAAGACAAGAGAGTCATCGAGGGCTCGCAGCCAAAATCAGTGAAGATCACCGAACACGGTGTGAAATTCCGCTCTCCCATCGATGGTAAAGAACTTTTCTTAGGACCAAAAGAGTCGATCAAGATCCAGGAGGCGCTCGGTGCGGATATTATCTTTGCCTTCGACGAATGCCCTTCGCCGCTTGCCACGCCGGAGTACATGCGTAAGTCGATCGATACGACGCACCGATGGGCGCAGGAGTGCCTCGATGCAAAGACAAATAAAAAGCAGGCACTCTACGGAATCGTCCAGGGCGGCGGTTCGATCGAAATGCGACTTGAAAGCGCCGGCATTATCGGCGCGATGGATTTTGACGGTTTTGGTTTTGGCGGAGAATTTGGATATGACAAGAAATCACTCAAGAAAGTCGTGAGCGCAGTTTCCGACACCCTCCCCTACGGAAAGCCGCGTCACGTGCTCGGCATCGGACATCCGGAGGATTTTGCAATCATCGCGCAAAGCGGCGGTGACACCTTCGATTGCATCGCACCCACGCACTACGCGCGTCGGGGCACTATCTTTACCTCAAAAGGCCGCGTGCAGATCGCTGATAAAAAATATTTGAAGGATTTGGACAAACCCCTCGATCCGAATTGTAGATGCGATGTATGCAAAAATTATTCTCGCGCATATGTATCACATCTTATGCGCGGCCACGAACTGACCGGCATGAAACTCGCGACCTTTCACAATCTCTTTTACTTCAATGCACTTGCAGCGCAGGTGCGCAGACGCATAAAGAACGGTGAGTTATAAAGAAGCCGCACTATCGCGTGCGGCTTCGTAGGCGGTCCGTAATCTGTTGTTTGAACTCTGCAACCGTGCGCTCTCCACGGATGATCGTATTGCGCAGCTCTTCGAGAGCAGTGTACATACTGCTTCGAAGTTCATCATCCGAGCTATTGTCATTGACGACCACCGCAGCAACTATGCCTCGATACTCGGGGTATTCTTCGAAGAATCTTTTGACGCTCAATATCGAAGATTTAACCTGGAAAGGAATCTTGATTGTTCCTCCTGGTGTAGAGATTTTTGCGAAGCCATCGACACCGCGCTTATCTAGCCCGTAGGAACCTCGTTCGCATTTGAGGTACCAGTCCGGTGTCGGCGCCGTTCTCAACTTCATCACATTAAACAGTCTCGTCTCGCGGACAAAACCTATCGGCGAAAGTCTTACTACTTGCTGGCGTCGGTCAGCCATTACTTTGACTGACCCGTCTTCATCCACAAGAATCAACATAAGCGTAAGTACCGAGTCGTGCTCTCGCGCTCGTTGCCGTATTGAAAACGACCAACACCCTACCCACTCCCTTGTTAAGGCCAGAAACCAACCATCAGGTAGGTGTTGTGCGAGGGCCCACGTGCGGGCAACAGCTTTCGCACCTTCTAAGGTCACCTGGACCTCCTTTCAGCTCAGGAGACTTTATGGAATTTTGACAGTATGTCAACGATTATGGTTTCGTGTATGCGGTCTCGGAACGCCAGTCCTGAGGCTCGTCGCACTTTTTTTTCGCCCTGCTCCGCATGGCCGAGCAGGGCGCGATTTTAAAAAAATTCAGGAATATTGCATGCGGGAGAGCGTGAACTTGACACTATATTAAATTCAACGTATTGTGTTAATCGGTTCGAACGTTTCCTCCCACAGCACCAGCCGCAAAGGATAGAAGGATGACTAAAGCCACGATTGACCTGAAGTTTCTTCCCGACACCGCCATCGTGTCTGGACTGGCCTTTTGTCACCGAGCGCCCGACTTTAAGGGCGAGAGCACTGGCATCGACGTACTCCACGATTTCACCCGAGGTGAAACGGTGGCCGAGCTCCGAGTGGCACTCGAAAAGATCGAGTCGCGAAATCCCGCCGTTGAGATCACGTTTCTGAAGATTTAGCCGCTCAAGCGGCCCCGGCCTCCACCTCTCGTGGAGGCCGATTTCTTTTGATTCTTTTTACTTACTACTGCCTGTGACCGACCCGCCACACTTGACTCATAGGAAATAATATAGTATAGATTCATAAGTTCCAACCCAGAGGAGACAGCCATGGCACGTGAGCCATTCATCGACAACCAGCACTTCTTTCAAAGCCACCCTCACCTTCCGAGGATGGCCGAGGTACGATCGATCGGTGACGTCGGCGTGATACCGCATGGTCCCAATGACGGCTTGCCGTATGTGCCCATTACGCTCAAGGATACACGCGGCTCCATCATGCTAGTCGGGCACGCATACCATACGATCGGCAGTGCCGACCTCCGGCGAATCGCAAACGAAGCACGCTCGCTGATCGCCTAGGACAAATCGTCGGCCCCGATCTTTCCCGATGCGCCCCAGATCACTGGGGCGCATTTTTTTACTACTGCCTGTGACCGGCCCGAGCACCCCACTTGACAAGGGTCACAAAGTACATTATAAACATTCTGGCTGGTATACCCGACGTTCGTCGGATTGTACGACAGCTCATTCACACAAGGAGAATATCCATGGCGACTCAGAAGGTTGTCGTGGCGGGGTCGTCCAGAGTGACGGCTTCGCAGCTCAAGGATCTCTTTCGTCAAATCGGCGACGCAGGTCTCTTGTGCCACCACCTGGAAGCATTCCTCGCGCATCGAAATCCGTTCGAACACTCGGCGACTCTGCGCCACAGCTATGACGTGGAGACGACACCAGATGTGACGGCTCCGGTACTCGAAAATCTCTTTCGCCAGATCAAGGAGGGGTCTATTACACGTGCGCACGTGCAAGCGCTCCTTGAACATCGCAATCCGTTCGAGGTATCGGCGCTTGCGCATGTGATCGACCTCGATGCCGCCCCCTATCGGCCCGAGGGCGACGAAGTTGTCGAGCACCGAGCAGCTGGGAAGCTGAAGTGGGACGGAGATGAGTTTGGGCTCTATAGATCACTGTGGCAGCGTGACCGCAATACAATCCCAGCTGCTGAACTCCGCGAGGAGTTGAGGGGCCAACCAGTCCTCAATGCGAATGTGCTCGACTATTTACTCAAGCACAGGCATCTCATCCCTGAAGAATTGAAGGGCCTGTACGTCTTCTTCTGGGGTACGATTTACCGAGATCGCATCACGGGTCAGTTATACGTGCGCTATCTCTTTCAGCATGATGGCGGGTACTGGGACTGGCGACCCTTCCATTTTAACGATGGAAGCCGCTATAATTACTTCGACTCCGCTACTCCGGCGGCCGTAGGGGGAAGCTAAAGTTCGTTTATCAAGACGGCCGACTCCTTGAGTCGGCCGTTTCTTTTTTTTATAATCCAATGTCTTAATTGAAGTTTGCTTCCGAAATCGAGCCGACGATAACGCCGAGCGCGATCGCGAGACCGCCGACCACTGCAGCGCGCAGGCCGCTTTTAACCGTACGAATGCCAGAGAGCGTGCCGCCTACAACCCCAAGGATAAAGAGTGCGAAGAGCGTGCAGGCTATGGAAATAACTCTCGCGGATCCTCCATCAAACACGATGTACGGAAGCAGTGGAATGAGACCGGCGATAAAATACGAGAAAAACATAACGACCGCTCCCCCCATCGCTATGAGCGGGTGGACAGTCGATCGTCGTTCGTACTCCTCCGTTGATTCTTCGGAGAGGTAGCTGCCCGCGGCCATGGAAAATGCTTCGACAAAGATAAGGACGATGCCGCTTATAAAAAGGGTCTTTACGTCGATGCCAGTGACAGATACGCCCGCTAGAAACGCGACAGTGGAGACGAGGCCGTCCTCGACGCCAAAGATGAAATTGCGAAAATATGCTGCCGATCCGCTTGATTTGAACATATACTCAAAGTGTACCAAGAAAAAAGGTCGACCTACGACTGCAAAATCTGTCCTCCCGGCGGTGTACCCCCACACCAATAGCTGCAATTGTGTACAATATAGTCAAATTTTTTGTGCCGTGACGTTTCGAGATTAACGTGTGTTGACAGCTATTGGTGTGGGGGTGTATCGTCGGGACACGTAATGCCACTTCGAAAGATATTGACCGGAATTTCCTTTACCGACAGCACGCCGAGTCCGTCGAAATGGACTTCTACCACAAGCCCGCGTCTTACAGCTTCGTTCCAATACTGGTCAAACACGAGATTGCCAAGGGAATAGTAAATATGCTTTCCTTTATAGACTTCGCTCTCGGCGACAACGTGCGGATGCGAGCCAATCACGATTTCGGCGCCCATGTCGATGAATTGATGCGCGAGCGAATGGAGGCGAGCCGAGGACGTGGTGGCGTACTCTGCACCCCAGTGTGTATACACAACAGGGATATAACCGCTCTCGCGCGCCGCACGAATCTGCGCGATTGTCGTCGACGCGCTTGATCCGATAGTCGGCCGAATGAATTCGTTGTAATTCACAAATGCAATACGCACGTTGCCGATCGTTTTTTTGGCGACGGTCCATGAAATCGGGTCGCCGAAGTATTCAACTCCCGCCTTATTCAATTCTTCGAGCGTCGAGAACACTCCCTCGGTGCCAAAATTGTCGATGTGATTGTTGCCGAGATTCACAAGCCGAATGTTGCTCTCATACAACATGGGGGCGACTGACACTGGAAACGTAAACTTGAAATTATTTGGCGAACCGACGACACTTCCCAGACTTTTTGAGGGCTCTTGCGTAATCGGTCCTTCGAGATTGGCAACGACGAGGTCCGCCTTTTGAAAAAGTGGCTTGATGCACGAAAGGACGTAGTCATCACCTCTACTTTCAATAGTCTCGCGGATGTAGCGATCAAACATCATGTCGCCTCCAAAAAGAATCCGCGCTTCCTTGATCGGTGGCCGCGGCGTAGCCGCGACCGCAGCAACCGGCCGACCATGTACCGGAAAAAGCGCGAGGAGTGACGCAAAAAATGACGCGAAAAATTGATTCACTTCCCCATTATGCCAGAAAGCACCCATACGCTTTGCGCATGGGTGCATTTGTACAATTAGATCTTATGTATATCCGCGACGATCGCCGCATGATCGGAGATGCCAAAGACGAGTTCGACATTCGTGGCCGCGTACGCGGGTGTCGTGAAGAGACCGTCGACCATTTTGTCACTGAGTTCACGTGGTCGCACTTTGCCGGCCCGATGCAAATTCACGTCGATACTGGTCTGGTAGCACGCAGGCACATTGTCTTTGTAGCGGGACGAAAGCTCACGGAAAATTTCTCCACCGCGCGGGGCATTGAAATCTCCGGTCAGGATGAAATCTCCGAATTGCTCGAGTAGGCGTTGAAGATTTTTGATGTTCTCGCGCTGTAGATCCGTCGCTTCCCCACCATGGGACCACGTGAAATGCGTTGTCATGAATCGATACGTACCATCGTTCGCGACGACATCCAGGCAGACAAGGCAATGATCCTCAACATATTCTTTTGCCGGGAATGACATGGCACTGGGCCACGATCCGCAGTAATAGCGAACATCCGACGTACATGCATGCCCTTTCGCAAATATACCGCTCCCCATGATCTGCGGCTCAAGATCCGGGGGATCCGGATGATGGGCACAATTCGGGGCCCACACATGGCTGCCTTTGGTGACCTGTGCGAAAAGTGGAATATCACGCTGCAGCAGCTCTTGGACACATACCACGTCAGGATTAAGCCTCTTCAGGAACGGAATTACTTTATCGAGATGTTTTGAACGTTCGACATTGATCGAAACGAGTCGCATCGGTCATACCCCTTGATTGTCTTGTGCAAATATAACGCGCCAGGGGCACTGCGCAATGACCTTATTTTGACCCTCTCTCCTTCTCGCCCTGCGCAATGATTGATTCCCAAAAAGCATCCCCTATTTTCCCATCGCTCCAGTCAGAGTAATTCTTCTTTGTCTCAATGTATTTTGCCGCAAGAATATCTTTTGTGACTGGGTCCTTTTCGTTCCGCCATCGGTCAAGAAAAATAACATGTAAAGAAGGCGTCATCATCCACTCTGCACAAACGGCTTGATCTTCAGGCGGTGCTGATGACGCATATTTAGTTAGGAAGTAGCGCTCTTCGGCCATCACGTCCGACGATACGTTCGCACTTTCTGGGTGATATGGTTTCACCGACACTGCGGCATGAAAACTAACCCATTTTTTATCCCTTTCTTGCCAATTACGTTCAGCAAACTTGTGGTTAAGTTCGTGATGGATGTTTTTTCTTTGAAAAAACTCGTCAAAGCCCGCATCTAAGGCAACTCTTGTCGGCCCTTTTTCTGAGGGCCATAGAGCTGTGCCCGCTACACGCTTTGGTGGTATATCCGGATTACCTATATCTTTACGGTAGAGCGTATGAACTATTCGAATTTCGAAAACACGCCCTTCTCTCATCTTATGGATCATCTCAGGAGGATATTTTGATATTTCTTGAAAGAGAATTCGAAGTGTCGTTCGGTATTTTTCCAGAGTCACTGGGTCACCTAAAATTTGCTCTCTATTTTTGTCCTCCCCCATTACGAGGTCAATACCATATCTTTCCTTGAGATAGCTTTTCGCCCGACTGACTTCCGCATCGTAGTCGTACTGACCCACAACTTTGTCATCAAGCCATTTTGCGAGCGGAGTGAATTTGCCGACATTGTCTATTACGAGTGTTGCGGCAACCGCTCCCGCACCGAGCAGGAATTTTCTTCGCGATATTAGAGCGTCTTCTTCCGTAGCTACCATGCCCGAGTCCATCATCTGTTGATACCAGATATCAGGATCCCATTCGCCTTTTCGGGCGCGTTCCCGCAACACTTCCGCCGGCGGTCGTTGCTTTTCCCGAGGCGAAGACGAGGGTCTCTTCCAATCCTGTCGACCACCTTCACGCATAGAATTGATCAACGTGCTTTCGAGGCAGCCTTGATGAACGCAGTGAAAAGCGGGTGCGGAGAAAGTGGGCGCGAGAGAAGCTCGGGATGGAATTGTGATCCGACGAAAAATGGGTGTACGTTCTTGGGCAATTCGGCTATTTCCATAAGAACGCCCGATGGGGACTTCCCACTGAAGACAAGTCCGGCTTTTTCGATCTGCTCAATATACTTTGGATTTACTTCGTAGCGGTGGCGGTGACGCTCGTCGATTTGGTCTTTCCCATACGCCTCGCGTGCCACGCTCCCTGGAGTAAGTGCGCATGGGTACGTGCCGAGGCGCATCGTACCGCCAAAATCTTGCTTGATGACCTTTTCTTTCTGATCCTCCATGATGTCGATGACCGGATGCGGCGCGTCTTTATTGACCTCGGCGGTGTTGGCGTCTTTGAGGCCTGCCATGTTGCGCGCACATTCGACGACCATCCACTGCATGCCGTAGCAAAGACCGAGGTACGGGATTTTGTTTTCACGAACGAATTTGATCGCCTGCACAATCCCCTCAACGCCGCGCGAACCAAAACCTCCGGGAACGACGATTCCGGCGTACTGCCGCAACTCCTCAAGCTTCTTGGGATCACGCTCGTATTCTTCGGAATCAAGATACGCGAGCGATACTTTCACATCCTGATACGCCGCCGCATGCTTGATAGCCTCGATGACTGAAATATACACATCCGAGAGGACGTACTCGCCCGACATGAAGTATTTGCCAACGACAGCAATCTTTATTTCCCTGCTGCCATTCTTTATCTTTTTGACAAACGCTTCCCAGTCCGACAGGTCGGTCTTGCGTTTCTCGAGTCCGAGAACGTCACAGAGAATATCGCCCATGCCATCTTTCTCGTAATTGAGCGGGGCCTCGTAGATGGTTTGGAGATCGGGAGCAGAGATTACGTGATCCGGATTGATGTTGCAGAAGATCGCGATTTTTTCCTTGCGTTTTGCATCTATTGCGGTCGACGCGCGCGCCAAAATCACGTCGGCCTGGAGTCCTACCGAATTGAGGCTTCGCGCTGCATATTGTGTGGGCTTCGTCTTCATTTCGCCGATATTTCCCGGCACCGGCAGGTATGAGACCATAACGACCGCCACGTCGCGCGGGAATCTATTTTTGAGCATGCGGGCCGCTTCGAGGAAAATAATGTTTTGATACTCACCGATCGTACCGCCGATCTCGATGATCGTGACGTCGGACTTGGCGGCCTTTTGCGCCTCCTGTATGCGACGAATGACTTCGAGTGGTACATCGGGAACGACCTCGACATTCTTGCCTTTGTATTCGAGGTTCCTCTCGCGGCGGATGACTTCCTGATACACGCGACCGGTCGTCATGTAGTTGATCGACGGCAGCGATTCATCGAGGAAACGCTCGTAATTGCCCATGTCTTGGTCTGTCTCGTATCCGTCGTCGAGGACAAAGACCTCGCCATGCTCTGTCGGATTCATGGTGCCCGCATCGACGTTGATATATGGATCGATCTTGATGGCAGTCACTTTGTAGCCCTTGGATTTGAGTATGCGAGCAATAGAGGATGAGGCGACACCCTTGCCGATGCCGGACATGACTCCGCCAACTACGAAAATGTATTTCGGATTTGCGCTCGCTTCGGCCATAATTTTACGTGTACAAATACCTACGTACTGCCAGATAGCTGGATAGCGCGCCGAGAACGATGCCGGAACCCATCACGACAAAGAAAAGAAATGCGAATGAGCTGATGAAGTACGTAAAGACGTTGAACGTGCCGAAAAATTGCTCAGAAGCAGGGCCGATCCAGGCGGCAAGTGGATACATGACCGCGAGGACGATGACGCCGCTCACGGCTCCGTACAATATGCCCGCGATCATAAAGGGGCCGCGCACGAACCAGTGGCCCGCACCGACAAGATTCATCACGCCGATCTCGTCGCGTGCCGTGTAGATGGCGAGGCGCACAGTGTTGAATGCGATGAGGAGCGAGGAGAGTCCGAGCACGATGGCAAGTGCAACTCCAAGACGCTGACTTGTTTCTATGATGGCCGTGAGTCGATCGATTGCGGTTTTGTTTTGGTAGAAATTGACGTCGTGAATAGCGGAGGCGAGCGCCTGATCGGAGGCCTGCTTATCACTGAGGTACTTTGCAATGCTCTCGTATTGAGAGGTCTGCTTGGCGCGAATCTCGAGCGCCGCACCGAAGGGATTGCTGCTCAAGAGATCGAGCGCCTGCAGCTCTACCTGATTACCCTTGTGACGCTCCCTGAATTGCTCAAGCGCTTGCTCGGGGCTCTCATACGTGACGGAGGCAACCTGCGGCAGGCTCTCAAGATCTCTCTTTGCATTGTCTATCTGCGACTGCGCAGCAGTGGGAAGAAAATAAACCGTTACGTCCACCTTGCTCGTGAGGTCAGCGAGCACAGAGCGCAGTGCCGCTCCCGAGATGAGGAGCGAGGCGACCACGAAGAGCGTGATCGTCATGATCAGGATCGCCGAGAGTGAGACGAAGCCGTTGCGTATGAAACCAATGAGGCCATAGCGAGTGACACGTTTGACATTAACCCAGAGAGCCATGTTAGAGATTCTTAACGAGTATTACGAGCTTAGAAACTCTTACACCCAGCACCACTTTTGTATACAAAACCATAGGTACATTATACGCGTTGGTTGGAACGCTCTCAACGAGGTTGCTAGGTGGAAAATTGCTGTGCATACAAAAGTGGTGCTGGGTCTAGTGAAATATAGTCGCCTTCGGCTCGTTATTTCACAAGACGTATTTCCCCTGCCGATCGTCACGCACGATCCTGCCCTGATCCATGGTGACCACGCGGCGACCCACGGAATCGACGACGGATTTATTGTGCGTCGTGAGAATGACGGTCGTGCCCAAGTCATTGATCTTCTTGAGGATACCGACGACATCGTGTGTATTGATCGGATCAAGATTACCCGTCGGCTCATCGGCAATAAGAACATCGGGCTGATTGACGATTGCGCGGGCGATCGCGACTCGCTGTTGCTCCCCTCCGGAGAGTGCGTTGGGGAAACTCCAGATCTTCTCGCTTAAGCCCACGAGATCAAGCACGTGCGGCACATCGGCCTCGATATCTTCGTCGGATTTGCCCGCCACTTCGAGTGCGAATGCGATATTTTCATAAACAGTTTTTGTGGGAAGAAGCCGGAAGTCCTGAAAAATAGTGCCGATATTGCGGCGCAATCGGAGAAGATCGCCGTTTTTCAACTTGGCGATATCGTGAGAGCCGAAATGCACCGTGCCCTCGGTAGGATACACTTCCGCAAAAAGCATCTTGAGGAGTGTCGTCTTGCCCGCGCCGGAGTGACCCACGATTGAGACGAATTCTCCCGGCTCTATATGAAGGTTGATATCTGCGACCGCGGGGAGCGCGGTGTCTGCGTACTGCTTCGTAACCTTGTCGTAATAGATCATAAACAACGCAGATAATTATACCGCCTAATGTGCGAATCGTGAAAATTCATTTTTAACGGGACAGGAACTGTGACTCAGCCGACCAAATCTTCGGAGTACAGGTCGCTGCCCAAATCTTTTCGTTTTTTCAGCTGTCGTGCTCGTTCGGCGATGACGGTCGCCTCAGATCTGCCGACGTATCTGCCAGTATTTGTGACAAAACCCTCAAAATTGCTTGAACCACCCTCCTCGGCCTCTAATATCGTAACAAGCTCGAATTCGTCACCATGCACTTTTTTAAACAATTCTGGGTCGCTAATTTTTAACTCCTTTAAAAGCTCGCCGAAAGCGTGTCCATGGCTAGCACCCTCATATATTTTTCCTTTGTACAAAACTGCGGCATTTCTGATTTTTTCCTGTGTACGTTCACCTTGAACTATTCTCGGAGCTTCATTTAAAGACATGAAAATATTGTAACTCCGTTGATTCGATCTTACTAAACGTCCGTGTTCTCTATAATAGCGCCGTGTTCCAGATCTTTTTCTGCATCAATAAATGGCTGAATGCTGCCCTCAAGCACCTTATCGACGTTTCTCTCTTCATGATTGGTGCGGTGGTCTTTGACCAACTGGTATGGGTGGAGCACATAGGAGCGGATCTGACTCCCCCACTCGATCTTGGTGCTCGAGGCGACGGAGAGGCCGCGTGATTCGCGCAGCTGGGCCTCCTGTTTCATCTGGAAGAGTTTGCCGCGGATCATTTCGAGCGCCTTCTCTTTGTTTTGTACCTGGCTGCGCTCGCTCGTGACATGCACGGAGATGCCGGTCGGCCTGTGCGTCATGCGCACCGCAGTGTCACGCTTATTCACATTCTGCCCACCAGGGCCGCCTGAGCGGGCCACGGTGATCTCGAGATCGCTCTCGGGGACATGCGCCTCTCCTACATCTGGGAGCTTCGGCAGGACCTCGACGAGTGAAAATGATGTCTGGCGTTTGCCGGCGGAATTGAACGGTGACATGCGCACAAGGCGATGGACGCCCGCCTCGTTCTTGAGCGCACCGTAGGCTCCGCCACCGATTACCTCAAACGAAACACTTCGAAATCCACCCATTGAATTTTCATTGGACGAGAGCATTGAGATGCGCCATCCGCGGCCCGCTACGTATTTGCCGTACATGGAAAAAAGCATGCGCGAGAAATCCTCCGCATCGTCGCCTCCAGCGCCGGAGACGATCGTGACGATCGCGTCACTCTTGTCGTATCCCCCTCCACCCGCAAGCTTGGCCTTCAAATCCTGATATTCCTTGAGTACTGCCTGCGCCCTGTCTTTATCATTCCAAAAATCGGGGCTTCCCATCGCTCCCTCTATCTCTTTGATGCGCGCCTCGATTTTATCTTTCGGCATCTCTCGAGTATACCCTTATAGGGTCTTGTTTTCGATTTTAATCGAAGAAATGTACGCGAGTATGACGAGCGTGAGACCGATCAAGCCCGTGATGGGCTCGGGCAAATTAATGAACATGCTCCCGAGCATCGCGCCGGCAAGACCGAGGATCGCCCAGTGCGCTCCGTGCTCGATGTATATGAGTTCATCGAGGACTTTGTGTTGCACCATGTAGACGGTGAGTGATCGGACGAAATACGCACCCGCGCCGAGGCCGACGATGATGACGGGAAGCTGCGTCGAGAGCGCGAATGCTCCGACGACGCTATCGAGAGAGAAGGCTGCGTCGAGGACGTTGAGATACGCGAAAAGTGCGAAGCCAGTGTGATGCATTTTGTACGACTCGGCGCCAAACGCACTGATGATTCCCTGCAATACGATGAATACCAGCACGCCTGCGAGCCCCGAGAACAAGACTTCGGTGCGGTGATCGGGTAGTGCAAACGCGATTATGAAAAGGATGAGGAGCGCGAGGCCGATAACGACAGATTCGATCGTCCCCCATTCGGCCAGTTTCTTCTCGACCGACTGAATCCAATGCACTTGTTTTTCTTTATCGAAGAAGTACCTGAGGCCGACGATGGTCAGGAAAATGCCGCCGAATGCCGAGATGATAATGTGCGCGCCTTCAAGGAGCTCGGCATAGTGCTCTGAGTCATAGAGCGCGATGTGCGCGATCGTGAAATAGGAAACGCCGGTCGATATCGCGACAATCGCGATCGGCAACAGTGCTCGTGTCAGGACGACCGAGACGAAAATACCCCATGTGAGGAATCGGTGCTGCCATTTCTCAGACAATTGCTTTAGTACTTTTGCATTGACGACGGCGTTGTCGAACGAGAGCGTGACTTCAAGAATCACGAGCAGGATTGCAATCACGAATGCGGTGACCCCACCCCACAGAGCGACTGCAATGAGCCCGACTATCGTTGCAAGAATCGGACCCCAAAAAGCGAATAAAAATCTTTTGATCATGGTTGTTAAGTATAACCTGAGCCGCCTCGGAGGATCGAACTCCGGACCCCAGCTTTACGAAAGCTGTGCTCTACCAACTGAGCTAAGGCGGCAGTGTATGAGATAAGAATATAGCACATCATGACTCATTCAAACAGAATACGGTAATACGCGGATCTTTCTCTTAATGCGTTGTTTTTCAATCAGCATACGACCTTCTTTGACGCGATTACTTACTGCCCGGTTCTTTCTTCCGTTACCTTTGTTCAAAGCTGCAAAGGTGGGACTGAGTGAATCACAATTGGGGCACAAGAGCCTTAGATTATCCTCGATATTGTTTCGCCAATCTCCATCTATATGATCGGCAACAAGCGGAACGAGGCCGGTTTTTTTATTGACAGCGGCCCATCCGCATAAACAACACTTGTTTCCAAATTTCTGACGAAGGTATCTTTTGAGATGCGGCGAGACAGTACCGATAGTCTGCAAACCGCTCACCTCTCCTCTTTTCCATCTTGCGATATAGAGTGTGAATTGGTATTCGATCTGACACACGTTGCTGCAGTATTTGTAGTATGAACGATAAGGCTCTTTACCACAATTGCGACACGGGGTCCTGGGCTTCTTTGCGTTCATCGTAACATCATACCACTTTAATTTTTTAAAGTGGCCTGCATATAGCCCTAGCATTTGGAGCCGACGACCGGGATTGAACCGGTGACCTCGTCCTTCATTTCCTACCTCTGTTTATGAATTATCAGAGGATTAGACTGTATATTCGACTACGTGAGTCGCTCTTGTCAGTCGTTCGGGCGAATCCGGTCGATTCGCCACGGTCTGAACCTCCGGGAGGCCTTTAACCGTTATTCGAGTTACATCTGGTAGATTGCTCCACCAGCGGGCAATTTTCTTTACCAAGGACGTGCTCTACCAACTGAGCTACGTCGGCTTAGCTCATCGATTGTTCTTCGATGGCATGGCAGATAATATCACGCAATTTTCTGTTGTTGAAGTAAACCGTAAGAACACCGTGTTTTGTTTTCTGGCGATAGTTCCCTACCCCGCGATACGGAGTAACGATTACTTTGTAGAATTGTTTCCGAGAAATTTTTAATGCGGATGTCCAGAAATCAAGTGCCACATCGGCGTTCATGTCTGAAAAAATCTGCAGCCCGAAGTGTAGCTTCCTTTTATCGATCTGATATATGTTTGTTAGAAATTGAATGAATTTTTTTATCAGTCGCGGATCGGTGTTACCTAGTCGGACTGAGACTTTATTACTTTTCGTGCCCTCACCCCAGTACAGTCCGATTCCGATACCGTAAAGGATGGCCTGCTCAATCGTTCTTGGTTTCTTTATTGAGAAAGGGTCTCCCAGCGGATTCCATTTGTTGTATATGGCGTCGCTGATCGTTCGTTTTTGAATTTTATACTCGGCAAGCCAGTAATTTATCTTGCCTTCCGAGCATTTTAATCGACTAGCTATGAACGATACCGGCAGTCTTTTTTGTAAGTAAAGCTCCTCCAATGCATCCTTCGATAACATTAGACCATTATATCTTACAGGTATTGCTTTTCTACGCCGTGACGGGATAGTCCCACAATTGCTCAATGATCGGTGCGATCGCGGCGTCGGTTATGTCGGACGGAGCGATCAGGCTCATGGCGAAGATTTGGGTCTCAATCGCCGCGGCCGAAGCGATCAATTGCATATATTCATCTTCTGAATACTTTTCACTCTGCGGCATATGTGACATGTACCGATGATGCGCCTCTTCGTGACGGTCTTTGAGGGAAAGCACGCCCTTGGGTCCTACGCGACAATCCGAATATTCCACGATCTTCTCTTCCCACAAGTCGGCATCTGAGACGTTTTTGATATTTGAAAAGCCGACCGCATCGATAATATCGACCACCCGCCGCGAGAGCTTTAGCTCCTGAGCGATCATGACATTGGCCCGATGAGTTTTCTGTCCGTATTTTTGAATAAAGTCTGCTTTTACCTTTTCCCAATGCTCGACACCCTCCGGCTCTGCGAATTCGGGGAAAACGGAAAAATCAGATTTTATGATGTTACCCATGTCGTGAAAAAGGCTTGCGAGAACGATCGAATTCACATCAAGGGCGTAGGGCGCACTCTCGGCGATACGCTTCCCCACTGCCGCGACACGCAGCTGGTGGAGCTGCAAATTCGGCATGATCTTGTATGCCGCGTAGATCTCACGAGGCGTTTTCATACATGCATTCTACACGTGCGCATCGAGATCGTGCGCATTTGCCGCCTTTGAATCCGTGATCTCAAACATTTTTTGAAACCACGCCGCCCCTTCTACATTGTCGAGATTGTGGTGTCCGCCCTCCGTCTCGATCTCAGTATGGTAAATCCCCTTGTGTTCGAGATCGGACTTTATGTGCATAAGAATATCTCCAACAATTCGATCCGGCCTGTGCATACCCGCCGCATACCGTATCTGCTCGATGATCGCTTTCTTCCCCGCCCCATCCCCTGTTTTCTTGAGGGCGACAAACGCGATCACGACATCGTTCTTTACCCCCACATACAAATCGCCATGTTTGGCGGCTTCCAAATACTTACGATCAAGATCTTGTACGTCTTCCTCTCGTTCGGAAAATCCCGTTCCTTCATGGGTATCAAGTGCGTTGCGGCCGAGGCCCCGGATCTGACGCGCCAATTTGGGAAATTCTTCGTGGGTAACCTTCTTCACTTCAAGAGTATTTTGCTGCTCTGGTGTCGACATGGGCTTTTCACCCCCTATCTTCAGATTAATACTGTGCTTTTCTGACATGCGATTAGTATACTATGTTGCAGATGCAACTATCCTTGGTTATACACACGCACTGTCATGCGGTAAACTGTATCTGTGGCACCTGTTTTTAAAGAAGTTGATCACGATTTTTTTAGCACCTGGTCGTCTCGGATGGCATATGTGCTCGGCTATTTTGCCGCGGACGGAGCAATGATCAAAAATAATCGCGGCGCACATTTTATTGAATTCCACAGCACCGACAAGATCCTGATCACGCACGTTCGTAATGCATTTAAATCGAGCCATCGCATTGGAGTGAGAAAACTAAATGAGATGAATGAGAAGTGGAAGCCCGCATACCGGATACAATTCGGTAGCTTAAAGATGTTCGCGGACTTGAAAGCTCGTGGATTTTCGCAAAATAAATCAAAAATAATACTTTTTCCTCCGGTTCCCGCCGAGTATATCGGTGATTTTGTGCGTGGCTACTTTGACGGGGATGGCAATGTATATTTCAAAAAACATTGGGCAAAAGATCGAGACAAAGAAAGATGGGTATTTTCTTCACGTTTCATTTCTGGAAGTAATACTTTCCTTGTCGGGTTACATAATGCCCTGAAGACACACGGGATTAAGAAGGGATTTATTGTGAAAAAAAGTAATCGCAGTGGGTTCGAACTGATACTTAGTCATCGCGACAGCCTTGCACTCTATAGACTCATGTATCATAATGTGGCTGCTACAGACCTCTGCTTGCCTCGAAAACGTCGTATATTCAAGAGGGCGATGCAGACTCTGTATCAAATGCGGGTGTAGCTCAATTGGTTAGAGCACTTCCCTGTAGATGTGCAGCTTTCTGTCGAAAAGGCCGATTGAAACTCTCTGGGATATCGGTGAAGGCTAAGTTCGTCAATCTGACGGATATGCGAATACCGAGGGAACCCCTTCTGAATTAAGTTGGGGGCGCCGTAGAGACTAGATACCGGAGCACCTACGGAATTTCCTTCTATGGTGAAGATATAGTCCATGCCACTATGAAAATAGCGGATAACGTGCACGGAAGAGGCTGCGGGTTCGAGTCCCGTCACTCGCGCAAAGGAAGCACCTGGGGTTTTCCCAGGTGCTTTGTTTTAAATGAATTTCAGGATCATCCGATTGACGATGGCTACGTCGGGCTCGTCGCTGCGCGAGAGGTGGTCGACCAGTGTCCAATACTCCTCGAGCGATTTCCTACCGAGCGAAACTTGTCGCCGGATGAAGAGCGCCCCCCACATGCCGATGAACCACGCTTTCAATCTATACTCATGCGCGAAATACATAACTATCATGATCGCCGTCGCAAGAGCATACAGGAAACTCCACCACCCGAACCCATACCCCACCGCGAGCATGGAAGAGACGACAAGACCAAACGCGACTGCCGCGAGCACCTGGAAACCCTTGACCGTTCCCGCTTCGGCCCGATAACTCGGAAGAAAATCACGAAGGAGATATAACTGCGTATCAGGTTTTTCGAGGACAACGAGAAAATCGGGTGATAAATATTGATTTCGGTATATCTTCTCAGGTTCTTCGGGTCTTTTCTGAACCAGCTTGAGTTTGCCGGGAACCACTATGATGTCGCTCTCATCCCAGGGCGGATAATGCACTGTATTCATAAAGAATCGTGTGCCTTCACGAGATCCAAGACTATGCAGTCCTTCTGCGACGTCTTCCTGAATCCTTCGCCGCTCGGCAAATGTGCCGCTCACGGGTACAACTGTGCTCACCGCAACCTCCCCTACTATTCCTGAAATCACTCTATTTCCCCATCCTCCCGAGCGCAAGCCCACACTGACCGCGCAAGTAGACAGTAGCTCCAAACTGCTATACTCATCTCTATGAAGGAGCGGATCGCATTGAGTAAAACAAATGAAGGCGGTGCCGAAAAGAATAGAACGATTGATTTCGAAGAACTGGCAGAGGTGATCCAGGGAGACTTTGAGGCGGTGCGACAGGCAGTCCTCAATCTCCAGGAAGAATTTAGAAATGCTCCGAGAACCGGTGCTACAAGCAGGGGCTTGTACCGTCAGGATAGACGCGAATTTGTCGTCCCTTTAATATCTGCTGAGCAAAAAGATAGGATTCTTGAAAATCTAACCGACCTCGGTATTTTTCCCTGGGAAGAAAACGGCCTACTCATCATTGAGCATCGAAAAGACGTGGAGAAACTTCGGGCTGCCGGATTCATACCGGATGAAGAAAAAATTCAGCACCCCGAAACTCCTCTCTTACCGACGGGGGCGCCGGTCGAAGATCCCACCATCGAACTTGTCGACCCCGAAAGGACGGCGTCACTCGACGAGTCTGCACAAGGGATTTTGGACGAACTGCCAAAGCGACCACGGTTTGACCCACACGCCTTTCCATTTCCACCACAAGAATCAAAAAAAGAGACGATGCGGCGTAATCCTGCCGAAAAACAAGATGGCGCACCTGACGAGCCACGGGAAATAGATGAGGAGCTCCAGAAGATCGTCGATGCTTTTGATAGCGGCAATCCCGACATTACCGACTCCCCCGAATTCAAGGCGCGTCTCGGCGAATTACCCACACTCACGCTCTTTCCTCAAAAATATATTTGGGATAAGGGGGAAATGTACGAGCGACACTCCGGCAAACACATTACGAAAGAAGATCGCGAGGCACTATACGCAAACGCAAAAAATGGCGACGCAAAAGCACTGGAAGAAGCCGTGCGGATGAACGTGGGACTCGTATTGCGAGCACAGGCTCGTGTTTGGAAAAGGCAGGGCGGCTCTGATCTTCAGCCTGACGATATATTTCAAGAGGGACTCATGGGATTGACGAGAGCTTTTGTCAAATGGGAGCCTGGGAGGGCGACCTTCGGTACTGTCGCGCTCATGTATGCCGAGTCTCGGATGCGCAGATTCATAGCCGAAAAAAGACGAGTGGTCCATCTTCCTGCACACACATCAACAATCCGCTCCCAGTATCACAAATTGAAAAAACCCCTGGAAGAGGCCGGAATTCGTGACCGGAGAGTTCTTGCTGCGGCACTGCACGAAAAGGAAATGATTTGGCCACCCACAGAGGCATCGCTCGATAAATTTGAACGTACATACTTCATACAAAGTCGCTTTGATCCACTTGATGAATCGTTTGCGGAAGCATTACCTGAGCGTATTGATCTGAACGGAAACCCGCTTTTTTCTGAGTCGTCGGAAAACGCAACACTTGAGACGGAGCGCGCAGAGCTCTTACACGAAGCGATATCGCAGTTACCTCCCAGAGAGGAGCTTATTCTCTGTATGCGATTCGGAATAATCCCCAGTAAACCGATTGATATTCGGGCACTCATCAACGGCGGATTTTATTTTTCACTTCCGGAAGAAACTCTCGAGAAGGAGCCGATCGATGATTTGTTGAGACGTGCGCGAAGCGTAATGGAGGACAAGAAATTACGCGGGACGAGTGCCACGGGCCGTACTATGCATTTTGTTGAGCTCTTAGAGCAGGCACACAAGGCCGATCGAGAGCCCCTTACAGATACCGAACTAGAAAAATACAATGGAGCGGAGCGGCTCTTTCTTGCGATGTTGGGCGCACTAAACCAAGAACAGGCGGAAAAGTATCCTCTTGCACCTGATTGCACGCTCGAAGAAGTGGCGAACGTCTATGGAGGAACCAAAGAGCTCATCCGCGGCATTGAGACAAAGGCTCTACGCCACCTAAAACATCCGAGGTTTAAAAAATTGATCAATCGCAATCTGTAAAGCAATGTGGTTTTGACTGAATGTATTAGGTGCTACCATTTTGAGTAGCGAATATTCTTGAAACAAGGTGGGGAGAAGCCCGTGTCGCAGTTTGCACTGGGTATGCTCGCCGGCTTTTGTGTGAGTGTCCCTCTTGGTCCCTTTGGTATTTGGGCTATTCACATCTTCGTCAGCAGAGGATGGAAAGCGGCAATCATCGTCGCGCTCGGCGGAGTCACGGGCGACATTCTCATGGTCCTCATGTATCTCATTGGGAGCCAGATTGCTGAGTTCTTATCGCCGGGCACAGGTGCGCTCCTGAGCACATTCTTTCTAAGCCATGTCGTACGTGGTGTAGGACTTATTGCAGTGGGAACGTTTCTGATTTTTACGGCACTTCGAAATACGGTGGCAGAAAGGGGCTTGTTCCTGACCCCATTCCTCGGATCGGTCCTGCCGCAAAATTTCCTGCTCGTCGGCATCGTACTTACGAACTTCGGTGTACACGCAGAAAGTGCTAAGGGTCATCTGGATCTCATCTTGCTCGGGTTTTCGATCGGCGGACTCCTCACGTGGATAGGATTCGTGAAAGTGTTCTCCCTTCTCCCGTGGCTTCGAGAAAATCTGAAACTTATACTCAGTATCGGTGGAGGCCTCTCAATCACCGCGGGTCTGTATCTGATATTTGTGCACACATAAGGGACGCATTCGGTGCGTCCCTTTTCTTGCATGCCTTTGATTACGGGCTAAAAATCAGTAGTATTTAGGGGTACGGGTCAGGGTAATCGCCAGCTCATGCCCTGACGGCGTTCGCCGAAAATGAGAATCCTTGAATTCTCACTTTGCGGCTCACTTGTCAGGGTAGCTCAGATGGTTAGAGCATAGCATTCATAACGCTAAGGTCGCGGGTTCGACTCCCGCCCCTGACACCACACCAATAGTTGAAATTCTCAACGGAATCAGACGCCGGTGCATATGGTATTTTGAGATGTGATTACAAGTGACAGCTATTGGTGTGGTGTCCTGACACCCTGAATCAGTTATGTTTTACGTATATGTAATTCGCAGCAAGAGTGACGGGAAAAGCTACATCGGCTCAACTACGGATCTTAAACGACGCCTGAAAGAACATAACGATGGCGATGTGAAATCGACCAGGCCTCGAAGACCTCTTGAGCTACTCTATTACGAAGCATATAAAGTCGAGAAAGATGCTCGATTACGTGAAGCGGCATTAAAATTGAAAGGTAGAGCTTACGCGCAGCTTCGTAAAAGACTGAGGAACACTTTGCTATAGTTACAGTATCTCTACGCTATGAAAACAATCTGGAAAAAGTTGCTTCTCATCAACTCCTGCCTCTGGATATTGGCAGCGACGTATTGCGTCTATGCCGTCACGTATGGGGTGCTGTCATTCGACTGGAATCGCTTTTTGTACGGGATCATCGCGATTGCATTCTTCAGTCTGACCCAGGTCGTCATCGCTTTCATTGCCGACTAAAAAAGAGCCCCGCGAGCCCATGCTCGCGGGGATTATTGAATAATCTCTAGACACTCACGCCCATCTGCCTTGAGAGGTCTTCTGCCTCTTTGACAAATGCGCCGATACTGACTTCAATGCCGGCGTTCCAGAAATCCGGATCGGTCGGATCGAGATTGAAGGGCTTCAGTAACTCCACGACATCCTTCGTGCCGCCGGATCGAAGCAGATCAAGATAGAGCGACTCGAAGCGATCGCCGAATTCACCCCTCTTGGCATAGAGCGAATGCGTGAGAAGTTCTCCGAATGCGTACGCATACACATAGAATGGACGATGGAAGTGACCCACATACGACCAGAGATGCTCTGTATTTTCATACGTGAACACATCGCCCGGCTTACCGTAGAGTTCATTGCGAGTCTCAGCCCAGATCCGGTCGAAATCTTCGACAGAGAGCCGATCGGTTTTCCCGCGCGTCATCGTGGCGCTATCCATCGCATGTGCACGACGCTCGAAATTGGAGAAGCCGATTTGCCGCACGACCGTGTTGACCATGTCGTCGAGTTTACCCATGACGAGCGCGAGCATCATCTTTGGATCGCCCTTCTGCGCAAGTCCAGCTTTAAGGTTGTTGAACGTGACCATTTCACCGAAGACAGACGCTGTTTCGCAATACGCCATTGGCGCCCTCATCATGAGAGGTCCCTGCGCTTCACCGGCAAGTATTCCATGCACTCCGTGACCAAGCTCGTGTGCCAACGTGGCGACGTCGCGTGACGAGCCAAGATAGTTCATCGTCGTAAGCGCAAAAGTGCCATTCGGCAGATACGCGGAGGCATTGTACGCACCACCCTGCTTCGTCGGAGTCACGGGGGCATCGATCCATTTCTTGTCGACAAATTGACGGATCAATCCGGCGAGCGTCGGGCTGAAGCTCTCATATGCAGCGATCACTATTTTGAGTGCATCGTCCCATGAGACTACTGATGTGTCTTCAAAGGGCATCGGAGCATTGCGATCACTCCAGCGCAGTTTTTCCAACCCCAGATGTGCTGCTTTCAATTTGTAGTACCGATGGACCAAAGGACTCGCATTGATAACAGATGCGTGAAGCGCTTCGACGACGGCGTCGGGTATGAGACTCTCTTTGTTGCGTGCCTCCATCGGGTGCACGAATCCGCGCTCATGGTCTTCGACCGCCTTTTGCCCAATCGCCATATTGAGCGTCTGCGCCGAATACTTGATGAAATTTTTCTTGAGTCCATCGTTGACGATTTTCAGTATCGTTGCGCGATCTTCTGCATCTTTCGACACGGTCATGTCATGCAGAATTTCTTCGAGCTTCCCTTCCTTGTCGTGATAGGAGAAGTGCAGATCGGATTCGAGCTCGTCGAAAAATTCCGACCATGCACCGGCACCGAACTCGCCTCGCTTGGTAAGCGCCGATTCCACCTCTACACCCAACTGATGTTTCCGGAAAAGACGGATTTTTTCGATCCACGGACGATGCTGACCGACCCTGTAGTCGTTTGCATACAATGCATCGAGTGAAGTCTGCGGCATATTCGCGATTTCGATCGTGAAGAATTCGAGATAATCGCCACTGACCTGATTGAAGCCTCGGTCGATCTCGGTCCTCTTGCGCTTCGCCGCACTATCATCGGTGTCGAGCGTGAGGAGAAACATTAGGTAGTAACCGATTTTATTGCTCAGCACCACAAGCGCCGCGTAATCTGCGATTGCGTTCCCTAGCTCGTGCGTGAGAATGCCGCGATACGCTGCATTGAAGCGCTTCGCCATTGATTTCCACTGCGTAAAATCACGATCGAGTTGCGGATCATCGACTCCTGAATATAGGAAGCTGAGATCCCATCTCGCGTTTTCTGCGCCGGTCTTCTGTTGTTTTGTCATGTCCATATTTCCTTCCAATTGTTCTTGGAACACTGCGGTCATACTTCCTTTTCACGCGCTCATTGTCAATCAATGCGATAATTATTATACATAGTGCGACATTTTCAGAGACAGTTTTAATTGCGACTCCATCTCTTTTGGAGTATATTGCGTCCTAGCGGGGTGGAGCAGGAGTAGCTCGCCAGGCTCATAACCTGGAGGTCGCTGGTGCAATTCCAGCCCCCGCAACACGTAATGACAAAAACACTTCCTTTAAGGAGGCGTTTTTGTTTTAAGAGCGTGTTGCGGGGGCTGGAATTGAAGGGGGTCGGGGAAACATTTGTTTCCCCGTGGAGGAAGGTCTGGGAAAACCGTGGGTTTCCCAGGGTTCTTGCCCCCGCAACACGAAAATGCAAGGATTCCGCGAAAGCGGAATTTTTGCGTGAATATTTTAGATAAAGAAAAAGCGCCGTACCTGATCGGTCGTGCGCTGAAATGTTCAACCAAAGATTCTGCGTAACCATCCGCGGCGGGCAGGCCGCTGTGCAGCTTGAGCCGCTTGAGATTTTTCAGGTTCTTCCGAAGAAAAAGTCATCAAGAACGTGCCGTCCTTTTTCGGAAGTGGCCGTATCTCTTTTACATTCTGAACGATTGGCTGCTCGAATGGCGCTGGCACCTGCATTTGTACGATGGGTAATCCACCGTATCCCTTGATCAGGAAGTCGATGTCGACCTGACTCATCGAGAGTTCCAGAAGTCCGCTCTTGCCGTCGAATCGGAAGACTTCGTCATCCCCCATCTTCATACTGGCTTTTTCGGGGTTGATGAACTCTCTCTTGCCGCCACGCACAATGTACGAACTAAATCCGTCACTGTCATACGCCATTATTACCTCCCTTGTTCAACTTGTAGCACCCTAACTTTCTATTTCTGAAATGTCAAAGTATTATTTCCGGCTACTGAATGATGCGAAATTCCCTGAAGACACGTTCGTAGAGTCCGATCACACGCCGCACTTCGCGCGCATTCATAAAGTGCGACATGCCTTCATGCGCGATCCTGTTGCGTACGCGGTGGGCCTCCCACGCGATATCGATCGTATTGAAGCTTGAGCGATCCACCTGACGCATCTTGTCGCCCATCGTCTCACCCTTGTACCCCTGCATATCCAAAAGCTCGTTGAGCATAATATCTGCTTCGAGGACTGCGAGTCGCCAATTCTGTTCTGAATCCGAGCCTACTTGCTCCAAAATATGATTCCAGCGAAGCTGTGTCTTCGGCAAATCTCGCGACACCACCGTATGTGCGGTCGTCATGAATTTCTGGTGCTCCATGTGTCTGATCTGTCGTATGCGGATAATCGAGTAGATCAATACGCCGGCAAGTGCGAGGCAGACGATCGTGATGAAAGAAGTGTACGTGCTCCAGCTGTGATACAAAACGTCGTAGATCCTCGGGTCCGAGGACTGAGCCAGGTAATTGGCGACATCTGATGTGGTGACTGGTGCAGTGATGGGTTGCAGGGGCGGCGGCGTCCCCAGGCCACTGTCGCCGACTTGTGTAAGTGCGATAACGGTCGCCGGTATCCATTTGAATGCCACATCACCCAAAAACCACGCAAACCAGCCGAGCGTACTGCCGATCGTGGGATCTCCTTCCATTACTCCATTATAAGGTCACTTTGACTCAATCTCGGCTCCAATCGTGAACAATGTTTCTTCCGCGCTGTGCGGCGCGATGATTTGAAATCCGACTGGCAGCTGCTTGCCTTCCCTTTCTACGTACCCCATCGGAATCGAGATTGCAGGCACGCCCGCGAGATTCACGGGGACTGAAAAAATGTCTTCTGCATACATCGCGAGCGGATCTGCCGCTTTCTCCCCAATCTTGAATGCGGGCGATGGCGTCGTGGGAACTGCAATCGCATCAACCTCCTTGAAAGCGCTCGCAAACTCGTCGCGAATCGTCGCTCGCACGGCTCGCGCCTTTCGATAGTAGGCATCGGCATATCCCGCTGAGAGAACGTAGGTGCCGAGGATGATACGACGACGGACCTCGGCGCCGAATCCAGCTCCGCGACTTTTTCCATACACATCGCCGATCGTCTCTGCTGGGATCGAGAGTCCGTAGCGAATGCCGTCGTATCTCGCGAGATTTGTGGAGACCTCTGCAGGCATCACGATATAGTACACGGCAAGTCCATACGGCAGTGTCGGCATCTCGATATCGCGGATCTCGTAGCCCTTCCCTTTCAAATCCTCCAAGCGTTGCTCGAATATTTTCAAGAGGTCGGGGTCGACTCCACTCTTTAGAAATGCGCGCGGCACGCCGATCACTTTCGGCTTTCGGCCCAAGGCCGATCCGCCTTGGGCGGACTTCGTATTATCCGGCAGCGACGTCCCATCGTGCGGATCATGCCCGGCAACAGCATCAAAGAGGATGCGCACGTCTTCGATCGTTTTGCCAAAGGGTCCAATCTGATCGAGCGAGGAGCCCATCGCCATGAGCCCGAAGCGGGACACTGCGCCATAGGTGGGCTTGAGCCCGATGAGTCCGCAGTGTGCTGCCGGCTGACGAATAGAGCCACCGGTGTCGGAGCCGTAGGAAGCGAGTGCCATATCTGCCGCGAGTGCAGCGGCGGAGCCGCCGGACGATCCTCCGGGGACGCGCTCTGTGTCGATAGGATTTTTCGTCGGGCCAAATGCAGAGTTCTCGGTGGAGCTTCCCATCGCGAATTCGTCCATGTTGGTGCGACCGAGGAAGACGGCACCCTGCGCCTTCAATTTCTTCACGACGGTCGCGTCGTACGACGCGACATAATTCTCGAGAATTTTCGAGGCACTACTCGCATGGCGGCCATGAATCAAAATATTGTCTTTCATCGCAACGGGAATGCCCAGAAGCGGTGCCGATTCTCCGCGCGCAATACGCTCGTCCGCCGCTTTTGCCTCCGCTCGCGCGGAATCTCCCCACACTTCCAGATACGCATGGATATCGCCATCCTTTTCGGCAATCTGCTTCAAATACGCATTGGTGAGATCGAGCGAAGAGTATTTTTTTGCATCCAAATCCCGACGTGCCTGCGCTACCGTGAGTTTCTTGAGATCCATATTATTTTTTTCGTGAAACCACCTGCTTGACGACGATCTTGTTGTCCTTTTTCTCCGGCGCATCTTGGAGGAGGTCTTCGGTGTAGATACCGCTTTCGTCTGGATGGTCGTCGTCGCGCATGACATTACGAAGCTCCGGATCGCCACTTTGCGCATCAGCAGAAGCCCTCTGAATCGTATCGATAAACGAAAGGATTGGCGGGATTTCCCGCTCCAGCTTCGAGACTTCTTCGGAGGAAATCTCGAGCCGCGCCAGCTTTGCGAGCGCTACAATGTTGACCTCTTGTGCCATTTGAGCATCCTAACAAATTCTTGTTCCGTGAGCACGGTGACGCCAAGGGCGCGCGCTTTGTCCAATTTTGATCCCGACTCTTCGCCCGAGACAACGTACGACGTCTTTTTTGATACCGATCCCGACACACTGCCGCCGAGTGCACGGACTCTCTCCCCTGCCTCGTCGCGACTCATTGAATCCATGCCACCGGTAAACACGAATGTCATGCCCCGCAGCTTTGAGCCCGCCTTTTTCTCGGCCTTTGCGATTCGTACGTGCTTGAAGAGACGATCGAGCATTTTTGCGTTCTCTTTGTCGCCGAACCATTGCGTGATCGAATCCGCGACGACTTCGCCGACGCCATCGATCGCAAGCAAATCCTCTTTCGTCGCACTTCGCACTTTGTCGATCGCGCCGAAGTGATCTGCAATGTCGCGTGCCGTTTCTTCACCTACATTGGGAATCGAAAGTCCCGTGAGCAATCGCGCGAGCGGCACATTGCTCGCCGCTTTCTTGATCGCTTCCACCGCTTTTTTCGCCGAGATCTCGGCGAATCCTTCGAGTTCGAGGAAATCACCTTCGGTCAGCGTGAAAAAATCGTCAAATGTCTGTACGAGCCCGCTATCGTAGAGTGCTGCCGCGACCTTTTCACCGACGCCTTCTATATCGAGTGCCTTTTTGGAGGCAAAATACTGCAGCGTACGTCGCATGCGCTCGGCGCCTCGCATATCGACACACCTCCAGGCAGCCTGCCCAGGGATGCGCTCGATGCGCCCGTCTCCCCCACACGCCGGTACGTGCGTCGGCCACTTGAATGGCTTTGCACCCTTGGGACGAAGGTCGAGCACGACCTGCTTGATATCGGGAATGATGTCGCCTGCTTTTTCGATAACAACCGTATCTCCAATGCGCACATCGAGACGCTTGATCTCATCTTCGTTGTGAAGCGTCGCGCGGGACACGGTTGTACCTGCGACCGATACGGGGCGCAGGTGGGCGACCGGCGTAATGACTCCCGTGCGACCGACTTGAAATACGATGTCTTCGAGCACGGTCGTCGCCTGCTCGGCCGGGAATTTAAATGCGATCGCGAATCGCGGCGCCTTGCCGGTATAACCGAGCTCCTCCTGATATTTGCGCTCGTTGACCTTGATGACCACGCCGTCGATCCAATATTCCTGATGCCTCCCTTTTTCTTTCCACTCTTCCCAATAATGAATCGCGTCTTCGATGTTTTTACAGATTTTAAAATTCTTATTCACCTTGAAGCCGAGATCTCGCAAATACGCGAGCTCCTCACTTTGTGTATCCGGCAATTTCTCCGATGTCGCAGCGACATCGTAGATAAAAACGTCGAGTTTGCGTGAGGCGGCAATGGCGGGATCGAGCTGACGGATAGAACCAGCAGCGACATTGCGCGGATTTGCATAGAGCGGCTTCCCCGCCTTTTCTTGAGCCTTGTTGAGCAGCTCCAAATTTTTTGAACTCATCCATACTTCTCCTTCGACAATGATGTCGACCTCGCGTGTGAGTGAAAGCGGTACGGATTCGATCGTTTTGATATTTTGCGTGACATCCTCCCCAACGATGCCGTCTCCTCGCGTAGCGGCGGTTTTCAAGATCCCTTTTTCGTATTCAAAAACGATTTTCAACCCGTCGATCTTTAACTCCGCGACATACGACACGTGAGCGTGCGCAAAACTCTCCTTGAGCACGCGCTTCACGCGCGTATCAAACGCGTGGATATCGTCGAGCGTAAATGCGTCGTTGAACGACCACTGCGGCACCTTGTGTTTTACTTTTGAAAATTTCGGAAGCGGCTTACCCGCAATGCGCTGTGTGGGAGAATCGACTGCGATAATCGACGGATGCTCTTTCTCGATCTCCATGAGCTCGCGCACGAGGGAGTCACGCGCCTCGGAAGACACTTCTTCCCTGTCGTGCACATGGTATTCGTACCGATACCGATTGATCGTGTTTTTTAGTTTCTCGTAGCGCTCTTTCACGCTATCTGGAATATGGTGCCCCGCGCTCATGCGGAACATCATACCAAAGGCTGAGATGGAATTAGTACTTGAGCTGGACTGAGCGTTGTAGTGCTCGTGGGTCGATCAGCTTACTCGCACACGCGATATTGTACCCATTTGCGTTGATAGTGGTCGCGATCGAGCCGCTGACCATCGCTTTCGTGAGTGTCGCCGCTGCGCAGTCGTTGTTTAAATCGGTGCTAAACGTAAAGTCAGTCGAACTCCATACAGGCGGCCCGCCCGTCCAGGAGATCGATACGATGCCAGGACTTCCGGCAAGACCAGCCGAGGCGCCCGTGCCTCCCGAGGATCCGCCGTTTCCAGGAGATCCTACCACTACAGGTATGACAGTGCCGGGCGCAAGCATGGCTGGAGTGTAGACTTTCTGTGCATTCCCGCCTCTACCGCCGTTGCCGCCGGCACCCAAGGTGCCTGCGCCCACTGTATAGGTAATAACAATCAAGCCCTGGCGACCGTTGCTGTATATGTTTGCATCAGCACCAGCACCAGCACCTCCACCACCACCACCGTAGAGGCCACCCAATCCACCGCTGCCGCCGTTGACACCCCCACCGCCTCCGCCGCCGCCGGAGCCATGAGTTGCGTCCCACTCGGTACCTGTGCCACCTGCACCACCATTGGTGAAACCACTCGCCCCAATTCCCCCGGTGCCTCCCAGGCCAGCATCACCACTGCCACCATTTTTTCCCGGGTCATTTAGGCCATTACCACCACTATTACCATTGCCATTGAGGCCGCCGGCACCGCCGCCGCCTGATGCAGCACCCTGACCAACTCCACTACTGGTCCCACCACTGCCGCCACTGCGGGCATAGGGAGCACCGGGATTAAGGATGCCGCCACCGACACCGCCGCGACTGGCGGAAGCGGCACCGCCCACGCCGCCCGCGCCAGCGGAACCGTTGCCAGAGATAGCGCTTGCGCCCTTGGCAAGAACTGTTGTCGAATTAAAAATCGTATCGCCACCTCCGGCACGAATTGTACTGCCACCAGCTCCGATCGAATATGACACTGACCCGCCGGATGTGAGTGTAACGTTGTCAGCCCGTGCATACGCGCCGCCGCCGCCGCCATGACCGCCGTAGATAAAAGTTTCTTCATTAGAGTTACCGCTCGATGCACCACCGCCGCCGATGGCCTCGATGCGGTTATTGCCGCTGTTCCAATTCGTCGGAACAGTGAACGACGATCCTGAGACGAGATACGCACGGCACTGGTTGCCACCAATGTTAGTAAATGTAACGTTACTGCCGGTCCCACACGTCCCACTCGATCCGCTACTTGCTCCGCCGGTGCCACCGATACTCCCGCCACCTGTCGTGTTGGTATCACCGCCCGATGCTGAGCCATCGCTACCATTGGTACCGTTGGCCAGACAGTTTGCGGGTCCGCCCGCAGCTCTACCAGTCGTGCCACTGCCATTTCCACTACCATTACCAACGACCGTGCCATCGAAAGACGAGGCTTGGCCGTTGGTGGCAGTACCGCCCGCAGCTGCGGGTGCACTACATTTTGCGCCGCCTCCGCCTCCGCCGCCGGCACCACTGACCGATACGGTGAGCGTGGAAAAATTCGAAGGTACCGTGAAATTATATGAGCCGGGAGTCGTGAAGCTTTGTGAGCCATTGGTCCCACCCGCTGATTGATTGTGAACTGTCGTGACAGGAACAGTGGCCCCAGCGCACGTGATAGATGTGGGCGGTGTTGTCGTCGAAAATGCGTTCATACGAACGTCCCAGTAGAGTGCGCATTCGGCAATCGTGTCGGCGGCATAAAACGCAAATTGCGAATCACGGCCGATTCCAGAGAGCGTGATTTGCTTGAGTGTGATCGAGTAGATCGCCGCGCCGAGCGAGAGCGTGATCGAAGCGACAAGCGCCGCGAGGAGAAGTGTAAAACCTTTTTGCTGTTCAGAATTTTTTTTCATAAACGATGACTATGATGCGCACGTGAAATTCACTACCTGACTTACAGGCGAGATCCCATTAGAATTTTCTGCATAAACAGTGACCCAGTAACCCGTCCCCGCTATCCCGAAGGGAAATGTGTATGCGGGGGAAGCCACCTCGGCCCAGCAAAGATCGTTGGTGTTGCCGTCATTGATTGTACCGTCGCAGCGGACAGGCGCCCATGGATTTGTGTCGTTGTTTACATTTACGCCGTACGAGGTCGCGCCTGGAGACGCCGCCCAGTTGATGGCAGCAGACGTGCCCGGAGATGGACACGAGACAGTGAGATTTGTCACGGCGGGTGGCGGAGTGCTCCCTTCCTCAACCGTCACCGCACTCGAATCAAAAACCCATCGATACAAATTTGCCTTGAGCGTGAATGTGCGCGGCTCGTATGCGGCAGTCTGCCACACGACGGTTGCGGATATTTCGATCTCGTTGTTACTCGTCCCTGGCACATAGGTGGCGGTGACGTAGCGCGTGAAATTCGTATCGGACCATCCGCTCTGGTATCCGTAGAATTCGCCGTCGGTCTGTAAGGGCGCGCAGGTGCCAGAGCAAAGCGACATCGTCACTGGTACGGTGTGCGCATCAACCGTAAAGGCTGCGCCAGAGGAAGGGATGCCTGTCATGAGGTCCGTCGGCGTACCGAGTGCGGTCGCGAGCACGTTGGCATCGCGCGCGCTGCGCACCGCTTCGATCGCCTCTTGTGCAAGGAAAAACGCGGTGACCTGGTCGCGTGCGTAATAGGCACCGACGAGGCTTTGCGTCGTGAGCGACATCGGCGCTACGATTGCGATCGAGAGCAGTGAAATCGCGACGAGCGTCTCGACGAGAGTAAACCCAGAACGTATAGAGTATGGGGTATTGAGTATGGAGGGAGTGGCGCGAGTGCTCTCTATGCGGGATTGTATTTTTCCCGCCATACGCCATACACTGTACGCTATACGTTTAATCATAGATCAATGAGTCGCTGCGTCGCAGCTGCCTGGATGTGGAATGTGCTCTTTGTCTTTGCGTTTGCGGGAGCGGCTGTGCCCTTGATCACTATGACGACTTTCGGCTGCACCGTATCGGTGCGCGTCGTGCCGATCGTGTAGAACGTCATGGCATCGATCGTGACCTCCGGCGCCGTGAGCGGATAGAACGTACCGGCTGCACCACCCTGCTCCGACTTACAGATTCTTTTGCTCCCACAGACAGATCCGTCGGAGTCGTATACGTAGTACCACTGGTCGGTAAACACGCTCGTATTACCGCCATAGCGCTCGAATTGGAACAACGTGTCGCCTGTGGCGCAATCCCGTGTCGCGGTGGGATCTCCTGCACTTCCGCAGTGATAGTGACTTCCCTCGCGTATGGCCCTCGCCATGCCGTCGAGTGCGATGTCGAGGTTGTTCATGACGGATTGGAGCGCCTGCGCTTTTCGATTCGCATTGACGAGTGCAAAGAGCGTCGACACACAAATAACCATCACGACCGCAAAGAGTCCGACAGCGACGATCATTTCAATGAGCGTAAAGCCGCGCTCAGAGTTTCGCGTATGGCGTAAAGGCACACCGTGATGTGTTTTCTCTTGCTCCATACTCTCTACTCTGTACTCCATACCGTATTAATATGTGCAGGAACTGCCGGCATGTATGGAAATCTGTCCATTGAGATCTATGCAGATATTCATCGTATCGCCGCGCGGAGACGCGACGACGACTCTCGCGCGCTGATACTGTGTCCCCGGAGAGCCGCATGTGGACGTCGTCGGGCACGCATATATGTAGGCATCGGGCTCGGGGTGTTTGTAGATGACGTCGAGTACTTTATTCGTACAATCTTCGGCGCCGGAGCCCGTGATGCACACCTCAGAGATATAGTACCCACGGGTGATATTGGTGGCTTGTACGATCTCGCAGTCGCTCGTCCCTGGCGCCACGCAATCGTAGTGGCCGTTGTCCGCACCGGTCGCCGCGGCGTCGGCAAAAACGGTGTACACCTTGGAGGAGGCGGGTGTCGATACGTCGAAGTGTATGCCAAACGAGGCCGTAAACGACGTCTGGAAGCGCGTTACCGACACGCCGTAGATTTGTGTCTCGCGGCTTGAGAGCGCGATATCGTAGGCGAGATTTTGAAGCAAAACGGTACCGCCGAATCTTGAATTATTGGCGAGCACGACCGACGTCACGACGACGATAACCCCGACGACGACGAGCATTTCTATGAGGGTAAACCCAGTGGATGTACTTTTCGGTACCTTTTTTACCATGTAAAGAGAGGGAGCGGGATCCCATACATCGTCATGAGCCATACCAGAGCCGTGCTCGCGACAAGAAAGGGACCAAACGGCACCTCACTTTTAATTGTAATCTGTTCCCCTGCATGTCGCAGTCGACTTACGGGGATAAGAACGCAAAGAGAGATGACTGCACCAATCACAAATGCGAAGAAGATGGCGATGAGTCCGTTCCAAGGTCCGAGCAGCCACCCAATACCGAGCGCGAGCTTTGGATCTCCGAGCCCCATCCATCTCCCTCTTGAAACAAACCACAGCGCAAAGAGTGGAAATGCGGCGATCGGTCCTCCCAAAATCACCGCGAGGACACTCGCTCCTGAATCCATAGATACAAGCGATGTCACGAAAGCGATCGCTGCAAAAAGATACGCCCACTCATCGGGAATAATCATGTGACGAAGGTCGTACACAGTAATTGCGATGAGGAGCGCTACGATGGCGAGGTACGGCACAACAATCAGTGAGTGCCACGACATCTCGAAGCCATATTGAAAGAACGCATTGCCAATAACGACAAAACAGATGCCCGTCGCGGCCTCCACAATTGGATACTGGATGGAAATCGGAGCTTTGCAGGTGCGGCATTTCCCTCGGAGCATCACCCACGAGAGCACAGGAATGAGATCCATGGATGTCAGTGTGCGGCCGCACGACATGCACGCACTTCTCCCCCCGATAGAACGCTCGCCGTGCCGCAGAATCAATACGTTGAGAAAACTTCCGATGATGAGACCAAATCCCAGGAGCGCAATATCGAGCATGAGCATGTGATCTCGATTATAGCGTGGATTACCAGCCGGATGCGCACAAAAAACAAAAAACTCCTGCGGAGTTCTTTGTGTACACTTCTGACGAACGATCACGGCCAGTACTCGCAATAGACAGCTTCCGTCGCAAGGCCCGCATTCGCGTTGCAATTTGCGGCACTCCCCGCGCCTGCTGCGATACCGTTGATAGACATGCTATTTTGAGCGCCATCGTAATCGGTGTTGAGTGGCGACACCTGCCCCACTGTCTCCATAATCGCCCCGATCACGTACCCACTTGCCCCTACTTGCACGTATCCATATGCGCCCGATCCCCCACGTGGTTCAGGAGGAATCGCTGCAATAAAATTCGGAGCGAGCACGGCGAGCCCTTGGGCGGTCGTCGGGGATGTCTTGTTGTCGCTCACGTAGAGCTCAAGCGCATTGTGAATCTGCTTGAGATCCGCTTGCCGCCTCGCGTCGCGGCTCTTTTTACGAGCACCGCTCATAGAAGCGAGGACTACTGCTGCGGCAAGACCAATGATCGCCATGACAACGAGGAGCTCAATGAGCGTAAAACCCTTTCGGCCCCGTGAATCTGTATTCATGATGTATTAAATAAATTGTGAAAATTACGGACGCATGTCGTATACGAGATTCGTTGCGTCGCTGCTGCCATCAAAATCGCTCGCGCTTGCGGCAATATCCGTATTCCCTGCCCACGCACTCCCTGTACATACCGGGCCATTCTGCACTCCCGTACCGTACGTGCCGCCCACGGTGGCGTCTTTGTCATCGAGGAACGGCGATCCGGAATTGGCTGTTGTGTCTATCTCGAGCTTTGCCCCGAGGTGATAGCTCGCGCACACCGCGGGATTGGTCGAAGCGCCCTTGAGGGCTACGTATGCATAATCAAGATTTGATTTCGGGTCTTTTGGAATAGCGGGGATATATCCTGGCGCCGTGAGCGATGAGAGCACGGTGGGATACTGCTGATTCGCGTCGTAATAGAGCTCAAGCGCGAGCTTAAGCTGAGCGACATCAGCAACACGACGACTGTCGCGCCCCCTTTTGCGCGAACCACTGAGTGATGAGAGGACAATCGCGGAGAGGATACCGATGATTGCGATCACGACGAGGAGCTCGATGAGACTAAACCCAGAACCACGCCCCTTGGGGGCGTGGTTCTGTGAAAACCTTTCTGACGTTTTTGGTGTCATGAGGTTTTCTGAGAAAACTAGTTACCGACTTCGTAGTTCGGGGCAACAGTTGATCCACCCGTATCGGTGTCGCCACTCACGAGGAGAGTCGCACCGCCCTGGCATGTGCTCGATGGTGTCGGAGCTGTGCCTTCTATCTTCGCGGCCACGCAATAGCCGGTCGCATTGTCGGTTGTATTTCCAGAAGGAATAGTTTTGTACAAGTAGATCACAGTACCGCCAAGAGGATCGCCCGGGATTGCAGCGATGAAGCCTCCGGTGACGAGAGCTGCGAGACCAGTAGCGGCCGTCTGACCACCAGCATCATCTGTAGTCGCGTTACTCGGATAATTACCTGAGTTGTCGTTGGCGTAGAGCTCAAGCGCATTTTGGAGCTGCTTCAAGTCTGCGATACGACGGGCGTCGCGGCTCTTTTTGCGGGCGCTGTTAAGGGAGGCCAATACGATTGATGCGAGAAGGCCGATGATTGCGATGACCACCAAGAGTTCGATCAGGGTGAAACCGCGCTTCTGTTCTAATTGCATAATAGTTACAAATAAATAATGCTAATGCACTTAATAAATAGACACGTCTTCGTGTGGCTTTATTGTATACCCCACTTACGGGCACCCTACGACTCGCTGTGGATATCGCCCTCTTAGAAAGAGGCAGCGATGTTGTAGATCGGTACGAGGACGGATGCAAGGAGCACGGCGACGCCAACGGCCAAAAGCACGATGATGAACGGCTCGATGAGTTCCACGAGCGTATCTATGGCGTTGTTGACCTCGCGGCGGTAGTAACGCGCCATAACCTCAAGGATTTCCGCCATATTTCCTGTCTCCTCGCCGATTTTCACCATCGCAGTGATGATTCCAGGGATCTCCGGGTGTTTGCGGAGCGCATCGGACATTGGCATACCCCCTTTCACATCGGTCGCGGCCTCAAGGAGAATCGCCTCATATACAGGATCTTCCACAACCGACGCAGTGATTTCCAATCCGCGCAGGATCTGAATGCCGCTTTTGAGCATGGTCGAGAGGTTGTCGGCCATACGCGAGAGAAAAATCTTTTTGAAGATGTTGCCAATAGCGGGTGTCTGCAATCGCGCCTGCGAAAAGAGGATGCGGCCAACCGGAGTGCGCAGGTAGCGCACGAGAATACCGGCTCCGATTACGAAGGCCGCAAACAAGAGGAGGAAGTAGTGGCGCAAGAATTCCGAGAGTCCGATGACGATTTTTGTATAGATTGGGATGTCTTGCCCTACCTCGGTCAACATGTCCGCCAGTCGCGGGATGACGAGTGTGAGCATGAGGATCATGACGACAATGAACGTGAAGATGATGAACGCCGGGTAGACGAGAGCATTTCTCGCCTTTTGTGTGATTTCGTAGTTGCGGTCGAGGTAATCGGCAAGGTAGGCAAAGGTCTCATCGAGCTTGCCGGTCTCCTCACCTGCGCGCACCATGTTGACGTAAAACTGCGAGAAGATTTCGGAGTGCGAAGAGAGCGCGGCTGAGATCGAGCTGCCGCTTTGGATGTCATTGGCAATCTCGCTCAAGCGTGCGCCCAGCTGCGGCGTGCGTGCCTCGGACGCGAGCAAGCGGAACGCGCGAAGCGCCGAGACTTGAGCCTGGAAAAGCGTCGTGATTTGGCGAGAGACCATGACCACGTCGGCATTGGTGATGCGGTCGAGGAATGGGATGCGCTCTCTAAACGTGTGCTCGGCCTCGACGGGATTTATCTGGGCAACAACAAGCCCGCGACGCTGGAGCGCGGTGATCGCGATATCGATATTGACGGCATCAATCGTGCCGTCTCGCGTATTCCCTTGGTTGTCGAGCGCACTGTACGAAAATTGAGCCATGTTAGTTTTTCTTAGCGAGCACGAGCGAGCTTAGAAATAACTTACGCCCAGCACCTTTTGCGAAAGGTGCTGGGTTGAAAACCATGTAATTCGCTTTGCTCATAGCAATTTATTCAACACGTTTGGATTGAGTGAGTACTGGTACGCATTTTCTACCGTGACCTCTCCGCGCGCGACGAGCTCGGCGAGTGAGCGATTCATATCGATCATGCCTTCTGAAGAACCCGTCTCGATGACGGTATTGATCTCATGCGTGCGTTTCTCACGGATGAGGTTTGCGACCGCTTTGTTGTTGATGAGAAGCTCATACGCGGGTACGAGACCGCCCGAAATGCGCGGAATGAGGCGCTGGGAAAAGATCCCCGCAAGGGAGGAGGCGAGCTGAAGACGTATCTGGTCTTGCTGCGTCCCCGGGAACGTATCAATGATGCGGTCGATTGTCTGGGCGGCGTTGTTTGTGTGGAGCGTGGAAAAGACGAGGTGGCCGGTCTCGGCGGCGGTGACGGCTGCAGCCATGGTATCTTGCCCTCGCATTTCGCCCACGAGAAGGACGTCGATGTCTTGGCGGAAAGCCGACTCAAGCGCCGTCGCGAAATCCTTGGTATCGATACGCACTTCGCGCTGATCGATGAGCGATTGCTTGGGTTCGAAAATGTATTCGATCGGATCTTCGATCGTCACGATGTGCTCCATGCGTTCTGTATTGATGAGATCGATGAGTGCGGCGAGTGTCGTGGTCTTGCCCTGCCCTACCGGGCCGACAACGAGGAAAAATCCCTGAGATTTGCGCGCAAAACTTGCGAGGACATCCGGCAAATTGAGTTCTGCGACCGTACGGATCTTCTTCAAGATGAGGCGCAGCGCGATGCCGATTGTCCCGCGCTGGAAGTACGCATTACCTCGGAAACGGAATTTGTCTTCTGTCTCGTATGCAAAATCAACTTCCTGATCGACGAGGAATTTTTTTAAGACGTCTGAATTGATGAGGACCTTAAGAAATCCGAGCGTGTCTTCTGGTGTAAGGACCGCCTCTTTGAGCATCGGAGAGAGCGAGCCGGAGACACGGATCGTCGGGTGTGCACCGACGGTGAAATGGAGATCCGATGCGCCTTCGTGCGCGAGTACATTGATGTACTTCTTTAAGAGTTGAGCATAATCCATCCGTACATTGTACCGTACCTATTGAGTACAACGTCCGCCTGTCCACATTTGCAATCTCTTATCCTTTTTTCTTCCCCGCAATCGCCTTCTCAACAATATTGACGACTTCGGAGGGCACGGCACTTGCTTTAACGATACATTGATCGGCTCCGATATCGAGCACCTTTTTGCGCTCGGCGTCGTCGTTTTGATTCGTGAGTACGATTTTCGTCGCCTGCGGCGCAAGCTTTGCGCTTATTACTTCGGTCAAAAAAGCGACACCGTTCATCTCCGGCATGACGAGATCAAACACCATAACATCAGGCACAAGACCAGAGCGGAGCGCCGCGAGAGCGTCTTTGGTGGAGATGAATGCTTGCACCGTGTAGCCTTGCTGCTGAAATTTTAGCGAATACATGTCGAGCAAGAACTTATCGTCATCGAGCAGTAATACGACTTTTTTTTCCGACAATCCAGTCATAGGTGATACGTTATCTGATTTTAATTTTTGGCTCTTCGACGACTGCCTCCCCTTCTGAAGCTGCGGATTCCGTTGCGGCGGGTTCTACAATAATTCCCGGCTCATCCGCGAGGAGAAGTGTGCTGAGTGTACTTACTTCCGAGTAAGGAACTTTTTTATCGAAGGCTTTTATCATAGCATCCTCCTGCATCGTGAGCATTCCCTGGGAGCGCGCCGCTTCCCAGATCTTCGTGTCGATCGGGTTTTCGAGCACGATCTTCTCGATTGCCGGCGACATTTCCATGACCTCAAAGACCGCCGCTCGGCCACGAAGCCCCGTCGGGCATGTGGGCGTACGCTGCGGTTCGTATGCAAACTGCGGAATCGGAAAGCGGAATTTGGGATCAAGTGTCGAAAGCTGAGTCTCGATGCTTTTGCGTTCGCTCGCCGATATCTCGAACTCCTTGGCGCCTCCTTCGCAGAATGTGCGTACGAGACGCTGAGCGATCGAGAGGATCAATACCGGCGGTAGCAGGTACGGCTCCACGCCCATGTCGATGAGGCGCGGAATGGTGCCGACGGCGTCGTTGGTGTGGATGGTCGAGAGCACCAGGTGACCGGTGAGTGCTGCCTGGATCGCAAGCTTCGCGGTCTCGCCGTCGCGGATCTCGCCCACCATGATGATGTCGGGGTCTTGGCGCAGTGTCGTACGAAGTCCTGTCGCAAACGTGTACCCGATCTCCGGGTGCATTTGCGACTGCGTCACGCCATCGACAAAATATTCGATCGGATCTTCGAGGGAAAGCACGTTGCGCGACTCACGATCCAGTTCTGAGAGCATCGAATAGAGCGTAGTCGATTTACCGGATCCGGTCGGACCGGAGATAAGGATGAGACCGTGGGGTTTCTTGAGGCCGTTGCGTATGAGACTCAAATTTCGCTCGGAGAGTCCGATCTGATCGAGCGGGATGAACCCCTGGCGTCGATCAAGAATACGCATCACGATTTTCTCGCCGTTGTATGAAGGAAAGGTGGAGACACGGAAGTCGATCTGACGATTGTCGATCGAAGCGGAAAAGCGGCCGTCTTGCGGCTTGCGCTGTTCGTCGAGACGGATCGAGGCAAGCACTTTGATACGCGCGACAATGGCGCGCTGCGTGCTACTTGGAAGAATGACGCTCGTATGCAGATCACCGTCGACGCGATAGCGCACGCGCACTCCTGCGGGCATCGGCTCGATGTGCACGTCGGATGCCTTGCCGTCGATCGCATACCTGAGGATAGTGGACACGATCTTGATGGTCGGCGCATCCTCCTGGATATTTGGCCCCGGTCCGCCGGAGTGGCTTATCGAGGGATCGTCGAGATCAAGCGGAATATTCTCCATCTGCGACACTTTGTCAGTCACCCTCTCTTCGCTTGCCATGTCGGTGATCGCTTGATCGACCGTGCCTCCGAGACCTCGATACATCGCGAGCACCTTTTCGAGATCTTGCTGTGAAATCTTGAGGACCTTGAATGGCATGCCGGTCGCACGTGCAATGAAATTCAGCGCGTCGATACCCTGGAAATTGTCAGGGTCGACCATGCCAACCTCGAGTACGCCTTCGACGACCGCAAGCGGCGCGATTTTGTAGTGCTCCGCTGATTCTTGCGGAATGTAGTGGAGAATGTCGTATGAAATTTTGGCGTCCCCGAGCACACGTGTCGGGACTTCAAGGATAGGGTCCTGCGAGGTTGCACTCGGTCCGTTAGAGGTCGCTGGCATTACTCACTATTATATAGCTATTTTTTGACGGGGGGTGCGAAAATTTGTGCACTTCGTTGCGATTGCTGCGCCTCTTGCTTTGTCTGCGGCGCAGCGACCGGTGTGAGCGGCAAGAACGGATTTGGGCGTCCTACCGGCTCTGGCTGGATTTCTACGCCGAAATCCTGCAGGCTCATGAACACAGGATCTTGAAAAATCGTACCGCTCAGGGTGACCGCGCGAAGTGCAAGTAGTGTGGAAACAAGCTCTTCATTACCCTCCATGACGGACTCTGTCTGGAGAATCGGAGGAGGCGCTGCTGTGCCGGTGAGACCATACCAGGCAAGTCCGAGGATCACTACCATCGCGATACCTGCGCTTACTTTATGCTGAAGAATGTTGTTGAGCATGTGCTTTTATTTGAGCCAATATGTCCTGAGGCCAATACCAAATGTGAAGCCCGGCTCGAGAGGCTGGCCAGGCACCGTAGAGACCGCGCCTCCGGGCGAGATCGTGAGCGATGTCATATCTACGATGCGTAGACTCGACTGAAGGTCTCCGAGGAACTTTTTGAAATCGGAGTACGTCCCCGAGGTCGAGAAAGAGATCGAGAGTGTCTCGTACTTTCGCGTATTCGCTCCGAGTGAGCCGATGACGGTCTTCTTGTCGGCAGTGCTTTCGTTGCCACTGATGTCGACATTGGAGAGCGTCATGCCGCGGCGCGTGGCGATATTATCCATGTCGAGAATCAAACGGATGTTGTCGACGTGGTCGGGCAGCAGTTTTTGCAGGCGCTCGACATCCTGCGGATTGAATGCATTGTACCGAGCGAGCAGCTGCTGCTTGAGAGACTGCAGCTCCGCAGCCTTTTTGAGGGCCTCGTCATAACTCGCGATCTGCATCTGGAGCGACTTCGACTTATCGAATGTCGGCTGCGTATAGAGGAAAAAGATCGCTCCTGCTATAAGTATTGCTGCAACTGAGACGGTGGATCGTAACATAATTATTGTCCGCTCGGAGCTACCGTGCGGGTAAACGGCGTCGAGCTTCCGGTCTCGAGCGGTGCTGCCGGCGCAGTAACGGCCTGGCCTTCGGTGATCATGGAAGAGTAGCGAATCAAAGCGGGATTGATGAGCGCTGATACATTGAATGCGACACCGCTCGGTGCGCGATTGACGCCGCTAAAGATAGGGCTCGTGAGAACCGAGCTCTTGGAGAAAAGATCAGCCTGGAGCGCGATCGAATTGACGCTCTGCGCGGTACCCCCCATCTTGATCGAGGTACTCTGTGAATCCTCGGCCGAGAAACTAAAGTTGCCATACGAAATGGTCTGGAGCGTCGATTGCTCGAGGATCTGGAGGACCAGGCTCGGCGCGAGGTGGGCAGCGAGGAGCTCGTCGGCGACATGCATGCGATCGTCGAGGTGCATGAGCTTCTGGATCAGCGCCGGCTCAAACGCCTGCTTGGCACGCTCGAGCTGCGCGAGCTTTGAGGCACTCTCTGTCTGGAGAAATTGAGTGTATAGAAATACGCCCACAGCAAGCACGATCGATGCGATCACGAGCACGATCGAGATCAGCATGAAAAGGTCGTACAATCCCCCTGAGCGGATTATCGTCTTTACTGGCGCCGCTGCGTCTTTGGGGATGAACGATGATCGAATGGGAGATTCCGCCATAATTACATTAATTGTGTCGCAATTTTCGAAGTGCCAATCCTACAGCTACGGCAAACCCGGGACCTATCTCCTTCAACACCTCCCGCAAGAATGCCGGCGCCTCGGTGTGTGAAAACGGATCCGCGATCTTTACTTCGGCGTTGAGTGAGGTCTGAGCTACCGATGCAAGCCCCGGAAGCGATGCCCCACCCCCCATCAAAACGACGTGAGAAACGTTCTTGTTGTATCGCTGTCCGTAACTTAATAGTACTCTATTCACTTCCGAAAACACCCGCG
>CAZUVH010000005.1:0-86281 GCA_964623775.1 uncultured Candidatus Saccharibacteria bacterium | reverse complement strand
ACGGTCGTAGCCAGTCTCGAGGACCGCCGTCGGGTGATAGGTCTTGAGATCAGTCGACTCCTGCGGCCAGCCGAGCGATGAGAATGTCCAGAGGCCCGATGAGAACCATGTGTCGAGCGTGTCGGAGTCTTGCGTCCAGCCATCGCCTTGTGGAGGAGTGGTCCCTGTATATATCTCTTGTTCGCCAGCCCCAGGCTGGTCGGCCTTGGGCCGATACCACACCGGGATGCGGTGACCGAACCATATCTGACGCGAGATGCACCAATCACGAAGATTCTCGATCCAGTGATGATAAATTTTCTCGAAACGATCCGGCTGGATTTTGACCTCACCCGATTGCACCGCTTCGCGCATGCGCTCTTTCAGTGTCTGCATCTTGCCATCGGGGAATTTCACCTCCTTATTGACCGCGACAAACCATTGGAGCTTCGGAAGCGGCTCGATAATGCCGCCGGTACGCTCGGCGGTCGAGACATTCTGTGTGATGTCCTCTTCCTTGATAAGAAGTCCCTCTTGTTTCAACCATTCCAATACAATTTCGCGTGCCTCGGTCGTCTTCTTGCCGCTGAGGGGGCCTTCGACTGTCATTTTTGCGTACTCATTGATGACCTGTGGGCGCGGGAGATCATGCCGGTCGGCAATCTCCCAGTCGCCTTGGCTGTGTGCCGGTGTCACGCCGAGTGCGCCACTCCCAAATTGCGGATCCACCGACTCGTCGGCGATTACTTTGATATGAATCGGTACACCGCAAAAGAGCGCGTCGTATTCTTCGCCCACATATTCTTTGTATCTTTCATCGCTCGGATGTACCGCGACGGCAGTGTCGCCCACCTTGGTCTCGAGGCGTGTCGTCGCGACGGGGATCGGGAAATCCTTGTTGTATTTAAACGTGACCAATTTCGCGGTGCGCTCTTCGTGCACAATCTCGTCGTCGGAAATCGTGGTCTGCCCCTTCGGGTCCCAGTTGATGATGCGATTACCTCGGTAGATAAGGCCGGCATCATACATGCGGACGAAGGCCTCCATGACAGCTGAGTAGCGTTTGTCGTCCATTGTGTATGCGTAGCGGCTCCAATCGAGCGAGCTGCCCATCTTGATCGTCTGATTGATGATGGTCGCCTTGCTCTCCTCGACAAACGCATCGATACGGCGGAGTAATTCCTCGCGACCAAGATCGTGTCGGGATTTTTTCTCCTTTTTGGAAATTTCTTTTTCCACCTTGGATTGCGTGGCGATCGCCGCACTGTCGGTGCCGGGGACCCAGAGCGTCTTGTATCCGCGCATACGGTGATAGCGGATCAGGATGTCTTCGATCGCGAGCATGGCGGCGTGGCCCATGTGGAGGGTGCCTGTCACATTGGGCGGGGGTAATACGATTGAATAGCTGTCAGCTTTCGGGCTCGTGAGGCCTTTTGCGATCATGGTGTCCGGATTGGCATAATCACCCTTCTTCCATAGGTCAAGCATTTCCGGCTCTTTCTCCGCCGGGTTGTAGGGTTTGAGGAATTGCTCGGGGATGTTGTTTCGGTTCTCGGGCATAAAGATAAATTTAGCACAGCAAGCCCGCAAAAGAGAGCCGCCCTTATTTAGGGCGGCGAAAAGGTTTACGAATCATCGTCAGTTTTATGAATTCATCGGCATCGAGCAGTCGGTCAGAAATATACTTGCCCAGTCCGAAGAATGTCGGTTCCCTTCGCTGATAGTATGCGATCGTCTCTTTCAGATCTTTCAGCGCCTCAAGTTGTTCGGGCGTAAATGTAGTAATGTCGCGAAGAGGGCAGTGTTTGCGATCACACAGCTGATGATGCAAAGGTTTCTTTTTGCGGAAAAATTCCACCTCATAGCCATTCTCAAGCGCATAGGGAACGAAACGGTTTTCGAAACACGTCGCGCACATCGTACCCTGCACTTTGTTCCAGATCTCATGAATTACGCGCGGAACACCCGCTTTATTTTTCGGGTGACTTACTGCACCGCCGATGTCTTTCGGTTTGCGGTGATGAACGGTCATCTTCCACGGATCCGCCGGCGGATTTTTTCTCTTATTCCGCTTATCTTTTTTGCGTGACATTACGCAGCTCCTTTTCCAACTATCTCAATTATGACAAGCTTTGGCCCAGCTTCAACTGCCCCGCTGCCCGGAGTGCGGATGGATCGGCAAATTCATTTTTCTGAGCATGGAAGTATCCAGCGAGAGCGATCATGAGGGCGTTGTCGGTTGCTAGTTCGGGCGTTGGCATGAGCAGAGAAGCATTGCCGTCTTTTTCGAGCGCGACTTTGAGGGAATGGCGAATAAAAGAATTGGCTGACACACCACCACCGACAACGAGTGTCGCTACGCCATACTCTTCGATCGCACGCAGCGTTTTTGCGACGAGCACGTCAGCGACGGTGTCCTCGAATTCTCGCGCAATTTCTAATTTCATTTCATCTGAAAGAGGGGAGTACGCTTCGATGAGTTTTCGCACCGCAGTCTTGAGTCCCGAGAATGAAAAATCATAGCTTTCCTCTTTCATCATCGGCCGTGTGAATTTTATTTTCGACTGAATGTTTTTGGCGCGAGCCTCCGTCGCGAGTCGAGAAATTTCCGGACCTCCTGGGTACGGGAGTCCCATCAATCGCGCGACCTTATCGAATGCCTCGCCGACCGCGTCGTCGCGCGTTTCCCCGATTCTTTCGTATTTCATAAATTCACGCGAAAGGACCAATTCCGTGTGCCCGCCCGAGATAAGAAGGGCAAGAATTGGAAATTGAAAATTGGAAATTGAAAATTCTTTTCCGCTCACAAGAGCGGAAAAGATATGCCCCTCCATGTGATTGACGGCCACAACAGGCTTATCCCATGCGAGTGAAAGCGCTCGTGCAAAATTGATACCGACCCAGAGACACGGCTCGAGCCCCGGGCCCACGGTGACCGCGATTGCATCGATGTCGGGGACTTTGTGCTGTGCAAGAAAAAGCGAGAGATAGGCATCGAGCTCCGGTTCACGCGTGAGCAAGGCGCTTATCTCGTCAAATTTTTCCGGTGCTATCACGGAGTTGTGACCCGACGGCTTGATCGCGTCGGCTTCTTTGAAGACCTGTGTCATGAGCGGGACAAGATTCTTGGCATGCTCGCGTTTGGCGACAGTGGGGAAGACCCCGCCGTATTGCGCATGCATCGCAGCCTGTGATTGCAGGGCATTGCCGAGCACCTTGAATGTAAAATCCTGAGGCGTGTTCCCGCTTGCCTCTATGAGGCATACGGCTGTCTCATCACAACTTGTTTCTATCCCGAGGGCTCTCATAAGGCCGAGAATAGCTGAAATACGGCTCATGCGCTAGATTGAGTAGATGGAGCGCTCACACAAAAAACGCGCAAGCGGTCGTCAGGTCTTCCGCATGTATTTCAATCACGTCCGGCGGTATCCGTGGCGCCTTTTTGTGGTGATTGCCGGAGTGATTAGTGTACAGGTGGCAGAGCTCGCAGGGCCGTGGTATTTGCGGCAATTTTTTAATCTTCTCGCAAAAAATGCGCCAAGTGAGTCGATAGTACATCAACTTCTGGGATTCGTGGCGATCATCGCCTGCATTTATCTATTCAGTCAGCTCGCGCGTCGCACGATGGATTTCAGCATCTCCTTCCTGGAGTCCCGGGTGATGACAGATCTATACTCAAGTACATTTGAATATCTCATTGGTCATTCATACAACTTCTTCATCTCGCGATTCGCCGGGTCACTTACACACCGCGTCAGCAAATTCGTCCGCGCTTTCGAAGTGATGTTCGATGGCATCATGATGCAGTTTCTCCCGACGTTCCTTTTCGTGACCGGTGCTGTCACGCTTCTCTATACGCGCAACCACACATTGGGCACGGCTCTCGGTGTATGGTCGGTACTTTTTATCGCATTTCAAATATACGTATCGCGCTTGCGCCAGCCGATTCGCGAAGCGCGCTCGGAAGCGGACACGCGTGTGACGGGCGCGCTTGCCGACTCGATTTCAAATCATGGGACCATCGTGCTTTTCTCCGGTGAAAAGCACGAACATCGACTTTTTAATTCCATCGTGCACGTCTGGCAAAAAGCCACCATCCGATCGTGGTTTACCGACAACGTGATCTGGACGTGTATCGGACTCTTTATGATCGCGATCGAAATCGGCCTCCTCTATGGCGCGACGATCCTATGGGGCAAAGGGCTCGTGCAGATCGGGGATTTTGTCCTCATCCAGGCATACCTGCTCGTCACCTTCGATCGGCTCGTGTCTATTAATAGAGAGCTGCGGCGCTTCCACGATGCCTTTGCTGATTCGAGCGAAATGGCTGCGATGCTGCTGGAGCCGCACGAGGTGAAAGATAGCAAAGGCGCACAGCCGCTTACTGTGAAAGACGGTGCGATCGATTTTGAACACATTAATTTCCATTTTCACGAACGCACGCTCGTCCTGAAGGATCTGACCCTTTCTATCAGGCCCGGTGAGAAGGTTGCACTCGTGGGGCCTTCAGGTGCGGGTAAGTCGACGGTTACCAAACTGTTACTCAGAATGTTTGATATCAAAGATGGAAGCGTGAGAATCGACGGGCATAATATTGCAGAAGTTACGCAGAATAGTTTGCGCGATGCGATTGCTTTTGTGCCGCAAGAACCCATTCTCTTCCACCGCTCACTGATGGAAAATATCCGTTATGGCAGGCGTGATGCGACTGATCAGGAGGTGATTGATGCGGCTATCAAGGCAAATTGTCATGAATTCATTTCACGCCTGCCGGATCAATACGAGACATTTGTAGGCGAGCGCGGAATAAAGCTCTCCGGCGGGGAGCGTCAGCGTGTCGCGATTGCGCGCGCGATCTTGAAAAACGCGCCGATCCTGCTGCTCGACGAAGCGACCTCGAGCCTTGATTCTGAGTCTGAGGGTCTCATCCAAGATGCTCTTGCGACGACGATGCAAGGGAAGACCGTGATCGTGATCGCGCACCGACTCTCGACGATCATGCGCATGGATCGCATCGTCGTTATGGATCACGGGCAGATCATAGAAGAGGGAACTCACCAGGAATTGCTCGCAAAGGGCGGCATGTACGAAAAACTCTGGACCCGGCAAGCGGGAGGGTTCATACCGGATGAGGAAGATGTATAGCTTTAAAAAAGGCCCTGTTTTTGCTATACTTTGGCTTGATGAATACCGTTGTTCTTGCGGTTTTTAAGCGCGCGCTTAGCTCAGTGGTAGAGCATTGTCTTGACGTGACAAGGGTCGGGGGTTCGATTCCCTTAGCGCGCACCAGATGGAAATAATCCAACTCACAGAAGCAAATGCTCCTGAGTGCATTACGAAGGCCGTCGAGGTCCTACAGCGTGGTGGGGTAATCCTCTACCCGACCGACACGCTCTATGGGCTCGGGGCCGACGCACTTTCAAGTGCGGCGGTTGACGTGCTCTACAAGATAAAAGGGCGCGACGAAAAGAAGCCGATTCATTGCATGGTATCGGATCTCAATATGGCCGAACGCTACGCGCAATTCGAATTCAAGTCGCGCACGCTCGCCAAGCAGTTTATGCCGGGACCACTGACGCTTGTGCTCAAAAAGCACGCATCTTTCGATACGGGGATTACGCGAGATATTGCGACGATCGGCATACGGATACCGAATTCAAATTTGTGCCTCGATATCGAGCGAATGTTTAGAAAGCCGGTTACCACGACGAGCGCCAATGTAAGCGGCAAGCCATGCGAGCGCACGGTGCCAGCGATCCTGCAGCAGTTTGGCGACAGTGCGCGCGAAGTCGATCTTGTGATAGATGTGGGCGAATTGCCCGAGAGTCTGCCATCGACCGTCGTCGACATGAGTGGCGAGAGTCCGGCGATCTTGCGTGAGGGCGTGATACCCGCTGCCTCGATATGGCAAGCACTTGGACCAGTGATTGGGAATCTTGGGATTTGATGATCCGGCGTTGACACCACGGGGAGCGCAAGTACTGTTACGAGAGCGAGGCACCTTGGAGAGGAAACGATGAATTATCGCGCGGTGATTGAACTGTACTCGGTAGATGCGTCCAGCGGACAAGTACTGCGTGAGGGTGACGCAACGGTAATAATCGAGGCTGACACTCACGAAAAAGCACGCGTTAAGCTCCGCGAGGAGACGCGCCAGTTTCTTCTCAAGAAACGACAGACGAATATTCGTTTCAAGTCGTGCCTGTACTCAGGTGCTGATCTCGTGCATGAGTTGCAGGGGATTGGAGTTGGGTCATTGTCCCCCGAATCCGAATCAGTTGCGGAAGCATTCTTCAAATACAAAGAAGAGCATCCGGAACCTGTCCCAGAAGATCAGATGACGCCACTCCAGAAGCGGATGCAATCCGGAGATATGTGATGGCTCGTCGTAAAAAGGGCGAGGTCTTCGACAGGACGGCGAAAGGCAGGGAACTGCTTCGTAAAGCGAGACGCAAAGTTGGCATCGGAGCGGTCTGGAGGATGCTCGAGGAAAAGCGTGTAGCATTCCAGGCAGCTCACCGTGAGAAAAAGAAAAATCCCCGCCGCGGTTATCGCGGCGGGGATCGATTTTGATACAGATCAGACGATATCGAAGTCGAAGCCGAGGATGCTCCGGTGCCCGTATTCGGGCGGCATACTGGAATCTTCCTTGATAGGTGTGACATAGTGCCAGAGTTTCCGATCGTCCTGGAAAATTCCTTCGCCGGGCATGAGAGTCCGACGCAAGAGTTCAGTCTTCTTGTCTTCCGCATACACGATCGACTCACCGCCGGTGATGCCGGCGCGCTCGATCACAAGTGCGGAGACGATGAAGTCGGCGCCATCGCGGTGCGTGCCTTCCGGAGAATTGTCGCCGGGCGTAAGTGCGTCGGAAAAGATGTACATCTGGTGGAAATTCATTTCGAGCCGCTTCACATCCGGTCGCAGTTCACCGATCATTTTCGCGAGCAATTGAATGAGTCGGCGAAGAGGTGGATAGCTGGTCACGAACTCCGGCGTCTCGTGAAATTTCCGCACGAGCGATCGCGTATCGCCTGGTCCGACGTTCTGTCGAAATTCCTTCGCGCCGATTCGCCGCATCTCCCACATGTTGCTCGGCGACAGTCGGCGCAGATCAAATCGCGCGAGCGAACGCTTACGTCGATTTGTAAGGCCGATCCGGTCAAACTCATGGAGATCTTTCCTATCGAGTTTCGCGAGAAGGTCGGCGATCGCGTCGAGATCCTCATGTTCGCTGTACTGTCCGATGAGAAAATCATCGAGGCGTTCCACCGCCTCAGGGAAGCACTTCTTGAGGAAGGCGATTCGATTCCTTTTCGCGTCGTAAGGGTCGACATGAAGCAGGGAGAATGTCGGCCGCATGAATTCGATGAATGCCTCGGCGTTGATACCAAGGCTTTTGAGATCGAAAACCCTGAGCGGAGTTCTTATTCCGAGCATGTGCTCGTCGACAATAGTGGCGTATACCGAACCCGTTTTTGTGGCTTGAAACATGGGTCTTTTACCCTTCCTGTGCCATTTTGACTGCCACAATGATGCTACTTTTTTTAAAATACGTCAAGACTTGATTTTTGTTCAATTATATTGTAAGGTACGCCCGACAACCAAAGGGGTAATGGCGTATTTTCGCGCCTTTTTGGGGTCTGGACGTTCACTCGAAACATAAGGAGACAAACGTGAAAAACAGAACAAGTGTTCTGGCGTTTTTGTGTGTGGCGGGGCTCTACAGCCTCCCATCCACAATTGCGCAAGCCGTCGAATACACGACGGCACGTCCGCTTTCTCAAGTGGTCACGCAGCAGGCTCGGTCGTGCGGGAGTTTCTCCCAACTGCCGGTCCCGATGATCGCATGGGGTGCGGATGAAGCGACGATCGCTGCCAATGGCGCGGTCGTCACCAACCCCCCGAACGGCAAACCCTACTCGGTCACAGTAGCGGGGAGCATCTTCGCAAATGAAGGGCTCAACGTGAAATTGTACCGACAGGACGACGTCGCCGAGCAGCTCCGGGATTTCCTGGATTGCAAGACGCCATTTCTCCGGATGACCGACGGTCAGCTCGCGCAAGCGAGCGACGTGCTGTCGCGCATTCCGGTCGTCGTGGCGTACAAGCTCAGCGACTCCGTCGGCGGGGACGTCCTCGTGGTCCGCGATCACATCAAAGATCTGAAGGACATCAAAAAAGTCGCCATGCAGGCCTACGGCCCGCATGTCGGATATCACACGACACTCTTCCAGAGTGCCGGCGTGAATCTTTCGAACGTGACGATTGTCTGGACGAAAGACATCACCGAAGGCGACAGGAATTCGCAGTATCCGGCGAAAGCGCTCCGTGAAGACCGATCGGTCGACGCGGTGTACGTGATCTCGCCCGATGCGGCGGAGCTGACATCTGGCTCAGGTGAAAACGCGGTTCGTGGAGCAAAGTCGATGATCTCGACCAAGTCCTGCGACACGTGCATCACCGATCTCTACATCGTCCGCAAGGACTGGGCCGATGCCAACCAGACGACGGTGACGAAATTCGTGCACGCGCTCATGCTCGCGCAGGAAGCGACATCGAAGCTGGTCGCCGAAAAAGCGACGCAAAAGGCTGCGTTCGACAAGCTCATGGCGGCTTCGGCCAAGATGTTGCTCGACGACGCGTCCAAGGTCGCTGATGCCGAAGGTATGTGGGGAGATCTCCGCATGGCCGGATGGCGTGGCAACGTGAAATTCTTCACGGACGATGCCTGGCCGCGTAATTTCTCGCGCGTCTCGAAGGAGGCGGGCGACGCGATGGTGGCTCTCGGGCTCATCTCGCGCGCAGCGACGTTTACACCCTTTGCTCACGACTACGCTGCCCTCTCGCAGGGCATCGCTGGTACGTCGGCAGTTGAAGCTTCGCGTTTCAACAAGGATGCCGTCGAAAAGATCGTGCGCGAACGGCAGCAAGCCGACAAGCTTGCCGAAGGCAGGCTCTTCAGCTTCGAGATCTACTTCAAGCCGGGGCAGCAAAACTTCCCGGCGGATCAGTATGGCAAGGAGTTCGCGAAAGTGATCGACCTTGTCTCGACGTACGGCGGCGCGCTTCTCACCGTAGAGGGCAACGCCGACACGCTCGAGTATCTGAAGCGTAAGAAGGGGAACGGCACGGCGGAAGAACTTTCGCGCATGAAACAAGGCGCGAAGAACCTGACGCTGCAGCGTGCCAACGCCGCTCGCGATGAAGTCATCGCGGAGGCGAAGCGAAAGGGGATCACGCTCGATCCGAATCAGTTTGCGACCGTGGGCAACGGCTTTATGAAGCCGAACGTCCCCGGCTGCACCTACGATCGCGAAGGCGACATCACGCTCTCGTGTGCGCCCACCTCGAAAGAGCAGTGGGACGCGATGCGGCGCGTCGTCTTCAGTGTCGTTTCGGTCGAAGCGGAATCCGCTTCGTTTGAAGTGCTGAAGTAAGGAGATTGGTGATGAAATTTCTCAGAACCTTTCTCGTTGCGGCAGCGTTTGTCATCTCCGGCGTCCTCGCTGGATGTGGCGATTCACAGCCGACTAAACCGGCGGCGACGAGCGCGCCGGCTGTACAAGTACAGCCGCACGCGCAGACGCCACCGGCGCGGTCTACATGGCCGCCACAGGCTCCGTCCGATCTCGCGATTGCTCCCAACCTACTCGCGGACAATTGGGTATTCGTACTCGATGCGAGCGGTAGTATGGGCAGCAGCAGTTGCGGCACTGGCGGCAAGGCGCGCATGGAGACCGCGAAGGACGGCGCGATCGAGTTTGCATCGCTCCTCCCGGAGAATGCGAATCTCGGTCTCATCGTCTTTTCGGATGCCAAAATCGGCGGCATCTCGGAATGGATCAAGCTCGGTACGGGCAACCGTAGCGAGTTTGTGAAGAAGGTCAAAGGCATCCAGCCTTCGGGCGGGACACCGTTGTACAGCTCTATGAAGCTGGGAGCGAAATCCCTCACGAACCAGGCGCAGATGCAACGCGGCTACGGGACGTACAATCTCGTCGTCGTGACCGACGGCGAGGCTGACTTCGGTGAAAATCCGACTGCGTTCGCAAAGGAACTTGTCGCGACCACGTCTATTAACGTGTACGCGATCGGTTTCTGCGTGGACGGAAAACACTCGCTGGACGTAAAGGGTGTCACCCGATATACCAGCGCCAATAACTTGGAGACCTTGAAGAAGGGTTTCCAGGCGATGCTCGTGGAAAGCGAGTCCTTTGCGGACTCGAAGAATTTCCAGTGAGCATTAATGCGCGTCGTCCGCCCAGGGCGGACGACGCGCACCTCTCTATATTCATTAGTCAATTTTCTGGAATACCAAGATTACGACTACGCAGAATGAGGAGAGAACTATGAAAGTAACGACAATACTGGCTGCGGGTATCCTCATTATTGGGGTTGTCGCGGCAGGAGTATGGAAGTTCGCTGGTCCTGCACTGGAACAGCGTGTGAAAGTCCAGACCAGTGACGCCGCGCGAAGCAAAGGCACTGTGCAAATCGGTGTCGACAACTTCATCGGCTACTGGCAATTGTGTTCTTCGTATCAGAAGACTCTGATGCGCAATGAGGGTTACGACCTGAAATGCGTGGACGACGAAGCTGCGTACGAAGAACGCTTCAAGAAATTGAAGAAGGGCGAGATCCAGTTTGCGGTCGCGACGATCGACTCGTACGAGTTGAACGCGCTCTCATCGCAGTATCCTGGTCTCATGGTGACCGTGATCGATCGCTCCAACGGGGCGGACGGCGCGGTCGCGTGCACTGATCGGGTGAAGAACATCGACGGCTTGAAGCGAGGCGGCCTCAAGGTCGCTTTTGCTCCAGGGACGCCGAGTGAGCACCTCATCAAAGTTGTTGCGACGCATTTCGACATTCCGGAGTGGCGGGCTGTCGACAAGTCGTGGCGCATCGAAACGAAAAGCAGCGCAGAGGCCGCCAAAAAGTGCTTGGCGGGCGAAGCCGACGTGGCTGTCATGTGGGAACCGGACATTACCAAGACGCTGAAGAGAAATCCGAAAGCGTCGAAGTTGCTCGGGACCGACTTCAGCCCCAACACGATCATCGACGTGCTCATCGTGCGTCGAGAATTCGCGCGGGACAATCCCGGCGTCGTCTCTCTGCTTCTCAAGAATTACTTCAAGACGCTCTACCACTACAAGCAGAATCCGGATACTGCGATTGCTCACGCACTCGAGTATGTGAACGCGGCGGCGACAGCCGAAACGCGCCTCACCGTGGATGATGCGAAGAGCGCGATGAAAGGCGTCGCATGGGTCAATCTCGCTGAGAATGCCACACTCTGGTTCGGCGTAGCCGAGCCCGAGCCGGGCACACCCGCGAAATTCGGTCTCATCGACAGCATCGAAAGCACAACCCGCATCCTCACGGATAGCGGAGATTTCACTGCGTCACGCCGGCCACCCGATGATGTGCGCCTCATGGTCGCGTCTAACTTCGTAAAGGAGTTGTACGAGACCGGGCTCGCATCCGGGGAAAAGGTAGACACAAAAGGTGCCGATTCGCTTTCCCGCGAGTTCTCCGAACTCACGGAAGTGCAGTGGGCGGCACTCAAAGAAATCGGGACGCTCCGCGTGCGTCCGGTCAATTTTCCGAGCGGCACCGACGTCATGTCGGTCGAAGCGCGGGAGAATGTCGACCGTATCGCGGAGGCAATCAAAAGTTACCCGCAAGCCCGCATAGTGATCGAAGGACATACGAGCACGCGAGGCGATCCAAACGAAAATCTGGCGCTCTCGCAAGACCGCGCAGAAGCGGTCGCTCGGTATCTGCAGGTCACGTTCCAAGTGAGTCCTAGTCGGATTCGTGCGGTCGGCTTTGGCGGAAAGAAACCGCTTGTCCAGAACGCCGGAGAGAGCAACAGGGAATTCCTGGGGCGACTTCCGCGCGTGGTGGTCAAGCTTGTGACGGAGAATTACTAACATGCGTGATGAAGCAAAAGTGAGCACGGCGCTTGTGCCGATCGATTTCTCGCAAGAGGCGATCAGCAAGGCAGTGCTTCGTGCAGCGGCCGAGAATCCTCTCGTCACGCTGCCGACAGCGGCGGGAGGAGCGGGCCTTGCGGCCTTTCTCCTCCTTGGGTGGTCGATCTGGCTCGCAGCACCGCTGCTTGTCGGACCGACACTCTTCGCTATCAACTACTTCGGGCGGCGAGATATTCTCGCCGCCAACTTTCTTCAGCAGCTCAATGCTGCGACGCGCGACCAGAGCAAGAGAATGGCGGAGTACCTGAAAGGGGAATTCACCGAACTCAACTTTATGCGCGGCGTACAGCAGATCGAGCAGCTTCAGAAAAACCTAGCAATCATCAAAGGGTTGCTCGGGGAAAAATTTGAAAAGGGCGATATGTCATACGAGCAGTTCCTCGGCCCTGCCGAGACACTGGTCGCAAAGACGTTAAACGTCCTCAAAGATGCATCGGCGCAGCTGCGTGCGAATCAAACCTACGATCATGACTACGACCGCAAGACCTCAAAAGGGAAAAGCGGCAACGGCAGTATCGATCGCCGGAGAGAGCTGCATGCGGCCGGGACGAAGCATTTCGAAGAACTCATCGAGCAGGCGGAGTCGGCAATCACCGGCCTCGCTGAGCTCGCGCATGATGTCGCCCGAATCGGATCCGGGGGCGACCATGCTGAATACATCAAGCGGGTGCAGGAGATTTCCTCCCGTGCCAACTTGTATGTCGACGAAAAACGGATCTGAAACTACCGAACTACCAACCCACTGGCAACACAAGGAGATTCAAATGCCAGCAATGATCAACGGAAGCGGCAATCAGGTGGAAGCGCAGGTGGCGGAAAAAGGGGTGCCGCAAATGGCACCGATGGCCACGGTTGACCTCGGTCAACTGCCGGCCGTCATCTCGCCCGGCTACGACAAGCGGCTCGCGGAAGCGGGCGTGCCCGTGCCGGGACTGGAGAGGCCCCGCCTCGTCTCGCCCCAGCAGCTGAGCCCTCAACAGCTCAACACGGTCAAGCAGATCGTGACGAAGTGGAACATGAACGACACGACCTCGGTGCTCACCTTCGCGGCCGAGCCACAGAAGAAGGTCAACTTGTTTCTCGATTCGCTGATGGGTGACATCAAGGTCCGTGACGCCGGCGTCGCCGGTGACATGGCCAAGCAGATGGCGAGCGGCATCGACCTGATGCAACTCGCTAAGGTCAAAAACCAGATCACCAATCCGCCGTCGACCGCGCTTATCCCCCGGATATGGCGCTGGATCTTCGGCTGGACGAACTACCTCCGCAATTTCTACTTGAATCAGCAGCCGATTCTGAGTCTGGTCAAGCAGATGGAGGGCAAGGCCAACAACCGGATGGTGACGCTGGACAATCACGTCAAGAAGCTGGACGCGATGGCCGACGCTTCCGTTGTCCAGATCCGCGACCTTGCGGTCTGGATCGTCGCCGGTGAGGAGATCCTCATTCAGTCGACGGCCCAGTACAACAAGCGCCGCGAAGAAGTGCTCCTGTCTCACGACGTCGTCGAGGCTTCGAGGTTGCGCGACATGGCGCGGCAGATCGCCGCGTTCGAGAAGCGCTGGCTCGAGGTCGAGATCGCGTATTCGGAAGCGGGTAATCTGACGATCCCGCAGATCCGCATGACGCAGGAAGCGGACAAGATCGAGATTCAGAACATCTCGGAACAGCTCCTCTTCCAGATGCCGAAGTTCAAGAAGGCTATCATCCTGATGGCCGCCCTCGCCGACACCAAGTCGGCCGCGGACGACCGGAAGTTGATGGACCAGAATCAGCGTCAGCTTGACAAGGTACTCACCGACACCGTCGGCGAGGCCAACAAGATCGCGAAGGAATCTCAGGGCGACGTGCTCCAGAAGGTCCAGGACCTCGAGGAGAACATCGGCCGCATGGAGACCATCATCAAGGAACAGATCGAGATCGAGGCACGTACGCATGCCATGCGCGAAGAAGCGCATGCGCGTGTCGTTGCGTGCAGGGACGTCGTGGGCAACGCCCTGAAGTCCGCCAATCTCGAATCGGCTGCTCGCTCGTAAGAGCTGACGAAAACTACCGGAAGCGGCTTCATTGCCGCTTCCGGAACTACACGAAGGAGAATCTGAAAGGAGGCTTTCGTGAAGAGACTTTGGAAGTTTGTGACCCACCTTGGTCGATCGCTCGTGTGCGGAATGCATGCGCGCTTCGGCCAAAAACCACCTCAACACCTGAAGAAGGAAGACGTGCAATGAAGAAGTTCATTCTTGCGGCAATCGCCGCTGCTGTGGTAATCACCACGGCAACTCTCGTGCCGAGCACTGCAAGTGCACAGGCGCGTGAGAAATGTGTCATCGCCAATTCGCATTACACGGGCTGGGAGCCGATCTGGCTCGCCAAGCAGCTCGGGTTGCTGAAGAAGCACGGGGATCTCAACAACGTCGTCCTCGACGTCACCGATCCCATGGATTACCTCGAATCGATCACGCAGTTCTCCAACGGTCAGTTCTGTGCGCTCGCTGTCACCAACATGGACGCTCTGACGGGTCCCGCTTCAAGCGGCATCAATACGAGGTTCGTCGTGGTCGGTGACTACAGCAACGGCAACGATGGACTGCTCTGGAGAGCTGCGAAGCGTCCGAGTCTCTCGTCGATTGTCGGCAAGACCGTGATCCTCGAGCAAGGTTCTGTCTCGCAGTACCTCCTCTGGCGCGCGGCACAGATCGAACGATTCGACTACAATCGAGTCACGATCAGTCACGCCGCCGCCCCAGACATATTGGCCGCGTTCAAGAGCGGGAGGGAGGGAACCATCGTGGTGACCTACAATCCGTTCCTCATGAGCGGCCGCAACGAGAAGAACGCGCACATGCTGTTCGATTCGAGTCGGATCCCGCACGAAATCATCGACGGGATCGTGGTCAACGACCAGAAGGCGAGCGCGAATGTCCGGAAGGCGATCGCGGGCGCCTGGTACGAGGCGATGGAGATCATCAACGATCGTGGCTCCAAGCGGCAGGCTGATGCCATCAAGTGGATGGCCGACTTCGCCGGCAACACCGTCGAAGAGTTCAATGCGCAGCTGCGCACGACCAACCTGTTCTACAGGCGAGAAGATGCGTTTCGCTTCGCAAGTGACGCCAAACTGAAGGCGACCATGGATCTCGTCCGCACATTCGCTGGCGAGAATAGCTTCCTCAAGAACGGCGCCGGCGTCGAGCAAGGACCGGATTATGTCGGGATTCAGTTCCCCGACGGCTCGGTCGTCGGTGATCGAAACAACGTCAAGTTGTATTTCGACACCACCTACATGAAGTAATTGATCTTTCAGTTCTTTTTACTGTTCCCGACGCCAGCATCATGCTGACGTCGGGAACAAATCTTATTTCGGGAATTAAGAAAAGTATTCAAAGGCATCCTGAATACTTTTCTTGCTTCCTGATGGGACTCGCCCGTAGGGCTACGCCCGAGGGAGGCAACGGTCGAAAGACCGACTGATCTTTTAGGAAATGAAAAGGAGAAGGTCATGCGCGCACGCGCACTACTCTTTGGTATCCACGCACGTCCACCGCGGTGGCTTCAGTGGGTCTATATCGTAGTCCCGCTGCTCATTGTTCTCGCCGCGTATGAGTACTATTCGCTGGCGTATCTCGCGGACAATCCGCGCGGCAAGTTGCTGCCCTCGTTTACGATGATGGTGCAGCGATTCTGGGTTCTCGCGCATGTCGATCACGTCGACATCAAGTGGGCTTGGATCTGGGAATATATCCCAGTGCCCGATATTACGCTCGCGGGGCAGGTGCTCTGGAGCGATACTGCGGTCTCTCTCGCGAGACTCTTCGCGGGTCTCGTGATTGCCTCGGTGATCGGCCTCTTCCTCGGTCTCAACATCGCGCTCTTCCCGAGCCTCCAGTATTGGGTGCTTCCGTGGATTGTTGCGCTCTCCTTCGTCCCCGTCGTTGCCGTTTTGCCGATTCTCTTGATCGTGTTCGGCATCGGTGAAGAGGCAAAAGTCATGCTAATTTTCTTGGGACTGATGTTCATCATCACCCGGGACATATATGCGAGGGCGGGTGAGGTTGCGCCGGAATTACTCATCAAAGCACGTACGATCGGCGCGACCGAACTGGGTCTCACGTACCGGATCGTGCTACCGATGATTATGCCGAGCCTCTTCGACTCGATCCGACTCAATCTCGGCACCGCGTGGTTTTGTCTCATGATGGGCGAGGCTATCGCGGCGCAGCAAGGTCTCGCGTATCGCATCTTCCTCTTCCGTCGTGTCGGTCCCGACATGGCGGGCATCATCCCGTACGTGGTATGGATCACACTGCTCGCATTCGGCATCTACTATGTGCTCGGCTGTGTGCAGCGTTCCCTCTACCCTTGGAAGGAAAGGAACTGATCATGGGCCTCATAGTCGGTAATGGTGCTGTGGCCGAAGGGTCGGAGCCTAACTACGACATAGTCTCAAAACACGAGGTGACACTCGACCCCAAGGATCATCTCCTCTACATCGAAAATGTGGTGAAGGTGTACCCGAGCAAGGATGGCCCAAAGACCGTGCTCGACAACGTCGACCTCCGGGTCTCTCCAGGCGAGTTCATCTCGCTTGTGGGGCCTTCGGGGTGCGGCAAGTCGACGCTTTTGCGGCTCATTCTCGGATCAGAAGATCCGACGGGTGGGAAAATGCGTCTCGATGGCGAGCCGATCGGTTTTCCCGATCCGACTCGCGGCATCGTAGACCAGAAGTATGCACTTTTCCCGCACCTCACGGTGCTCGAAAATACGCTCTTGCCGCATCGTCTGAAGCTGCCATTTCTCGAATGGCGTCGGAGAAAGAGGGAATTGATCGCGCAGGCCGAGCACTATCTCGAGACCGCTCAGCTGATCGATCATAAAGACAAGTTCCCCAAACAACTCTCCGGCGGACAGCAGCAGCGTGCCGCTGTCATGCAAGCGCTGATGAATGATCCGAAGATCCTCCTCATGGATGAACCCTTCGGTGCGCTCGATCCCGGCTCGCGTGAGCGTATGCAAGTATTCCTCCTCAAGATTTGGGAAGAGACAAAGAAGACAATCTTCTTCGTCACTCACGATCTTGAAGAAGCGGTCTTCCTTGCGACGCGCGTCGTGGTGCTCTCGCAGTACTACACCGACGATCGTAAGGGGATGACCACTCGTGGCGCTCGCATCAAATACGAGGTCAAGACGGGTACGATCGGTAGAGCTCAGCCAACGTCGTGGAAGCTCACCAAGGAGTTCTCGGCAACGATCGAGCGCATCCGTGATGAAGGCTTCAAACCCGATCATCTTACGCATGTGAAAGACTTCGATCTCCAGCATCCCGACAGCTTCCATACGGTGACCCCGGAAGAAGTGAATGGGATCAACAAGTAAATTTGTTTCAAAGGGCCGCTGCAGAAGTAGCGGCCCTTTCTCTTTTGTTATACACGCCGCCATCCGTCGAGGTGCCGGGAATCGGCTATGATAATAGATATAACAGCTTGGGTGTACAGCTTTTTATTGCACGCCCATTATTAAATTCTAATTTTCATGGATCCAAATGCTACCAATGTGCCTTCAGTGCCCGCTCCGGCGGCCCCGACCACTCCTCCCGCGCCACAAAATCCTATCCCGCACGAGAGCGTTCTTTCAAAGATCTTGTGGCCCATCGTTGCGCTCGTGGGCATCTGTGTAATAGCCGCGGGAGCGTGGTATTTCTTCGTCGGTGCGCGCGTAGAGAAGAGTGCAGTATCTGAAAAGATTGTCCGTATAGGTCTCTCGTTGGACTCGGTTAAAATTCAGCGTTGGGCGGACGAACGCGACGTCATGATCGATAAGGCCGCACAGCTTGGTGCCACGGTCACAACCTTTTCCGCAGAAAACGACGACGCGACTCAAATAGCGCAGATAGAAAACCTCATCAATCAAAAAGTCGATGCGATCATCGTGGTCGCGCATGACGCCGACGCCGTGGGGCCGGTCATCAAAAAGGCGCAGGATGCGGGTATCAAAGTGATCAACTACGACCGGCTTACACGCGGCAGCGTACCCGACCTCTACCTCTCATTCGACAGTGTAAAGGTGGGTGAAATTGCCGCGCAGTACGTAGTCGATGAGGCCATGAAGAAGAAAGCTGTACCGAACATCGCCTACGTCGCCGGCTCGCCGACCGATAACAACACCTACCTCGTGAGCGAGGGTGTCATGAAAATCGTCGACCCGCTCGTAAAAGCGGGGAAGGTCAAGCTTGTATACAACGAGTTCACCAAGGACTGGAGTCCGAGCGAGGCGTATACAAATTTCAAGAAATTTCTCGACGGTAAGGGCACGGCCGATGGTGTAATCACGGCTTACGACGGACTTGCGTACGGTGTCATACAGGCGCTTACCGAGCGTAAGCTCGAAGGTAGTGTCCCTGTTTCCGGGCAAAACGGTGAGCTGCAGGCTATCCAGCGCATCGTTGCCGGCACGCAGACAGTGACCGCATGGAAACCGGGCAAGCCGCTTGCAGAACGCGCGGTTGAAGCGGCGATCGACTTCGCGACAGGAAGAGAGCCTGCGACCAATGGTGCAGTCAACAATAAAACCGCAGATGTGAAGGCGTATCTTTTCGAACCGATTCCGGTCACAAAGGACAATGTGCGCGACACGGTGATCAAGTCGGGCACCTTTACTGAAGCAGAGGTGTACGGCACCAGTCAGTAATCATGTACACGATTCGGGGCAGACTCCTCCAGTCTTTTCTTGGCGTCATCGCGGCACTCTCGCTCACGTCGCTTCTCTTTCTTGCCCTTAGTTTCTATCTCACCGCGCAGTATCGATCAATCTCGGATGCGATGATTGCTGAATACCAGCTCGTCGAAAATACGGCGACGCTCATCGACGCATTTAATCGTCGCGTGCAAAGCGCCGGTGCCGAAAATGTCGCAGCGCGTGAACAGCAAAGGATAGTGGACGCACAAAAAAGCATCCGTGAGCTTATTGCGATACTCGATAAGCAACCTTTCGATACCCAGTCGGCATCGGATTACCTTGGCTTCAGGGCGAGTGTCGAGAAATTCACGATGCATATCGATGAAAGTTTGAGGCGTTTTGAGGTGGCGAATGTCAAAGACTATTTTGCCGATTTCAATGAGGCCAACAAACAGTATGGATTTGTACGTGAGAACGGGACAACGGCGCTCTTCAGCCAACTCAAATACACCACCTTGATCCGCGAGCAGATAGAGAAAACATACCGTGCGAGCGTTTTCTTTGGAGGCATAGCACTCGCCGTCATCGTGGCTATCTGCACGATATTCGTCCTTCAATTCTCACGAAGGCTTGTGAGGCCGCTCGCGGCACTCTCGGAGGTTGCGGAGAAAATAGCAGCAGGGGACACGAGTACGGGGATCGATTCGAAACTTTTTGGCAACACGGTTGAGATACGTTCGCTCGGACGATCGATAGAGACGATGGTGCGCCGACTTTTGGAAAACGTCGCGAAGGTCGATTCATCCAATAAAGAGCTTGCAGAATCATCCAGTATTTTGAGATCGCAAAATCACGAGCTGGCGCAACTCAATCGCTTGATGGTCGGGCGCGAGCTCAAGATGGCTGAGCTCAAAAACGAGATTGAGCGGCTCAAGGCGGCAAGCCCGACCAAGGACTCCAAATCCGCCTGATATTCCGATGTCCGGCAATCGCCGGCCCCTGATGTTTAATTGGGCAGTGTCTCGCTCTTTTTGTCGCCCCTGCTTTCCTTCTCGGCGCTGTATTTTGGGGGGAAGACAACGGGGATGCCGAGGAGCGCCACGATCACCATCGCGCCCGCCACTATATATCGGATGATAGATCGCATAGTGATCCAATCGTACCATTTTGCCTGTTACGCCGAATATGACATAGTGCTGGCAGTAAAACCCAAGGAGTCTTTAGATGACCGTGAAAGTGTATCTTGCAGGCCCCGATGTCTTTCTTCCTGATGCACTCGATCGCGCGCAAAAGCAGCGCGAGCTGTGCGCTGCATACGGCTTCGAGCCTCTCCATCCGCTCGACAACGACGTCGATATAAAAGACAAACGCGCGGCAATGTACAAAATTTATGGCGGCAACATTGCGCAGATCAAGCGTTGTCACGTGGTCGTCGCCAACTGCAATCTTTTTCGCGGTGGTTGTATGGACGATGGGACTGCCTACGAGCTCGGCTATGCCCATGCACTCGGGAAGTCGACATACGGGTATATCGACAGGCTCATGGCGCTCAAAGAACGGGTCCCGCTGTACTATCCGTGCCGGGAGCACGCTCAGGGCAGAGTGATCGACAAGGACGGATTTCTCGTCGAGGATTTCGGCGGGTCAATCAACCTGATGATGCAGTGCGGGATCTACAACACAGGGGGAGCCCTGCTCGAGGGCGACCTCGAAGCATGCCTCAAGGTTATGCGCGAGGATGTTGCCGAAGGTATTTTAAGATCCTGAAAATTCACAAGGCCGCGATCACCTCGCGGCTTTTAAGTACCAGAGAACCCCGCACGGGGTTCTTCAGCTTTGAGCAGCGATAGAGTGCGGGGGTGAATGGAACCGCTACGAACACACGACCGCAGGTCGTGGTTCGCCGGTCCCATGAGAACCCGACACCCCAAACAGCGAATGAACATTTGTCCGGATACACTAACTTTACGCACATGCGGAAAGATAATGTGGGTTCTCATGAGACCAAAGGAAACCCCGCAGGAACTGCGGGGAGGAGGTCATTTTCTTTTAGTTTAAGGCGACGCATCGAGATACTGCGTCTAAATCTGCGGAGAGGGAGAGATTCGAACTCTCGATACCTTTTGAGTATGCCGGTTTTCGAAACCGGTGCTTTAGACCACTCAGCCACCTCTCCTTTTGGGTCGAACCTGACCAAAATACCACACTTTATTAACATTAGAAAATACGTTATATTGTCCCGCAAGGCCCTATCGATCCAACGGTAGGGATGTTTTTAGGCCCTATCGTCTAGTGGTTAGGACAGCGCCTTTTCAAGGCGTTAACCCGGGTTCGATTCCCGGTAGGGTCACAAATTACAGAACAAACCTGCACTGCTGCAGGTTTTTCTGCTTTTGTGACGGCCGGAGCGATGTCGCCTTGCGACCGCGAGCCAAGGTTGATGTGTGCTGAGTATAATGGGGCGAAGCACCAATAATACTTTGCAACCTGTGCCCTCATGAACGAAATAGATGAAAGAAAAGGGTTTGATGAACTTATAACTGATTATAGGTTATGGCTCATTTACTCTGAAAGATTAGAAGCTGCAATCAAAGTTCTTGAGAAAGAAGACCATGCTTCCGAAACTTATAGAACCGGAAATTTTAATAATGGTAAGCAATATCACACGCCAGTCCTTTTAATGCTAAAAGGAATGAGCATAGAATGTCTTTTAAAAGGACTTTTGGTCATGCAGAAAAAAATTACTTCAGGTAATGGTGAAATACAGATAGGTAAATATTCGCAACACAGTTTGAATGTAATGGCCGCCGATGTAGAGAATCTGCAGTTCACAGATGATGAAGAAGAGATTTTGGAAAGGATTGGATACTACATAGTTGCCGGAAGACTTCCGCGTAAGAACCTTAACACTGGAAAATTTAAAGGATTTTGGTCTCCAGATGAGGAGGGGACTTACCAAACGATATTAAAAAAGGTGAAAGACCTTTACCCGCCAGGTGTACCTTATGATTTATTTAAAGAAAGGGACGAAAAACACAATCCCAACCCTTAAGGCTCAAATGATATAATCCTTTTATGAGGAAAAATAATTAGCTCATAAAAAATAATAATTATGGCAACGATCAATCCCTACATCAATTTCAACGGAAATGCCGAGGAAGCGTTTACATTTTACAAATCCGTTTTTGGCGGAGAGTTCGGGAGAATCACTCGTTTTAAAGACATAGCAAGCGCCGAGTTCCCAGTACCTGAAAACGAGGCACATAAAATAATGCGCATCACTCTACCGATCGGCAGCAACGTCTTGATTGCAAACGACGTTCCGGAAAGCATGGGACGGGTCAACGAGAACGAAAATCGGTCTAAGATCGCGGTTATCGCAGAAAGCAAAGAGGAAGTAGACAGGATTTTCAGCGGCCTTTCAGCAGGTGGGACGGTTGAAATGCCGATGGATCAGAGCCCTTGGGGTACCTACTTTGCGATGTTTAGAGACAAATACGGTATTGAGTGGACTGTGGAACTCGCTCCAAAAAAATAACGAATATACGAAGCTTAGCCTCTGCGAGCCGCCTCTATCGCGGCGACGTCAATTTTTTGCATTGTCATCATCGCATCGAAGGCGCGCTTTGCCTCGGCTCCGCCTGCAGCCATTGCTTCAGTCAATACGCGCGGAGTGATCTGCCAAGACAGACCCCATTTGTCCTTGCACCAGCCGCATGCGCTTTCCTGACCGCCATTGCCGACGATCGCATTCCAGTAGCGATCCGTTTCCTCCTGATCATCCGTCGCGATCTGAAAAGAGAAAGCCTCAGACTGCTTGAAGACCGGCCCACCATTGATACCAATGCAGGGGATACCACATACGGTAAATTCCACCGTCAGCACGTCGCCCGCCTTGCCGCCCGGAAAATCAGAGGGTGCATGGAAAACGGCGCCAACCTTGCTATCAGGAAAAGTGGCAGCATAAAATTCTGCCGCGGCAAGTGCGTCTTTTTCAAACCAGAGGCTAATCGTATTCTTGGGTTGTGTGTTCATATGAGTCAGTATACCAAATCGTAATTTTCGATCGGGCCGCTTGATGTCGAAATTTGATTTACTCTAAAATTTATGTCATAGTGCTGGCAGAAATCACGCAAAGGATTTGTACGCATGTTTTTAGTCCTTCCCAAAATGCACCCCGTCTTGGACGGCTTTCGCGCGCTCCCGATGTTCTTCCTCGCCGGTCCGATCCTTGGCGGCGGTGACTGGCATGTGCCGATGTCGGAGATGTTGAAGAAGCGGCTCAATGATCTGATCGTAGTCAATCCGAGTCGCTACGCGTCTTCGCACCCACACTACAAGTATCACGAGTACCTCGAAAGGGAGACCAGCCACATCGCTCAATCTCTATCGGATGTGAATTTCTTCGAGCGCCAGACGGACTGGGAGCGGCACTATCTCGTGCAGGCGGCAGAGCTGTGGCCGACAGGCTGCGTCATTTTCTGGCTCGCGACACAGAAAGAAGAGCGTCCCGATGGTATGCCGTATGCCATGGATACTCGCGGTGAAATCGGCGAGTGGCGCGGTCATCTGCAGCACAATCCGAATCTGCGGGTCGTGATCGGTGCGGAAAAAGATTTTCCGGGTCTCCGGACGATCAAGCGTAACTTCGAGCTCGCGCTGCCTGGATTCCCGATTTACGACACGATGGAAGAGGTGGTGGAGAAAGCGGCATTCTACGCCCAGCCGCAACTTTCTTTCGCTCAGCGCGTCGGTGCGTGAGTCTGTGCACAACTTTAAGAGCCCCACTCAGGGCTCTTTTTTTATTGAAATTTCAACCGATCATCGGCTCTTGCTCGAGTAATATCGAGACCATCGTTTCGTAGTATTCCGGCCGCAGCTTCCGCGAGGGATTGTGCACGTATTCGGGGCTCGTATAAAAATATTTATTTTCATAGATTTTGCCATAGAGGATGACATACGGGTGGGTGCAGATTATGTCGGTGAGGATGTCGCGATCAAAACTCGCTTCATGATACTGACATATGCCGATGAGGTCCTTGTTCGGAAAGAAAGTATTGAGCTTTAATTCGTACTGGATGAGTTTCGATATCGGCGTACCACTCAAAAGCGTCCAACCCATCTCTCCTGCCACCCGCAAGCCGGAATAACCCTGATCATGAGAGTGGGTGACACTTTCGTTGAAAAGCGACATTGTCTTGTCGGGGTCAAAAGCCCCCTCCTTTGTGTAGACGTCTTCATAGGGGATCACCTCGATCTGCCGCGCAGTTTTGAAGTCGCGGGGAAAATTCTGGACGTGATCAAACTCTGTATAGATCGGCTGCGGAGGCTCCTGGTCGAAGACATACACACACTTTTCTTTGTTGTCGAATCCGTATCGGAAAAAGGGGAGAATCGGAGAAAATTGCTCCTCGTGATTCCGATAGATCGAGCATATGTGCATGCCGTGCTTGAGCATGTCCCACTTTTTCTCGTCAGTAGCCGTAGGCATATGAATCATCCTAAGAGCTTCCTCTCATTTGGTAAAGACGCGAAAAAGGAAAACCGCCGTGTCATCTGAGACACGGCGGATCGATTACTCGTCCGTCAAATGCCAGCCGCGGTGGTTGTGCCGCAGGCATGCAATCATCCGGACGACATTTTGACCCACGAGTAGTTGGTGAGTCATCTGCCACCTATCCGCGCTTTTCTCGGCCGCAAGTTCGTTGCGATAAAAGGGGGCATACGGACCAAACGCTGCTCCAAAATGAAAGAGCGGAGCCATCATACTCATTGCAGCTTGATTGCCGCCGTCATCGTTGCAATGCGCGATGATTCCGGCCGGCTTTCCTTCCATGACGTCTTGCCACTCCGGATCCACGAGGTCAGTGAGCCAGTCGATGAAGAATTTCATCGGCGAGCTCACGTTGTACCAATTGACCGGCGTTGCGAATATAAATCCGTCTGCGTCGCGCATTTTTTCGAATATCGCTTTGACGGGGTCGGGTTGTCCCGGGATTTTGTAATCGTAGAAGGGGACGTCGGGCTGTTCGCAGACATCGAGCAGGGTGATTATTTCGGACGATACAGTCTCGCCGAAATGCGGTGCCTCATCGGCCGCAGCTTTGAGCGCTTCGTGAAGTAGGCGCGTGACGGATCCACCGCGTTTGTGCGTAGAACCATCGAAGCCGAGAATTTTCATCGGGATCTCCTCAAGGTTGGACAATTTTATCTGACCTGAATGGTCGCACCTGAGGTTGGTTTGTCAAAATTGACCAAATGCAGACATTGTTCTACTGTGTCGGCAGTCAATAGTTATAGGGAGATGGGAGATGCGTCTCATCATCGGACTTCTCTTTGCACTACTCACTGCGCCCGCGTTTGCGGACGACTGTCCGCTTTTTGGAATTGGGCAGTTGGAGGGAATGAAAGTCCAAGAGAGCTCAAATGCACGAGTTCACGAAACGGTGAAGCGGGTACGATCCTTGGTTGGCATCACCGAGCCATACCTCGTGTGTGAATGGACGGGCAAAAGGTATCCTGGTGTCTATTCGTTCGTAAACGCTGGTTTTCTTCAGAAACCTTCACCTGCGGTTCACGTCATACTATTGTCGCCAGTTATCGTAGAGCGATCTTCAATCCGCGCACTAGAAGGGATTATTGCGCATGAATTTGCGCACCTGAAGGGCGGGTATGAGGCGTTCGCAAGACTCCAATTAATAGCCAGTCGCAAAGCGTATGTCCAAAATGAAATCAATACTGACAAAATCGCGGCAGGTTGGGTGGGTCCAGCTACGGTGCGCGAAGGGATCTTCGAGGTCTTGGATCGATTGCTTGAATATGCCGACTCGATGAATGCCGAAAATTCTAATGACATGATTCAACCCTCGGACTTGATTGAATTTGTACGGCAACATCGTATTGAGCGGGGAGATCCGCTCACTCTGCTGGAGCAAGAGGAAACTCCTTGGTGAATTGACTCAATCGAAAGCCCTGCCGACAGCAGGGCTTTTTTTCGTGTACACTGCTTCTACTATGTCGATCAAGGAGCGGCTCTCTACCACGTATCTCATGTATGCGCTCACCATCTTTTTGAGCGCATTTCTGCTTTTCGTCATACAGCCGATCGCAGGGAAGTACTTACTGCCGTACTTTGGCGGGTCGTCTTCGGTGTGGGCGACAAGCCTCCTTTTTTTCACCGGCATGCTATTCGTTGGCTACGCGTACGTGTATGTGCTCGCCATGTATGACGGCAGGAAACAGGCGATCATCCATGCCTGCGTCGTCGCGTTCGCTCTTTTTTTGTCGATAGCATCTCTCTTTTCACAAACGCAAGTACTTGCGTTTGTGAATGATTCGCCGGCGATTGGGGTACTCTTTGCGCTTTTTGTAATGATCGGAGCGCCGTATTTTTTACTTTCGACGACAGGGCCGCTTCTCCAGTATTGGTATGGGCTCACATCAGATAGCGAGCCCTATAAACTGTATGCACTCTCGAATGCAGGTTCACTCCTCGCGCTTATTGGATACATTTTTCTTATCGAGCCCTTCATACCGCTTTCAAGCGAGAAGGGCATCTGGACGGTGCTCTTTGTCGCATACACCATCGTCACGCTCGTCATTACACTGAAATTTCTGCGCAATTCATCGAACGTGAGTCGAGCACAACGTATGCAGGCGCCGGCTGTACACGCGCGCACCGCACTCATGTGGGTGGCGTACGCAGCGATCCCGGCATTGCTCCTGCTTGCGACGACCACGACGATCACGCAGACGGTCGCCCCCGTGCCGCTCTTGTGGATCATGCCGCTCATGCTCTACCTCGGCGCGCTTATTCTCGCGTTTGGAGGTAGAGGGCAGTCGATATACGTGCCAGCGCTCGTTCTCGTCTCGCTGTACTTTGCATACGATTATCGCGGGGCGGGCCCGTTTTTCGTCTCATACGAGGTTGGTGCGAACCTCGCACTTCTTTTCTTGGGGAGCCTTTTTTTCAGTGCCGAGCTTTACCGATCACGTCCTTCGGTACAGCGACTGCCGCTTTTTTATCTCCTTATATCTTTTGGCGGCATGCTCGGCATCCTCTTGGGCAGTATCCTCGCGCCGGTCATATTTACCGACTTTTGGGAATTTACGCTGTGTATGGCGATCATCGCCGCTCTCGCCGGATGGAAACTTTCCGAAGATTTTTTTCCAAGAATTCTGGATGCGGGCAACATACGATTAATCAAAATCGCGTTTGGGCTCCTCTCGTTCGGGCTCTTTTTCAATCTCATGTATACGGACACCGGTGCGCCATTTATCGCTTCGCGCAATTTCTACGGAGCGGTGAAAGTGCGCTTCCAGGACCAGATGACGGTTCTCATGCATGGTTCGACGATCCATGGGTATCAATCACGCATGAAGGAGTGGCAACACGCGCCGAGCGGCTATTACGTGCCCAGCAGCGGTTTCGGTCGTGCGATGCTGTATGAGCTATCGCTTCGCAGGGGCGCTGGCAAGGACGGGGATTTGCGCGCCGGCATTGTCGGGCTCGGTACCGGATCGATCGCCGCCTATTGCCGTCCTGGAGACACGTTTGTCTATTACGAGATTGATCCGCGCATCGTACAGATCGCACGAACGAATTTCAGCTATCTACAGAATTGTGACGGAATCGACGTCCACATGGGCGATGGCCGACTGAGTCTTGAACAAGAGCTGCGCGATGAGCAAAAAGGAGAGTATGACATACTCGTCCTCGACGCTTTCACCGACGACACAATTCCGGTGCACCTCCTTACGTATCAAGCATTCGCGATGTACGCATCGCATTTGCGCTCGCCGCAGAGCATCATCGCCGTCCACACATCGAATCGTTACCTTGATTTGCCACCCGTGGTACTCAAAATCGCGCTGCAGCTCGGATTTACCGGAAAAATCATACGAGATTCCGGATCATCGAGCGAGATGGGCACGCCCTCAGTGTGGGTATTGCTCGTGAAAGATCCCAAGGCCTTTGCCGCACCCGTATTTACTGATGCCCACTTGTTCTTGCCGCCTGATGTGAAGCAGGCGCCACTGTGGACCGACGACTACACTAGTTTATTAAGCGTGCTTAGAATATAAGTTTGATAAAATCGCGAGCTGCGTCGTTGCAGAGCTCTGCGTCGCGCTCATCGTATACACTATACGACTCGCGCGCCGCATTCTCCGCGCCTCGCATCTCATCAATTTTCTCAAACTTGAAACTTACTGGAGTGACTGGATTCCCTCTGCAGTCGTCACGACAGGAACACCTTTTTGAACAAGGTAGTCGATCATCGCATTGAAGGTCGTTGTGGTCGTGCAGTAGAGGTTGCTGCCGCAACTCGGTAAGACATCGTGAATGCCGAGAATGAGCCATGTGTTGTTCGCGTCTGCTTGATCGATCCACTGCTTGAGCTGAGTGAGTGAAATATTCGAATTGACCGGTCTACGCTCAAGCTGGTAGGGGTCAGATGAAAGTGTCACGTGACCGTCGATCGTCGCGGCTGCGCTTGTGAATCCCGCATTTTTCACGATCTGAATAGTCGTCGCCGTATATGAGCCAAACGGATAGGCGAATGAGCCCACCGGTCCCGTGCCACCCCATCCGATGATGTCTTGCCGAGCGCCCTGGATTTCCTGCAATTGCTGCGAGCTGGAGAGTGCGGCGAGATCGGCATGAGTACGCGTGTGCGCTCCGATTTCGTGACCCTGCGCTGCTGCTGCCTTGATCTGCGCGATCGACATGTAGCCCGAGAAACCGAAGTCTGCGTTTTGTCTCGAGACGACGTAGAACGTTCCCTTGAGTCCGGCAGAATTTAATTTCGGGAGTGCGTTGTTCTGCTGTGAAATGCGGTTGTCATCGAATCGCAGCGTGACCGCACCTGTGTCGAAGATATTGCCGCCAGGAGGGGGTGGTGGCGGGGGTGTGCCGTCTCCGGTGAGACTCACATTATCGATCGTGAGAGACCCGGGGCGATTGAGGAGGTGGAAAACAGTCACGTTGGTTGTGCCTGCGGGTACCGTGAAGTTGGCAGTCGCAGCGTTCCATCCGCTTGAGGCTGGCAGTGTGCCGATATCGAGATAGGAGAGACCTCCGCTTGAATTTTGAAATTGTACGGTCATGAAGGTCGGCACGTCGGCGCTGTATTGATTACTATACGTATAGGGGCCGGCAGAGAGGGCGAGTGGCGTGAAATGCCACTTCGCGTCTCCGCTTGTGCGTGTCGTCATCGAGACGCGTGCGGCCTTCGATCCCTCAGGCCCCGCGACCGGGTACGCAAATACTGCATTGTTCGTGCCCCATTTTCCGGTGGCCCATCCTGTCGGCAAGCCGTTGGTACCCGTTGTTTCGAAATTGCCGTTGGGGATGAGGTTGCCGGATGTAGGGGGAGGCGGGGGCGGGGGGGGTGGTGGCGGATTTGAACCGACAGCCGTCAGAGAATAATTGTCGGTAGAGAGCGTGCCCACACTTTGTATGAGGTGAAAGACGGTAGCTGATGTCGCGCCAGCAGGGGCGGTAAATTGACCCGTGTAGCGCTGTACGGTCGCGCTTGGCGGCAATGTCGCTATGCCGTGGTATGTGAAGGTGCCGTTGGGGAACGCGAATCGCACCGTTACGTACGATTGCGTGCTCGATTTATAGTCGTCAGAAAACTCGTACGTACTTCCACCGCTTACACCCACATCGTTGAAAAACCATTTCGCATCGCCACCCGTATAGCTCGTAATTGCGACCTCAATGGATTTCGTGCCGTTCATGCTCGTGACCGGATAGGTGAGTGTGCGCGTATTGGCCCCATAGCCACCCTTTTGCCAACTCTGCGGCAATCCGGGGGAGCCGGCCGTCTCGAGGTCAGGGTTACTGATCAGGTTGGGTACTTCCGCAGCGGAAATTGCGGAGGGTTGCGGCGACGAAGCCTGTGCCGATGAGGCGGGCTCAGAGGCGAGCGGCGCGACCTGAAGACGTGCCCCTGCACGCGGCTGCTCTTTTTGTCGGGACTGCATTGTTTCCCCGCTCGCATTGCTTCCGTCGGGTTTCGTGATTTTTTTCCTGTCGATTTCGGGATGAGTGTGATCTTCCTCGAGGGAAACCTTTACCCCTTTTACTTCCGGACGCGCGTTGTCTTCGACTCGTGGAAGTAGCTGCGCAGATACCGGCTGTATCGCAACAATAAAGATGAGCGCAAAGGCGAGCGCCAATGAGCGAAGAAATATTTTGTTCATAAAAAGGATTATCTGATTCTTGAGTGAAGTAGCGGTGAACGCCGCAGTATGTACAAAACAAAAACGCGGGGAATGGTCCCCGCGTTTTTTGTTTTTGTTTGCGAGATTGACTTACGGTTGGATCTCACGAACACTCATCTTCTTGTAGACAAGGCCGTTTGTACCTACGTCGTCTGATCGCCAGTAGACCGAGATGTTCGGTTTGCCCGATTCAGATCCGGGACGGCTGTTGGAATTGGTCAAACGAAGTCCAGGATTCACGCCTGATTTGCAGGCAGTGCCGTTTTGGCCGAAGTTGGTGCCCGTGTCTATGAACTCGTTGATCTTCTTCCATGAGCCGCCGTTTGCGCCGTCTGTCTCATCGATCCAGAGCTCAAGCTTTACGTTGCCATCCGGCATGTCGTAAATGACGTACTTGTAACCGATCCACTTGTTCATAGGGAGACCTCCTTGGAAGTACTGCTTGCTTGCGACCGGCACTGACGCAGGATGACTCGTCTCCTTCTCGAAGTCGATTTTGCCGTCATAGCGGATGCGAGCGCCGACACCGCGTGTGTCGCATTTGTCGACATTCTCATTGCCGGTCGTGCCGTGATTGGTGCGCGCGATACCCACGATGCCTCCCCATGGAGTACCCGCGTCCGAGACGCGCTTGGCGTACACTGTCATCTCGACGTTGCGCCAGCTATTGGCCACGTTCATCTGCGGATCATGGATGTACATGCGGGGATATTGGCCCGTGATCGAGAATTCTCCGCTGCCATTCACCTTATAACTTGCGTCTCCGTGATCGGCGTCAAACCACGCGTCTTGCGGGTCGACTCCTGTGAACGAGCGCGCTGTTCCAGTGTCCCATTTCGATGTCCAATCTTTCCCGCCCGACATCGTTTGGTAGAGCTGCTTAATTCCGAATCTGTCCGCGCCTGAAGTTGTTGGTGTTGGAGTCGGTGTCGGAGCGGGTGTCGGGGTTGGCGTTGGTGCAGGGGTCGGAGTCGGTGTCCCTGTGTATGCCGCAAGTCTGTCTTCGCCTACCCAACCATCAACACCTGAAGTGAAGTCGAGTTTCCACCAAATAACTGTCGTACCGTAGAGAACTGCTGAGATGGGCCCGCCTGTCACGGTCGCTACAGATCCTGTCGGATGAGTGCCAAGAAGCGTACCAGCTGGATTTTGGCGGACACTAACCGTCGCTGTCGAAATAACTTGCTTACCAACAGAGAATTTGGTTGAGACAGGAGGAGTCGGTGTTGGTGTTGGAGTCGGAGTGGGGGTCGACGCGGGTGCTGGAGCCGGAGTCGAAGTGTTTACCGTTATTGCGAAGTTACTTACCGTTGCATCGCCTGATGACGCGTATTGTGCGCGGTACTTGAGCGATGAAGCGGCAGCTTGTTCGCTTCTGAATTTGTAATCCGTCGCTATTGAGACCTCGGTTTGCCCCGGACCCGTGACGAACACCGAATACGTCTTGGCCGGGACGTTGACGACCATACGGAATCGGTATGAGACGCCTGCGGTGTAGCTCATCGAGGTTCGCGCCACATACGTACCCGCATTGCGCGCATCGATCTTACCCGCGTTGTTGAAGCGGATGATCGCTGCGAGATCTTCGTATGCGTCTGCGACGACGGGCGAGAATCCGATGACTACGTCACCGCCGTACATTGTTGGCGTGGCGTCGAACGTTGCGGTGAAAAGCGAGGTCTGCTCGCTGATCGCACTATTGGACCATGTCGCTGCTGAGGCTGATAACGGCGTGAAAAGTGAAATAATCACGCCCACGAGAGTAGTGCCCACGATGCTGAAGAGTGCCGTGAGGCTCGCCGCCTTGGTAAGGACGGCAGATTGTGCTGAACTCATAAATGAGTTGCGTACCCAAGACCCACTATTGCGATTTCGCAATTTGATTACGCATGTAATGTTTTTAGTGATTTGGTAATGCTGCTAATGCGTATGCAGCCATTCACGTGCACATGCAGGTGACACGAATGGAATCGTTTGCATACTGAGATCACCTTATCGGTTGATATACATGGGTCAACGGGAAAAAAGTTGAAAAAATTTCATGAAGCGCTCATTCCGCACAGTTGCGCGTCATTCTTTCTTCATCAAAATCAAGCGGGACAATAATTGACAGGGAAGTCCAGTATAAAAAAAGAAACCCGCCGGAGCGGGTTTCGAAGGGATTTCACGGAAGTGCGCGGAGTTTGAAGTGCATTTGCGCCTGGTCTTCCGCGTCCTGATCAGGTATGTGCGGCAGCTCCACGAGGGGCATACCGACGAGCTGCTTTACCTCGGAATGCTTCACTTCGCCCATGGTCCGCTTATTGAGCTTGCACATGGCAAAAGTCTTGATGTCGATTCCATCGAATCCAAAGGGCGGATCCTTTTTGAGATATCGCCAGTAGTACCAGTAGAAAAACATGAAGTCGACGGGCAGCGGCCATCCGATCAGTCGGGGCCGGCCGGGCAATGTCTTGAGCCATGTATCGAATACCCGCATCGCTTTCCATGGCGGGAGGGGATCTTTCTTTGCGGCTTCCCAGGCAGCGGGGTGTTCTTCCCACCACCTCAGTTGACGAGGATGGTACGCCGTCCCACGGATCATCGTCAGATTCACTTTGAAACGGGAGATTTCCCGCTCGTCTTTATCGTACGCGACGGCTCCCATGGAAATCATGGAATACACGCCCGGAATCGGGCCCGTAAATTCTCCGTCGATGCTGACCTCGATCTCAGGGAGGATCGTATCGGCCACAGTGGTCTCCTCTACAAGCTATGATCCGCTCACAACTTACATTATTTACAGCGATTGTTCCAGAACGATCAAACCGAGAAGCGTTGCTTCTCGGTTATGGCAAAGCTTGCGCCGTTTGATTTTATGTGGTACAATTTTAGTAGGATAAAGATGGGGGTTGCGTCATGACTGTAGTCTTGCTTGTTGTTGCTTGTTTCGCCCTCGTAGTTGTCGTCATGTGGCGAACAAAAGACTGGGCGGGCTTAATAACCGCCTCACTTCTTCTTCTCTGGTTTGGCAGTGGATATATTGCCATAAGCGCCTCACATGCGACTTATCTGCACGAGACAAAAGGTATGCGGGCTTCTGAACTGGCAGACAGAATTGAAAAGACCGCTTTCGATATTTGTCTTCTGAACGGACCATTTTGCCTCTACTCGTGTCTGCAGGCAGAAGGTGCGCAATTCTTTCGGAACGGTTTAGCTGTTCCGGGCTCATCCCGAAAATGATACTTCAAGAGCGTCCCCGTGGACGCTCTTTCTATTGGAATACTTTCATGAGATCCGTATGACTCACCCCTGTATCTTGACCTATATACTACCGGTTCAAATTCAAGCACGTCTTAGAAACATGTACACGTCCTCGAGAGCTTTGACGGCGTCGCCGGCGGAGATGTTGTTCTGATGGTAGAGGACGTCGGAGCAATCTCCCGCAGCCCAGACGCGTGGATGCGAGGTGCGCTGCGTGCGAGGGTCGACTTTGATCTGCTTCACGGCTGTCATATCGAGCGCTGTGCCGATCCATCCGGTATTTGGGATAAGGCCGATTTCGACGAAGATGCCGGAGACGGGAAGCAGTGTTTCATTTCCGGACTTTGCATCTTTGTATTTGATGCCGGTAACAAATTGTTCACCGACGACGGCTGTTGGCTCTGCGTTTGTAATTATTTTCATCTTTGGATCGGCTTTTGCGGCGGCGACGGTGACCTCGTCGGCGCGGAAATTCTCGGTGCGATTCAGAAGTGAAACCGATTTGCAGTAGGCGAGCAGCTGAAGTGCGGTCTCGAAAGCGGCATTGCCGCCGCCGACTACGGCCACGTCCTGATCCGCGAAAAGCGGGCCGTCGCACGATGCGCAATAGGTGAGACCTTTTTGATCGTACTCGGCAGCGCCTGGAATCTCGAGTTTGCGGCGATTGGCACCGGTGGCGACGATCACCGCTTTTACGCGGTAGACCTCGCCGTTTTTTCCGCCCGAGGCGGATCGGCCTTGGGTCGACACCGTGACGTCTACGTAGTCGTTTTGCGGCTCCAGCTTTGTCGCTACCATCGGCGAGAGAACGGTCAGATAGTCGCCTTTGTATTTTTCCGTGTGTTCGCGCAAATTCTTTGCAAGATCGGCGCCAGAGATCGAAGGAGTGCCGATCCAATTATGGATGTCGGTCGAGACGGTGCTCTGGCCGCCCCATTCGCCGACAATCTGGATCGTCTTGAGGCGCTTGCGTGCGGCATACACGGCTGCGGCGGCCCCCGCTGGACCGCCTCCGATAATTGCGAGTTCGAAGGTATCAATCATGATGCAGTAATTATAACCCCGCAGAGCCGGAGCGTTTCTAAAAAAATATGGTGATTAGTTTCGTCGCAAGAACGACGGGAGTCCGCCCCAGCTATCGTCGTCATCCTCATCTGCCTTTGTTGGCGGCGGAGGCGTCGGTTTTGGTTGCTCCTTTACGACTGGTTTTTCCTTGAATTCCGGTTTGCGCTCCTCCTGCTGTGAGCGAGAGATCGGCGGTACGTCCTGATCCTTGCGGGTCACGTAGCGCTGAGTACTCGGAATGAGCGAGGCGCGCACGTTGTTGCCTTCGGGAAATCCGGTCGCGATAACGGTGACGCGGACCTGACCTTTCTTGAGCGTCTCGTCGGTGACAGCGCCGAAGATGACCTTTGCATCCTGATCGATAGCCTCGGTGATGACGTTGGCCGCATCCTGCACTTCGAGCATGCCCAGATCGTCGCCACCGGCGATCGAGAAGAGGACGCCTTTTGCACCCGTGATCGAGACTTCAAGAAGCGGCGAGTTGATAGCTGCGCGAGCGGCCATTTCGGCGCGTTTCTCGCCTGTGGCATGGCCGATACCCATGAGCGCCGAACCCGCATTGGCCATGACAGCGCGCACATCGGCGAAGTCGACGTTGATGATGCCGGTCGTCGTGATGAGATCAGAGATGCCCTCGACTGCTTGTTTCAAGATGTCGTCGCACATCGCGAAGGCGTTCTTGATACCCGTCTCACGCGAGACGATCGCAAGTAATTTGTCGTTGGGGATGATGATTACGGCGTCTACCGCTTTGCGCAATTCGAGAATACCAGCTTCAGCCAATCGCGCGCGCTGCGCACCTTCGAAGCTGAAGGGCTTGGTGACAACGCCCACGGTGAGCGCACCCATCTCGCGTGCGATTTTTGCTACGATCGGTGCTGCGCCTGTGCCAGTGCCGCCACCCATGCCGCAGGTGATAAAGACCATGTCGGAACCCTTGAGTGCATCCTGGATTTCCTCGCGCGTCTCGTCAGCTGCCTGCCTTCCTTGCTCGGGATTCATGCCGGTGCCAAGTCCTCGAGTGAGTGCCTTACCGATATGAATTTTTCTTTTGGCTTTTGATTTGTGAATATCCTGCAAATCGGTGTTCACCGCGATGAAATCGACGCCCTGTACGTGCGAAGAGACCATGTGATTGACGGCATTGCCGCCCGAGCCTCCGACTCCAACTACCCGGATTCTTGCGAACGATTCTACTTCGGAGTGCACTTGCTTTGTCATAGTTCGGACATGATATCACGTAGGGGGTTTCGGCAATCTTGACACATACATCATTCAATTTCACGCTACGAGCGACGTAGGGCGAGAGAAATATAAAGCTTCGCTTTAATATTTCCGAGCCGAGGAGCTCGAAACCAACACAGTTGGTTACGAAATAGAGACGTTTTGCTCGGCACGGGCTTACAATTGACAATATTCCAGGACGCGGGACGATTCACACAGGTCCAGTTCTCAAGATGTGTGGAGGAAAACGTGGCCGAGATCATCAAATTTCCGAATGCGAAAGAGAATGCCACCCTCATCCTGGAGGAAAAGCTCGATACGGTGCATCAGGCAATATTTGACATAGCCGAAGATCACCTTAAGGCTGTCGCACCCGAGATGATTATAAAAAAGGATATAGACCCCGTCTTGCTGACCGAATTTTTGGCAGCGGCTCTTTTCCAGCTCTGCGCCACGCAGGTATTAGAATTTGCGGCGACAGGTGCCGGCTCGAGGAAAGAATATTATCGCTATAAAAAAATCCTCGACAAAATTTTGTGGGAATCTCAACCGTCCTCGGAGTAAGGGCGGTTGTTTGTTTTTTATTTAAGGAAGAAGTGAGCGAAGCCCTTGTTTGATTGTCTCGAAGAGATTTGAAGAGATTTCAGTAAAACTGTATTTGCCACCGTTTTGATCTTCGCCGTACGCCCAGCGGCAGAGGCCGTATGCTACGGCCCAGGTAGCATCGACGCTCGAGGTGCGTGGCAAGAATCCGACCTGGCCGATCTGCGACGGCAACTTGAGCACCGCTCGCGCGATCTCGGATGCATTTACAAACGAGCTTCCGCCGCCGGTAATGACGATGCCGGCAGGCAAGAGTTTTTGGCGGCCGATCGACTTGAGGTGCGAATTGACGAGCAAAAACATGTCTTTTAGCTGGCTCGTGACGATCATCTGCATTCGCTTGGTCGGAATATCGCTACCAGTGACACCGCCGCGCTTCAGGGTCTCCGCCTCAGTGAGTGGGATCTGGAACTGCAGCGCAATCGTATTGGTGATGTCTCCTGAGCCGGTCGGAAGGATTTTGAGCGAAATTGGGATGTTGTTGTCGAACACAATAATAGAGAGCGTCTCGGCGCCAATATTTGCCAAGACGACGCCTGCAGTCTTCTGCGCCTTGGTGAGTGTGACGAGCGAGGCGGCGAGCGAGGATGCCATAACGCCCTGCACTTCGACGCCCGCGCCCTCGACGGCTTCGATGAGATCGTCGTGGTGCTGCGAGAGCATGGTGACGAGGAGGGTATCGACGGCGAGCTTGGTGCCCTGAAGGCCCTGGGGTTTGCCAAAGACCTTATTGCCGTCCACGCGGTATTCGAGTGGGATCGTGTGAATCACGGTGCGGTTGGTCAGTTTTGACGCTACGCGTTTCTCGCTCTCTCGGAGCGCTCGTTCGATATCGCGATCGGTGACGACACCGCCCGAAGCGGTGAGTGTGACGTCGCCGGTCGAGCGCATCTCGTCGAGCGAGACGCCGCCCAAAGCGACGCGTGCTTTCATTACGTGGATCTTCGCGGCTTGCGATGCGCGCACAAGCGCCTCACGGATGCTTTTGGTCGCTTCTTTTGTATCAATAATATAGCCGTGTCGCATGCCCTTGGAACTCGCAGTGCCCGTGCCGAGAATCTGCATCGGGAGATCAGGATTTTCGCCCGGCGCAGCGATCACGACTTTGATGTGATACGTGCCGATGTCTATTCCTGTGTAAATGCGCCGTGCCATTGTATAGCGAACATGCGCGACAGCGCCGTTCTTACTCTCTATTATACGCCCTCGAAGAGGACTTTTAATCCCAAAATGCCGTGGAAAAGAAAAGAGGCCCGCGCTTGGCGCGGGCCTCATATTACCTGAATCGGGTGAGATTGAATTCAGACAAATCCGGATCGTCATTACCCCAGTTGTTCAGGGCGATACGTGCCGCAATCTCGCCGATCGCGGCCGAGTGCTTGAACGCATGACCGGAACAGGCTGAGACGAGCGTCACGTTGTACATGTCGGGATGCCGATCAATGACGAATCCATCGTCGGGTGTATTGGTGTATAGACACGTGTCATATGTCCAGGACGAACCTGCGGCTGCAGGTATGCAATCGAGCAACGTACGATGCATGTTTTCCATTTCTCCCTTGAGAAGAAACGGATCGGGTTGACGTGCCGATTTCATCGGTACCTCGAAGCCCTTATCGCCCGACGCTACCTTCATCATCCCCGTACCAAGGTCGGGAAATCCATAGATGCCGTGACGCTCCCAGATGAATACAGGGAAATGTTCCGGACGGAACATGAACTCGCTTGAGTTCGGCTTGAACCAGAACATCACCTGTCGCGTCACATTGAAGTACTTGTGATATTTCCTCGGCAGGAAATTATGGATGTACGGACCAACGGCGACAATGCATTTTTTCGCATGCATGTCTCCTGCAGATGTGCGCACAATGACAGTGCCGTTTGCATCTTCGATCTCGTTGACAGTGGTGTCGGTGTAGATTGTCGCGCCATATTCCACGGCAGCCCGATGATTGGCTGCTATGCAGGCCTCGGGGAAGAGCACACCCCCGGTCGGCTCGAAGTAAGCGTACTCATCGTCCTGTACCTTAAAGAGTGGATATTTCTCACGCAGATCATCCGCGCTGTATATCAGGTGTGGTACATCGTTTTTCGTGGCGACACGTACTGTCCTTTTGACGAAATCTTGTTTGCCGTGGAACGACGTTGTATTTTTCTGCTGCCCGATCATTAGAGCGCCGTTGGGCAAGTAGAGCTTTCGATGCAGATCGAGCTTCTCCTCCAGGGCCTTCCAATTATCCAGCGAGCGTCGTGCAAGCCACGTAAACTCAGTACCTTCGGCAGTAGCCAATCGGGTGATACGCGACTGCCCATGCGACGAGCCGTGTCGATGCCCGGGCGGGTGTTGATCAATGCCGATCACACCGCCTCCCATAAGCGCTGCCTGGTAGAGCGCGGCACTTCCATGAGCGCCACTACTGCCGACAATGATGACATCTGCTGTCTTTTTCACCGCTGTCTCCTCTATGAAACTGGAGGCATCCTAGTACAAAAGATTGTTTTATGAAAGCTTGAACGCTTTGAGGACTCTCTGTTCCTTCGCTTCCATTTTTTTGCCATGATCGAGGCCTTTGAGATGAAAGCATCCGTGCACGAAGAGGAGGGCAAGACGCTCCTTCAGGGGCACCCCGTATGTGCGCGATTCGCGCTCAGCGCAGCGGACGTTGAGAAATATTTCACCCTCATTTTTTGAGAGGGGGAACGAAAGCACATTGGGCTTGTAGGTTTTCTTTCGATACTCGCGATTCATCCGCTGTGCGAGACCGTCGCCACAGATGACCAGTGAGAGTTCGTATTTCGATCCCAATATTTTTTTCGCGATTTCTTCAAACGGCAAACGCCCAGCACCTTTCGCGAAAGGTGCTGGGCCCCTCAGTGTGTTTCGAATATCAATGCCCATTTATTACTAGCGAGCGATCGGGGTGCTCTCGAGACCCTGCTTCTGTGGAGCCTCCTCTCGTGGGCGTTCACGGTAATTGTGGCGAGGAGCTGCCTCAATGATCTTGCCTTCCTTGACGGCCTGATTGTAGTCCTTGCGGCGCTTCAAGAGCTTGAGTGCGCGCTTCTTTTTGACGATTTTCGATGAGTCGCGGACGAAGTATCGCTGGCCGCGGACGGTCTTAACGAGATTGGCACCCTGGACGCGGCGGGTAAATTTGCGAATAGTCGCAAGGGCGGTTTCATTGCCGGTTTTTGTGACTTCTGCATTGATACTCATATGTGGAGGGAATATATCACAGCCCCCTGGCTTAGTAAAGGTGTGCGTATACGGGCACACAACAGGGAGGCGAGGCCTCCCTGTATCTGCCAGACACTACATCTCCCTGGTCCTCAGGTACGTGACGATTCCTGCGAGCGCGAGTAGCGCCGATACTGCGAGTGCGATCGTCGTGGCGAGAGATTCGCCGCCCGCCCCGGTATTCGGAACTCCGGGAGTCTGTGGGCCCACCTGGCCTGAGCTTGCCGGAGGGGTCGAGCCCGTATTGGGCACGCCGGGCACTTGGGTAGTTCCGGTATTTTGGACACCCGGAATAACCGCATTGTTCGTGTTACCGGTCGGTATATTTGTCGATCCGGGTAGAATTGCATTCGTCACGCTCGGGTTGCTTCCTGGGCTTGGATTCATCGAGGTGTAGTAGTTGGTCGTCTGCGCCGACGCAAAGGACGCGAGAGTGAAAAACGCGATCACGACGAGCGCGAGAGCGAAATTGATCCTGAATGCATAGTTCATATATGACAATAGTTAATTAATAAACTGCCGTAACTGTACGGGGTCATTGTCCAAGCAGTAATGAATCATGACCCATTCATGAACATTCAAAAAAGGCCGTCCGGGAAATACCGGACGGCCTCGCGCCCTCTATGCGCTATGCCTTCTCGGACATTTTCCAGCTACCTACGCGGCGACGCTTGATGTAATTGGGGAGTTCGGCGACGGGGACGGCTTGCTGCGAATTCGTGGCGACTTCGCGCACGAGGATCGTGCCCTCCATCGCTTCTTTGTGACCCATGATGAGCACGTACGGCACGGCGAGGGAGCGGGCTGCGGCCATTTGTTCGCCGATCCGATCGTAGCAAAGCCCATGGTGCACAGGGATTGCAGCGTTGCGCAGGTTCTCCATCACTGAGAGTGAGCGACGGCGCGCTTCGCCGCCGAGATGAGCAAAATAGATACCCGGAAGTCCGCGCGCATCCTGCTTCACGCGCGTCGAGCCGCGTACTTCGCACGAGATCGTGATCATGGCGGCAGGCGTGTGGCGACCAGCGAGGCGCGTCGCGAGCGGATCATTGCGTCCGCCGAAAGCGAGTGCGATGCGTGCGCCCGTCTCTTCATCGACGGCCGAGATTTCGTAGAGCGAGTGTGCCCATAGATCGCGGCTGCCGAGGACCTGCGCATTCAATTCGTAGGGCAATCCGAAGATCTCGAGGTATTCGAGCAATTCCCAGAATCGGCGGCGCTCTTCTTCGGTCAGGTATTCCATTGCTTGTGGCGCACGTGGGATTGCTGGGTGACCCTTTTCGATGAGCTGGATGAGCGTGCCGAGCGGATCGTCGACGATGCGCGGACGCAGCGTGGGACTGATTGATTCGATATGCTTGCGCAGATACACGCCGACGTCGCGCACGTATCGATTGGATGATTCGTATGAACCGATGTTGTTGACGCACAAGACGCGCTGCTTGATACCGGCCTCTTGAGTGATCGCGTGCGCAACGACGATGAGGAGTGCCTCGGCAAGCGCGGAGGATGTACCGATCACATGGAGCTCGAGTCCCTTGGTCGGCATCGCAGCCGTGCCTCCCGACACGCGCCACGCGAGGAGCGGTTCGCGCGTCTGCACATTTTCCGCATTGACCTTGACCGGCACGCACGCCACGCATTTGCGCACACCCGCTGGGAGGGAGCGCTCGTCGCGCCTCGTGAAGGTGAAATCGGAGTCGCCCTTGGGCTTGTTCTTGGTGCGATTGATATTCAGACTCTGGCGATCCATCTCGTCGAGCGGTGCGAAGCCGTAGAATTCCGCAACGCGGATCGCATGATTAAGAAACGATGAAGTTGTTCCAAACTTCGTATCTTTGAGTCGAATCATAATAATTTATTGGCTATTAATCCGTTTGGTAGCGTACTTCTCCCGGCAAGACGCCGAGCTTGTCGAGCGGGTAGAGACGAAGGAGTGCGCGCCCGACGATATCTTGGCGCGGGAGTGCGCCCCAGATGCGGGAATCCGATGAGACGCGGCGATTGTCGCCGAGCACGAAGTACTGATTGGCACCCAAATTAACTCTCATGTCGGTAGCGCCGCCCAGATTGGTCGGGTCGAGGTATGGTTCGTCGATAGTGAGCCCCTCGGGGTGCTCTTCGTTGATGATGGTCACGCCTGGTCCGTCGCCAAAAAGGATTATTGTCTCGCCCGGCAGGCCGATGATGCGCTTGATGAGTGCTCGGCCGCTGTCTCCCGGCATATTGAAGACGACAACGTCGCCACGCTGTGGATCACTCAATCTATATGAGACGCGATCGACGATGAGATAGTGCCAATTGTCGAATACAGGCTCCATCGATGCGCCGGAAACGACGTATGGTGCCGCAATAAAGAAGCGTATGAAGAGCGCGACGGCGAGTGCGACGAGTGTATAACCCAGCAACGAACGAGATCCACTCTTTTGAGTCTCCGGTGATGGAACATTTGGCATCACGGATGGAGGCATGTGCGCGCATTTTACTACGTCGCCATCATTGACACCAAGTGCTTTAGGGTGGTGCCGAGCGAATTGTGGATAACTCACGTTGATTTTTTCATTTTGTCCAGAATTTTTTTCAAAAATTGTGCGACGCGAACTCCGACAGTCTTGCGCACCTAGAAAATCTGCTACTATGTATCGCCATGGGATGGGTAATCGTCGGTCTCGGTAATCCGGGAGAGGAATACGCAAAGACGCGGCACAATGCGGGTCGCATGGCGGTGGAATTTTTTGCAAAAGAGAAAAATTTTAGTGGTTGGCACACAGACAAGAAGACGAAATCGACCACCTCCTCCGGCATGATCGACAAAAATGTCGTCGCACTCCTTTTGCCCGACACATTTATGAACAAATCCGGCCTCGCGGTCGCAAAATTGGTCAAAAGTCCGAAACTCGCGGAGCGCATGATCGTCGTGTACGACGATCTTGATCTCCCGCTTGGCGCAGTAAAGATGTCGTACGATCGCGGATCGGGCGGGCACAAAGGATTGGAGTCGATTATGCGTTCGGTCAAGACGAAAAAATTCACGCGCATCAGAATCGGCGTCTCACCCTCGACCGCCGCGGGTAATCTGAAGAAGCCGGAAGGGAAAAAAGTGGTCAACACTTTTATCTTGGCAAAATTCACTTCCGCGCAAATGGAAGAATTGAATCGCCTTTTCAAAAAAATCTCCGTCGCACTCGAGACGACCGTCCTCCACGGTCACGAGCGCGCGATGAACGAGTTTAATACCGCCAAATAGAAAGCCCCGACTTCGTCGGGGCTTTTGCTCATTTATTGTCCTCGTAGTGAGGTCTGATATTGGGGTCCGTCGACGTGCGGTAGATCCGCGTGCCTTTGGGGCAATCCGCCTTGGTCTCGACGACCCGCAGATACGAGGGGAGCATGCTCTGTGCGTCAGAGAGCATGTCGGCCCGCTCCTCTACGGAGAGGATCTTCCCACTCAACCTCTGATACCCATCGATAAACAGGTTGATGCGTGCGACCGCCTCATCCTTGAGGACGCAGACTACTTCGAGCGGCTTGTCGCTTGCTAGGGCAGGGCCGGGCAGTGTGAATAGTAAGACTGCAATTACAAGCGCGTTTTTCATGGGAGTCTCCGTTGATTTCCTTTTATTACAATACATATTTTTTAAATTCATGTCAAACAGATTGACCCGTATCAAATACCACGTACTCTTGTCTCAGTTCAATAGGAGAGAAAAATGGGCCGCATCATCGACGCTGAGACCTTCAGAAAAGATCGGGCGTATGCAAAATTCCATAAGCAGGATCATTCCGCAGCGCGCGTACCCTCGGAGATTTCGCGTGGGAATCAAATCAGACTCTTGTTTGCTCCAATCCAGGTCGGCGAGGTCGATTTTGGTGAATGGCCAGTTGGTGATCCGAAACATGGTTCGCCGCGCAGATTGCCGCTCTATCTTTTGAGACACGGCCCTCACGTATCGATCGATTATGCGCACGGATTCCCGGGCTACAACGAATATCTGACTTGTCATTGCGGACACAATCACTATTTCCTCAGCTCGCGTTTCCCCGCCTTATTCCGAGTACGCGCATTTCTCACTGAATGCTTCGGAGGCTGATATGCAGTTTCAAACACTCATTCACATCTTTGAGTCGCGCATACGGGAGACGCGCGACCGCAACAAAGCGTTCTCGGCGGAGGAGCTCCGACTCGGGCGTGCAAAAGCGATACTGGAGAAAGTCGGCGACATATGCGACTGCCGGCATAGGTGCTATCGGCAAGCGGTAATTGATCACATTGAATCACTCGCACATGAGATCGGTGGCACGTCAGTATCCGACCACATATCTGCGGTCGCGATCAATCCGCTCGTTCTTTTCATCCAGAATTGCAAATTCGCCGAGTAGCGACTCGGATCAAAAAACCGCCAGCTTGCGCTGGCGGTTTTTCTTTTTGATCGTTAGATCGATTTACTGAACCGGCTTTAGAGTCATGCGACGATCTTTTGGTTCGAAGAAGGTAATGGTGAATGGATACACCTTGCCGAGCTCGAGCTTCGCGCGAAGTTCGTCCTCGGTGCCGTATTCGGACACGTGTACCAATCCTGCGACGCCTTCCTCGATCGAGGCGAGCGCGCCGTGCTTGTTGTACTTGATGACGACGGCTTCCACCTTGTCGTCCTTCTTGTACTTCGCACCTGCGGCCTTCCACGGATCGTCTACGAGTGCCTTGATTGAGAGAGAGATCTTGTCGTCTTTGATCTCGATGACTTTCACCTTGACTGCATCGCCTGCCTTGTAGCGGCTCTTCGGATTCTCGACGAGTGCCCAATCCATTTCGGAAATGTGCACGAGTCCTTCCAATCCCTCTTCGATCTTTACGAAGACGCCGAATTCGGTGGCACCAGTAACGACGCCGTCCAAGACATCGCCGATGTGATACTTCTCGACGAGCGATGCTCGTTCGGATACGCCCGCACCCTTTTCGCTGAAGATGAGCTTCTGCTCTTTCGGATTTGCGGTGATGATCATGACCTCGAGCTTGGTGCCGACCATGCGCTTGAGCTCTGCAAAAATCTTCTCCTTATCGCCGTCCGGGACGCGCGGATAGTGAGCAGGTGAGAGCTGCGATGCAGGGAGGAATCCCTGAATGCCGTTCCAATTGATGATGAGACCGCCCTTGTTGGCATCGGTGATTGCAAGTTCGAACGATGACTTTTTCTGCATCGCTGTCTCGGCTTCGTTCCAGATGAGTGCCTGGCGAGCTTCGCGGAGCGAGAGCTCGATGTAGCCGTCTTCATTTTCAGCGCCGACGACCTTGGCGGTCACCGTGTCGCCGATATTTACATTCTTCAAAGTCTCGCGTGCCGAGAGGTATTCGCGGCCATAGATGATACCAGTACCAAACGGGTGGAGATCTACGAATACGCGTGCGCGGCCGATCGCGATGACCGGACCCTCGACGACATCGTCGATTACCGGCGGCTCCGGAGCGATCTTCAAGAACTCGGCCATTGGGCCGGTCTTTTCTAATATAACTTCCTCATTCTCGTCTCGGCCCAGGGCCGATCCGCCTTGGGCGGATGTTGCTGTAGACATGTGTGATTCGTTTGAGGCTATCCTTCTTGCGCTACCTTGGCTATCGGAAGGGAAGCGTTACCCAAACGTACTATTAATTAATAATCGGGCCTGAGCCCGTGGACACAATATATAGAAGGAGCCCAGTAAAGTCAAAGCCCCCGGGTTATTTCCGGGGGCTGAGTAAGGATTCTCAACGTTTGATCTTCTCCATCACGTCCTTACTGAAGTTGTCGATATCAGTGAAGCGCAGTCCCGTGGACTTCAGAAGACCCTCCTCGGTCATATAGCCGAGTGATTCGAGAATGCGAGGATCTTTCTCCTCAAAGTGATCGATCAGTTTCAAAACGTTGGTGTGCCCAGCAAACCTTTGTCGCAGGGCGTCGATTTGAGCCGGGGTCATGGGATCCTCCTTTGCCGCGACCATTATACAATAAATACGTAATATTGCAAATCTGTGCGAATTGTAAGATTGCGCGGTATACTAGCCCGCATGATTCTCACATTCCACGAAGGTAGTTGCGTAAAGGCGGTGGCGGGCGATACGACGCTCGTATTTGGCCCGATCTCAAAGAAGAGTAAAGAATTCAAACCGACGAATTTCGGTGCGGACGTCGCACTCATCTCACTCAATCATCCTGACATGAACGGTGCCGAAGAAGCTGGTCGTGGCGACAAGCAGCCTTTTGTCGTCGATGGCGCTGGCGAGTACGAAGTCAAAGAGACGACCGTCGCCGGATTCCCATCAGGCTCGACCTATGGTGGTGAGGGGAAAATAAATACAGTCTACTCGGTGCTCTTCGATGATATCAATGTGATGTACATGGGCGCGCTTGGCGACCTCGATCTTCCTTCTGAAATTTTGGAAATGGATTCGCCCGATATTCTCATCATCCCGATCGGCGGCAAGGGCACGCTCAATCCCGCAGAAGCAGCGAAGCTCGCCGTGAAGCTCGAAGCCAAGCTCATCATCCCGATCCTCTACGACGACAAGACGCTCAAACAATTTTTGAAAGAAGCAGGCGACGAAGGTGTGAAGCCGGTAGATAAGCTCACACTCAAGCGCAAAGATCTGGTGGGCAAAGACGGCGATGTCGTCGTGCTCGCGGCCTAAGCTTGGCAAACGAAAACCTCGCGGTGGAGGCGAGGTTAATGTGTTATGAAAAAAACGTCGGTGTTCCGGCGCTGTAGGCACGTTCGACTTCGGGCAGTGCCTGAAATTTTTTGATCATCTCCTGCCGTTTGCCTGCCGGGACGAGGACGATATTGACGCGGGTCGATCCGTCAAAGTTGTTGTGCAGCGTGCAATTCTGTGCCGCGACGAGTTCGAGGATTTTCTGCGCAGACGTCCCGCGACGAAAACTCACGATGATTTCTTCCGAACCACTCTCAAGCTTTGGCATGAGCACCTCCCTTTCCTGCACCCGACTGTATCAAACAACGGCCCCTCAAGCCATTGGTGCGTTATAATTACTCGATGGTCCAGACCGGAATCGAGAAAGCCGCGGGAGGGAATAATGAAAAGGACGAAAAGAAGGTGGTCGCAGGCGGCATCGCGATCACGGTCGTCATCATCCTCATGATCGCGTGGGGGTATTTTTTCATACAGAAAATAAGGAACAATTCGCAACAGATGCAGATCGACAGCGGTGCGCAGAATGATTTCAATCCGACGTCTGTCCGAGAGGCGCAGCAGATGATCAATAATCGTGGTGCAGAATCAAATCAGGATCTTCAGGATCTACGCAATCAAAATAATTCTAGTGGTGCGGTGCAGCAGCAGACGGTGATGCAGGTGGGGGAATCGGATACCAACCAATTCATTAATCCTAACGGTATTTAAAAAAAATACCGCCGCGTCCGTGGACGCGGCGGTCGGGGCACTGCACCTCAGTGAATCGAAGGTGCAGGAGAATTCTGTAGGAACATGTAGATGCCGGTCACGAGTGTGATGACAACTGCACAGCCGTACAGAAAGATTTTTGCCTGCCTCTCTTCTGCACGTATTTTCTCGTATCGGCCCACTTTCTTCATTTCATTGCACATCACGGTTCTCCAGTTTTCTTGTTTGTACGCATCGAAAGCAACTAAATGCACAGTACAACCAGTTGTCAGGTTGTCAATAGATCCCTCATTTTTTAAAAAAAGAAACCGCCGCGACATCCGAAGATGCGCGGCGGCGAATGTGAGAAAAGCTCAGACACGAACCTCCGACGGCAGAATGGTGCAGCTCCTGGTGCGGCGCCACTTCGAGCGGCGTTGGGTTTTCCAGCAATTGACGTCATTGCTGAACGACCACTCGCGCTCTCCTTCGCTCTCAGTCCACTTGTGGGAGCTGTGCGAGGGAAGGCGAATGCAGTCATCCTCGTGGGATTCGACCGACTTCAACACCGGCCGAGTTTTTGCCTTTCTCGGTTCGGAGCGAGCGACCGAACCGGCAGGCGGAAGGTGAGTAGGGTGGTACACTTGGTCGTTTTCCTTTTTCTGGAAATACGAATACCTACGACACCAGACAAACGGCTCAGTCATGGAGCTCCTCCCTTGATGTTCCAATTTACATTATAGCACCACAACATGGCACTGTCAAGCGTGAAATAGGGCTCATTTTGTGATAGAATCGTGAAAATATGGCGGCGAAAAAAGACGCAAAGGCACCAGAAAATCCGGTGCCCGTAAAAGGAATTGTGTCGCGTTCTATCACGACAGAAATGCGCGAGTCGTATCTCGACTATGCGATGACCGTCATCACCGCCCGCGCGCTTCCGGATGTGCGCGATGGCTTGAAGCCGGTGCACCGCCGCATTCTCTACGCCATGCTCGAAGCGGGACTCCACTCAGGTGCCAAGACGCGCAAATCAGCTACCGTGGTGGGCGACGTGATCGGTAAATACCACCCGCACGGCGACGTCGCGGTGTACGACTCGATGGTCAAGATGGCGCAGGATTTTACGATGCGCTATCCGCTCATCATCGGCCAGGGCAACTTCGGCTCGATCGACGGCGACGGCGCAGCCGCATACCGTTATACCGAGGCAAAAATGTCCAAATTGGCAGGGGAGATGCTCAAGGATATCGAGAAGGAGACTGTCGACTTCCGCCCGAATTATGACAACACCAAAAAAGAGCCGTCGGTACTTCCTGCCGCGATCCCGAATCTTCTTTTGAATGGCACACTCGGCATCGCTGTCGGTATGGCGACCAACATCCCGCCGCATAATTTGCGAGAAGTATGCACCGCTGCGATTCATCTCATCGAAAATCCTGATGCCACGACCGAAGATCTCATGCAGTTTGTACAAGGACCAGATTTCCCTACCGGCTGCATCGCTTTCAACCAGACTGACATTAAGCACGCGTACTCGACAGGTCGCGGGCCGGTCGTTGTGCGCGGCGATGCCGAAATCGTAGAAGGGAAGAAAGGGGATTATCAAATCATCGTTACCTCAATTCCCTATCGCGTCGTCAAGGCAGATTTGATTACAAAAATTGCTGACCTCGTCCACGAGAAGAAGCTCGAGGGCATCCGCGACATCCGTGATGAATCTGCAAAAGACATCCGCATCGTGATCGAGCTTAAAAATAATGCCAACGCCCAGACGGTGCTCAATTACCTATACAAACACACGCAGCTCGAAGACACCTTCCACTACAACGTCCTCGCACTCGTCGATGGCGTACCCCAGACACTTTCGCTCAAGGCTCTGCTCGAATACTTCATCGCGCACCGCAAAGAAGTGGTTACGCGCCGCACGAAATTCGACCTCGAAAAGGCGAAGGCGCGCGAGCATATTCTGCTCGGCCTCTCCAAGGCGCTCGATCACATCGACGAGATCATTAAGTTGATCAAGAAATCCAAAGATACCGATGATGCCCGCGCCGGCCTCATGAGCAAATTCAAATTCTCTGAAATTCAGGCGAATGCGATCCTCGAAATGCGCCTCCAGCGCCTCTCTGGCCTCGAGCGCAAGAAGATCGAAGATGAGCTCGCCGAAGTACAGGCCGCGATCGAATATCTGACTTCCCTTCTCAAGTCAGAAAAAAAGATGATGGCGCTCATCACCAAAGAGATCAATGAAGTCATCGAAAAATACGGCGATGATCGCCGCACCAAGATCGTGAAGCGCGGCGCGACCATCCTTTCGGCCGAAGATTTGATTGCCGACGAAGATTCCGTACTCGTACTTACATCCGGTGGGTATATCAAGCGCACGAATCCGGCAGAGTATCGTCGTCAGAAGCGCGGCGGCGTCGGTGTCGTTGATCTTGATACAAAAGAAGAGGACTTCGTGACGCAATTCCTCACGGCGAGCGCGCACTCGGATCTCCTCTTTTTCTCGAATCGCGGCAAGGTGTACCAGCTCAAGATGTACGATCTTCCAGAGGGTAAGCGCGCGACCAAAGGCAAGTCGATCATGAATTTCCTCTCGCTTGAGCAGGATGAACAGATCACCTCGATCCTCGCGATGCCAAAGGAAAAGAAAGTCGTGGAAGGCCTCGCGCTCGTCATGGCGACCAAAGACGGTACGGTGAAGAAAGTAGCCGCCAATAAATTCTACGAAGTCCGCCGCTCAGGGCTTATCGCGATCAATCTCGACAAGGGTGACGCGCTCATCTCCGCTTCTTTCGTAAAAAAAGGCGATAGCGTCGTCCTCGTCACGGCCAAAGGGCAGGCGATTCGATTTGATGAAAAAGATGTGCGCGAAATGGGCCGCCAGGCGGCAGGCGTGCGCGGTATCAAGCTCGGTGGTGGCGACACGATCGTCGGCACTGGCGTCGTACCCAAAGATGCCAAAGACGCAGAATTGCTCGCGGTATCTTCGAGCGGCTATGGCAAGAAGACCAAACTTTCTGAATACAAAATACAAGGCCGAGGCGGTAGTGGTATCAAGACGATGTCGATCACCGCAAAGACCAAGCAGCTTGTCGGTGCATCAGTCATTCTCGGCGATGGTGAATTGGTCGCGATGTCCAAGAAATCCCAGACCATCCGCACGGGCCTCGATGAGATCCCGACACTCTCACGCGCTACACAAGGCGTCCGCGTCATGAAAATGCGCGAAGGGGATTCGCTCGCATCATTCGTCGTATTTGAAGCGCAAGAAGAGATTGACTCCGAGAAGAAAAAGTAGTATAATTTCACAAGTAAATCTTACAGAAGTGCATGGGGAGGCAGTCCATGACAGCCTATGTCGAAATGAGGGCGTTGCCGGATCACCCGGGCCACACCGCCTATCAGATTACTGGAGACTCAGAAGGAGAGATCCAGACGAAAATTTCCGAGATCATGAATGGACCCAATATCGTTGCGTCTGAGTTTCACAACCCCTTCCGGACTCCGGAAGGTAAATATCAGACACGAGGATATGTGCAGCGACGAATCTATCCCATACAACAGACGTGAACAGGAGAGTGTAATGCGTAATTCACTCAACGTAAGACGGAGACCAGATGGTCCCGGTTCATGGCGATACGACGTGGTCGCCAGCACCGTGGAAGCGGTTCAGGAGATCGTCAGCGACATCGAGAAGCACCCCCTCGTCATCGGGTCGTTGTTTCGCCCGATATCGTGTACCGGCAATGAATGCAGGACACGAGGATACGTCGTCTCGAGCCTGAGTATCGTCGAATAGAAACGAATGACCCTGCTTCACAGCAGGGTCTTCTTTTTTGTCGCTTGACCGAGGTATGCATTGGGCGTAATGATTGGTGAAGCTGATCCATTGCGGGTCAGTATGAACGGGGGCGCACATGCGCGAAGCCCTGATCGATAAAGACACGACGAGAATCAAAGATCTGACTGAATATCGGATCACCTCAGATTCTCCGGACAAGGTGAGGTATGTGATCTTCACTATCATTGCGGCTTTTGGTGAGGACATATCGGAGTGGCATTTTGATCATCCTTATCCGCTCGGCGGTGGATTGTACGAGTCGTGCGGATATGTGAGACAGGGATTGTTTGAGCCCGACAAAAAGTATTTGAATAAAGAGTAGGCTCTGCGCATCGCGGAGCCTTTTGTTGTACGAAAACTCTAAAATTTCTAACCACTACACACTACTCTCACGACCGTGAGATTTGTATGTATATCGAACACCGCCGCTTTACATCATTGATATTTTATTGTATTAATTCGTCAGCTGAACTATGACGGTTCAGTCATGAAAGGTCCTGCGAGGCCTATGGAGGTTGAAATGACGAGAATACTGACTGATTCGATGATATACCCGGGACACGAACTTTGTGGTGGGCAACAAAAGCCAACTTCACGCCACTGCAAATCATCGCTGAGCCGCACGGTGGAACTTTTACAAGAAAAAATGGCTGCACATCAGTGGATTGAGCCGCTTGTCGAGTATATCGAATTCAAGTATATGGGGGGTGCCAGCTATACCACACTTCTGACGAAGTCAGTCATCTGTATCAACACAGTGTACTCCAAGAGCGACATAAAAAAAGAAGTAAAAATTAATTTCGACCTCAGTAAGCTTGTGGACGGTACTGGTCCAAAGAGCATTTCAGATCAGATGTTCGCGGCGATAACGGCTTCGCTATGGCAGATAAAAAGTGAAGCTGATGAGGTATCGCGACGCATCAAGATGGTTGACGCAGGCACAGAGATCCGAGTTCTCGAGAGTCTGGCATAAGCTGCCCACAGTTCATTACGAGGCGCCCGAATAGGGCGCCTCTTTTGTTGCTATAATTTAAAGCGATGCAGCACACTGCACATCGTCATAAACCGCTCAATACGGAAGGTTTTGCGCATCCGCATGCGAATGTGGCGACTTTTGGCATAGACCATGGAATGCATGTCGCTGATTTTGGGTCAGGTAGCGGGCACTATGTCCTTGCGATCGCAGAGTGGCTCGCCGGCAGCGGGCATGTATATGCAATCGACGTCCAGCGCGATCTTTTGAAGCGTACGCAAAACGAAGCGACAAAACGCGGATTTAAGAATGTTTCGGTAATCTGGGCCGATCTCGAGGCGCGTCGCAGCAGCAAGGTCACTGACCGCCATCTCGATATAGTGCTCATCTCGAATCTCCTTTTTCAGATCGAAAACAAGGAAGCCGTTTTTATCGAAGCGCACAGGATCTTAAAGCCCACCGGTAAGCTTATTGTGATCGACTGGAGTGATTCGTGGGGCGGTATGGGGCCCCAAAAAAGTGAAGTTGTGAAAAAAGAGATGGCTTTTGCATACGCTCGTGATAATGGGTTTGAATTCCTGCGCGATTTTCCTGCAGGGGCGCACCACTATGGCCTCATCTTTAAGCCTACCAATCACGCATCTAAAAAATAATTTTATGAAATCACTTTCAAAATTCCAGACCATATTACTCATCGTTTTCGGCGCTTTTGCCGTCTCGGGTGTCCTCATCTTTGCGTTTGCTGTCGGCGGTACGGGCAACAATGGCGTGGGGAGCGTGCGTATTTGGGGCACGCTCGACGAGACCGCTGTCAACGCGGTCATTCGGCAGGCATCGGAGACGACACCTGCGCTTGCACAGGTCTCATACGAGCAGCACGATCCTGCCACATACGAGGCGGATCTCACGACAGCACTCGCGAGTGGCCAAGGGCCTGATCTCTTCATCCTTCGCCAAGACAACGCTGTGAAGAACGCCGGGATGATCTTGCCGATTGGTTTTGAATCGCTGCCGCTTGAGCAGTTTGAGGCGACGTTTATCGAGGCCGCCAACCCGTTCGTTTCGAAGAATCTCGAGGCAATACTCGCGATACCGTTTCTCGACGATCCACTCGTAATGTATTGGAATCGCGATCTTCTGGCGACTGCCGGGTACGCGAAGCCGCCGTCGTATTGGGATGAACTCATTCCGATGTCGACATATATCAATAATGGAAGCGCGAGCGTCAACCAAAATTCGGTCACGGTACGGGATCAGACCAACGCGATCAAGAAAAGCGCGATTGCCTTTGGTGAATACAAAAATATCGACAACGCAAAAGACATCCTCGCAACGCTCATCATGCAGGCAGGCGGATCTATCACGGCGCTCGATGGCTCCAATCGCCTCGTGCCGGCGCTCTCGTCGAGAGCTGGAGACGCGGCACAGGCAGCAGAGAGCGCGCTCCGTTTCTACACCGGCTTTGCTGATCCGTCGAAGAACGACTACTCCTGGAATCGCGCGATGGCCAGTTCGCGCGCTGCTTTTGCGGCAGGTGATCTCGGGATCTATATCGGATACGCAAGCGAAGAGCCATTGATACGGCGCATGAATCCCAATCTTAATTTTGCTCCCGCGTCACTTCCGCAGATCCGCGGCGGTGCGCGCTCGCTCACGTATGGACATGTATTCGGATTTGCGACAGCGCGCGGGAGCAGGAATCCTGCGGGAGCCGTCACGGCTGCCTACCTTCTTGCGTCAACGGATTTGAGCAAGGCGTTCTCGACCGCAATCGGCATTCCTTCTGCGCGCCGCGATGTACTGGCGCAAAAGACGACAGGGGATCAGGAGGTCTTCAACAGAGCGGCGATCATTTCCCGCGCATGGATTGATCCTGATCCTGAAAAAACAAATGCCGCCTTTCAGGGGATGATTGAAAGCACGACAAGTGGCGCAGCAAGCGTGAGCGAGGCAGTCCAAAGGGCCGATCAGGAAATCGCCCGAATACTCGGGCTATAATAATCGTATGTATGCAACAATTCGTCCGCTCATAGTCCTACTGCCCGCAGTGATTGTCTTTTTTGCAATGTTTGCGCTCGCTCACGCACAGGCGCAGCAGGGCGCTCAGCTCGAAAACCCGCTCAAGTTCAAAGACATTTCAGAATTCATTGCGGGCGCACTCAGGGTCCTCGTGATGGTTGCGCTCCCAATCATTACACTCTTTGTAGTGTATGCCGGTTTTTTGTTCGTCACTGCACAGGGGAATGTAGGCAAGCTCGGCGAAGCAAAAAAGAATTTCTTGTACGTCATCATTGGTGCATTACTTATCATGGGCGCATGGGTCATTGCCACCCTGATCGGCGGTACGGTCTCGCAGCTGACCACTGGTATATGATGCGTCGCTTCCTTCAGCTTGCACCAATCGCACTCCTGGCGATACCAGCAGTCTCCTTGGCGGCGCCCAAGACTTTCCAAGAACTTGCCAACGTGCTCGTGGTATTGATGAACAACGCCGTCGTTGTGCTCCTCGTACTTGGACTCGTCGTCTATTTTTACGGTGTCTCGACCAATGTCATGAATTTCCAAAAGGGAGGCGCGGCGAATGCCGAAAAAATAAAGGCCTACTTTTTCTGGGGCATCATCGTGCTTTTTGTGATGGTGTCGATCTGGGGGATACTTCAGCTTCTACAAAATTCTCTCTTTGGCGGCGATCAATTTCCGAGCGCCGGTGGGGGCGGTGGAGGATTCGTAGAGCAAGACAATTCAGGAACATTTGCCCCACCCGTACCACCCGGTACTTTCCAATGAACACACATAATAAAAATAGATTTCTACATGGGCTCGTTGCCGCGACAGGTACGGGGACTGTCGGTGGCTCAGGAGCTGGTATCACCGGAGCTGATATATTCGGACTTTTCAACATATTCGTTGGGCTCATGCTCGTCGGTGCCATAATTGCGTTTGTGGCTGGTCTTATTGTATGGATGGTTCGAATCGGCACTATTGGGCGCTCAGAAGGCATTCGTATCATGGAGTGGGGGGTCGTGACGCTCTTCGTGCTCGTTGTACTGGTTGCGGTCCAGCAATACTTCATATCCCATCCCGCAGCAGTTACAGCACTTATCGCGATTATCGCAATACTCTTCGTGGGCTATATCGTGATCGAGGTTATTAAGGGAAGCGGTGGAGGGGGCAAAGATGAACACTAAAGCACTATCCCCATTCGGCTCAAAATCCGTATTGTATTTTGCGCCGAGGGCAGTACGATTAAAGGACTAACAATAAACTATATTGATATTATGCGAAGATTAATTGGCATTTCAGCTGGAGCATCACTTTTCTTGCCGGCCTTGGCGAGTGCGGCCACGCTCCTCGACACCCTTGCTCTTGCCAATACCTTCCTCAATGCCGCTATCGGCCTCTTCATTACGCTCGCGATCGTCATCTTCTTTTGGGGCTTGATCAAGTACCTCACCGAGGTAGGTGAGAAGAAGTCTGAAGGCTTGCAGATTATGTTCTATGGCGTCGTCGCTATCTTCGTGATGGTGTCGATCTGGGGCATCATTCGCCTCCTCCAGAGCACCTTCAAGGTAACCTCGACAGACCCTGTCATTCCGAAGGGTATCCAAATTAATACGGGTGCATTCTAGATATCCCTAAAAAGCCCCGCAGAGCGGGGCTTTTTCACGTATAATCAGTACCTATGGGCGGCTCAACAGAAAATCTCATCGGACGCTTCGTCACATACATAATCGATCCAGCGATCCTGCTCGTGTTTGCTGCGGGATTCTTCATGTTTATATGGGGATTGGTTCAATTCCTCATCAATGTTGAGAATGAAAGTAAGAGGAGCGAGGGCAAGCAGCACATGCTCTGGGGAATCGTCGGTATGCTCATTATGATCTCTGTCTATGGCATCCTCGCGCTTCTCGACAACACTTTCCAGCTTGGTGCCCTGCAGGGCAATTTTGACACGAGCCGCATCAACAACGTCACCGCGCCGATTAATTTTGGTGGCAATCCTTGATTTCTTTGTGGGCAGGGGGAGACTCGAACTCCCAATGGATTACTCCGCTAGGTCCTAAGCCTAGTGCGTCTACCAATTCCGCCACCTGCCCAATCTTTGTATCCTATAGCATTTTTGTGATTTATGCCTCTTGGGAAAGAGGTTTTTCCTGATGTATAATTTCCCTCGGTCGCATTGTTCAAGGAGGTATACATGCGCAAAGCACTGCTCTTGTCGGCATTTGTGATTCTCGGCTCCACCTCTCTCGCATCAGCCCACTACAACGGCTGTCCGCATCGCCACTACCCCAACGGCGCCTATGTGGCGCTCGATCCGTACTGCGTGCCGCGACGGCATGTCGAGCCGCGATACGAATATGCGCCACCGCGGCGGTATTACGACGATCGCGACTACTACGAAGATCGTAGGCCCGGCGTCGGTTTCTGTGTCCCCGGCGGCCCCTGTGTCCAGGTCCGACCATAAGTTCTATAAAAAAGTCCCCGCACTGCGGGGACTTTGATTTTTATGAGCAGTGCGGATGTTTGATTACATGCGCATATTTGTCGGCGATCTCCTGCGTGAGCGCGCCAGCATTGAAGATGTCGCGCAGAAGGTGCGCCGAGGTACGCTCGGTGCGCGTTTGCGTCTTAAGGTCGACATGGATGAGGCCGAAATCTTGTTCCCAGCCCTTCAGCCATTCGAAGTTACGCAGCAAGCTCCAGTGCAGGTAGCCGATCAATGGCACGCCCTCGTCGATCGCCTTTGAGAGCCACTTGAGCGACTCCCAGATATACCAGCAGCGACGATTGTCGTCGACCATTTCCCTCACCGCATGACCGTGCTCCGTGATCATTATCGGCTTGCCGGGATAGCGTGCGGCATATTTCTTTACGACCTCGTATGCAAGTCGCGGGCACATGCCCCACGGCATGTCGGATTGCACAGGGTGCTCGACGCAGGGGTCGTGACCATCCCAGCCGAGTTTGTTGCCGGCGGGGTCGTACTTCGAATGCATGTACATCTGAACGCCGATGAAATCGAGCTTATTGATGATCCGATCGACAAAATGAACTTCGTTCGATTCCATAGACGGATCGGTATACTCAGTCCAATTGTCAGCCTCTCCGATGCCCACCATCGCCGTAGGGTTGCGTTGCTTGATGAGTGCGTATACATGCCTGTGCGCCCAGACCATATTGTCGAAGGCACGTTTGTAGCCGTCCTCGCTCGCTTCTCGCGGGGGATTGATTCCCCAGCGGTACGAAGATGGCAGATACCAGCTGGGCTCATTGAATACAGTCCACCAGCGCACTTTATCGCCGACGTATTCCAGTAGCTTTGCAAAGAATTTTGCGTACAACATTGGTGCGTCCGAATGCTTCCAGCCGCCGAGCGCCTCAAACCAGCCAGGATGCGTCCAATGATAGCCGGTGCCGACGACCTCAAGACCGCACGCAATCGCAGTCTCGACCATAGTTCTCCACTTCACGAGAACTTCAGTTTCAAATTTTCCGCGCTCACGCTCGACAAGTGCCCAATCAAAACTTATTCTGATGGCGTTGTGGCCGAGCTCGTGCGCGCGTTTGAAATCGTCACGGTAGCGCGTCATGAATTCGCATGCGTTGCCCGCGATAAAATCTTCGGGATTCTTGCCCTGCGCAAGCATTTCTTTTGCCCACACTTCTCGCTCAAAAATATCCCAATTGCTGCCTGGACTGCCGTTTACCTGATGCGAGGCAGTTGCAGAACCTTTATGTACGAACGGCAGATGAAGCGGCAGCGGTGCCTCGTAGATGTTTCTTGCCGACATTGTTTCCTCTCTTTCTTCTGATTGGAATGGTAGCAGGAAATCTCGCTCTCGAAAGGGTGGGTGTAGCGTGACCCGTAAACAAGAAACCGCTCCACCTGATGTGGAGCGGGAGAGGGAATGTGTCAGACCGTCATTCCTCGATACGCCTGAGCAATTTTAGACCGCCCCGGATATCCATGATTTTTGGCCACGAATTGGGAATCACGGCGAGAGATGAATGGACTTCATTGAGTGCGGCCATGGCCTTGGACATAATGCCGAGCGTGACCGTAAGGAGGACTGCCACAAAATATCCAATGACGAGCATGGGGCCGATCGACCAGAGAATGCCGTACGTGATCTGCCACAACACGAGCGCGGACTGCCAATTGATCTGCCGTTTTTCGCGGATGAAAAGCATCTTGATCGCAAGTTTGGTACGCCTGCGAAGATGATTATCCGCAAGTGTCGGCAAGAGTCGACCGCTATGGTTGTTGGAGTGCGACTTCTCAGCGATCTTTCGTGCAAGTGATACAGCCTTTTGCTTCTCGGATTCGAGCTGGGGGAGTCGTCTGCCGATGATATGCGAGACCCCGGTCTCGATGAGAAATATGATGACAAGGATCCACAACAAGAGCCACGGAATGTGAAAGCCGAAACCGAGATAGGACTGCATGAAGGCGTACGCAACCGGCTCGAAATGCGTGCTCAGTTGTATCGTCATCGGGACGAAAAAAATGAGCGAGTTGATTGCACGATACCCGTCGACTATGACATCCAGCATTTTTTCGACGATCTCTTTCGGTGTGTCGATAATACGCTGTCCGATATGACTGACCTTCTGCGGATTGGCCTCGGCGCGCTCTTCGTACCAGTACCGTGCTTCACGGCGCCAGTAGGCGGCAAGGCGGCTCTTCACGAAATACTTGAGCGCATCGGTCGTGGCGAAAATGGCAAGCCAGATGAAAAGCACCTTGAACACGATTATCAGATACGAGCCTTCGGTCGTCGAATACTGCAGCATATCGCCGTGCGTTTTCACAAGCTCCGCAAAATAAAACGCTCCCCAGACATTGGCACTCGTGACCAACATCAAAATGGCGAGCATTCCATATGCGAGGAAAGCGAATTTTTTGTTGCCCCAAAAGCATCGAATAATGCCGCTCCGGAAGAAGGAGCGGACAGAAACTATGATCTTACCGATCATCCGCGCCTCCTCTCTTGTTTACGTCTATTTCCTCTGTGTATTATTGCCTCTTCGTAGCGATTGTCGAGCGCCCCGTGTCCTCTGGCATGTACTGCTGCTATAGTAAGTGCAGTGGCCATTGGAGGAAAACATGGCGAATATAAGGACGAAAATTGTGGCGATCGGCGTCGGGAGCAACTGCTTCGGCCCGTCGCTCAAGGACTTTTTTTTCTCGGACGACTTTTGCGGTAGCACGCTCACTCTTGTCGACACGGACAAAGTGAAGCTTGAACAAATGGCTGCGATGGTGCGACATTGGAACGCCCACACAGGCCGAGGCCTGAGGATCGAGCACACGGTCGATCGACGCCTCGCACTGGACGGCGCAGAATTTGTCATCAATTCGATCGCGCTCAATCGCAACGAATTATGGAAGCACGATTTCCGTGTCCCGCGCAAACACGGCATACGGCAGTCACTCGGTGAAAACGGCGGTCCCGGCGGACTCTTCTTTACCATGCGGACCATACCGGCGGTGTTTGATATTGTTCGCGATATCGAGCGGCAGGCCGCAGGTGCGTATTTCATCAACTTCTCGAATCCTGAATCGCGGATCGTGTGTGCGCTCGGCAAATATACAAAGGTGAAGGCGCTTGGCCTCTGCCACGGTATTTTCGGTTCCCGCTGGCTCATATCGGAAATCACTGGCGTACCGGACGAAGAGATTGCGGTACACGGTGCGGGCATCAACCACTTTCAGTGGCTCTTGAGCATTACACGCAAGGGTACAGGTGAAGATCTCTATCCACTGCTTCGAGAAAAGGAACGCGCGTTTGATCCCACGCGTCAGAGGCTCGTGCGCGAGCTGTTTCGTACCTTCGGCTATTGGCCCACGTGCGGCGACAGTCATACGGGAGAATATCTTCCGTACGGCTGGCAAGGCGAAGGGTGTCGGAGCGGGTACGATTACCGGAGAGACGAACGTGACCGGAAAAAATACGCGAAGTATCTCAAGCACGCGAGTGAGGACGCTGCGTATGCGGCGACGTGGCTCGAACGGCCGACGGGCGAAAAAGCCGCGCCCATCATCGCGGGCATCATGCACAATCGGCATGAACTCGTAGAATCCGGCGTCGTGTACAACGGTCCGGGATTTGTGCCGAATCTACCGCGCGAAGCGGCTGTAGAAGTACCACTTTTGCCGAATGCAACGGGCTTCAATCCGTATCCGTTCAACAGCACTTTGCCGGACGCATGCGCAAAATTGCTTCTTCCTGCTGTCAGTAATCAGCAGCTTGCAGTCGAGGCCGCCGTGCACGGCTCCAAAGAACTCGCGCTCCAGGCACTCTTTGTCGACCCGGTGGTCGATGATATGGATGCCGCGCGCAAGATTCTCGATGAGTTGTGGGCAATCAATGCACCGTACATTCGTCGGTGTGTGTAACCCCAAGCCCCGTCTTTACAGGCGGGGTTTTTCTTTACGTGCCCTCACGGATATTTTGCCCGCCGTCGCGGCAAAAATTTTCTGACCACGGCTCGCGGTTCGGCCTGCTGGCCTCACAACGCTCCGCCTCGGACCTGTCGTCACGGCTCTCGGCTCGTCGCCACTCGCCTCGGCCGCGACCCCTCCTCGCGGTCCCGCAAGCTTGTGGAACATCGCTCCGGCTCGGACATGTAAAGAAAAAGAGTGCGCAGGCACTCTTTTTCATTCATGTCCGCCCTGAAGGGATCGAACCTTCGACCTTATCCTTAAGAGGGATCTGCTCTACCAGCTGAGCTAAGGGCGGATTACTTAGGATATTACCGCAAAATCAGGATTTTTAAAGAGTCTGGTCCTGTAATACAGAAAGCGCCGACCTCAAGGTCGGCGCCGAATTTCATACCCAGGCATATGAATGGCCTTGGGCAAAGTGAGTGAATTCAATGTCTTTGAATCGCTCACGAAGATGCTCGTAGAGTGCGATGACTCCTGGCTCCTCGCTCACGCCGTGCTCGATGACAAGGAGCGGTTGTCCGAAATCCTGCGCGGCGACTGGTTGGATCCACGACATCGCGCGATCGCTGATAGCAATGTACAGGCCTGCATCCATGTCTTTGTATTCGATCGGGTCGCAGTTGTAGCCCGTCCCGACACCGACGCTTTCGATGATACGATCCGGGTCTCCTGCGAAGTGAGAATACCTTTGCCCAAAAATACGCAGCTTTTTTGCGAGCCGATACGCCACCGTGTATGCCCGAAGCGGCTGCTTTAATCCGTAGACGTTGAAATATCGACGCGAACGGACAATGTCTGCGTTGGTAAATCCGAGCGCCTTACCGAGCGAGAAGGGAACTCCCCAATCAGGGATCGCGTCGAGCACATCATGGCATCTGATGATCGCGATACCAGACTCTGAGATGAATTTCATCTTTTCGGCGCGTTCTGCGGCGAGGGCGGGTGGCGAGGTTTCCCAGTGTTCGTAAAAGGTCGGTTCATGCACGACGAGTGTATTGATACCGAGCTCATGAGCCCTGCGCAGTGTCGACAGGTATGGCATCCAACACACGCCGACCTTGGTGATTTCCATTTCCGAATTGCCGACAATGATGCGATCAACGCTACGGCAGACACCGATCGATGGGAGGTCGACGAGTGACCGCAAGTATTTATTCAGCTCACGTACTATCATCTGAGACTCCTTTTTCTGAGTCAACGCTACCATTCCAAAAAAGAAACGCCACCCGTATGGGGTGGCGCTTGAGATCACTTATTCTTCCTTGTGCGCTTTCGTACCTTTTTCGCTTTTCGTCTGCGTGGCTTCGAAAGAGCGGCAGTGAGGGGTCTCGATGGCCCCTTTGGAGTATTGATCGACTCCAGGTGGGCATCGACCATTTGTTCCTGCTCTCGTCTTTTTGCAACGCTGAATATCGGCTCGAGTCTCTTGGCCTCGGCGAGGACTTCCTCTTGGCATTTTTTAATGGCCGCCGCATATTCGGGAGAAAAAAGTACATCAATGATCGCAGGGAGATCCATTCGCACGTACCTCTCGACTGTGGGGACGCGATCAACTGCCTCGTGCCGGATCGGTGCACCCGAGAATGCATCAGTCCCTCTCCCGAGGTCTCCAAATGCGAGCTCAACTTGAAGTAAAAAATTTTCCGGAGTCGTTACGTCCACCTCGAATTGTGTGGCGAGATAATCGATAAATTCGTAGGTGTGGGGACGGCCCGCTGCTTTCGGTACAAGATGGCAAATCTCCCATCTGCCCATCTTATCCCGCGGCAGTGGCATCTCAATTCGTTCACTCATCGAAGTAATCCTCCTATTTTGATCCGGCAGGACTTTAACACCACAAAAGGCGTCACGCAAACTTTTCCTAGTGACCGCTGCCGCCACCCGAAGGATCGCCGAAGAATATATCAGGTCGTTGCTCACCGGTTACGCTCATGGTGCCCCAGGCGCCCTTGTCGAGGCGTGCGAGCGCGTGATCGACGAGAATGTAATTACCCGGTACTTCCGGAGTAAATTCAACAATTGCTGCACCGCCAGCGGGTACGATCGTGGTCTGTACATTGTGGAAGTTGGCTCCGCCCATTTGCGCTTCTGGGTACACGGTGTCGAATATTTCGCCGATCACGTGGAACGACGAGATCAGATTTACTCCGCCGTTGCCCACGTACATGCGCACCTTTTCATCCTGGTTGACCGAAAGCCTGTCTTTGGAGATCGCGCCGACGCGGCCGTTGAATACGACAAACGACGGATTGCCATCGAGCATTGTCCCTGAGTCAATCACTTGCAGACCTTTCTTGCCGCGGCTTGCTGTATAGAATTCGCCCTGCATCACGTAGAGCTCCTTATCGACTTTCGGCAGGCCCTCTTTCGGTTCCACGAGAATGAGGCCATACATACCGTGCGCCATGTGATTGGCGACGTTGGGGTGCGCACAGTGATATACGTAGAGTCCGGGATTGAGAGCCTTGAACTTCATCGTCTTGCTCTCGCCCGGCTTGATGTCGGTGACGGTAGCGCCACCACCAGGGCCTGTCACTGCATGCAAATCGATCGAATGCATGTGGAGGCTCGACGGGTCGTTTTTGAGTGTCAGGTGTACGGTATCGCCTTCGCGTACGCGCAGGAAGGGCCCCGGTACCGTACCGTCAAATGTCCAGTAATTTACGACGACACCAGGGGCAATTTCAGAGAGAACCTCTTTTGTAGTGATAGTGATCTCGACCTCGGAAGGTGCCGTGCGTGTAATAGGTGGTGGTACGTCGCGCGGATCGCGCGCAATATCTTTGACGCGCTCAAAATCGCCCAAATTTGCAAAAAACGTAAATACGTTTTTGATCGGGAGCATGGGGCCGTCGGCCGGACCGTAGGTGGTGATGCCGAATGGGTATGCCAGATTACGCGGTACGCCGACGGGGAACCAGAAGAAGAGCATGACGCCCACGAAAAAAGCGCTGAGAAGTAGCGTATTTTGGAGCGAGTGATGCTTGCGGAGCACGAGATAAAGAAAAATGACGGCAGCAGCGCCGGCAAGAACGAGCCCGAAACCCTGAACAATAAAATAGTAAGCGAGCGACCAAAGATCGGATATAAAATTCATGATCTCATTAGAACATTTCATGTAGACTGGTGGCAAGCCGCCAGCGATACTGTATGTTGACAGCATCTGTGGATATATGACCAAAGGAAACATGAAAACGTCTGAACAAAATGAAGATGTGGCCGCTTTTCGCATACTTGCCGACCTCTCTCCGAGGCCCACGCTGATGACGGATGATAGGGCGGAAATAGTGTATGTGAATCCCGCATGGGAAAAGATCACTGGATATTCTTTCCGCGAAGTAAAAGGGAAAAATCCGCGGATACTGCAAAGCGGAAAAACGCCGCAGCGGGTATATCGACTGATGTGGAGTCATCTTAAAAAAATGAAACCGTTTATTTCGGAGGAAATAATTAATCGAAAGAAAAACGGACGCTTCTTCAATATCCGGACGACGACATACCCGATAAAGGTGCGCTCCCGAATTCTTTACGTGCAAATATTTGATGATGTAACCAAGAGTAAAAAGGTACAGCAGTATCGATCGGCATTTATTAAAATGGCCGCACGCGATATGCGCACGCCGCTCGCTTCAGTAGCAGTGCTCGGCGAGCTCCTGACGCTCGGAGCAGGGAAACGCGGGCCAGAGACTATGGAATTGCGCGAAGAGACCGCCAAATTGAGAGGCCTTTCAGATACGCTCGTGGATATTCGCTCCTACGAAAAAGGAGTGACCGACGTCTCTCTCGCGGTGACGGATCTCGGCAAGCTTGTAAAAAGCACTTCGACCACCGTCAGTAATGCGTGGGAGAGGCGTCTGATTCGCGTGCACGATACACTTGATCGTTTCGTCTATATTGATGCTCCACGCATTCGGCAGGTGATTATGCGCCTCCTTGAGAGTGCCCTCTCGCATGGGGAGCCGGACTCAGTGGTTGATGTCACCGTCGAGAGTCGTGACGGGTGCGCTGTCGTGTCGGTGACCAGTCGTGGTCCGCGTGTCGCAAAAAAGGATCTTGAGCAAATGTTTATGCAGCCCGAAATTGGCGATACGGTGGATGAGCGCGGACTCGGACTCTATTTTGCATCCCAAATAATCAAGGCGCATAAAGGGAAGATCAAAGTGGAGTCACGCGCGGGGAGAAATCCCTCAACAACGCTCTACTTCACGCTCCCGCTTCGCAGGTCAGCGCGACAACTGTAATTTGAGCTCTGTGCGGGGGGTGGGACTCGGTCACGCACAGCGCGCAGACGCTGTGCTCCCCAGCTCAACTTTCGCTCCGCTCAATCTGTGCCGGGGGTGGGACTCGAACCCACAAACCATTGCTGGTCAAAGATTTTAAGTCTTCTGCGTAAACCATTCCGCCACCCCGGCTTTAGCACTACTATAACTGACTTGAGGCCACAGTGGGAGTTGCACCCACCCAGTAGCGGTTTTGCAGACCGCCGCGTTGCTACTTCGCCATGTGGCCGATTGCGAACAATATACCACCGAATTGCCCCATTGATTAGACCACAGACATGACTACATTAAAACAAAGCACATGCGTATAATTAATGTATGAGTCTCGAGGAGAAAAGTAGACAAAGAGCAAGGCGCGCGAATATAAAATTCATGTTGCTCGAATCGGTGAAGGTCGCAGGACTCCTCAGTCTTGCTGTCGTAGTTCCGAATGTTATTGGAGCGCTTGATAAGCTGGGATTCATTCGAATTGGCCGTCGTGATGAATCGATTCGTGTAGCTCGTAATCGCATGATACAGCAGGGCTTAATTGCGAGAAAGGATGGCTTCCTCATGCTTACGCGCAAAGGGGAGAAGGAACTGCTTCGACTCCAACTTTCATCCGGCTCTCTTGCGCGGCCCAAAAAATGGGATGGTAAATGGCGCCTTCTGATATTTGATGTACCCAACAGTAAGAAAGGACTAAGAGACAGGCTCCGCCATTCGCTCGTTTCGCACGGTTTTCATCGACTTCAACACAGTGTCTGGGTGTACCCGCACAATTGCGAGGACTTTGTGGCGTTGCTAAAAGCTGAGTTACGAGTCGGTAAAGACATGCAGTATCTGATAGTGGATTCCATCGAGAACGATAAACTGCTTCTCGACACGTTTGGACTCGCATAGGTCTACATTAAACGTACGTATATGCGTATGAATAATGTAGTTAATGTCCAACAGCTCTATTTATGCGTAAGACGGTTGATGTGTTCGTGATTTTTACCGAGTCCCAGTGCCGATAAAAAAAGGAGGTCTCAAATTGAGACCTCCTTGTTTAGGGCGCTACGCCTACATCCCAGCCATTGTTTTTTTCGCCCTCGTCGTCTTCGTCAAACTTCGCGACGAAAGCGAGATATTCGGGCGACTCGCCAAGCGTAGAGTATTTGTGGGTAAGTTCCTTTCCACGATCACCGTGCTCGCGATACGGCCGTTCTTTCTGAACAAAGGGACAGCCTGTCAGTGTGCGGACCATCTGGTCGATCACCCACATCTTGTGGTGGGCGCCGTCGAACGCTCCGAACGACTCCGCGACCTTGAGAGCACTGGCAACCCTGGATTTCAAGGCCTCTACTTCACTTGCTTCTGTCATCGACAGCTCCCTTTGCGAACGCTAGGAATATTATATAATTGAAAAGAAATTATGTCAAATCTTTTAGCTACGAGTCAGGTCGTCGATGCGTTGGCGGTTTTTTTCGCCAAAATCGATTTCAAATGACACTTTCGGCAAAATGCCGATTTTTGTGTGCCTGCGCAAATATATGATGAAGTCATTGCGCTTTCTCTCTATAAAACTGTGCGCGCGCTGCTCCTCAGCTGCTGGAAGCACAGAAAAGTAAATCGTAATGTCGCGCTGATTAGGTGAGAGCTGGGTGCGCGTAATTGTGATAAGAGTGTTGCGATTGGCTTCGTGCGCAAAGAAGTCTGCCGCCTGGTGCTGTATCTCTTCGGCTATTTTGATTGATCGATGTTCGTCGCCCATACAATTATTTCATCGTTGTTACGATATGTTCCAGTATATCGCCCGGCGCGACTTCAAAGTCGGTGGCGATCTGCGCACCGAATTCGGTCACGGCGTCGACGCGACCAGTGTCCTGCTTGTTGGCCTGGATATTCGTGATCCTGCCCATACCGACTTCGGTGCCGCGGCGTATGATACGCACGAGCGCCTTTCTCGTTAGGTAACCCTCTTCGGCACGAGCACCTATTGTGCGCTCGTCTTTACGCTCCGAGAAAAGCTTCAGCACTTTGACGCGTCCGACGACCTCCTCGACCTCGCGCTTCGGTGTTGCTTCTTCGAGCACTTCCTGCAATTTTTCCGTCATTTTGTAGATGATATCGAAAAAATCTACGCGGATACCTTGCTGACGCACATAATCTTGCGCGATTGGGTCGATGCCGACATTGAAGCCCACAATCACCGCCTGATTTTTTCCGGCCATCGCGGCTTTCGCGTCGCCCTCAGTGACGTCGCCAAGGCCGGATTGCACGATCGAGACGCGCGTATGCTCGTCGCCGATTTTTACGAGCTCGTGCTCGATAGCATCAAGCGAGCCTTGTGTATCAGCACGTACGATGACCGGCATCGCGAACTGCTCGCTATTTTCGTCGACCACTGCAAGGTCAGGTGCCTTTTGTCGGGCAGGGCGGGCAGCCTCTGCCTCACCCTTCTTTTTGAACGATTTGAACTCTGCACCCACATCCGGCAATACGTCGAAGCCGATGAGCTGCACGGGGGTAGAAAAGGTGGCCTCCTTGAGTGTCTTGCCGCGATGATCTTCCATGATACGTACGGGCGAGATTGCGCGGCCAGCAAGGACTGCCATGCCGCTTTTCAAAGTGCCGTTGGTGATGATGAGTGTCGCGGCGATGCCACGCTTTTGATCACGGTGCGCCTCGATCACGAACCCGCTCGCGGGCACTTCGGGATTAGCTTTGTATTCATTTAGTTCCGCGACGATAAGTATCAGATCGAGCAGTTCATCGACACCGGTGCCCTGCTTTGCTGAAATAGCGGCCCACGGCGTGTCGCCGCCGAGCTTTTCGAGAAAGACTTCTTTTTCCATAAGGCTCGCCTGCGTGCGATTGATATCGGCATTGGGCTTGTCGATTTTGTTGATCGCGACGATGAAGGGGATGTTTGATTCGCGGATTTGCTGGAGCGCTTCGAGTGTCTGCGCTTTTACACCATCATCAGCCGCGACGACGAGTACTGCGATGTCGGCGACATTGGCACCACGCGCGCGAATGGCCCCGAATGCGGCATGGCCGGGCGTGTCGATAAAGGTGATGCGTTTCGTCTTGCCTTCGCGCTCACGCTCCACTTCATATGCGGCGACATGCTGCGTGATACCACCCGCTTCGCCGGCAACGATATTGGATTTGCGGATAAAATCGAGAAGTGTCGATTTACCGTGATCGACGTGGCCCATGATGACCACAATAGGGGGTCGCTCCATTGATTGTGTTTCGGTTTTTTCCATAGAGAGTTTTGAGCATCATATTCAGACCCAAGTTTTTAGATTATACCTCAAAATACGAATTTTTCAAAGAAAAAGCCGCCGCAGATTTTCTGCGGCGGCAAAGGTTCGAAGATCGCTTGTTCAGGCCGACTGCTGCTGGTTCGCAGACTTGACCATCACGATGGCCCCGAGGATGGCAATGCCAAAGCCAGTCAGGCCGACAATGGCCGAGGAACTCGTTACGAGCGCGATCAGGCCGACAAGGCCCACGATGGGTAGGATCATATTCTTGACCTTCGGTTGACTGAAGAATTTCTTCATCTGAAGTTACTCCTTTGGGCTGGGATGTGATACCGATAGTAATTTGCTATGGATGAACAGTAAAGTCAAATGCAAATAAAAAGTCGCCGCAGGCAGCCTGCGGCGACTCAATCAATACAGATCTTCGGAATACAGCGAATCAGCGCGATATCCGCCCTTTGCGACCGATTTGATTCCGGCGGCATCTTGTAATTTTCTGCCTTCTTCTCGTGTGACGAATCGATTCCCGGTGGTGAGAAATCCCTGCACTTGCTCGAGACCCATGATCTTCTCGCGTGACATTTTCCACGAGAACTCGTCATTCATCGCCTGCAGTGCATGCGTGTGGCGATGGCCGCGGAATATTTTACCGATACAAAGGATTGCCGCGCAAACACATGTCTCCATGATGCGATCCTCTCTGCGTTATGATCTTAGATTTCTGCCGAATTCTTCCAGCTCTTTGACGAGCCGTGGCATGAGCCACCCGATCCATGCAAAGAGCAAAGTCGGTAGCATTACGCGTACGAAGAATGCAAACGAGAAATAACCGTACCCGGCCCACCATTGTCCGGAGCCGAGCTGCATCACGACGATGGCGGCGAACACGATTGCCGTCGTCGCGAGCACGGTTTGCGTCGACCGGTAGAGACCGATCGCAAGTCCGACGGTTATCGAGAATGCAATTATCGCTAATAGCTCAGTAAATTCCCACATCCTGACCTCCTCCTCATCTGGGCTGAGTCTATTAGATGGGCGCAAAAAGAAAAGCCGTCGCAGATTTTCTGCGGCGGCCCACATTATTTCTCGTCTGTATCTTCCCGTGATACTTCAGTTTTTTTCACTTTTGGCGTCTTAATGATCCAGGTGGCGATCATTGCCGCAACGAAGAGGAGGCCACATATGGTGCCCACAAAGATGAGGGCGTTCTCTTTTCCGCTCTGACCAGGGCTCATGGTGAAATGTACGAGGATCATGAAAACAAAGTACGTAACGAAGGCGATAAGCACCCACTCGTCCGAAAGAAGCCAACCTGCGATGATGCCGATCACGATTACCATGGCGGCTCCGCCGACAATAATCTCCATGCATGTCTCCAAATACAAGATTGGTGAATCTCCTTCGGTCATAGTTGCACCGATTACAGAGTTTTGCAAAAGGTGCGCTTTCACTACAGAATGCCTCTATGTGGGGATTTTTTGGCAGTGGAAGAATATATCTCGATCACGCGAGCGCGACACCGGTGCTGCCGGACGCTGTGCGTGCCGTCGCCGATGCGATGGAGAATTTCGGCAATCCGGGCGCGACACATGCGGAGGCGGTAGCGGCAAAAACATCACTGCAGGAATCGCGGGAAAAAATTGCTGCGGAGCTGGCGTGTAAGGCGCGTGAAATTATTTTCACTTCAGGTCTGACCGAGGCCAACAATCTCGCAATCCTCGGGCGGGCGCGGGCGCTTGCGATGGATGGCAGGGATCTATCGAAGACGCATTGGATCGTGAGCGCAATCGAGCATGACTCTGTCCTCGAAGCATTTTCAGAAATCGAACGACTCGGTGGCCGCGTGACACATCTTGATCCCGACGAGCGCGGCATTATTTCCACTGAGACACTTTCGCGTGCGCTTCGTCCCGAGACAGTGCTTGTATCTGTAGGCTGGGCCAACAACGAGATCGGTGTCGTGCAGCCGATGAAGGCGATCGCGGCCGCGATTCACGCGCACGAAAAGCAACACAAGTCGGTCGTACTTTTTCACAGTGACGCGGGTCAAGCTCCGCTCTATCTTTTCCCGCACGTGCACACACTCGGTGTTGATCTCTTCGCGCTCGGAAGTGGCAAGCTCTATGGTCCGCGCGGCATAGCTCTGCTCTATATAAGTAACCGTGTCGCGGATCATAATCGCATTGCGCCGACTACACTTGGTGGCGGACAAGAGCGGGGATTGCGGGCCGGTACCGAAGATCCGGCCCTTGCGGCAGGATTTGCGGTTGCGCTTGGGATGATTTCAAAAGAACGTGACGAGGAAGCGCGACACCTCACGAAAATGCGTGACGACTTCGCAAAAAAAATTCAGGAGAAAATTCCTGACGTGATTTTAAATACTGACCTGGATCGCGCACTGCCACACATGCTCAATATTTCGATCCCGAACATCAATGCCGAATACCTGACACTAGTGCTCGATCGCGCTGGTATCGCGATCTCGACGAAAAGCGCGTGCAACGAAGGCGAAAAAGCCTCGCATGTCGTGCGAGCGCTCGGCGGGGAGCCATGGAGAGCCGAAAACACCCTCCGTTTCTCGCTCGGCATGCGCAATACTACTGAAGACCTCGAAAATACCATCAAGGCGCTGGTGGGGAGCGTCCCAAAGGTGACCACTTGACAAATGCTGTGGCTCATGCTAGGCTCTTCCCAGTAAAAACATAGTACATTGGAATATCACGGGCCGAAGTCAGAGGGTTATCTTGCAGATGAAACCCCTTTGACATCAACTTGCCTGTGACTGTAGCCTACCCCGAGTAAAAGTGGCGGGCCGGAGTTAGAGGGTTATCTGGCATATATGTAACCCCTTTAACACCAACTTGTCTGCCATTAAGCTTTTTGGGCCACACATGCCGCTCGACAATCCTGTCGGGCGGCATAAATCTTGTCTGAAAGGAGACGGGAAATGACGAACTACAGCCAGCACTTCGATACGCGTGAGACGTCGCAGTTGCAGCCGATTCCGGGCAGCACGCAGGTCGAAAATTCGGCCGGCGGTTTCTCGTGGGAGGTCGACGATTGGGTCATGCTCGATCGCTTCCTCATCCTCGGCACCGAGGGCGGCAGCTATTACGCGACCGAGCGGAAGCTCACTGTCGAGAACGCTGAAGCAGTGCTCCGCTGCGTCAAGGCCGACGGCCTTCGCACGGTGAATCGCATCGTCGAAATCAGCGACTCGGGCCGTGCGCCCAAGAATGATCCGGCGCTTTTTGCGCTCGCGATCGCTGCTGGCCTCGGCAACGATGCTACGCGCAAGGCCGCACTCGACGCGCTGCCGAAGGTCGCGCGCATCGGTACGCACCTCTTCACCTTCCTCGAGAACGTGCAAGCGTTCCGTGGGTGGGGCCGGGGGCTCCGTCGCGCTGTCGGCAACTGGTACAACGAGAAGGACGTCGCTGCGGCGGCTCTCCAGATCGTGAAGTACCGTCAGCGCAACAAGTGGACTCACCGCGACGCACTGCGTCTCGCGAGCCCCGTGCCGGTTTCGAGCGCGCACAATGCGCTGTTCCGCTGGACCGTCGATCGCTCGCATCTCGGCGACCGCCCCGTCACGCGCCAGGAGACTCCGAAGGGCCGCAAGGTCACGAAGGAGTACCCCGGCGTCAATGTGGCGCGTCTCCCGAAGCTGATCGCGTCGTTCGAGTCTCTCGAGCGCGCGAGCAACGTCGATGAGGTTGTGCGGCTGGTCGCTGCGGACAAGGACGTAACGTGGGAGATGATCCCGACGGACTTCCTCCGCGAAGCGAAGGTTTGGGAGGCGCTGCTTCCCAACCTGAAGCTGGAGGCGCTCACGCGCAATCTCGCTCGCATGACGGCCAATGGTCTCCTCGCTCCCTTGAGCGATGCGGCTCGGCTCGTCGCAAAGCGACTCAGCGATGGCGACGCCATCCGCCGTGCGAGGTTACACCCGATCAAGATCCTGGGTGCACTCGGCACGTATCGCATGGGCAAGAGTGAGCGTGGAAGCCTGACGTGGGCGCCGGTCCAGACCATCGTTGATGCTCTTGATGACGCGTTCTACCTTGCGTTCGACAATGTCGATCCGACGGGGAAGCGATTCCTCCTCGGCCTCGATGTGTCGGGCTCGATGCGTACCGGCACCATCGGTGGCATGGCCGGGGTATCCCCGTGCATGGCTGCCGCTGCGATGGCGATGGTCACCGCGCGTTCGGAATCGGATTACTATCTCATGGGCTTTGCCAGTGAGTTCAGGGATCTGGAGATCAGTGCGCGCGATACGCTCGACTATGCGATGAGCAAGGCGCATGATAGCAACTTCGGCACCACTGACTGCTCGCTTCCGATGCGGTGGGCGCTCCGTAACCGCGTTCCGGTGGACACGTTCTGCGTGTACACCGACAACGAGACGTATGCGGGAGACATCCACCCGTCACAGGCGCTTCAGCAGTATCGCCGCGAGATGGGCATTCCTGCCAAGCTCGTCGTGATCGGCATGGAGGCTAACCCCTTCACGATCGCGGATCCGAATGACGCTGGGATGCTTGACTTGGTCGGTTTCGACACGAATGCTCCGGGCTTAATCTCGGACTTCGCGAGGTAACGTACCTTACACCTCCGCTTGGCTATGCCGAGCGGAGGTGATTCTTTTGGTACGGACCGCTTGCTTTTTTGTGCAAGTATTTTCTATTGCTCACGATAAAAAAGGTGCTATATTCGGCGTATGCCCCGCAGTGAAATTTCGGCTCGCGCATATCCGCCCAAAAACGGCACATTTATATATTATAATGACAAAGTGGTAAATTCTGTATTATCAGCTGGCGCGCGCGTCTTTCAGACGCGCAAGCCGAAATTCTACTGACGGGGTATGGACGAACATGGTGGTCTTGATATCGAAAAACTGAGTAAATCGCAGATCATTCTCCTCACACTCCTCGTAAGCTTCGTCACCTCCATTGCCACAGGTATCGTCACTGTATCTCTCATGGATCAGGCGCCGCCCGCGATCGCACAGACGGTAAATCGCGTCGTTGAGCGCACGGTAGAAAAGGTGATTCCTGCCGTACAGACGGCTGCGGTAGGCGAGACGAAGACCGTTGTCATCAGGGAATCCGATTTGATAGCGCAAGCAATCGATCAGGTACGCCCCTCGATCGTCAGTCTTTACTCTTCGGGCGACGAAAAGACGCGACAATTCCTGGGGCTCGGACTCGTTATTTCAAAATCCGGCGGAATCGCCGCAGATATCAAATCGCTTGGTGAGATGGCTGATGTTGTGGCGGTACAAAGCGGTGGCCAACAAATCCGCGCATCGGTGACCCGGAAAGATGCGGACAATGGTTTCGTATATCTCATGGGTGCGACGTCGACGATCGAAGGCAAAACATCGGTATGGACCCCCGCGATGCTTTCAACGGGTAAAATTTCATTGGGCGAGACGGTCTTCACGATTGCTGGCAAATCGGCGACACGTGTAGCCGACGGTATCGTCACGTCACTCGATGCACTTGTCGATACCAACATCGCGTCTGATTCGATTACGTATGGGTGCCCCCTCATCGACACCGATGGAGGCGTGATCGGCATGAGTACAGGTGTGGCGCGCGAGGCATCCGCTTCGGGCTTCATGACATCTGCCGTCATCTCACTCCAACCAAAACCGATCGAAAAGCTAGCTGATAAACCAGCCGAAAAAGCGGTAGAGACTCCGAAAACACCTTAGCGCACACCCTGGGGAATTCATTTTTTATTTCGCGCGAGGCGGTGTATACTAATAAGCGGACGTAACGTCTCATATTTGTATGGCTACACCATTCAACAATTACACTACGAAGGCAAAGGAAGCGATTCATCGCGCGCATCAGCTCGCGGTGGAACGCGGCCACAACCAAGTTTCCACCCTTCATCTCCTCGCGGCTCTCCTCACGCAAGAAGAATCCATGGTTTTGCCCATGCTCGAACAGGTCGAGATCGATATTGCACATCTCACCGACTCAGTATTGGAACTCATCGAGGGTGGCGGCAGCAACACAGCCGTCTCACCGTCGTTCCAGTTGTATCTCACACCTGAATTAGTGAGAGTGTTCGAGGCGGCACCGCGCATCGCCGCATCTTTCAATGATCAGTTTGTCTCGCCCGAGCATCTCTTACTCGGTATCGCAGAGCATCCGGGGCCAGCAGCGGACATCATGGTGAATTTCAAAGTCGATCGCTCGGCGCTTGCGCGCGTCCTTACCGATATCAAAGAAGGCAAGATTCGCGGCGACGAGGCCACAGAGAAAAAGCCACGCGCTCTTGCGCGCTTCGCTCGCTCGCTCACCGATCGCGCTCGTGAAAACAAGCTTGATCCGGTGATTGGCCGTGATACCGAAATCACGCGCGTCATTCAGATACTTTCGCGTCGTACTAAGAACAATCCGATCCTGATCGGCGAAGCAGGGGTGGGCAAGACCGCCGTTGCCGAGGGTCTTGCGCAACGCGTAGCCTCCGGCGACGTACCAGAATCTCTTCGCGGCAAGGAATTGGTCCAGCTCGATCTCGGGCTCCTCATTGCCGGTACAAAATACCGCGGCGAATTCGAAGAGCGCCTCAAGGCCGTGATGAAGGAAGTGGAGAAATCCGAAGGTAAGATCATCCTTTTTATTGATGAAATCCACACACTCGTGGGTGCTGGCGCCGCTGAAGGCTCCATGGATGCCTCCAACATGCTCAAGCCAGCGCTCGCTCGCGGGGAGATACGCGTCATCGGCGCGACGACTCTCAAAGAATATCAAAAGCATATCGAGCACGACCCTGCGCTCACACGCCGCTTCCAGCCGGTCTATGTCAATGAGCCATCGGTAGAGGATGCAATTGCGATCTTGCGCGGCCTCAAGGAGCGCTACGAGCTCTATCATGGTGTCCATATCACCGACGATGCAATCGTCTCCGCAGTACAGCTCTCGACTCGTTACATCACAGAGCGATTCTTGCCAGACAAGGCGATCGATCTCATTGATGAGGCTGCTTCCGCGCTCCGTCTCTCGCTCGAGAACAAGCCACCGGCACTCGAAGAGGCACACCGCAAGATCACACGCCTCGAGATTGAGCGCGAAGCGCTGAAGAAAGAAGCCGAGGCCGAAGAGGGTAAGGCACGCACACGCACGAAAGCCATCGAAAAAGAGGTGGCGGATCTGCGCGATGGTACGCGCGAGCTTGAGCAGAAGTGGAAGAACGAGAAAGAGACGCTCGCAGAGATCAAGCGCGCCAAAAACGACCTCGAGCAGGCTCGTCGCGATGCCGATGCTGCGGAGGGCATGTCGGATCTCACGAAGACCGCCGAAATCCGCTACGGCAAGATTCCGCTCCTCGAAAAAGAGATCGAGGTAGCGACCAAGCGCTTGAAGAAATTGCAGCAGACGCGCCGAGTACTCCACGAAGACATCACTGAGGAAGATATTGCCTCGGTTGTATCGCGCTGGACGGGCGTCCCCGTTTCTCGCATGCTCGAAGAGGAGGCGGAAAAGCTCTCGCGCATGGAAGATAATCTCAAGAAGCGCATCGTCGGCCAAGACGAGGCGGTGCAGAAGGTCGCTGATGCGATCAAGCGATCGCGCGCAGGTATCGCCGATCCCAATCGCCCTGTCGGCTCGTTCCTCTTCCTGGGTCCGACCGGTGTCGGCAAGACGGAGCTTACGAGATCGCTAGCCGAGTTTCTCTTCAATAGTGAAAAATCGCTCATCCGTGTCGACATGTCTGAATACATGGAGAAGCACTCGGTCTCCAAGATGATCGGCTCTCCGCCTGGCTATGTGGGGTACGACGAGGGCGGCGGTCTCACGGAAATGGTGCGCCATCGCCCGTATTCGGTCATCCTTTTTGACGAAATCGAAAAGGCGCACCCGGAAGTCTTCAATATTTTGCTTCAGGTCCTCGACAATGGCCGCCTCACCGATGCCAAGGGCCGCACCGTGAATTTCAAGAACTGCGTCATCATCATGACCTCCAATATCGGCTCCGAGCATATCGACAAAATGTCGGGTCTCGGATTTGCGGCTGGTCTCAGTACGAGCGAGGGCGATCGGTACGAGCAGGTGAAAGACAAGGTGATGAGCTCGCTCAAGGAATTCTTCCGACCGGAGTTCTTGAACCGTCTAGATGAAATCATTCTCTTCAATATCCTCACGAAGGAGGCGATCATGGACATTGTGCGCATGCAGGTAGATATCGTGGCCGATCGCCTCAAGGAGAAGCAGATTACGCTCACGCTCACGAATGCTGCGCTCGAGCATCTCGCAAAAGAAGGTTACAACCCGCAGTACGGTGCACGCCCCTTGAAGCGCCTGATCCAGACCAAGATTCTCACAGCGATCGCCAATATGATGGTCGCTCGCGGTGTGATGGAAGGGGGATCGGTGGCGGTAGATTTCAAGGACACTGCTGGACAAGACGGCAAAGGCGAATTCACATTTGATGTCCGCAAGGGCCCTGAACGCACCAAGGGCGTCCGTGCTCGCGTCGCTGCGCGCGCGTAATCAACAAAAAGAAAAAAACGCGCCACAGCTGTGGCGCGTTTTGCTATTAGGCATATTTTCTCACTGGCTCGTTCACGGCGAGCGGAATGCCTGCGTTGAAAAAGAGCTCGAGTCGCTTATTGAATTCGGCGGGGCCGCCTTTGAGCGACACATTGTCGATGCGGGTGATCTCAATGTGCACGGGGCAACGCTTGAAAAAACCCTTATCCTCCGACGCATGAAGCCCGCGATGCCGCAAGAGTAGTACCGGTTTGTCGGGATGTCTCTCGATCATGGTGTATGCGCCGGTGAGCCATGGGTCGATCACCGTTTTTTCGCCGGTGCGAATGATGCCTGCTGGAAAAAGAAGAAGGACCCAGCCATTTGCGATCACCTTGCTCATAGTATCGATTCCGCGCAGCTTCTCCGCTTCTCGGCGCTCCTTTGGCCAATGTTTGGGTGGGTTGAGCCGGATCACGCTGAAGAGCACCATTGCCCACCGGAAATACCATTTCATGTACTGGGCGTATTTTGCTGTCGGCCTAATGCGCGCGTATGGCCACGCTATGGCAGTGAGAAGTGGCCCGTCCATCATCGAGTGATGCTCCGCCAAAGCGATAGCGCCACTCTCTTTCACTGAAAGGGCCGCATCGCCCCCCACAATCGTGACCGGATGTTTGTACCACACATACGGCCTTACAAGCTGGTAAATGCACCAGCGCAAGATGGCACCAAAGGTCCAGTCCACGACCCTAACGAGAATCTTCATCCCGGTCTCCTTGTTGGCTCGCACTATTAAACATTAAAAAGCGGCGGAGTCAAATCGCGCATCGGCCACTCCTCTGCGCGTTGACCCGCGCCGGAATCATGTGTAGGTTAACTCTGGATGAGAGGAGAATTATCATGGAGACTCGTCGCTTCGGCAAACGAATTCCGCTTCCTTCGACGCGGGCTATCAAACACCAAATTCGCTGTCTGCAGATTCAGGAAGAGGTCGAGCAATTGAATGTTAAGGTCAGCGCAGGGATTTATATTGCTGAACATGTGATAGATCAGGGCTCTGCGGAGGCACATAATGCTTACGCCGCCGTCTCTGCACTTGAGGAGGAGATCGCAAATTTGACGACAGCCACAAGTGTCGAGGGTGCTGTTGCGAGACGCGGAGCCGTGCGTGCAGCAGTTAAAGCCACTGATATCGACCGTGCGAAACTTCTCATTGTAAAATTTAGTGCAGGAGAAGACTCATCCCTACGGGAGGAGTTACAGGCACTCCTGTCGTGAGAAATTGCCTCCAAGAGCGCTCAACCGAGCGCTCTTTCATTTGGTGCGCCGTGTTGGATTCGAACCAACGAAGACCGAAGTCAACTGGTTTACAGCCAGTCCCCTTTGACCACTTGGGTAACGACGCGTGCAGATATTATGCACGAATTTTTGCTGCAGGGCTAGCGAACATGGTAATTCAGCGCCTTCTTGACGGCAGACGCTCTCATATATATGTTCAATGCAGAGTAGTCAAACTGGAGAACAAGATGGCATACAAAAATCCCACTCCTGTCGTCGTCGGTCTCGTTTTCCCGAAACCACAAGAGCTGCTTTTGGTGCGACGAAGCATCGCGCCGCACAAGGGGGAGCTCGCTTTGCCCGGTGGATATGTCGAATTGGGCGAAGACTGGCGTGTCGCACTTGCGAGGGAAATCAATCAGGAGGCGTCCGTCACGGTCTCCACAAATCCGGATTACATGAGGGTGTATGACGTACGAAGTACGCCTGATGGTGATAGAATTTTGATCTTCGCCGCGATCGGACCTGATGGAGTGAAGATGCATCGCTTCAAGAAGAACAAGGAAACTTCGGAGAGGCTCTTGTTCACCGTGGACGATTGGACCAAGCCGACTCTGTGCTTCCCACTGCATACGGACGTGGTCAATAAATATTGCGAACAAAATTTTGTGACCTACACGGGTAATTGGTAGCGTCTGAAGGGCGGAATATGCTTTCCGCCCTTTTTATGTGCGTAGAAGCTCGCGGATCTTGGCAACGAGTGTGTCCAGACTCGTCTCGCTTTTAACGAGATAGTGTGCGGGATTTGTCTGCGCAACATCGTCCTCAGCGTCGGCAGTGAGCTCGACATTGGTAAAAAAGATGACGGGTACGGCAGCGCCCCAATTACCGCGCTCACGAAGTGTCCTTAGCATCTGATATCCGCCCATTTCTGGCATGCGATTGTCGAGGACGATAAGATCGGGCTGATTGCTGAGCGCCATTTCCATACCACGCGTGCCGTTGTCGGCCTCGAGTACGGAATAGCCCTCTTTTTTCAGTCGATCAGTAACCGCGAGGCGCATCACCTGCTCGTCTTCGATGACCAATATTGATTGACTCATGGCGGCATTATACCCGTTTGCGGGGCGATTTGAGTGCTACAATTATTCACATGTATACAAGTCGAGCTTTGCGTTGGTATATGTCGCTTTTCATGCTTCTTGTCGCGATCTCTCCCGCACTCGTGTTTGCGCAGTCAGGAATTCCGAGTCAAATCGTCCCATGTAACGGAGTGGACTGCACCGTGTGTAGTCTAGCAACACTAGCCCAACGGGTGCTCAATTTCGGTATTTATTTTTCTGTCTTCGTCGCCGCAATCCTCTTTGCGTGGGCAGGTCTCAAAATGTTGACGAATCGTGGAAATGTAAGCGAGGTGACAAAGGCAAAAGGCATTTTCTGGAACGTTCTAGTGGGCCTCACCGGTATCCTCGCTGCATGGCTCCTCGTCGATACGATCATGTACACCTTCACTGGCAGCCATCTCTGGGGTCAGTTGTGTTAATCCTTGTTTGCGGGCGATGAGGGAATCGAACCCCCACTAGCGGTTTTGGAGACCGCTGTTCTACCACTAAACTAATCGCCCCTGAATGCCTATAGTAGCTCAAAATGACTTCTTTTTCTATGAGTGCTATATTGTTGGTCGGAATCAAATCATGGAGAGCAGGATGAAGAAATGGCAGATTGGTATTGCTACCCCTTCTGGTTTGAGTGTGAGTTGGAAGGAGGACTATGTGCAGGCTGCCACGAAAAGAGAGGCAGAAGAACTCGCCTTGAAAAAAGGATATTATCGAAACCTCCGAGTGAGAGCAGTCTAACTTTTAAAAAAAGGCGGCTTATGATCGCCTTTTTATTTTTTTGCCTCCTTGTGCTTCGTCTGAGCGCGGCACCACTAGCAGCGCTGGGAAACCCACGGTTTTCCCAATCCTTCCTCCACGGGGAACCTGTAGGTTCCCCGACCCCCTCCTTCTGCAAGTGGCGACGAGACATCGCCAGGTATTGCAGAGTTTTTTTATTTCTTAGCTTCTTTGTGCTTCGTCTGAGCGCGGCACCACTTGCAGAATTTCTTGAGTTCGATCTTGCGGGTAACCAGCTTCTTATTCTTGCGCGTCCAATAGTTGGTGCGGCCGCACTTCGAACAAGCGATTTTTATGAGTTGATCCTGTGACATATTCGCAAGACTATACCCAAAAAACAGCAACTTTGCAACCCGGACACGCAGGTCTATTTATTGTCGGTTTTCCGGACAATGGTGTAATGACGATCTGTATACAGAAGGTCTTCCTTTAATCTCTGGAGCGTCATTATTTGGAAACTGCGCGGAGTCTCACCTTTTCGGGCGGCGTCGCCTAGGAATTCCGCGAGTAATCCCATGATTGTGGCCAGTGTGGGGAAGTAATCACCCTGGGCTATATGGAAATCAACCTCGTCTTCTGGTGAGAGGCTTTCACGGATATAAAAAGCCCGCGGTCGGATTGTGTAGGAGCGGGGTGCCGCGATAGTGAGGCTGCTCATGTGCGGTATTGAGCAGGAATACTAGCAAATTCACTCTTGGTGACGATCACGTGATCAATGAGGTCGATAGCAAGCAGTGCCCCCGCCTCGATCAGTTGTTTCGTTATTTCAATATCGGCAGTGCTTGGCTCCGTCGAACCCGACGGGTGATTGTGCACCAGGACGACGGCTGCAGCCGAATATTGGAGAGCCGGCTTGAAGACCTCGCGCGGATGAATAATGCTCGTGTCGACGGTGCCGATCGATATGACTTCGTCGTGAATGATTTTGTAATGTGCATTGAGGTAAATTCCTCGCAAGTGTTCTTTTGGCAAGTCTCGCATGTCGCTGACGTAATCGAATACATCCTTTGCTGTACGAATGACGGCGGCACTCGCGCCATTTCGCTCAAAGAAGCGCTGGCCCAGCTCCGCGGCTGCGACGATCTGAATTGCCTTACCGATAGGAATATCGAGATCCTCAGCGAGTTTGGCAGGGTTGCGCGCACTCATAATGCTGCGTTCGCCATACTCTCTCATGATGCGCACGGACATCGAGAGCACGTCTTCTTTTTTCGTGCCGGTATTAAGGAGTGCCGCGAGAAGCTCCTGGGTGGAGAGCGAGGCAGGTCCGAGCGCGAGCATTTTCTCACGTGGCTTTTCTTCGGCAGGGAGGTCGTGAATCTTAAGTACATACCGCCGAGCGGGGTTGTCCAGTATGAGATTTCTTGGTGAAAGCGTATACATGTATAAAAAGTATAGCACTCGATTTGCAATGATTTTTCAAGAATTTGGGGTGATATTATGGGTCCATGTCGCTCGAGGGGTCAAAGGGTCCAGATAAGCGTCGGTCAGGTGTCGTGGAGGCCGCTGCCTTTGCCACTGCTCTTTTGGGGGCTGTAGATAGTGGACCGGCGCAGGCGCTTGAGATTACTCAAGGCACCTCATGGAATATCGCTGTCACACAAAATATCCGCAATGCAGTGATGCGAGAAAAAAATGAAAGCGCGACGACTTTTCTCAAGATAAAGAACGGACCGCAAATGTGGCCATCCGTTATAAGTGGCGAAGCGAATAATGTTGAATATGACAGTCTTGCGGAAATGCGTCATGTGCAAAAGAGCGCACGGGGGCAGACAATTGAGGTGCGTTGTAGTTTTCACACACATCCGGTACAGAAACTTAAAGATAGGGGAATCAAGTACCCGATTCCATATACGTCTCCGAGCCCCGAAGATGTGGGCGTAGAGAATGCGCAGGCTCAGAAGCAGACCATGTCCAGCTATGCCCTAATGGGGTCACCTGTCGAAAAAAACGTATTTGCCGTCGCAGATATGAGTGGTATATGGTATTACGAATCAACAACGGCTGATCGTATTACGCCTGAAAACCTTGCGGCATGGGGAAAGATTTACAACGATTTCCACGTTCGCAGTGTTTTCGACAAGAATTTTGACTTCGTAAAGGAATATCCAAATCTACAGGAGGCATATCGCACATTTTTAAAAGCCGAAGTGCGTTTTGTGTCATATAATGACGTTCCCAATGAGCCGGTATGTGCGGGTGTCCACTATGTGCCGGGCAAAATCAAGCAGTCGTACGATATCAAGGTGAATCAATCGACTTCCAAAGTGGCATCTGAAGTAGCTCCGCCGCAATCCGCGGGGAGACCGAGTCTCAAAGATCTTGATGAGTCGCGGGGGAGAAGGCGCCTGGATGATGATGGTGGTCCTCGCATTATCGAAGTCGGTCCTCCCCAAAGGTGATTATGGAGCTTCAGGTTGGTGTAAAGGTTTTACTCAAAAATAAAGAAGGGAAGTATTTGCTCATGCGACGATCGCCCTACGAGGAACGCGGGGTGGGTAAGTGGGATCTTGCGGGAGGGCGGATTGATCCGGGTGTCACGCTTATGGAAAATCTGGCACGCGAGGTCAAAGAAGAGACCGGACTCACCATGACAAGCGAGCCACGACTTCTCGCGGCGCAGGACATGATCTGGCCCGATCAACGGCATGTGGTGAGGATTGAATATATTGCAGATGTTGAAGGCGAACCAACGTTGAGTCGGGAACACGATGCGTATGGGTGGTTTACCTATGAAGAAATGAAAACCCTCGACAAGATGGACGACTACATCAAGAAACTGATTGATGCGGGCGTCACTTTTTAAGCCAGTCCCTGACGGTCTTTTCCAGTAATCCTTTTTTGGTCGGCGGAAACCATCGGATATCGGTATTACGCTTCCAATACATCATCTGCTTTTTAGCATAGCGGCGGATATCGCGCTTTAATTCCTCGATCATTTCCTGTCTCGTAATTTTCTTCTGCAGGAATCGCGCAAGTGAGCGGTATTCGAGACCAAGCTCTTCCATTCGCTTGTATGAGAGGCCCTCCTTTTTTAGTCGCACCGCCTCGGCGATCATGCCTTTTTTGATGCGCGCGATGAGCCTTTTTTCAATTTTATTCTCAAGCGCCTTCAGTGGGGGATTGATGCCGATCCAGAGTGTATCGAAATCGGATTGGGACGTGTCGGTCGGTGCGGGTACTCGGCCTGTGGCTGCGACGATCTCGAGCGCACGGATGAGTCGCACTTTGTTGTTGCGTTCGCTTAGCGTCGCCATTGCGCGTGCACGACGCGGATCCATCTGGCCCAAGAGCGCATAGAGCTCGACCGCCGTTTTTTTTGAGAGTTCTGCGCGCAGCTTGATATTCGGCGGTACGTCGGGGACAAGGATGCGCCCAACGAGTGCGTCGATGTAGTATCCCGTCCCGCCGACAATCATCGGCACTTTTCCTTTTTGCGAAATATTCGCGATAGCGACCTTTGCGTCATTGATGAAATTGGCGGCGGAGAATTTCCTTTTTGGCGAAGCGACGTCGAGAAGGTGATGCGGCACGCCACGCATTTCGCGGTTGGTGATTTTGCCTGTGCCGATGTCGAGTCCTCGGTAGACTTGCCGGGAATCAGCAGAGATTATCTCTGCGCCGTTTCCGCCCAAGGCGGATCGGCCTCGGGCCGAGAACTTCCGCGCAAGCGCTACACCGAGTGCGCTTTTGCCCGATGCGGTGGGACCTACAATAATGAGAACTTTGGGCCTCTGCATACGCGCTACAATAGTGGGGATGGAGATGGAAAACAAGCCCGAGCCAAAAGTGAAGATCTATTACGACGGCGTATGTAATCTCTGCGCCGGACTCGCTGAAACGATAGACCTCTCAAAACGCGGCTCGCACTTTGCCCTCTCCGATATCTCTACGAGCATATTGCCTGAGGGAGTGAGTAAGGAGGCTGCGATGCGCGATGTCCACGTGATTGATGAAGGCGGCAAGATGTATCGCGGATCGGACGCGGTGATGCGCATCCTGCGTGAGTACCCGCATCTCCGATGGATTGGAATAATCGGATCGCTGCCCGGCTTTTCGCTCATCGCTATGTTGATCTACCGGCTTGTCGAAAAGACCCGATATTGGATATTTGGCCGAAAAACCGTATGATTTCACCTGTAATGCCGAAGTGGCGGAATGGCAGACGCAATCGACTCAAAATCGATCGAGGCAACTCGTGAGGGTTCGACTCCCTCCTTCGGCACAATATTGACATCTGCCAATAGGATGGTACTATGCCAAGCAGCGTTTTTAAAAGAGGGAGCCTCACGTGCCCGAAACAAGGCTACAGGTTAAATCTCGGATCGACGGTGAAATTGGTACGTTACTCGAGCAGTACGGTGGGGGCAGTAATCGTGATATCGAGGAGATGTTCCACAAGGAGCGAACGAGCGACATTTTCGATATCTCCGGCGACTATGGTCGAAATTTGCGATTTTTGGAGCCCGAGCTCCTTGCAAAGTTCGCAGTACTGCCGCCTCGCTATCAGAAAGTGCTGATTTCGGCGGTGGTGAAGGCGATGCAGACCGAGAATCAGGATCTTATGGTCCTGAAGGTCACGTGGCGTAGTGCGGATGTGCCGTACACCGACCGTTGGCTCGTGATCAGGAAGGGGTTCGGTATATGGAATGACAACCCGGAAGGTCTCACTTTCAGCATTCGTGCCGACGCGCCTCTGTGATCGATCAGCTCATTCGACGGCCCGCCGCATTCGGTGGGCCGTTTAAATTTGATATAATTTCCCCATGTCGAGCCCGTATCAGTCGGATTCTATATTTTGGGTTGAGGTAGATCGCATAGAGCCCAATCCCTTCCAGCCCCGCAAGGCGTTTGACGAGGCGGCGCTTGCCTCGCTCGCGGAGTCCATCCGTCAATACGGCGTCCTTCAGCCGCTTACCGTCACGCGCAAAGAGATAGAGAGGCCGGGCGAGGGTATTTTCGTTAAATATGAATTGATCGCAGGTGAGCGCCGATTACGCGCCTCCAAGCTCGCTGGTATCGCAGCCGTGCCCGTGGTGATCAGAAATGGCGAGGACGACGACCGCATGAAGCTCGAGCTCGCGATCATCGAAAATTTGCAGCGCGAAGATCTCAATCCGATTGACCGTGCGCTCGCGTTCCAGCGTCTCGCCGCTGAATTCGGCCTCAAACATGTCGAGATCGGTAAGCGTGTCGGCAAGAGTCGCGAATATGTATCCAACACACTTCGCATCCTTTCACTTCCAAAAGAGATGCAGGACGCGCTCGGTGCAGGCGACATCAGCGAAGGCCATACCCGCCCGCTTCTCATGCTTATGGATCGCCCAGCTGAGCAAAAGACTCTTTTCCATGAAATTGTCACGCGTAAGCTCACCGTGCGCGACTCCGAGCAGGTAGCGCGACGCATCGCGACAGAAAAGACTCGCAAGACTGATCTGTCACCAGAGCTTCTACTTCTTGAGCGCGAACTCACCGAAAAGCTTGGCACGCGCGTGCGCATCGAGAAGAAAGAGCAGGGTGGCAAAGTCCTCATCGATTTCTTCTCAGTCGACGACCTCGCTCATATCCGACAGATATTTTCTCAGAGAGAGGCAGGTGGCAATCCTTCTGCGCCTACACAGCCTGCTGCATCTGCAGAACCTGCCGCTGAAGCCATGCCAGCGACCCCTGATGCAGTGACGACGGAAGTCTTGCTCGAGCAAAAAAAGGAGGAGGACGATCTCTATTCCATCAAGAATTTTTCAGTATGAAAAGTAAAAGCCGAACAGTGTCGGCTTTTGAGTATTCTATTTGAGCGTTCGAACGAGGCGCTCTATTTGTGCATCAACCGTGTCGCAAAATCTCCCGCCTGGATATCCTGCAGTCGCACTCACGTTTTGGTCACCCCATGCGTTATCGTATCTCACGTCCACTTCGAGACTTTTTAGCTTCCGTATCTCGGATTCGAATCGAATGCAGGGCAGATAGATCAGGAACGCGTGCCGGTACGATTCGGGAACGGGTTCGCTCCACATCTCTTTTACTCGTATCACAACTCGCTGCTCATTGATCGTGGCGCTCACTACCACATCGTTGGCCCATTGATAGAAACCGACGATTTTACGGTGCAGTTCGTTCCCTGGATATTCTGCGCGACTGCTCTCAGGGACAAGAAGCATCGCGAGACACAAAAGCTTTGCAAAATTCTTCATCGACTATCCTCACTTCAAGACTGGCCTCAGACTATGACTTTTTCTCCAACCTGGCAAGCGCGCGGAAGCGATATACTGAGTGCAGAAGATTGGAGGATGTCTGATGCGTGCGGTGAGATTCAAGGTTTTGTCGCTCAATATTTTTTCCGATAGTCCGGGCATGGCTGCGCTTATACAGCATTCAGGGGCCGACATCGTTGGCTTGCAGGAAGTGAGAAAAACCGGTCCCGAAATAGCGCAGGCGCTCGGATTTCACTTCTTGCAGCAGGGGCCCGACGTCGCCGTTGTGAGCAGGTTTCCTATTGTGGAAACGACGCAAAAAGGCGGCGCAATAATAGAAATAGCGAATAAAAAAATCGCTTTTTTCAGCCGCCATTTCTTGCACGCGCCGTATCAGCCGTATCAGCTTCTCCGCATTCCGTATCGCAATGATCGCTTCATCTCGACGGCGGCAGAGGCAATAAAAGAGGCAAAGAGCGTGCACGGCAAGGAGGCGTCAGATCTTATTGCTGATGTTGAAGAAGTCGGAGATTTGCCTGCTATTGCGGTCTTCGACGCCAACGAGCCATCGCACTTGGATTGGACAAAAAAGGCGAAAGAAATCGGGCGGCACCCGCTCAAAGTCGTTTGGCCTTCGAGTAAGGCAATGGCTGCCGCAGGATTCATCGATGCCTATCGAGAATTGTCTCCCGACGAGATTTTGGACCCGGGGAATACGTGGTCAACGAAAACATCGCCGAATGATCTGCTAGATCATCACGATCGTATCGATTACGTCTTCTACCGGGGCAAAGGTCTTCGCGCTCGATGTGTAGATATCGTCGGCGAGACGTATGGTCCGGCAAGTATTGTGTATACACCGTACCCGACCGACCATCGTGGTGTTCTTGTGGAATTTGAACTTGAATTATAGAAGCACAAAAGAGCTCGAATGAGATTCGAGCTCTTTTTATATACCAGGAAACCCCGTGCAGAGGTAACCACTTTGATCAGCGAAGGCG
>CAZUVH010000004.1:90732-107952 GCA_964623775.1 uncultured Candidatus Saccharibacteria bacterium | reverse complement strand
GCGCCTTCGCTGATCAAAGTGGTTACCTCTGCACGGGGTTTCCTGGTATATAAAATGAGTCCCCGCTTAGCAAAAAGCGGGGACCATATTCATTTGCGCCACTTCATACGGCGTACGAGTCTGCCGGAGGAGTTGAGGATGAATCGCGCGTGAACAAATCCGTGTTTTTCATAAAAATGAGTCGCGCGATCGTTGTCGAGACTCACCTCCAGATAGATGTGTCCGGGCGAAAGTCGCTTGGCTTCGGCCACGAGCTTCTCGCCGACACCCTTGCCCCACATCTCGGGCGCAACGGCGATCTGATCGATGTGTCCGGTAACCGGATCAATCGTGAAAAATCCAACGATCTTCGCGCAAATCGATGCGACCATGATCGTGGTCTTCGACACCAGCCTCGTCCGCCAGTAGGTGCGAAACCACTTGTCGAGTCGATCCTTGAAATCGATCTTCGGATACGCGGCTTGCCACGTCCTGCACCACAGGGCTAGCACCTTACCTTCGTCGCGGGGAGCGTCGTACGGACGCACTCGCACTTCATGAGCCATGGCTCACCTCATCTCGTAGTGTTTTCTAAACTCGTTATACGCCCGCGGACTCAGACACGCAACTGATCGATCTTGGCCGCGAGAATGAAATCGTTTTCTGAGAGGCCGCCAATTGCATGTGTCGAGAGCGAGATAGTGACACTCCCCCATTTAATGAGAAGGTCCGGATGATGCCCCTCCATCTCTGCTACCTGCGCGATATTGTTGGCGAAATGCATTGCCTCGACAAAGTCCTTGAATTTCACCGTTTTTGAAATGGTTTTTCCGTCGTCGGAGAGCGTCCAACTCGGGATCTCTTTCAGATGCTCCTCCGCCTCCGTACGAAAAAGTGGTACAGTACGGCCCTCGCATGGCACACAGTGTTGCTCTGCCAATGTCATGCGGAAATCCTACCATGCCTACCCTGTATAAAATATGTGAAGCGCTGATCGATGTGATACTCCCCTTGCGGGCGCGCGCCGCTCGTACAAAAAAACGCACGATTGATCAGATCGGACTCTGCCCGACACCGCACGATCTCTTGGGCACTCGCATCACGACGCTCATGCATTATAAAAATCCTGAGGTGCAGGATCTCGTGCAGTCGCTCAAGTACGATCGGAGCGCCCACGCCGCCGCGCTGTGCGCCGATGTGCTCGCGGATTACCTGCGCGAAGAGGTCGCGTCGCAGCGCGCTTTTTCGCCGCGAAAAATTATTTTGATCCCGGTGCCGCTCCACAAGTCACGTGCGCGCGAGCGCGGATACAATCAAATCGGCGTCGTGCTCGAGCGCTTGCCGAAGGAATTTCGCGATGGCTCACTCTGTGCGCTCGCGCCCGAACTTCTCGCTCGTACGCGCGAGACCAAGCAACAGACCAGGTTGCCGCGACATGAGCGCCTTTCAAATGTCGCCGGCGCATTCGATGCGACCGACGCTGGGGCGATAAAAGGCACGCACGTCTACCTTATCGACGACGTCACCACGACCGGCGCCACGCTCGTGAATGCTGGTCGGCCGCTGCGCGCTGCGGGCGCACAAGTCACGCTAATCGCACTCGCGCGTGCCTAGAGTTTTATACAGTTGCGGTCGTTTCAATATGGGCTGGCTCAATACCACCGAGCTGCATTAAGCGTGGTTTTTGACCGGGAAAATCCTTTTTTGGGTCTTGAATCGTGTAGGTCGGTCTCCCATCGAGAAACGGCGACGAGAACCGCTCGATCATGTACTTGACCGACGGGGACGTGACGAGCAGTTCATTGAATGTACTGCCGTATTTATTCTGAGGATCGCTCCATCCTAGAAGATTACGGTCCGACATCGTTGTTACATCCGGGAGCGGCAGTCCTTTTGCGCTAAGGAGCGCGTAGATTTCGTCGCGTATGTCAGCACCAAAACACGAACCAAAAATGAGCACATCGGGCGTCGATTGTACGGCGCGAAGCACACCGGGATTGGAGTACCTCTTAGCAAGCTGATCGGCAATATCACGAGGCGAAATGTGACCCTCTTCAGCACCGCCACTTTCACCTCCCGAGAGATACATGCCGTTCACTTTGCTACCCTTGCCATATGAAATGCCATGTGCCTCCACCATCCAGGTAAGTGGTCTCGCGTCGGCACTTCCAAGCGAATCAAGTGCATTTGATTTCGTGTCTTTAAGTGAGACACCCGGATCGGCGCGAAAGAATTCCGGACGAGCCTTTGTCCTTTCGCCAATCTTTTGCACCAATGCGTCGGTCCCGAACCGTGCTTGCCCCTCTTTGATTTGTTCGTTGGCAGCAACGACCACAATGCGTCTTCCGGGTGCGAAATGGTCAAGCGATTGACGCTGTTCCCTTTGGGAAGAAATGTCGTTTACGGCTCGATCAATATTATAAAGATCACCCGACATCGACCTCTCTTTCATGTAGCGGTACGCCGTCCACACTCCCTGCGTGAGCGCGAAGGGGTCGACACCCTGCGCTTCTCCAAGCATACGGAACGCCTGCAGTTGATTCCCCGTCGCATCGTCCGCTTTTACCTTTGAGTGATCTTCCACGCTCTTCCAGAATGTCACCGGATCATTAATTGGCCTCGAAAGTTTCTTGAAACGGCCCCAATCGATGTCTTGAGGTATTCCGGAGTACGCGAATTCTGTCCGCATGAACGAGGGATGACCTCCCCAGTCGCGAGAACTTCTCCTCTTGTAGTCCGAGAATGTCACTCCGAGCTCAAGGAGGCTCTTGTCGCGCGAAAGCTTCGACATATCCTTTATACGTATCATTGCGTTTAGTGAAAGGACATCTTTCCCCTTTTCATCTTTGGTCTGCAAAAGAGAGTAGATGCTGGGTCCGCTCGCAAGAGGGATCGCATTAATGAGATCCTGCTCTGAAAAAAGATGCTTGAGTTGAGGGTAGTGCATGACAAGATTCCACGGCTGACCTTTTATTTGTTTCTGAAGTTCATCCTGAAAATATTTCGGGGACTCAGGACCGACGGCCGCGACAACCTCCTTCATTTTTGAATACAACATGTTGGAAAAACTATCTCTTGCCCATGGAAACTTATCAAAATCAGAAAACTCCCGTACGAGTACAGTGGGATTCATATCGTATCGTAGGTAATAGCGAAGATCTGTTCTGAGCTGTTCTACCTTTTGAAATTGCTCGATGTGGTGGCGTATGTTGGGCGAGTGGTCGAGTAGACGACTTACGTAGACAGCTACCGAATTCTTCTTGTACAGCCCGAGCGATACGTAATTATCAAGCAGCCATTCAGATACTTTGGGCTGCGACGCCGCGATGCCGTGGTTGTGGATCATTACACGGTTCACCAAGTCACCCATGCCCTGCCGCTTAAACTCTTCGAGAAGTTTGACAGTCTCTTCGTCATTACCGAACGCCGCCCTCCGCCTGTCATCCAGCGCAAGTGTTTTGTCGGAAGACGAGTGCTCTTTGATAAAAGGGCGCGCCTTAGGTAGAGGGGTTGGTTTACTGATGTGATTGGTCGGATTTTCTTTGACAAGAGGTCGTGCCTTCGGTAGCGGAATGGACTTTTCGGCATGGTGGATCGGATTTGACGGCACCGTATCCTTTGCTTCGGACGGCGTGCTTATGAGTGTGCTCGCCGCAACGATAGCGGCCCTCAAGGCATTCCGATTATTATTTCCTTGTCGCGGGCCTTCTCTCATCCGCACATTTTACCACTGCACAATCACACATCCCCAAAGCGGCTTCATTGAACTCCTGCCGTTTCGGCGTATTATTGTGCTCATATGCAAACCACATCATTCATGAGCCGCTTTATGTGGCCGCTCATCATTATCGGAGTTGTCGTCGTTATCGGCTTGTACTTTATGGGCGCATACAACGGTTTTGTAAAACAAAACGAGGCAGTCACGGCGCAGTGGGCTCAAGTGGAATCGCAGTACCAGCGCCGCTTTGATCTCATCCCGAATCTCGTCGCATCGGTACAGGGCATCATGAAACAAGAGCAGACCGTCTTTAGCACGATTGCCGAAGCGCGCTCGAAGTATGCGGGCGCCGCGACTCCTGATCAGAAGGCCGCTGCGGCATCACAGGTGGAAGGCGCACTCGCCCGGCTGCTCGTCGTCATGGAGAATTATCCGCAACTCAAATCCGCCGACACCGTACAGTCGCTCATGGCCGAACTCTCGGGCACGGAAAATCGAGTCTCAGTCGAGCGCATGCGCTACAACGAAATGGTCCGCGACTACAACGTGCAGGTAAAAAGCTTCCCAGGCACTCTCCTTGCGAGCATGTTCGGATTCGCTCCGCGCACAATGTTTGAAGCGCAGTCGGGCGCCGAGAATGCACCGAAAGTGAATATCTAGCCATGAATGCGAAGCTCGCAGCCGGGCTTCTCCTCACATCGTCTTTCTTGGGCGCACTCTCTCTAGGCGCGCCTGCGCTCGCGTATACGTCGCCCGGCTCCCCCACCGGATATGTGAGTGATTTTGCACAGGTCTTGAGCAGCGACACCAGAAATTCGCTCGAGGTCGATCTCACCGCATTTGCTGCGACCACCTCCAATGAAATCGCGGTCGCTATCGTCCCGTCAATGGACGGCGACTACGTGGAAAACTACGCGGTCAAACTCTTCGAGGAATGGAAAATCGGAAAAGAGGATCGGGACAACGGTGTTTTACTCTTGCTCGCAATTGAAGAACGGGAAATGCGCATCGAGGTCGGCTACGGACTGGAGGGCGCGCTTCCGGACAGTGTCGCAAAGCGTATTTTAGATAACGAAATGACACCACTTCTCAAATCAGGCGATTACGACGGCGCCGTCACGGCGGGTGTACGCTCGATCATCGCCGCGACCAAGGGAGAATACGTGGGCACGGATTCACAGGGCACGAACATACCGATCGAGGACATCTCCGGATTCCTGATCTTCCTCCTCATCGCCATTCAGTGGCTATTTGCGATGCTCGCACGAAGCAAATCGTGGTGGGCAGGCGGTATCGTCGGCCTCGTGGCGGGTATTGGAATCGCCGCATATTTCGCGCTCGCGTTTGCTTTTGCGGCTACGCTCGCGGGAGCGCTCGCACTCTTCGGACTCCTCCTCGATTACCTGATTTCAAATGCGTACAAGAGTGCTACAAGGGGCGGCACTACTCCCCCTTGGTGGACAGGCGGTGGCGGATTCGGTGGTGGCGGCCACACAGGAGGATTCGGTGGATTTGGGGGTGGGAGCTCTGGGGGCGGAGGCGCTTCAGGTAGGTGGTAAAACTTTTTTCAAGAGCTCCCCGACTTTGGCGACTATTTCCGCTGGTATGTAACTGGATTTGAGGATGTGCGCGTCTGCGCCGAGCTCTGACGTGTATTTTTTCTCAGCGTCATGAGCCTGATTCGTGAGCGCTATCGCGATGTGCGGCTCTCCGCCGAGCTGCTCTTTTCGTACCGCCTGGAGAAATTCGTAGCCGCTCATCCCCGGCATGCTGATATCAAACAAAATGACATTGGGTTTGTACCCATATCGAAGCACCTTGAGCGCATCATCGGCCTCGCTGCAGGTATATACGTAGTAGCCGCCTTCTTCAAACTTTTTCCTATACAAATCGAGTAGGAGTTTCTCATCATCCACCAAAAGTACTTTCATGCGCTCTTCCATAAAGATTATCCGTAGATGATCGCGCCAAAGGCAACCACGAGATTGAGCACAAACCACGCGGCGTACGTGATGATGAGCACTTTGTCCCGATGCGCGACGCCGTAGATGAAAAGCGGGATGTCGGCGATAGCAAACGCAAGCCACGAGAGCACGGAGACACCGGATGCGTTGTGCTCGACGTAAATCTTCAACACCTGCGGCAGTGTCATGAGCGGCCCGATGATGCCCGCGGTCACTGCGGCGCCGTCGATGAGACGCATTTTCCAATCCGGATGTGGGTACGGTGCGAGACTTTTTCTCTTATGAATATGGTGCAAGACCATACACCTCATTGTAAACCACTTTATTGATCTCGATCGCCCTATTTGAAACGCACCGTCGTCAAAATCTGTGCGAAATCTTTGATGAGCTGGTCGGTCGGTGCATTGTACGAGACTGAAAATGCGTACACCCAATCAGGTCGCGCGGCCGCGACGGTGATGCCTTCGTAGAGGCCCGACCATCGGTACTGGAGTGCGGGCTGTCCTTCAAACCCAGCTGGCGTAAGCTTGCCATCGGGCGAGAGTTTGAAATTGGAGTCGTTGGTGCCGCGAATCCAGCTCTCTGTCGTGTAGTTGTCGAGGTTGTTTTGGAACATCTGCACTGTGATCGTAGGGGGCCCTTCGGTACCCTGTATCTTGCCGCTCATGAGATCACGATTCTCCTGCGTGTCAGGTACGATCACAATCGCGTGCGATTCTCGCTCCCCGTTGCCTGTCTCGCGCTCCACGATGAAGAAATCCTTCGGGTATTCAAACGAGAGTTTGTATTTAGATGATTCATACTTTGCCATTTGTATCTGCGCCTCAGGCGGCACTGCCACACCCGACGCATACCAATAGGCGCCAGCGGCAGCGAGCGCACATACGGCAATAACGGCGATCCAGATCTTTTTATCCATGCGGAGAGTATACCAAAACTATGTCCCCGACTGCCACGCACTGATGAAATCGAACTGATAGATGAGATTCATGATATTGAGAGTGAGATTATCGCGGATTTCGTACGCGACCCAGAGCTCGAGGAATAAAGCGAGGACAATGACGATGAGCAGCGGCAATTTCCGTGCCAGGAAAAATCCTCCGATCATTGCGATCGTGTCGCAGATCGAATTGAGGATGCTGTCGCCCGTATAGCCCTGCGCGAGCGCCTGCTGACGATAGTGATCGATCACCATCGGCGTGTTCTCGATGATCTCCCACGCCGCTTCGATACCGACGGCTATGGCGAGTCGCCACGCCATGGTCTGTCGCGGGAAGAAATACCAGAGGCCGAGGTAGAAAAGGACACCGTGAATGACATGCGAAAAGGTGTACCAGTCGCTCAGGTGCTGCGAATTACCGGGGCTCAAGACGACCCCCTCCCACAGCTTCACCTCCCCGCACGTACAAATCGGCGGCTGACCAAAAAGATAGAGTGCAACCGCCTGAACGACGATAATTATTCCAGCGATACTAAGCGCGCGCGATTCGTTCATGTATCAAGTCTACCGCAAAAGCCGCCACATCGAGTGACGGCTTTTCGGGTACCGCGCGGGAGTTACGGAGTACGGCGCACGAGGCTCACGAGCCAGAGCAATACGATCGAACCGATCGTTGCGACGATAAGGCTATAGATGTTGAAACCCTCGACGCCCGTTTCACCGAGCAGATTGAATAGGAAGCCGCCCAAGAACGCCCCGACGATGCCGACGACGATATTGAGGAGGATGCCTTGTGACGCGTCGGTGCCCATGATCAAGGATGCGATCCAGCCAGCGACTCCCCCAAGAATCAAGAACGCAATGAGACTCATAGATATAGGATGATTTAGTTGGTAATACGGAAAAGCCTAGTCTACGGCAGTTGTTTTTCGGATGAAGCGTGACAATGGAGTTACTTGCCACGTCGTCAGTAGTATACCGAGACTGTATTTTTCAATTCCTTGCGAAGCTCTTTGTAATCTGGAAATGCACATTCCACGTACGCCCAGAAATTCTTGGAGTGATTCATCTCTCGCAGATGGCACAGCTCATGGACGATGATGTAATCAGCGATTCGCGGAGGAAGGAGCGCGATCTTGTAGTTGAAACTCAAATTGCCGTTGGACGAACAGCTCCCCCACCGCGATTTGTGTGCGCGCACGGTGATCTTGCCGTACTGCACGGCATACGACGGCGCAAAAAACGCGCAGCGCTCCTGCGCTAGTGCGAGTGCCTTTTTCTTGAGCGCCGGTATCTCCGCTTTCCTGATACGCAATATCGATCTACCACGCCGCCTGTCGACGTGGCGCGTGATCCACGAGGCGTGCTTGGCGACGAAACGCTCGATCGCTTCAAATCCAAAGAGTGTGGGCGCCGTCACCACCACATTGCCATCGGGATAGATCGCGAGGCGCATGGTCTTGGCTCTCTCGCTGCGTTTCAGTGTATAGCCGATTTTATTTTCTTTATTTTCGATTTTTTTCTGCGATTTCTTCTCCTGCATTGCACGCAGTGTATCAAATTGGGGTGAAAAAAAATCAATTACACATGTGTACAAACAAAAAATCGGACACGCTGTGTGTGCGTGTCCGAGATCCTATCGATCAATGAGGGTGAGCGCTTTCTGAATTTCATTGACTGCCGCTTCGAGCAGCACCATCTCATGCACGTCGAACGCACGAACATCCATCAGATTGCGATGGTACTCGATCGACTCAAGATCGCGATTGATGCGCGTGACGAGCTGCCGCCTCTTTGCAGGATCGGGAAACCTAACGAGATAGACGTGTGCGATCACGATAAATCGCTGGTAGATCAGCACGGCATAGGGACCCGCCTCTCTCGCGTCATCGCCGACCAGTTCGACGGCGAGAAAAAGCTGCCGCCACAGACCGGGTCGCCACCCCTGACCGGCTCCAAGATGATCCATGAGGCACTCCGCCATATCACGGGCATTCTTTTCAATCAACGGTTTATGTTGTGCAGGGGTCACCGACCTCTCCTCTTTGCAGACTGCGCCCACACTACTCCTCTTGTTATGCGATGCAAGTTTTACGAAATCGTGATCGATTCGATCACCATCGGCGTGAGCGGGCGGTCGTTGTCGTTGGTCGGTGTGTTTTCGATCGACGTCACCACCTCCATACCGGAAACGACCTTGCCGAATACCGTGTGCTTGGCGTCGAGGAAGTTGTTGGCGGCGGTGTTGATGAAAAATTGGCTGCCGTTCGTATTCGGGCCAGCATTCGCCATCGCGATCGTGCCGATGTTGTTGGTGTTGTGCGCGTGAATCTCGTCCTCAAATTGGTAGCCGGGTCCGCCGGTCCCCCAACGCGCCATGAGGCCGTCATCGGTCGTCTGCGGATCGCCGCCTTGGATCATGAATCCCTTGATCACGCGGTGGAATTTGGTGCCGTTATAAAATCCCGCGTTGCTGAGCTTTACGAAATTGGCGACCGTGTTGGGCGCATCTGCATCCATCAGTTCTATTACGATATCCCCCTTATTCGTCTTGAATGTTGCTTGCATCGCGGCAGTATACCATTACACCAATAGCTGTCACCGTATATTACATCTCAAACAAACAACATAACGTGATAGTTCGACTCCGTTGCGAACCACTACTGCTATTGGTGTAATGGTATACCAAATAAACAGACTACGAAGCGAGACCGACGAGCTGCCGGAAGAAATCGAGGAAGAGCGTGAGCGCTGAGATCATGAAATTCACGATCAGCGTCACGAACTGCAACAAAAAGCCCAAGATCGTATTGAGAAATGGCGCGAGTCCGTCCATACCCAAAATACTATCATACGGGGTTTTTGTGAGGAATCGCCTGCGTGACCACCGCCGCGTAACCCTTGATGGAACGGTATCGCACATAAAAAACGGGCCTCGCGAATCGCGGGGTCCGTTTGTTATGCAAAAGACCTCAATTTCGACTTGATGGCATAAATCGCCTTCGCGCCTTCTGCATGCTCGGCTTCAGAAAAACTGCAGCCGTCAAACTTTCTCGGCACATTCCGATACAAGCGATAGTTGATCAGTTTCGTATATTGGCTCTCGTTCCAGACGACGTCCTCTTGGACGCGTCTCACAAGCGCCTCAAGCCTATCGTCGTCGGGGTACTCTCCCAAAAAATGTACGGCCGCGTTGAAGTAACGCTGGTAGATGACGACAGCGGCCGGACTCACGAGTCGCATGTGCTGTCCTTCGTCGCAGAGTGCATCGAAGATCTTTTTCCACGCTTCAGCGACGCTCGGTGAGCTGGCAGCGACTTTCATGCGGAAATCGTCGATGACCGCATCTGCGTACTGCGAGAGCGTTTCGTTCCTTTTTTTGGGACGCATTCGCATTGGTACCTCCCTTCGTCTTAATCTGAAACTACTGTAGCACTACCCTTTTTTGCTGCAATCGACTCATGAAAACGGACCCCAAAGCGGGGTCCGTTACTTTATTGAGTAGTGATCAAGGAGCAAGATGAGCTGCTCTCGCATGACGGTCATTGCGGCCGAGAGCGAGACAAACTCGTCTTTTGTATACGTCGACCTCAACATGAGAAATTGCTCTTGGAGCCCCGTGATATCGCTTTCGACTTGCTTCGTGAATTCGATCGCCTTATCGAGATCATGGTGTTCGGTGAGAAAGCTCACCGCCACAAAAATATACGCCTGATAGGTCATGACAGCTGCAGGAGATGCCTCCCGCACATACTGCCCCTCATCGCGAATCGCATCAGCAATAATCGCCCAGGCTGCATCTTTGCCCTTGCGTGCATACGCACTGACGAGGCGATTGATGAGATCTTTTGCAGCTGCGGTCCCGCGCTCTACGAGCGACTGATTTTTGAGTGGCTTTTTCACTTGAGCCTCCCTTCTTTCCTACCGTAACTCTAGCACCTTACAAGCGAGGTGCATGCGGCGTACAAAAGAGGTGTGCCGACTGAGGCGACCCACAGAAATGGAGATCGACTTCTGCGCCGCATTTCTCGCAACGGCCTTTTGCCCTCTCCCACGCGGCGACTTTCTTTACGACAGGTATCATGCGCTCTGCCGCATTGAGCGTCGCATCAGCGGGCTGCAGATGGAATTTGTAGACCTTCCTTCCGCCCTCTTTCACATACTGAGCGTCGACGAGATTGAAGATGCCTTTGTCGTACCAGACACCTGGATCAAGCTTCTCGTACACCTGTATCTGAGTCGGCTCCCTTTGCACGCCGTCCCTATACGCATTGGCTGCCTTTAAAAATTTCCCGTTGTCGCTCAGACGTCCGTCGGGGTACATCGCGATCTGATCGATCGCCTTCCCACCTTCCACCGTCGTCGAGTCGTGGCCCTCATATATATAGAGCTGCTCGCTCTCGCGCCATTCATCGCGATACTCCCTCGGGCGTATACCTATGGGCGAGCCGCCGTCGTGCGAGGGCAGCACGAGGAAGACGGAAAGCAGAGGCGCCTTCCTATAATTCATCCCCTTCTTGAGATCCATCCCCTCGCGCGCCATGAGCTCGTTGCCAGAGATAATTCCACGCCACGCGGGCGCGCCGCCCACCTCTCCGAGAAAATTTGAGACCATGCCACCGAGCGCTACTTGAATGTCATCGTACCGCTATCGAATTTGATACTGAGGATCAATTCCCCTTTTGAAGTGAAGTGATAGTCGCTCACGTTGCCAAGATCGGTCGTAAAGACAGATTCCTGCGATCCTTCGCAAAACATCTTGGTCGAGAAGATGTCTTGGAAAGAGACGCCACCCGCTTTCTCCGCCCATTTGCCGCCCGCACTGTTGCAATCGGTCGTCGCGGTGAAGCTGCCGTCCTCCTTGAGGGTGATGCTAAATCTGCCCGGCTGCTTGGGGAACACTTCACGACCGTCGTTGTAATTGGACTTCACCCACACCCACGATTTCATCGTGAGCTTCATCATCTTGGGATCGGCTTCGCCCTCGAAATCCTGCACAATTTCGCCAAACTGCATCGAGACCGGGTCGAGCTTGAGGTATATGCTCTTGCCGATCGACGGCTGCGCGGTCATCGGCTCGTCTGCGCGTCGCTCCGCATAATTGACGATTAGCTTGCCGCCTTGGATCTCAGTGGTCTGCGGTGCGATGCGATCACCAAGCAGTACGGCCGATGTGCCCTGATAGCGATTCGAAGCATCCTGAATCGCGCCCACCACGTAGAAGAAGGTGCCGCTGCCGCCCGTCTCTTGCGTGATCAGAAATGCGAGATCGACAATGCCATCACCGTTCAGATCGCCCTTCGCTTCATTGCCAAAGTATCTCGTGATCGTCTTTGATGCCGAGCCGGGCGCTGCCTCGACTTCGGAAATTCCATCAACGAGTGTCACCGGGTCTTTGCCGATGAGAAATGTTAGGTCTTTGTAATCGGACGGTGCCTGTTTTTGTTCGTATATATACCCATTGAACGTATAAAAGCCTGCCACGATACCGAGGACCACTAGCGCGACTAAAATAAAAAATCGTTGTTTATTCATCAGGCCACTATACCACTAACGCATGCGAAAAAAACGGCTTCGGCCTCACGTTGACCTCCTTTTTTCAGCACTCACTCGAGCGCCCCACTTCCGTCCAGTAATTATTTTAGCGACGTGATTATGAAATATGCGATCACGCTCGTCAGTGCCGTCACGCACATGCCCCATCCAATATCGACAAGAGTCATCACGGTCGGCCAGCCTGCGATAGTCGCCTGATTTGTAAGATCATACGCAGCATAGGCAGCAAGACCCAAAAGCGCGCCCCGATAGAGCGCCTCGACCCAGGACGCCGAGGCCACGGCCGGCATGACCGCAAGCACGAGCACCGCGAGTGCGTAGAGCGGGTAGAAAAAGAGAACAGGTGTGATGTTGATTGATGTACTAAAAAGAAATCCCATGTGCTGCGCATAAAATTTCTTGGCAATCACCATGATCCAGAGCGCATCAAGCGCGACAAGAGGCACGAGCGTCGCGCAAAATGCGATAATTGCATTCATACCTTTAATCCTACCATTGGCATAAGACGCCCCTCATGTGATATGGTTCCTGCGGACATACGGAGGATTCAAATGGCGAGGAAAATCGATAAAGACGTGCGCGTCATGTCACCTGCACAATTACGACAGGAAATCATGCGTCTCCGCAGCGCGTTTCGTACCGAGCTCAACAACACCGGTAACAGGCGTTGCTGGATCAATCTCTTGCGTCACCTGCCGGAGGGTAAGAAAATCGAGCCGCTTATGCTCCCTCGCGAAACATTTCTACGTAATTGCGTGAGGTATCACAACCGAAATAAGCCATAACAAAAGCCCCGCGTATGCTCGCGGGGCTTATTTTTTTACTTATTCTTTATCGAGATCATGCCCATTACATGGGCAGCAAAGAGACTCACATAGAGGCCGAGGAGGAATATCCCCTTCGTCACGGCTCCGAATGGTCCCGCCGGATCAAAAAAGTTGAGCGTCGAATTGAGCCAGTCGATAAGACCGAGATCCTTTTGGAAACCCCAGGCGAACGCGACGAAAGCGATGAAGCCGAATGTCCACTTGAGCCATTCCAAGCCGATCTCCCTTCGCTTTTCGGCGAACCGCTGCCACAAGGACTTCGGCGGAAGTGGCGGCAAAATGAAGGGCGGCAATTTACCGGGGTCGGATTCCGTGATCATGGCTGCCTCACAGGAAGATGAAGTACACGGCGGCCAAAATGACCGCCATCGTGACCGTCCATCCGAGCCAGTGCAGAGTCGGTATCGTCCCGCTCTCACGATCGTGATAGTCGGTGACATTCATTCCATCGTCGGGTCTTTTCATTTCCAGTCTCCTTGTTGAATTCACTTACGAGCAGAAAAGTTCAAGCCACAGAGCAGTGCGAGAAGCGCCACGTACAAGCCCACGACCAGCACCCAATTCCCGACAGACCCGATCAACGGGCCAGTGAGAACCTCGATGGCGCTGTATTCTCCCGTCACCGCCCCGATCACCCAGAAGAGGGCTATGCAGAACGCAAAGACAACAGTGACACCGCCCCATATATCAAGGACTTCCTGCCTCGCGCTGACGAAATCGAAGTCGGGCTCCCCCACATTTCTCTCCATCTCTCTCTCCTCTTTCCAAACTCCCCGCACTCTACCCCTCCCACCCCCTCTCTGCAATAAAAATTGGCACTGTCTTTGGCCCGGACTCGGGGTAGAATTGGGAACTATGGCAGATGAGCAGCAAGTGCCGGAGATTGAGAAGGTGGTGGTGCCGCCTGGGGCGGTGCCGACGGAAACGGTGCCGGCTGGCCCTTCTGCCGCTGAAGGGAGAACGGCTCAAGTAGAGGGCGCAACGGCTCAAATGGGCGGAAATGAGCCGATCGTACCGCAGGGTGAGGCCGGAAACGAGCTCGTTTCGGCACTTCCCGCAAGCGAATCAAGTTCACTTGCCCCCTCCGAGGCGCCATCTTCTGGCGGGGTCGCCGCACCAGTGCCGCCACCAGCTCCTGTACCTCCCCCACCCTCGGCTGTTGCCGACACTATGCGCCAACTTTTTGCGAAGGCGAAAGCGACGATCTTCACGCGCAAACAAAAAAAGCTCGACGCGATAATGAGATTGCTGGATACCCGCTCGACCTATTCGGGGCGAGCGGGCCGGGTCACCAATGATGAGGTGGAGAAGCTCCTGCATGTATCAGATGCAACGGCGACGCGCTACCTCGCGCAGCTGGAGAAGGAAGGGAGGGTCGTGCAAGTGGGCAAAGGTGCCGGAGCGTATTACGTCAAAAATTAATCCCCCTCGCTCCCATTTCCAACACTTCCTTCCCCCTTCTTTTTCCACACCTCTTTCCCCAATCCTTATATGCTTATTCGCGCGAATTAGAATACAACAAGTGAGTCTGCGGTGAGCTAGCGTGTACGTATATATCGGGGTGTCAGAAAAGCTGCAGGATGTTCGCGAGTATCGGAGGCGGAGCGGACGTAATCCGGTAATACACGTGGAGGCTCTTTTGCCGCTTCTCAATGAACCCGAGCCGCTCGAGCATGGTCAGGTGTTTGGAGGTGGATGTAAACGAAAGCTTGATCGCGTCCGATAACTGCGTCACATTTGCCTCTTTGCGTTTCCGTAACACATTCAAAATGGCCAGCCGTCGTCTGTTGGCAAGCGCCTTCAGCTGCCTCTCCATCTCAACTTCTTTCATCCCGGCATTATATGCTCATTCGCGCGAATAAGCATACATCGAGAAGATCTGCGGGTCGTCGCGATCGGCAACTCGTTACTTTTTCTTTTTTGCGGGCTTACTTTTCTTACTGACTTCCTTCACTCCTTCTTTTACACCTTGTGCCACACTTTTGCTAAATGTAAGTATTGATCGCGCAACATCTTTTACGTCGCGCACGGCCTTCTGTTGGTGCGGCTTCGTCTCCTGCCACTTCTCCCCCGCTTTCTTGGCGAGGCCCGCAGCCTTCCCCTTCGCCACACCTGCTTCGCGTGCGGCAGCGATGATCGAATCACGCACCGCCTGTACTACCTTCTTTCTTTGTTTGTCATTCATATCTCATGAGTAAACACGAGTTGCCCGATATTTTGGTGAAGATCATGTACGCCACGGAACGAGTTGCGGTAAAAAGATGATGTGAGTAGGATGACCGCAGACATGAGAGGAGGTGAAGATGGTTGCCAAAAAGGACGACGGGTTTTTTGAGCGCTACTTCATTCTGGCAGCCGAGCGTGCGCGCGAGGGAGCCGAATGCCTCGATGCGCTCGACCCCCACTGGGTGCAGAAGATCAAAAGGCCGATCGTGATGGATGATGTGCACGAGTGCGTCTTGGGGCAACTCTTCGGGCATTACCGCCGCGGTCTCGAGGCGCTCGACATCGATCGCACTGGTGCGAGGAATCTCGGATTCTTTGGATGTAGGTACGAGACGCGCTACCGCGCGGCACTCACCTACTATTATCGGACACTCAATGAATTGTGGGAGATGGAGCGAGAGATCAGACTCGCATAATCAAAGGCGCCCCGAGAGCATCGAAGGGCGCCTTTTCTTTCGGGAGGAAACGTGTAGGATGGCGGCGGACAAAGGAGACTTCAATGCTGACGAGAGTAGATAGGGACGACCTTCACCCGGCCCTGGAAGCATGGGCACGGGAGAGGGCGCGGAAAGGCGCGACATTCCTTGATGAAAAAGTCCCTGGCTGGGCTCACAAGATTGAAAAGCAAATCAATATTTCGAGCACACATGAATGTGTCTTGGCCCAGCTTTTTGGCCGATACAAGACCGGCCTCAAGGCACTCGGCATCGATGACGAGCAGGCACTGCGACTCGGATTCCGCGGCGATCGCGTCGAGCTGCGCAATAGCATGACGGCTTTCGCCCACTACTATAAAGAGCTCAGTAGCGCATGGGAAGATGAGCGCAAGATGAGACTTGGCTGAACGAAGGCGCCGCGAAGCGGCGCCTTTTCTTTTTTTATTCGGGCTTGACCTCACGTCCGCTTGTCTCGACAAATCGCGTGATCTGGTCTTGAAATTCGTTGACCATCTGTGCTTCAAACCGAAGATCGAGATATGCGAGCGGACTCGTGCCCGACTGGAGGCCTTCAAGTAATCCTCGCAGGTACGTGCACCTCTGCCTGAGATAGGCGTGATTCGACACGCACAGCGCATCTGCCGACGTCGCGCAAAATTGCTCGAAAAGAATATTGAGCGATTCGAGAGTCGCGACGCGGAAGACCTGGTCCCCTACCCGGATGAGGTCTGACGACGCATTTCGGGCAAAGGAGGGTGTGGTTATAAAAAGGGTCAGTACGATTACGAGCATCTTCATGTGCGTGCCCTCGGGTGACGTTTCCTGCCGCCACTCTACACCTGGCAGAAAACTTCTCAAGCGCGAGGCGAGAGGTGTTTCTTTTTCCCGCGCATGCACCATAATTGAGGTATATGAAAATCAATATAGATACGGAGGACTTTTTTACTACTCGCAGGATCGCGTGGACCCTGGTCTTGCTCGCGGTGGGTGTGCTCATCTACCATCTCGGCTTTATCGCCGGTACCTGTCATGCGCGCAAACACATGGAGCGCCTGTACGGCAATCATCGATTCTTTGACACGCGAATGTATGGCGGTATGCCCATGCAGGACACGATGTACTACTACGGCGACGCGATGATGGGCGCAGGTGCGGCTCCGGCCATGCCTATGCGCGGCGAGAAGCGCACGTTCAAAATGGACGATGGTATCGGTGAGCAGCGCGTGATCTTCTTCAAGTCGCAGTAAACTGACATTCAATAAAAAAGCCGGGCTTCTGCCTGGCTTTTTTATTTCAACATTTGGCTCGCCTGTTCCTCGATCATTTTCTTTATACGACCTTCAAAGAGGCGCATCATGAGCGGGAGTTTTACGTCGATATCAAATTCGTGATCGTGCACCACGAGTGTGCCCGAGATGCTTTGGCCCTGGCCGGTAAATGCGAAATGGAGCACGTCCCCCTCCCATCGCTCCTCATCGATCGTGCCCTTATCACCGAGCTGGGTTCTCGCTTCGCTCATCATGTGCTTCACGCGCATGAGGGCCTCTTGTTTTGAGAATTTGTGTGGAAATTT
>CAZUVH010000004.1:0-90632 GCA_964623775.1 uncultured Candidatus Saccharibacteria bacterium | reverse complement strand
TCATGTGCTTCACGCGCATGAGGGCCTCTTGTTTTGAGAATTTGTGTGGAAATTTGATTTGCATCGGAGCATCATACCCCGCCACATACGAAAAACAAAAAAGAGGACACCGCCACGATGTCCTCCCTGATAACAGCCCTGCGGATCACGCGGCCACACGCACACAAAATTCGCGGCGCTCTGCGACATCGCTCGGCTTCCACGGCCGTATAAGCTCGAAGACAATAGTAAATTCTCCTGGTGTGAGCGGTCTGAAAGTGAATACCTTCTGGCCTGATCCGCCGATAGAATCTGCATCGGGGATGACAGTCTCATTGCCCAGAGACTCGAAGACTTCGCCGTCGAAAACCGGTTTCCATATGTGCCCCGTCGTACCGTAGCCGTCGAGTTTGATCTTGAATACTTGATGTAATTGGGCACTCACCTCTGTCATTGAATAACTCCGTGGTTGATCTGCAAGGATCCTATCACTCGCCTGTCTTCGTACAAAGTCCGAATACTATCCAGTTTCCGGGCGGTTTGTGGGGTAGTATTGAGGTATGCGCATAGCCTCCAGGGCGTTCCTTATGCTCGGCGTATGCTTCCTTTTTGGTGGCGGCTACTTTGCCGCCCGGTTGGCGATGAATCCCGAGATCGGCGAGATCATCGTGATGCCTATCTACATCGGGTTTGCCGTAATCGCTGCGCTCGTGTGTTTCACCATCTCATTCGTCTTCTATCTACTGCGTCGAAAGCGCTGACGTGCGTCCCACATCTGCCTTTCTTTCTATAAGAAGAGGCCGCGTCACTCGTGACGCGGCCTCTGATTTTTATTTCTTCACACGGTATTGTCGATGCATCCGCTCAGCGGCCACGATGTACTTTTGCGCCGCAACGATGTTGAGATCATCATTCGCGTCGCGAAGTCTGCCCTCAGCATCGATACTGAAATTGTGATGCTGGAAGAGGTACGTGAGCTGTCGCTCGACATTCGCTTCGTGGAGACCACCGGCAATGCCGAGCCCCACATCCGGGACGAGATCGGAGATTTCGTCGAAACACCGCTCTGCATGAAACTGATCAAAATCTCTGCCCAGGCCACCGCTCGGATCGATCAGCACGTAGTCGACGAGATCTTTGTATTCACGCACGCGCTCCGCAATCTTCCCCGGATCAAAACTGGCTTGGCGCATCGCGTTGTGACCGCACTGCAGCACGATCTTCCGGTACGTAAACGGCGCATTCCATTTATACATCTCGAGCACCGTCGGATCCGGCCACACCAGATTGAGCTGGAAGCCATGGCAGTACGTGCCGGCGAGGCTCTGCGCGAGCAGCATGTCCTCGTAGAGATTCTCCGGCGACTTCGTATTGAAGTGGATCAGATTGAGCGCCTTTGGGTGATAGAAGAAAATGTCGCCGAGGTCTGCTACTTTGGGATACCGCTTCGGCCATTTGTTGGGCTCGTCACGGATCGTCTTGCTGCTCATGAGTAGGCCGAGCATCAGGTCGACATCGCTGTCTTCTGGCAGGACGCTCACGAGCGACTTGCCCTGCACACTGCTCATGATGCCGGTAACGCCGATATACGATCTCGGTCGCATGTCTCTCTCCTTCGTGTGTTTTCTGCGCAGAGACTACCGTAAAACGGCGGCAATATCAAAGCTCAGCGACATACCTCGCCCGCTCTCCGCCGCGCAGCGTGAGAGTGACGCTGTACGCATGGAGCGCTGGGCGCGTGTAGCCGAGGAGTTGTGGGCGCAGAGGCGCATAGAGATGATCGCTCACGATCGGGTGACCGATCGAGGCGAGATGCACGCGTATCTGGTGCGTGCGCCCCGTGAGTGGCCGCACTTCGAGATGCGAAATCGGCTCGCCACCCTCTTCGAGTCGCTCGAGTACGCGCCAGGTGGTGATCGCGGCGCGAGCGTCGTCTTCGGTCGTCGGCCTCGCGTACCAACGCTTGGGAATTTCCGAGCTGCGCATGATCTCGGCGACGATCTTCCCCTCATCCCCTTCCATGCGCCCGTACACGTACGCGCGATACACTTTTTCTACGCGCCGCGCCTTGAATTCGTTTTTCAAATACTCAAATGCCGCTTGATTCTTCGCGACGAGGATCACGCCGCTCGTCGTCCTGTCGAGTCGATGCACGATACCCGATACGGGCACACGCTCACCCTGAGGCGAAACCCACGACTCGCCCACGTCTTTGAGCTCCGGATAACGCTCGGCGATCCACTCGGCGAGGCTCGGCTCCACCGTCCGGCCATCACTGTGGACGATCAGCCCCGCAGGCTTGTCGATCACGAGGATATCTTCGGTCTCGGCGATTATCTTTGGCACAACGTTATTTCTGGTCAGACCCAAGATACTGATAGTACTGCTGACTCTTTACCTCCGCACCTGCCCAGGCTGAATGCGTGGCAACTTCCTTCAGTGGATACTTCTCCTCGATATGCGTGCGCCACTCAATGTACGGGTCCAGCCATTCTCGCTCACGCTGATTTCTCGGGTACATGAGCGGTTCAATCACGAAAAATCCACCGGGGCGTAGCGACGAGAGCGCATGCGATACGATTTTGTCGAGACTTTTTGCCGGATAATGTATGAGAACATTATTCACTACAATTACGTCAAATTTGCCCGCGTACGGGGCTTCCAGAATATCGCACTGATCGAACGAGACCCGTTCACGGAGTTCGGGGCCCACACTCGCAACAGTTCTTGAGTACATTCCCCTTGTCCGCTCGCCCGTATCGACGAAATAGTTCCTGTCGAACATCTCATGCGTCACCTTACTGTGATGAAAGCTGATTTCGTACTTTCCTTCTCGTGCCTCTTCAATAATTTCAGGCGTCACGTCGATGCCGCGAATCGAAAAGTTCTTAATTCCCTGATCAAGTAAATGAATCGCGAGACTGTATGGCTCTTCGCCCGAGGAACAACCGACGTCCAATATGTCGACAGGTTCGCCGCTTTTCTTCTCGATCTTCGGCACAAGATATTTCGCGACTGCCTCCAGGTTTTGAATGCGAAAAAAGTCCGTTTGATGGTGCGTTGGATCCTGTTCGTATCCACGCACCGCCTGCTCAAGCGTCCACTCCGGATTTTTCTTCCAGAGGTAATCAAACGACTCGCGGGCACCGTGTCCATACACCTCATCGAGCCAACGGTCGACACCGGTGACCGGTCCGTCCTGCTCATTATTATTTGAAAGTTTCCCGAAGCCCTCCATCCCCACTATTCTACCCCGTCTCTTACCGCATGCGAGCGATAGACGTCGTCCGCAATTGCAGGATATCCGCAGCACGTGATAGTTTGGCTGTAGTGCGAGGAGGCGCATATGAGCTTCTCTGACTTTCCGCCGTGGGTCTATGCCCTACTGGTCTGGTATGCATTCGGCGTGTGGGCGGTCGGTGCGCTTTTTGCGGGCATCGTACGAGATCGAGAACCCCTGCCGATCAAACAACGCTGGGCCGTATGGCTTTTCGCGCTCGGCGGAGTAGTGCTCTTTATCTACGTGGCATGCAATGGCTACGTACAAAAAGGTTTCGTGCTGACAGAGCACGGCGCGAGGCGTCTCAGGAAAAAAATCGGACACTGACTGCAGCGAATGGATTCGTTGCAGTTTTTCTTTGCCTCTATTTCAAAAGCGGCGCGAGTACCGGGTACACTCGCTCGGCGATGATCTCGTATCCCGCGTTGTTGGGATGGATCTCATCGGCCATTAATTTCGCATTGCCGATCAAGCCGGAAAGGACATTGGATACGTACGCCGTCTGATATTTTTTGCTCAATTCTTCGTAGCGCGAATCAAAATGATCCTGAAGTAGTCCGCCACGCACACCGAGGAGTAGCACGATCGCTCCCCTTCGTTGGATGTCTTCGATTATTTTTCCAAGATTCGAAAAAGTGGTATCAATCGGCACGCGCTTCAGATAATCATTGCCGCCGAGAAGGAGGATGACGACTTTCGGATGATAGATGTCGAGGCCATTCACGCGCATGAGGCCGTTTTCCGTCGTATCGCCCGGCACGCCCAGATTGACGATCGGCTGCCCTATCTTTTGCGAGAGGAGCGAGACGAAATCCCTGCCCTGATCAGAGCCCTGCCCCCACACCAAGCTGTCGCCGAGTGCCACGATGTCGGTGCCGCTTGAGGGATAATTGCGAATCGGCGCTGGAGATCGGAAGTATGCGTAGACCGCCAAGACGACAAGCAGCCCGAGGAGTCCTATCGCGAGATTGCGCGTATTCATGCATCTATTGTATCCCGACAAAAAACGAATCCGGACACTCACGTGTCCGGATATATTTTTTCAAGTCGCTGCATATACAGCCTGCACATTGTGAGTGCATAGTAGATCATGTGCTGATCGCTCTCGGAGAGGTCGTCACATTCGCTGGAGATATACCTCTCAAGGAGAGACACATCTTCTTTTACGACCTCACTCAATCGTTGATATCTGTCTTTCTTGAGACCATCGCGGAGGTAGAGGAATGCAACCTCGATGAAGAGGGTGTACGTACACACCGTCGTAACATCAGTCAGATCGTATGCGAAAAGCCCTTCGTCTTCGATCGCCGCCTCGATTGCGCCCCATGCACCGGCACGCCACTTGCCCTTGCCCGCATAGGCTCGCCAGAGCAGCTTCGTGTACTTGTCGTGCGCCATACGCGCGGCGACTGGAAGATGCTTGTATTCAGCGGCGAGAATCGTATCGATATCAATGCTGAAGTTCTTTTCGACTTCGATATTGAGCTTCTGTTCGAATTCCTCGACGTTGTCGATGACGGTATCCATGACGTCCTCGCTCCCTGTAATCTACGTGCAATCTATGCCTCCCCTGCCTTCTGTGCAAGCCGAAAAAAATCCCGCCTTTTTGAAAAGCGGGATCGTTTCTTATCTGTCGGGGATAGCGAGTGAAATACATGTGCTCGCACATGTATTTCCGAGCGACGCAGACAGCAAGGGTTTTTAACCTTTATTGCAAAGACGCATCGTCACCCGGCATGCCACCGTCTGCCACCATAAAGACTGTGCGGAAGATGAGCTCTGCAACGGACCGACTGAGCACGTCCCCCTCAGTCCAATGGACGCACTCGAATTTTGGCAGTTCTTTTCGCATCCGCATCCGATACTGGTGGAGCAGAGCGCTCTCCGTCTCAGTGGTCGCGGCCGATGGACTGGCCAGCACCTCAAACCACAGCGGGGAGATAATGCTCGCGGTCGCGACAATCGCGACGTTGATATCTCTTTTCGGATGTCCAGGCGCCATAAATGTGAGTGGCGAGATCGAGACGTGCGCGCACATTGCGGCGCTACTTTTGTGCTCTTCTGCCGTAGCGACGACACCGTGCACGATGGACCGGAGGCGATCGATAAGCTCCAGCTTGTCGGGATTTTGCGGATACACTTCCTTGATATCAAAGTGCGACTTCTGCACAACAAACGCGCCCCTGAGAGCGGAAATGATGCGGCGCATGGGTATGTTGCGCTTCTCGACGCGTACCACAATGGGCAAACGGTCGTCCATGGGAATCTCCTCTACTATCTGCGGTCACTATACCCCCTCAATGTGGGTTTTGACACCACTTTACGCTTTAAAAAATTTTGGGAAGAATTTGCCCGTTCGCTTCGAATACGCGACGTACTCCTCCCCGTACGCTTTGATGAGCTGCGCTTCTTCAATCGGCATCCGCACAAACATAACGAGGAGAATTATGAGAAGGAATCCTCCGCCCAGAAACCAGTTTGCCGTGAGCAAGAAGATCCCGGCAGCTATGAGGAGGAACGACCAGTACATGGGGTGCCGCACATATGCATATGGCCCAGTCGTTACGACCGCGCCGCCTGGGCGGATCTGTACCGTACCTGTGAAATTTCGCGAGAGATGTCGGTGTACCCATACCAAAAGCGCGATACCCAGCACAAAAGGAATGAGTCCTGCCCACCGCGTATCCGACGACAGTGCGAGCTGCGACCACGCCATGCTCGGCGGCCAGATCGCATATGCAAAAAATGCGGCTACCATCGGCGCGCCGAGAAGCGGACGCAGTATCCTGAAGATGCCCTCGCCTTCCATCGTCTGGCTCACGCCCGAAGCCGCATCGGCGTAGCCGCTGTTGTACATGCGTATCGCGACGATGACGATAAGGAGCAAGAGAAACGCTGTATGAAAAGGATATTCGGCTTGCATATCAAAATCGTACCACAAGGACTATTTCTGCGGAGAGGGAGGGATTCGAAACCTATCGGTTCTATCCTGAAAAGAGGTATTGTCTTAGTCAGGAGTAATCAATCGTAATCAGGATTACTCACTATCCATCACTTTTTGGGCAACCCGTGGGCAACCACGGAATTACTAACAAAGAGCAGTACAGGCAGTGATGGATTCATCAAAACTCGAGCATTAGTGGTAGGTGGTCGGACACTTCGTCCTGAAGCACTTCAAAGTGCTTTATTGCTAGCGAAGGAGAAACGAAAGCATAGTCGGCGAAAGGCAGGGTTTCTTTCTTATTGTAGAGATTGCTTCGCGTTGTATTAAAACCGCTTTTTTTGAGAGGGTTTTGCATTATTGATTCGAGTGTCTCTATCGCATTTGTGTCGGGGCTCAAATTGAAGTCCCCCACAAGAACCTTCGAAACATTATCGACGTTCAGAATCTCAAGAATGCGCGATGTTTGTAATTCTCGCTCTGGCGTATCTCTTTTTTCAGATCCTGGAACTCCATGAACGTTACAGACGGCAACTTGAGTCGCTCTCAAATCTACGCGCAGCAACGGTCGCGGATAGTAGTCGTCGCCGGTCGGCATTTTGAAATGTGCGAGTTCTTCCGCAGTGAGAATTGTTGAGGTACTCACTTTGCCGACCTCGATACTTTTTCTGATGAAAGTCGCCACTCCAGTACCTTCTACCTGAGCGAAGAAATAGCCCTGATGATTCGGAAGCAGCGACTCAATTTCACTGAATATATTGAGATGTTCTTCAGGTACTTCACGAAGACTCTCTGATGCGTTGTTATAAACCTCCTGAAAACAAAGGATATCCGTGTCTTGCTCGTGTCGACCGATAAATTCCATCAGCGGGTCGAATACTCGACCGCCCCACATGTTTAGCGATATTAATTTCATATCTTGCACGACAGATTATCACAGCGGCGGACAACCCGTGGGCAACCGCCACCAAAATCTTGGCTCTAAATCTGCGGAGAGGGAGGGATTCGAACCCTCGGAGCCCTTTAGAGGCTCAACACATTAGCAGTGTGCTCCATTCGACCGCTCTGGCACCTCTCCTGTGCGCTCTACCATATCATATCCGACAATTCGCCGAAATGAGTTATGATGCAGTTCTTGAATTAAAAGGAGAGATGGATGAGTGGTTTAAATCAACAGTTTACTAAACTGTCGACCCTTAGTTGGGTCCGCGAGTTCGAATCTCGCTCTCTCCGCAGTAGATCTACTTTATTCCTGCATCCTTAAGCTTTTGATCGCTTTTATTTCGTTCTTCATCGAGCGCCGAAATACTTTCACGTAAATCGGAAACTTGCTCGTTTCTCAAACCTGCCTGCTCCCCTATCGCTTGCTCCGTGAAATCCGCGTGGTCCTTCAGCATCTGCTCGCGGAGCTCGCGATTCTTTTTCCTCAAAGCCTCGACTTCAGGCGGCAACTTCTTTTCAATCGACATAGAGCGTAATTATACATAATTCTTGGTGCCAACAATAAGAAAGAGCCTCGTTGCCGAGGCTCTTTGATTTTCAGGGTTTTGCGAATCCTGAGATGACAAGGTACGTGGCGTACCGCCGACCGCCGAATTCAGGTTCGCAGTCCGATTCTTCTTCATTGTGAAAGCCGGCTATGGTCTGCATCCGCCCCAGCACCTTCCAGCCCCTCCTCTTGAGGCGTCGGGTCGTGACCTCAATCAGACTGCGACGCCGCCGCGAGATGCGAGTATTTTTGGTGAGCATCAGCAAGAGTGACACGGAGGTCTTGGCGCGAGCCTTTGCGCTCTCGACAAGCGCGCACGCTTCCTTTATTTTCTCGCGCGCCACTTTGTTGACGGCCTTTTGAAGCTTGCGTTTGAGCTTGGACTTCTTTTCCTTATGCCCCCAACGATCGCGTGCCCTGACAGCGCTCAAGCCTCCGGTGCGAGTGGGCCTTTTGACGGGGAAAAAAGAATAATCATTCATGCGGCGCTCCCGAGTGCCCGTGGATTCTCTACTGCCGGCACACTACAACATCGATTCTCGCGGGGCAATATCGTCGGACAAAAAAGAAGGCCGCCCACATACGGGGCGGCCGGAAGATTAGCTGCGTATCAGTCGCGGACGCACGAATCGCTTGTAGCGCTCGACGACGATCGTTCGGAGTATTTCGAGTGAATCCAATTCGTTCTCGATCACAAAATCGGCCTTTTCGGCGACCTGCTCAACGAACGCCTCGTTCTTGGCATTGTCCTCTTGCCAAAGCTGTCCGAGCGTCTTCTTCTCCTCGCCATCCCTCATGCGTGCAGTCATCCGCTTCGCGCGCACGGGGAAGCTCGCTTTGGTGTACACAAGGAGCGCACCAGAGATCGCATGGAGCTCCTCCTCATCAGAAGGCCAGCGCATGCCATCTACCTGCACGAGATCTTCGGATCGCGCTTTGGCCCGATGAAAAACTGCATGTGAAAGCACGTTTTCACCAAATACCGGCTGCATCATGACGGGCAGTTTCTGAAGATTGGGCCGATCGACGGCGATCACTCCCTCATTGCCGAAGTGTGCGGCCACGAGTCGGATGAATGCCTTGGCGTGCCTGACAGAAGGCGCGATGTCCCACACATCGTGCAACATTGTACAAACTGCACTCACCGTCGCCGGATTTGCGGGGTTGTTGCGGTCTTTCATCGCATTGAGAAATTTGAATGTCTCCCGAAGCGGATCGCTAAAGCGCACCTCCGCGAGGGTACGTCCTTCGTCTCGCGCCAGTTCGGCAAATATTGAACTGACGGTGCCTTTGCCTGCGCCCGGCTTTCCCAGATGTCCGATCACCACGGTCATTGCAAGTCTCCTTTTCTTCTGGCAATGTAGCAACCTTTTCCCCATATGCAATCCAAAATACTCGCGACAACACGTGTCGTGATAGACTTCAAGCATATGGAATACATGGGATACGGAATGGGTTTCTCGAGTCCGCTTTTATTAATCATCTTGGCGTGGAGCATTCTCTGGAAAGGGCTCGCGCTCTGGCGATCCGCAAAACGCGATGACACGTGGTGGTTTATCGCCTTTCTCTTCCTCAACACCATCGGCATCCTTGAGATCATCTACCTCTTCGCGATCTCCGGCGCCAAGCTCACTGATTTCACGAAGCCTCTCACGAAAGGACGCTGATCGATTTTTCGCTCCCTGGGAAAAGCTGCGCGACAAAATCGCGGAACTGTTTTGAATCCTTGCTGATATAAAAGGTCGTTTTGCCATATCCCATTTCCCGCGGCCACAGATCACGCAGTACCCTGCCAGCGACTGCTCGAGCCGGATCGAAAATCTCTTTGTCTTGCAAAACGCGGCGGAAAATATCCTGCACGAGCGGATAGTGCGTGCACCCAAGCACGAGCGTATCGTACGCATCTCTCGGCACTGCCGCGAGAGCCTCTTTGATCAGGCGCTCGTACACCTCTTCCCCCTCGCCTCTCTCGATCGCACCAGCCAAATCCGGTATGGGGAACGCGACGATCTCCTTGCCGAGCATGCGAAATGCGTTTTGGTACATGCCACTTTCGATAGTCGCGACCGTGGCGCACAGCGCGATGCGCTGCTCGCTTTCCTTAAAAGCGCTCACGGCAGGGCCCACCATTTCAATGACAGGGACTCTCGACATAGGCAGCATGTCGTAGAGCGAGAGCACGAGCGAAGCCGAGACACTGTTGCACGCACTCACGATAGCGCTCGCGCCGTGCTCGAGAAGGAAATTGAATCCCGCAAACGTGAGCGCCGAGAGTTCTGCGCGCGAGCGACTGCCGTATGGAGCATTCTTGGTGTCGCCGAAGTAGACGACGTCGGTGGAAGGATACACATCGCGGATCGCCTTCAAGACGGTGAGTCCTCCCGCGCCCGAATCAAAGATGCCGAGCATCTAGTTATCTTACGAGGATAGCGAGAGAAGTGAAAGTCTTGCTTTCACTTCCGAGCAACGCAGTAAGCAAAGGTTTTATACCTTTATAGTACCTTGTGTATAAGCCACGAGAATACCGAAAGGACAATCACCCCGATGAGCGCCGAGAAGAATCCGCTCACGATAAATCCGGGGACGATGAGCGTCATCGCCCAGAAAAGAAGCGCGTTGAGTATGAAAGAAAAGAGTCCAAACGTGACGATTGTGATGGGCAACGTGAGGATCGAGAGGACGGGGCGAATAATCATAGTGATTACAGACCACACGAGAGCGACGAGGAGGATCGTCACCCACCCGCCTGATTGCGGTGAGCCTGTCGAACCCGTCACGTCGACTCCGGGCAGGAGGTACACCGTGAGAAAAACCGCAGCTGCGGTACCGAGAAATTTCAAAATAGTGCTCATACCGATAATTGTACCACTCTTGTATTTTCTAACCTCAGCGAGTACAGAAACACCCCTTTCGGGGTGTCTCGCAGGCCGACGGGCCGAGAGGCAGCGCTGCCGCAGCAGCGGCAGACAGCGACCCCGAAAGGGGTGTTTCTGCCGAGCGCCCCTCTATTCCCAGGCTTTTTCATCTTCCTCTACCCCAAGGAGGTCATCCTCCTCGTCATCGTCTGTTTCGTCGAGGACTTCGTCGAGTGAGTCATCGGATACGGTATCTTTTTCTTCAGTTTCCTCCTCATCGTGATGATGACTACCCTTTCGCTTCTTCGCTTCGTCGTAAATCATGATTTTAAGTACCCCGTTACCTTCTAATTTAATGTATTCATGCCCAAACACGCCTATAGTATCCATCTATTGTTTTCATGCAAGATTCATATATACGGGACTGTGAATAACCAAAAAATCAAGGGTAATGCCCAAATACCACTGGGGTATACTGCCTCCCATGCTCCCGACCGATCCGATCGATAAACACTTCCGCCTCATCGAGAGCCAGAGGGCTGCACTCAAACGGCTCGGGATCACTACCATCGAAGATCTCCTGCGCCATGCGCCGGCCCGCTACGATATCGCGGGCGATGAGGCGACGATCTCCGGTCTCCAGCCCGGCGCACATGCGACGATTTTCGGCACGATCAGCAAGCTCGACACGCGCCGCTCGTGGAAGCGCCGCATCCCCGTCGGCGAGGCAGTGATCCGCGACGCATCAGGATCGATCAAGGTCATGTGGTTCCACCAGCCGTACATTGCCAAGAAATTTACCGAGGGGATGTTTGTCAAAGCGGTCGGCATCGTAGGCGGCAAGGACGGCAAGGTGTATCTCGCCAATCCGCACGTCGAAGCCGCCGATCCGGCCGATGCTCAGGCACTTGGCATTCCGATGTTTGGCGACGCCACTGTGCACGAAAAGAAAAAAGAGACGCAGCTCTTCGCCGTATATCCCGAGAGTCGTGGCGTCACGTCGCTCTGGTTTCGTCACGCGATCGCGCGCATCTACGAAAAGGGCGCGCTCGCCCATGTCGAAGACCCGATCCCCCAAGGCGTGCGGGAGCGCTACCACCTCCCCGATCTCTCCTCTGCATTCATCTGGCTCCACACACCGGAGAAGCTTTCGCAGGCGGAAGTCGCGCGCAAGCGATTCGCGTTTGAAGAAATATTCACGATCCAGGTCGCGCGCGCCCGGGAACGTGCCGAGAACGATGCACAATCAACATTTCCAATCCGCGAGACCGAAGAAAATGCAGATAATTTTCTCTCAAGCATCCCCTTCCCGCCGACCGGGGCGCAGCGCCGCGCGATTGCCGAAATTCTCAAGGATTTTCATGGTGCTCATCCCATGGCGCGACTTCTCGAAGGCGACGTGGGCAGCGGCAAGACGCTCGTCGCTGCGACCGCCGCATATGCGGCGGTGAAAAGCAGGCCGCCGGGCAGAGAGAGTGGTACTCTCCAGGTCGCGTACATGGCACCGACGGAAATCTTGGCCGGGCAACACTTCCAGTCATTTATCGAATACTTCTCCGCCCAAGGCGGATCGGCCTTGGGCCGAAAGGATTTGGGTATAAATATCGGCTTGATTACGGGCAGCGGCTGCAAGAAATTCCCATCGAAAGTCGCCAAGGGCAAGGCCACCGACATATCTCGCGCGCAGCTTTTGAAATGGATTGAAAGCGGCGAGATCGCGATGGTCGTCGGCACGCACGCGCTCATCCAAAAGTCCGTAAAATTCCAGCATCTTGCGCTCTGTATCGTCGACGAGCAGCACCGATTCGGCACGCGGCAGCGGCGCGCGCTCGCGCGCAAAGGTGACGCGTCGCCACACTTCCTCTCAATGACAGCGACTCCCATCCCCCGCACGCTCGCCCTCACACTCTACGGCGATCTCGACCTCTCGATCCTCGATGAATTGCCGCCAGGCCGCGCGAAGATCACGACACAGATCGTAAAGCCCAAAGAACGCTCACTCGCCTACGATGCGATTCGCGCAGAATTAGAGAAAGGCCGACAAGCCTACGTGATCTGCCCGCGCATTGATGAGCCCGATCCCGCAAACATGAATGCGGTCCAGGCAAAATCGGTCAAAGCCGAGGCGCAGCGCCTCAAAAAAGAAGTATTCCAAGAATACGAGATTGGCATTCTGCATGGCGCGATGACGCCGAAAGAAAAAGACGAAGTGATGAAAGATTTTTCAGACGGAGTGATCCACATACTCGTCGCTACATCCGTCGTCGAGGTGGGTATCAATGTCCCCAATGCGACAGCGATCCTCATCGAAGGGGCAGAAAGATTCGGCCTCGCCCAGCTCCATCAATTGCGCGGACGCATCATGCGAAGCGCGCACCCGCCGATCTGTTTCCTCTTTACAGAGTCGCGCTCACCGGAGGCGCTCAAGCGCTTGCGTGCGCTCGAAAAATCGGCCGACGGATTCAAGCTCGCCGAGGCCGATCTCGAATCTCGCGGTGCGGGCGATCTCTTCGGCCGCAAGCAATGGGGCGTCAGTGATCTCGGCATGGAGGCGCTCAAGAATATAAAGCTCATCCAGGCAGCGCGCACCGAAGCCGCGGCGCTCGTTGGATCTGATCCCACGCTTTCGAAGCATCCAAAATTGCAGAGCCACACTACTGCTATCTCTTCACAACTACACGGCGAATAGAAAAACCGCGGCACCGAAGTGCCGCGGTTATATTTTTATCTGGACACGATTTTGAGAAGCTCGTTCTCAGCCCGTATCAAGTCGGCGAGCATTTTCGCTCCGCCGTAAAGTACATAGCGATGCCTCTCCCACTCCTCCGCAGCCTGCCCGAGTCTTGCCCAGAGATCTTTTACAGTGCGTCCGCAAAATTTAAAAATCTCTTCGGGTGTCGTCTCCCTGATCGTGACACTTGTCACGGTCGCAGACTCTTCAGAACGCCCCGGCGATTTGTAAGGAACGCTTTTGCACTTCACCACAGCCTCGATCGAAATCCAGACACCGTCGCGTGTAAGGCCCCAAAATCGCTCGATCGACTCCGTCCTGGAGAGTCGTTCGATTTTCGCGACAGTCGCGTAACTCTGATCGGAAGGAAAAATTCCCCGCGTCTCAAGATTGAATCGTGGATCCCCGCAAACGAGAAGAGTGTCCTTATATTTTAGAAGCGAATGCTCTCCAAAATAATCTTTGACGAAACGAATCTCGCCGAGTGTTCTCAATGTCATCTCTCTCATGTAGTCAGCGAGTCTTGAGCGACGGGCTTCAAGCAGTTCCAACCAGTCTTGCTCGGTCAGAGGTTCCCGGCGGGCCAGGATTCTCAGACCTTCTGGGATAGCGACAGTCATGTCGATCTCCTTACTCAATGCAGGCGGCGGGCCGCCCGCATCAGACCGCACCACTATTGGCACGGTTTCTGCCCGCACACTACCCTCTCAAGATAATGATTACAAGTTCGAGCCTTATTGAACGACCACCGAGGCCGTGACCTCATCGAGGAATGCAGGGCCGCGACCAAGCGTCACTGTATATGTCTTCGCCGTATCGTATGTGTGCGTCAGCGTGATGTTGTCGGCTGTCGATGTGCAGTTGGTACTACCCTGGAATCGGTACACGTTGTTGGAATCATCACCCCAATCGAGAGAGTATGCATCGCATGAATTTTTCACCGCAAAGGTCGCTGTCACCTGTTTGCCCTGTCCCGGCGTGACGGTGAGCGGTCCATAGCCTCCAGAACTTGTGTTTTGGGTAGTCGAAGCGGTGCCTCCTGTGCCCGCCCCCACCGTAATCGTGCCTCTCATACCGGAATTGGGTGTGCCGTGGAATTTGGAGTAGTACGGGAAGGTACCGGATTGCGTAAAGAGTGTTGAGAACATCTGTCCCGGATTGATCGAGCCGCTATCGATGAGGCCGCTGTTAAACGTGACCGAGTACGGCACGGTGCCGGAGTTGGTCCACACGACCATCGTGCCGGGATCGACGGAGAGACTGGCCGGAGTAAATACGCTGTCGGTGATCTTGACCGCGACTTGTGGCAATTGCTGCGTGTTTGGCTGCGTGACACCCGACACAGTCACCGTGGTAAATGTCGAGTGTTCACCGGTCGAGAGTGTCACTTTGAATGCGCCGCCATATTGATACACGTGTGATATCGCGACGCTCTGCGGCTGACAGACGCCAGCGACCGAGGGAATGGGCTGACTGGTGCCGTCGCCGAAATCGAGGTTGTAGATTCTGCCGACGCACGAATTCGTGATGTTGACCGTCACTTGGAACGTCACGCGAAGCGGTGCGCTGCCCGTGAGCGGTGTTGCTTTGACGATGCCGCCGACATCATTGGCAGAATCCGCCGGACTATAGGAGCCACCCGAAGTGCCAGAACACCCGAGCGTAATAGCTCCGATCGTCTTGGGGCCCACCCTTCCGTATCCGGTCGTGCTCGGCGTACCCGACGAGACGATGCCGTTTTTTGCTTGGAAGCGCTTCACTGCCGCCTCCGTGAGCGCGCCGAAGTATCCGGTGACTTTGCCTTCCGGATATATGGCAGGATCTCGCGCGAGAAATTGCTGGAGCGCGGTCACGTCGGCACCTTCCATCCCGAGCGCGAGTGATCGCGGGAGCTGTATGCACGATCCGCCTGAAGAAGCGGCCGGAGTCGTTGCGATCTGTTTCTGGAGCGTCGCGAGCTGCTGCAAAAGCCCGTTGAGCTTTGTCTGCAGGTCACTCGCAGCGGCCGAAGATTGTGTCGCGCTCACTTGCGTGGCCACAGGCGCAATAGGTGCTTCTTTTACAATGACCACACCCTTCATGCCATTGTGCAAAGTGCACTCGTAGTTGTATGTGCCGGGCACGGTAAATGTCTTCGAGTAGATCGCGCCGGGCTGCATCGTGCCGCCGTCGAATTGGCTATTGCCCGACGTGACGGTATGCGCCGTGGAGTCGGTGTTGGTCCAGGTGACCGTATCCCCCACGTATATAGTGATGCTCGGATAGGTAAAGTAATTCGGGCCCATACCGATCTGATAGGTCGTCGCGTGCGATATCGATGGCATGAAAAATGCCGCGCAAAGAGCGGTGAGCAAGGCCGCGAGCGGAAAACGGAGTGTGTAGTGCATTGCCTTATTGTTGCACGCATGAGCGAAGCTGCAATCCAGAAATGCACATCCAACTTGAAGTAACGTTTGTCCGCCCGCCTGGACTCGAACCAGGAACCCCAGAGGTATAAGCTCTGTGCTCTAACCATTGAGCTACGGGCGGTAGTGAGGAGCAATATGAAAGCTTGCTTTCATATTCTCCGAGCGACCCGTCCGCATTGAAAATACGGGCGGTGTGCCCCGATTATACGGCTACCGTATTACTTTGGCGACTGCTTTCGCGACGCGTTTGTCGAACATATCGGGGACGATTTTGTTCGCAGTCGGTTTTGGCACGAGCTTCGCGATTGCGTACGCTGCGGCGATTTTCATATCATTGGTGATTTTGTGGACGTTGTTGTCGAGCGCGCCGCGGAAGATGCCGGGAAATGCGAGTGAGTTATTGATCTGATTTGGGAAATCCGATCGTCCGGTGCCGATCACGACCGCCCCACCCTTCTTTGCTTCGTCCGGCATGATCTCGGGCGTCGGATTCGCCATCGCAAATACGATCGCCTTTGGCGCCATCACCCGGATATCTTCTGCATTCGCAAGTCCCGGACCCGATACACCAAGCAGCACGTCAGCGCCCTTCAGTGCCTCGCGCAATCCGCCCTGGCGATTTTCGAGATTGGTAAATGCGGCAAGCTCGCTCTTGTGGAGCGAAAGGTCGGTGCGATGAAATCCGATGATGCCCTTACTGTCGAGCACGATGATGCGCTCAGCGCCCGCGATGCGAAGCAGGCTCGCAATCGCCGTGCCGGCAGCGCCCGCGCCCGCAATCACGATCCGCGCACCTGAAAGTTTCTTGCCGACGACCTTGAGCGCGTTTACAAGACCTGCGAGCACGACGATTGCGGTACCGTGCTGATCATCGTGCATGACGGGGATATCGAGCCGCTCGATGAGTTTGCGTTCAATCTCAAAACACTTCGGTGCAGCGATGTCCTCGAGGTTGATCCCACCAAAAGCGGGGGCGATGCGCACGACCGTCTCGATGATTTCATCGATGTTTTGTGTGTCGAGCACGATTGGAAATGCATCCACATCGGCAAACGTCTTGAAGATCGCACTCTTCCCTTCCATTACCGGCAGTGCACCAAGTGCGCCGATATTGCCGAGCCCCAAGACCGCAGAGCCGTCGGAGACCACGGCGACCATACGGCCCTTCATCGTGTATGTGCGGGCGAGCTCGGGATTTGTAGCGACAAGTGAAGACACCGCTGCGACACCCGGCGTATAGACGAGCGCGAGATCTTTTCTATCTTTTACCTTTGCCGCTGGCACGATGCGAATCTTCCCGCGCAGCTTCTTGTGGAGCGCGAGGGCCTTTTTGTCGTTAGGATTCATGTTCGGCGAAGTATAACAAACAAGACTTAAGTGACAGTGGGGATAATGTTGCACTTGGGGTTCGAACAGCTACTATTGTGCTAGTGCACCAGGGAGGTAGCCCATGGATAAGACCAGCAAAGTGGCGCTCGGCGCGTCGATACTCGTTATTATCGCGGCCTGCGCAGTTTTCATACAGAACCCCGTCGTTTCGGCGGCACTCCATCGCTGAAAAACGTCCCGCAATGCGGGACGTTTTTTTATTTTGTAAGGGGTCAGGCAAGTGGCTGGTGCTCGATATCCTGCTTCTTTTTCAGCGGGATGCCGTGAGTGACGAGGATTTTTTCGTATTCTTCCTGCTCGATCGTCTCCACTTCCACCAATTTTTCTGCGATTGCATTGAGTGCTGCTCGGTGCTTTCTCATCACGTCTTCGGCGGTCTTGTATGCACCTGTGATGATTCTGCGCACCTCTTCGTCGATCGCCGAAGCGACCTGCTCCGACTGCTCCCCTTCTACTCCATCACCAAACATCGCGCGCTGAGCCGACGCCACAAACGCGATCGGTCCCATCTTGTCGGACATGCCGTAGCGCGCGACCATGTTGCGCGCGAGCGCAGTCAGCACCTGCAAGTCATTGGATGCGCCTGTCGTTATGTCATCGAATACCATTTTCTCGGCAATGTAGCCGCCGAGACTCACAGCAATGTCGTCGATGAATTCCTTGCGCGACTGCATCTTGCGATCCTCAAGCGGGAGCTTGAGCGTATAGCCTGCGGCGCGACCGCGGCTGATGATCGAGATTTTGTGGACCGGATCGGCATACGGAAGCACCGATGCGACGAGTGCGTGACCGGCCTCATGGTACGCGGTGATTTCTTTCTCCTTTTTATTCAATACGTGCGATCTTCGCTCGGGGCCGAGCATTACCTTTTCGATTGAGCGAATGAGGTCGAATTGCGCAAGCTCGGTACGATTCTCGCGCGCAGCGAGGATCGCTGCCTCATTCATGAGATTCGCGAGATCGGCGCCGGAGAAGCCCGGCGTGCGCTCGGCAATCACGGAGAGTTTCACGTCAGGACCAAGCGGTTTGGTCTTTGCATGTACATTCAAAATATCTTCGCGATCTTTGCGATCCGGCAGATCGATAGCGACACGACGATCAAAGCGGCCCGGGCGCACGAGCGCCGGATCGAGTACGTCGGGGCGATTGGTCGCCGCCATGACGATCACTTTTTCATTCGGTTCAAAGCCGTCCATCTCGACCAGCAACTGGTTGAGCGTCTGCTCGCGCTCGTCGTTGCCCCCGCCGACACCCGTGCCGCGCACGCGGCCCACCGCATCTATCTCATCGAGGAACACGATCGCAGGCGACGCTTGTTTGGCAGTCTTGAAAAGATCGCGTACGCGCGAAGCGCCCACGCCCACAAACATCTCGACAAATTCCGATCCGGAAATCGAGAAAAACGGCACGCCGGCTTCACCTGCGACAGCTCGAGCAAGGAGTGTCTTGCCGGTACCCGGAGCACCCATTAATAGAACGCCTTTGGGGATGCGCGCACCAATCTGGATGAATTTCTTGGGATTCTTGAGGAAGTCGACAATCTCGCTGAGCTCCTCTTTCGCCTCTTTCGCGCCCGCGACGTCCGCAAACGTGACGCGCTTCACGCCATCTTCGGGATTTACGAGGCGCGCCATTGAGCGACCGAAGGTAAACGCCTGCATACCACCCTGCTTGAGCTGCCGTGAGAGGTACCAGATCACACCAAAGAGAAGCAACACCGGCACGATGAGCGGAGCGAGCGTGAGGAACCAGAATCGCACTCCTCCCTCATCCTCCACCTCAATCTTCACTGCTGCCAATTTGTCTGCAGGGACTTTGTAATCCGAGAGAGTCTCGGTCAGCGAAGAATCGCTCTGCTTGCGCGACGTTTTCTTCGACTTGTCCGTGTAGATGGCGGTGATGGTATCTCCTGCCACGGTGATTTCAGCGATCTTGCCACCACTTATATCTGCGGCGACCTGCGAGAGCGGGATCGATTCGTCCTTTGTCGTCACGTATTGATTGACGAGCGAGTAACCAAACGACAATACGATAAATACGCCAAATGCGACCGCGAGCTGCAGCCACATATTTGTGTCATTCGGAGGCCCCTTTTTCGGCTCTTTATTCTTCGGTGAATCCTTTTTTACCATTTGGGGCATTATACATATTTTGGCTTTATTTAAAAGAAATCCCGCCCTTTCTAAGAAAGGACGGGATCATGCAATCTTCATACCCATATGACGGGTTTCATCGCCTTGAGGAAACGCTCTCTTCGCCTGCGGGTGAGATCTCCCCTCTTTCGAAGCACGCTCGTGCGCCACTCATTGGGAAAAATATTTTCATCCGGCAACGGAAAGATCGCGCAGCGCCTGCCATGCGGCGGATTCCGCTCGAAAATTTCCGCAGCTTTCTCGATCTTTTTCGGGATCGACATAGCGCCCTCGGCGAGCGCAAGATTGCGCGGCATGAGGTACGTCATCACAAGCCAGTTGAAAACCCAATCCTCCCACGGATGTGCGTGCTGCGGATGGGGTCGATTCGCCACGTAGAGCGTCTCGATCTCCCGCTTGCGCGGAAACCGGCGTCGCAGCCTTCGTCGCCACTTGGCGACAGCGCTGTCGCGCGTATATCCGCCGTCCACAAATTTCTCGCCCTTGATCTCGATCGGCTGCGCAAGCGGATACAAGGCCGAAGATGCAAACATGAGATCGAAAATATTGATGTGCGGGTCCTTGGCATTAAAGAGCCGCGCATTCGCGTCCATGTCAGCGACGGCGATCGTGAGATTCGTCTTGGATTTCAAGAACGCCTCGACATCGAGCCGCTTGATGAGATTTGCGCGCAGATACTCAAGGCCACTGTAATCGCGATTCATCCACATATTCCAGAGCATCTCGGGATTGAACCACGACATCTTTTCATAGACGTCGGGCACAATATGCATCTGCCCCGCCATGTCCGCGACCTTATTGTACGAACCCGACGACGTGGCAATCGCCTCATCTTCCGGGAGAATCCCGACCGACGAGCACGCATACAACCACTCGGCCATCGTGCGGCCAGACTTTGCGCCACCGGGATATACCCCTGCAGTGACGATCTCCACGCCGTTCTTTCCGAGCGGTTTTTCGTAAAAACGATTTCGAATGACCTGCTCGTCGCCGATGATGAGGGTGTCCTCGATCACCTTCACGCTACTCACCTCCTCTCACTTTTCTTTGAGTAAATGATCCTCTCTTCAGAGTAGCGCGCACTGAGGCGTTGCAATACGGTATAGTTGTGGACATGAGTCTGATAAGTAACCCCAGTACCACAAGGCTCCGCCTTGGCTACGGGGCAGGCGACCACGACTCTGGGACACATGAATCTTATTGAGAACAACCGGGTAGGGTTTGATTACGAGATCCTCGAGACCATCGAGGCGGGCTTGGAATTGCTCGGCCTCGAAGTGCGCTCTTTGCGCGCCGGGCTGGGGTCACTCAAGGGCGCGCGCGTGGTCGCACGTGGCGGCGAAGTGTATCTCGTAGGCGCGACCATCCCCGCATGGCAGGTCAAAAACGCACCAGATTCTTATGATCCCGAGCGCAGCCGAAGGCTCCTCCTCAATACCAAGGAAATAGCCCGCGTAGCCTCGGCGGAGGGTGAAAAAGGGTTGACAATAGTGCCTATTTCGGTGTATAATAAAGGAAGGAATTTGAAACTCAGTATCGCAATCGCCCGGGGTAAGAAAAAAGGCGATAAACGTAGTACCATACGCGCACGCGAAGAAAAGCGGAAGATTGAAAGAACTTTGAAAACTGAATAATAAGAGTTCCATTGTTTGAATGTGGAAGCCATGGAGGTGACCACAGTTTCGCGCACGCGAAACAATACCCAAGGAAGTACTTTGATGAAGAACACGAATCGGAAACCGATGAAGACCTCTGCGAGACATCGCTCATTCATCCGCGAGGGTGAAAGGACGCGTATCGTCTCTCGCACCCTCGACGATCAAGAGGGCAACGATCTCGATCAAGAGGTCGAGCGCAGAGCAAAGGGACGGGTTGTCCCGCTCGACGAGATCTACACTCGTTGACGACATGGGACGAGGAGCCGCGTATCACGCCCCTCGTCCCCACATTCAAGCAATGGAACACAATTGAGTATCGAAATGTGGACCTTAGTGTAAGGACACAAGTGGAGTAAAACCGCCCGGACACGGGGCATATGATTCGTCATTAGAGGAGAAAGACTATGACGATTTGGAGCACGCACCTTGAACTCGCGGATGGCTGCAGCTTGCTGAAGAGCCTTCCCCCGCTCGACGACCTCTTCGACTTCGAAGTTGATCGGCCCGACTTCACCGTCAACTGGGCCGAGAACGCTCCCCCGTTCCTGATGCAGGATTCGGAGGACGAGGCTGAAGTGGACGACGACGATGACGGCTTCGACATGATCGACCTGCAGAGTATGCGTCCTCGCAACAAGTACGACGACAACATCTCTGACTGGCGTCGCGAGGAGGAGGAGCGCTGGGAAGATGAAATGGCCGCCGACTGGATGAAGGAGGAGATGGAGCGGAGGCGCCTTGCGGCTCCGAAGAATCTCCGCTGGGGTCTGGTGAAACGGACGAGGAGCCGCCTCATGTCCGCGAAAACTGAGCGGATCTTGAACCCGGGCCGGCATCGGCGTCTGCGCATCGGCGTCTACACGCTCGCAGCACAAATGAAGACGCTCCGTTGCAACGCAGACTTCGCTGCAGCAGTGCAGCGGTGTCTCGGCGCCAAGAAGAAGCCGCGGCTGGCTGCGTAAGCCCGCCTGCACTGAACTTTCAGTACATTACCGTTGGCAGGATCGCGAATGCGATCCTGCCCACATTTCGATACTCAATAAAAAACTTGAGTATCGAAATGTGGTACCAAAAAAGGAGGAGAGCCACATGTCCGGTCCCCGAGATCCCGATACGCGCCTTCAGGAGGAAATACTGGAACATCGTCGCCGATTCCCGACTCAGGCGGCAGAAGATGCTGCGATCGAACGCGGCTGGGCGGAGATGGACAGACTTCGCACCGAAAGTGCCTTCGACGACGACGGTTTCGACGACGACGATTTTCACCCTCGCCGGTGAAGCCTCGCTACTGATCTTCGACGGAATCCCTATTTGGGATTCCGTCCACATTTCGATACTCAATATGTCGGTCAATCGCCACCTCTAATCCAGCAATGGATTGGAGGTGGGGGGTGACCGGCTTCGACAGGAAATTCAATGTGCCTGTGTGCGATGCGCAAGAGAATGATCTTGCATAAAAACATTCAAATCTAAGTGCAAACAAAACTGCACGGGGGGTTCTCTCACCGATTCAGGTGAATAACCTCGGCCTCGTTTTCGCTTAAACGCGCCAAACGACCGTTCACTCAGAGATCTCCGATTCTTTGAACTGAACGTCATATAATCGGATACGGTTTTTAGTTCACTCCGACTAAAAACCTAAAGAAAGAGAGTCCGACGCTTTGCTATGTTGTGCATTCTTAAGGCAAAGTGTCTAAACAAAATTGAATGCTCTACGCACCGTAGAATCGCTTGTACATCATTTTCTGGACCGGGGTTCGATTCCCCGCACCTCCACTAAAATCAGCCGCCGCCAGAGCATGTCTCTGGCGGCGTGCTGTTTTTGGAGTGTCGGGGAATCGAACGGGTTTTGCGGGGGTCCCACGCAGCAGCGTGGGTCGCAAAACCGTGGTCAGGCGGAGAAAAGTTTTGACGAAAACTTTTCGAGCGCTTGACCCGATCCCCGCTCCCGTAAAAAAATCGCTCAACGGACATTCGTCCATTGAGCGATTCGTTTTTGACGGCGTCACGTCCCGGCTCCCGGGTGCAAGCACCTGAAGTACGGTGTGCGTTTCCCATCCACCTTAGACCATTTGCCCGTCCACACCTCCGCAAAAGGAGGGGGCGTGGCCACACTGTGATCTTGCTGCTTGACGATGGCATCATCGGGGACGACATACCACTGCGGTTTTTCGTCACTGCTCGGGTACGGCGGCGCCATAAATACGCGATAATGACCATCTTTGATATCCCACTCGACAAACGTTCCGTAGGGTGGATTCGTCGAACCCTCGCGGATGCCGTCGTAATCGCCGCAACAACAACTCCCGGCGATCGACTGCGCACGCTTGTACCAGTTCTTCTTCTTGTCCGGCCCTTCCCTCTCCGACGGGTTGCATATCGGCTCTGCACGAGCGGTGTATCCCGCGACAGAGAAAAAGGCGCAGGCGAAGAAGAGTGCGCTGACGACTCTTGCGAGTGTTCTTCGGCACATTTTTAGTCTCCACATTCAAAATGATCTGATGCAAGAGTGCACTACCAGGTCTTGCCTGTCAAAGTGTGCTGCTATCCCCAAAACTGCTGATTGTGTGCGGATTTATATCCGAGTTCGCGGGCCCGTCGCTCGATGATCTGACGCATTTCGGTCTTGGCAGCCGGTTTCGATGCAATGATGGAGTGCTGTATATCATCGGTGAGCTGCTTCAGTGCGACGAGCGTGTGCGCCTGCATTATTTTGCGTTTGATCATGTCCATCTGGAGCTGAATCGGTCGCGGAAACACGACCTTCCGCGAACCAAATTCCGACGGCTCGTTTTTGTAATCAGGCAGGTTCTTATCGCTCATGGGAGCAGTATACAGTGTTCAGCTGCGTAGAATTCCCTCTTGTGCTACCCTGTAGACAGGTAAACCAGAGGAGAATCTCATGTTACGGTCCTTTACCGGGGCAGTTTCGCATCTCAAAGAGCCTCCAATAGTTGGCGGGCGAGTGCGCACAGATCCACGTCTCATACTCTTAGGCATCTTCATGGTGCCATTCATGATCGGCCTCGGAGCGGCTACGCTCGGGATCGCATATGTTCTTACCAAACTCGCGGTATCCGTGGGGGGCAGCCCCTTACTTTCGGTACCGATGTTCGTCATCGCGGTCATCGCCGTCTACGCGCTCCTGTGCGTTCTCGGACGATTCACCGACCGTCTTCGGAAAAAGTGACCACCTCAAGGCCCGGACAATGTCCGGGCTCTTTTATTTGCGAGCGATTCGATATACCGCCCCTGCCCTGTCGTCAGATATGTAGATTGTGCCGCCTGGCTCGATCATGATGTCGACGGGTCGGCCGATCGCGTCACGATAGTCTTCTCCCGCTTGCGCGAATCCGGTGATGAAATCATGCGGCCCGCCTTCTACCTTGCCCTTTGCATCGAGCGGATAACGCACCACCTTGTAGCCCGTGGGCAAAGAGCGGTTCCACGAGCCGTGATACGCGATGAGCGCATCGTACCACCATTCCTCCGGCCATCCTTCTTCAGGCACGAAAACGATGCCGAGCGGCGCAGAATGCGCCTGCATTTCTATCTGCGGCGGCATTTTGTCAGTACATGGATTGCGGATGTACTGCCGCGAATCAAAATCCGTGTCGTGAATGTTGTTGCCATAGCAGATCGGCCACCCATAATCCTTCCCTTCCCGAATAATATTGACCTCCTCGGGCGGGACGTCGTCACCAAGAAGATCGCGCCCCATATCGGTGCCCCATATATCACCCGTCACGTAGTGCGTCGTCATAAAAACGGTGTTGCGAAGGCCTGTGGCAAACGGCGTCATCACACCCGTCGTGAGATCGATCTGCTGGATACTCGCGCGACGCGGATCATTCTCCTCGCACACGTTGCACGACGATCCGATCGATACGAGGAGACGCTTGCCATCAGGATGCAGCATGAGCGTGCGCGTGTAATGACCGTCGCCAGATGGAAGCGATGCGATTTCTTTTTGGATTTTTGCGGTAAATGTGTCGGCGTCGTAGGCATACTCTTTTACCGAATGCGTCTCGGCCACGTAGAGCAGGCATGCATCCTGGCGCGCGCTTTCAAAACCGGTTTCAGGGCACACGATCACGATGCCGTGCGGCTGTTTCAAATTGTCGAGGACGGTAACGACTCTGTCCGCCTTGCCGTCAGTATCAAAATTCGGAAGCGCCACCACCGCACCCTCGCTCGTTTGCGATACGAGTATCGTGCCTTTCGGATCGCGCGTCATCACGCGCGCGCCCTTGATATCACGTGCAAAAATCGTTGCGGCAAATCCTTCCGGCACCACGAGAGGTGCCACATCACCGGTCGGGAGTGGTGCGGGCGCACCTGCTCTGTGCGTCACGAGTGCGATGAGCCAATCCGGCGGATTGAATTTGATGTACCGGTACGCGTTGTATCCGCCCACTGCGAGTGCGGCCACAATGAGCAGCACAGCGACCCAATGTCTCCGAATCATCTTTCGATTGTACCTGACGCAGCGGAAAATCTGATGAGCGCTACTTTATGCGCGAGAACGAGACCTCCTGCGGGCCGGCAGCATACGCCGCGACCTGGTACGGCTGGAAAATAAAGGTCACCTTGTCTGCAGAGACAACAAACGAGCTATAATTCTCAGGATTCGTGTCTACTCCTTCGGGAAAGATCGATCCTTCGAGCTTCGCCTTGAGCTGCGCCATCGCCTGCTCGGACACCTGCGCGACAGTGAGTCCGATCATCGGCAAGACATCGTTGAGCATGAGGATCTTGCCGGTCTTACGATCATAATTGAGTCCCGAGATGATCGTCATCGGATGCGCGCCACCGGTGTACTGCGTGATCGCGAGCTTCACGCTCAAAATATCCGGGCCGATATACGGCTGCATAAATCTGATATCAAGCGCGTTCTTGTATGTGGCGGGGTCTGGTGCCGGAGCGTTCTTTATCTCCATGACTGCCTCATCGACAGCCTGCTTGATCCGCGCGTCAAAAGCGGCGACGCCAAATGTCGGGTACTTCGCGACGATATCGTAATTCGAGCCCGCTTCGGTAATTTCGGCGGTCTGCAAGAGCGGATTTGTAGGCGCTTCTCTTTTTTGAGGAACGCCGCTCGTAAGTGCATACGACACGCCGACCAGTACAAGGAGGGCGACGAGCCAGAGTATGTATTGTTTCATAGTGGAATTATACATCTGGAATCAACTCACTTCTCCCAGGCTTGGGATAGCGAGTCTGCGGCGGGCGGTCTCACCCTTGAAGAGTTCCCGATGCCGAGCCGGTTTCTCGTTGCGCCCAAATTCTTGCCCCGTAGACAGCTTGCTGTTCTTCGGGGTCATGGCGGTAAAGCTCGAGCCCAGGAAGACCGCATGCTTGCCGTAGCGCAGAGAGATCTCGTCGACGCTCTCAAAGACGAGTTTCAGGCCTTCGGATTCCTTCACCTTACCGAAAAGATCGAGCTGTACGGAATCGGCGGGTCCAAGCTTCATAAGAGTAACGCCAGTGGCACGGTACAAAATTCCCCTCTGTCCGCCCGAGGCGGATCCGCCTTGGGCGGAAAAGACGCTCGGGAAGAATTTCTTTACCTCTCGCAGGATGTCCTGGGGCACGCTCGTCGGATGTGGCAGCTTTACTTCACACCCATGGTATCTAAAATCCTGCGTCTTGAGGAAAAAGAATATCTCGGGAGTCGCGAGATTCCACCTCCTCGCCTTGATGCACGCATTCTCAATATTCTTGGAGAGCTGCGAGAAAATAAATCGCCCATCGCGCGAGGGCGGCGTGAAGGTCTTGGTCTTGCTGATCGATTGATAGCTTGTCTTCTTCTCGGTCGTGAGCTCGTACGCCACTTCCCCATTGAGCTCCTGCCATATTTCGTAAAAAGGCTTCGAGAGATTTGTGCGCACCCACGCCTCACTACGCGATGCAAAATCCTGCGCCGTCATGATCTTGAATTTGTTGAGATACGCGGCGGTATTGGGTCCGATACCCCATACATTTCCGACCGGGAGCGCCGACAGGAATTTCTTCGCGTCTTTGAGCGGGATCACCGTGAGACCGTTGGGCTTTTTCCACTTGGACCCTACTTTTGCCAGGACTTTCGTCGCCGAGAGCCCGATCGAAAAAGTGATGCCGAGCTCCGTATACAACTCTTCTTTGATCGCGTGTGCCATATCGCGGTAATTCATTTTGTTGACCCTCCGCATTCCTGTGAGATCGGCAAAACACTCATCGATCGAGTATTCTTCCACATCGGGAGTGTAGCGTCGCACGATCTCGTACATGCGCTCGGAAAAAAGCGAGTACGTCTCGTAGTCGGACGGCAAGACGATCGCATCGGGGCACAATTTCATCGCATCGCTGAGCGACACTCCTCGCTTCACGCCGCGCGCCTTTGCCTCATACGTACATGCCGAGACGATCCCCCGCTCCTTGCCGGTGATGACGGGCTTGCCACGAAGCGAGGGATTTTTGGCGACTTCGCACGCCGCAAAAAAAGAATCGCCATCGATATGTACGATGGCGCGCGGAAATGACAGGCCTGTCACGGGTCGATTTCTACTGAAATCGCCCGCGACCCCGCCTCGCGCCGTCGCGCTCCGGCCTTGCGGAGCTCCAAGTATTCGCTCCTCACCCCAGGTCATACCCGCATATCAGCTCCGCATCAAAACGGATTCTTCTTCAGCCACCTTCATTTCTTCACGCGCAAATTCCTCAGACTCGCGAAGATATTTTTGTATATCCAGCCATGTATCGATTTTTTTCATCATACCCTGTAGTAGAATTTCAATTTAAATCTTTCGACCTTCTTGATAAAAATACTCCTTCAGTCGCAACTTGAGTAAACGGCCGCCCTGAGTCTTCTTCAAATATCCCTCACGTCGTTTTGCATCCACTTCGTTCAAACACGCTTCGTAGTAAATAACTTTCCAGGGTCGGTATGGCTTGGTCGAAAGATTTAATCCTTGATTATGTTCTAATAGACGCCTCTTTAGATCACGTGTGTAACCAACGTAAAGATTGTCACCTTTTACACTCTTTAGTACGTATGTGTAGAACATAATCTAATTGAAATTTCACTACGGGGCATACTAATATTTACGTACCACCGCCGTGACCACCGCTTCCACATGGAATTCTTCGCGCGGATAAATGGGTTTGTAGTTTTTGTTGGCCGGCTCGAGCCAATAGCGATCGCCCGTCTTGCGTAGATACTTCATCGTGTATTCGTTGTCCACGCTTGCGATCACAATCTGCCCCACCTTGTACGATGATTTGCGCTCGACGATCACCATGTCGCCCTCGCGGATACCCGCATCGATCATCGAGTCGCCCTTTACCTTCAATATATAGGAGGACTCTTTATTGGGCGTGAGAAATTCATCGAAATCTATGACATCGAGAAGCTCCTCCTCAGCGGCCGACGGAAATCCCGCCTCGACCAGACCGAGAAGCCGAGCTCCCCTATCGAATAAAGCTGCCCACGTTCCTCCTGGAGATAATTTTCCTCGCGCGTCCTTTCGGACGACTCCCTCCTCGACAAGTTTACTGATAAGTTTGAACACAGCGTTCTTGGATCTAAAACCCGTGAAGGCCATGATCTCCGCGTAGCCCGGCATGCGCCGATGCTTCTCATAAAATGCCACCACCCTGTTTTTATAGTCTTCATACATTACAGACAGTATAGGTGAACTATAGTTCACCTGTCAACAAAAGGGTTGTGGATATCCCCTCAATGCAAAAGCCGCCCCGAAGAGGGCGGCTTTTGTGCTTAGAAGTGAATTTTTATCGTCGCACGCGAGCGGCGAAATAGAAGCTCGAGTATGCGAGGTATGCCGCGACTGCGACACCGATCCACGAGAGGAAGATTGGCACTTCCCATCCGAAGATTCCAAGATCACCGGAGAAGATCACACGAGAGAGGTGCGCGAGCGTGACGACAGTGAAGATGGCGCCGGAGAGCACGAGGTACATGCGCTCCTTCATGTGAGGGATGGTGCCGATGTGCCAACCGTAGTGCACCAGCATGATAAAGACGAAGATATCCACTACCATCGCCGGAATAATCATCTCGCTTGAGAGTCCGAGACCGAGGAATGCTCTTGGTAATGAAGGTAGCGTCGAGAGCCACCAGAGAGCGACAAAGTCCGCGGCGACGAGTCCCGCACCGATCTTCGCCAAATCATGAAGCCACTGTCTTTTCATAGAATGACAATAAAATAACTAACTAATAGGTAATGTAACAAGTATAGAACCAAAAAGATCACCTGAACGATCTTTTTTGATCCTCTGTGTACAAATGGTGGAGTGTCTCAGCTCGCGCGGGATATAATTACCGGCATGCTTCGTCGGTCAGTGCTCCCCTCTTTTATTCTTGCGCTCGGATTCTTTTTTCTCGCAAATATACCGACGGCGCACGCCGAGTTCTGCATGTCGGCTGCAGATATCGAACCATTGCGCAAAGGGGGTGCGGATATCTCTTCGTTCAAACAAACCATACTGAATGGCACGCAAATGTATTGCAGCAGCACCGCCCTGCAAGCTCCACCCACACCATCGGCTCCTACACCAACTCTTCAGTCGGGAGTGCAGGATTGCAGTTTGGTTCCTGGATCTCATCCGGCTACGGCCGCTGACGTACCGCTTATGAAAGCTGCGGGCATATCCAACGCACAAGCCGGGATGTGCTGGAACCCGACGGATCAAAATGTCGGAAAGGACGACGCTGAAGCAAAGCAATACCTCCGTAGTATTTTGTGCAAACCCGACAGCGATAATTATGGCGGCATGGGCCCCGACGGAACAATACAGGGACTCGACGCAAAACTCGCGGTCTGTGCCGCCGCTTTCTTGAAAACCGCGATGCAAGGCGGTCAAGTGTGCGTCAAAGAAGGGAAACGCTCCGTCGAAAAACAGGAGGAGTACGCGCGTCGACCAATCGTCGCTTGTAAGTACGGGGCCCGCTGCGAACACCCGCGCGGCATTGCAATCGACGTCAACGTCGTGGGTCAACAGGGCTGCGCTCCATATCAGCGACTTTTCAATCTTGCGCCACAATACGGCCTAAAGTTTTACCTCGGCTGCAAGGATGCGTACCACTTTGTGCCAACAACAGGCAACTGCAGTGCGGGCGGTACGGCTGCAGGCTACAGCGGGAACACGCCGCTTCCCTCGAACTACTTTGATTATCCGCAGTACTACGCACCCGGGGCCTCGAATCAAAGCCCGCTCTCCGGCCTCCTGAACGGACTCCGAGGCATGCTCGGTATGCAGCCGACTGCCCAGCCTCTGCAGCCGCAACCAACACAGCAGACAACACAAAATCAGACAGGTGCACAAACCTACTACGACGCCAATGGTCAGCCGTACCACTACAACTCTGCCGGTCAGGCAATCTCAGATATCACTGGACAGCCAATCACTCCGAGTCAGACGCAGAGCCAGACCACCGGCTCGACCAATTCAAATTCGTACCAACTCAATTCCAATCTGCCCAACACAAATACGAATACAAACTCCTCCGGCCAACCGCAGGTCAACCCGAGTGATTTCTCCGCGACCTCGAGCGGCCAGAGTGGTGCGCACGGCACTTCCGACATAGATTTCATCAACAGCCTCGCGAGTTCTCTCGCGCCCAATGGATCAGGCGGCACAAAACCGACGACAGGCACATCTGCACCGGCAAATCTCAACACAAATCTCCAACAGCAACAAAACATTCAGGTCACGCAAAGTGGCACGCAGTATTCAAACTCCGGAAAATCCGGATACATATTGCCGACCGTACTGCCGCCGGAATTCCCACAGACATTTGGATCGCCCAATAGTACGGGTGACCTCACCTACTCCACCGATCCCAAGTCGCCATTCCAACAAGTCCTCACCCGCCTCAAAGGAGCGCTCCTCACACTCTCGGCGTGGCTCACGCCGTTTGGCGGCCGAGCCCAGATGAGATCGTAGATTAGAAGCCGCTCTTGTGGTATAGTGTCGCGACCAATGGGATTTACTAAGTACACATCGCAAGCGGAAAAAGAGCGCGTCCGCATGAACGAGGGCATCCGCGTACCTGAGGTCCGCGTCATTGGCCCCAATGCAGAGAATTACGGGGTACTCCCAATCAAGGAAGCCCTCCAGAGAGCCCAGGAGGCTGGCCTCGACCTGATCGAGGTCTCCCCCAACGCCAATCCACCTGTGTGCAGGATCACCGACTACGGCAAATTTAAGTACGAGCTCAAGAAAAAAGATAAGGAAATGAAGGCAAAGGTCGTTGTACACGAGACAAAGGAGGCCCAGGTCAAAATCGGCACCTCCGAGAACGACATGGGTATCAAGGCCAAGAAGATCGCCGAATGGCTTCAGGAGGGTCACCGGGTCAAAATCGACCTCTTTCTGTGGGGTAGGTACAAATATATGGAGTTCGAATTCCTCAAGGAACGCCTGGAGCGCTTCCTTGCGATTATCCCAGAATCGTATAAGATAGCCGACGAGATCAAGAAGAGCCCCAAAGGCCTCTCGGTCGCGATAGAAAGGGACTCTTCCGGCAAGAAAGCTCAGCCAAAAACAGGGCCAAAAACCGAGGTAAAACAGTCCCCTTCTCCTGAAACTGAAGTTTAATATGAAATCGAACAAGTCATTCCTAAAGCGCCTTCGCGTGACCAAAAAGGGCAAGATCATTGCTCGGGTCCCCGGCCACAACCACTTCAACGCCAAGCGCTCCGGTGGTGAAAAGCAGCGCAAGAGCCGCTCTGTTGATTTCCACGCGACAATGAGCAATTCCGATAAGAGCCGTTTTTTTCCTAATCAATAAATAGATATGGCACGCGTCAAACGAGGCACAATGAAGAATAAGCACCGCAAGAACATTCTTGCGCAGGTAAAAGGCTACCGCTTCGACCGCGGCAGCAAGGAACGCATCGCAAAGGTGGCCATCAAACACGCAGGCGTCCACGCGTTCCGCCACCGCCGCACCAAGAAGCGCGATTACCGCAATCTCTGGAGCCTCCGCATCAACGCTGGCGTACGCCCGCTCGGTCTCTCCTACTCCAAGTTCATTGGGGCCCTCAAGAAAGGTCAGATCGCGCTCGACCGCAAGTCGCTCGCCGGTCTCGCAAAAGACCACCCCGAGGTCTTCGAGCGCCTGACGAAACAACTCAAGGCATAATCAAAAAAGGACCCGCAGGGGTCCTTTTGGTTTTGAAGGCCAGGGTCGGATTGTTCACCGACATATCGGGGGTTTCACCCACCCGCGCATGTTACTTCTGCCACCGGGCCACTATCAGTATACTCTTACGCCAGAGAAAAGGACCCACGCGGGTCCTTTTTAAGTTCAATCGAGATCGGTCGGCAACTGGAAATTGAGAAGCCAATCGTCCAAAATGTATCTCCGTTCGATGCCATAACGGACCGCGTGCTCGTGTTCCCACTTCGCGCCGGTTGAGGTCTGCCAATTCGGCAAAAACCACAGTCGCTTGAAATATTCAGGTAATAAGAACCGTGCATAGAATTCGTCGAGGATTGGGTGGCAGTATTCCTGTCCAGGATGCCGCAGCCGCCAATCATGCTCGAGATCTGCAAGTCCCGCTTCGTAGGGCATCTGGCTAAACATCGGTCGCCCTGCGAGCTGCAAGACCTCAATCGCGTGATTGAAGACGAGCAAATTGACCACGCAATTACCATACCCGCCTGTCGTAATTGGGCCGCACACCATTTCGGCTTTGCCGTTCAATGGCTGCACGTCTGCGAGCGCAAGCTCAGTGAGGTCAGCAAAATTCGGCGCTCGTTTTGCAATCTTCTCAATGAAATGAGGTACTTCATTCTTTTTCATCCGAAAACTCCCGTGGCTTTAGCTACCCGCAGTGTATACCGCAGGGTTCGGAAATCAACGAGTGTTACAAAATCACCTCCATCTCCTTCCCTGGGGTGCGGCTGTCGCTGTTGTTGTACACGAGCGGGGGCTTCGTCTTATCATTCATTACCATTTCGATGAGTCGCGTTACCAGCTTCTTGGGATCAGAGTCGAAAATGATCTTGTCATTCGGGCGATTCGCCTGACGGATCACTTCTCTCAGGAGCTCATCCGTCCCCCAGCTTCCCTCCAGGATTCCGATTGGACGACGATCCTCAAATGCGACAGCAAATTCATTGAGAGTGCCGATCCTGCCGGGCCCGATGATCACCGCATCAGCTGCGCGGATCATGAGGAGGTCGCGGCCCGCATATCCAAATCCGGAATAGATGACCACGTCCATGTAGTCGATCGGCAATTGATACAGCTCAATATGCTCGACTTCATTGCCCGCAGGCGAGAGTCCGATTGAGAAGCCGCATTCGTCTTTAGCACCCATGGCTGCGTACATGGGAAAGCCGGTCGTCGCGCCCGTGACGATGATCCCGCCCTGCAAGGCAATCTCCCTCCCCACCTCTTTGGCTTTCTCATATGCATCGAGTCCATTGAGTGACGTATCGGCGGAGCCAGATACGGCGATGCGTACGACGCCGTAACCATTGGGCAGACGGCAGAAATTCTTGGGCACCTGCGTGTGTTTCGGATTGGCAAACTTCTTCATCGTATATAAATTATACCACCGCACTAGAAGCTAGTGCGGTGGTGAATCACCGGCGAGATCGATTTATAAAGTATCCTGCAATATATCCGCCAATGGCGTCGTCGACGAGATCTTTGACTACTTCCACTTCTATCGGCCATGGATACATCGTGTACTGGAGACCCGCCCACCATTCGTATATTTCCCAGATCACACCGAAAGCGATCGCGCTCATGACACACCAGAAGATCGTGCGTGCCCGGAAACAAGAGTGCGCCGCGAGAAACAGTGCACCTCCCCTTTTGCCGAGCGCGCGCGCAATGCGCCTCGAGGGGTGCGAGGCCGCCCAGGCGACGAACAAACCGACCCACAATCCGCCGAGAATATGCGAAACGATATCCCAGCCCCAAACACGGTCATAGAATTCAAGATCGAGGCCGAGAACATTGTTCCACACGACTAGGATGCCCAGAGCGGCGAGTTGGCACGCAAGGAGAAAGTAGCTTCGCATTTCAAACATTTTAACACTGTGTCGGAAGTACTTTGCGGACATTCTTCGAGTCTCCTAAACCTTGGCTATTCTCTCACTTCTCAGGTAGAAATCAAAAATCCCTCTGTATCGGAGGGACTCTTGAGTAGCGGAGGTACGGTGGCCTGGTTTGATGCCAGGTGGGTGATCTCAGCTACGAATCGCGCTGAAATCTCTTGCGAGTTCTCATTGCGAAACTGCGATTCGATCTCCCGTATTCACACCAGCAGGTTTCGTACCTGCCGCTGCTCTAATTATCCTCCTGCGGGAATTTCCCGCAAGCGGAAAATTCATCGTGACCTTTTAATTCTTTTTCGTCTGGGTGTACTTTTCGTGAACTGTCTCGTACGGGAAAAGCTCCTCTTCGGTAAACCAGTGCGCGATTTCTTCTTTGGCTTCGGCAGGATCACCGGACGCGTGGATCAGATTTGGTACTCCGACACCATGCTTATCGGCGTGCCCGAAGCTCATGTGAGAATAATCGCCACGGATCGTGCCTGGCGCAGCGGACTTTGGCTCCGTCGTGCCGACCATCTTGCGCACGAGGCCCACAGCTTCGATGCCCTCGAGCACAAAGGCGATTACCGGACCAGACTGCATAAGCTCGAGTGTTATTTCAAACGTTTTCTTGCCGCGGCGCGATATCATCTTGCCGATATCTTCGTAGTGCTTGAAGAAGTGCTCTTCGGAAGGCTGCACCATCTTCGCGCCGACAATCTTGAGACCGACGCGCTCAAAGCGCATGAGGATCTCCCCCACGATGCCGCGCTGTACAGCGTCTGGTTTAAAAACGATAAGTGTTTGCTCTTCTTTTAGAGCTGTTTTTTTGTGTGCCATGCGCGCCATATTACAGTATTTTTTTGCATTTACCACCTCAAGGCGCGACTTTCGCCTACTGATACAGAGGTGTCGGCGGGATTTCTGCGGCAGGTTTCTTGCCGTAGCTCGCGTCGAATTTAACGCGGACTTCGTTTTCGACCTCCTCGCGTGGGCGGCCGTAGGTCTGATACGAGAGCTGCTTGATCGGATCGACTTTCGCGTAATCCATATGAGGCAAATCTTCGGTCTGGACAGTAAACGGCCTTGCGGGCACGCCATTGACCAAGAGTGACAAGACGGCCTGACGATTGGGCAAATTCTCAAGATCCTGTGCACTGAATATCGGCGCAAACTGCTTTTCCAGGAATTCGGCATCGGTCGTACCAATACGAAATGCCGCCTTTGTGCCGACGTTGCCGATCACGGCATCGCGGATCGGCTCCTCGAGCTGCGCGATGAATTGGTGCGCGATTGTGAGCGAGAGCTTGTATTTTCGAGCCTCAGAGAGGATCGTCGAGATCGATGGCGTCGCGAAGTTCTGAAATTCGTCGATGTACATATAGAAGACAGGTAAATCCCCTCCCCGTGTGTCAACGCGGGAAAATGCAGCTTGTAGAAATTTCGATACGAGAATGAGACCGAGGAGTGAGGTGTTGCGATCGCCGAGGCGACCTTTTGAAAGATTGGCGAGAAAAATCTTCCTGCCGTCCATGATCTCGCGGAAATTGAACGCGGATTTCTCCTGCGAGACGATCGGGCGCATGATGTCGTTGGTCAGGAATACGTCGAATTTACTCGTGATGTATGGCGCGACATTCTCGAGTGAGGGGTCGCCCTGTGCCTGCTCAGCGATTTTGCGCCAAAATTGCACGATGATCGGATTCTTGCAGCGCGAGAGCTTGAGATTACGGAACTGCGGATCGGCAAAGACGCGCGGGATTTCCACAAATGTAGAGCCGCTGTCGGGATCTTCGACGACGAGCTGCACAGCGTTGCGGTAGTACTGCTCAAACATCGGACCAAACGCCTCCGGCACATCAGCATAAAGTTTGCGGAAAATACCGTAGACCTCATCGACGACAAAGGTCTTCATCTCTGGCTTTGAGCGATCATATTCGAGCATATTGAGACCCATTGGCCGATCCGTGTGCGCGGGGTCAAAATAGATTACGTCCTTCACCCGATGTGGCGGCACCATCGCGAGAATGTCCTCGATGTCGTTGCCGTGCGGATCGATAAAAGCGACGCCTTCGCCGTTTTCCATGTCCTGCTTGATGAGGTTTTTGAGGAAGCCCGTCTTTCCGGTGCCCGTCTGACCGATGACATAGCAGTGGCGCAGACGATCACTCTGGCCGATATGTACCTTGGTCTCGTCCGCGCCATATCGATTGATGCCCATAGTGATGCCTTCTTGAGGCGTCTCAACTGGTGCAGGGGCCTGCTTACCAAATGAGCGCTTCAATTCGCGCGATGTCGTGACACGCTCTGCGGTGAAGTGAAAGATCGAGGTAAGCTCCGCAAGCGAGAGCGGCATCGCGATCGAAGAGTCGAAGGTACGGTACATAAAATCACGCATGAAATCACGAATGCTCCAGCTCGAAACTTTGGTAAATTCGATGCGATTGCCGCGCGAATTGTCGAATTGGCTAAATGCGGACTCGATGTTGCTCACAAGCGCCTCTGCCCGTGCGTGCGTGGGCGCAGATGCGACGACGCGGATAGAGACGGGTACGATACGAGTCTTTACCTTGCGACCCAATTCTTCCGTTGCCACCTGATCTGCCGAGCGACGCATCTGCATATTTTTCTCTTCCTCCAGTTTTTCCTTCGAAGAGAAGAGTTGCTTTGCCACTGTGCGGAGCGACTCGCCAAGCTCACTCTCCGGTATCTTGATAGCCTCAAGGAACGGCTTCCCCTTTTCAAGCTCACGCATCATTTTTTTGTAGTGATGATTGTAGCGGTCTCCTTCTGTAGAGACGGTGATCTGAAGCGCCGCGCCCTCGCCGTGCTTCGCGATCTTTGCAAATGATGCGAGAAGCATGTTCATCGGATCGTGGTCGAACATGTCGGGGGTCTTAAGCGGCAGTGCCGGGTGATCGGCAAACGTCGCATACGCAGCCGCATGTTCGCCCTCGTAGTTGAAAATATTGTAATCGCCCCGATTCTCAGTGATGCGTGCATTGGGAAAGACCGCGCCAATCAAGCGCTCGGCAAGCACCTTTTTCTGGTGCGGTACCGCGAGATACAGCGAAGCCTCTTCGGTCCCTTGGCCCACCGCGATCTCGAGGGAAAATCCCTCTCCGTGCGCAATGAGCGATACGAGGCCAGCATAGAGCTGTTCCGATGATGAGAGGAGTTGCTCGAGCTTGTGTTGCTGCATCTCTTTTGCATCTCCTTCGCCGTGCGCCTGCGGGTGAATCTCAAAAAGCACGAGGTCGAGCGCATGACGCACGCGCTCGGGCGCAGGAATACCGTGATCAGGCAGGCCTTCGTGCACGTACTGCACAAGCGCGCGATGGAGATCATCCTCCAAATGCGGGTTTTTCAGCCGCGCGACGATCGAGAGCGCGTTGCGAATACCATGAGTTGAAACGAGTCGGAGTAATTCATCGATCTGGACATCATGCGTCTCAGGCTCGAGCTTCAGGACGTTATGCACGATGTCATGCTCAGCCATGCGAACCGTCTCGTGCAAAATCGTGGCCGCCGGGACGTCGGCGTACTCGGCAACCTCGCGCTTGGTGATGCGGTCACGCTCAAAACGACTGGGGGCAGCTTCGAGCTCCTGTTCCTTTTCCCTCACCCGCTCTCGCAGATACTGCAGCTCCTCTTCGGGAGATTTGAACTTCTCTGGAGTAGCGGCGCGCGGCCGCTCCATCTGCGGTGGCATATAAAAAGTATATCACTCTGTCACCACTGCTTCTGTCGAACTCGCTTCCATCCCGCGGGAATTAAATTCGCGCATGATAGCGTCACGGTCTTCGACGCTTAAGGTCTCGTTTGTTGCAACATTAAATACCCAGTCACTCGTCTGTTCGTTTTTCTTCATGAGAATAGCGCCCGCGCACATATTGAACTTCGGACTATAAAAAAGACCGCGTGCAATTACTTCATAGCCATCTGCAGCGAGCATTACGGTAACATAGTCAACTTTATACATGTACGCGGCGGAGCATTCTTCATCTGAACGAGGCTCAGCTGTGGTCGCAACAATATTTGACGGTGCGGGATTGATAGAAATGTAGATCAATGTCGAAATGATCCCGATAGCCACTCCGGCCGCGAAAAAAATTATAGGGCTCTTCAGATACGCGGTCGTTTCATGTGCCTGAAGGTTTCCCTGCGGAGCGTCGGGCGTAGGCGGCATAAAAAAAGTATATCACTCCTAGTGCAGCGAAGAGCTGCCGATATCCCTACGTACGTATTTTCCCTCAAAGTGAATCACGTCTGCCGCGGCATACGCCTTTGCCAGAGCATCTTCGAGCGTCGAGCCGAGTGCAGAGACCCCGAGGACGCGTCCACCACGAGTTCGGTGGTCGCCGTCGGACGGAGTGCCCATGTGGAAAATGACGACATCATTCATCCGCTCCGCTTGATCAATCCCCTGTATTGGGATATCGGTCTTGTATTCATCGGGGTATCCGCCCGACGCGAGCACCACTGTCACCGCGAATCCCCAATTCCATTTCACACCTGCGGCAGTAAGGCCTCCATCGACGCATCCCTCAAGAAGATCGAGAATATCGCTCTTGAGTAATCGCATGTACACCTGCGCCTCCGGATCGCCAAAGCGCGCATTGAATTCAAGAACCGTCGGGCCGGAAACTGGCAGCTTGATACCGGGGTACAGGAGTCCCGTAAACGGCGTGTCCTTCATCGCGAGCGCGTCGAGCACAGGCTTTACGATGTGCTGCTCGATACCGATCAGTCCCTCCGGCTGGAACCAGGGCACAGGTACGATAACCCCCATCCCTCCCGTATTTTTTCCCGTATCCTTCTCGCCGATGCGCTTATGATCCTGTGCGGGAGGAAATGACACATAATTGCGCCCATCGGTGAATGTATGTATCGAGATCTCGGGTCCATCGACAAATTCCTCTATCACCAGCTCACTACCCGCCTCTCCTAATACATGCTCGACCATGATCTTTTGCGCGATCTCGTCCGCCTCTTCAATCGAATTGCATAGGTAGACACCCTTCCCAGCCGCAAGACCGCTCGCTTTTATCACGTACGGTGCTTTCATCCTGCGGATATTGGCAGTCGCCTCGTCGATCGTGCGCGCCACGTTGAATGCAGGGGTAGCGATATGCGCCTCACGCATGAGCTGTTTCGCAAATGTTTTTGAGGTCTCGATCTGCGCGGCGGCTTTCGTTGGTCCAAATATGCGCAGGCCATGCGCCTTGAAAATATCGACGATGCCTGCCGCGAGCGATTCTTCCGGTCCCACGACCGTAAGTCCAATGCTTTTTTCCGCCGCGAATTTCACGAGATTCGATACGTCGGTCGCCGCGATAGGCACGTTTTCACCGAGTGCACGAGTGCCGCCATTACCCGGCGCGATATAGATCTTGCCCGCACGCGGCGATTGCGCGATCTTCCACGCAAGCGCGTGCTCTCGCCCACCGCTTCCGACGATCAGGATATCCATGCAAAGTATTGTACCAGCCACGATTCGTAACTGTTAGATTTGTACTTATAACAACCTATAGATACTTATAAGTACATCATAGGAGATTGAAATGACGTCTGAATTTCTCGTCCCTCTCGATAGAGTCAACAATCATGTAGATAACATCGTCCCCGACATGAAAGTCGGCCTTGAGCAGCGTGATCAATTCTTCGCAGTCGAACGGATAGATCCACACACTGTCCTGTAGTCGTTCAAAACCAATCGTCCGCAATGTTTCTCGAAGTTTGATACGCAGAGGTTTACGCTTTTCAGGAATATCGAAGATCAGAACACGCCATTTGTGATCCCATCGTCTCGGTCGTTTCTTTGAAAATTCTTCAAGCGTAAGCAAGCGGAGCGCTCGTTCACCCTTGTTTGTGAGGCGCAGTTTCCCGTCTTCCCAGCGCAAGAGCCCGGATCCAACAAGCCGACTTGAGGTACGATTTACGACATCCGCCTGACGCGACGATGGAATTATTCCAAGTTTCGCCATGGCACCAACGACATTCGGCGCAAGGAGTGCAATGCTCAAAATTCCCGCGACCTTTACCGTCTCGAGGACAATTTTCTTTAACTGATTCCGTTTGGTGCGTTTTCTACTGTGTTCCTCCAACTTTCCCATGTGTACTTATACTAACCTATAGATACTTTTAGGTACAAACGGTGTTTTTATGCGGTCAATATTTCAGGGCCCTTTTTGGTGATCAAAACGGTGTGCTCGAAATGCGCTGTGCGTGAACCATCCTTGGTGCGGTATGAGTGACCATCCTGATCGACATAGAGATCGCCCGATCCAAGCGTCATCATCGGCTCAATCGCAATCACGAGCCCCTCGACGAGCTTTGTCCCTCTCCCCTTGTCGCCATAATTCGGCACGTGCGGCTCTTCGTGTACCTCTTTGCCCACTCCATGACCAGAGAGATTGCGTGGGAATCCGAATCCATACTTCTCGGCAATCTTCTCCACTGCATACCCGATATCGCCGGTCGTATTGCCTACACGCGCCTCTTTAATACCGGCTGCGAGCGCCTCTTTTGTGCCCTTGAGCAATTCCTCGTCGTGCGGATTCAAAGCCTTGCCTGCAATCACGGTCGTCGCGTGGTCGGTGTAGAGACCCTTGTGCTTGATGCCAAAATCGAGACAGACGACATCACCCTCTTGAATAGTCACGTCATTTACGGCGGCGGGAGAATGCACAATCACGTCATTGACGGAGAGACAGAGCGCTGATGGGTAGCCGTGTTTATCGCGCTTGTCTTTGTAGTTGAGAAAAGCGGGCGTGTCGCCGTCTTTTTCCACCATCGCGCGAGCAGCGTCTTCAAGCTCTTTGGAAGTAATGCCCGGTTTGACCATCTTAGCGAGTTCGCGCACATGACGAGCAAGGCGTCGGCCGCCCTCGCGAAGTGCCTCTATTTCAGCCTCATTCTTTACAATCATCCCGCCAATCCTAGCACTGAAAGTATGTTTTTGTGAATAGTGTCGATGTCGGGCTCCCCGTCAATAATATGAATAGCCCACCCGAGCTTCCTGAGCTCCTCCACTGATGGCAACACCTGTTCCTCAAACCACTTGAAACGACTTTCAACCGCCGCTTCGGTCACATCATCCGGCCTTCCCCTTCCTGCGAGGCGCTTCTTCGCCGTCTCTTTTGAGAGCGTAAATACGAGTGCATCGAGCTTGGTCCTGCCCCAGAGTCGCACGATGTCGTTGGCTGCGCGCGACTGGTCGGGGCGACGGCAGGTACCATCGAGTATGAGGTGCTGCGAGCCGTTAAAATTCTCTTCAAGTGTCTTCACGAGCAAATGGATCGGCATGAACGACGGCACGAGACCACCACTCATGACGATCTCGCCGATCTTGGACGCAAAGGGTGAACCGCCCTTGATGAAGGCGCGGAGTAAATCCCCCATTTCGGGGTGGATGATGGGTCTTGTCGGATCTTCCTGCTTGAGAAATTTTTCGAGAAGTTCGGCCTGAGTACCTTTGCCAGCGCCGGATATGCCGAAGAAAGCGACGGTGACTGGTTGCATGAGTGCCTAGAGTATACACGCATCTTTAATTATTACCAAAATTTTGCGTGCTATTATGTGCCTTTACATGAATTCGTTCGACAAAAATCACGATAAGAAAGAGCTGATCACGATCGGCGGACTTCCCGGGAGCGGTAAATCCTCGACCGCCAAAGGTGTTGCGCACATGCTCGGCTATCAGCATTTTTCAAGCGGCGATTTCTGGCGAGAGACGGCGGTGCATCTCGGATTCACGATGGCCGAGCTCAGTAAGAAGGCCGAGACCGATCCATCAATCGACAAAATGATCGACGACGCCGTGCGCAAAGCTGGGGAGCGGACAAAAATAGTCATCGACTCCCGTCTCGCCTTCCACTGGATTCCCGATGCATTCAAAGTATTTCTCCGCATTGATCCGCACACAGCCTCTCAGCGTATTTTCGAACAAATGCAAAAAGTCGGCCGCGTGAACGAGACGGCAGAATCGGTAGAACACGCGTACGAGGCTACACTCGCCCGCATGCAGAGCGAAAATATGCGCTACAAGCAACTCTACGGAGTGAGCTATGTCGACGAATCGCAGTACGATCTCGTTGTCGACACGACACAGCACCCGCTCGTCGAAGTCGTACAAATCATCACAAAAGCGTACCAGGAGTGGCTGACCAAATAACAAAAAAGGCCCGCGTCGCGGGCCTTTTTTGTTTTGGTGGTTTTAATACTCTCTGATAGAAGTTTGTGCGTCGATCTTTTTGACGACGTCGAGGACTACGGAGACGACGATGAGAAGTGCGGTACCGCCGATTGAGATCGCGGTGATACCAGTGAGACCCTGCAAGATAAGCGGCAAGACGGCGAGTATACCAAGGAAGAGCGCGCCCACGAGGGTGATGCGTGTGATGATATTACCGAGATATGTGGCGGTCGTCTCACCAGGGCGTACACCGGGGATGAAGGCGCCATTTTTCTGGAGATTCTTCGCGACCTGGTGCGGCTCGAAGGTGATGGCTGTGTAGAAGTACGTGAAGATGAATACGAGGAAGAAGTACATGATGCCGTACACCCACTGATTGGCGAGTGCACTGACGACTATCTGCGCAGCGGATGCGACTGCCGCAATCGCACTCTTGCTGAGGAAGGTCGCGATCATTTGCGGGAAAAGGAGGATCGAGAGCGCAAAGATGATCGGCATGACGCCCGCCTGATTGATGCGCAGCGGCAAATAGGTAGATACACCACCCAAGACCTTCATGCCGCGTACGCGGCGTGCATAGGTCACCGGAATCGGGCGCTCAGCCTCGGAGATGTAGACGACACCCGAGATGATGACGACTCCGACTGCGAAGAATGCGATGTACGCGGGGAGCTGTGTCGGATCAAATGAGAAGACAAACTGCGAGATGCTGCTCGGGATAACCGCGACGATGCCCGCGAAGATGATGAGCGAGACGCCGTTGCCCACGCCAAACTCGGTGATGATCTCGCCGAGCCACATGAGGAGCATCGAGCCGGCAGCGATCACGCACACATTGACGAGCGTGCCCATGAGATTGAGCTCAGGGACGATACCGTTTTGACGGAGCAAGAGAAGGAATCCGAACGCCTGGATAAAGGCGAGCGGTACGGTGAGGTAGCGCGAGTACTGCATGAATCGCTGGCGGCCTGCATCCCCTTCCTCCTGGTAGATCTCCTTGAGTCTCGGGACGAGAATCGTCATGAGCTGCATGACGATCGATGCGGTGATGTACGGGCCGACGCCGAGCATCACGATCGAGAGATTACTGAATCCTCCTCCGGAGAAAATGTTGAGAAGACCCAAGAACTGGTTGTTGCCGAGAAATTGCTCGAGCTGCGCGGCATTGATACCCGGAATCGGAATAGCTGCGAGGAGGCGGAAGACCGCGAGTGCGCCGAGTGTGAAAAGTATGCGCGTGCGCAAAGTCTCGTCTTCGAAGACGAGCTTTACTTTACGAAGAAATGCGTCCCACATATGCCTTATGACTTCTTAGCTTCTTTTGGATTGGCTTTCTTATTTTCATCTGAAGCGGCCTTGTTTACCACCTTACTCTTCTTGATGCGTGCGCCCTGCGCCTGCGCTGCTGATACGAAATCAACGACAGCACCGCCAGCCTTCTCGATCGCTGCGCGAGCCGAGGCCGATACGGCGACACCGCTCACTGTGAGCTTCTTGGTCATATCACCGCCACCGACGATCTTGACCGGGGTCATCTTGCGCGCATGTGTGACGCCTGCTGCCGCGAGCGATTTCATGGTCACCTCCGATCCATTTTCAAACAAATGTGAGAGGCGCTCGACTGAAAGTGCGATCGCATCTGGGATCGTGCCGTCCACGCTGCGGCCGCGGTTCTTGCCGTAGCCACGGCGCTTTGGAAGTTTCTTGATGATGTCGCGCATTTCAGGGCGTCGCTTGTTACCGGCACGTGCTGTCTGGCCCTTGCCGCCGCGACCGGATTGCTTGCCGCGCGTCGAAGACTGCCCACGGCCTACACGGCGATACGGGCGCTTCCCTGTGCGTACGAGTGTGTGAAGTCCTGTTGTCATATTATTTCTTTATTACCACCGCGCGGAGTGCCTCGATTGCAGCGCGCGCGTTGTTGACGGGATTCTTGCTGCGAGACATGAGCTTTGCAGTGACGTCGGAGATGCCAGCGAGCTCAAGGACGGTGCGCACGGACGAGCCGGCTACGAGTCCGCGGCCTGCTGAAGGTCGGATCTGAATCACCGATGCGCAATATTTTGCCTCAATGTTGTGACGGATGCTGCGGTTCTTGGTGAGATTGACCGAGATCATGTTTTTCTTGGCATGGCGGGTCGCCTTTTCGATCGCAAGCTGCGTGTCGGCTGCTTTACCCAAGCCCACGCCTACGCGACCCTTCTTGTCGCCAATGACGATCGCCGCAGAGAAATTGAAGCGGCGGCCACCTGCCATGACGCGTGCCACACGGCGAATACCGATCAGCTTCTGTGCAAATTCAGAACGCTCGCGATCGGGGCGATTGCCTCCGCGGCGATCACCGCCCGGGCGTCCGCCACGTGACCCTCGTCGATCGCCACCTCCGCGACCTGCAAACGGGCGCTTCTCGGATGCGCGCGGCTCTTCACTCACCACAACATCCTGCGGTGGCACTACTGCGTTTTCGTTTATGTTTTTTTCGTCAGCCATATATCAAATTAAAATTCTAATCCTGCAGCGCGTGCCGCATCAGCAAAAGCCTTGATGGTCCCCACGTACTGGAATCCGCCGCGATCAAAGACCACTGCCTTGATCCCTTTTGTGGTGGCGAGTTTTGCGATCGAGCCAGCTGCTTGCTCTGCTCTCTCTCGTGGAGTCTTTCCTTTTTCAGTACCAGAAGATACAGCGACGAGCGTCTTACCTGCAGAATCATCAATGATCTGCGCGATGAGGCGCGTGTTGGACTTGTATACCGAAAGGCGCGGGCGCTCCGGCGTGCCAATGACCTTCGCGCGCACGCGTGTGTGTCTCGTTGTTCTCTTCTGTTGTCGGTTAGTTGTTGCCATACATTATGCTTATGCGGCTGCTGTAGCTGCTTTCTTACCGGCCTTCTGGCGTACGACTTCGCCTTCATACCTAATTCCCTTGCCCTTGTACGGCTCCGGCTTCTTGAGTGAGCGGATGTTGGCGGCAAATTGACCCACTGCCTCCTTGTCGGCGCCAGAGACGCTGATGATGTTCTTTTCGATTGCAACCGTAAGACCTTCTGGGATAGCCATCAGGATCGGGTGCGAAAAACCGAGTGCAAATTTGATCTGCTTGCCCGAGAGCTCCGCGCGATAGCCGATGCCTTCTACCTGAAGCTTCTTCACAAACGGTGTATTGACGCCCGCGATCATGTTGCGCACGTGCGCTGCATACGTGCCCCAGAGCGCCTTTGCGAGGCGGCTCTTGTTGGCAGGCTCCACCTTCACGATTCCCTTATCAACGAGGATGGAAATCGCCGGGTGCACATCCTTCTTGAGCGTACCGCCCTTACCTTTGACGGTGAGCACATGAGAAGCCACCGAGACGTCGGTGCCTGCAGGAACGGGTATATCTCTTTTTCCAGTGCGTGACATATATATTTACCAAATTTCAAACAAAGCTTCGCCACCGACGTTCTCTTTCTTCGCCTCCCTGTCGGTCTTGATGCCCTTGGGAGTCGAGAGGATGAGAGCGCCCTTACCGTAGCGGACAGGATTGATTTCGAGAACCGACTTGTACATGCGGCGGCCCGGCTTTGAGATGCGCTTCACGCCATTTATGACATGCATGCCCTCAGGACCGTACTTGAGTGTGACATCGAGGGTTTTCTTCACCTTCTTACCCTTCTTCTCGATGTTGGCGACAAAGCCGGCGTCTTTCAACTTCTCGGCGATTGCCATCTTGAAAGCGGAAAAAGGCACGGACACATTGGCCTTCTTGATCGCCCCCGCATTGGTGAGGCGCACTATGAAGTCACCGACAGGATCGTTTACCATGAAGATTTCTTAATTCCAGGAATATTTCCTTCGAGAGCCTCCTCGCGGAAGCAGATGCGGCAGAGATTAAAATCACGCATAAAACCGCGCGGGCGTCCGCACTTGAAGCAGCGACGCACGGTGCGACTTGAGAATTTCGGCTTTCGATTAGCCTTAATAATCATTGATTTCTTTGCCATGTTAGAGATTCTTAGCGAATTTATGAGCTTAGAAGCTCTTCATCCAGCACCTTTCTCGAAAGGTGCTGGATCGTGAAAACTAAGTTCGCTAGCTTCTTAGTTTTCTACGACGCCTAGGAGGTTTTGGGGTCCGTGCACCCTCTCTTACGAGGCTGGGTTATCGAGACTCCCGAGTGGCTCCCTGGTTTCTGGCAGTATCCCTAGATAATTCTTTGGACTTGCCCGGAAACAGAAGCCCCCTACGAGGCTTAGGAAATATACGCGATGCGACCACGGAAGTCAAACAGCCCCATTTTCTGGACAATCCCCTCCCTTTGATTACAGTGTGGCCAGCGGTCATAAGGAGTAGCGATCATGAGCACCACTTTGCAGAGAATCAATACCATCCGCAGCGAAATTTCGGCGAGACAGGCGGAGGTCGCGCGATTACAAGCAGGTTGCGCACACAAAATGACGTTCGTCTCACAACATATTCCGTCACGCTGTGACTCGCCTTCGACCGAGGTCACGTTAAAATGCAGCGAATGCGACTTGGACAAGACGCAGCGGTTCCGCGCTCCTGTTTGTCCAAAACATGTTTGTGAGATGATCGCGGGCACGGATGAAAAATCGAAGGAGCTTGCACGAATCAAGCGAAAAGAGCTTGATGAAGAGCCTGGGTACTACGCGGCATTCCCCTTCAAGTGCCCGCACTGCGAAGAACGAATCGTGCTCGCCATCTGGGATCAGTGATCTTCAAACAAACGACCGCTTCGCAGTGGTCGTTTTTCTTGTGCTCCAGATGAATTGCAGATAGTGTGACCTGAGATTGAACGAAGGGACTGAGTTATGCCCGCCCCAAAGCATCGTACAAATTTTCCGATGATTCGACATCGGATGACCGATGAGCAGCGTGCTGGCTACGCGCTGGCAATGAAATACGGCGCGAAGAAAACCGCCGCGCTCATCCGCGCAAACAAGGCTAGCGTCGGCCGTGCGATCATCAGCGCCTGCGAAGAGATTGGAGTGGATCAGGTCACTATTGCCATCGAAGAATCCGAGAATCCGTGGTGGGCGCTGTGCGCGATCCGATATGCGCCCCGTATTCAATGGTGGCATCGTGCCCTCCTTTCGACGTGGCTCACCGATGAGCAGCACAAATACGCGGCATGGGTGCTTACCACCTTCAGCCATCTGTCGAAGGACGAAATAAAGATCTTGAAATGGGTCTCGCAGCTCGCTCATTAACGAAAACGACCACCTCGCGGTGGTCGTTTCTTTTATTATTGCGGCTAGCGAGGATCCGAAATGAATACTCGCATTCATTTCATCCGAGCGAAGACGCAAAAAGCTTCAGCAGAAGCTTATTTCTTTTTACGGCGTGTCTGCTTCCCTTTCGCATCTGCTTCCGATGCGTCTTTGAGTGGAAGACCGATGTGGCGGAAGAATGCCTCTGCCTCACTCTTATTCCTGGCAGTCGTCGCGATTGTGATACCGACGCCGAAGATGTCCTTCGCATCCTCGTCGGAAGTCTCCGGGAAGACGATCTGCTCCTTAAGACCGATCGAGATGTTGCCCATCTCATCGATCGAGCTCGGCTTGATGCCGCGGAAGTCCTTTACGCGTGGGAAGACGATGTGGATGAGCTTGTCGAGAAAAGACTGCATGCGTGCGCCGCGAAGCGTGACCTGGTAGCCCGAGATATCGCCGGCGCGAATCTTGAAATTCGCGATCGATTTCTTGGCACCGCGTACTGCGGGAGCCTGGCCGGTGATCTTCTTCAAGCGATCGACGATGAGCTCAAGCTTCTTTTTATCCTTGAGTGAGCCAACGCCGGTCCCGACGACAATCTTGGTGACGCGCGGTGCCTGCATGACATTGGAGTAGCCGAACTGCTCTTTCAGTGCCGCAAATGTCTTGTCGTGTGCTGTTGCTGTTGCCATATAATAATTTTTACTTGAGTTGCTCTCCGCTCTTAACTGCATGACGGACGCGATTCCCCTCCTTGGTGCGCGAGATCTTGATACGTGTCTGCTTGCCACCCTTGGGATCGACGAGCATGACGTTGGACGCATGGATCGGCATCACCTTTTCGATGATCTGACCCTTGCGGCTTGCCGAAGTTGGGCGCTGGTGACGCTTGGACTTGTTGAGTCCGTCCAAAATGACCATATTCTTCTTGGGAAATGCATAGACGATGGTCGAGGTCTGCCCCTTGCTTTTGCCGGCGATCACTATAACTTTGTCACCTTTCTTTAATTTCATATATTTTTTATTTTTGCCTGCCCCGTAGTCAAATCCGAAGGATTTGTACTACCGGGGAAATTATTTCACCCAGAGACGCGAGGATTAAATCGCGAACTTGGAAACCCTGAATGTTCGCGGCACTATACCTTCAAATTCATTAAAAAACAAGGTCCCGGATCATTGCCGACCCGGGACTTCTTAGCGCCTTTTATGGTGCCGACGTTAATACGGAGGCGACATGTGTCACATCCTTTTGGGCGCAGCTGTATTTCTCCGAGAGCTCCCAGGCCTTTTCGATAGCGGACTTCCTCACCCGCTCAGCGGTCTGCTCTATCCAACTCTCCTGATCGATCTTCTCAAGATCCACGTCTGTGTAGCACTCGATCTTCGAACTGAAGTGGAATTCTGAAAGAACTATCTTGATGGAAACCGACCCAACCCCCCCTCCACACTGGCCGCCCATCCGTGGAGTGATTTTGATCACCTCCAGTCGATGCTGAATCTTATCGAACTTCTTGGCCAGGCGAACTCCGAGAAGGCCGAGTTTAGCGGCCAACTTTTCATCCATAAGTGCAGTCTCAATTTCCTCACCTCGATGACCAAACGACCGCGACCACGCCAAAAGATCAATGCTGAGAACAGGACTTTTCATTTCATCCTCCTGGGTCCTAGACCCGGTTTGTATTCCTGTTCGTGTATGAACAGGCACCGTATATATACCATATTCCAAAGAAAAAGGTCCCGGACTTCAGTCCGGGACCTTATAGAGACTATGCGAAACCAAATTTCTTGCGCAGGTCTTCCGGGGCAAGAGGAAGTTCACGAATCTCACGTTTCAGACGCTTAGCGTCCGGAGTGATCTTGAACTTCCGTTGGTGCTCTCGGAAAAGATCGCTCGTCGTCCCTACGCCACCGTACGGATATTCATAGTGACCGAGCGAAGCCCCGTCGGCGAAGAACTGATCGACTTCAATGAACGAGGAGCCTTCGTCGAGCCGATAGCGTGCCCTGCGAACATCGAACGGGGTTTCTTGCCGTACGATATTGAGACCGCATCGGCGCTCAACGACAATGACCTTACCTTGGAGATCGATTCTCCGGGAATACTCCTCGACACGCTTGATCGGCCGCACCGTGTACCGGATTTTTCTCAGCGGGTAGCGGCCTTTGGTAAGCGGCTCGGAGGGATTGAAGGTGCACTGAAGCACTTCAACCTCCCAGGCATCGCCCTCGACGAGCGGTGCGGGCAGGTCCCCTTTGATGTGGAACATGCGCTGCGATCCGTAGTTGGGATCAGGACGTCGTCTGCGCGACCAGTTGTCGATCGGGGCGTGGTCCGGGTCGAAATATCGCTCCATCTGACGATCATCCTCCGCCTTTTGTTCGGGGGTGCGCGCGAGGAGAAGCAGCGAGTCGCAGTCTCTTACTTCCGCTGCAAAACCGATCTGCACACGCTCTCGCGGATCTGTCCACGTCGCCACCCGCAGATGGAGAATTGCTCCTACTTCCGTCTCAAAGTCCATCGGGGGACCTCCTGTCTACAAAGCCATATGCGAAAGTGCCCTTCTGAGGCACTTTTCCGTCGGTATTATACACCTATTTCAGGCGAATGTCAATTACACGATTTCTGGCGCAAGAGAGCCAATTTTCTGGTATCCAAGCTCGACGACTTCGCGTGGGATCGGGCCGAATACGCGGTTTGCCTTTGGCTCTTTGGGTTCTTTACCTGATCCGGTGATGAGTACCACTGCATTTTCATCGAAGCGGATGTACGAGCCATCCTTGCGGCGAAGTGCATTCTTGGTGCGGACGACGACGGCCTTGTGGACCTCCTTTTTCTTTACCGACTTACGCGGCTGCGCGGTCTGGATCGAGAGGACGACCTCTTCGCCAATGCCAGCATAGCGCTTCTTGGAGCCGCCAAGAATCTTGAAAATACGGCCGATGATTCCGCCGGAATTGTCTGCAATCTTTACGAGTGAGCGATCTTGAATCATAGAATTCGAAAATTAATTTATTGCGCAATTACAAAGCGCTTGAGCTTTGAGATCGGACGTGTCTCTTTGATCGTTACCTTGTCCCCTACTGCGAGCGTGTTGCCCGGATCGTGGACGAGGAATTTTACGTTTTTCTTCATGTACTTCTTGTACTTCGGGTGCTTCACGTAGCGCTGCACCGTCACGGTCGCCGTGTCTTTCATCGCCGTCTTGGTGACGACGCCGTCGAAGAATTTTCCCTGTGTCTGTGTCTTTGATTCCATACGTGAATGTGTACCTTACTTCGTTTTGCTCTTAGATGCAATTTCTCGCGCTTTAAGCTCGGTCAGGGCCTGTGCGATCTCCTTACGAAGGTTGCGACCCGAGCGCACATCGCGTGTGCGTGATCCAGCGCCTCCAAAGCGGAATGTGCGAAGCGCCTCGCGCTTATCGGCGATCAATTTCTGCAAGTCTTCGACGCTGTGTTTTTCAAAAGTTGTCATAAATATATTTATACGCGCGCAACGACACGGACCTTGAGCGGGAGCTTGGTACCGGCTTTGCGAAGCGCTTCTCTCGCAACAGCTTCCGGTGCTCCATCGATCTCGAAAATCACGCGACCCGGCCTTACTTCGGCTACATAGCCTTGCACATCGCCCTTTCCGCTACCCATGCCCACTTCTGCAGCCTTCTGCGTCCATGGTCGGTCAGGGAAAACACGCACCCAGATCTTTGCCGTCTTGCCACCCGCGCGCGAGAGAGCGCGGCGCGCAGCTTCGATCTGATTCGAGGTGAGACGTGCGGCGGTCGTAGCCTTGAGGCCGTGCGAACCAAACGCCACGGTGAGACCACGCGTATCGGGCAAGTTCATGCGGTTCGCATTCTTGCGACCCGACTGCCACTTGCGATATTTAGCTTTTTTTGGTGCCAACATACATCAAATATTATTTAGACTGCGTGCGGCCTGCCTTTTTATCCTCGGCAAAAATCTCGCCGCGATAGATCCAGACCTTTACGCCGATCACGCCGTACGGGAGATAAGCGACCTCGCGAGCAAAGTCGATGTCAGCGCGAAGCGTCTGGAGCGGTACGCGGCCACGCTTGATCTCTTCCGTGCGGGACATTTCAGCGCCACCCAAGCGTCCGGAGATGCAGATGCGTACGCCCTGCACATCGCGATTCGCCATCACCTTCTCGACCGTCTGCTTGAGCACACGGCGGAACGTCTGACGTTTCTCCAAGCCTTCTGCGACCATGTATGCGACGACCGGTGACTGCGATTCCGGTGAGCGAACCTCTTCGATATCGAGCTTGATCGCCTTCTTGTGGTACTTGGGCACTTTGCGAACCACCGCTTCAATCTCTTTGATCAATTTGGCAGAGCCCTCTCCCCCGCGGCCGATCACGAGTCCCGGACGGGAAGTCTTGATCAGGATACGGATCGCTTTTTCGTTGCGTTCGATCTCGACAGAAGTGACATAATTGCCACGCAGGCGCTTCTTGAGGAAGCGGCGGATCGTGGCATCAGTCATGACACCTTCGCGGTATTCAGCAGGACTCTTGGCAAACCAGCGCGACTTCCAATCGCGGATGATTCCGAGACGATGTGCGTATGGATGTACTGTATGTGTCATAAATTATTTTGTATCTTTTTTATTCGTCTTCTTGGCAACAGTTTTCTTTGCAACAGATTTCTCAGCGGCCGCCTTTTTCGCAGCCTTTGGAGCATCCATCTTTGCAAGCGGGCTCAATTCGAGACGAACGACGCTCAAGGTCTTGCGAATCGTACCAGAGCGACCGCGCGAGAACGGACGACCGCGGCGCATGACGACACCTTTGTCGACCATGATGCTCTTTACAAAAAGCTGATCGGCAGAGAAATTCATCTGACCTGCATTGGCGACAGCAGAATCCAAGAGCTTGGCGATCGCCGGGCCGGACTTCTTCGGCAAAAATGAGAGCGCGACGCGTGCAGCGGGTACTGATTTGCCACGGATCAAATCAGCGACGAGGCGGACTTTGCGCGGTGGTTGATGGAAATTTGTGAGCGTGGCCTTCATAGATTATTTCTTGGCGCCCTTGTCGGCAGTGGCCTTGGCAGCCTGAGCGGTAGCGATTTCAGCAGCCTTCGCAGCCATTTCAGCCTCCTTCTGCATCTTGCCTCCGTGACGGATGAATTTAGTGGTCGGAGCGAATTCGCCGAGTCGGTGCCCTACCATGTCTTCAGTGACGAAGACGTCTTCAAATTTGTTGCCGGTGTGTACTGCAAAGGTGTAGCCTACGAATTCAGGAGCGATGGTGGAAGCGCGGCGCCACGTCTTAATAACACCCGCATTCGGCTTGCGAGCGCCTACCTTTTTCATCAATTTTTCGTCCACGTACGGACCTTTTTTGAGTGAGCGTGACATGAGTGTATCCTGTTCAATTTAAAACCCGCGGGCTGCGGGAGTCCGCACAATGTATAGGAAATAGCTTGATAAGTCAAACCCCGAAGCAAAATTTGGGCTCCTGCTTTTTTACCGTCGCAGCTGTATTTGAGGTCGGCCACGCAGTATAGATGAACTACCTTCGTTTATTGATCGCAGTAGGGGCCTTCGGCAAGCCCAAATTATGCTTGCGGGGTCAAACTTTCTCGTCTATAAAGGATGCTGGTAAAGGAGGCTTTCATGGCGGGACCGTGGAAAGACGAGCACCCTCACGCATTGGAGCTCGCTAAAGAAGTTGCGGCCTTTTCAGGACCAGAGCTCGCCAGGTTCTTCTCGGAACTCTCGGCTCACCTGGATAAGCGCGGAGAAAACGCCGTACTGTATGCCGAGAAAAAAGTCATTGCCGTAGTTGCAGTCCGAATCGAGAACATGGTCGAGGAATCCCGCTTGAGCCTTTTGAAGCTCAAAAAATGACGCGGCGGCGAATTGCATTGCGATTCGCCGTTCTTTTTTTACTTGATAATTCAAACTCTCTCCCCTATAAATAGGCTTGGCAAAGGAGAGGTGCTATGGCCGCGAAAACTCGCAAAAAGTCTGTGGACGTTGAAAACTCGCGCGTAAAGAGTCAGCGCGAAGTCGCTGCGATTTTGAATAATCGCCTGCGACGCATACTCGGAAAAAACGCTCGAAAGAAGTAACGCTGCTTCTCTCAGAGGTGAAACATCCTTTGATAAAAACTACAAAGGCCCGGATTTCTCCGGGCCTTTTCTTTTGTTTTTACTTTCTCTTTCCGACCTTGCGGCGCGAGACGATAAAGACGTTGGAATATTTCTTCGGGTGACGGCTCTTCTGACCCTTGCCAGTCGGCTTGCCCCACATGGACTTCGCGCGGCGAAGACCACGACCCTGCTTACCTTCACCTCCGCCGTGTGGGTGATCGACTGGATTCATTGCGGTACCACGGACGGTCGGGCGGACACCGAGCCAGCGGCTACGGCCAGCTTTGCCGAGATTGACCAAGCGGTGCTCTTCGTTGGAAGCCTCACCGATCGATGCCCATGCGGTTTCGATGATGCGACGTACTTCGGTCGACGGCATCTTGAGGTGCGTGTAGCCTGCATCCTGTGCGACCACTTCGCAGAAATTACCTGCAGATCGTGCGATCTTGCCGCCGTTGCCCGGCTTCAATTCGATGTTGTAGACAAATGTACCTACCGGGATCTTGCCGAGTGGCAAACGATTGCCGAGGGTGACAGGAGCTTTTTCCGACACCATGAATGTGTCCCCCACTTTCATGTGGCGAGGCACCACGATGTAGCGCTTTGCGCCGTCGGCGTAGACCGCGAGCGAGATAAATGCGGAGCGGAACGGATCGTATTCGATGGTCGTGATCTTCGCAGGGATGTCTTTCTTATCGAATTTGAAATCAACCATGCGATAGACCTTCTTGTGACCGCCTCCCTGATGACGCGTCGTGATGCGTCCAAAGGAATTGCGACCACCCATACTCTTCTTACCCTTCATGAGCGATTTCTCAGGGCGGTGGCCCGAGAGGAGCTTGGAGTAGTCAATCGACGTGTGCTGACGTTGCGATTTGCTTGTCGGTTTGTAAGTTTTGATTGCCATACATTATTTATAGTTAACTCAAATTACGAGAGATTGATCGTTTCGCCTTTCTTGAGGTACACATAGGCCTTCTTGCCGCCGGTCGTCATACCAATCTTGCCCGTGCGCGCATTGCGGCGCACCTTTGCCCTGACCTTGAGTACACGTACGAGGCGCGGGGTGACCTTGTAGAGAGAAAAGACCGCCTGCTTGATCTCGTTCTTCGTAGTCTGCGGAGCGACGTTGAAAGTATAGACGCCCTGCTCGCTGTGCATCGTCGCCTTCTCGGTGATGCGTGCGTGCTGCAAGACATGCGAGAGGTCGCGCGCCATAGAAGATGTCTTTGTCGCTACCGCCTTCGCTTCATCCTTCTTTTTTGTGTCTTTTTTGCTGAAGAGTGCCATAAGAATAGTTGTCAGTTATCAGTGATTAGTTCGCAGTTTTCTTTTTCGCAGCCGGTTTTGCCTTCGACGCAGCCTCCGACACACCCTTATTAAGGCGACTTGCGACTATCGCGACCGATGCTTCAGGGTTTTCGATGACGATATAGGAATTGCCGAGAATCTGGATCGGATTGAGCTGGCGCACCGGCACACACGAGACATTGCTGATATTGCGGAAGCTCTTGGTCGTGGCTGTCGTAGGATCGGCAAGCGCAACGAGCGCTGCGTTTTTGCCCTTGGTCACCATCTTCCCGAATCCGGAAATCTTGGAGAGTGCAACGAGCGACTTCATCGCGACCGCCGTCTTGGGCTCGCTGATGCCGAAGGAATCGACAAAGAGGATCTCACCGTCTTTGAGCTTGCGTGAGAGCGCCATATAGAGGGCCTTGGCGCGCATCTTCTTCGGGATCGCCTTTTCGTAGTTCTTTTGGTTGGTCGGTCCATGAGTAACACCGCCGCCTTTCCAAATCGGAGAGCGGGTGGAGCCGTGACGAGCGCGGCCAGTACCCTTCTGTTGCCAGGGCTTGCGACCGCCGCCACGTACATCACCGCGACCCTTGGTGTGGGCGACATTCGGACGTGCATTCGAGTGCATCGAGGTGACGACCTGGTGCATGAGCGCGTCATTCCACTGCACGCCAAAGACGTTCTCAGGCAATGCGAGTGTTCCGGTCTTCTTTCCCTGCGCGTTGTAAATAGGTGTTTCCATACAAAATTTTCTTGGTTATTTATCGTGATTCGCTTGCGAGCGGATTTCTATGAGCGTGCCAGGGTGACCCGGGATAGCTCCTGAGATGACGAGTGTATTTGAAGCAGGATCTACCTGCAAGACGCGGAGATTCTTGACCGTAATGCGAGTACCGCCCATGCGTCCTGCCATGCGCATACCCTTGATGACACGCGCGCCGGCGCGACCGCCGCCACCGATTGATCCTGGAGCGCGCTCCTTATTTTTCTGACCGTGCGAGCGCGGACCGCCGCGGAAACCATGGCGTTTTACGACTCCCTGGAAGCCCTTACCCTTGGAAATAGCAGAGACCTCTACCATATCCCCTGGTGCGAAGATCGATATATCTATAGTATCGCCGCGCTTGACCTCTACTTCAGGAGAGAACTCGCGCATGTAGCGAGGAAGCGGGAGATCCTTGAGGTGACCGCGCTGCGGCTTGTTCACGTTTTTCTCGCGACGCGTACCAAAGCCGACCTGTGCCGCCTGGTAGCCGTCTTTCGGTTTGTCCTTTACCTGTGTGACGGTGAGGGGGCCGGCATTGACGATCGTCGCAGCCGAAACGACGCCCTTCTCATCGAAGACCTGCGTCATCTTCCCTTTTGTGCCCAACATGAATTTGCTGCTCATATTTTTGAATGAAAATGGCCGCGCTGAAGCGGGCCAGTGGCTCACTCCAGTGGTCCCGTATGGGGACATGGCTTGTCCGTGCGAAGCAGGACGTGCAGGCAATATACGCTAGTGTGTCTGAAAATGCAAATTCGCTAGGGGCTGTCCTACTTTTTGATGGTCGGTGCCGCGTGCGTACGACGATGCACCTCGATCATACCTCCGAGGATCAAGAGTAAAATTGCAGAGCAGATACCAAACCACATCGGTATGCTGATATCGGGGCCGGTAAATCCAAACGCTTCGTTGATCATGCACAAGATGGAATTATCGGCGCAGGCTTGTATCTCGCCGACCGAAGCGCTCTGAGAATAGCTCGAGACTGGTTGCGGGCGCCACGAAATCTCACTCGCGGTCAGCCCCTTTTTCTCGGCAGCAGCGACGAGCGCACTGACCATCTCATCAAATTCTTGCTGCGGCAAAGATGCTGCGCGCGGATCAGCGAGGAGCAGTGTTTCCACCGCCGCACGTAGTTCGCTGTTTGTCGCGTCATTCGTCTGTGCCGAGGCAATCGGCGTCTGGAAAAAAGCCAGCGCCAGCGCAAGGACGACTGTTGCTAGCACACTCGCCATGCCCGAGCGCGACGAATGTACCGCACTCAATGTTTTATTCATATCAGCAACCGGGCGAGCCCGCTTCGCAGAATGTAGGGATGATGTTGACAGTCGCGGTCTTCGTAATTACCGATCCCGTGTTGGAATTGCAGCGAATCGTGAAGACCGTCTGGGCATTTATGGGTGCTGATACCTCTGTGCCTGATGTACCACTCCACGCTGCTCCATTGGTGCTCGTCACGGTGCACGAAGTGATATTGATCGTACTCCAGGTGGCTTGGGCCGTCTCACCCTTTCTCACGAGAAGCGGCGTTACGACGAAATCAATATTCCCCGCCGGTTGCGCATTGCATGCGCCCGCAGAGCAGCCGTAGCTGCACGTCTGCGATAGCGTATTTTCGCAGCTCGCGCTCTGGTGGTAGAGACTGTTGCCCTGACAGAAATAGGTATCGGCGCACGATCCGACGCACATACTGCCATTCCACGTCTGTCCGCTCGGGCACACGCAGGCGCTACCATTCCAGACCTGACCGCCCGTGCAGATCGGCACACAAGAAGTGCCGTTCCACGTCTGTCCGGTCGGGCAGCTCGTGACGCACGTGCTGCCGTTCCATATCTCACCCGAAGGGCATGTTGCTACGCATGTGTTGCCGGACTTCACATAGCCGCCATTGCAAAGATATTCACATTTTGGTGCACCGCACGATGCTGCAAGCGTTCTCGGCGTATCTGACGTAAGTCCCAGATTGTCGCTCGCGCAAAGTGCAGAGTTGGACGGTATGGATCCGGTGCATGAAAACTGTGGCGTCACACAGGCAGTACCGTCCCACACCTGGCCGCTCGTGCACATCGCGACGCACGCACTACCATTCCACGTTTGACCTTCCGGACACGTGAGGACACAAGCACTCCCATTCCAGACTTGCCCCGTAGGACACGACGATACACATGCACTACCGTTCCATGTCTGACCTGCTGGACATGCCGACACGCATGCGCTGCCGTTCCACACCTGACCGGCGGGACACGACTGCACGCATGTATTCCCGGATATTAGGTAGCCGCTGTTGCAGGTGAATTCGCATTTTGGTACTCCGCAGGCAGCCGCAACTGTCTTAGCCGTATCTGCCGATAGTCCTGTGTTGTCGCCCGAGCACATAGTCGCGTTCGCTGGATCAGAGCCGGTGCATACAGCCGGCACACATGTATTCCCGGATTTCACGAAGCCGCTATTGCAGGTAAATTCGCATTTTGGTGTTCCGCAGGCAGTCGCAACTGTCTTCGCGGTGTTTGCCGAGAGCCCACTGCTATCCCCCGTGCACATCGTCGCGTTGGCTGGATCGGTGCCAGTGCATACATTTGGTGTACATGTGAGATACGGGGCCAGAGGAAACGTTGGATTAGGAGTTGAGGTGAAGGTTGTGCCCGCAGGACAGCTGCACTCAGTGGTAAACACACCGTTATACATGAAGGATTCATGGGCGATGCCCGATTCACACGACGCGGGCACGATCGAGAGGCCCGATTTTGAAGAGTCCGCAAAATGTACCTCCGAGGATGTGAACGGTGTCGACGCATTAGTGCTTGCTGAGAACGAGAATGCGACCGCAGCAAAAAGGAGTACTGCCCACATAGCCAGTTCTTTTTTTGCCGATCTCGATAGAGAGTTCCGGTGCGAATGAGACATACTATTTCACTTTATTGTATCGCATCCTCGGCAATTGCTATTTCTATCTTGTGTATATTGTCTTCGATAGACGTGCGGTGCGTCTCAATCCCCTGCTGTGCGGTGCGCGGATCATTTCCAGGATACGCCTTGAGCCACTGCGCTTCAGTTATCTTTGCCGAGGCAGCCAGGGCCTCCTTTGCTACTCGAAGCGCCCCGTGCAAATCGCCCATTTCATAGAGCGCTATGGCGTGGGTGCTCAGGAGCCACGGATTTTCGGGATGTACTTTCAAGAGATCTCCCGTGACTTTCGCAGCCTTCTCGGGCTTGTCGGCCTTGAGAAGGACCCATGCATAGTCGTTGGCAGTCGCCCAGCTAGTGGGCACGAGTTTCAAAAAGTATTCATAGTCGCGTATCGCTATATCGTAGTCGCCTTTATATCCCGCGATGAGTGCCCTCATGTAATACGAATTTGGCGTCCTGTCGCCGTGACGCTGGATTTGGTGGTTGATTTCGAGAAGTGCTTGCTCGAACCTACCCCTGAGAAAACTAATGCGCGCCAACTCATGATACAGATACGGGATGCTGGGATTATGCCTTTCTGCCTGGCGGTAAAAATATTCTGCCAAATCGACGTTGTATGCTACGGGGTCCGCAGCATTGAAGTGTCGTTGACCGTACTGAAATTCGCGCTGTGCGTCGGGAAGCAGTCGAGTCGACACCACTTCGTATCCCTGACGAATCTGTTCTGGGAAGATGAGCGCGACAATCGCGACTACGAGGAAAATGCGCACCGCCCACTTCCAGTCAAAATGTAGCCGTCTGCTTTTCACTGTGGTCAGGACGCGATGATCTTGTTAACCGCAGCCTTAAGATCCGGCGATACTTTAAACATTTTTTCTGTCGCAACCCAGACCGGACCCGTGGGGCGATACGTGTGCTCGTTTCTTAAGAGCAAAACAAGGGTGTAGATTTTGGGATTGGGAAGCTCGTTCAATTCCCGGGCGAGCAGATCAAGCTGTGCTTTTTCGGCTGCAGTATCCTCATCTGCCGCAAGAATCGAAGCATACTCATAACGAACGTTCAGGAGTGAATTTTTTGCAGCAAAACTTTTCTTCGACTGCGCAAGCGTGAAAAAGTCTTCAAATTCCTTGCGATAAGCGCCCCCCTCGAGCTGTCCTTTCGCGGCCGCCAGTTGGCCGATACTGACCGCCCGCAGTGCGCGATAAAACATATATCGATCACCTTCTGTATAGCCGGCCCCGCGTATCTCTCTCATCACAGCCACATCGGCTTTATTGATATACTCCTCTGTCATGGCAATATGGGCTGCCCTAGTACTTGCCGACTGATTTGGATTGGCAAAATACTGGCCAGATGCGATGTGAGCAATTTTCACGGCAGCGACGGGCGTGGGCACTATAGCGTACGACGCTTTCTCTATATTGAGCGCCGAGAGGTGGGGATCATTTGGCACAAGATACGAATCAAAAGGTGGGTCCTTGTAGATTTCGGCAAAGACAACCGGATCATTGCCAGACACGCTGTATTCGCTGCCAAGAATCGCCATCGCTGTTGCGCGGACACCTGCAGAAAGCGAGGCGTCCATTGAAATTTCTTTCATCTTCTGAATTTCACGCAATCGAGCTTTCACATCACCTGTCTGGCTGAACTCAGCGCCGACGATGAGAAGTTCGGCAAGCGCTTTTTCCTCGCTTGTTTTCCTGGGATCATCTTGAATTGCACGGTATTGTGCCAGTGCCACCACGTTATCGCCCCCTGCTTTTGCGGTAAGAAGATCTACTGTATAGAAAGGCGCGTCGCTTTTTGATCGCAGAGTGCCAGAAAAATAACTGACCGTGTAAAAAAGCGTCCCAACAAGCAATAGTCCAGCGAGCCAACTGATCAGTTTTGTAGTATGCAACATGGGTAAGATTAAATTTGTTCAACTCAGTAGCACCCACCGCAGCCGCAGCCACTATCGCTGCCGCCACCGCTATCGCTGCTGCCGGCACCGCAGCCGCCGGTACCACAGCCAGCATCGCCACTGGCGCTGCTTGCCGAATCTCCTGAGGGCGCGTCTGCATGCGCGACGCCGGCACCAAATAGATGCTCGCCTGATTGTGCGACATCGGATGATTTAGGATGAGGGGCAAAAAAGAGCGACACGAGTCCAACGGTGATAAGTCCCACTTGTCCGATTTTTTCAAAAAAGGTTCGTACACCGCTTCTTGTCTTTTCAATGATGGCCATACAGATGTGTACATTATTACAAGAACGCGACCATGCATCAATGACATTCGGTGGATAGTCGCAAAATGTATCGGACAGCGTGGATGCTGCTATAATCTCGCTATGATTTTCGATGCGGTGCCCTACCGCGACACACTGGAGAGCGCCGATATACGAAGCAGAGCGCGAAGAACCCTGACGGATTACATGGAAAAAAATCTTGGCGTCAAAATAGTGAAGGATCTACGCAATATCCCCTTTTCCCGCCCAGACCTAGAAGAGCCGCTCAGACTCGCCACCCTTTTAAAAGAGGCTGGTGTCATACAATCTCTCGGGAGAGTCTCGTATAGTCCCGATGATCCGCGCATGTGGGGATGGTATGCCATATGCAACGACACCACAGACCACATGGCAAACGGCTATTCCTGGGATAGTGACCAGGGCGCCTTGTATGCGGCACTTGCGGAGGCTCTTGAGCGTTACATCTGGTTTACTCAAGATGACTATTTCACTGGTAAGGTCCGGGCAACTACTGAACAAATAGCTGAGTACGGACGGCACGTAGCTCCGCAAAGTTTTGTGGGCTTTACAAACGAACAGCGCGAAAAGTACCCCCGACGTCGCCTCCGTCCCGACGCAGAGTACCTCTGGATACAGGGCACATCCCTTACACAGGGAGGCTCTGTCTACATCCCAGCGCAGACAGTGAGCTGTTCGTCGCTTAATTGGCAGGGTTCCAAAGAGGAACCTCTTATCCGCCAGCGAAACACCAACGGGCTTGCGACATGGCCGACACAAAACGGGGCCCGGCTTGGGGGGGTGCTTGAGCTTATCGAACGGGATGCGTACATGATCATGTGGTTCAACCAGCTGACACTTCCCCGCATCGCACTTTCTCCACTACTCGCACAGTCGCAAACTCTCAGGCGCGCGGTCGCGCTCTGCGAGCGATATCAATTCAGGACACACGTAATTCAACTACCGACAGATGCACCAGTCCATGCTGTAGCGGTCATTATGGAGGATGTATCGGGAAACGCGCCCCGCTTCACGATAGGCCTCAATGCTCACACCTCTCTCACCCATGCCATCGAAAAAGCCATGGCTGAGGCAATCCGAGCGAATCGTTTATGCAGACAATGGATGAGTGCGGGCAACCAGTGGGACGTGAGCACTCCAATCGAGAAAATAGGCCACATGGATCGTGTCTACTACTGGGCAGTGCCCGAACATTCCAAGCACCTGGAATTTATGGTGCAGGGTCCGGAAATCGAGATCCAAAAGAGTCCATGGGATAATGACTCGACGAAAGAGCACTTGCAGAGGATTATTAAGTGGTGCAAGGATAAGGATTACGAGTGTATTTCAGTCCCTCTCACTTCTTCAGAAAAAAACCCAACGCACTTGCACATAGAGATGATGGTGATTCCCGAGCTCCAGCCGACATATCTCAATGAATCAGTGCAACAATTCGGCGGTGACAGGTGGCATGACGTTCCAAAAGCACTTGGGTATACGCCGCGCAAAAAACCGTTTGGAGAGAGACCGCACCCTTTCTTATGACATCATTTTTATCTCACCTGCATACAGATTTGCGTCGCACACTTCTGACGCATCGAGGCGCCACGCACCGTACCGAAGACGTGCCCACGGGGATGCACAAACGCTACGCTCGCATGAAGCAGATCCCGCTTCCGAAGCCGGCGAAACTCGGTGTGGATTTACAGGACGCTATCACACACCGTCATTCGTCTTTTGGAGGAAATACGTGCGCGCCTCTCACTCTGCAAGAATGCGGCACGTTGCTCGGGTCGCTACAGAGGCGACCAAATTCCGTAAATCGCAACTACCCTTCGGGAGGCGCGCTCTATCCAATCGAAACGTACCTCGTATCGACTGCACTCGAATCACAGGCACCAGCAGTATTTCACTACAATCCGAGCGATCATGCGCTCGAGTGCCTCTGGAGCCTTCCCGAGGACTACGATCTAAAACAGCTTGCCGCATATCCTGAGTCACTTCCCCCTTCAATGCTTCTCGTTTTTACGAGCGTATGGAGACGCTCCTCCACAAAATACGGGGATTTCACGTACACGGTAGCGCTTCTGGAAGCAGGTCACATGGGCGAAAATATCCTCCTCGTCGGGAACGCGCTCGGGCTCAACCTTCGACCTTTTGCCGGATTTAATGATGAGCGCATTGCGGAGCTTCTTGATCTCGACGAAAGTGAGGAGCAAACGGTGCATACGATCACCGTGTGCAAAGGATGAAGCTGCCGGCGCAAAAAAATTGACTTGTGCCCCTAAAAGGGTCTAATCTGCATTAGAGATCGTGCGCAAAATGCGTGCGATAGGAAGGAGCGAGACATGCGTGTACTTCTTGCGACGATGTTCGTTGCTGCCGTGGTGGTGGCGTCCCCTGCGTCAGCGCAGTTCTGCAATACAATTCCCTCGTGTGAGGCAGGCAAATCGACGTGCGAGGCACGTCGGGCGGCCAAAATGCCCTCACCGGACTGTGGGGTTGCCTACAGGACGTGCAAGAGCACCTGCAACTGGAACGGTATCGGCGAGAACGGCCCGTTTAGCTGCAGGATCCGACCACCCTGCAAATAAATCTTCCTAAGAACTTTCAGACCGCCCCATTTGCATAGGGCGGTCTTTTTTTGTGTATGAGACAGAAACAGGGCATTACACATGTGTATGCCTCATGCTATAAAGATTTAAACCTTTTTTGCGTCTTCGCTCGAACGAAATGAAAACGAGCTTTCATTTCGAACTCTCGCGAGCCGCAAAAAATAGCACGCGGTATGAAAAAAAAATACGACGATCTACGACAGGCAATAGAGTCCGTAGTCCTCGTAAAAAGAGAATCGGGGGCGGTCATCGTCGCATCCGAGCAGTCGGGAAGACGTGAGGATTGGTTGTTCGATTTCCGCGCGCTCATGCTCCAGCCGCAGTGGCTCAATCGATATGCCGAGATTTTTTGGGAACTGTACGCCCCGAAGCTCCCCTTTCAGGTCGGCGCAATGGAAACGGCCGCGATCTCGCTCGTCTCTGCGATCGTGATGAAAGGAGTCGAGCGCGGGACCCCCGTCAATGGTTTTTATATCCGCAAATCGCGCAAACGCCAGGGTCTCATGCGTCAGATCGAAGGCACGCTCACCGATGATCCGATCGTCCTCGTCGACGATCTCATCAATACAGGCTCTACATTTGAAAAGCAGTTGGCCGTGCTTGCTGACACAGGAAAAAAAGTCACCGATATATTCACAATTCTCGCGTTTAGATCAGAAGACGCGTACAAAAAATTCGAAGAGAAGGGTGTCGCCGTACATAATCTCTTTACGCTCGAAGATTTCGGGATGCCGCTCCTCAAAAACACCCCGCCGGAAAAAGGGAGCGAATTCGAGACGGTGTGGCGATATACAGGGCCCAACCCGAGCTTTCATACCGTCGTGCAGAAATCCGCACCGGTCATCGACGACACGCTCGTGTATCTCGGGTGTGACGACGGCGTCATGCGCGCGCTCGACCAGAGAAGTGGCGAGGTCGCCTGGGAATTCACTGTAGGAAAATATCCGGAAGGAAAAGGGATTCTTTCGACTCCCGCGCTTCACAAAGGAATCTTGTACTTCGGCGCATATGACGGCGTCGTGTACGCACTCGACGCGAAGACAGGCACGGAAAAATGGCGCTACGACGACGCCGACTGGGTCGGCTCTTCCCCGTCGCTCGCGCCGGATCTCGGCCTCATCTATATCGGTTTGGAATTCGGACTCTTTGGCAAACGCGGTGGGATCGTAGCGCTTGATATGCACACCGGGGCAAGGCGTTGGCAAGAGAAATCCCCCGCACTCACCCATGGGTCACCCCTCTATATACGAGAAGAAGGGATCGTCGTGATCGGGAGCAACGACGGCATCTGCTATGCGTACGATGCAAAAACGGGCCAATTGCTCTGGCGTTATGCGACCAGGGGCGATATCAAGGTCGCTCCAGCGTACGATCCGAAAAGAAGAATCATTTTCTTTGCTTCAATGGACGGAAAGCTGTATGCACTCTCCGCGCAGACGGGAGAGCCGCTCTATGCATACGAGACCGGTGCCGCGATCTACTCCATACCCCTCGTTCACGAAGGCACCGTGTACGTAGCTTCGCTCGACAAATCGCTCTATGCGATCGATATCGAGACATCAAAGAGACGATGGTCATTTGAGACGCGTGGGAGGATATTCGGCGCGCCCGCTATTGTGGACGATTCCCTCTTTCTCGGCTCCAACGACGGATGTCTGTATGAAATAGATGTTGAGTGCGGCACAAAGATCGGCTATTTCCAGGCAAGTGAGCGCTTCATGAGTAAAATTGCGTACAACGAAAAAACAAAATCAATTTTTGCGCGCACGGTAGCCAACGAATTGTATTGCCTGAAAAAGGTGCGGTGAGTCTTTCCTGTACGAATCATTGCCCCCGAGACTCTAGTCTTAGCACTCCGGTGTCCCCGGTTCGCAGAATACCGGGATGATATTGACTGTCGCAGCCTGCGAGACCGTGGTATCCATGACCGAAGTACAGCGGACAGTGAAGATCGTTTGCATTTGTATCGCCGGCGAGGTCTGCGAGCCGGAGAGCCCGCTCCACGAAGCGCCGTTGTTACTCGTCACGGTGCAAGAGCTCATGTCGGTAGTGCTCCACACCACCTGTGACATCTCACCCTTTTGGAGGAGCAGTGGCGTGACAGAGAGATTGATCGTGGGGTTCGGCACAATGCACGCGCCGGCTGAACATCCATAGCTGCATATCAAGCTGACCGTATTATTACAAGCCGTATCTTGATGCATGAGATCATTGCCCTGACAGAAGTAACTGTCGGCACACGGCGAAACGCAGGAGAAATCTACGGCTGTACTGGTCGAAACTCCTCCCGAATTACTTGCGTATACGACCGCCCAGTAATCTGATCCTCCGATGCCGTACGGAAATGTATACGATGTACCCGCAGTCGAGGCATAGCACAGGTCATTTGTATTGCCGTCGTTTATTGTGCCATTGCAGAGAGTTGGCCCCCATGCGTTCATTTTGTTGTTGACGTTGATGTAGTAGTTGGTTGCCCCAGAAACGGCGGTCCAATTCAAGATTGCCGCAGTCCCTGGCGCAGGACACGACGCTGTAAGGTTGGTCACCGGGCCGGGTCGACAAGAGAAATCTATGACTGTACCGGCGGAAGTTCCTCCCGAATTACTTGCGTATACGACCGCCCAGTAATCTGATCCCGGAATACAGTATGGAAATGTATACGATGTACCCGCAGTCGAGGCATAGCACAGGTCATTTGTATTGCCGTCGTTTATTGTGCCATTGCAGAGAGTTGGCCCCCATGCGTTCATTTTGTTGTTGACGTTGATGTAGTAGTTGGTTGCCCCAGGAGAAGCCGTCCAGGTGAGAGTCGCCGATGTGCCAGGTGCAGGGGTCGATACCGTAAGATTCGTTACGGCTGCGGGCGGTAACGCATTAACCGTGACCGTCGTCGCACACGTGTACGTACTCGCCGTCGGGGCACCGCCAAAGTAATAAGTGCCTGAATATGTGTATGTCGTAGTGACAGATGGGGTTACGGCGGTACTGCCTGATCCTGCAACGGCGCCGACGGTCGGGCTGATTGATCCGCTGGCCGTGTATATAGGATCAAGAACGGGCGTTGCCCATGTCAATGTTGTACTTTGACCTTCTAATATCGTCGATGGCGAGGCGCTTATCGTACAAGCACTGCACTCACCCGCATAGTGCGGCGACGAGGGGCAAGACGCGGGGACTATCTGCATGCCGTTCGCGGAGACATCGGTAAATTTGACCTCGGGAGAAAGGTTGGTCTGGCGCGCATCGAAAGAGTTCACGCCAACAAAAAGTGCGAACGCAAAAATACTCAACCCCGCGACGACTGCAAGCTGACGCCGGACGAGATGCCACGTCCGACTCTTTGCTGTATGAGGATGTTGCATAAAAAAATACGGTCGAGTGCGGCTCTATTACCCCAATCATATCAATACTTTTTTTATACGGTGCGCACGATGTTGATAAACCGAGTGAACGGGGAGGTATTTTACTTTTTCGTGCTTGACGCGATAGCTGCCTCAATAGTGCGCACGTTCGCCTCTACCGCTGTCCTGAATGTGGATACTCCCTGCCCTGCAATCTCAGGATCATTCCCGGGATATGCGCGCGACCACTCTCCTTCCGTCAGGTGCAGCATCCGTTCTTGCGCTTTTTTTGCGCTGACGAGGGCGCGCTCATGTTTTCCAAGCTCAAAGAGCGCTGTGGCATACGAGTTGAGGAGCCACGGATTGTCGGGGAAATACGTGAGACCTTTTACTATCGCTCGTTCGGCGTCTGTATAACGCTCCGCTTTTAGGAGGACCCACGCGTAGTCGTTGATCGCCGCCCAATTCGTCGGGTCGAATTGTAAATACCGCTCATAATCCTTCGCCGCAGCGACATAATCCCCTATGTACCCTTCGATCAGCCCGCGAATGTAGTACGAATTCGGCGTCTTATCTCCGTGCCTTTGAATCTGAATATTGATCTCGATAAGCGCCTTATGGAGATTGCCTTTCAGAAAATCGACACGGGCTATTTCATGGTAGAGATACGGGATTTTTGGATCATGCTTCTCCGCCTGTCGAAAAAAGTATTCGGCAAGGTCTATGCTATACGCTTCCGGCTTGTATGTATCAAAATGTCGTTCGCCGTATGCAAATTCACGATCAGCATTTGGAAACAACCGTGTCGAAACGACTTCATATACTCCGCGCGCGACCTCGGGGTACAACACAACCAAAACTCCGAGAGATACGAGAACAATCACCCCTATCGAGACGATCTTTTTACGGGCAATATGTATCGTCCTACTTTTCACTGCGAAGCGTGGGTCGAAGCCAGAACAGTGAGCCTTTCAACCGCAACTTTGAAATCCGGCGATACTGTGGCCATCCGTTTTACAGCGGTCCACGTCAGGCCAGTTGGTTGGTTTAAATACTCGTTCTTAAAAAGGAGTACGAGAGGATAGTTATCGGGATCCTGAAGCGAGTTGAGTGCTTGCGCCAGCTGGTCGAGCTGTATTTTTTCGTTGATCTCGTCCTTATCGGCGGCAAGAACTCTGGCATACTGAAAGCGTGTACTGAGAATTGCTTTACTTGCTGCGGCGCTTTTCTTCCCCTCCGCATGTGCGAAAAAATCATCGAATTCTCTGCGGTATGCACTGCGGTACGGTTCCCCCTTTGTTATAGCCAGACGACCGATTGTGATCGCTCGCATTGAGCGGTATATCATGTATCGATGGCTGGCCACATACCACTGAGGATTGCCCTCCAGCTCCTCGATGACGGCTGCTTCAGCCTTGCCCAGGTAATCCTCGGCCATAGCCACGTAGGCCGCTGTGGTGCTCGCCGGCTGATCTGGATGGGAAAAATATCGTCCAGAGGCGATCTGTGCGACGCTTATTGCCGCAGCAGACGAAGGAAACATGTCGTATGACCACTTCTGAAGGTTCAAGGATGATAGTTCCGGATCCCCGGGAACTTCATATGAGCGAAATGGTTCGTCTTTGTAAATCTCGGTGACAACGTCTAGATTCTTTCCTGAAACATTGTACTCATTCCCAAGGACATTGACGGCTGCCGCTCGCACCTTCTTGATTATCAGCGGATCATTGATTATTTTTTTCAACGCCTTCACCTCTTCCAGACTGTCGTCGCCGTCGCCGGATAAACTGTAGCTCGTATTTAAAATATAAAGGGTCGCGAGCGCCTTATCACCGGCGTTCTTGCTCGGATCATTCTGAATGGTCTCGTAGAGATCAATGGCGGCTTGTTCGTTTCCATTTCGGATTGCCTGCAAGATAGGGACCAAATCAGAGGGAACGGGTTGTGCACTTTTCAGTATAACGAGGTTGTAGACGCCATAAACGACTATTATCGGAATTAATAGTGCGAGCAACCAAACGATAAGTCTTAAAATGTGTGACATTGTTTTCGGCACCACGATTTAGTACCCCCCACTATCAGAACCGCTGTCGCCACAGCCTCCGCAACCATCAGAACCTCCGCAGTCACCGCCACCGCCGCAATCGCTCGCGCCGCTGCCGCTGCCAGATGCGTCGCCTGAGCTGCTTGCGCTGTCGCCAGATGGTACATCCGCATGCGCTACGTCCGCACCGTAAATCGATTGCGTGACTCCCGAAGATTTTGAATGCGTCGTGAAAAATATCAGCACAAACCCAGATACCACGAGGGCTGCGCTTGCAATTTTCTTAAAAATCCCCGTCACCCCGCTACTCGTTTTTTCAAGGATTACCATATACGTATATGCATTATTGTGGTGATCCATCCGACTGTCAAAGAAATCCAATGGGGATAAGGACCGAGAACTTTCATGGAGGTCCTCGGACTGTTATGATGCTGGCATGATTTTTGATGCAGTGCCGTTCAGCCAAACACTCACTGGATCCGACTTGAAAAATAAGGCGCTCGCAGCATTCGCAAACTATGTCGAGAACAGGCTCGGCGCGAGGGTCATGTTCGACGTACAAAAAATCCCGTTTGGCCGCCCAGATTTACGCGAGCCGCTACAACTCGCCGCACTCTTGAGAGAAAGCGGGGTCATAAAATCATTCGGTCAGACGAGCCTCTTTTTCCCTGATGAGCCGCCCATGAGAAACTGGACTGCCGTTTGTAATAACGAATCAAATCATCAGGTTGGGGGTACCACATGGGAAAGTGACGCAGATGCGCTCTACGCCACTCTTTCCGAGGCGCTTGAGCGATATATCTGGATGACGCAGGACGACTACTTTATGAATCCGACGCGTGCGACGAAGGACGAGATCGGAAAGTTGGGGCTCTTTGTTCCACCGGAAGATATTGTTGGATTTTCGGAGGAGCAGCGTGCGGAGTACCCAGAACGACAGCTGCGCCCCGACGCGGAATATCTTTGGATCCAGGGCACTTCGCTAGTGCACGGAGGCAGCGTGTATATACCGGCACAGGTCGTGGCCGGTATACGACGTCGTAATTTGCCGGGAGGCGCACAAGAGCCAGTGATCCGACAGCAAAATACAAACGGCCTCGCGACATGGCGCACACAATCCGGAGCGAGACTTGCTGGCGCGCTCGAAGTGATCGAGCGCGAGGCGTACATGATCATGTGGCTCAATCAGATGACTCTCCCACGCATTGCGCTCGCTCCCCTGTGCGCTCAATCTCCGTCGCTCGCAAGGAGCGTCGCAAAATGCGAGAGATACCGACTCAAGACACATGTCATACAGCTCCCCACCGATGCGCCGACTCACGCAGTGGCCGTCGTGACCGAAGATCTGAGTGGCGGCGCACCCCGTTTTTCGATCGGCCTTAAAGCGCATCGATCACTCCCCTATGCAATTGAAAAAGCGACGACCGAGGCGATACGCGCACGCCGCTTCTGTCGCTCATGGTTCGAGGAGGGAAATACGTGGGATAACAGTACGCCCGTCGAAAAGATCGGGCATCGCGAACGCGTATACTATTGGAGCGTTCCGGAAAATGCCAAAAAACTTGAATTTCTGATTCAGGGAAAGGAAATCGAGATCGGGCACTCAGAATGGGATAACGATGATGAGGAGCAGCAATTGCAGCGAATCACGCAATGGTGCAGGAAAAATGAGTTCGAGTGCATTTCCGTTTCGCTCGGCACATCTGCGAAAAATCCTACCTCTCTGCATATAGAAATGGTCGTCATCCCGCAGCTGCAACCCACGTATCTTATGGATTGGATTCAGCAGTTTGGCGGAGCGCGCTGGCACGAGGTTCCCAAGGCTCTCGGGTACACTCCCTTGAAAAAACCTTTCGCCGAGAGACCTCACCCATTTTCATGACATCCTTTTTATCACACCTGCATGCAGAATTACGAGGTGCGCGCCTCACGAGGCGTGGCGCCACCCACCGCCCAGAAGACGTGCCGAGGGGGCAGCACAAGACATACGCTCGCATGCCGCTTATCCCGCTTCCCGACCCCGAGCAGATCACAACGACGCTATACAGTGTGCTCGAACATCGAAGCTCTGCCTTTTCCGGGGACCCCGCGATTCCGGTTTCGCTCGAAACATTCGGGACATTGCTTGGCCTCGCGCTGCGAAAGCGCGCAGGCGTGATGAACCGGAATTACCCGTCTGGCGGCGGACTCTATCCCGTGGAGACATATCTCATCTCAACGGCATTGGAATCACAAACCCCTGCCGTATTTCATTACAATCCGACGAAACACGCACTTGAGCGGCTATGGGATCTTCCGGCTGGCTTTAATATGAAAGATGTCGCCAAGCACCCCGAGACGCTTCCCGTTTCAAGCTTGATCGTTTTTACCAGCGTGTGGAAACGCTCATCCGCAAAGTACGGCAATCTTGCCTACCTTCACGCCCTCCTCGAAGCCGGCCATATGAGCGAAAATATATTACTCGTCGGCACCGCGCTCGACCTCAATGTACGGCCGTATGCGGGTTTTGATGACGCAAAAGTCGCACAGCTTCTTGACCTTGAAGAGGAGCAGGAACAGGCGCTGCATGCCATCACTGTATGTAGCCGACAGGATACATTGTCCGGTACAGCGACAATTACCGAAAATTAGCTATGGGAAAGGTCAGACACTATTGGCGAATTTTTGCGGCGAAATATCGGAAAATTTTCAGTATCGACGAAATTGAGAGCGGCATCGTTCTCCAGTGGATGTTCGGAGCGATGCTTTTTTATTTTTTCGTCACATTCTTCGTATGGAGTATACGCTCAAATATCACGGCAGAGGCCGCACGCAATGCCGGTGCCGTGTGCTGGCCTTTTTTCCAAAGCTGCGCCGATTTTTACGTATTACACGCGCTGCCGTACGGGTATTCGCACACCACAGTGTACATGGCTCTCTACGGAATCATGCTGCTTATCGTCTACTGCATGTGGAGAAAACAATGGGTGCACGCTCACATGCTTTTGCTATTTCTTCTTCTTTGGAAAATTTTTGAGCTATCTCTCAATTACCTCAATGTGGGGCCGTACGACTACTACCATATATTTCTCACAGCGGCACTTCTTTTCATTCCCTTCAAAGAATATTTTTTGAAACTCCTGTTCGTATTATTCTACTTCATGTCGGTTACGGTAAAATTCTCTCCCGCATGGATTGAGGGGACATATTTTAGCTCCCTGGTAGACGGTATTCCCCTTTTCCCTGATTGGCTCATCCCTATAGCGACAAACATCGTCATTTTCGAGCAGGTGGTCGGCGCATGGTTTTTGCTTTCGCGCAATTGGATTTTACAAAGGGCCAGTTTTGCATTTGCGGTATTCTTTCATTTGTATTCTGGGATCCTCGTAATATATAACTACCCCTCGATCTCACTCCCACCTCTCCTTATTCTATTTGGTCCGATGTACCGCCACACAAAGACACCTTTTACGCGCGCCGCCATCGCGGGGTGGTGTCTGGTCGTGATCGTCGCGCTCTTTCAACTGCTTGGGTTCAGTATCTCATCTGATCGCTACCTCACACTCGAAGGAAATCGGTACGGCATGTTTATGTTTGAGGCAAATCATCAATGCATTGCCACCGTGACGAGGTATACATCCGAAAAATTAGACCCTGATAGAGATTACGAGGTTTCAGAAGGAACACCTTGCGGCGGCTTCTATTGCCTCGTGAAGCGCGCAACAATGCTCGGCGCAAAGGAAAACACCCTGGAGATGCGGTATGAATCGGGAACAGCCTGGAATAGATGCGATCCGTATGAATGGTGGTCGAAGCTGCGCAACCAATGCAAGCAAAATCCGAACATACATCGAATAGCGCTGCAATTCGATCATTCAATAAACGGCGGGCCTTTCTACAGAATCGTTGAACAAGCGGATATGTGCGACATTGATTACGCGCCATTCACACACAATTCCTGGATACTCGTGCCGCCTGAGGCAAAAGTTGTTGGCTACCCTGTGCAGAACTGGTATCACTATTAGTATTTTGTATGTCGAGTTCCACACCACCTCTCATTGTATTGAAAGAACTGGCGGGTCATATGCCGACACGTCTTGATCCTTTGCAGCAATTTTTGGATACTCACATTACGATAGTGACCGATCTTTGGATTTCAGCGTGGATCATTACAGCGCTCGTGCTGCTGGTAAATCTTTGGCGAGAATACAAAAACCAAAACGGTAACGATGCTCGTTAGGTTACTTAGGAAGTCCGCACAAAGACTCGTCTAGAGAGATTGGGATAGCCGCGTCTGCGCATGCCAGCGTATTTGCATTGTAAAAAAAGGCCCGACAACGCGCGTTGTCGGACCTTATCGATTTTATTTCCCCACGCACGAGCACGTGCGCATATTGAGTATGCGCCCGTTGGGAGCAGCTCGTCCGCCGACGATTGTCACCCGCCCTGAGGGGCAGACGCTCAGATCGACTGGGATGACAATGCGCGTCTTGTACCTGAGCTCTCCCTTCGCGGGGGCTCCCGGGAACGCGCATTTACTGCCCTCCCAGGCCGAAGCCGTACCACCGACGAAGGAAGAGACCAGAATGGATGCGAGCATGACAAACTTCATCGTTACACCTTTTTGCATGATCAAGGACCGCCATGGACCTTTCCCTAAGCAGTATTATTACATGGAATTCATTAAGTGTCAATGAATTCCTGTAACGCGCCCCGCGTGTCTCGTCGCCTGGACTCCGCCACGATCACCTATTCTGCAGTTGCGGATTCCAGTACGTGTATTTCGTTTAGAACGACATCACAAAAACGCGCGGCGGATTCTTCCGGCGCTCCAGTATTTTTGAATACGATATGAGGCTCCGTGATTGGCTGTAGCTGCTTTTGCATCTCAGAACGCAACAGTAGGCGCCTTTTTATTTGCATATCGTCGAGTGTCTGAAGATGAAGAAGTTCTCTTGCATGCTCGTCGGCTGTCTCGATCCATACGATTATTACGTCCCCGAATCGTCGCCCTGACTCAAACAGAAGCTCGCGGGCACGTGCCGTGTGAATTTCATGGGTAATGATCGTACGTGGATGCATTTTGAGTAAGAGCGGAAAATCCATTGATGTTTTTTGCACCATGCGCTGTGAAAAAGTGTCGCTGTACGGCATCCATCGCACGTGCGGTGGCAAGGAGTACCGGAAGCTCACGAGTTTCGAGTACGGGTGTAATTGCAGCCTTCGCGCAAGCCTGCTCGCGAGATAATTCCGACCATCGCCCGGAAGACCTCCCACGAAAATAATCATGCGGCCATGGTAGCACAGCCGAAAAAAGATTGTTTGGAGCAGATCGGAAAATCGGCGTCACGCTGTGACCGTAAAACGATTGTGATATTCTTTCGGCATGATACGTACACGTTTGAATGCGTACATTTTTCCGGTCTCAGTGTGTTTCGCGATATGCGCACTCCTTTTTTTTCTTCTCGACACGGCATGGACGAGGTACGATCGTGCGCACAATTCTCCTGCAATATATGTGAATTGTTTCACGAGGAGCGAGAGCGGTATTCGGATTCCGGATTATCTCTGCCTGAAGGAAACGACAGATCGCCTTCTTAAGACATATTCAACGGCATCGCTCATGACGTACATAAAATCCGCCACATCTGACAAAGTTATCACGGACTATTGTCACGATATCGCTCACACAATCGGCACACGCACATACGCGCGGTCAGGCTCCGTGGAAGATGCGCTCTCAAAATGTACCTATGCTTGTGGATCTGGGTGCGTTCATGGGGTGGTCGCTGCGGCGGCAACCAATGATCTCGGGGCACAAGAAGCGAATGCAGACGATATTGCTCACGCAGACATCGAGACCATCAAAGAAATCGGTGCGAAATATTGTGCCACAGGACCGTCGCTCTGCCACGGGATCGGACATGTTCTTTTCGTCAACAGCCAAAATTTTCAAAAATCACTCGTCGCGTGTGACGCCATAAGCGGAAACTTTCCAATCCATTGCTATGACGGGGTCTTCATGGAGGGCTCAGGGCTCGGTGAGTCTTTCCTCCCGTTGCTTTCTACAACTTCACCGCGTGCGGTGGAAACACCCGATACGTACGCAAATTCGTGCCACAACATCGCGATACCCTATCAGCGCTCCTGTTTCCGCTATCTTTTTTTGTATCGGATAGGAAAATACTTGGAAGCCGGTGTCCGCGACATCCCAAGAGAGACGCAAGAGACAAGAGCGGTTTGCGACACGTTCACGGGCACGTCTCGGTCATACTGCTATGAAGGCTTCGGCTTTCGCTACGCAAGGTATGAGACTGTACGGGACGATAATCCGGGGCCGACCCTGAATCTCGCGACACTTTGCGACCAGCTTCCTGATAAGATCGCGCGCGATTCGTGCATACTTGGCGTTGTGTACCGGCTCCATCTTGACGACCCTCAGGCAAAAAAACAACTTGTCTATTGCACGAGTATTTCAAGCGCCGATGAAAAGAGCCTCTGTTATAGAATAGCGTTTCAAAACTTCGGCAAGCCCTTCACAAGCGGGGCAGCGGGCAGACTGTGCAATGCGGCGGCGCATGTCAGCGAATGTCTAGCGCAATTCAACGACTACCAGACCATGCGCACATCGTTTCCTGACTACAGCTATGGTTTGTTTGGAAAAACTCCCGCTCCGACGAAAAAGTAAGCGGCGCTGACTTTCCCGCCACGCAACCCTCTGCAATACGTGCGTGGTACACTTTTTGGGCAATATGCAATTGGGAAAGGTATTGAGGGCTGTAATTATTTTACTCGTGTGCGTGGCAAGTATTGCTTGCGTGTTACTTGTTGTGAAAAAGGTATCGCAAAAAGATGCCGCACTCGACCCGCAAGACCTTCTTGCTTGTTTCGATCAAAAAAAATCGCCATTGTTGAGTGACGCGCAAACCGGTGCGTGTTTGCACGCAGTCATTTCACACATGATGAAGAAAAACACGCCGCGAGAAATTCTCTCATTGACCGCGGTGAATACCGACTCAAAATCATATGTGCTCACACAGCACTGTCATCAAGTCGCGCACGTCGTTGGCCAAGAGACAGTAAAGAGAACCGGAAACCTCGAAGAGGCACTTGATGAGTGCCCCAGTGATTGTTTCAACGGCTGCACGCACGGCGCAATAGGCCAAGCAGTTCTGTCGGAACTCAAACAAGACTACGCCGAGGAGGACATTGCGCACACCGACATTTCGTCGCTCATGCAGATTGGAGAGAAATACTGCCTGCAATCAAATGCAATCTGTCACGGTATCGGACATATCATCTACATCGAATTAAAGGATCTCCCAAAGAGTCTCGATACATGTGACGCAATTGCGCCGCACGAAAGGGGTCGCGTGAATTGCCTATCGGGAGCATTCATGGAGAGTTTCAATTCTGGACTCTCCCTACAATTCAGCAGCTCGATACTCCCTCTCCCCGCCGGGGATCTTGCGTATCCGTGCTCCTCAATAGGCGCATCGTATGAGCGTCAATGTTACATCTTTCTCCAAGGACTTTTACAAAATCGCTTTCCGGACACCGACAAAGCCGAGCTCAATGCTATCAACATAAAAACATGCGGACTCCTCACTGGAGATTCGCGCATGTACTGTTTCGAGGGTGTAGGATTTTTTAATTATCCTCCCACGTTTACCGACAGCGATGAGATGCTCACAAAAAATGCCTGCGTAAAAATCCCCGCGGGAAGCGACCGTGATTCTTGCATAATAGGTTTGTCGGAAAAAGCTTTTGGTCGTGGTCAATATTCCGATGCGCGCGCATTTTGCAACACAGTCGAGGACATGAGCATGCGCTTACAATGCCTGAGATACATCCGTTGAATGTATACTGCCGACATGTCCGTGCCCACCAATATCCGCCGACTGCAACTTACCGAGCGACAAAAGCTGGATTTGGAGCAAATCCTCTGCGGCGGATTTGCCCCCCTTAAAGGTTTCTTGAAGGAGGGCGACTATAGATCGGTTGTCGCACGAATGCGCCTCAAAAGTGGCGCTCTCTGGCCGATGCCGATAGTGCTCGATGTGCCGGAGAGCGATTCCTATACGCTCGGCGAATGCCTCGTCCTGTGCGATACATACGGCTATCCGATCGCTTTTTTCACCATACAAAGCATGTATACGCCGGATAAGAAGTTGGAGGCAAGAAGTGTATACGGCACCGAGAGTCTTGAGCACCCGGGCGTGCGATACCTTTTCGAGGAGACACACAATGTGTACCTCGGAGGTCCTGTTGAGCGTATTGGGCGCACGCACTCATACGACTTCAAGGAACTGCGTTTTTCGCCTGACGAACTCAAGAGTGAAATTAAAAAACGCAAATGGAAAAAAGTCGTGGCATTTCAGACGCGCAACCCGATCCATCGCGCCCACTACGAAGTAATCCGCCGGGCGATGCGCGAAACGGGAGCAAAAGCCCTCCTCCACCCTGTCGCAGGACTCACGAAAGAGGGTGATATCGATTACGTACGGCGCGTGCGCGGTTACAAACACGTCGTAAAAAAATACTTCGGTAAGGACGCACTCCTTGCGGTTCTTCCGATAGCGATGAGAATGGCCGGGCCACGTGAAGCAGTCTGGCACGCATTGATTCGCAAGAATTATGGCGCCACGCATTTTATCATCGGACGTGACCACGCCGGCCCTGGAGCAAACTCCCTTGGGGAACCATTTTACGAGCCATATGCCGCTCAGCGACTCGCAAAAAAAACCGGGCACCTACTTGGAATCAATATCGTGATCGTGCCGGAAATGGTCTTTGCAAAGAAACGGGGAGAATACGTCGCCGTGTCCGAACTCAAGCAGGATGATACACCGCTCCACATCTCCGGTACAAAATTTCGTGAGATGCTCGCGAACGGAGAGCCGATCCCCGAGTGGTTCTCGTTCCCCGAGGTCATTCACGAGCTGCGCAATGTAAAGAAACCGGGTGGTGGAGCTGTAATCTTCTTATCGGGACTTCCCTGTGCAGGCAAGACGACGATCGCTCGAATTGTGTATCAGAAACTACTCGACATGAGACTGCCAGACGTGCAGCTTCTTGATGGCGATGTCGTGCGTGCTCACTACAAGAAAAAGCTCGGTTTTAGTAGACGTGACCGCATCACCAACGTAAAGCGGATGGGTAGTATTGCTGAAAAGATAGCCCGAACAGGCGGTATCGCGATTTGCGCAGCTGTCGCTCCTCATAAAGTTGCGCGCGACGCCAACAAAAAACTCATCGGTAGGCACGCAAAATACATCGAGGTATTTGTACACACTCCGCTCAAGGTCTGCGAAGAACGTGACACAAAAGGACTTTACAAGAAGGCCCGCGCGGGACTCATCAAGAACTTCACTGGCATTGACGACCCATACGAGATCCCCGATACGCCCGACATCAAAGTGGATACCACCAAGACTTCTGCGATTGAGGCTGCAAACATCATCCTCAAGAAGCTCAGCGCTTTCAAGATACTGTAAACAACCGGGCGACAAGAAGGTATACTGGCCCCATCTATGGCGCAGGCAAAGAACACGTATTTTATCGCCGGATTGCCCCGCTCGGGGTCGACGCTTCTTGCTGCTATTTTGCGTCAAAATCCAGATATCCACGCGGCCATGAGCTCCCCCGTCGAGCATATCTTTTCCTCAACAGTCACAAGTATGTCAGGACAGAATAATTTCGTGAGATTCATCACGAATGCGCAGCGTGAACGCTTGCTGCGCAATATCTTCGACTCGTACTATGCAGACGTCGCAAGTACGTGGATCTTCGATACCAACAGGAATTGGCCGGCGAAACTCCCCTCGCTCACGCGACTTTTCCCCGAGACAAAAATTATCTGTTGTGTGCGCGACCTTCTCTCAATCATGAATAGCTTTGAGCACCTTGTCGCGAATAATCCATATATGGTGTCCCGTATCTTTGGATGGGACGCCAAAATGACTGTGTACGGTCGCTTCGAGAAATTAATGGGTGCGGACGGTGCTATCGGGAGAGCGATCAACGCCCTGAAGGAGGGGTACTACGGCCAGCACAAAGACAGGCTATTTTTTGTGGAGTATGACGCTCTCGCCCATGAACCGCACGATACGATCGCTGCCATATACAAGACGCTCGGGATACCTCATTTTGAACACGACTTCAAAAATGTTTCGTACGAGGAACAAAGGTTTGATGCGGATTTGGGTCTTTCGAATATGCACACGGTTCGCTCGTCAGTCTCCACACTCAAGCGCACCCTCATCGTCCCTGAAGATCTCGCGGAGAACCTGCGCGGTGCGGAATTTTGGAGATAAAGTCTGACATTAGGCAGCTGCGTGCTGACTACATCATCTTTACGTCGATCGAGACGCCGGATGGGAGGTCGATATTAGTGAGAGCTTCAATAACCTTGGGGACAGGATCGAGGATGTCGATCATGCGCTTGTGGATGCGCATTTCAAACTGCTCGCGGGAGTCTTTGTCGATAAAGGCAGCGCGGTTGACCGTGTATTTCTTGATATCTATAGGGAGAGGGACAGGTCCAACAACAGTCGCATTGTAGCGGGCAGCGGTATCGATGATCTGCTTCACCGAGGAGTCGAGAATGCCGTGCTCATAGGCACGCACGCGGATGCGCAAACGATGCGGGCCTGCGTCGGCCTTCTTTGCGCGGGGAGCCCGCGGAGCTGCTGCTTTCTTTGTTGCTGACATAGAACGTGAGAGGAGTATGCACTAGAGACCAAAAAAAAGCAAATCCCTCTGCCAGGGGCCGTTGACATTACCCGCCGGGCCATTAGGCTACTACAGGAAATACAGAAATGGAGTCAAAATGCCCATTTGCGCACCCGAAGTAATGGCACAGCCCAACGCCTGTGTGAGCTTCGTCGATCTAGATACTGCACATGAAGTGCATCTGCAAAAGCAGCGGAGAGCGGGCAAAAAATCGGCCTTCGGTCGGAGTCTGCAGCGTTGGATCGAACAGCGCCTTCATGTCGATTGGGTCTATGGTGGATGGATGGAGAACAGGACGAGGCTTCTTTCCGATGTAAAATATCTTCGAAAGAATAAGACCTTCCTCCACCTCGGTATCGATCTGAGCTTTGACGCAGGGACGTGTATTTTCGCTATTGGTGATGGGCCGATCGTTCACATAGGAACTGATTCCCCATTGAAGGGGGGTTGGGGCGGACATGTCTTACAGATGATCAAGTTCAAGGGCAAGCCGCATCTGCTCATATACTGCCATCTCGGATTCATTCAGGAGAAAGATCGACTGCGTACGATATCGAAAGGCGATTTTATCGGCCTCGTTGGCAACAAAAATGAGAATGGTGGGTGGGGACCGCATCTTCATCTTCAACTCGTGAGTGACGTCGACCACGTGATTAACTGGGCGCACTTTATGGACAAAGAGATCGACGGCTACGGCAAGGTGAAAGATATCGCCTACTGGGCCAAGCGCTGTCCTGATCCCACTTCTTTGATCTTTGCATAACAAAAAGCTCCGCGTATTTTCGCGGAGCTTTTTTTGACAAAGATTGAAGATTGATGCATTATCTGCGGGCCGAAAGGTGGGTCAAGTCGGTGTCGCGCTGACGCCGATGCCCGCTCGCGTGATATAGGAGATGTTATGCGGGCAACTGGAGTGGCGCTTCTCCTCACGCTTGGGACCATATCTGCGGTCGCAAGCACTGCCGCGTGGTACGTGGCACGGGGTAACAGCGCTTTCTGCACGCTCGACACACTCGCCGACCCAAAAGTCGACGATGTGGGTGAGTCGGCGTTTCGAGACGTACGTCTTGAGCGCAGCAAGAAGGCCTTTACCGTGAGGTAAGCGCCGGGCGTGCCGGCGGGGAAACCTGCCGGCACTGTCCCGCACTCACTTGCACTTCATGTTCTTTCCAGTAATGTGTCTATCAGTCGAGGGAGCATCTCCTGGTTTGATGTAGCTCCCAAGGCACAGCGCGGGCCGGATTCCTAGGAATCCGGCCCTTTATCTTTTTATTTTTTCAACTCGAGAAAACACGATAGAGGATGTAGATGATGATGAAGAGATTCATGTACCCCGTCGCGGCCATGCCTGCGGCACGGTAGAGAGGGTCAATGCGGTATCCGATCCAAAATGCCATCCGTGCGATCGCAAAGACGATACCACATGCCCAAACGATATTGAGGTATTCATGCCACACGAACGTGGCAGCCGTGAGAGACACTATGAGGAAAACAAAATTCTGCTGGAGTGTGTTATCGGCGACACGTCCGTCTATTTCCATGACCTTGTTTTCCGCATGACGCAGCGGATTGATCGCCTTGCTCAAAAAACGGGCGTTGCCGACAACGACGAGCATCGCAAAGAGCGGAATGATCGCGAACACATTGGCAATGAGTGCGAATCGCAGACGCTCTTGGAAGGAGTCGAGTATCCGGATATCCGGAAGTATGTATGCGATCCCCGCTACCAGAAGCAGCATCGTGAGTACCCCGCTCGCCGCTCCTGTCGCGACGATTTTCTGCTCCCTTTTCATACCCTTAGTATACTGCCAGCGTGGCAAAATTCTCCACCGATTTGAAATATAGCCAATATTATTGTACAGTACCGCTCGGATTCAGTTCAAAGAAAGGTTACGCATATGGACGTCACTGGAATGTTCCTGACGCACGCAATTGCGCACAATCAACGCAAGTCTGCGTTCTTCTTCAGTCGGTTTAAGTTCCGGCGGATACGGGACCAAGACAATACGCACTATTGTTTCCACTGTGGAAGTGACTGGGGCTTCACTCCCGGTAAAGACGGTACCCCGCTGAAGTGTGAAGATCCAAAAGTCCGGGTATCGAAAGACGGCGTCGATATGATAGTTCGCGACGCGATCAATGATCCGTTTTTCAGAGAATTGCTCACCCGAGAACCCGGTTACCAAATTCCAGAACAGGGATCGCCCCGCTATGACGAGTGGCTCGAGTACCAGGCCTACTTCGCGTTCGGCCCCGCCCTTGCAGCCTTCGCGGAGAAAAACGGATACACGATCCATCGGCACAATCCGATGAAGAGTCATGATCCGAAGACTCACGCCGACGGCATCATCGGATGCGCAGACAAGTATGACGACGTGTGGGATTGGCTCGGAAATGAAATCCCAAAGAACTTTCCATATGTCGTCAGTATTAATTGATCTTTTTCAACTCAAGAGCCCCGCGACCGCGGGGCTCTTTTCTATGGTCGGAGGAGATTATTAGCGGAACCAGAATGACTTGGCGAATTTCCAGCCGTATTTGGCGATAACGAGCGCGATGACCGCGTAGAGAATCCATTGGAATATGAAGGCAAAGAGGAGAACGAGATTGAGGGTAAGATCCTGCACTACCCTATTCACGTTCCAGACGAACTCTCTGACAGCCTGCTTCCATGAATCCGCGAGCTGCTCACCGTCTATGAATTTGTTCTCCCACACATTGACGTAGAAGTATGTGTAGTCGAGTCGATCGAGCTGGTCTGCTTTTGCCCGCGCGAGTCGGTCGAGCTGCTCGTTGATATTGATGCGCTCCTGCGTCATGCGTTCGATGAGATTGATCTTCGAATTGATGATGCTTGCGAGTGCGTCTGCATTTTGTGAGCGAGTCGCGAGTGTCGTGACATCGTTGTATGCATCGATCGCACTCTTTAGAGTCTCGTCGATCGAAGCGCGCTTCTTCGTGAGCACGTCCACCTCATTGGTGTAGTCGTCGATCTCGCGCTTGATGGTGTTGGTGTTCTCCGAGAGGTCCTTTGGATCGAGTTTCTTGATGAATGCGAGGATCTCCTCGACACTTGCATGTTTCACCTTGAAGGTGAAATTGCAGTTGTCGTCGCCGGTGTTTGCGTTTTCGAAGATGACGTCAACACGAGCCTTCAGTCCTGCGATCGTACCACAGGTCTCCTCGATACGTCTCGTCTCGATATTGGCATTGTATTGCGTGACCTCGAACACCTCAGCATTGTCACCCGGTACGCCTCCCGGCATTGGATATGGCATCGTCTGAGCGACGTTGCGCGCAGAGAGTGACGGCATCGAACCTCTTGTCGAATAGGCGATTTCTTCGGATGCGTAATCGTAGTCGGGTCCGGCCATGTCGTACGCAACGCCACCGCCGTACCCCTTCATCGGGGGCGCAGAGGGCGCAATCGCATACCCCATCATGCCGCCGTCGCGCAGGTCGAGATTGCCCATGATCGCGCCAAACGACGAACGGATCATTTGTACGGCAAAAGCAAAGACGACAAGCGCCACGACGACCGCGAGAGAGACCTTGAGGAGCAGTATCGGGCTCGAAGATATATTCTTAAAAAATCCCAAAACTTTCTGACTAAAATCGCCCGAGGGGTTATTTGGTTCCATATTTAAATTATTGTAGCAAAGAAAAAGCGGCCATTCCTCAGAATGGCCGCGATCACTATCCGTGCAACATATACACGGGGATGTGTTTGATCTTGCGATCGAGCTCGTAGTAATACTTGTACAGGTGATTGAGCAAATTGAGCTTGCCGACGACATCGGTCCCGGTGAGCTGTGCGTTTTCAGCCTCGGCAATGAACGCACTGATTTCCTCCAGAGTTTCCTCGGTCGATCTATACCCCTTCTCTTCTTCTTCCATCAGCCGCTTGAAACGCGGATTGATCGAAGCATGCAAGAAGTCGTGTGCACCACCAGAAGCTACGGACATTTCGATCTCCTCGAATAACTCCGCGAAACGTAATACGTCGCAGCTGACTTGTCAATTTTCTGCGCGCCCATCTCTACCTTTCAACAGTTGTACGAAAAATGTACGGAGATTTTCCGTCTATACTAAATACAGAGCCCACTGCGAGAAAAATTCAATTTTCTCTCGCAGTGGGCAAGAAATAGGGGGCTATCACACACTTTGTGATAGCCCCATTTTCTTTTCCGCTGCTTTTCTACTACTAGATTGCGACGCACTCCATGTGTTCCACACAAACCGGTCGGCCTGCTTTATTGAGCTCCCGAGCGGCGGTCTTGCAGCACTTTTCTATGCAGGGCACCACGACCATTTTCCCATCGTCTTCACGTCGCCCGAACACCTTACAGCGTTCGCACTTGTAGAGACTCTTGTATTTGTCGGGAAAGGGTTTTTTCCACTTGTGCCTGGCCTTCGAACAGACTTTCGTAGTCACGTACTTCCTCCCTCAATAACCTCCGAAACGGTACACCCGCGCCGCTTTTTTTGCAATTCATGTAAAGAGTCCGCCATTTGGCGGACTCTGAGTATGATCAGCTGATTTCCATGATGAGCTTTTGCTCGATACCCCTTGTAAAAAGGTCGAGCCTACTTGAGTCCTCCACCGCAAGTGCAAACGCCCCAGGCCCACCGATCACTTCGTCGCAGAAATACTGAAACAGATCGACTTTTACATCCGGCGCGCCGAGAAGCGCGAGTCCGTTGAAAGTAAGGAGAGGATTCTGAGCGAGTACCTCACCGCGGATCTTTGAAAAAGATACGGGGCCGTCTCCGCGGACGTATGTATCGTTGTCCACGCCATCGCCGGAAATATCGACGACTGAGCGCGGAGCTTGAAATGGCGATTGATTCACGAGCCGCGCGGCGAAATTCATTGCGCCGCCGATACTCGTGAAAGCCGTGGGGGGTCGCGCCATTCCTGAAAACAGCGCCGCCAACTCGCCTATTTTTTCCCTATTATCGACGAGCGTCCACGGCATGATTTGCCACTGCTCTCGGGAACCCGACCATAGCATGGCTGTCATGCCTATCGCCTGCATCGGGCCTGAAAGTATCGCTTCGTGTACCGCAGTATTTCTGAATGCGGCAGCATACCCCTGTTTTTGCACTTCCCAACGGGCTGGACTGACACTCGCGGAAATATCGAGCGCGAGGACGAGATTCATGTCGACCTCGCGCTTCGAGGGAGATGCAAGTGCCGGTGTGGCGACGAGCGCCCCGAGACCTGCGAGTACCTGACGTCGCGTGACAGTACTCATCGGACTACTTCCTTCTCGCGATTTGAGACGAGTTGCAAATTCGCCTTGAGGTACTTTCGAAGCAGGGGCATGACCTTTTCATACTCGCGGTCAGCAGCTTCGATTCGGTCCTTGCCGCGCAGGTAACTCCATTGAGTGCACACATTGAGGAGATCAGTGTCGATATCTTTGACGAGGATATAGAACTCTTCCCCCTCAAAAGTGACCTTGAGAGCAACCTCATCGGTCTGGCAGTAAAGCATTTTTTCAATCCCGGAAGTAAAGACTTCCTTCACCTCGGCGGGAATATCTTTATCTTTATAGGCGGTACAAAGGCTGACCTTTTTGCCCGCCATGAGTCGGTAGAGTTCGAGACTATGCGGAACCTTGAATCGGTACTGCATCATGACACCCCTCCCTGGAGGTAGTCGAAAATGTATTGACTGTGGAAAGTATTACTCCTCTTCGAGCAGGAGGTCAACGGCTATCTTTTTCTCAAAACATAAAAAGTCCCCGCGTTGCGGGGACTTTTGCGTTGTGATTGGCTGAATTACATAGGCAAGATGGGACCGATCCCAAACAGGCGTCTCCACTCACGAATCTCGTCGGGCGTCGCCGCTCTTATGCCGCTTTTGGAGTCCTCGGCGACGACTACGTCGTCTCTTACATATACACGTACAAGGTGTCCGGCGCAGTCATACGAATATGAACTACCTTTCAAGTCCACGCGCAGAGCGTGCTTGATGCCCGCGATCCATATTGTCTGATCTTCAAGATTTTGAACCGTCATCTTATAGACGACGAAAGCGACAAAGATTACGAACAGTAGCCCCCAAAGAATCGGCGAGTCCAACATGACACCCTCCTTGTTTCTACAGGGATGATATCACTGCAACGTGAGAAGAGAAGAGGTTCTCGGGGTGCGAGAGTTGTGGACGCCTTTCTACAAAAAAGAAGGCGGTCGCCGAGGCGACCGCTTGTTTATTTAGTACTTACCCTGTTCTCCCATACATACGGGAATTCTTTCTTGATTTCCTCAAGCGCTCTCCGATAGGCAGCGAAGGAATTCGCGTACACCTCTCCCGAGACCTGTGTCCTCAGGATCTCTTTATGCAGGAGTAGTCGCTTGTGCGCATAGGTGACAGCGGCGACGCATGCTTCGTAGTGAATCGCGAGTTCCGAAATACTCGAGCAGTCTTGAGTCATTTTCGCAAAATCGATTCCAGCTCGTGCTGGGGTAGCGAATGTCGCGAAAAGCATAACGCCTGCGATTGCAAACAGCTTCTTCATTGATCGCTCCTTATGATTACCCGTTGCTACACTATCACACCCCGGTATTGCATGCATCGTCCGAAAGCATTATAAAGTCGGCAGATCTACGGATGGAGAAATACATGCGCATGCTTATCGCTGCTGCTTTGTTGGTACTCTCTACCCTCTTGGTGCGTGCCGACGAGTGCACCAGCCTCGCATGGATCCCGCAGACCGAGAAATGCCTGCACTGGGGTGAGAAGACCCGACTCGATATCATGAGTAAAAGTATCGATGCGGCCCTGACGCGTGCTCGTCGACCAAGCTTCTACCAGCTTGTCGTGATCCGGAGCGGCCGCAATGGAGCGACGTCGGATTCGTTTGTCGGCGTAAAGACGCCTGAGGGTATGCCACGCGAGTGGTTCCACACCTTTTATGTATACGTGACGCTCGATTACCTCGCCGAGCACGATGGATATCCGTCGCTCACGCGCGCTGGTACGCAGCGATTCTGCGAGACACGCTACATCTATTATCCGGAGCCTGACACGCCGGGGTGGAGGCTTTCGCGGCGCGAAGAGTTGGAAAAGTGCGTGTACGACAACATGCGTGATAACGAGCAGTACTACTTCACCGCGCTCCAGCGTGAGATCGATCGTGGCGATGAGTATCTCGCGCAGTTCAAGGATATGTCCTATACGCTCAGGCGCGACACAATCCGGGCGCGCTTTGGGCCAATCCGTGAAGTGCTCTCTCCGCAATAATTAAAGGCCGCGCATAGCGCGGCCTTTTCTATAAGAAATCTCTTTATAAAAAAGCCCCGGGTATTGCCCGGGGTTTTTGGTCGAATGAAAATAGGGTGGCTTAGAACGATCCGCCCAGATCCCATGAGGCCATGGCAATCAGCCATCCTGCACAGACTACGAGCCCGAGATAGACGACAACCATGCCGCGATTCTGTCTGCAGTCTTGGATGAAATCTTGCATCACAAACCCTTTCCTGTTCCCTAGTGCCGCACGGTTTATACATGAACCGTACAGCTCCGTCAATATGACGCACATACACAAAAAGGCCCATCTCTGGGCCTTTTTGTTTCGAATGATCGCAGATTACTCCGAGACAGTGAGTGTGCCCTCCTGTCCGCCCGCGCGATGACCCGGCATGGAGCAGTAGTATTTGAATGCACCCGCTTTGTCGGCCACGAATTCAACGACAACCTCCTCATTGAGCGGCAGGTCTTTCGCGATTGCGTATTCGGCGATCATGAAATCGTGCTTGCCCTTCGTATTGGTGATCTTGATGCGTACCGTGTCGCCTTTCTTTACGGCGATCTCTTTGAGCGAGAACCACTTACCCTTCTCGTCGTAGTAGGCGGTCATGGTGAACTCCTTGACCGACGGAGATGCTTGCGGCAAGCCTGTCGAATCCCCCGTGACCGACTGCGCCTCTACGCCTGTGACAGCCGGAGCCGTTGCGGCGCTCTGGTCGGTCATCGTCGATTTATTTTGCATAAAGTAGTATCCGCCACCTCCAAGGAGTGCGACGATTACCAAAAATCCGATTATTTTTCCCATATGTACTGAAATACTAGTTCTTTATTAAGAACTGTATCGTACCACACACGCTTACCGCTTTTTGAGATCGGCCCAGAGCGACATGATGCCGAGTGCCAAGAATAAAATCGCCGCAATCCAATTCGATCTCTCCAGGGCCTCGATGAGCGCGAGACCGAAGAAGAGGGCAAACACCGCGAGATTTGTGAATGGTACGTTCATGATGCCCATTATACTGCCCGCACCACGCAGTACCATTATCACAAATGCAAGTTTCTTGTGTTTGTGATTAGTCTCGTTTTGATCAATCTCCCCTGCCTCTATTTCTGCGGGCTATATTGGGGACAGACTACCGTGCATTTCGATTTGAGACACAGCGATGTGAATGGGCAACGAGATTGTACGAGATACTCCATCGGTGTCTCGCACTCCGTATGAGCAGTGCAGGAAATATCCGTCACCTTTTCAATACTATAGGAATCGAGCGTGTATCCAGGCGGCAGCAAACTGTCGTCGATGACCACCTCATTTGGCGCAAAACCGAAGTACAAGAAGTTGGCGATTATAAAAAGAACGATCACCACGAAAAGCGACTGCCACCAATTGAGATTCGAGATGTTCATACGTGCATCATATCCAGCGGCGGACTTTCACGCGGTAGTTCTCATATTCGCCGCCAAAGATTCGCGACATTTTCGCCTCTTCAAAAGGTATAAAGACGAAGTTGAGTACGCAGAAATCAAGTGCTGCAGCCACAAACATCGGCAAGCTCCCTACCCACACCGCTACGCCGAGCAGTGCCGTCACGAGCCCGAGATACATTGGATTGCGCGTGTACTTGAAGGGGCCGTACGTGACGAGCTTGGAATTCGTCTCTGAAGTCGGCAGAATCTCTGTACCCTCTTTCGAAAATATAGAGCTCGCGTACATGGGGAGAACGAGACCAAATACTACGAGCGTGATCCCGATTATTGGATACGAGATGTCGAACACGCGAGCGGACGGTACAAAGTAGTGCACGGCGAGTCCTCCAAAAAGGAAGAGGAAAAACCAAATCGGCGGCAATATCTTCAGGAGCGGATTCATCACAATAGTATATCAAAGCACCAAATTTAGTGGACTCAGGGCTCAAATTGTAAGCGAAATCGCGACGGTGTCGCCCGCATCAATGGCTTCGGCCTGGCGGATCTGCTGCTTGAGGGGTAATAGATAGCAGCCAGAGTGTTTGTCGGGAAAGATCGACGTCTTCCAGGATGATTTCCCGATCTTCGCGATCACTTTGATCGAACCAAACCCGGCTTTCTTCTTCGAATGCTTCTCGCCTATTACTGCCGATTGCTTTTTGTCGACGTAAGCGAAAAACCATGCGTCCATCCCCGGATACGGGACGACCTTTGATTTTATTTTGTATAGAGTGGCCATTGTTGACCGGATTATACCAAAATCGCGTCCCTGATCCCAATACTTCAGTATTTCTGAAGTGTTGGGATTTCTATTTTCTCAAATAAATCGAAAGTTCCTTCAAAGATTCGGGCCTGAAAACACACATGCGCACTCGTCCGCGCTTGTGGGTCGCTATAATGCCCGATCGCTCGAGTATCGCGATGTGCGCATGGGCAGTGGAGAGTTTGAGGCGAAAAGGTTTGGCGAGCTTCGAGAGCGACATCGCCCCTTCCCTCTTCAGACGAAAGACCATGTTGCGTCGATCTGTGTTGCCCAGGGCCTCAAGCATCAGTGAGGAATTTTTTTCGTGATCACCTCGGGTGTACGTACGCTGTGCAATTTCGGCTCGTTCTGCTCGTTCGTATCGCGCCTCTTCCCGACGCCTCTCTCGATCTCGAACTCTTTTAATTCTCGCTTTGTTCCAGTATTTCATATCCCTATACTTCAGATTTTCTGAAGTATAGGGATGGATGAGATACAATCAAGAGCGACTACTTTACTGCCCCATCGGGACGATCTCGGCGACGTCGCATGTGGCGCCGGGCATCTTGAGATGCGGGGAGGTTTCGAGAAATTTGCATGCTTCTTCTATACTCTCGGCCTGCACGATCGCATAGCCGCCGATGTCGTTGGATACCTGCTTGGAGCCGCTGGTCGAGACCTGCCAATTCTTGCCTGTCGGCGCGCCGCCATCGGCAAATTTGCTCATATTGGCCTTCATCCACTCTCCCCATTCGGCCATGTCCTTCTGCTGATCTTCCTTACTCATCGTCTCCATCATCTTTCTCATCGCATCCATGTCCATTCTGTACAAAACAAGAAATTTTTTCATAATTTTCAAGGGTTAATCGGGTAGTGCCGCCAGTATATCAAATCGCCCCGTACGGCCTTTTCTTTTTTTCGATCTTGGATTAGTGTGTCGCCAGAAACAACGGAGCCAAGATGCCGTATTCGGAACAAGACTTCGAGGCTATGCAGTACAATCCCGTATTGATGCGTGCGTACTTCTGGCGGGTAGCAATGGGCATGAAGCGCCGTTCGCTCGTCACGAAAAGAGATGTGATCGAGCGGGGCGTGCAATCCCCCGTGCCCAACTTCGTCGGTACATACCTGGAAGATGGCCGGAGGAGAGACTGGGCTGATGTCGAGGAATGTGTCTCGGCAATCATCCTCTCCCACATCGACATACTCGTCCGCACCTGCATCGAGCGCCCGAGGATATGCGAAGCATGCCGCAAAGCAGCAAATGAGAGGTGACCAATGGACCCCGTAGAATTCCTCGGAATCACCTTCCGGAACGATGACCACATGGGCTGGTTTATCATTACGATGACGATTCTCATCTCGACCTTCATCATTGGCGCTGTAAGTATTATGTGGGCGAAGAATTACGAAGCGCCGAGAATGATGTGGCTCGCTTTTGGTTGGTTTTCCGCCCTCACATCTTTAGATGCCGTCTTCGAGACAAGATTTGGGACAGTGAACGGGTATGTCTATTCCGTTGACTGTATCTGGTACAACGCTCTGCTCGCCGGCATCTACTTTTCCACCGCAGCGCTGTGTACTTCCCTCGACCGAAGAAGGCGGAGGCGTCACCGACAGCTCGCCTGAATTTACGTTCTCGAAGGGCCGCGCACTACGCGGCCTTTTTTCTTTGGGGACGCAGCGCGCTTGAAAATACACCCTCTGTCTAATCCTTCTATGTTTTGAGCCCTATTTGATGTTTTAGGCAAGGACATTTGGCGGATTAATTAACTGATAATCCGCGAGCGCT
>CAZUVH010000003.1:0-178076 GCA_964623775.1 uncultured Candidatus Saccharibacteria bacterium | reverse complement strand
AATCCTCATGCCAACAAAAGGAAACCCCGGGCAGCGCCCGGGGAGGAGGTCATTAATTATGTTCCCCTATTCTTCGTGATGTGCTCGCGCCTGTTTCTGCTAAAAATTATTTCAATTTCGCGATCGTGTCTGCCCGATTCTTCGAGCGATTTGTACATCCGGATAATGCCGGACGATGCGTGAAATTGCAGGCGCTTGATCTCCGGAAAAAACGCATGAATGACACTCGAAATTGCGTATATGGAGAGCTTGAGCGAGCCCGACATCGCGACTTTCCAGTGTTCCCAATAGGTCTGCGGATTGGCCGGGTAGCGCGTATGCGGCGTCGAAAAACCTTTCATCGCAATTTCCTTTTCTGCAGAGAAAAAACAACCTCTATGAATCATGTACTTAGTAAAAATCACTGTCAATCAATCATTCGTTGAGCGTTTTGCCGTTTCTTGCGCATTTGATACCCTGCTGCAAGGTAATAGTGAAAAAACAGGGAGCCCTCAATGTCGTCCAAGGCAATCCTCGCGAAAATATTTAGCGCACAGCCGTCGCTACGCACGCGCGGCTTCTTACCGAAACACGATCCACTCACTGCATTTCCGAAAGACTCACCAATGTCCGTGCTTGACCAGTACGGCAGCGAGCTTCCTGATCAACTCATGCAAGATGACTTCCGATCGTGGATGGATTCTCTCGAGGTGCCGTTCTTCCTTCCGAGTACCGAAGACCCCGATGAACAACTGCGCGAAATGCATCTCTATTACGTGCGCACTGCTTCCATGGTGTCGGGATATGTGCATCAGATCGGGCATCCGATTGCCACGCGGATTCCCTACAATTGGGCCTGGCCGCTCGTCGACATCTGCAGTCACCTCCGTATGAGACCGATCCTGTCGTATGTCGGCTACGGGCCGTGGAATTGGTACCGCAAGGATCCATCCAAAGGCATTGAGGTCGACAATCTGCATACCATTCAGAATTTCGTGAAGCTTTACGACGAGACGTGGTTTGCGATCGTGCACGTGCCGATTGAGGCGATTTTCGCCCGTTCACTGGATATGCTTGCCCGCTACGCAGAGGGTGACGCCGGCATCGATTCGTATCTCATTACGACTCACGACGCGCTGCGCGAAATGAGCAACGTTCTGCGCCGCATTCCGGAGCACATGAGTTCGGACCTCTACTTCTTCAAGTTCCGTCCGTACATCATGGGTTTTTTCGAGCCCGGCGTCGTGTACGAGGGCGTGAGCGACAAGCCAAAAATTTTCCGCGGTGAGACGGGCGCTCAATCGAGCTTCATGCCGCTCCTCGAAGCACTGCTCAAGATCCCACACGCGAGCGACAACGGCCTCGTACCAGTCTTGCGAGATATGCGCAACTATATGCCGATTGGGCATAGGCAGCTTCTTCAGGCAGCAGATATCTACCCCGATGTTCGCGCCGACGCGTCAAGGGAGGCATGGAACGCATGCCTCGAAGCGATAGCAGAATTCCGCTCGATCCATCTTGGGTGGGCCAAAGAATACATCGATCGCCATGGCGACGGCCGGGGTACAGGCGGTAGTCCCTACATTCGGTGGCTCGGCGGCCTCCGGGATGATGCGCTCGCATATCGTAAATAACATCAGCCCCACACACGCGAGCGTGTGCGGGGCTTTTCTTTTTTTGCTGCACAATGTAGGGTGACATCAGTCCCGTTGATCTTGCGGGAAAAGGCGCTAAAAAAGCTAAAGAGAGGGCCGGATACTCTCTCTTTGGTGAGGCCTGACGCCTCTTTAGTGTCTGGCCACAGACGGCCTCTACAAGATCGGAGTACGTTGAAATGAGGACTCTTGAAAAGAAAACGTTGTCGCTGAAAAACCTCCTTGCACTCGCGAGGAGGAATAAAATTTCGGCGATACTACGGTGCAACTGGCAGCTCAAGTATAGCTACGATCCAATTGTTGCAGCCTACGAGACACGCCGCGGCACTCGATTTGCGATCGCAGTGTTTGTAATCGTCGTAGTAGTCGCCGCATCACTGATGGTTCTGCCGAACGCCCTCGACCTCTCCAAAGGGCGGCAAGTCATCGGCTTCGCGTGCGGACTACTTATTTTCTGTTTTGGTGCATGGTGGTCATATAGTAATTTCATGCGAGCCGATCAGAAGTCGTGGGGACCAGATCACCTGCATGCCACTGACTTCCCTGACGCGCTCGCAACTCTCACGCTGTATCTCTTCCCCACCCTCGAGGGCGCCACCGATTTCACTCCAGATAATCTGAAACAACATCTCACTGTGTTCATAGTGGCAGTGAACAAAGAGGTGCGACGTAACGAGTTGAAATATGAGAACATGCCTACGATCGAGAAAAAAAGGAGTTTTCCGATGAAAAATCTTGTTAACTCCAGGGAAACATTGAAAGCACTGCTTGGACTGGCACATCAGTTCTCATCCTCTCAATTTCCCCTCGTTGAGAAAGATACGAGGTATTACAACGACGAAGCTGAGAAACAGCTTCGACGAGAAGAGCCGGAGCTCTTTGAGAGAAAGAGCGGCGTCGAAGAATTTGTAGTCTAAAAACGAAGCGGCCTCGCGAAGACGGGGCCGCTTTTCTTTTTGGCGCGATTTACTTGATATTGACGATCTTGTACTTCTGCTGACCTTTGGGGATTTCAAATGCGAATGTCTCGCCCTTCTTCTTGCCCATAAGTGCAGATCCGAGCGGCGAGAGGTGCGAGATCTTGTGCTCCTGCATATTGGCCTCAGCACTGCCGACGATCTCGTAGGTATGCTCCTCTTTCTCCCCCGCCTTCTGGATGGTCACAAATGAGCCGAGGCTCACCGTCGTACCCTTGGCGTGCTCAATGATGCGTGCGCGTGAGAGCTGCTCTTCAACGACGCGGATGCGATCCTCGGTAGCAGCCTGCAGATTGCGAGCCTCCTCATATTCTGCGTTCTCCGAGAGGTCCCCCAGGGAGCGCGCGTACTCAAGCTGCTCAGCGATCTCGCGACGACGGACTGTCTTCAAATGCTCAAGCTCAGTCGTCAATTCATCGAACTTCTCTTTACTCAAATAGTTTGTGTCGTCAATCATATATAAAATTTTTGTAAGCGCCCTACAGATCGGAGCGTGCTGCATTATACCCGATACAGTTTTGTCCACAATCCACAGTTTTAAGACGTGGATTGCGGTACATACATTTTAATACCAGGTGCCCGTGTAGGGATCGTAGACCGGCTGGCTCGGATCACTGTCACACGCATAGCCATTATATCCGCCTCCCCAGTTGCACAGCGGTGTACCGAAGAGATCCGTGTTGCCCGTGTACTGTCCGATCCTGGAAGGATACTGCGTGTAGTAATTGGAGAAGTAGGCATATGACGCATCGTACGACGGCTCAGAGTAGACGTAGCGAGGATATGAATTCGGATTGCGATAAGTCGTCGTGTATGGATAGTACTGCGACTGCTCCTTAAATGCGCTACTCGGTGCAATGCCGCCGTATCCGCCGTAGTACATTGGCTGATACTGAGGCATAGTCTGATGCGTCTGGTGATATGGATATCCATTGAGCTGCTGGGTAGGATACTGGTACTGCGGCGCGTACGAAGGTTGATATTGCTGCTGGTACGACGGCATCGAAATCGGCATATACGAAAGCATCGTTGGCGTGATGTTGCCGGATTGATAGACAATCGGTGAGCCGTAGTAGTAAGTCCCTGAAGCCTGAGGATATTGATAGGAGGAGTCGTACGAATAATTATACGACTGGGCAAAAACAGGCGCTGCAAAGGCAATAATACCGACAAAAGCGCCCAGGACGGCCGTTTTTTGAATGATGGTATTCATGGGCTGAGACTTTACACTACCCACAGTGAATGGCAAGTGAACCCGGTAGTGAAATTTCGGCTGATGTTTTTTGCCGTCGCGGATAGTATCTAGATCGACCTCGCAGTACCGACTACCTTCCTCCGTTTAATGTCCTCAGTATTCGCCTTCGGCAAGCCGAAATTCTACTAACCGGGTGAATTGCCCTAATTGGCGTATTCGGGATGATTCTCGACGAGCCATTCGAAGAACGGGCGCATGGCGGGCGCAGCGCCGGAGAGCGTGCCTGCAGGAGCCTTTTCGAGCACCACCGCAAAAGCGTATTTGGGATTCTCAGCCGGCCAGAATCCGACCACCCACGAATTCATCCACTGATTGCGCACGCCGATCTGCGCAGTACCTGATTTGCCGGCGATTTTAATACCACCAATAGAGAGAGCTTTTACCGTCGCATCGGTCCTCGAAGATGTCACGGCGAGCCGCATTCCTTCGCGAACGACTTGGAGATACTCGTCCGGAATCCCGACTTCCGTAAACTGCGGCGTCGAGCTCGCAACTAATTGTGGCGTGACAAGCTTACCGCCATTGGCGAGAGCGGCCGTGAATCGCGCCGCCTGAATCGGAGTGATCTGAAATCCGTATTGTCCGATCGCCGTGTGATAGGTATTACCGATTCGCCAAGGATCATTGGGTCCGAAGACCTCGGCCTTCCATTCGGGTGTCGGTATCACGCCATTTTCTTCACCGCGAAGAGAAATGCCGGTAAATTCACTCAAGCCGAATTTTTTCGCGTATTGATCTATCCGCGCAATCCCAAGACCTGCCTGGCCGCCGTAGCCGCCGCCGATCGTATAGAAATATTCATCGGATGAGACGGCAATCGCGGTACGCATATCGACGGGCCCGTGCACAGCCCAATCGCGGTAGATCGATGGCTTCTCCGGGTCGTACGGATTGGGCACCTCGATCTTGCCGGTCGATACGATTTCTTTATGGGGCGAAATGATCTTCTCATTGAGTGCAGCCGCGGCGAAAATTGGCTTGACGATCGATCCCGGCGCATACAAGCCGGATATTGCGCGATTCAAAAGTGGCGTCCGAGTATCGGAATATGCCGCTTTTACGACGCTCGAGATGCCGTCATTGAATGCGGCGTGATCGTATTCCGGAAAACTCGTGAGTGCAATGAGCTCGCCGGTATGTACATCCATAATTACGGCCGCTCCCCCGTCGAATTTGTTGCCGCGCGCGTGATTGTGCAGTGTCGTATAGAGCTTACTCTGGATATCGGTGTCGATACTGAGCTTGAGATTTTTGCCGTTTTGCGGGGGCTCAACGATGTTCTTGCGCTGCACTCTTCCGCGCGCATCGGTCTCTGTGATCTCGCTCCCATTCTTTCCCTGTAAGTGTTCATCGAGGGATAGTTCGATGCCGGAAGCCCCCGTGTATTGTTCGCGCCACCAGCTGCCGCCCTTATCGGCTTTCGGATATTGGATAAATCCGAGCACATGCGAAAGCCCGGGCTCCTCGGTGTATTTGCGCAGTGCAAATATCTCGCGCGTACTCGAAGAATTTTCAGATTCGATACTGTTCCAGGCAATCTCACGACCCGTACGATCATAGATAACGCCGCGTGTCGCAAAAAGGAGCGACATATCGAGCGTGTTGTTGCGTGAAATATCGGAATAACTGTCACCGTGGGCTACCTGCAAGTAGAATGCGCGGCCGCTGAAAAGAAGGGTGATCAGTAAAAAGATGGCACCGACTGCAAAAATCGTATAGCGCGCGACGGGCTTCACGACCCGACCCTCGAATTGGCTTATCTCGTGGAGCGGCAAATTTGATGAATCAAGAAAGATTTCATCGGGCGCGATCTCATGCATCCTCGAAAAACTTCGCAACTTTTCCATACGTATCTGACGATTATGCACCCTGCATTTAACAAACCAAAACGAGCGGCGATGTGTCTATCGAGTGAGCAATTCGCTTCGCAGGGGCTCAAGCGCCCATACGATGAAAAGCGCGAGGAGTGTCGCAAACGGGATGTGCATCATCATCGAACCACCCGGTAGCCACATAAAATCGATGAGGAGTCCCATGAAAGGCGCCTCCCACGCGCGGTACCGCAAAGAGAGAAGAATTATGACGACAAACACAATAATTGGCGAAAAGAAGAACACGGACATAAAGCCCACGAGGGCGAGCGTCAGGCGTATGAGCAACATGCCTCTATTTTTCAACATATACATATCTTAGGCTTTCTACAGAGACGGGAAGTCCTATATAGATATCGCTGTACGCGCTCGCAGAATCGGCATCAGCTGATCCTACGATGCCGATCGCCCGTCCCTGAAATACGGGCGAAATCACCGGATCTCCCGGCTCAACAAGAATGCCGTGCGGCACCCGTGCGTACGCATTACCGGCTCCCCTGCCCTCGACGAGCGTCGCCGATTTGGCGATCACCGCATCTATCGAACTGCCCGGCGCAAAAATCTCTTTTACGATAGACGAATGTGCGCCTGTCTCGGAGACCGTGCCGAGTACAAATCCTCCCGGCGAAACGACGAGGTCTCCCGTCTGGATACCATCTGCACTTCCCGCCCCCACCATAAACGTGCCGTACGGTGATGTCCGGAATGAGGAGATTATCGGTGCCGTAATACCGTCCGTTTTTGATGCGAGATTCGTAAGCTCGCGAAGCTGCATGTTCTCATCCCTCAATACCCGATACTCTCCCGCCAATTCATTGAGACGAGCAACCTCGGCATTGAGCTCCTCGATCCGAATCTCAAGCGAGCGTTTGGTAGCAAAAAAACCAGATTTCAATATCGTCCCGACAAAAGAGCTGCCGCTTTGGTAGATAAATCCACCTATGATGCGTGTATTTTTTCGGAGAACGCCACCAAAGAGAATGTCGAGCGCAAACAAAAAAACGACGAGGAACGTCGCGAGGAGCAGGCGTCGCCTCGCCGCTCTCGTCTTGTTATTCGGTTGGTACAAGTTCATCATCGCTTCGAAGAAGTGTCTCGCGATACATATCCATGTCGTTCAAGACTATGCTCGTGCCACGCACAACGGCCGTGAGAGGATCGGGCGCTACCGTGACCGGTACACCGAGCGATTCTGTGAGGAGTACGGGAAGACCACGGATCAAGGCACCACCGCCGGCAAGATGAATACCACGGCGCATGATGTCGGAGAGGATTTCCGGGGGCGTCGTCTCGAGCACCTCCTTTACCGATTCGATGAGGTCTTCCACGGAGTGGCCGATCGCATTGCGCACATCCTGATCGGTGATGCGCATTTCACGCGGCAATCCAGTCACGAGGTCGCGGCCGCGGATTTGCAGTTCGAGCGGTTCACGATGAATAATGACGGATGATATCGCGATCTTCACCTCTTCGGCTGTCTTGTCGCCGATCAAGATTTTGAATTCATTGCGCAAGTGCGCGATGATATCTGCATTGAATTTGTCTCCGGCGATACGCACATTGCGCGCATTGACGAGTCCTCCGAGTGAAATGACACCGATGTCGGTGGTACCGCCGCCAATATCGATAATCATGCTTCCGGTCGGCTCGTGAATCGGTAGTTCGATTCCGATCGCGGCGGCCATGGGCTCTTCGATGATATGCACTTCGCGCGCGCCTGCGGCGCGTGCTGCATCACGTACCGCTCGCACCTCTACCGATGTAATTCCGGACGGTACGCCCACGACGACTCGAGGCCCGAGCATCTTGGTGTGTCCTGCCTGCGCTTTATTAATGAGGTATGAAAGCATTTCGGACGTGATCTCGAAATCGGAGATCACGCCATCGACGACCGGCTGCACCGCGACGATATGCGGCGGTGTGCGACCGAGCATGTCTTTTGCCTGCGCACCTACGGCGACCACGCGCCCAGTCTTTTGATTGACGGCGACTATCGATGGCTCGTTGATCACGATGCCGCGACCTTTTACATACACGAGCGTATTGGCGGTACCGAGATCGATACCGATGTCATTGGAAAGAAGCTCCATCAGCTTCTCTTTGTATTTTTTGAACGTATCCATACGAAATTATTTTTGAAGTCGGTCGACAATATCACTATCGGATACCATCTCCGCCTTTCCCTCGCCGCGGTTGCTCAGCTCCACGCCGCCTTGCGCCATCGTTTTTTCCGAAATAATCACGCGTACCGGAATGCCGATCAGATCTGCGTCCGCGAATTTTTCGCCGGCGCGCACATCGCGATCGTCATAAAGAACTTCAATGCCGTTTTCGGTGAGCACATCATACAGACTGTCGGCCTCTTTGACCACATCTGCATTACCGCCGGAGATCGAAATAAGGTGAGCCTGGTATGGTGAGACTTCTTTGGGCCACACGATCCCCTTTTCATCGCTCAATACCTCGACGATTGTACCCATCAGCCTCCCGAGACCTATACCGTATGCTCCAAAAATCACTGGCTGGTCTTTACCGCTTTCATCCTTGAACGTCACACCAAGTTCGGAAGTATAACGGGTACCGTACTTGAAGATATTGCCCACCTCGATGGACTTTGCCTCCTTGAGTGAGTCGCGTTTGAGTCCAAGCGTGGAGAGGATCTCATCCTGCATAACTTCTTCATTGACCGCCATACCTTTTTCCTCACTGATGTAAATATGATCCTCTCCGGCATCGCATACGGTCTGGAATTCATGACTGAATTTGCTAAACATACCGCCAGAAGCAAACGTGAGATACGTCTTGTCTCCGAGCCCGACTCGCTTGAACACGTTTTTGTATGCCTGAATGGCTTTCTCATAAAACGCATCGAGCTCTTCCTGCGAGCGGTTGAACGAGTACATATCTTTCATTAGAAATTCGCGGCCACGCATGATGCCAGACTTCGAACGAAGCTCGTTACGGAATTTGGTCTGGAATTGGTACGTGTACTTCGGCAAATCTCGATACGAACCGACATGTTCGCGTATCATGCGGGCCATCGGCTCCTCGTGAGTGCATCCTAAACCGAGCTCGCTTTCGTTTTTCAATTTCGTCTTAAACCACACATCAACTTTTTCATCATCCCATCGATCCGTCTTTTTCCAGATCTCAGGATCCTGAAGTGCTGAGAGGGAGACCTCCTGCCCATCAATCGCATTCATTTCCTCCCGAATGACGCGACGGATGTTTTCAATGACGCGGAGTCCGAGCGGCAAATAGTCGTACACGCCCGCCATTTCTTTGTGGATGAATCCGGCGCGGATAAGGAGCTGCGCATTCTTCGCCACCTCGTCTGAAGGAGCGTTTTTGCGTGTTTTGGTAAAAAGATGTGACTGCCGCATGGTCTAGCCATTCTATCGCATATATAGGCCGCTCAACCTTGACCACGCAGTGTAATGTGGGCTGATATGGTACCGGCTCAGAAGATGCACTCGCGCTAGGTAAACAGGCGGACGATATCTTGGTACGTCACGACGATCATGAGGACAATGATGAGGCCGATGCCGAGTGTGTTGATGAGTTGAATCGCGAGATGCGAAGCCTTGCGGCGCATGATCGCCTCAACGCCGAGCACCGCGAGCCTGCCGCCATCGAGCGCAGGGATCGGAATGAGATTGACGATTGCGAGATTCACGCTAATGAATGCCGCAAGTTCGAGCACATACCCGACGCCCGAATGCGTGGCGTCGCCGATCACACTCACAAGCCCGACAGGTCCGACGACCTGTGAGAGATTAGGTGCACCTCGTATCGCTCCCCAAATGATCGTCCGCAGACTATCGAATACATAGACAAATGCATTGACGGTCGTGATCGCCGCAGCGTGAAGTGAGTCAATGATAGAGAGCGGTTCGTTGCTCACCGTGACGAGCCCGATACCGAGCGCAGCTCTTCCTGCTTCGCCCGGCACGATCGCATTGGCCGGATGCATGGCGACGCTCGTCGTCGTGCCCGCGCGCAAATACGTGATCATGACGGTCTCACCGCCACGCTCTCGCACGAAAGTCGTCACGGCCTCGGGCAAAAGGGTGGCAGGGGCCTCACCTTTGCTGTCTTCGACGCGCGTAATCTCATCGCCCGCGAGTAATCCACCAGCCTCAGCCGGAGATCCGGATACCACATTGGAGATGAGCAGGTGCGTCTCTTCGCCTGGCAGCGGTACATCGACGATGCGCGGCACGCCCTGGGTAAAAGCGACGGCAAAAAGTATATATGCGACAAGCGCATTCGCTGCGACACCAGCGACGAGGATGAGCGCCTGCTTCCAGCGGGCGGCATCTATGAGCGAGCCCTTTCCATGCGTGTGTTCCTCGCCATAGAGACGCACAAATCCGCCAAACGGTATCCAATTGAGTGTGTATTCCGTATCGCCCCACTTGCCGAGCAAGAATGCGCGCGGCGGATACCCGATGCCGAATTCATCGACGCGCACCTTGAAAAGCTTGGCAAAAATAAAATGCCCAAACTCATGCGCGACAATGAGGAAAACAAGTATTGCGAGGACAAGAAGTACTATCATTTGAGTGATTATACCTTATCTGGTATCCCGAGATGCTGTTTCCACCTCTCAGCGTACTCATGTGGGTGAGTGAAGCCATGCACCTTATCAAATCGCGCCAGAGTTTTTATCGACGTTTTTACATTAAATTTCGAATACTCCTCCAAAAAGTCCTCGCCGAATGTTTGTGCGAATAATTCGACAGTTTCTTCATTAAAGAGCTCCGGACGCTCAAAATAGCCACGCTTCACACTCTCCCAAACAGTATCTTTCGGAACACCAACGTATCGTGCAATATGTTCGCACATCTGATCTACTTGATTGCCAAAAATATAGTAATTCCAAAAATTTTCCTGATGGCGATTAAGTGCCTCGCTCAGAAATTCATCTGCAGGGTTACCCATACGTTTTGAATATTCAAGAAACACCTCCTCAGCGATCCTTTGCGTCACACCCTCATTGAAAGCCTCGAGTGTTTTATTAGCCTTGCCACTTTTTAGTGGATTCGCTTCTGCCGTACTGTAACCTGATTCAACTGACATTTTTCCCGTTGTTTTTCCAAGCGATCGAAGCCGGTTACGCGAAAACGCATGACACGCCTCATGAATAAAAAGTAACTGCATCTCTTTGACTATAGATTCGGGTACGGCACCTGAACTCAATTCTTTTTCTGCGATCTCCTTGGATTTAACTGAGATTTGAATGGTGTTGAGCAATATATTATACATTGCGGCCGCGTGATCGAATGGACGGAGAAATATTTGGTTCAGGGCCTCGGTATTAGCATCTTCTACACGTACGCCGGAGCGTCTCAGTTCATCGAGAAAAACGTCTTTCAGTTGTTCTCTGTCGATCGATTCAAGTATTTTGTTTACGAACTCAACCTCTTCAGGGCGCGCGCCTTTTTGTCCTTCACCCCATCCAGATTCGTACTCCTGTATATTTTCGCGATACTGTTGGTGACGACGATTCAATCGCGTATCATAGCCTCCTATTTTTTCCTCTTTCATGGGGTCTAATTACTCATCTCCTTCTCTTTGGATTCAAATGCTTTTTCCAACTCTTCGTTGATTTTGTCGATGCGCTTTTGCAATTCTTCTTTAAGCGAAAATTTGTCGTCTTCGGTCAGAGTCCCCTCTTTCTCGCGGCTTTGTACGTCCTTCCAGGCCTCTTCGCGTGCAGAGCGTACTGTCATGCGTGCTTCTTCAAGCTTGCCCTTGGCGATCTTCACGAGCTGCGCACGACGCTCGACAGTGAGCTCGGGGAACGTGACGCGCACCGACGTGCCATCTGATGAAGTACCGACGCCAAGATCCGCAGCCGCGATCGCACGCTCGATGTCTTTGATCAGTCCCATGTCGTACGCGCTCACGCGAAGTGTGCGCGCATCTTCAATGCCCACATTGCCACATTGCTTGAGCGGCATCATAGAACCGTACGCAGATACCTGTACACCATCGAGGATCGCGGGTGTCGCGCGGCCCGTGCGGAGGGCGCGGTATTCATTGGCAAGCCATTCTTTGGCCGCCCCAGTCTTAGCTTCAAATGGTTTGAAATCAAAATTTGCCATGCGGCTGATTATAGCATTTCTACGAGAAAAGCCCGAGATATACACGGGCTTTTATAGAAATTATTCTTTCCGTTTCGATACGAACTGTAGACGCCATTCAAGCATGAGTACAGTGAGGGTCGGCGGAACAAGGAACAGTACACCAGCACCGATAAGCAGTCCCTTGAATGCTACAGGAACATAGCCGAGAAGCCACGTCACAGTAAAGATGGGTGTCCCAAGTACGACAAAAATGAAGCTTAGTAAAGCAAGAAGGGCTACGTCTGCGGGACGGCTGTCTACGTACCTCTCTAGGTATACGAGCCGTGAGATTCCGATTGCATCGTAGGTAAGTATCACGGGCCGAATAGCGAGTACTGCAGCGAAGAAAAACCACTCTGACATCACCATGAACTCCTTGTTGAAACTTGGCGCACTATACCAAAAGCGCGACTTGCTCCAAGAGGGGCTTCACGAGCGCCCCTTTATCAGTGATGTGTTTGCGAGCACGGTAAATTGCATCCAAGCCCTTTACCTGAAGAGGCATGGTGGCCCCGACGATACGTTCGAGGGATGAAAGGAATGTGATAATGGCGGCAAGATCACGACGGTCGTCCTTGTCCTTCTCCAAAAGAGGTTTCAACATATCGAGCCGCGCCTGCGGACTCGCGCTCAGGAATTTCTTCCCGTCGACCAAATCTCCTGATGCCCGCTCATCAATAATATGAAGCATCTGTGCGCGAGATCGTACGGTCGGCAGGAGTATCTCGGGCGATGGGACTATGAAAATAAAAAGTGCGTTCCCTGCCGGTTCTTCGATCGTCTTCAAAAGCGTATTTTGCGCGTCCGCTGCGATGACCGGCGCGGCGATCACGAAGACGCGCCGCTCACCGGCGATTGCACCGCGCGTCGCGCGATCGCGAAGATTGCGGGCATCGTCGATCGTGAAATTGCCATAGACCTTGGCGAAGAGGTCGGGATTGCCTTTCGTCTTGATCCCCTCTTTTTCCAAAAGCGAGAGGACTGCCGGCATCTTCTCCGCACCACCCGCGACCAGTTGCACATTACCCACAAGTGACATGGGTGCAGTATACCAATCCTGAGGGTTATACTGTCAGCATGGTTTTGCCCGATCTCGAAAAAGAGGAGAAGATCATCCGTCACACCGCCCTTCGCTTTACGCGCTGGATCGGATCTCCTACCTCAATTGTCGTTCACTCAATCGTCTTTCTCTCAAGTTTCCTCGCGCCTTTTTTTGGCCTCGTCGATTGGGATCGCATGCTCCTCGTGATGACCACGCTCGTTTCCCTCGAAGCGATCTATCTGGCCCTCTTTATACAAATGACTGTCAATTTGACGACGGAAGCTGTCGAGGACATCAGTGAAGATGTCGAGGAAATCCAAGAAGACGTCGCCGAAATTCAGGAAGATGTCGAAGACATCAGTGAGGACGTTGAGGAGATCAGCGAGGATGTCGAGGGTATCACTGAAGACGTGGAAGAAATGACCGAAGAAGAGGTGGCTGAGGAGGCCGAGGAGGAGAGGCGCAAAGAAGAACAAAAGAAAACACTTGCCGAAATCCATACCGATCTTCGCAAGCTCATGGAGGACATCAATCGCCTGAAAAACGGCTAGCAAAAAGTCCCACCACTGGTGGGACTTTCTTTATTGTTCAAGAGTGAGGACTCCGTCCTTGTATTCAAAACGCTTAAGTTTGGTCAGGAACGAATTCCCGAGCAAATTAAGATTGATGCCAGGCTGCAAGACGGTCACGACAACATTCACAATCCTGATCTCGCCAATCGAGATTTCAGGGAGCGTGAAGACCGGGGATGGAGTAATGCCGCTCGCCGTCATAGCCATAATCCAGCGATCCGGCTGTCTCTTATCAAGGCCGAGCGCTACGGCAGTCTGATATGAAATCGCAACACCCGATGCGCCGGTATCGATCATGAATTCCACGTCGGTGTCACCGATTTTGCACTTCACGGGAAAATGTCCACCAATCGCGCCTGGAGCCTGGAAAAACGGTACGATAACCGTCTTTCGCTCGACAGAAGTCTGCTGCTCTTGGGCACATGCACCGACTGAAACGCTCACAAAAAAGAGCAGGCTCAGTGCGGTGAAAATTCGCACACTACGAAAAACACGCATTACAATTCCCTCCTACCATATTTTCCAACTCTATAAAAAGAATAACATGCTCCAATCAGGTCACGGCTATTCAACACAAAAACTACTGTTAGAATTCAGTAATGCTCGAATCCCAGATGAAAAAATTACAGCGGATTAAAAACAGTGGAATCCCTGACATACTTGATAATTTCGCTAGAAAAAATGCCCCGCCCATATCTGAGCGCACGTTTGAGACACCCGAGGAGTCAGCTCCTGTCCTTGAGAGACTTTGTCCGGAAAAGATACGCGCACAGCTACGCGAACTCACGACGGATTTTGAAGATGGCGTTACCTATCGTGCCCGCACATCAGTCGGACATGCAGAAGACGGTACGAAACATCCGCATGATTTCGTCATCGAGAAAATGGGCGGTACGACTTCGTTCTACTTCGTCGACCCTGAGCACTTCGTGGGTCAGCGCAATATGCGACGCCCATCAATCTCGAACTTAATGACTCTCAGATTGAAGAGTGACTCAAGTGATCTACCGGAAATTGCAATCACCCGTTTTCGTACAAAATCGCTCGCAGATTCAAATATCACCGAACTCAAGATGGAGAAGCAGCTGGGTCATGCCCGCACACTGATTCAAAGTAGGGGTGTTCCCGTATTTCTTGAAAATAATCCACAGGAAGTTACGTTCAGGACGGTCGTAACCCCGAAGGAGGCCTTGGCACAAAGTCGATATGTTGGCGAGAGTGATCTTGAAACTTTTCTCCGAGGAGCTGACTCCGCATGGGCACTTGAAGGAAAGCTGGTGTCGCAACAGGCAATTTTAAAGAGTTTCGTACAACTTCTCCAGAACGGAGAATTCGAACGAGTCAAAGAAAAACGCTTGACTGCCTAACGCTTCGAGATAATTGCTTTCTTGTAGGTGTCGAGGTGCTTGAGCGCTTCGCCCGTGCCCTTGGCGACGCAATACGGCGCGTCTTTGCCGAGGCGAGCTTTTACACCCGTGCGACGGAAGACGAGTTCCGGAAAATTACGCAAGAGCGAGGAACCACCGGTCATGATGATGCCGTTGTCGATGATGTCGGACGCCAATTCCGGTGGCGTGTCCTGGAGTACGTCTTTCATGGCATTGACCATCGTGCGAAGCTCTTTGCCGATCGCGCGGACGATCTCGTTGGTACTGAGCTCGATCGAGCGCGGCAATCCCGTGAGATGATCGCGGCCCTTAATCGCCATCGTGAGCTCTTCTTCTACCGGCACCGCCGAGCCGATCTGGATTTTGATCTCCTCGGCCATCTTGTCGCCGATTGCGAGATTCAGATTTTTCTTGATGTAGTCGGCAATCGCGTGATCGAGCGAATTGCCCGCGCATTTCACCGATGTCGATGCGACGATGCCACCGAGCGAAATCACCGCGACGTCGGTCGTGCCGCCGCCGATATCGACAATCATGTGGCCGCGCGCTTCATGGATCGGAATGCCTGCACCGATCGCCGCAAGAATAGGCTCCTTTACCACATACGCTTCGCGCGCGCCCGCTTTCGTCGCGGCCTCGACGACTGCGCGACGCTCGGTCGAGGTGACACCGGCAGGCACAGAGATCATGACTTCGGGCTTAAAAAAATTCCATTTGCCGAGTGCCTTTTTTATGTAGTAGCGAAGCATCGCCTCCGTGACACGATAGTCTGCGATCACGCCGTCTTTCATCGGACGATACGCAATGATTTCGCCGGGCGTACGGCCCACCATTTCCTTAGCCTCATTGCCGATCGCAAGGATCTTATTTTCCGCGAGCGAGACGGCGACCACCGACGGCTCATTGAGGACGATGCCTTTTCCAGGCACAAACACGAGAACTGTCGTCGTTCCGAGATCAATCCCGAGTTTGGGCGAGAATGAAAAAGCCATACAGTGTCTGACATTGTATACGTCACCCCTGTATTGACCTATTGACAGTCCGGTGAGTATCTGATACAATCGCAACAGCTTCGAAAAGCCTCGTGCTCGCCCCCCTCCGTCCCCACGGAGAAGCACGAGGCCTCGGCGACGGGTGGCACCTGCTGCCCCCCATCGGTTGTCATCCGTCGCCACCCCTGATCTTTACGCGGTCGTCCTCCCCCGGACCGCGATCACTGACCCGCTACGCGCTTGCGCGAAGCGGGTTATTTTTTTGTTATGACACTTCCGTCACCACCAGAACACCTTGGAAACCCTCGGTTTTCCAACGATCGCTTCGCGATCTGCCTTCCGACACGGGAAACTCCCGTTTCCCGACCCCTTCCCAAATTCTGGTTCCGATTTTATTTCTTGTTTGAATTTAAACCATTTCCGCCCTTGTGGTTTTTGGGGTTAAGTAACCACCAGAATTTCTTCGAAAAATTTTGCGAGTCTTCGCAGACACGCTGCAGATAATAGAGATCCTTGGTGGGAATCTGCTGCAATATCTTGCCCATACGCCCCATGGAGATCGGGGCAAGCCCGTCTTTTGCACGACTTGGGTTGAGTTGCTCGCAAAAATACCGCATAAGCTCTCCCCGCTCGGTCTTTTTGTCGTCGTTTTTCTTAGTTTGAATATGCAAACTGATATGCCGCATAGTAGTATTGTACATGGGCTTGTGAGGAGGCTATAGTTGCAAAGCATGCGCACCATCATTCCGGCAGATCAAAACCCCGCCCTGCGGGAATCGGCACGCGAGATACCTCTCGCGGACATTACGAGTGCCCGGATCAAGAAGCTTATTGCCGACATGAAGGCTCTTATGGCAAAGGAGAAATTCGGTGTCGCGATCGCCGCATGCCAGGTCGGCGAACCGCTCGCCATGTTTATCGTCTCGGGCGCCGCTCTCGCGCGAAGCGAGCGTGTGGAAAAAGATGGCGACGAGGATGAAGAGGTCACCCCTCTCCCCGATCAGGTGTATATCAATCCAGTGATGAGCAAGATGTCGCGTGGCAAAAAGGATAAGCACGAAGGCTGTCTCTCGATACGCGGCAAGTGGGGCATGGTACCCCGCGCCGAAAAAGCGACGGTCACCGCCTACGACGAGCACGGCAAGAAATTTACGCGCGGCGCCTCCGGATTCCTCGCCCACATCTTCCAACACGAAATGGATCACCTGAAAGGTGTTTTGTATATCGACAAGGCGAGCGAACTGTACGACGAGGAAGAGAAGAAAGGCTCATAGAAAAGGCGCGTCCAATGGACGCGCCTTTATTGTGCTCAGACAATGATGAGCTCGGCATCGAGCTTCCTCGGATCGCTCACGAATCCAAGATGCGTCCGCCCGAGCGTCCGCTGCTCTCTCGCTGCCTGAATCACTCGCACGCCCTGTTCGATGAGTCCGCCGAGGTCAGTCCGTCTTTCGTGAGCCATTTTTTTGAAATAGCGCGCAGTGGTGGCGTCCATTACGACAGTCATTCGTGGCATCAAGGCTCTCCTTTGTGAATTTGCCACCATCAACGTACCATAAGGGATATGAAAGACAACATTCGTTTCGCATTCTTCGGCACCTTTCCGCTCGCCGAGGCAGTGCTTGATGCGCTGGAATCTGCCGGTTTTCTTCCCGCACTCATCGTCGCCGGAAGCGATGCGAGAGACACGCGCACAAAAGAGACAATATTTCCGCCCGAAAAGAAGTGGGCGCTTGATCGCAACATCCCGGTGATCCAACCGGAAAAGATCGATGCCGATCTTATTGCTATGCTCGAAAAAGAATCATGGGACGTGTTCATCGTCGCCTCGTACGGCAAGATCCTGCCAAAGAAGCTGCTCGACATTCCGCGGCGAGGCACGATCAATATGCACCCATCGCTCCTCCCGCGCCTCCGCGGCCCGTCCCCCATCCGCTCGGCGATACTCAATGACGAAAAAAATACGGGTGCTTCTATCATGCTCCTCGATGAAAAAATGGATCACGGGCCACTGATTGCTCAGAAGAAAGTCTCTGTCGACCCATGGCCACCGCATGGATACGATCTCGATATGCTTCTCGCAAAAGAAGGCGGGTCGCTCCTCGCGCAAATACTTCAAGAATGGGTGGATGGCGAGATTGATGCCCGGGAGCAGAATCACGACGTCGCGACGTACTGCAAAATATTTACCAAAGAAGACGGCATGCTCGATCTACGGGACGATCCGTACAAGAATTTCTTGAAAATTCGTGCTTTTGAGGGCTGGCCCGGTACATACGCCTTTTTCGAACGAGACGGCAAAAAGATTCGAGCCAAGATCCTCGATGCTCACATCACAAATGGTAAGCTCGTCATTGACCGAGTCATCCCTGAAGGTAAGCGCGAGATGTCACACGAGGATTTCCTGCGGTCGGGGGCACGGATAATCGATAATTGACTTTCCTCTCAATCGGAGTTATAATAGCAACAGCTTGAAACACCAGAGGACTTAGAAAGGCATGTCCTAAGGAGTCCTCAGGTCGGGTCGATTCGTTGCAGTGAGGCGCTTTTGTAGAAAAGCGACGACTCCGAATTGACCCGATTTTTTTCCACCCTGGCCAGGGTGTCCTGCTGCACACCACTCTGGCGAGCGGCCCGTTGGGTTTAGTCCGGTTACCCAACGAACCCGGTGGCGCGCCTCCCGCGCCACCGGGTATGTTTTTTATACTGACTTATTCTTCGGTCTGGCCAAATTTCAGAAAGCTCTTGATAGCCGCACCACTCTTTCTGAGAACTCGAATGTGCGCCTGTTTTTCTCGGCGAAGCTGGCGCTCCACCTCCTCTTTTACATCATCAATCGCCGCGTTTACGCTCGCGGCTCTATTGACCGCACGGGCATTGGGCCCGCCTGGCGTGCGGATCGTGATTTCTGCAAACCATATATGCTCACCGTGCTTTTGGCCGCCTGCGTCTCGCCCAATCTCCACTTCGCAGCGCGCGAGATCGGCTTCATCGCTAAGAAGCTTTTCGAGCGTCAGGAGCCGCGCATTCAAATAATCCGAAACCTCCGGCGTGATCTGATAATCAGTTGACTTGATTCGTGTGTTCATCGGGGTATTTTACTTCTTTTTATATGTTCTTACTACTGATCGTGTCTTTGGAAGTATCGTCCGCCTGCGTGAAGCGATAATTAATGAACAAGAGGCCCGCCAAAATAACGAGTGCTCCGATACCGATCATTATGAGTGCCGTCCGCATGCAATGATTTACCTTCTACGAGCGTCGGATATCTTCCGGCAATTTGCCCGGCCAGCGGTAGACGAGCACGGGGATCAAAACGAGCGTGAGGATCATCGCAAAGGTGAGACCAAAGAGGATCGCGAGCGCGAGTGGCCCGAAGAGCGCCGAGGCATACGTGAGCGGGATCATACCGACGACCGTAGTGATTGTCGTGAGTACGATCGGGCGCAAGCGTGTGACCGCTGCCTCGGTCACAATGTCAGCAAAATCCTTTCCCGCGCCTGTATGGATACGCTTGATGATTGCATCCATGAGGATGATCGCGTGATTGATGATCACGCCCGCGAGTGCAATGACGCCCATCATCGACGGGAACGAGAGTGGCTGGAGCGTGAGCGTGAGTCCTGCGAATACGCCGATCAGCGAGAGTGGTATGACCGCAAGAAGATAGATCGTGTAGCGGAATGAATTAAATGCGAGTACCAGGATTACGAACATGAGTGCCATGCCCGCAATGAGCGCGTAGCCCATTTCAGCAAATGACTTGTTGGTCTCCTCATTTTCGCCACCAACAGTCATCGTGACACCTTCCGGCATTTTGCCTTCAAACGCCTTGTTAAATGCCGACAAGACCTCTCCTGGTGTGTACCCCGGCAACACATCAGACTGCAGAGACACAGTGCGTTCACGATTCTCATGAGTGATAGCCGCATCGGACTGCGCTACGCTCTCCTTTACAAACGAACCGAGCAAGACGACGGAGCCTGAAGGCGTCACGAGCGGTACCTGGCGCAGCGAATCGATCGTGGTGCGGGAAGCATCGTGTGGGCTTACGAATGCGGGATTCAAATTGAGTGAGACGACGATATCCACGTCCTTATCCCCTCCGGTGAGCTTCGTCGCGGTGACACCAGAGACTGCCGCGCGTAGCGTGGAAGCGACCACTGCGGGAGAGAGACCGAGTGACGCGAGCTTGGCGCGATCTATTGAGAGTACATATTCGGTACCGCTAAATTTATTGGACGAATCGACAGCAGTGGCTCCCTTCGTATTCTCGAGTACGTCGCGTGCCTCGGCGACTGTCCTGTTGAGAAGGTCGCGATCCTTGCCGTGAAATTTCATCAGCACGGCTGCGCCGACCGGCGGCCCGCCGCTCGGCTCCCCTGCGCGAATCTCCGCAGTATGGATATCAGCGAGTTTCTTTTTGATGTCTTGCAAAATCTCAGTGGATGTCTGGTCGCGATCTTTGACCAGATTTACCGTGATGTTGGCGTACCGCGGATCTCTCGCGACAGATCCATCCATACTCGAGAACGCATTGAGTCCGCCGACCGTCGTGATGAGCGAAGAGAACCGCGGGTCGCCATAGAGCTCTTCTTCGACACTGCGCACAACGAGATCAGTCCTATTGAGATCAGTGCCTGCAGGCAGCTCGATATTTACATAGACGAAATCTATATCCTCGCCGGGGAAAAATGCCACCTTCATGATACCGAGTATCGGCAGCGCAAACGCGATGAAAAACCCCGCAATCATAGCCACAAGAAAGCGATTCTGGGCCTTTCTGTTGTGTAAGAAACTTCTGAGATGGTTCGCATACCATTCGCGGGACCGCTCGGCATACATGTCTTGTTTTTTGGAGAGCTCGGATTCTTCTTTTGCCGCAAACATGTTTGCAAGTATCGGCACGAGACCGAGCGCCACAAAGATCGACGCAAGCAGGACGAAGATGAGAGTGAACGGGATCGACGCGATGAATTTACCGACGATTCCGGAGATGAAAAAGAGCGGGAAGAAGACCGCGATAGTGGTCATGGTGCCGCCGATCAGTGGCCACGCGTATTCATGGAGCGATTCGATCGCGGCTTTGTGCTTGTCGCCATAGAGGCGCGTGCGTGTGTGAATCGCCTCTACGATCACGATGCCGGCATCGATCAAGATACCGATCGCAAGAATGAGAGAAAAGAGCGACACAACATTGAATGTATTGCCGGTATACCAAAGGCCCACGAATGCGATAAGGAATGAGAGCGGGATAGAAAGGCCAGCGACCACCGCCTCGCGCCAGCCGATCGTCGCAAAAAGGACGAGCATGACAAGCACCGTTGTCTCAAGGCCCGTCTGCGTGAGCTCGCGGAGATTTTTGCGCACGTCGTCGCCAGCGTCGTATGAGATCACGACGTCACTGCCTGCGAGCATGTCTTTTTGGAGCTCGGTCAGTTTAACTTTTATCGCCGCGGTGACGCCTGTGATGTCGTAGCCGCCTACTTTGAGGACGCTCAGCGTCATTGCCTGACGCGAAGGCTGGCCGTTGACCGAGATGCGCGAATATGTGGTCGCCTCTTTTACACCATCCGACACATCGGCGATATCGCGTACATACACCACCTGCCCGCCCACATTGAGGATAGCCACGCTACCGATATCCGCGACAGTATCCAATGATCCCCTGAAAGCGATCGAGTACGATACATCGTTGACAATGATCGAACCGACCGGCAAAGACGCATTGGCGGCCCCGATCGCTTGCACGACCTGCCCAAGTGAAATACCGAGACGAGCAATCTCCTCTTTGCGCACGACCACCTGCACTTCGCGATCGCGCACACCTGATACCTCGACACGATTGACTCCCGGTACCGCCTGAAGCACGGTCTTGAGATTATCGCCGAGTTTGGCGAATTGTGCCGGAGGCAAATCTGCGGATACGGAAATTTGTTGAATCGGTTGATCAACGAAATTTACATCCGAGACGATAGGGGTATTGGCGTCTTCCGGCAGATCAGGTGCAACCTTGTCCACCTCGTCTTTCAATTTTTGGATCGATTTTGAAAGATCGGCATTAGCCTTGAATTCTGCCACCACAGTCGACACGCCGACATTTGATGATGAGGTGAGTTTTGAGAGCCCCGACAGATTTGCGAGACGCTCCTCCACCTTGTTGGTGACGAGACGCTCGATGTCTTCGGGTGAAGCGCCGGGCAATATGATCGTGACGACACCGACCGGGATCTGCACTTCCGGCGTCGATTCCTTGGTGATCTTGAACGCGGCAATAGTGCCCCACAGCGTAAGACCGATCATCACGAGGATCGTGAATTGCCTTTTTTCCAGGAAAAACTTCCAGACAGGAAGCATACGTAATTATTTCAAATCTACCTTCTGACCTTCGCGTAGACCACGGGCGTCGGTGATGATCACCATGTCGCCTGTGAGTCCTTGGGTGACCTCGACACGATCACCCAGTAATGCGCCCAGCGTGACTTCATGGGCAGTAATGGAAGTATCCTGATTGACCGTAAAGACCGTCACACGATCTGCTTCCACCTTGATCGCAGAGATCGGGATCGTTACCCGCGAGGTCGTGGTGATCTTCGGGTTTACGCGCTCGATCTGTACAAGTACGGACTGACCGTTGGTAAGCGAATTATTTGCATCCGTGATGCCGATGCGCACTTCGATCTTCTTGGTCACCGGATCAAGTGCCGGTGCAATGCGTGTGATCACACCTGTCGCTCCCGTATCAAACGACGCCTTTTGTCCGACCGCGATTTCTTTTGCATCATTTTCGGTCATGTACGCGAGCACCTCGAGCGCTCCGTTGTTGGCCACGGTGAGCACGCTCGCCCCCGCCGATACGTAATCGCCCTTCTTGAGTGAGAAAGAATTGACCGTGCCCGAGATCGGCGCACGTATGATCGCCTTTTCGAGATTGGCGCGTGCAGCAGCGACCGCACCCCTCGCCTGCATGAGTGTCGCCTCGGCGGCTGCCACGTCTTCTGGCTGCGAGCCCACGACCCCTTGATCGAGATTTTTCTGTGCCGTCTCCAGCGTCTGTTCGGCGCTTGCGAGCGACGAGAGCGCCGTCGTGAGCGTCGTGCGCGCCGTCCCTGCGCTGGACTGATACGTGGCAATGGTCGCGGAGGGATAGTCGGTGGTCGGGACGCCGGCATTCAATGCCTGGATGACAACATCGATGTAATCGCGGACAGCGCGGACATCTACCACCGCATTCTTGAGCTCGGTAGCAAGATCATCGGAGGCGGTGAGCGACCGTGAGCGCTCCTCCATCTGCAAAAGGAGTGGCCCGAGCGCAAGTCGCTTATTCTCGGCAGACAATCGATAATTTGCATTGGATGTCGTCACGTTGAAGCGCGGTGTCGCGCTCGATGGGTTGCTGTAGAAAGCGTCGGTCGTCGCACGGACGGCTGTGTCGGCGCCGGCATATGCCGAAAGAAGCGCATTGACCGCGCCCGAGCGTGCCGCTTCGAGATTGGATTGCAAAATGGCGAGCTGTTCTTCGCGGGTGCCTTTCTTTATCTTATTGAGCGCCGCCTGTGCCGCAGCCTCAGAGCCTTGTGCCTGAAGGAGAGCGGCGCTTTGCGATGCATGCTCAAGCTCCGCGACAATAGATCCTGCACTCACCGAATCACCGAGATTGCGGTAGATCGCAGTCACGCGCCCGCCGCTTTCGGCGCGGACAGTCGCTTCGGATTTTGAACTCACGGTGCCTCCTATAGATAGAGGGGCTCTCTCAGAGGAAAGTGAATCGACGGATCGCACTTCCACGGTACGGATAGAAATAGCGGGCTGCTCAGCCGCCTTGCTCCCACCGAAAATCGCATTGCCGGCAATAATGACTGCAATAACGACCAAAGCCGCGGCTGAAGACTTGATCCAACCGAGATTCTTGAAAAATGCAACAACAGCGTGAAAGACCCGCATGACCATATAAGTATACTATTTATTTTTCTTAATAACTTTCTGAATCACACTCAATTGTTTATTCATGTGGGAATGGAATCGCTCGAACGCCGAGAGTGTCGAAAATGAAAGCATGCCATTGCCCATCCCAAAGACGAGAAGTTTATCCCCTTTTTTGAGCTTGAGCGCTTCGCGTGCTTCGGCGGGAATCACAGCTTGTCCGCGCTCCCCCACCACGGTTGTGCCGAAAAAGCAGTGGCGAAATCCGTTTTCTTTGTGAGACTTCTTCATACGATTCATACTAGTATGAAATCGACAACGTGACAAGAGAATGAAGATCGCCCGATTGTCGTATGACATTCGGGCGATTAGGTTTTTGCAGCGAGAAGCTCTTTCTTCGACATCAGCGCCGCCGATCTGACTTCATCGGTCAAATCATGATCGAGCATTTGCTCGTACGAGACCCAGCTTGCCGCCTTGTGCTCATCCGGATTGATCTTGAGCACACGACCATCTTCGATCACTCGCGCGATAGCGAATTTGACGAGATATGGTCTTCCGCTTTCAAGATCTCGCTGGATAGTGCAGACGAGCTCATTGACGATCTCTACGTTGAGCCCCGTCTCTTGCAAAGTCTCGAGCTTCTGGGCGTCGGCGAAGTTTTGCCAATACTCAAGCTTGCCACCGGGCGCTTCCCACTTGCCTGCATTATGCTTCTCGTGGCCAGCGCGCTGGAGGATCAAATGCTTCAGCTTTCCGTCGATTTTGCGTTGGACGAAACATCGCCCTACCTGCATGATCCGTGGATAGTGCGGTCTTTGCGGTTCGTCGAGCATGGGACACCTCCTTTCTCGTGCCAATCAAAGATCTTGAGGAAAGTAGTATAAGAGTATTGCTCGACTGTCAACGATTTTTGCGACGCATGACCATGGTACGATACATGCGTATGCCCGATCCTGAGAGGAAAAAATCGGTACTCATCGTCGAGGACGACCCCGAAATCCGGACACTGTACGCGCATGCGCTCTCTTCTGCCGGCCTCATGGTTTTTTTGGCCGAAGATGGCGAGATCGCACTCTCCACGGCACTCGAAAAACGGCCTGATGCTCTCCTTCTTGATGTCCTCGTGCCTAAGATGAACGGCATCGAGGTACTGAAAAAGGTCCGAGAGGCGGGCGAATGGGGCACGCACGTGCCGGCGATCCTCCTCACCAACGTCGAGCCGACGACCGATGCGATGAACAACGACATCGCCTACACCGCACCGACATACTATCTAATGAAGAACTTCGTCGTACCCGACGACGTCGTCGCCAAAGTCCTTGAGCGGCTGAGTAACGCATAAAAAAGAGCCGCTGGTAAACCAATGCGGCTCTGAATACTTATTTCGTTTTCTGGGAAGACGCTTCATCGAGCGGTCTTGGATTGATGAGGCCATCTTTGTGCCCATCACACGCCAGACCACCATTGTCTCCTTGCCATGTCGCCTTGTTGCGACAGCGCTCGACTTCGTTGGTGAACTCGTTGTAGTACGTGACCGTTTTACAGCAACTCATTTCTGTCTCCCTGATTAGCCGCAAGCACAATAACATACGTTTGAGTTTCATTCACTATTTGGCTATACTCATCTGAAAATATTCAGGCTAAATGAAGAAAAAGCGAACATACGCTGACCGACGAGAGTATCTGATCAAGGCAGTGTCCCAGAGACGACGCAAGCTCAAAAGCATGGCTATCGAATACAAAGGCAGTAAGTGTGTAATCTGTGGCTACTCAAAATACCAGGGCGCGCTCGATCTTCACCACATTGATCCTGAAGCAAAGGAATTCAGTCTCGGCCACAAAGGCTATACGCGTTCATGGGAAAAGATTAAAGCGGAGCTGGATAAGTGTGCACTTCTATGCGCGACCTGTCATCGTGAAGTTGAGGGCGGCATTACAAGAATCCCTCAGTAAAATCTCGAGTGCACTCGATTGCAATCGAGTATTTCTGCGTTAAAATGCCGAAAGCCATTGGTTTTTGACCGATGGAACATTCCCCGGTAGCGCAATGGTAGCGCAGCTCGCTGTCAAAAGGCAGCTTTTTGCAGGAATGCAAATTGTAAATTTCGGGATATCGGTGAACCCTTCGATCTGCGTACGCAGATAAAGGCAACACCGAGGGAACCCTCTCATTTGAGAGGGGCGCCGTAGAGACTAGATACCGAAGCATCCGACAACTATTTTGGTTGGGATGATGATATAGTCCACCCCCTTTAGAAACATTGGGATACGTGTAACGAGTTGGTTGTAGGTTCGAGTCCTACCCGGGGAGCAGGATTGATTTTTTAGATAATCGAGGTACTATCCTCGCAGTAATTTTGTTAGGCACACATGGAGATCGCTCGTGAAGAAAATCCCCGCCGTTGAAATGGCTAAAGGGTCAGTGCTGGACAAATCTCCGCCCGATGGCACATATGCCGTCATAACGCATGGACACCACCTTACGCACGGCTATGGCGCACTGCTCCCTCCCGCATTCCCGTGGATGGCGAGCATTTACAGATTCGAGAATGGAGTCGGAGACTATCTCGGATGCAATTCCGATATCGCCGGGGCAATCTTGGAATACAATGTTGCCAAGGTGTACGTCGTCGGCATGGACGCTTCGCACCGCAACGAACTCAACCAGAAGCTTGCCGTCCGGCAAATTGAACTTGCAGCCTGAGGCCTTATCTTATGCCCGACAGAACCGCACGGTTTTGTCGGGCGGCTTTTTTAGATACTTTCGTTCCAAAATTGACCCACGCAGCAAGCTCGGTTGACCAAAATATACATATGAAATAAAGTGCCGCTCGGCACAACAATGGGAGGTCTGCATGGCCGAATTGACCATCTATTACTCGGTCGAAAATTGCGGTGACGGATCTGCGGTTCCGAAATTTTTTGCAACTGCACAGTTGGCAGATTGGCATCAAGAGCATTTGTCCGAAGGTTGGGGCGAGCCCTGTGTCGGTTCTCTGATGGTGACAGGAGATAATATGCTCTGCCCGGATGCGATCACCGCCGAGATGTATCTGAAAGATCTTCTTGGCGAGATATGGGATGACGACTCCCGTGCAAGGGCAAAGGACTTTATCGCTACATTTTTTCCTGACGGCTTACCGCAAGATCTTGAAGATGCTTGGCATAGAGCATCGTCCGAAAATTAATTCTCAAAGCCGTCACGCTGTGACGGCTTATTTGTTTAATACGGCTCCAAAATCGAACCGCGCGGCGGGCAAAACGGATCGCGAAATCGTTTCTTGACACACCTCGCGAGGCTGGTTTTTTGTCTTGTTGCCTCGCAACAATTTTAATGTTTAATTTCCTTAGATAATGACAGGAGGATGAGATGCGCGCGATTCTTGCAGCCATCTTTTTTATGGGCACGCTATTCTCGGTACCCGCATACGCTCTGACCATCACTGGCGACTTCGGTGGCCTCACATCGGAGTATGAAGCTCGGTATGAGCGCTTACGCGCCAGCGGCGAAAGTGTCGTCATCGACGGGCCGTGTGAATCAAATTGCACACTCGTCGTCAACTACATACCCCGGAGCAAGATCTGCGTGACAGAGCGGGCGTCACTCGCATTTCATGCGCTGTATAGTCGTTATACCGGGAAGCTCGCCACGCCCGAGCGGCTCGCCGCATACCTCGCGGCATATCCGGCAGATATTCGGAATTGGATCAAAGCTCGTGGCGGACTTACGAGAAACATTTTGCGCATGCAGGGCAGAGATCTCACATCTCGATTCCGAACATGCTGACACTGCTGAATTGGAACCGCCGCGAGGCGGTTCCTTCTTTTTTAAATGCCATGAAACTTGGAAGTGGTCGTGGTATCTTGTTTCCAGCTATGCACAGTACCTTAGAACGAAGGAGTGCGTGATGTCGGAGGCAAAAAAGCCGATCTGGACGGATAAGCAGGTCGCAAATTTGAAGGCATATCAAGAAAATCCGCAATTTCACCCCTTCACGTGCGGCAATCGTCACTTGCCCGGACATAAGGAGTATGCAGAAAAGAATGGGTTGCCAGACCACGGCATACTTGTACCCACGCCACACGGTTGGGTATGCCCTGTCTGTGACTACACGCAGAATTGGGCACATGACTTCATGCTCAACGGCAACACAAAAAAGTAAACACAGAGGCCGCATGGTACGCCCAGCGGCTTTTTCTTTGCAGCCATAAGTAGACTCGAAAATCGTGAGCACTTGACAAAAAAATACGAAGATGATACTATTGACCTATCAAACCAGGGCCTGATCCAGTTCAAGTACGGATCGAGCTTCAACTCCAGTCTCCTGTCTTGATGTAATTACACAAAAAATTCTCATTGCTATGCAAGAAGGAACTATCGCTCGTCTCACCGATAAGGGATTCGGGTTCATCAAAGTCGAAGGTCGCGAAAAAGATCTCTTTTTCCACTCCAACGAGCTTCAGAACGTAAAGTTCGAAGAGCTCCAGGAGGGCGACAAGGTCAGCTTTGAAGTCGCAGAAAGTCCGAAAGGACCGAATGCGGTCAAGGTCAGCCGCGTCTAATTTCGACGATGTGCGCAAAACGCCTCAAGTTTCTTGAGGCGTTTTGTTATGTGTTTGTGTCCTACTCCCCTTCGTACATCATCCTACTCATCGAAGACGACCTCAAACGAGTACATGCCCATGGCACAGATACCCTGCAGCGACGATCCTTTGGCATGGACCGGGATTTCGACGTCGGTCGTCCCTGAATTCGGCAGGAATGACTGATAGTTAACGCTCGGAATTTTGAGCGCCATACTGCAGTCAAACGTGCCGTTCGTCTTCATTCGTATCACCGACGGCAATCCGGCCTTGGCGCTCGTGCGACTCGGCGTGTACTTGCCCTTGGCGGTTATTTCGATGATTTGCTTGCCGTTTTCCATATATACGTTGTTGGTAGAGACGCCCTGAGGATTCTGCGTCGCAAATACGAACGCTCCCCCGATCATGAGTGCCGCGATAACGAGTGCGATTGCGTTTTTCATAATCTAGAGGTTGATGAGTGGAGTGATAATCCCCGCAGATGCGAGCGCCGCCTGCAGATTGAGGAGCCCGAAGAATATCACGACGAGTCCTGCGGTCTTGAAGAAGATTCCAGACTGCGCTTTTTTGTGGATCGTCAGTGAGCTGAAGCTGAGGAGCGCGAGTACCGGCAGCGTCCCGAGCGCAAAGGCAGACATCGTGAGCGCACCCGTCATGAAGCTCCCTGTTGAGAGCGAATAGATCTGCATGGATTGCGTGAACCCGCATGGCAGAAAGAACGTCGCGGCGCCGAGGAGTGCGGGGGTCAACGTATGATTGAGCTTCTTGAGTTCATTCACATGCCTTCCGATGAATCCCGGAAGCGTCGGTTGCAATTTCTTTGCCCAGGGAAATACATCGAGCAGATTTATGCCGAGCAGCAACAGGATGGTCGATACGATGAGGCTCAGGATAAACGTCCCCGTCGTGCCGAGCGCAAACGCTGAGCCCAGGAGCCCGATCGCGCCGCCGAGAACGAAGAACGAGACAAGTCGTGCCGCGTGAAAGTACATTTGCGGCCGGATTTTATCGCCCTCTTTTGCGTAATTGGCGGATACCGACAGCACAAGTCCGCCAACTACCGCCATACACGTGGAGACCGATGCGATGAGGCCGATGATGAATGCCGTACCGTAGGTGACGTCCGATGTGGTCACGAGATTTACAATGCCGATTTTCTGCAAGACGACGAAGAGCGCGATGAATCCGAGCGCGGTAGGAATCGCGACTCTGAAATCCGACCAGCTCACCTGCGCTCTCTGCTCGAGCGCAGAGAGGCTGTAGCCGTGCCCTTTGAGGACTTCCGTAAGATCGCGCGCGATTATCTCCGGCGACTTGTCGCCGAATTCACCGGTCACCTCGACCGATCTTTTTGCGAGCGAGGCCTGCGCTTTCGTGACGTCGGGAAGATCGCAGAGTTCGCTTTCGATAAGGACCGGGCATGCAGCACAGTGCATCCCAGTTACATGGAGTGTAAGAGATCTCATACTAGAGCTGCTTTGCCTTAAGCCGGAGCGCATTTCCGACGACGGAGATGCTCGATAATGCCATCGCGAGGCCCGCAAAGACGGGCGAAAGGAGGAGCCCAAAGACCGGGTAGAATGCTCCGCCTGCGAGCGGGATACCGACGATGTTGTAGACGAATGCGAAGAAGAGATTTTGCCTGATGCCGCGCATGGTCATCTTTGAGAGCTTGATCGCTTTGACCAGCTTTGATATATCGCCGTGCAAGAGTGTGATCCCGGCGGACTCGATGGCCACATCCGTGCCCGTAGCCATTGCGATGCCCACATCGGCTTGTGCGAGCGCCGGCGCGTCGTTGACGCCGTCCCCCGCCATCGCGACGATGTTCCCTTGTGACTGAAGCTCTTTGATTTTATTGAGCTTGTCTTGAGGTAATACCTGGGCAAATACGTTGTCGATTCCGACCTGTTTGGCGATGTGCATGGCGGTATTTTTGTCGTCGCCTGTGAGCATGATGGTCTTGATGCCGAGGCGATGGAGATTTTTTACCGCCTCAATCGCTTCTGGCTTTATCGCGTCGGCTACAAGCACGGCTGCGAGCGCGTCACCTTTTGTGGCGAGAATGACGGGTGTTTTCCCTTCTCGCGTCTCCACCTCAAGTCGATCGGTGTCCGCTTTGAGCTGCAGGTCATGCACGAGCGCGAGATTGCCCGCGAAGTATTCGATTCCATTGATCGTCCCCTTGAGGCCTTTACCTTTGATGATCTCGAAGTCTTGCACATCGTGGAGCGTGATTCCCTTCTCTTTGGCACGCACGGTGACTGCATGCGCTATCGGGTGCTCCGACTTACTCTCAAGCGAGGCAAGGATCGCCAAGATCTCATCATCGGACATGTGGGAATAATTCTGAATCGCGCTCAGCTCGGGTTTCCCTTTCGTGATGGTCCCCGTCTTATCGACGACCACCGTGTTCACCTTGTGGAGCTTTTCGAGAGTCGCAGCGTCCTTGATCAGGATGCCTTCCTTGGCCCCCTTGCCGACACCAACAATAATCGCGACCGGCGTCGCGAGCCCGAGAGCGCATGGACACGCGATCACAAGGATGCCGACGAATGACACGAGCCCGAGCGAGAGCGCCTGCGCAAAACCGAGATAGGGTGTGCCAATGAGAAGCCACAGTGCGAGCGTGACGACAGAGAGCACGAGCACGACCGGCACGAAGACGCCGGAGATCTTGTCTGCGAGCGCCTGGATCGGAGCGCGAGAACCCTGCGCCTCTTCGACCATCTTGATGATGTGCGAGAGCAGCGTCTCAGAGCCGACCTTGGTGGCCGTAAATTGGAATGCACCAGTCGCGTTGATGGTCCCGGCGACGACTGTGTCGCCAGAATTCTTCTCGACAGGCACGGGCTCGCCGCTGATCATCGACTCATCGACGAAGGAATTGCCATGCGTGACCTCTCCATCGACGGGGATTCTGCCGCCCGGTTTGACCGAGATCAGATCCGCGCGCATCACCTGACTGATCGGAATCTCCATCTCTCGCCCATCTCGCACGACCCATGCTGTTTTGGCCTGCAGATTGAGGAGCTTTTCTATCGCGTCGCCCGTTTTTATTTTTGACTTCGCTTCGAGATATTTCCCGAGCGTGATGAATGCGATAACGACGATTGTCACGTCGTAGTACGTGCTCTCCACGTTGATCAGCTGACGCAGCGGCTCTTCAAGTGCTGTCACGACGACGCTGTAGAGATACGCGGCGGTCGTGCCGATGCCGATGAGCGTATCCATGTTGGCTTTTCCATACCGGAAGAAGCGATACATGCCGGCAAGATAGGGCCTGCCTACCACGAAGAGCATGTACGTCGCCATGAGCGGTAGAACATGGTGGAAGAATTCTTCCCACACGTACGGCATCTCCATGAGTGCGCCCGACTGCATGAGGATGTCCCAGCCCATCACGAAAATGCTGAATATGGTGAGCGGGATAGAGATGAGCACTTTCTTTCGCATGTGTGCTACCTCTTTGAGCTTGTCCTCTTTTGATTGCTTGATGCCCAAGTGTGCCGCGTGCTCTTCTTCGGACATTCCCATTTCATGGGCGCTCAGCGTCGTCGAAGAACCCGCGTGATCATGCGTGGGCAATACGAGGGAGTACCCAAGTGTCTCTATTTTCTTTGAGAGCTCGTGCGCGCTGACTTTCGATTCGTCGAAGGAGACTTTTGCCGTCTCGGTGCCGTAATTGACCTGCGCCTCATGTACACCGTCGGTCTTTTTGAGTGTCTTTTCGATAATCGCAGAGCATGATGCGCAATGCATCCCTTTTACTCTGTATGTTTTTGTGTGATTCATAAAGGATGGTTAGGGGGTAAATGCGCCCCGCAAGGACGCGAACCATCACTCATTAAAAAACTTTGGGATGAATGATGCCGCGTGCAAACGCAAGCCTCAGAGGATCAAAAATTCTTTCGGGGTCTCTCAGTCTTGGTAAGAGAGTTTCGGTACGCTCTGGCACATACATCTCGCGCCTGTACTGCCACGTGATAACGACAGCAAAAAGCAGGAGGAGTAGCGACACGGTCATCTGCTGCAAGACTGCGGTAAACATGAGCTGCCACTCGACAAGGTGCGCGAGGGGGCTCATCCCGCAGAGAGCCGGGACTCCCATAAATGGGCAGTGGTGCATCATGTCGCCATCCATAGACTGGGCGGTATATGCCCCGCCAACCGTCATAGCGAGGAGGATCGCGATCAAGACGAGAAAGACGAGTTTTTTATCAAACAAAGCCGTCATAAAAAAAGTATATACCTGCATAACGAGAAATGCGAGTCTGAATCCGGGGGCGAGTTCTTTACTCGGCGGGTTCAAGCTCGACGAGAATATGAATTTACCGTACTCTGGTGTTCATGAAACACCTATTAATTATTGCGGCCGCGCTCGCTGTGGCGGCAGTAGCATACTTTATTTTTATGAAAGAAGGGGGCGGCAGCATCACACTTGCCGCATCGACCGACAAAGCATCGTACGCTGTCGGCGAGAAAGTAAATCTCACGCTCAATCTTGCCAATTCGGGCAAGGCAGCTACGTGCATCAGCCGCAAGCCTCAGGGTACCGTGCAGTTTCTCTCTGTGATGCGCGATGGCGCGCCCGTCGCGAGCCGATCTACGCGCTCCTACTACATCACTGCACTGCCAGAGCTCATCAAATTCGAACTCGCCGAAGTGGCGGCAGGTGGGCGCATGGATATCGCGCTCGCAAGTGCGGAAGACCCGGGGCTTGGCGCTGCAGCACTCTCAACGACAGTGGTCGACGGGTCTGCGGGCAAGACCACCTTCTACGATATCGGCACGCCTGGCGCGTACGAGATCGATGTGGCATACCAATACACGAGTGGGCCGTCCGAAAAATGCCCCAACACATTCAAAGGCTCTACAAACACAGCCAAAGTATCATTTACCGTAACGCAATAATCGTATGAACATCTCTATCATCAACATATCGCGCATTCTTCTCCCCGCCCTTTTCTTTGTCTCGGCATTACTCATCTGGAGCCCGAATGCTGAAGCCAAGATTGTCGTACAGGGCGACAGACGATTCACCGACGCCGTCAATAATTGTCTGAGCACGTACCGCAATACACCGGGCGTCGTGGGAGACGTCATCAAAGAACTGGAGAGGTCAAAAAATGAGCACCGCATCGTCGACGATCCTGCCTGGGAAAATTCCCCCAACGACGCAGCCAAATCCGAAGATGGTACAGGGACTGGTACCGTCTCAAAAGTGAATGAGTCCAACTACGAGGCCGGTATAAAAGGGATCGCAGAATTGAAGGATAAGGACTTCTGCACATCACTCATGCACGAACTTTTCCACGCAGTCGATGCCGATCGCGGGCAGTGGAGCCAGGAGAAAGTGGAGGGCATATTCAAAGATGAGGTGGAGGCGACAATGTTCCAAAATCTGTTCCACGCACTACGTGGCGTACCTGCGCGCACCACCTACGGCGCCGCCAATCTTATCAAGATGGGTCTGATCGAGACACGGATCATCAAAGTAATCTCGTATAATGGCAAGCTGCTCCCCGTCGATCAGCTCATCATCGAGGATGAAGAGGGATGCGGTGCAGATCACTGGCACGCCGCGAGGGGCGTCGTCACGGCGACCGATGGCTCGCACGTACCCGACCCGGGACCGCAATGTGGCTATGGCAAAGTGCGTGATCTTCCCGCACAAGATCATTCCGTACCGAACTAAGTGCCCCTGACATGCTTAAAATTTTTGCTTTTTAGATTTTTTACTAAGCACCCACTTTTGCGATGCGCTCATCGGCTTATCAGCGCGATGGACACAGCCCATCCAGCAACACGGGCGGCGCTTCCCCTCTGCGAGTTCGGCAACCGCTCTTTTGACGTGATCTCTCCGCGTCGCGTCTTGCTTGACCGAAATGATCCAGCAAATCCACTCGTTGCGCGCAAGCGGCGTGATACTCTCCCATGCCGCGAGCGCCTTACGCGAAGCTAGGAGTGCTTTTTTGAAATCCGCGGGCATCTGGTGCGCGGTTCCGCCGGACATTTTCGTCATACGGATATGGTACCAAATCGTACGATACCCCCTGTTACCAAATATGGAGTCACGCGTACTATATGATGTAGAGAAGAAACATGGAGAGCAACGACGAACAGAGGCTCATACGAGCGTGTATTAGTGGAGATACAACCAGCTTTGGTCAGCTTTATGATGCCCACGTGCGCTCTATCTATGATTTTATCTACTACAAGACACACCACAAGGAGACGGCGGAAGACCTGACTTCGGAGACCTTTTTTAAGGCCTTGAAAAATCTCAAGCAATTCGATCAGTCCCGCTCGTTTCGCTCATGGCTCTACGGTATCGCGCACAACGCCGTTATCGATCACTATCGCAGGTCAAGACCCACGCAAGATATTGACGACATATGGGATCTCACGACCGACGACGATCTTGTGCGCGATGCCGATGTCAAGCGTGCACTCCTCGAAGTGCAAAAACATCTCAGCAAGCTTGATTCCACAAAGCGCGACATTCTCATACTGAGACTCTGGCAAGGACTTTCATACAAAGAAATTGCAGAGATCGTGGGAAAGTCGGAAGGAAATAGCAAAATGATTTACTCTCGCGCGATCGCGCAACTGCGTGAGATGGTGCCGGCAGGGGTCTTTGCGCTCTTATTAATAACGATCAATTAATTACTATGAAAAACAACATCGAAGAAATCGTACAAGAACTCCTGCAGCTCGACCCTGGATTCGCGGCGCACGAGAGCGAGATACGCACGCTCATAGCGGAATTTGTGGCCAAAAAGCCGGACTCCCGTATCGATGAAGCATTCGTGCAGAGTCTCCGAGCGCGGCTTCTCGGCGCTCCTACCCCGTCGCCGCTCTCGCGATACCTCTTTGATCTGCGATACGTAGTGCCGGTGCTCGCGGTGCTGCTCGCACTCCCCTTCATCTACACAGCCTCGCAAGGCCAAAGCGGCGGTCAGATATTTGCCATGAATCAGGAGATTCAACGCCTTGGCTCCGGAGCCTACGGCACGCTCACGGCGCAACAGCCAGGCCTGGGCGGATCACCTGAGACGCGCTCGAGCTCGATGCCGATGGTGGCTGAAGATAGCGCCACCGGCAATTACGCTACAGCCCCTGCCGGCATGGGCGGCGGCACGGCTGATATGAAAATGATGCTCCCGCCAGGACCGATCACGATATACAGCTACGTCTACAAGGGCGAGCCGCTCGACCTCTCGGGTGCAGGCGACGTCTACAACCGCGTGAAGAATCAAAAGAGCAGCGGACAGATCGCATCGCAGCTACGCAAATTCAACTTTGGCCTCGTTGACCTCGGCGCATACTCAAGCGCACGCGTGCGCAGCTTCGAGCTTGTGGAAGACAAGCCATACGGATATTCCATCAACGTAAGTTTTGACGAGGGCACGATCAGCATCAATCCAAATTACACCGAGTGGCCGAGCCTCAATTACAAAGACGGTCCGCCGCGCCAGGTCCCAATGAGCCAAATGCCTTCGGATGATGAAATTATCCAGATCGCAGAATCGTTCCTCTCCGATCACAACATCAGTCGCGCGAATTTCGGCGACCCGATCGTGCAAAAGTACGACGCTCCCATAGGCATCACGGCCGAAGACGCCGCAAGCATGCCCGCGCCTGAGCAGGTCACCGTCACCTTCCCGCTCAAGATCGCCGGCTCAGCGGTCTACGAAGACGGCGGATACCCGCATGGCCTCCAGGTAGGTGTGAGCGTCATCGACAAGCGTGTGATGTCGGTCAACGGTCTCAATTCACAGACATTCACGAGCTCCACGTACACATTGGAAGCGAGCAGCGACAAGATTCTTGCGATACTCGGGAAGGGCGGCATACATGCGTGGCAGCCACAGCCGAGTGACGGCATCACGATCAACAAAGTGGAGATCGAGGTCGGCACTCCACAAAAAGTGCTCATGCACACCTACAATTACAAAGGCAACGAGTCGCAGGAGCTCTACGTCCCGGCGCTCATGTTCCCGGTGACCAAAGCTCCGGCCGGCGAACAGTACTACCCCAAGATGATTCTCATCCCACTCGTATCCGAACTCCTCGACGCGCCCCCACCGCCCGTCATGTAGACACTGGTCCGCTAACCGCACGGGCCCGGGTTCTTCCCGGGCTCTTTCGCTGCCAGGTGCTACCTATACGTAAAATTGACTTTTGTTTAATTTGTTGCATTATAGGCTAGGACAAAATAAGGTAAGAACTGAAGAGGAACAAGATGCAAATGCTGAGCCTGAAGAGCTCTCAGACCGAGGGTGCTTATGCGCGACGGTTCGAGTACCGCCCCGAGCTGCTTTTTGGATCCGTAGTCAGACGGGTGATCGATGCCGATGTGCGCGAGCGCGAGATTGGCGAATACACAACTGCTCGCGTCGAAGATGTGTTCAGCGGTTGTGCAGAAACATTCCTTGTGTTTGGAAAGCCCAACACGGCCCTCGTCGTCCCAAAAACCGATTGCGACGGATATCAGAAATTCGCGGCGTATTCCGTGTGGCGAAAAGCTGCGGAGATAGCAGACATCACGCGCGATTCAGGATCGATCGTGCAATCAGGTATTTGGATCCGATTGGTAGACCCGCCAGCTGAAGCGATTGTGGGCTTGCGCAAGGGAATGCAAAAATTCCAGGGCAGGAAATTCCGAACGTGCGTCAATGGCACCATGCGTGTCATGAGCGCTGCCGGTTTCACCTCCGGCGGAAAACGGCTCGCCTCGATCACATTCCCTCACCAACTGATGACAACGCTTCTCGCACATGGCCTCTGCTACAAGGGCACGCCTGTGCAATTTGAAGTGATACGCACCACGCGCTACAGCATGGAAGACTACATGCGCCACGTCATATTCGCGGGATTCACGGCACCGTGGCGACATTTCAAAAAACTGCCTGTGGTGTCACGGATCGTCGATGCGATACCGAAGTTCAGATCCCGCGTGCCGTATAAGAGAGAACAGATCGCTCCTGCCCTTCCGCATAATCGGCCCTATTGCAAGGATATCCGTATCCGGGTCACAGCGGCTCCTGCCGCTGGTCAGGCACTGCGGCAGTTGTGGGGGCCACATGCGCTTTTCGAAGGACTTGTCGATCGTGTGAATGTGGATGAATATTTTGCACGGGCATTGCGGCCATTTCCGCAAAAAAATCCGAGCATTTCCACAATACTCAAGAAGAATCTGCTCTTCTCGCGACCGGTTATATGGCTCATACGAAAGATCCTGGGCGCATCTACGTACCACGAAATAGCGACGGTGAGCGAGCGCGATATCTATGACATGCTTCGCACACAAGCAGGATCGCGCAACAAATACAATATGGTGGTCGTGCGTTCCCCACCTCTCTCGCCTGGCAATAATCCGACCGTGCGAGTGATCATTGCGCGTATCACCGTAGGATCAAAATTGGTGGACTGGGTGCTTTCAAAACACGTACTCATGTCCGGATACCTGTGGTCGCCTTACGGGGATTGCGAGGTCGACAAGACGCAACAGTACGTGGTTTGGGCGGGAGAGTGCTGGAAAGATGCCGACGGCATCATCAGGCTCTCCGGCAATTCCGGCACGTATCAGCCGAAGTCTGAGGAAGACGAGAGCATGGTGGCGCTCGGCAAGGCAATCTTTCCGAATCTCCGCATTGAAAAGGCTCCGTAGCTCGCAGCGTCAACAAAGATCTTTCCCGTGCGAACGAGCAAAAAACTTCCCGCCATCGTCCTCTGGACCATGGCGGGTTTTCTTTTTGAATCCAAAGTGGTATCTTCAGAGTGGCACCAACACCCGGGAGGATTCCGTGGGTATTCAGAAGAGTACGGACGAGCGCGCAAAAATGCTTGCGGTCCAACTCCAAGAAAAGCTTCAGAAATGTATTGCTGAGCCTCCGCAGGAGGACAGGATGGCCGAAGCGAATGTGATTCAGGCCGAGATCGAAAAGTTGGGATTTATCGTCATTCGGGAACTCGGTCTGAAGATCAGTAAGGAAACAGGTGAGATCACCGCGAGTGCAGAGGTGACTCTCTATAGGTCCGAGAAGCCTGTCATTTCCCACTAATCAAAAGCCGCAGCGATCGCTGCGGCTTTTACTTCGTCTTCATAGTTTATGCAATAATGGTTGCTTTAGAATAGCGATATAAAAATAATTCATTCAAAATATGAAAAAAGGGGCATATGTCGACGGATTCGTGATTCCGATCCCAAAAAAGAAGACAGCTGAGTATAAAAAGATGGCCAGCGAGGCGCTCAAGGTGTGGACGAAATTTGGCGCACTCGATTATAAAGAGTGCATCATTGATGACGCAAAGCCCGAGTGGGTCACCTTTACCTTCCCCAAAATGGCGAAAGTGAAGCCGGGCGAGGCGGTGTGGTTTTCTTTTATCACTTTCAAATCGCGTGCACACCGCGACAGCGTGAATAAAAAGGTTATGGCGTACTTTGCAAAGAAATACACCGAAGATCAGATGAAAATGCCCTTCGATATGAAGCGTTTCTCTTACGGCGGCTTCAAAGTGCTGGTCGGGATGTAGTATCGAGGAGCGAATTTTATTGCATCGTAAGAAAATCGCCTGCATGAGCAGGCGATTTTGGTAAAAAACTTTAGAGCTCGGAGGGATCGCTGCGAAAGCGCGGCTCGGAGAGCCTCTTCTTCGCACGCTTGATATTGAGATCCATCTCCTCTTGCGACTCCTTGATCTCATGATCCCACGGCTTCGTAGCCAGAAGATCGGTAATACTCTTGGGGAGCGCCTTCTCACGCATAGGATCCTCCTATTGCTGCCGCACATTATCTACAGATTTCCCGATTTCGCCAGTTCCGAACCGTCCTCTTTAAAGGGCGGTTTTCTTTTGGACTCAAAGCGGCCGTGCCGTGCAAGATCGCGGGTCATTGACGAATATATAAAAACGTGATAAAAAATCGGCAGTGCAACCGCAAACAAAAGGAGAAATTCATTGACGGAAGTACTTGGTATCGACATCGGTGGTGTCATCATCGATCGGGCCAACGACAATACGGACACATCGTTCTTTAGCGACAACTACCTCCGCACAACCCAGTCGCCGAATGCCTTTACGGTCATTCGTGCACTGGTGGAGAATCGCTTCCAAAGTCGAGTGTACGTGGTGTCGAAATGCGGACCGAAGGTGCAGGCCAAAAGTCTGCGCTGGCTCGATCATCATCAATTCTACGATCTGACACGTGTCTCTCGGGGCAGCATCCACTTCTGCCTGGAACGTCACGAAAAGGCGGGGATTTGCAAGGAATTGCAGATCACGCACTTCATCGACGACAAGCTTGAGGTGCTTGGCCATCTCGACGGGATCGTGCCGCATCGCTACCTCTTCAATCCCCAGGAGCGAGAGGTGCAGCGGTACTCAAAGCATTTGCCGCATGTGCGACGAGTGCAATCATGGGACGAGGTTCTTGCAGATCTTGTACCCAACAAACGATAAAGGCCGACGCTCACCTAGAGCGCCGGCCTCAATTTTTGTAATACAACGTCAGAGACCCGAGATCAGTCCACCAACGAAGAGGGCGGTGAGGATAACGAGGGCTGTGGCTATGGCGAATGCGCCAACGGTCTTGAGGAAGAGCTTGGTCCCCTCTTCACGCTTGCCGTCGAGGATCAGGAGAAGCGGCTGGTAGAAGAAGAGGTAGCCCATGAGTGCCACGGAGAGTACGAGGATCCCAAGGGCACCCATCGGTAGCAAGATCGTTTCTTGCACGACACCTTCCATGCTCGTCGCGAAGAAATTGATGCCCGTCACCAAGACGACGATGTATGCGATCGCGAGAATTGCGTTGTAGAAAGGATTTGTTGTCATAGTGGTTATTTAATTTGTACTAACGTAGTCGTCGCGATACTGCCATCTTTGGCTGACACGTCGTAACGCTCGATACGGAAGTTTCCGTGTGGGCCGGAGGCGACGAATGTGGTATCGGATTCTGCAAAGGTGCATGTCACGCGACCGATCACGATCGCGCCGCTCTCCAGTCTGCTCTTAGTGTCACTGGTACATCCGCGCGCAGTGCCGAGATCGTAGCGCGTGGTCTTACCGTCGTAGGTCGTGACGTCGGCCGCGATCTTCTGCTCGGAAATTTTGAAATCCGAATTCTCGATAATCCAGCTTACTTTACGTACCGTACTCGTATCGCGGTTCCAGAGCGGATTGAATGAGCCACCGGTTGCGTAGAAGCCGAGCTGACCCACTGCCCAAAACGGTGGCGGGCAATCGTCCCCCCCGTCTACATTGACGAGCATTTCGCGATGGCAGCCATAATGGATCGTGGTGGCGACAAAGCGGACCACGATAAAAACGCCAGTGATGATAATGACAAGTGCGACGTTTTTTAGATTGCGATTCATATGCATTTTGTATGTTTTGTCCAAGAGGTGTCGCCTCTTGGATTTGTACACGTCACTTTTTAAATTCTATTAAGTCGCCGGGCTGACAATCCAGGGCCTTGCAGATCGCCTCAAGGGTGGAGAATCGGATCGCTCGCGCTTTTCCGTTCTTGAGGATAGAGATGTTCGCCATTGTGATGCCCACTTTCTCCGTGAGCTCGGTCACGCTCATCTTCCGCTTGGCAAGCATCACGTCTATGTTGATATTGATTGCCATACATTTAGATCGTGAGCTCGTTTTCCGATTTTATCTCCATACCATTTTCGAGGAGTTTCTGAAGAACTGCCGCAAATACTCCCGTCACGAGAAATGCGAAGCAGATGACCAATCCGATCGCCACAGCGCCCGGCGCGTCATCTTTTTCCGCAGCGTAAATAATGAATGGCATTGCAGCAGCGTAGAGCGCGCTCACTGCGAAGGCGGAGTATTTAATATTCTGTATCGCCCTTACAGAGGAATCCGAGAATGACTTCCCTTTTTCTATATACGTGAGGAGAAGCAGCCCCTGGTAGAGTCCGAAGGAAAAAGGAATCGCGGTCAAAAGAAGAACCATCAAAACAGGAAGGTATACCCCAGCATTTCCCGAAATACTTACCCCTCCAATGATTACGCAGATGCCCGCAACGACGAGGCCTATTAAATAAATTACCGCCTTCAAGAACACTGTTGATCCTTGTTTCATTTTTCCATCTTAGCAACGATTTATCGTTTGTCAATAAATAATTATCGTTTTGTGGAAAACTCCTTTCTCGACAATACATGCACTGCGTGATACAAGCTTCAAAGGCAGACTCAAGGAGAGATCGATGACGGCCATCGTCGCAATTCTAGCTCTAGTTATAATTGTCACTCCCTTCACCGCGCAGACAAAGGTGAAGGAGACACCCAACGGATGCCGACAGGTGTCGATTACGCTCTGGTTCGACCAGATCAAGACCTTCGAGGCGACCCTTTGTGGCGACAAGACCGTCGAGCACTTGGACAAAACCATCGAGGCACATTGACCTCACAGCAGCTCCGAATTTTCGGAGCTGCTTTTTGTATTGTGCGGACAACGAATTGCGCTATAGTTTCATCAGCAAAAACAGGAGTATGTGATGAAGAAGACACCAGAGCAACGCGCAGCGGCATTCGTCGCGACAAGAAAGACTCTTGAGCTCGCGACTGTTGGCGAAGACGAATGGCCGACATCAAGCTACGCTCCATTCGTGAAGCATGAGGGTTCGTATTATATCTACACGAGCTCCCTCTCGGCTCACACACGCGATCTACTCGCGACCCAAAAAGCGAGCATTATGTTTATCGACGACGAAAGTAATTCGCCCAACGTTTTTGCGCGCAGGCGCTACACATGTCGTTGTGATGTCACAGATGTACCGCGAGAGTGCGCGGTGTGGATCAAGGTAATGGGACTCTTTGAGAAGAAATTTGGTAGTAGATTCCCCGAGATCAGATCGCTTGCGGACTTCACACTTTTCCGCCTTACGCCGATGCATGGAAGGTATGTCGAAGGATTTGGTCGCGCCTTTCATGTGGGCCCCAATCTCGACTCATCGGAGCACATCACTCCCGAAAATAACGACAAGTCTTGAGCAATCGAGAAGGTAAAAAAGAAAACCACCCTGACACCAGGGTGGTTTATTTTTTGATCTAGAGCAATGCTGCTTCAGTGTCCTTTTCGTACTGCTCGAAAAGTTCCTGGTAATGCGTATCTCCCGTGCCACGTACCTTGCCATACATTCCGATATAGCGAGTCGCAAACCCAGTGTGAGCGACACGAAATGCGCGCAGACTTTCGACTGCGGCATTGTACGCATGTCTCAAATCAGCACTACCTGATTCGAGCACAAATTTCCGCAAGGAAGGTGCATTCTCCGACCCTTCGATAAAACGTCTGTGACCAGGCGGCATGTACAGTCGCAATTTCTCGACATAGGCCGAGCAATAACTACTGTCGTGGCAAATACCGAGTGCCGCGTCGAGTGCCGGCAAGACGGAGCTCTGCGCTCCACTCGCTCCGATAAACGATTGCGGAAGATTCTGATACTCGGGCACGCCTTCGTAGACGACACCCTTGAATCCGTACATCCACGGCCGTATACGATCGAAGTACACGCGCGGATCGCAGAGCTTGGTAATAGCCCTAAAGAGCACGCGAGCAGCAGCTATCGTCTGCGCCATGTGCATGAGCCTTTCACGCACCTCGTCTTCACGTCGCTGTCGCACATCGTCGAACAACAACGGAAGCGTATGGAGCGCGTCGCCCGCCTTCTCTTCGATGCGCACATGCGCGAGGATGAAGCCTTTTTCGTCTTCAGTCCCCGTAAAAGTGACGATCGGTCGGATACCGAGGTTTGTGATGCCTTCGCACTCAAACTCCCAGTTTTCCAAGACAACCGAAGCATACGAGAGTATCGGTTTTTGCCCGAGCACTTGCGCGACCAAGAACGATGGCACAGCAAGTGTGGCTGGAATCTTCGTGACTCCTGGCTCGGCGTGCACGTATGCGCTCTGGAGATAATGATAATCTCGCATGAGCGCACGCAGCCGCCCCGCATCTACTGCAGGTACGTTCGCAAGAAACGGCAGCGCAATAAGCTCCTTGCGCAATACATCGCTTCCCGCAGCGATAAGACTCGGCAATTGTCGCGCGAGTCTGGAAACTCGCCCGACTCCCTCCACTTTTAGCCGCGGATTGATCGAGAGAAACCCGAGCGGTGTCACCGCATTAGCGTACATACTCTGCCTCCAACGATTCGATGGTTTTGATGAGCTGATCAACATCACTGAGGTCGTGATAGATGCCGAAGCCAATGCGAATCAGAGGCCCGCGAGAATCCACGATCACTCCGCGCACTGCGAGCTTCTCGACGAGTGTAGAAGCGCTCCCCTCATCCCCTTGGTCGAAGCTCAGAAAATTCCCGCGCTGCGCCCGCGGTAGTGGCGTGACGAGTTTTGATAGCTCAAAATATCTAGATTTCACTCCAGACTGGAGAAAGTGCGATTGCAGGGTGAGCACGTGATACCAACGCTCTTGCGCGGTAATCTTTTTCTCGCGCATCCAGTCGCAGACCGCATTCAGACGGTACAAGCCTGCCGGATCGAATGTCGCGCCCCAGAATCGGAACGCATCGTCGCTGTAGGATACGAGATTCGACGACTGCGACCCCTTCTCGAGAGTGCCGAAACTCGCAAACCATCCGGTATTTTCCGGCCTGAGCGTACAGGCCGGAGGCACATACAGAAAGCATGCACCTTCACCCCACTGAGCGTATTTGTATCCGCCCGCGAGATAGAAGACACGATCCTCGATCGCCTTCAGCGATGTCGGCACCGCGCAAAAGCCATGGTAGCCGTCGATCACGATCACCGCATTGGAAGACAATATCGACTGTGAGATCCCGTCGACGATAATCTCCATCTCATCATCCGGTATTCGAAAGCCGGAGTTGTAAAACACCTGACTGAAGAAGATGAGATCGAAATTCACGGTATTCGTGAGCGTCATGAGGCGTTGTGCAAACGTGTGGCGCGGACTCACAGGAACCTTTGTCACATGCACATGAGGATTTTCAGCTGTCCGCGCCATTTGGCGGGTGAAGCTGTTGAATTCGCTGTCGGTCGTAAGGACACGCAGCGGCTTCTCTCTCGTCGGATTAAACGCGCTCAAGATGCGCGCCACGAATTCGTGCGTATTGCCGGCAAACGCGATGTTTTCCGGCCTACCGACACCAAGAAGCTCTGCTACATTCTTCTGCGCCTCGGGGATTACCGTACCAAAAATGTACCCCCACTTCCTGTCGAGCATTCGCGCTGCGTCGTCCCAGCATTGCATCGTCGCGTCCCGGGTAATATCGGGGCGCAGATGATGGCTGTGCGCCGCAAAATGCAGCACGCCCGGCTGCAGCGAGCGGGCATACGATTTTTTGAGGTCGAGCATGTCGTACCTTTCTTTTCAAAGGACTTATCTGTTCGCTACTAAACAGTAAAAAGAATATACTGACAACTTGACTTTAGTTTTTAAAGTTGTATTATGTTTACTGGTACAAAACAATAGCAATGTACGGAGGAATCCAATGAGTGACGCAGATGAGTTTGACCTCGTGATCGAGTCAAGGGTCGACCTCCCACCAGAGAGTCTCAAGCTCGCCCGCAAGACCCTGCTCAACTCTTCAGTTTGTGCAAAGTACGCCATCCTGGTCGGCACAGGTGTCGAGATGGTCGGTGGTATCGACATGATTTATTTCGATTTCAGTTACGGCGACGAGGGTGAATCCCGCATTTACGCCGAATAGCGTTGCATTTTCAAACTTCAAAAGCCGCCCTTGAGAGGCGGCTTTTTTAAATTAGTCTCAGCAATTTTTAGTTGAGGAGTTTCCTTTTTACGGTATCTACGATTGCTTGAATTGCCTGCTCGTTTTTCGTGACATACTCATATGTCGCATTCCCAAGTGACTCGGCGAGAAATTTGATCTCGTCCGCTCCTGCGAGAAGAATTACGTGGACCCCTTTTCCCCACTCGTCGCTCCGCAGATTTTTGAGCAATGTGATCCCGCTTTTTCCAGGCATATCCACATCGAGCGTGATAAGATCCGGATGTTCGCGCAATGCAGTGGTGAGACCTGTGTCGCAATTTTCTTCATCGTGCACCATAAATCCCAATTGACTCAAATTACCTTTCAGAATATTCCGAAACGCAATGTCGTGCTCGACGATCAGGACCTTTTTGGTATTGTTCATGTCGTTCTAGGAAAATACCTTATTTGCATTCAAATTTTGATAAAGTGAAGATAAAGGATATATAAAGGGGTATGCGTATACTGATCGTAGAGGATGAAAAGCACATTTCCGACTTCCTGAGGGATTCCCTCGAGGCGGAGTATTTTGCCGTGGATGTCGTCGAAGATGGTGAAAAAGGGCTCTACCAAGCCCAGATCAACGACTATGACCTCATTATTCTGGACAATGTCCTCCCCAAAAAGGGTGGTCTTGAGGTATGCCGCGAGATCCGATCGAGTGGTAAAACAACTCCCATTCTCATACTCTCCGTAAAAGCGGACACGGTGCAGAAAGCCGATCTGCTCAATGCCGGGGCCGATGACTACCTGACGAAACCGTTTGCACTCGTCGAATTATTTGCCCGAGTGCGGGCACTTTTGCGCAGACCCCAGGGGATCGAGGAAGAGGTATTGCAATCCGGTGACCTGACGCTCGATACGAAGCGATGCATTGTCACTCGGAAAAATCAGGAACTAAACCTGACACGAAAAGAATTTATGCTGCTTCGTTACCTCATGAAAAACGAAGGCACCGTACTTTCGCGAGGAATGATACTTGAGCATGTGTGGGATATGAGTGTCGATATTTTCTCCAACACCATCGAGTCTCATATTTTGAGCTTACGCAAAAAAATCGGGGATATCGGCAAAAACAGGCTGATACAGACTGTACCCGGAAGAGGCTACAAGATCGGGGTTTGAACGTTTGTCTATCCCGATATTATTTTTAATTGAGCAATATTTGATCTTTTTCGTGCGATTCTTTTATAAGTAGTTGATCATTGCAAAAACGGAGGAGGTGTCTCGTGGAGACCATTGGAACGATTCTCAAAAGAGTGCGGCGTTCGTACAATCGCGCGGGCGAACGGTACGATACGGAGACAGATTTGTTCAACACGCGGATCGCGTACCCACATATGGTCGAGTCACTCGAGGACTCGATGGGGTCGATACAGGGAAAGCGCATACTTGATGTCGGATGCGGCTCAGGAAGGCTCATGACCATAATGAATTCTCGGGGTGCGGATACGGTGGGTGTGGATATCTCGCGCGCGTATGTCGCACGTGCCTGTAGCCGCGGACTCGATGTACGCAACGCATCAATGCTCCATCTCCCCTTCCTGGGGCAATCCTTCGATGCAGTCGTCTCGTATTTTTCGATCGATTATGTGCCTCGAAAGGAGAAGCTGCAGGTACTCGCCGAGAAATATCGCATCCTTCGCATCGGCGGCACCGTCGTATTTACGTGTTGGTATGCGAAGCCGGAGACTCCTGAGCGGCTTTCTCTCTCGCTCTTGGGAGAAGAATTCATTCTTTACCCCGAGCAGCAGGAGACTGTTTGCGAACTCATGACAAAAAGCGGATTTTGCGTGGCGAGCCTATCAGCATCAAAGTGCACGAGAGAAGAGATCGATGCCATAATCAAAGCAACCAATAATCCCGCACTGCGTGCCTTTATGGAGAAATTTGTGCACGAGCCGTATGCACTGACAGTAGTTGCCAAAAAAATGTGATCAAAGCGCCCCGTTTTGCGGGGCGCTTTATTTTTATCTCATAAATAATTTATCCGATTTTCAGCAGATATTTATTTTTATTTCACCTATCGACAATCGACGTGCATTTACGATTGTGAGAGTAGTCGTTCTTTACATAACCTATACAGGAGAAATCAAATGATGCAAGGTCATGGGCTTCCAGTCGTTGAATGCAAAATTCTTCCCAGGAAAGTCGACCGCGATACGGTCTATCGTCTGCTGCCACGGAGGGCTGACCGAGATTACTACGCGGAGCGCACTGATCGCAATATTGGGTGGATCACACGAGAGGAACAAGAGATGTTGCGCGGTGCTGTCGTCGGCATTGCTGGCTGCGGCGGCATGGGCGGACTCCTCGCCTCTATATTCGTGCGCCTCGGTGTTGGTGAAGTGCGTATCGCCGACTGCGAAGAATTCGACGTGTCGAATATCAATCGACAATATGCCGCCGGTCGCAACACTGTTGGAAAATCGAAAGCATTCGAGACAGCAAAAATGGTGCGCGCCGTTAGCGATGACACGACGCTCGTTGTATATCCACAAGGTATTAACGAACGCACGGCCGCGTCCTTTCTGCAAGGATGCGATATCGTCTGCGATGAGATCGAATTCTGGGCGGTCGGTGCACGGATTCTGCTACATCAAAAAGCACGCGCATTCGGTATAACCGTCCTTAATTGCAACACCGTGGGATTTGGCACGCGGCTCTTCTGCTTCGAGCCGGACGGATACACGATGGAACAACTTTTAAACCTCACATACCCGGAAGCAAGAAATCTTCAGGAACGAATTCAGTCGCGAACGGCATCGCCCCAGGAGGTGCACCTGGTCATGCGCAAGGTGCTGACAGGTCTTGTGCCTGAATTACCCGAATACACGACCGACACGGCTGCATACAGCAATGTCGAGGTGGCAAAAAAGAGATTGTTCGAGGAAAACCGTGCAACGATCGTGAGTACGAATCCACCGATGGCGAGCGGCTTTCTGGCCGATCATGTGCTTTTTCATCTTTTGCGGGCGTCCCCCATCGTTCGTAATCTAGTGAGGCCCGTTCGTGCACCCGGGTATCTTTATTTTGATGCAGGCTTCCATTGTGCGAAGGCGGTGGAGAGAAAAGAGTGCGCTCATGAGTAGTAAACGTTTTACTGCACGTTACGCGGAATCCCCTCCTGACAAGGCGGCCGTGAGGTCGTTCGTCGATAAAGTGTATATGTCGACATACAACACAGTGCCGCCAATTGCCGACGTATACGCTGTCGTCGAGAAAGATTGCACTGTCGTCGCGTGCATAGGTGTCGAGTGGCCTGGCGCCGACGGAAAGCTCGCATTGGAGCGAATATACCGATTGGAAAAACAATCGTTTCCTTTGGGACTCACGACCGATAATGGGATGCAGTACGGTCGATGGGCATCAATCTCACCGCAAGCTGGGGCGCTGGCGATATACGCCGCTACCGTGTATGCACTTTCTAAAGGGAAGTTGTACGGATTGGTGGAGCATAATAACGATGTCCATCGTCACGTAATGCGCCTAGGTATCGCTTTTTGGGACATCGATTACGCTCTCGATATCATCGCGGTCGATGAATCCTGTAGGGAGTATTATGCTCGCGGCGACATGAGACCGTATCTTGTACAGCTTGAGCAAATTGAAAACGTGCTTGCGAAAAAAGCGCGTAAAATCCTGTCACTCGCATGAAAGTGACCCGATCGAGATTTCGATCGGGTCATTTGTTATTATCAGTGCATTCATGCTTACCGTCTCTACTGCCGCCAATAATTACGGCCTACTTTTGCTGGCTCTCGGCATCGCTGCTGTTGGGGGGTATGTCCTCTATAAAAGTCCGCGCAATTCGATCAATCGATCCTTCTTTGTCCTAACAAGCGGGGCGACACTCTTTGTTGCAGGGATCGCACTCCTCAGCATCACAGGGAATTTTCTCTTCGATAAATGCATCCATTACGGAGGGCTCATTCTTGTGCTCGGATTATTTTTGTTTGCGCAAACCTTCCCCGCACGTAAAGAAAAAACGCGCATGATGCAGTGGTACATATATATTCCTTTTGTCGTGGCTGCACTTTTCATCATTCCCTCCGGTCTACTGGTTCAAAATATGGTTATCGAACCGGATGGAAACATCAGTCCCGTGATTGGCCCGCTTTTGATATGGTACGGTCTCGGTCTTGGAATCTACATCATTTGGAGCTCAGCGCTCTTAATTCTCAGCTATATACACGCCGATAAGAAAACGCGCTTACAGTTAAAGTATCTGATGCTTGGCTTGGGGATTTTTATCGCATGCACACTTATGAGTGACGTCTTACTTCCCGCACTCGCAGGCAATTCAACATTCAACCTGGTAGGTCCAATGAGCTCGATTGTATTTTTCGCGGCAGCTGCCTACGCGATCATTCGGCACGAATTGATGGATATACGCGTCATCATTCAGCGCGGGTTGATATATACGGCGCTCCTCGCGCTCATTATCAGTGTCTATATCAGCCTCGTCATGGTCGTCGGATTTATTTTCGGCACGAGCCCACGCTCCATTTTCTTCAGCGCCGGGGTGACGACCGTGCTTGGCATTTTCGGTGTCCCCTTCATTGAGCGGTATTTCAGAAAAGTGACGAGTAAGATCTTTTTTAAAGATGAGTACGATTACGGCAAGACGCTCCATGCGCTCAGCGAAGCGCTTCATCGCAATGTCGAATTCGGTGCCATGGAATACAGGACCAGGGAAATCCTCGAAGAGGTCTTCCACCCTCAATCAATTTCAATACGCCAGTCGGGTGAAGTGGTACTCGGAGACAAGCGCTCCGGTGATCCGTACACGGCAGTCGACCGGCGCCTCATCGATACATTTTCCAACCAGGCTGCGATCGCATTCGAGCGAGCACGACTCTACGACGAGGTGAGGAGGCACGCCGCCGATTTGGAAGACAAAGTCACGATGCGGACACAAGAGCTACGCCTCGCCCAAGAAAATCAGAAGCAAATGATGGTTGATATCTCGCACAATCTGCAGACGCCGCTCGCCATTTTCCAGACAAAGATTGAGCGACTCAAACGGGCAATGCCAGACGATGTAGAAATCCGCACGTTTGAAAAATCGCTCGCGAGTCTCTCCGCATTTACGTACGATCTCCTCAAACTTGCCAAGCTTGAGCACGGGGCCCCTACCTCGCACACTCCATTCGATCTGAGCCATGTTTTCGAAGAAATTGCGGAAGAGATCTCCGTCATAGCGACCTCGCGCGACATACGTGTACACAGCTCGATCACCCCACACGTTGTCATCAGCGGAGATGCTCAGCAGATCCGCGAAGCGATCATGAATATCGCGAGTAACGCCGTAAAATACATGCGCCCGCAGGGCGAGAAGGCGATTACGTTCTCACTTGAGAAAGATGGCACGCGCGCGACGCTTTCGATCAGTGATACCGGCATTGGGATACCTGAGAGCGATATCGATCACATCTTTGAGCGTTTCTACCGCGCACAAAAGCCGCGCGAGGATGTCCGCGGCAGCGGGCTCGGCCTCGCGATCACCAAGCGCATCATCGAATCGCATGGCGGAACCGTCAGCGCCAAGAGTACCGCCCACACGGGCACCACTATTACTATTCACCTCCCACTCAAGAGAGAAGAGTGATCACATTAGGGTGCTACGTGGACTTGCACTCTCTGTGATCGTTGCAATAGTGTAGAGAGAGAAAGGAGATCTCTCATGCGAATAGTGCGATCGATTGTATTCGCGTTCGCATTCGTGATCGCGATGACCAATGCAAGAGCGGAAGAGACCGACCCACCGATCACATTGATACAACCCCTGCAGAGTGCGCCAAAGGGTGCGGATGTCTTTTTCGGTATTTCGCGCGATCTCGATTTGGAAAAAAGAATCACTGTTGTCGTCTATTTCCACGGTCTTCGTCCATTCGAATCATTCGAGGCGATGCTCGAGAGACAGCGCATAGCGCAGCAGATCGCCGACGCTCAGGTGAACGCGGTCGTGGTCGCACCCCTTATGCCGTATCCGATCAAAAAGAAACACGGCGTGCCGTTTGCAGACAAGGGCGCATTCAAGAAATTCTTGAACGATGCCTCCGTTGTATTTGCAAAGACGCTCAACACGTCGCCAAAAAAATTTGCGGATGCGCGAATCGTGCTCATCGGGTACAGCGCCGGTCACTGGCCGACAAAGATGGTGATTTCGCACAGCCATGCGGTATTGGACGGTGTCGTGCTACTCGATGCGCATTACGGATCGCAGGAAATCTTTTTCGAATATGCGATTCGTGTCGCAAAGCGTCGACAAGGATATTTTGTGACTGCGCACACCGAGACGACGCAGCGACGTGTACGAGAATTTGAGAATGCTCTTCGAGAAGAAAAGGTGCCGATCGAGCGAGAGCCCCCTCAGCGCCTCCTCCCGGGCATGATCGTGGTTATAAAAGTCGAGGGCACATTCCTCCACCACAATTTCGTGACATCCGCCTGGACAGAGAATCCGATCACCGATCTCCTTAAAAAGGCCTACGGTGATTAGGAAAACGCCCCTTACGAGGGGCGTTTGACTTTCCCTTGTTTTATGATTAAATAATTTTAGACAACCAGGGAGATCAGTGATGGACCGGTTCAAACGGTTCTACCAACTCTTCGGGGCAAATGATACGCAACGAGCGATCAACTTCCCCTACTTCGTCGCGGCGGTCGCAATCGTGATCGCATCTGGCATATATTTCCTCGTTCACTAAGTAATCTCGGCCTCCGACAGAAAGGATCAAGAAATGCTTAATCTTCGCAAAGTGCATGATTGGACCAAGGGACGCTTCGTCATGGACAGCGGCTACTACGCTGGCCGCGGTCCGACGCAAAGCGACCTCAACTCACCACTGCTCGAGATGTTCTACAGCGGCATCAAGAAGGATATCGGCACTGAAGCCGCGGTCAATTTCGTGCGATTCGTAAACAATCTCAGCGACCTGTCGGCATCAGCTTTTATCGTCGCATTCGAACGTTTTGCAGCAAATGACTGCAAGGTGGTCGAAATAGCGCAGCAGAAGGGAGACGATACTCGCCTGACCGGACACGGTGCAGCTCTGGAAGCGCAGGCGTTTGCAGTCATCGCCAGCGCGCTTACTGGACCAAAACGCTCCGAGGCCGAGTTACGTCTGGCACACGAAAACATCAAGTGCGAGTTCATTCGGAAACATCAGAAAGAAATCCCCACTGGTGAACGGCGGCAGACAAAGGCATACTCCTTTCTCTGAACCAGCCTCAATCACGTCCCGCATCTGCGATGCGGGACTTTTTCTTTGCAAAAGAAAAGACCGCCCATTGCTGAGCGGTCTTGAAAGAACTAGGCGGCTTCGCTTGAGTCTTTTCCCCACATCGACAAACGTTTGTTCATGAGCGCGATCAGTTCATCGAGCTCGCTCCCGAACGCTTCGAGCTTTGTGTACTCGAATTCCCGCGAGACACCCACGGCAAGAATTTGGAATTGCTTGTACAGCTTGTTGTCGCGAAGCGGTACGAGTGAAATGCGGACGGTCTTACCGGCTGCATTACTGATGCGTACCGAATCTCCTGTGTCAGGTGTTATGAGCGGCTTTTTTTCCTTTGCCTTTCTCTTGCTCGAGAAGTCGTAAATCATTTGTCCGCGCGGCTCTTCGTGGCTCTTGGTATAACGCTTGTCCCCCAGCATGCCGAGTGTCGCATATTGAAATGCGTTGCGAATGGCGAGACCCGAAGCGGGCTTCACGGGCTTGATGATCATTAGGAGAATTCCTCGTTGTGGATACTTATTACATTATACCATATTTGGTATGTATTGCAAATATTTTTTGAAGATGGCGCGATATAATCTTCATCATTACCCAATTCAAAAAGTGTACATTTTATTGATATGAGCAACATGAATCCGGTCGTGCATTTCGAAATGCCATACGAAGACAGAGATCGTGCGGCTGATTTTTATTCAAAGACTTTTGGATGGAATGCGCAAAAATTTGGTGCCGAGATGGGCAATTACATGCTTGTGCAGACTGATGTGACCGACGATAAAGGGATGATTAAAGAGGCCGGCAGGATCAACGGGGGCTTGTATGAAAAAGGTCAGGGTGGCGGGACATCTACGCACGTCGTCATCTCGGTCGACAACATCAAAGAACACATGGAGAAGGTGAAGGCGGGTGGCGGCATGGTGGACGGCGAGCCCATGGACATCCCCGGTATCGGTACATTCGTTATGATCAAAGATACTGAAGGAAATCGTGTCGGCATGCTGCAGCCTGTACCAATGGGGTGAACGTCGGTCGGACAGAAATGTCCACCGACTGCCGTATATTTTTTTTATTGCAGTGATACATTCATGGTATGCGGATCTTTCGTCATGCTCCCATCTCCATCGCAACGTTTTTCGCTGCGCTGATACCCGTAATTACCTCGGCGCACGAAGTCTATGTGCTCGACCCTGCCACCGTCGAGGTAGCAATGGCCATGCCATCTCCGAATCCGTTTAGCGCATACCATGGCAACGAATTCACTTTTATGTTTTGGGGGATTCTTACGTTCGTCATATTCAGTACGGCACTCGCGGCTTCCGCTTTTCACCTTTTTGAGCGACAGCTCGATCCGTTCCTTTTTAAGCTCAAAAAATATGCTCTCCCGATTGTGCGTATCACCGTCGGCTTGTGCTTCATTGCATTTGCAATCAGCGGTAATTTGTACGGATCTGAGCTTTTCCTCTCAAAGGCTTTTGGTGAGGCTGCGTCTCTCGTGCAGATTGTGATCGGGCTGCTGGGCATCCTGGCGGTGCTCGGCATTGCGACTCGTGTCGTCGGACTCGGTATGCTCGCGCTCTACGCGCTTGCGCTCGCGACTTTCGGCACCTACATCCTGACATATACAGATTTTTTCGGCGCGGCAGCGCTCATCACAATTCTCGGCGGTGGCCTCTGGTCAGTGGATTCACACAAGGGTATCGAGGTAGGCAGGGCGATCAGTAAGCTGACGATGCGACTGCGCCCGTATGCCTTTCCGATCCTCCGCATCAGCCTCGGGTGGGGCGTCCTCTACGCTTCGGTGTACGCAAAATACCTACACAGCCAGCTCGCACTCGATGTCGTCACGCAGTACGATCTCACACGATACTTTCCTTTCGACCCGCTCTTTGTGGTCTTGGGAGCGCTCATTATTGAATTCTTGTGCGGTGTTCTACTCGTCCTCGGCATTGCAATCCGCTGGACTCTCATTTTCCTCGCGTTCTGGCTCACATTGTCACTCATCTATTTCAAAGAGTTGATCTGGCCGCACGGCATCCTCTTTGGTGTTGCGATCTCTCTCCTCTTCCACGGGTACGATGCATTGTCACTTGAGAAGTACGTATTCAAAAAGAAAAAGACCGAGCCGGTTTTTTAAAAAATAGGACGCTCTTGAACCGACAACAGCCTGTGACACGGCAGGTTTACGAGTACAAGCGCCTCTGATATTGTCTACTCAGCCAATAGTGGCAACACACGAGGCCCAAGGAGGGTCGCATGCGTAAGACAGTCGCTGGTCTACTTTTCGGCGCTACCTGTTCGATCGCACTTTTCGGCATTTCAATCGAACACAGGTGGGGTTTCCCACAAGCAATTGCCAGTCCGGAAAGTTCCGAAGTCTACCGGAAGCTCAATCTGCTCGGCGACGTATTCGAGCAGATCCGCAACAGCTACGTCGAGAAGCCCGATGACACCAAGCTGATCGAAGATGCGATCAGGGGCATGCTCAGTGGTCTCGATCCGCACTCAAGCTATATGAGCGCGCGAGATTTCTCCGACATGCAGCAATCGACTCGCGGCGAATTCGGCGGCCTCGGCATCGAAGTCACGATGGAGGATGGCGTGATCAAGGTGATCACCCCTATCGACGATACGCCCGCCTCGAAAGCCGGCATTATGGCCAATGATCTCATCATTCAGATCGACGACGTCGATGTGAAAGGCATGAGCCTCAATCAGGCTGTCGAAAAGATGCGCGGTCCACCGAATACGGCTATCAAATTGAAGGTCGTGCGCAAGGGACAGGGAGATCCGGTCGACATGTCGCTCACGCGAGCCGTCGTGACAGTCCGCTCGGTAAGAGGACGTGTCGAAGATGATGTCGCGTATATCCGTATCACGGTGTTCAACGAACAGACGACGGAAGGTCTCAAGAAAGAGATCAGTAAGCAGTCGGCACTGATCGGGAAAAAGCTCAAGGGCTACATCATCGATCTGCGCAACAATCCCGGTGGACTCCTCGACGAGGCGGTCACCGTGTCCGATGCGTTCCTCGAGCGCGGCGAGATCGTTTCGACCCGTGGTCGGAATCCCAACGATGTCGGCCGCGCGCAAGCCGATCGCGGCTCCATGCGACATTCGCCCGTCATAGGCGACCTCACCAAAGGAAAGCCGATCATGGTCCTCATCAACGGCGGCTCAGCCTCCGCATCAGAGATCGTCGCCGGAGCGCTGCAGGATCATAGGCGCGCGACCATTGTCGGCTCGCGTTCATTTGGTAAAGGATCGGTACAAACGATCATACCGCTCGGACTTCGCGGTGAAAATGGCGCCTTGCGTCTGACGACCGCGCGGTACTACACCCCGTCGGGAAAGACGATTCAGGCAAAAGGCATCGTGCCCGACGTCGAAGTACTGCAAGACGAGCCCGAGGAGCTAAAGGGCAAAACGAGCAGCAAGGGCGAAGCGTCCTTGAAAGGCCATCTCAAAACTGGCGACGAAGAACAGAGCGGCTCGCAGGCGTACGTCCCGCCGAACGCTGCCGACGACAAGGCACTGCAAGAAGCCCTTCGACTTCTTCGCACTCAATGATTTTATTGCACAAAAATAACCCCTCACACGCGATCGTGTGAGGGGTTTTTGAACAAAAGTATCAGATATCGCGCCCTTCGACCGGGATCTCCAATTGTTTGATGAGATCGGGGACTTTTTCCATGTGCGGATTGATCTTCATGACACGGCGGTATATTTCGAGCGCCTTTCTATCTTCACCCACTTGCTGCAGGATCACGCCGAGCCCGGTAAGCACCGGGAAGTGCCTCGGCTCGCGGGTCAGCACGAATCGCATATCGATCAGCGCTTCGCCGATATCGCCCTTCTGGAAATACAGTTGTGCTCGAAGTGCTCGTGCCTGAAAATATTCGGGATTCGTATTGACGATAGCGTCCAATACCTTGAATACTTCATCGCTATACGCTCCGCCGTGCTTGGGGTTGAGCATTTCTTGCACGCGAGACATCAGGATGCCGGTTGTCGGACTATTCGTGTCGAGCCACATCCGCAAGATATTCTGCTCGGCGAGCTTGGCGCTCTCTTGATCAGGTGCGATTTCGAGCACCGTAAACCAGTCATCGAGCGACTGCGGCGTCTTTCGTGCCGGCCTTGGAGCCTGCTTTTGCTGCGCATACTGCTGTGCCAGCCCGGAAGGCTGTACTCCCTGCTGCGCATGGGAGGATTGGAGCATAAACGCACTGACAATGAGGATGAAAGTCCACACTCGAGCCATCGTTTCCTCGCTTTCTTGAGTGTATCTCTTCTGGCAAAACCATACATCGGAACTCCTCTGTATTCAACTACCTGTTTTATGCTATCGTTGAAACAGCACAACGGAGATCGTAATGAGTGAACAATTGTTTGGAAATGTTCCCGAGCGTGTGCACGAGCTCGCGCGAAGACTCACGAAGAAATTTGAGGTGAATTTGGAAAAGCCGTCGGATGCTCTCCAGAAAGAGATTGGATCGTTGATCAAAGAGATTGAGGCGCTCGGTTTTACCGTTGCGATTGTTGCCGTCAAAGACGCGCGCGGCGATGTAGAAAAGCTCAAACTGGCCGTCTTTCGCAAAGACAGCGGTCCCAAGCTCCACTGACAACCATGCAATGATAAAATCCCGCTCTTGGATGGCGGGATTTTTACATGGTCGATCTGTATTCAACAGGGACCGCTCGCACCGCAGCGCTTGCATTCCCAACCGCCGACACTTGGATCGAAGAAGACCGGGCAATTCGGCTGCTCGGCGTTGCAGTTTGTCGGCAAGATCTTTATCTCGATATAGCCGACACCGTGACATTCATGACAGAGAGGCTTGAAACGACCTGAAACTCCGGCACACGCGGTGCACCGTATTCTTTTGTACGAGAGTCCGCAGCGAGCACAAGAACGGCTACTGCTTCCATCCGGATTCTCCACTTTCACGACGGGGCACTCCGGTTCTTTGCCGGTGCATTTTGAATACTTCATCGCTGACTCCTTTTGCTCCCGTCTTTATACCATGTGGACAAGTGCCTAGCATCGAGATGCAACTCGCGATGTAATCTCCGATTTAGGTTCATACTCTCCACATACTTCACCGGCACAATGGCGGCAGAGATGCGGCAACTGTCGGAGAAAGCGAATGCAGACGTACAAATACCGAGATGCTGGCAGTCAAAAAAATGAACTCGTAACAGAATTATATGGTTTTAGATTTTTTGACGCGTTCTTACTCACAGTGATAGCACTCATTGCATTCAGCATTGGCTATCTCGGAGGACTCCAGGCATACGCTGCACTTTGGACATAACAGCTCTTTCAAAAAAGATCACCCCGACCTGATCAGGTCGGGGTGAATTTTTCTGTGCCGTTATGAAGGCGATGCGGCAGCAAATTCGATATCGAGCGTGAGCTCTCTGTCCCCGCGCAGCACGGTGAGGCGACCGCGCGTGCCGGGCTCGATGTTGAAGAACACTTCGTCGGAGAACTCCGCAGAGTTGCCGGTGGGCAACTGCTTCCATACGCCGCTGTTCATTGCCTCACACTTAACAATCATGTCCCCGACCTTTACGCCGGCGCGATCGGCACTTGAGCCATTTCCGACCGCGGAGATAATAATTCCCTTGCGTGGAGGCGGGTAGGGTCGGTTGGTGATCTGTGTGTATGCAGTCGGGCTCACGTTTGTGGCATCGGCAAGACCGACGCCCATAACTGCGTGGACGACTGCGCCATTCTCCAACTTACGCAGAAGGTTCTGCGCCACCGCGGCAGGTATAAAGTAGCTCATGTTGCCGTCTCCTCCACTAATGGCGGTATTGATACCCACGAGCTCCGGATCACTTCGATCATCGAGGCGCACGAGTGCGCCGCCCGAGTTGCCCTGTGTCAATGGTGCTTGATGAGTCCTCATACCACGAAGACCAGGAATGGCAGGTGTCGTCAGAGACGTCACTAATCCGTACGCGATGTTGTATGAGCCAAGCGGATAGCCGATGGCGAATATCTGATCACCGACCTTTGCAGGCGTCTTGGCAAACGCGATCGGCTTGGCGTACGGCGGCAGGTTCGTCGGCGTCCCCAAAAGAGCGAGGTCAGCGCGCGAGTCGGTCCCAAGCACGGGGACTTTTTGCCAAAACTCGTTCGGGAACTGGACCAAAACTTCCTTGGCATCACCAACGACATGATGATTGGTCAGGATGCGAATCTTACCTTCGGGCGTCTTGATAAGCTCAGCTGATCCCATGCTTCCCCGAGATTCTACGAGCACCCGTAAGAGGTATTGCTTGCTCCCGGCATCGATGCGAGCCATTTCAGCGACCTGCGAAAAGGCGGGAGCGGCGAGAGCGAACGTACAGACAATGGATAGTACGAATCGCGCAAACATGAGATGTCCTTTCACTTTTTCCTGGAATTACCGTACGTTAGATACTTTATAGCGTCAAGCTTCTGTACATCAAAGAAAAAGAGCCACCAGGAAGTTCCTGATGGCTCTTGTAGTCACGCGTCGCGTTCGATAATGAGCGGACGATGCGGAGGTGACTGCTCCCTGTCGCCGTCTCCGTCCTTGGGAGGCGGGGCGGGCCACGGAGTTTCGTAGAACTGCGGCTCATCCTCGAGCGATCGCTCGAAGCGTAAGCGCAGATCGCCGCCGCCCTTACCTTCGCGGCCTTTGCGTTTCTCAATCGCCTTTTTGAGCGACTCCTCAGCTTTCTTAGACCATGGAATGTAGTAGAGGCGCGATTCGCCTCCTTGCTCCATCATGATATAGATTCGCCTCGGCGGAGAGACTTTCACCGAATCTACCGAAATCCCTTTTTCACCCTGCTGCTGCAGCCACTGCATCGAAAGCTCTTTCGGACGAGAGAGCTGTTCGACCATGGCCACAAAAAATCCAGGGACAGCAAAGAGGAGTACGAAGACGGTGATGAATTTCGCCGTGAGCCCTTTTCGCTGTATCGCATAGAACGCGAGCAGGAAGAGCGCTGCACAGAGCGCAATGATCAGCGCACTGACCGTAAATCCCCCGAGAAAGATCGTGGGGACCTTCAGTATGGCGAGCAGGTCATTGAATTTCGACGGCATAGAGCCGACGAAATCAACAGATGTCGCCCACATCTTTTGGAAGATGTTCATGCGGTCCTCCTAATATGCCGAGCTCGTCATCGGACGAAGCTTGATGAAATCGGAAGTGAACGGCTTGTTCTCTCCCTCTGTCACCAATTCTCCCCTATCGTCGAGCCAGAAGCAAAAGAGATTTCGTTCCTGACCGATCTCCGTGAGGTCGAGCTGCGTGGAGAGGATGGTTTTCTCATCCCCCTTTTCCGATTTGCCGATGCTTTTGGAGACCTTGACGGTCGCCGTCACATGCATCGGTAGTACGCCGGAGCGATTCGAATAGAGATGCGCGGTGGCGCAGTGCTTGCCGGAGTAGATGCCGCGCGACATCGTCACCTCGTAGTTGATCGGATCGTTTGGATCCGTCTTGCCGAGGTCGTCGCGAAGCAAGTTGAGAATCACTCCGCCTTTGTTGGAATACCCGACAGGGTCGCCCTGCGGACCTTGTGCCCACAGATCGACGTCGGTGTTGTGCTCATTGGGCCAGTAGATCTCGAATTTCACGTTGCCGCTGGGATCCGAGGCCCTGACCGCATGTTTGCCCGATGTGTTGACCAGGCTCAGAGTAATGATCATGAGCACGAGGATCGCGCCGAACGCATTCATGAGCGAATCGTTGGCTACGATCTGCTCTGACTCGTCGGCTTGGCTACCGAATAAGCTACGACGTTTCATCGGTTTCCCCTCATGTCTGCTGCAACACGCGAAGCAAGCGAGCCTTCAGCATCATCGCAGCGTTACGCACAAGGCGCGCCATCTGTCCGACGATCACGCCGACGATAATGCCGACGAGTGTCGTACCGAAAGCGATCTTGAGACCATGTGCGATTCCTGGAAGTGCCTTAAAGACATCGTCTGCCGAGCGAACACCTTCGAGGGAGCCGACGACGATCATGATCCCGACGACGGTACCAAAAAATCCGACCATGACTGAAAGCCGCTTGACGTATTCAACACCGTCTACACGGCGCTCAAGATCATCAGCGACGACGTCGGTCAGATAATCGGTCGATACCTTTGAGTTGGGCTCGAAACCGAAGAACGTATGAAGTTCCTCGATACTTGCGCAATGCTTGACCTTGTTGATAGCACGCGAGACCTTCCAGCACTGCACAAGACCACTGAGAAGGCCGTACGTGAGCAGCGCGACGAATGTCACGCTGAACGGAAGGCCGATTGCATTGTGCGCGTACTGCAGGTACGTGGTGGACTGCCACCCCCATCCGAGTCCGCACATGACTGCGAGGACGGCAAGAAGGGCGTAGAAGAATTGCAGGTAGTCGTGATCCCGCGTGGCTCGGACTTGCCCGAGCCGGACAACCGGGGTTGTCTCTGTGCTCATGTCTGGCTCCTGTGTGGGAAGTGTCCGAAAGAAGGGCTGCCCCTCCGATCAGGGATTTCAGTGAAATTGGGTGTCAAAGAAACACTCTGCTCGAACCTTACAACTCCCCGTGGGGGGTGTCAATGAAGTTCCTCATTCGGCCGTTCCCTGGGGAGGTGACTCATGGTACCGTGGTACCAACGCCGAAATCAGGAGGATGTATATGTCACACGAAAGCCCGCGAGAGCGCGTCCATACGATCATTTTTAGTGATACGCACGTGGGGTCCCCCCTCTTCCATGCGCACGCATTGCGCGTGGCACTGGGCCGGTTTGAGGCTCAGCAAATCATCGCCAATGGCGACTTTTTTGACGATTCAAATCTGCAACGGGGACGTGATTCCAAGGCAGGCCGACGCTTGGGCGAGACGCACGTGCGCCCACACCGCATCCCACGCGAACATCTCACGCTCCTTGAGGATGTAAATGATCGCGCAAAAGATGGCTGTAATAATATATGGATCACCGGCAACCATGACGACGATCTGGGCAGAGTATTCGCCTATTTCCTCGGGGCGCAGGTAGCCGAGGAATATTCATGGGAATACGCCGGCAAGCGATTCCACGCGATCCACGGCGATCAATTTGATATTTTCTTTCACAAATACCGCAAACTCAGTGCCTTTGCCGCGCGCATGTACCACCTGATTCAAAAATCCGGGACGTTTGGTCGCAGCCTGTGCGCAGTTCTCAAGAGTCGCTCCAAACGCTACATCCGCGCACTCGACTTTGTGGCGAGTGGCGCAATGGAGTATGCCGCCGAAATCAAAATGCAGTATATATTTTGCGGTCACACGCATCATGCCGAGCATCGCTCTCAAAACGGCGTGCACTATTTCAACTCCGGCTCGTGGACATCAGAGCCGTGCTCGTTCATAACGATCGGAGAAAAAGGCATTCGCATCCACTATTTCGATAAGGAAGGTAACGAAGTGAGAATCGACGGACCCTTTCCTATTTGAAATTACTGCACCTTGAACGCAAACATCATGCCCGCCGCGAGGTGCTCGGCGATATGGCAGTGCGCCATCCAGATTCCTGGATTGGTCGTATCGAGCACAATATCGACAGTCTCCCCCGCTTTTACGAGCACCGTGTCCTTCCATCCGAGATTCGTCTGCGCTACTCCGTCCCGCGCGACCACCAAGAAGCGCTGCCCGTGGAAGTGGATCGGGTGCTGCATCGGATGCATCGATTGTGGATCATTAAAGATGCGGATTTTAACGGGCGCGCCTTTGCTGAAAGTCCAATCTATATCCATGTCTTTCTTGCCGGTGTCCTGATCGACAATGTGCCATTGCACCATCTGGGTGTTCGACATCGAATTCATCATCGCCATATCATCCTCCCACTCAATGCCACCCGTAGGCACACCCATAGCCATTCCGGTATTACTCATCGCGGTACCATTTGGCATCATGTGCGTGCCAGGTCCGCCGCCCATTCCCATATCGAGCGTAAGCGCGATGCGTCTGTCGGGCGCCCTATTGAAATACGGGCGAAACGTATCAATGCTGTCTTTCACGACACGACTGTCCTGCAGCTGACCAAACTGTGAGGCGTACGAAGTCCCCGCCTGGCCAGGATCGATTACGACAGACCCGAGCGCGGTGAGACCTGCCGGAGTGTCGTTGATTATCGTCGTTGGTATCGTAAACATGACATCGACGATTGCACGCTCCGACGGAGAGAGGAGTACGCTCTCTTGCCATGTCGCTTTCTCGTACGCGCCACTGTCGCCGCCGATCAATTTCATCTTCATTCCCTTGATCGCAAAGTTGAACGGTCGCACATTTGCCGCATTGATGACATACAGACGTACAACCTCACCTTTTTTTGCACGAAGCACATAATTCTCTTGCCCATTCACGAGCATGAGATTGCCGAAGTGGCCCATGAGAGAGAAGTCGTCCCCCCTCTTGTCTATCGCGATCCTTCCGCCATCCATCAGGAGATCGGAGAGAAAAACGACTTCTTCGCGGTTTACAGGTGGGAAGTAATCCTCATCGGTCGGCATGACGACGTACGCGCCATAGAGCCCGAGCGGCTGTCCGTACACTTCATTGGCGTGCGGATGATACCAGTACACACCGGCATCGGGGAATTTCAGCGTGTAACTGAACGACTGGCCTGGCTCGATTTCCTCTTGCGAGGTCTGCGCACCGTCGAAACGATAGTCCATGCGCACACCATGAGAGTGGAGGAGTGCGGGCATATCGGTCTCGTTCTTGAAGTCGACCGTGATTTCCGCGCCCTGCTGCACACGGATCGTTGGGCCAGGAATCATGCCGTTGTATGCAAGCATCTTTTGCTCTCGTCCGCCGATCTCTTTCGTTATATAGCTCGCAGTGAGCATGTACGTGTCGCCGTTTTTTAGTTCGACGATTTCATTCGCCTTTACCTGCGGCGCTCGCTGCGCCGAGGTCGATCCGAGCAGTACCGCCGCGGCGATAGTCGCGAGCACGAGCACCCCGCCGACGATGGCAATTTGTTTCTTAGTCATACCGTAGCTCGATTTTATCACCATCGCGCATCATGTAATTTTCGTACTCAGTACTTTCCTTGCCATTGACCGTCATACGCATACTGGAACCAAACGAGCGCATGTCTTTGCCCCATGCGTCGAAGAACTTTCCGAGCATGACGTCCTTCTGCTGTACAACACCCCCAAATTCGAGATGCAATGCCGGGAGGTCGTCATGTGTATGAATAGGATTATGTACTGGGCCGATGCCGATGTTTTGTGGAATTTCGATCTTTTCCCCTTTTACATACATTGACAGTTGCGGATGCCAATGCATCCCATTTTTCGCGATAATGTCGGTACGTCCTGACTGGACGTATGTATTGAGGACAAGACCAGCAAATATTATAGTTGCGAATCCCATAAGAATGTGTGATGTTTTGATTTTTTTCATAGGTGATGAGTAATTAATGGCTTACGTGATCAGCGGCGTCGCTGCAGCCGTCCGAGAGACACGCAGTGATGTGTCGTTCATACGACTACACGGTGACTTCACATGAAGCGGGCTTGGTAATGTGTTTTGCGAGTGAGTATGTCGCAGCGAAGAGGAGCCCTACGCCAAGAATGCCGAATTCTCCACCGCGCAAAGGCAAGAGTACGAGGGCGCTCGCGCCGCCCGTAGTCGCAAGAAGCGAGGATATGATGAGAGAGCCGCACGCGGCGCACCCCAGTCCCGTCGCGCCAGAAAAAATCCCGAGGATTCCAACTGTCATCCCGGCCGCCGAGAGCCGCTCCTTTTGCCGCCTCACGATGTAAGCGATGAAAGCAACATTGACGCCGGCCAAAATGGCAATCGCGATTGTGTACGAAGCGGAAAGGACAGTGAAATTCGTGGTAATGGACTCAAGTAGTCGGATCGGTAGCGTGATCTTGTCCGCAAGTGTCGCCGAGGAATCCGACCAGATGGACATAATTAGTCGGAGATTTGGAAACCACGTGGCGACCATGAACACGGCAAGACTGGTCGCTCCTGCGAGCAGAGCATGGCTCCAATTTCGGAAGACGATACGCGCGGCATTCATGGGCGACTATCTATCCTTCAGAGCAACTTCGATAAGCTGTTTTATCGCATCGTATGGCTGAGCACCGTTGATTGGATATTTCTTACCGCTCTTCCCGACAATAATGCTCCACGGCGTGCCGTTGCCGCCCGTTGCGCCAGCATTTTGTACGTCGGCTTCCACATGCGCATCATATTTTCCGCTGCCGAGACACGATGAGAATTTCTGCTCATTGAGTCCGATTTCACGTGCGATTTGCGGAAGCACCGTATCAATGTCGGTTTGATTGTTCGATGGTGTCAGCTCGAAGAAGCGGTCGGTGAATTTCCAGAATGCGTCGTTGCCGCCGAGCTCTGCCGCGCACTCCGAAGCGACGGCCTCCTTGCGCGCCTTCGAGTGAAGCGCGTCGAGCGGAAACTGGCGGTATACCCATGCGACCTTGTCACTTGCGCCAAATTCGCTCATGACCTGCTTCATCGTGTCGTGGAAGCGCTTACAAAAAGGGCACTCGAAATCCGAATACTCGACGATCGTGATGGGTGCATTCGCGTTGCCTCGGATGTGATCTCCTTTAGTGATCGGGGCCATCGCTTCGAGATTGCCAGCGGGAGCCTGCGGTACTTGCGGGTTTGCAGCTACTGGCGTCCGGCTACGAATACCTACAAAGAGGCTAATCGCAATGATCACCCCCGCAATCACGATCGCGACAGGTACTGTTAAGAAGTTATTTTTCTGCTGAGATGTTGATTCCATAGTTAAGAGAAACAAACATGATTAAAGGCGCGCATGAAAAATGCGCGCACAAAAACTATGCATTAAAAAGCCTTGGAGTGAATGAGTCCTCGTGCAAAAAGTATCTGGAGCAAAGTAGATCGTGGCGTTCTACGATCGTATGACCTAAGTCGTATGTAGTGTCTATCGGGCGGGCGCGCAAACGCTGTAATACCGAAAAATGCAAGTGCGAGAATGTAGAACGCAAAGGTATTAATGATCACTCCGAGAAATGCTGTCTGCCAATGACCGAGATGCGCTAGAAAACCTACGGGACACATCGCATCCGTGCCTGGCATATACGGACACCCGACATCATGATGCATATTGCTGAGAGCAAAGGGCACACCGAAAACCGCCATGATCACCATGATTGCTAGAAGAAATGAGGTGAGCACTCTAGAACTAAACATACACTCACTCTACTCCTCTCTTCCTCAAACGCAAGAATCAAAAAACTACACAGAAAAACATCCGACGCTTCTTTAACCCCAAAAGAGTCGTATACTGGAAGTGCGGTCAATTACAAATCAAACACACTATTTCTATGATGGGACAATATGGATATGGAATGATGGGCGGCGGGAGCATTTGGCACTTACTCTTTGCGGTGGTCATCTTCATCGACCTCTGCCTACTCGGTGTCTGGCTCTGGCAGCACATTTCAAAGAAATAAAGCGTGAGACCTCGCCTGCAAAGCCCGTCGCGTCTCGCGCGGCGGGCTTTGGTTTATCTGTGCACAAACGTGCTGTAGCGAAAAAAAGCTACATAAGCTCGCTTCTTTTCTCAAGCATCATGTGATGGATGGTCGCTATCTGCGTCCAAATGGCGATGAGTATAAGAATGGCTGCACATGCAAGAGTGTCGGCCTTCGTAATACCGAATACGCTCTCAGCGTTCCCGAAGACTGCAATAAGGAACGAGATGACTCCGGCGAATCCGGCAACAACACTACTAACGTGCATTACTTTTGAGAATTTCATATTTCTGTGATTAGTTTTTAATATATTTACCAAGAAACCCAACCCACCAAATACCAGCTCCTACGATAACATTCCAGAGAACGAGACCGACGACAAAGTTCCCAAGCGTGAAGATATTCTCAACCGGCCCGACGTTGAGATGCAGAATGTACGGCAAGAGCGATGGTCGCGAAGCCGGTATTAAGCCCAGAATGATGTAGCACAAGACATACGTACTCGTTATCCACGCCAATCCGATTTTAATTGCGCGAAATGTGTTCATGGTTTTTTGAGTTAATACACCTAAGTTAATAATCAGCCTGCTTCGACCAGCTTTTCTGCAGCAGGTTTTCTTTTGAAGTACCAGTACACAATGATGCTGAGAATAGCAGCAAAGAAGCACCAAACCGAGAAAAATGTTTCAGTATAGAACCACGCTGCGACGGCGAAAGATACGAGAAGAACGACACCGAACAGATTTATGATTCTGTGACTTGATACAAAACAACTGCCGCATGTCGCCACGAGATAAAGTGCCATGATGAGATACGCGTACAAATGCGGAGAATGGTAGGCAATACTGTTGTTGACGATATGAGCAGTAACAGGATCTGCAATGATGAAATAAAGCAGGTAACCACCAACTGCCAGACCAAGAAATGAGAACAAGGAGAGAATCTTTTTCCGAATTGGTTCTGTCTCCATCAGAAAAACAGAGACTGGGACTAAGACCGGCCACAGCACATGAGAAAACATCGAGTATGCGTATGTGGCCACGGTATTCACTATTGGGGAACCAAAAGAAACCCACACTGCTCCTTCAATGACCTGCTGGATGCCGAACAAGAGCGGAATACTGGCAAATGGTAGCTCGGTCTTCTTTTTCACCTGTGCAATTGTCAAGCCTCCCGCCACGCTGAGCGCTCCTCCTGCTGCGAAACTTGCTGCTGCTGAAAAACACATAGTTTATTCTTTTAGCCTTGGCTCAACTCGTTTTAATAATACGGCGTTCGTGGCGACGATGATTGATGACGCGGACATGAGGAGTGCAGCGATCTCGGGTCGCAAGGACCAGCCGAGCGAGGTGTAAAAGACACCAGCCGCGACGGGAATCGCAAGCACGTTGTAAATTGCAGCCCAAAAGAGATTTTGCTTCATTTTCGTGACCGTTGCTTTTGAGAGTCGTAGCGCCGCTACGATGTCATATGGGTCTGATTTCATCAGGACGATATTGCCGGTTTCAATAGCGACATCGGTGCCCGCGCCTATAGCGATGCCGATGTCCGATTGCGCGAGTGCGGGCGCATCGTTGATGCCATCGCCGACCATTGCTACAAACTTGCCTTCGTCTTGAAGTTTTTTGACATACTTTGCTTTCTCTTCGGGAAGCACCTGGGCGAAATAGCGGTCGATACCAAGATCGGCGGATATGGCTTTGGCTACCTGCTCGTGATCACCGGTAATCATGGCGACCTCGAGTCCCATTTCCTTGAGCTTCTGGATCGTTTTCTTCGTACTCTCGCGCACAGTGTCGGCTACGCCGATAGCGCCCGCGATCTTGCCCTCTATAGCCACGATGCTTATGGTGTTTCCCGTGTCGAGTAGCCGATTGATCTCTTTTTTGAGTGGCGCAAGGTCAATATTATTTTGATTCATCAGACGTTCGGTTCCGGCAATAATTACTTTACCGTCCGCAACGGCGCGCACACCATGGCCGCCAATTGATTCAAACTTTTCCACTTTCTTCTCAATCGACACATTTCGCTTTTGTGCCTCTTCGATAATGGCAAGACTGATGGGGTGATTTGAACTTCGCTCTACGGCGGCAGCGTACGCAAGTACATCCTCTTTAGTGTAGGAATTGGTGGAAACAACTTCGGTGACTTTCGGCTTCCCCTCGGTCAAGGTACCCGTCTTATCGAGCACGATGGCTGTGAGCCTTGAAGTGTTCTCGAGTGTCGCTGCATCCTTGATGAGAATGTTGTGCTTCGCACCAAGGCCGGTACCAACGGCGACGGCGGTCGGCGTGGCAAGTCCCAAGGCATCCGGACAGGCAATGACAACGGTCGAAACGGCAAAGGTGAGTGCAGTCAAAAGACCGGCATCACCGAAGAAGTACCAGCCGATGAACGCCGCTGTGCCTGAACCAAGCGCAACGAGGACGAGTCGCCCTGCCCATAGATCGGCGATGCGTTGGCCTGGCGCTTTGGAGTTTTGCGCGGTCTCCACCATCTTGATGATCTGTGCGAGTACTGTTTCCGAGCCAACCTGCATCGCTTTAAATTTTACCGAGCCTGTCAGATTGACTGAACCGCCCGTTATTTTGTCACCAGACTTTTTAACAATAGGGATGGATTCGCCCGTCACGAGCGATTCGTCGATCGATGTCTCGCCCTCAATGACTTCGCCGTCGACAGGTACCTTGTCGCCGGGACGAAGCACAACGGTGTCGCCCTGAATTACTTCCGCGCTCGGAATACTCATTTCTTTGCCATTCCGAATTACAATAGCCTTCGGGGGGACAAGATCAAAAAGCGCTCGCAGCGCGTCCGACGTGCCACGACGCGACTTCATCTCCATCCAGTGACCGAAGAGTACGAAGGTGACGAGGAGCGCGGCAGCCTCATAGAATGTTTCGCTTTCCGGCTGTATCAGTGTAAGTAACACGCTGAATAAATACGCCGCAAGCACACCGGTGGCGATCAAGACTGCCATGTTGAGTGTGCGAGCTTTAAGTGAGTAGTATGTGCCCGTAATGAAGATGGAACCTGTCCAAAATACGATTGGGGTCGTGAGGATGAAAAGAATCCAGCTCACAGGGATAGGCGCCGGGAGATTGAGACCGAAGAAGTTGATCCCCACGGGAGAATAGAGAAATATCGGGATTGAGAGGACAAAAGAGATCCAAAATCTTCTGCGCATATCGGCCTCCATCTTCTTTGCCATCTGTGGATTTGTCATCGCAGCTTCGTGATCCATATGGCTCATTTTTTCAAAATCATGTCCTGTATGTTCGCTCGCGACAGTATTTGCGAAGACCGGTATCAGATCCATACCACAGCCAGGGCACTTGCCCTCTTTCTGCCCGATAACCTCCGGATGCATCGGACAGGTGTAAACGGTATCACCGCCCATGCCTTGATTTGTTTTGTGGTCGCGATGACGCCTGTGAGCGTCACAGCACCCGCTGGTGCATCTGTCGTGCATACCGCGATGGTTATGATGATGATTGTGATGACTGTTGTTCATAGCATTACATATTTGAGGCAACCGCTGGCAATTCCTTTTTTCGCTGAGTCGGCCGATTATCCAATAACTCATCGTGCTCTCCGGACAAATGCATTATAAAAGGAGTCTGAACATGACCGGCTTCCGCATGCCCATCAACGAAAACCCCACCAAAAAAGGAGCAGATGGAGACAGTTGCCCCTAATAGAAACCTGGTCGCATCGTGTTTACGTGTGATACGTACGTTCATACGTTAAGATTTTGATTTGTCGTGACTATGTCCACTATGCCCTTTGTGCATAAAGATGTGCAGCAGAGGGCACGCGAGAAGGACCAAATACGGCAGCGCGATCAAGACATGTGATGTGTGTTCGGTGAGCAAGAACACGAGTCCGACAATACCGATTGCAGAGATAATGATCCACACGGGCCTTGAAAAGAGACTGATTCTTTTTTCTGCATTATGCATAGATTTTTCTAAATACTTGGTAATCACTCGACGATAATTGCTCCTTCGAGTGCAGGATTGATGTGGTCGTGATACGACCATGTACCTTTTTTGTCGAACGTATACATGTAGTTTTCGCCCGCGCCAACTCCCTTAAATTGATCAAACGTCGGCAGAAGCTCATGTGAAGGGTGTTTGCTGGACGCGACCCACATTTGCTTGTCGCTTTGATTTATGAACTCCACCATTGTGCCCACCGGCACGATGAGTCTTGTCGGTTGAAATCCGCCCTTCGTATAACGGACCGTTTCCATTCCTGTACCACTATGTGAGGCGACCTGTTCATCGAATGTGGCAGCGGGCACCGTTTCTCCAGTTTTCACGAAAACGGCCGTATCGCTGCTTGAGAGCTGGTCAAGTTCGGAAAACAGAGTGTCACCATCGTCCTGATAGATCATCGCGATCAACTGGTCACCTTGTTTATAGGTGTAAAACTCGCCGAGGCTGATAGTGATGTTTTCATATATGCCCGCCTCAAGGTACGTACTTATTTCGATGATCTGGCCGAGCCGTTTGCCATCGCTCCCGCGCACGACAACAAATCCACCTGTCGCGAAGACCGCACGATCAATCAAAACAGAACTCCGCGCCTCTTGCGGCGATACGGTGAGCTGTTCCTCGCCCGGATCCGCGAATTTGGCGGACACGTTCGTATCCTGAGTTCTTATGTTCGCATAGCCAAAAGTCCCGATCACCGCGAGGACCCCCAACACGGAAGTTGCAATTTTCCAATTCATACTATTTTTTTCTTCGTGAAAGTTTATACACCTTGAGAATCTCGCCGACGGCCTTTTTTTCATTTCCTCCTTTCATTTGCTGAAGCACGTGGGTAGCGAGGTGGTTTTCAAGCATGAGGTGCTCCACACCAGAAAGCGCCTCCTTTATTGCGCTTGATTGCGTAATGATGTCGACGCAATATTTTTCTTCTTCTACCATTTGCATGAGACCCCTCATTTGGCCTTGAGCGATCTGCAGACGGCGTATCACCTTCTTTTTAATTTCCGATTTCATTTTTGCATTATACCCCCTGGGGGTATTAACTGCAAATCTATCTTCATTATTTCATAATGGGCGATACAGTATATTGATACATATGATCGAACACGTAAGTATTCCAGTGAAGGATCATGCAAAAGCGAAGAGATTGTATGCAGCGATCCTGACGCCACTTGGGTATAAGGCAAAGTACGAGTTAGAAGATTCAACTGGCTTTATGGAGGGCGGACATACGAGCATTTGGATCGTGCAAAAGAGCGAGATGTCTCCGATCCACGTAGCGATCTTGGGCAAAAGCAAAAAAGCGGTCGAGGAATTCCACGCGACAGCACTCAGCGAGGACGCGAGCGATAACGGCGGACCCGGATTCCGCACCGACTACAGTGACGACTATTACGCAGCATTCGTCCACGACTTCGATGGCAACAACATCGAAGCGTGCTTCTTTGGCGAAAAGGCGCCAAAAGAAAAATAGTTAGCCGTTATTGCGCGACGAATTGTAGTACTCGACAATCTCCGCTTCGTTGCGCTCCAGTTCTTTACGATCCTCCCCCCTCTCTTGAAAAAGCAACATTTCTTTGCGACGCAACAGTAGCGATTCCATTGTGACGTCAGTCTCGGCCAACTTCTGATACCTCGGGAGATTCTCCTCGAAAGTACGCGCCTCATTTTTTGGCATCTGAGCTTCTAGAGGTCTACGTAGTCCAAATTCTTTTCTTTGTTCCATCCGCTTATGCTACCACTTTTTTAAAAAATAACCCCGGAAGTCCGGGGTTTAGAGTTCTTTTTAGACCAACGGTCTTTTGATCGCTTTACCCACGCGCAGTAGGAATTTGTCAGTGCGCTTTATAGCAGACAGCTCACCGACGTAATCGAGCAGAACAGCTATTTCTTTGGGCGAAAGTTTTTCCACAAGACGAAAGCGCGGACCGCGATATGGATATTCCGGATCATCTAAACGGTCAATCGGCGTCAAAAATCCATAGTCTTCCTTTTCGAAGGCTTGGACTTCCGGATGCTCCTTATGATGAAGGTGCCTCGAATCGAACTCACCAGCCAGTTCACCGTACAATGAGGCATACGAGACCGTTGGATAGTGAACATTAACCTCGAAGTTCACGTGATCAACTACATAAAACTTCGCAGCACCTTCCTTACTCTTCCAGTGTTCGTAGAGCCCAGCTGGCACAAGCCCTTTCAGCAGCCTACGACATTCCATTGCTACTTTTTTGTTGACCACTTGCCTGGTGGCCACTGTCGCCGCCACCACGAAATCCTCATACGTGATCGTAGCAAGCGCCCAGGTTTTTCTCGCTTGTTGGAACTCTTGTTCAGTCGCTTTCACCACCATCTCCTTTTTTCATGCATTTTCCGCGAAGCACCTTACCAAGCCTACCCGTTTTTGTCTATGAAGAAGCGGGGCTAAGCGAGTTTGGTATCAATAAACGTGAGTGCGCGATCGAGCGCCTCTTTGACACTCCAATTTGATTTCATTATGTATTCCTTCACGCCGAGCGCTCGCGCCGCAGTGAGCGATTCTTCTGTCTGCACGTTTGTAAATGCGACAACGACCGCATTCTTACCCCACGCGTCTTCTCGCAATGCTTTCAGATAATCCATTCCGCTCAAGACAGGTAATTGCAGATCGAGAAGAATTAGATCCGGTCGCTCCTTGAGTGTCATATCGAGGCCGCTTTTTCCATCGAGCGCTTGGAGGACGGTCAGACCCGCCTTTTCGAGAAGATCTTTGAGCACCGTTACGAGCCTCTCGTCATCTTCGATAATGATTACTTTCTTCGCTGGGTTCATGCGAGTCCAGTATACATGCTAAATTTCAGACCCGTAGATTTGACTTACGAATGGATTTCTGTCATTATCTCGACCAGATTTCACAACGGGAGAATCGCAATGAACGAGGAAAAGAGTTTCTGGCAGCAAGTGAAGCAAGAGAGTGCGCGGGCATTCGCGAATGAAGGCGTCAGGTGGCTTCGGTACATTGCACTCACCACAATCGCCGCGCTCGTGTTCGGCGGTCTCACCTATTTTTACGGCGGCACGATCATGCGAACCGCAACTCACATGATCGCCGCTCCTTTCAGGGGCGGCGTCGAAAAAGCGAAGGAGATCGGTGCAGAGACGAAGGCAGTCATGAAGGATGCCGCGGGCAGCGTGCGCGAAAAGGCTGGCGACATCAAGGACGACCTCGCTGATCGGGCGACAGCCGCCAAGGAGAAGGCCGGTCAGAAGTATGACGCGGCGAAAGAAAAGATCGGTGAAAATATCAACGCGGCCAAAGAGCGAGCTCCCGCAGCCATTCAAGACGTGAAAGAGCGAGCGGGTGCTGCAGCCGGAAAAGCGCGCGATGCCGGAGGAAATCTGATTGAGCGCTTTCATTTACGACGCAGCGATAAGCCCACCGATGACGTTGTGGAATAAACACAGAGCCGACCATTTTGGTCGGCTCTCTCTTTTTAATACTGCTATAGTGATTGTGTACTTCAACCATGAAGACATATTACAAAATAACTCTTTCGCTTTTCGTCTCCTTCGGTATCGCGGGAATCTTTTGGTACCTGCTTTCCGGCAAGACGCTTGCGCTCCTTGAGACCAAAGGACTGATTGCGGCACAAGAAGGCAGCCTTCTTATATACGCGACACTTCTCATGCTCGTCGTCGCAATACCGGTATTCATCCTCGCCGCTTTTTTCGCATGGCGCTACCGAGCGAGTAATACCAAAGCCGTCTACATGCCCAATTGGGAGCACGCAAAAGTGGACGAGCTCATCTGGTGGGCAATTCCCTTTGAGATCATACTCGTGCTCGGCGCGCTTACATGGATCAGCACGCACGAGCTTGATCCGCATAAACCCCTCTCGATGGAAGGTCAGCCCGTGAAAATTCAGGCTGTGGCATTGGATTGGAAATGGCTTTTTATCTATCCCGAGTACGGCATCGCTTCGGTAAACGAGGCCAGGTTTCCGGTCGACCGGCAACTCGCCTTTTCGATCACTGCCGATGCTCCGATGAATTCATTTTGGATCCCTCAGCTCGGCGGACAAATCTACGCTATGACAGGCATGCAGACGAAACTCCATCTCGTCGCCGATGAAATCGGCATCTTCGACGGCACGGGGGCCAATTACAGCGGCGACGGTTTTTCTCGAATGCGGTTCAAGGCTCACGCCCTCTCGCAGGAAGATTTCGATCGCTGGACAGAGGAAGTGCGACAATCTCCCTATCTATTGAATACAGATACGTATCCCGCGCTTGCGGCACCATCGGTCGCCAAGGTCATCTATTATGGAGCAGTGGACCGCGAAATGTTTAATACGATCATAGCGAAATTTCAGCCCGAGGCCGATCAGCCCGGGGCTGACATGCATAAAATGTAACCATGCTGGGAATACTTACCATCGAGGATTTCATTCACGGCCCCATCGAGACATTCGGGCAACTTTCCGTCGTCTTAGGCATGCTCGCCGTCGTCTTGCTCCTCACATATTTCAGGCGATGGACATGGCTCTGGCGGGAGTGGCTGACGTCGCTTGATCCAAAGAAAATCGGTGTCATGTATATCGTACTCGCGATCGTCATGATCACGCGCGGCGCGATCGACGCACTTATGATGCGCGCCCAGCAAGCCCTCTCGGTCGGCGACAGTGTGGGATTCCTCTCGCCCGATCACTTCGCACAGATATTCACCGCGCACGGCGTCATTATGATCCTTTTCGTCGCGATGCCGTTCGTGTTTGGCTTTATCAATTTCATCGTGCCGCTCCAAATCGGCGCGCGCGATGTGGCGTTCCCCCTCCTCAACGCGATGAGCCTCTGGCTTACTGTCGCCGGGGCAATGTTGCTCAATTTCTCCCTCGTTGCTGGTGAATTTGCCGCCACGGGGTGGCTCGCGTATCCGCCGCTTTCCGAACTGGAATTCTCGCCAGGTGTCGGCGTCGATTATTATATATGGGCGATACAGATCGCGGGCGCGGGCTCGCTTATATCGGCCGTAAATTTCATCGTGACGATCATCAAGATGCGCGCTCCCGGCATGACGATGATGCGCATGCCGATTTTCTGCTGGACGTCGCTCGCGAGTATGATTCTCGTCCTCTTTACCTTCCCTATTCTCACCGTCACGCTCGCCATGCTCTCGCTCGATCGCACGCTTGGCATGCATTTTTTCACCACCGATCTGGGCGGCAACGCGATGATGTATGTGAATCTCATTTGGGCCTGGGGACACCCCGAGGTATACATCCTCATTTTGCCCGCATTCGGCATTTTCTCGGAGATCGTGCCCGTCTTCTCGCAAAAAAAATTGTTTGGCTACACATCGATGGTCGCGGCGACGGTCGTCATCACCTTTTTGTCGTACATCGTATGGGCGCACCACTTCTTTACAATGGGCGCCGGCGCTAATGTAAATGCCTTTTTTGGTATCGCGACGATGGCGATCGCGATCCCGACCGGTGTCAAAATTTTCAACTGGCTCTTCACAATGTTCCGCGGCCGAATCATCTTCACAACGCCGATGCTGTGGTTTATGGGATTCGTATTTACTTTCACGCTCGGCGGGATGACGGGCGTCTTGCTCGCGATACCGGGGATCGACTTCCAGGTGCACAACAGCCTCTTCCTCGTGGCGCACTTCCACAACGTGATCATCGGCGGGGTGCTCTTTGGCTTTTTTGCGGGATTTACGTACTGGTTCCCCAAGGTGATGGGATTCACGCTCAACGAGACTCTCGGCACATGGGCATTCTGGACTTGGATCGTCGGCTTCATACTCGCGTTTATACCGCTCTACGCACTCGGCATCATGGGTATGACGCGCCGCCTCTACAATATTGAGCAATCGAGCGAGTGGTACTCCCTCCTGGTGCTCGCTGGAATCGGTGCATGTGTCATCGCGGTTGCGCTCTTACTGCAGGTAATACAGGTAATAGTGAGCGTGATCCAACGTAAGCACAACATGACACACGATCCGTGGAACGGCCGCACGCTCGAATGGTCTACGCACACGCCTGTCCCCACGTACAACTTCGCAACGATCCCGCACGTGCATGGACGAGATGCGTACCTCATGATTAAAGAAGGCTCCCTCAAAACACCGGAGGTGTTCGAGGATATCCATATGCCGAAAAATACATCAATCGGTCTCATTATCGGAGCATGCAGTTTTGCCTTGGGTTTTGGGATCGTATGGCACATCTGGTGGCTCGCAATACTCGGCTTTATCCTGATCCCGATCACACTGATCGTCCGCTCATTTGAAGAGGAGGTCGAATACACTATACCGGCGCACGAGGTTGCCGCTCTCGAGAAAAAATATCTATGATCCATCAGCAAAACACTGACCGCGTCGTATTCGGCTTTTGGATCTACCTCATGAGCGACTGTGTCCTCTTTGCAGGACTTTTTGCCGCGTATGCCGTCTTGCATACGGCTACGTTCGGTTCTCCCTTACCCCAAGAACTTTTTTCGCTCCCCTATGTCTTTGTCGAAACACTGCTTCTCCTCACCTCGAGCTTCACCGTAGGACTTGCCGTGCTCGCGGCATACGCGAAAAAGCGAAATCTTACGATCGCTGGCCTCGCAATCACGCTCTTACTGGGCCTCGCATTTTTGGGAATGGAGCTCAACGAATTCAACACCTTTCTAACAGAGGGCCATAGTTGGCGAGAGAGCGCATTTCTCTCGTCGTTCTTCGCGCTCGTCGGCACGCACGGCTTCCATGTATTCCTGGGTTCGATCTGGATGCTCGTGTGCACCGCCCACGTATACCTGCGCGGATTTACGGAAAGCACACTGACAAAACTCATGTGTATGAGCCTCTTTTGGCACTTCCTCGACATCATCTGGATATTCATCTTCACCTTCGTCTTTTTGTGGCCCACGATATGAGTACTCATAACCCACACGAACAAACCGCACGAGAAGCAACCGTTTCGTCCTATGTGGTCGGTTTTGCGCTTTCGATCTTGCTGACTCTTGCCGCATTTGCGCTCGTGTACGCGCATACCGTCTGGTCACATACGCTTTTCTCGCAGACGGTCCTCTACAGCTCACTTCTTGTATGCGCGCTCGTCCAGCTCTTCGTGCAGATATTCTTTTTCCTCCATGGAGGTAAATCAAAGGGGCACTGGAATCAGACGGCGCTCGCCTTTGCGCTCGTTGTCGTCACCATCCTTGTCGCGGGAACTCTCTGGATCATGCAAAATCTGCAGCATGGTAATATGCCAGAACCTTTTGAGGACGGCATAGTTACGCCGCAGACGGAGGCCTAGCATGATCAAGCTCTACTACAACCTCACGAAGCCGGGCATGATTTACGGCAATGTCTTGCTGGTGGTCGCAGGATTTTTCGTCGCGTCTCGCGGCTCCATAGATATCGCCACATTTCTCTCGGTCACGATCGGCATGTCACTCGTCGTCGCTTCGGCGTGTGTCTACAACAATTACATCGACCGCGATATCGACGGCCTTATGGCACGTACGAAAGATCGTGAACTTGTTAAGGCAGTGATCCCTCCGACGAGCGCACTCAAATTCGCATCCTCACTCCTCATCCTTGGCGTACTCGCGCTCTATGCACACACGAATGTGCTCACGATCGCTGTCGCATTCCTTGGATTCTTTACATACGTCTATGCGTACAGCTACTCGAAGAGAGTTACGGTATTCTCGACCCATATCGGCGCAGTGGCCGGAGCGATGCCACCAGTCGCTGGATACGCGGCAGTGACCGGCGTACTCGACAAAGGGGCGCTCGCGCTTTTTGCGATACTTTTTTTCTGGCAAATGGTGCATTTTTTCGCAATCGCTATCTACCGACTGGATGAGTATCGCGCTGCCAAAATTCCTATAATGCCGGCGAGAATAGGCACCTATCAGACGAAGCTGCAGATCGTGATGTTTGCATGCGCGTTCGCGGTACTCTCGCCGGTGCCGACGCAAATAGGATTGACCGGATATCTCTACGGCATCGTCATGACGATCATGTCGCTTCTCTGGCTCGTCTATGCGCTTTGGGGCTTTTGGGCTTCGGATGAAAAAAAGTGGGCTCGCAGGATGTTCTTCTACTCGCTCTTCGTTATCTTCTCAGTCGCGATCCTCCTCATCATCAATTGGCGCGGTTCGTTGCTTTGACGGACCACAAGTGCGCGAGATACGGAACAATACTTCCCAAGAGAAGCGCCCCTACGACGCTCGTCGTGATCGCCCATGTTTCTGAGCCGCTGTGAAATACGGTGCTGAAGCCGACGAAATTGATGAGAATGAGTCCACCCATGACCGAGTAGAAGTTGACTACACTCCACCACGTCAAATTCTTAAAATCATGCGAGTGAATGTGCGCGAAGTGCTCCATATAGTGCTCGACTCCATGTGCACGGAGCTTCTGCTGCGCAGTCCGCACGCCTATTAGATACCCAAGTGTCAGACCGACGATAAATGCGGGAATACTGTATGGAAACGTGGCGGCGGCGTATGGCCAGAAAGAGAAACTAAGCGTGCATACAATAAAAAGAAAGAAGGCGGTCATGATCACGCGCGTGCGCATGAAATTGTTGTGGATCGCGTATTTGAGTGCGGTAATGAAAATGAGAAAAAGGGCGAGGAGCGCAATGACGATTCCTATGGTTATGGGCAGTTGTGTCATCTTTTAAATTGTAACGCAGGGGGTATCATTACACCATGAGTACACCTGGCTTTCGGATGACCATAACTGATGACTACGAAGCAATGAGTGCAGAGGCGTGTCGCATAATCGCGGACGCCATCGCCGAGAAACCACATATTGTCATCGCATTTGCAACAGGAGGGACGCCGACACGTATGTATGAAATGCTTGCCGAAAAATATCGCGCGGGAGAATTCAGGACCAACAAAATGATCGCCGTGAAGCTCGACGAATGGGGCGGAATCCCGATTGACGATCCGGGTACGTGCGAGACGTATCTCAACAAACACGTGATATGGCCGCTCGATATCCCCGACAAGCACTATCTAAGTTTTGAAAGTAATCCTGCCAATCCGATATCGGAGTGTACGCGCATAAAAAATACGCTTGATAATCTCGGTGTGATCGATATCTGTGTACTGGGGCTTGGTGCCAATGGTCACATTGGTATGAACGAACCTGCAGGAAAACTGGAGCCGAGGCCGCACGTCGCCAATCTAGCGGAAAGTACGCGTCATCATCCGATGCTCAAAGACTCGCCCGCGGTCTCGTACGGCATGACGCTCGGTATGGAAGACATCTTGGGAGCGAAGAAGATCATCATGCTGGTCAACGGCGCTCACAAAGCGCCGCAGCTCGAGCGGCTCATAAGCGGTGAGATCAGCGCCCAATTCCCCGCCTCCTATCTGCGCCAGCATCCCGATACTCTCGTGATCGCCGATAAGGCCGCGGTAGGCAAATGAAATGCGCGTGCAGTGAGCTGCACGCGCTTTTTTTACTACGCTAACTGATTCATTTTCTCTTCGTAGAATGCTCGCATGTATCGCTCCCCGAGCTTATACGGATGGAGATCCTTCTCATTGATGAGATCAGTCATGTCTAGTCCAAAGATCACACTGGTCGCCGTATCGAGCACGTGGCCGTCGAGAAGCGTCGCATTTGCGCGCCGCCGCCCTTCCACCGCGGTCACATAATCCTTGCCAGCCTGGCTTGGAAATTGACTGATCAGGTCGTGAGCAAGATCCTCACTGCCACTGATGTCCATGATGAGCTTGTCGCCTTTGACGAGCCAGTCGAGAGAACCCCACCCTTCGCAGCCTATCAATCTCTTTGGCCGCGCCTCCATGGGAAGGCGACGACACGCTTCGATAACTTTGAAGAGGACGCCGCGATGCGTGTCATGCCTGTCGAAAATGTCGTGCGTATAAAGGTCGCGCGGCGTGGTTGCACGCAGTATTGCTTCGAGATCATCCACGACACTCATGTCGGTACGATCCTTCACGGCGCTGGATGGGTGATCGAGCTGCAGCATCGCTTTGTATTTCCCGATCCGCGCAGCCGCACATTGCTCTTTTCGCCTCTCTGCGATCATTTGATCGTCAGTGAAGTCTTTGAACGCGCCACTGCGCACAGAGCCCGCTCCATTCGTCACCGTGACGCCGGTAAACCACCGACTCGCATCGCCGTAAGACTTCAGGATCGGATAGTACATCCAGAATTCAAGATCATCCGGATGTGCCCCGACCCCGAGGCACGTCGTGCGACTCAGTGCCGCACCAAGCGGTATCCCGCTGGGCACGAAGAGATCTGCAGTCGGCTGGCTCAATTTGAGCATTACTTTCTCCTTTTCAAGACAACCCTGTTCTAGGGACATACTACAACATTTTTCCAGAATGTCAAAAAACACCCCGACGCGTGTCGGGGTGTGTTACTGGCACGAATCAGTTTGCTCGCGCCGTATGCCGGTCGAGATTTCTTTCGAACTCGTTTAGCCGCTTGAAGATGCTGCGCAGCTCAGTGATCGTAGTCCAATTGTGAGTGAAGATCGTAAAGCTATTGTGCACCCGGGAAAACGCGTTGGACACCTGCATCAGGACGCCGAGGGAGATCGCACCAGTAAAGAGATTTGGCGCCGCAATAACATACGGAACGATCGTCATGCATTGGTCGTACAGATTGACCCACATGTCGAAATAGCCGTAATGAAGGAACAGTCGATGATAATTGATCTTGATACCGGTAAAGAGCTCCACAAGTACTGCCATTGAGGCACGATTTTCCTTGTCGTCCTCACCATATACAAGCTCTTTACGGAATGCCGCCTCGACACGCTGATTGTTGTATTCCAGACCGGGCAACTTCCCGCCGACGATCCACGATACACCCATACTGCCGAGCGAGACGGCAAGAGCGACCCATACAAGTGACGAATCGATGTGTCCGATGTTGTTCTCGACCCACTCGATGCGTATGTTCCGCGAGAGCGTACTGAGAACTGGGACAAACGCGATGAGTGTCATGATCGCACGCACGACCTGTAGTCCGAGCGATTCGACGATCTTCCCGAAGCGCGCTGCATCTTCTTGGATACGTTGGCTCGCGCCCTCTATCTCATGTTTTACATTCCGCCAACGCGGGAGGTAATCGAATGTGATCGCCTGCCGCCAACGAAATGCATACAGACGCGTGAAGTATCCGGTTAGCGTGGCAAGTGCCACATATGGCATCGCCAGCACAAAGAAATACCAGATGCTCGCCCAGAATTCATCGATCGAATGATCAAGTGGTTTTTGGAGGATGTTGTAGAAATCCTTATACCACTCATTGATCATCACTGTTATCTGCACCTGCGTGTAGAGCGAGGCGAGAAGAAAGACTCCTCCGCCGTATGCCCATATGGCCCATTTAGGCGAAGCAAAGAATGCCTTGAACATCGTACTGCCCTTCTTTTGTTGTGGGAGTATGAACTGCCACCGAGTGTAGATGCTCTGCGCGCTCTATGCAATCATTTAAAAAAGTTGGCCGGATTCGCGTGAGCGAATCCGGCCTGGAGATTGTGACGTGCCGTACATCCGGGCACATCCCATCCCGGCGAATACTATACCACCACTCTTAATGAAGCGATACTGAGGCCAGGTGTCTTGGGATTTATTGCGAAGTTGCGAAACGGTGCTACAAAGATGTAAGAACAAATGGATTCCAAGGAGGCGCTAATGGGAGATGGCCTTAGGAAGCGCGCGGTTAAAATCCGCCTCATACATTCCGACCAGGAAGAAATCACAACGCACTGCCCACATTGTCAGAAAATAGTGCATCGGACCTCATATTCGATCATACTTATCGACGATACGGAAAAGTACATTTTTCTCAGCGACGTAAGCGCATGGTGCTGCGTCGGAGAGATCACGGTGCCACTCGGTTTTGACGACGAAAAGAGCGCGGAGAAGGCGCGGCGCGAAATCATGGACACGATGTCGCGAGACGGGCACACAGGTAGTTATGAGCTGCAGCTACTCCCACATATCCAGACCAGACACTAGGAGAGCCTTATGAGTAAACGTAGAGCCAAACCAATCGGCATCATTGCTGTAGTACCACTACCTGATAGGTACGAGGCCATTTGCGAAAAGTGCAAAACGATTCACGGCCAAGGTGAGTTTGCAATCAGTATCACGCGCGGACGTCGCGTCCACCTGGTCATTAATGACGTACCTTCGGTGTGCTGCGGCACGGAACACTTCGTCCCGCTTTTGTTTACAGATTTGGACGAAGCGTCGCGAAAAAAGAAACACATTAAAGAGATTGTTGAAGATGCTGGCAATCTCAACGATCTCATGCTCCTGGACGTAACGGAGTTCTGTTTGTCAAAAAGAGATTAAAAGACGCCCGTGTAGGGCGTCTTTTTTCTTTAGGCGCGACTGATTTTGACCGCGCTCTTACCTTTTGGGGTGTCGGCGACTTCAAATGAGAGCACGTCTCCTTCGCGGAGCGTGTTGAACGGAATTTCCAAAAGTTCGCTCGCATGGAAAAAGAGATCTTTTTCCATACCTTCGACTTTGATAAAGCCAAAGCCTTTGTCGGTAAGCCGAATAACTGTTCCCGTTTGCATAGTAATGATGGTTTTATTTTAAATGATCAAGCGGACATTAGATGATGTAATCGTGTACATATCCCTTTCGACTTGTCTTTATCATGGGATCGAATGACGTGAGCTTGAGGTGGCCACTCTCTTGCTTGTCGAATACGAATTCCTGCACGCGCATGTTGTCGAACATAAAGTGACGATAACTCGTGTGGTAAAGCTCCTCCGGGAAATGCACTCCCGGCTTCAGCGGATCATTGAGAAGCGCGTGGAGCCCCGACATGATACCGATCACCACCTGTGTATACGTGGCATTCGTCCCGATGACCGCGACGCTTGAGATCGTGTTGAAATAGTACACTCGCCTGTCCTTATACCGGAGCATGACACCGATGCTGTCGGCGCCGTCCAAGACTTCATTGGTATTGTCCCCCAATTCAAGATCTTCGACAGCGACGGTTCCTTTCTCCGTGTAAAGCCGAATGAGTCTCTCCGTCGTCTTCGGGTGGATCGCGTACAAGAATTTCGAGGGGATGTCGTATTTTTGGGAGAGGCTGACGTTCTCGTCGTGGATGACGATCATGCCCTCCGGATACGATTGTAGGTGCATGATCGGCTCGAGGATGTCTCGCATATTCTCGCGATTCATGAGCGCGTTGGGCAAGAGCTCGCGCACTTTATCTCGGCCACGCCCGAGCATGTAGCCCGATGAATCCCAGACACTCTCGACGAGGAATTCGTGGATAGACCACGTCATCATCGGATGCCACTCTTTTGAGATTTTCGAAGTGTCGTATTCGAAATGGACAATCTCCTCCGGAAGACCGAATTTTTTGATGCCGTGCTCTACCCAGTTGTTTACAACACCCGGATTCATGCCGCACGACACGATATGCGGCGCATGGGTGTACTGCTCCCGCTTCTCGGAAAGACCGATCACAAGCTCGGCGCAGTAGACATTGTCGTCGTTCATTCCCGTATTGAAATACGTAACACCCGCCTTGTCGGTCGCCTCAAGGAAGCCCATGGTGTCCATGTCGGTGATGTCTACCACGATCTGAATGTTCTTTTCTTTGAGAAGACTGATGTACTCTGCCTCGCCCTCAGGGAATTTGAGATCCATCTCTACAAATTCGTACGATAAACGCCCGTGATCGATGTACATGTCCTCGAGAACTTTCTTATTGCGATCCAAAAGGACAACCGTACCGTAAAGATCACGATCGACAGTGAAGTGATGGAGAAGCGCGTTGGCTACGCCGCCGGAAGCACCCGCGATAAGAACATTCGGTTTCGTATATGCCATTTCTATTAATCATCGAATCCGCGCACCGTAATGTCAATCGCGGATATCCACTCTATGACGCTTTTTTAAAAAAAAATATAGATCATCTGCTACTCTTATATATAAATGGCGGAAATAAAAATTCACGTGCATCATGTGACCTCAAAGGGCAAGGTCCACGCAAAGGTCCCCGGCAAACTCGTCATCGTGGGCTTCGGCTCTATCGGTCAGGGTGTCTTGCCGCTCATCTTACGTCATCTCGATATCTCTCCGCGCGATATCACGATCGTCACCGGCGACAATCGCGGTGAAGCGATCGCGCGAAATGAGGGTGTGAATTATGTGGTGGAGCCGCTCGGCCCGCAGAATTTCCGCACTGTATTGGAGCCACTCTTGGGAGAAGGCGGATTTCTCCTCAATGTCTCCGTCGATGTCTCCTCGATCGCACTCATCAAATTCTGCCAGGATCGTGGCACGCTCTACCTCGATACATGCATCGAGCCCTGGATGGGCGGCTACGAAGACCCCACCCTCACCTTCACCCAGCGCTCAAATTTCGGATTACGCGAGAGCGCTCTTCAGCTAAAAAACGGGAATCAAGGACCAACCGCAGTGGTCGCGCACGGCGCAAATCCGGGGATCGTTTCTCATTTCCTCAAGGCCGCGATCATGAACCTCGTGCGCGACATGGGTTGGGATCGCGGCAAGCCCTCCAATCAATGGGAGTGGGCCAGGCTTGCACGTGACCTCAGTATCAAGACCATCCACATCGCCGAATACGATACACAGGTCGCCGGCACGCCGAAGAAAATCGGCCGATTTGAAAACACGTGGTCTGTTTATGGATTTCACTCCGAGGGCGTGACACAGCCTTCGGAGCTTGGCTGGGGCACGCATGAGCGTCACTTCCCCACAGATGCAAAACGTCACTTCGAGCATCGCGACTCACCTATATATATTGAGAAGCCGGGCGCCGACATCAAAGTACGCACCTGGACTCCTGCTCAGAAAAATTTCCATGGCCGCCTCGTCACGCACAACGAATCTATCTCGATCTCGGAATATCTGACATACAAAGAAAACGATCACCTTCTCTATCGTCCGACCGTGCACTACGCATACCGACCATGCGATGCGGCCGTGCTCTCACTCGACGAGGCCTTTGGCAAAGACCGACAGTTGCAGGGTGAGCAGAAGATCCTGCTCGATGAGATCGTCTCAGGTATGGATGAGCTCGGTGTCCTCCTCATGGGTCACGAGAAAAATGCGTATTGGTATGGATCGCAGCTCACGATCGAAGAGGCGCGCAAGCTTGCGCCGTATCAAAATGCCACGGGCCTCCAAGTGACCGCTGGAATCATGGGTGCAATGGTATGGGCGATCGAAAATCCGCGCGCAGGTATCGTCGAGGCCGAGGATCTCGATCACGAACGCATGATGGAACTCATCACGCCCTACATGGGCCGCATGTATGGTGAGTACACCGACTGGAATCCGCTCAAAGGTCGCGACGGCCTTTTCCCCGAAGACACCGATCAGTCAGATCCCTGGCAGTTCAAAAATTTCCGCGTCAGCTGAAATCTCTACCACCAAAAAAGAGAACGCCTCGCGACAACTGTCGCGAGGCGCTTTTTTTTGTAGATAAGCCGCTCTATTTACTGCGGCTTACCGATGAGGCCCTTAACGCCCTTCATCGTCTTCGTCCGGAACGCATCGGACGTTTCCGACGTCACGATCATGGTCTTGTAGGTCTCGATGTCGAAGCCAGCACGCGGATAGCCGAAGACGCCGGCCACCCAACCACTCGGAGCGACGTCAACGTCGGTCTCATACACCCGTACGCGATCACGAAGCGAGATCTGAGCGGCACTCCACTGAGCATAGTTGGCCTCGATCACCTGCTGCAGCTTGTTGAAGATGCTCGGATCGATGTTCGGCATCGTCTCCTTGATCCACTGCATTGCGGCCCTTGAGCCGTCGGGCCCGTAACGGCCGCTCATCGCGACCTTAAGCGCATCCTTCACGAGGTCGCCGTACTTGTCGGCGGCGAGCCCGCTTCCTTCGATGGTCTGAGAGACCTTGTCGAGGGTCGCCTTGTTGGCATCGTAGGCAGCAGCAATTGCGCGCTCCTGCGTCTTGAACGAGTTGGTCGTCGAGAGACAGTACAGGCCGACGCCCACAATCACAGCGACGACAGCAGCGATAATTCCAGTCTTCCAGGTCATGTCTTACGCCCTCCTTTGGCGGCGCAGCGAGTTGTTCAAGAGTAGAAAGATGATGGGAGTGACAACCACCATGTTGAGCACGACCACAAGGATCGAGGCCCACCACGGCAGCTTGATTTCCACGAGCAGATATTCCAGCTCTGCCATCGGCATTCGCTGGAAACCGCCCGTGTCGGGAGCCCGTGCCACATGCGTGACGATCGTCTCCACAAACCTCTCTGCGTTGCCGCTGAGAGTCTTCAGCTCACGGATGGAATCCGAGAGCTGCATCTTGAACAATTCGATCTTGGTCCAGGCTTGCACCTGTACCCAATCGATCGAACTGCCGTCACGCGAACCAACAACGACGATGACGTCGTTTTTCTTACCGTCGGTCCAGTGTTCCTTGAGCGCGTAGAAGAAGTTGATGTCTGCGCTCGTCACATATACAAGGATATTGACCTGCTTTTGAGAGCCGAGTGTCGTAAGCGCGACACTGAGGCCGTCACTCACCTTCCGCCTCCAGTCTTCCGGAATACTCACTCCAGAGGAAAGGACGCGATCGATCTCGATATAGCCATAACGTCCTCCATGCACGCGAGGATATGGCAACAGCAGCTCTTTGTACGAAGCGGCAACACCGTTGATCTTGGTGATGGAATTGGAGGCACGCAGGTAGTTGACGAACGGATGCTCCACTGCGGTCGGGATAATCGTTGTCGATTGCCCTTTCCATTCCGCATAGTACATATTACCGTCGCCAAAGCTTACCTGATTTGCGCGATAGAGACGCTTAAACACCTCGCTACCAAAACGTTCGGCACTCGCCCTATACTCGTGCGACGAGACGCTGATGGTCTCATCGTTGCTGGTCGTGATGTACCATTTTGGTGGATGATAATCATGCCGTGTCTTGGTGACAGTCGTGCACACCTGGTCTTTCCCGCTTCCTGTGCACTCCTGCTCGGTATACGTGACTAATTCTGTCCACTTCTCCTCGTACGTGGCCACTTGTACGCGGCCATTCCAAATCTCCCTGTCGTGTAGATCTGTCGCGAAGAAGTAGAATATGGCAGCAAACGGAAACGCAACGATCGGCAAGGCGACGATATAGACCGCCAGCTCGCCAAACGTGAAGTCTTCCGGATACTTGAACTTCCAGTAAAAACCGATGAGTGCAAGGATCCCGAGAACGATAGGAAACTCGAAATTGCTCCAAACCACCTTCCAAAGCTTTCCTACCAGGCCGTGAGCAACAACGTATGCGAGAGAGCCGATGTCCGCGAGGACAACAGCACCGATAAGGATGAGGATGGCTTTTGCCATCAAGTCCCCTTGTTGCTGCGATATGCGCATCGTACCTCTCCTGATTTCCTCAGTATTGGGTGTGATCTTTGAGTCAAAGACCTGTTTAATCCGACAATTTGTATAACATAATAAAGTGAACTGGTCAATATTCTTCTTTGCTTTTTTTGACAAAAGATTGTATAGTATCGATCGGAAATCAACACAGGAATCGCGCCCATGAGAGCGAAAGTACTGTCCGTTATTGCCGCTTTTGTAGTCGGCATAGCAGTCGGTCTCTGGATACCTCATATCGGCAAAAACACGCATTCGGCGTCGCCCATCACGGGCGAATTATCCGAGTGTTTTGAGCCGCAAGAGGACTGCACGAAATTCGTGGTCGACGCGATCAAGCTTGCAAAATCCGAGCTCTTGGTACAGGCCTACGGATATACACGCGAAGAGTTCATCGACGCTGTGTCGTACGCCAACAAGCACGGAATAGTTGTGCGCGTGATCCTCGACAAGACCAACGAATCGGAGCGATATCCGGCCGGATCGTGCAATGTGAAAGAAGGAATTCCGGTCCTTGTGGATTACAAAGTGAAGATCGCTCACAACAAAGTGTTCATCATTGACCGCAAACACGTAGTCCTTGGGAGTCTCAACTTTACGAAATCTGCTGAGAAAAACGCGGAGAACGTAAACCTCGTCAAGAATGATCCGCGCTTTGCAAAGCGGTATTTCGACAACTGGCAGATCGCGGCGGCACGGTCGCGTCCGCTCGTCGTGCAAGACGTTGACTGCAAATAGACTCGCCGCCTTCATGATGAGGGCGGCTTTTTCATTCCGCATTCAATACGGAGTCGTTCGCCGGCGCGATCTTCGCGCGCGCTGAAGCACACTCTCTCGTAAAATGTTACGCGAGCTTCTTTTTTAGATCCACGATTTCAGCGGTCAGTGCCGTCACCTGCGCATCCCTGTCGATAATGACTTGGTGTAATCGTGTCAGCTCAGCCACCCGAGCGTCCAAATTTTGCATCTTTAGACCGATACTTGATTCAATCCTTTGGGCGTATTCGGCGAGTTTCTCGGCGATCATCCGACGATCGGTCACGTCTTCCATCGCAAGGAGTACGAGCGGAGGCAAGGGCTCGATATTGGTCGCTTCGGACTTGTAGAAGAGTTGTCGTGCATTGAGGACCATGATCTTGCGCCCGATCGAGGGAAATTCATGATCCACCTCGTAATCCTTGAAAAAAGAGTCTTTGGGGATGATCTCTTCGAGTAACTTCTTCAGTTTTGGAATATCCCATTGACCATCTCCGAGCTGGTAGATGAGCTTTCCTTCTGTCTCTTTTTCACTGACCTCGAATGTCCGGAAGAAGCAGCTGTTGGCTGCGACCACTCGAAGATCGCGGTTGAGTATTAAAAAAGGCTCACGCGCCGTATCTACGACGGTACGAATGTACGTCCACGCCGTCGCCCACATCTCGTCCGCGACGTTTACCTCAACACCCTTTTCGTTTTTCATTTGTATCATCATAGTATCATGCGGTTTGCGCCATTAGGGGGAAATTAAGCGTTACTGTCGTACCCTTCTTGAGCACGCTCGCGATGGTCACGGTCGCCTTGTGCTGCTTGGCAAGCGCAGCGACGATCGCTAGTCCAAGCCCGCTACCGCTCTCCGTATTTGTCGCGGCACGCGAATGCCGCGCTCTATAGAAGGGATCGAGTATATGCGGTAAATCGTATTCAGATATTCCAAATCCGTGATCCCTGATCGAGAGCGACACCCCTCTCTCATGCTGGTGAGTGGTTGCGACAATGCCTGTGCCATCCGCGCTGTAGTGCACGGCATTCTTCAAAAGATTCATGATCATTTGCTCGAGCGCTGATTCATTACCCAGTATGTACACCGGAGTTTTGCTCTCTGCTTTGATATGAATGGATTTGTCGTATGCATATTCCTTCTCAACGAATGCGCACAGGCGTGAGAGGAGCACACTGAGATTTACTTCTGTGAATTCAAGTTGTTCACTTCCGTACTGTTGGGAGGTCAGGATTGAGAGATTCTTGATGATGTTGGCCATCTGATGGAGACCTTTCAGGTCAGAATTGATTGCTCCGATTAATTCTTTAGATTTAACATCGGAGAGTTGCGCAAGCGAGATATTGTGGAGCGCAGCTTCCGCGTCGAGCTGCATCACAGACATCGGACCGCGAAGCTCATGAGCCACGTTTGATACAAAAAGTTTATGAGATTCGAGGGTCTGGTTAATACTTTCGTATATAGGCCTTACTGTCATATGCGTGAGAACGAGCAGAAAGAGCGCGAGTACTGCGACAGCAAAAAATGGTGCGCCTACTACATAGACGACAATGAGGAGTGTCATCATGCTCGCCGCGCGCAGAGCTGTGCCCACCCACTTGACCAAGAAAATGGGATCACGGGCACGGGCACGGGCACGGGCACGGGCACGGGCCCCCACATCAAATAACGTCAACATTACCTGCCTCGGTAAGTAGAAAATGCTCTCGCTCTTGCGTGTCGTTTGTGTGATGCAGTTTTGTGTGCTGACATAGCTATTTCGATAGCTAGATCATGAAACAGGGCTCTTCGAGTAAGGGGGCGACTAGGCACGTTGGTTGAAAGTCACGGAGAGTTCAATACAACCTCTCAATACAACATGAGTATTGTACATAAGTCAAGTGTACTTCTCATGAAGCGGTCGCGTGCATAGAGCGGGTCGCAATCGCCTCGATCGCCTTTTGTAGGCGCACCTCGCGATTGCCGCGAACAATAATGTGGGGTTTATGATCTTCTTTTAGCCGTTCGAGAAATCTTTCGTGCATCCAATGCCGGATATGCTCGCCATCGCGTGTGCCATCTTGCTCAAACGGAATCTCATCACCGGTCACGATGTAGAGATCGTGCACATGTGCCTCAGCGATCTGCTCCACCCGTGGAGAACGTCGCCCCATGTAGCGCTCATGCCAAATACCGGTCGCAAAGGCGTCGGTATCACAGATGAGGAGCCCGTTGCACGACTCGGCGAGCGCGTCTTCAAGATCATTTTGCGCACGGGCGATGATCTCAAACTCTTCACTGCGCCATGCGGCATTTTTGTCGGCAAATAGTTTCCCTTCGGAATACATCCGACCGAATTCAGGGGCCCAGACAGTCTTGTAGTGAGCTGCCAGATCTTTTGCGAGCGTCGTCGTGCCTGTGGATTCGGCACCCACGATGGCAATGCGCTTCACAAAATACTTCCGTACACATGGCTCGAGAAATTCAAAATGTCGTAGAGGATTCGAGCGCACTTTCGTACCGGAAATCGGCACGACGAGACGATCCTTGTCTACGAGTACATGCTTCGTGCCCATGAAGAGTGCATATGCATGCCCATACTCTTCAGATGTGAAGACCGCGTCGGGAACATACCCGAGGTAATCGATCGTAAATTTTGCCCACCCCGCAGAATCATCTTCGCCGATCGGAGTGTCCGCGATATGTCGTATGTCAGCCGTCGGGTGGATCGTCTTGAGCCACGCAGATCGCAGGTCTCCTGAAATCGACTGATTACTTTCCGAAAGAACGAGGACGGTGACACTTTCGCATTGCGAGAGCGCAGCATCGATCAAATATTTGTGCCCGCGATGCGGTGGGTAGAATTTGCCGACGACGAGTCCGCGCCCGTACATACCTATGATGCGGTTTTTACCTCAACCGCCTGCCATGATCGGATCGCAAATGCCGCGTGTATAAAGAATGCGATGTAAAGCGCCGTCAGGGTGTACGCACCGGCCGAGAAAAAGAGGAAAATGGAGAGCATGTTGACGGGCCCGAGCCACAGAATCCAGCTTTCGATTTTTTTGCGGCCGAGCAGGAATTGTGCAACGACACTCGAGGCGACCACGAGCGAATCGAGGACCGGATAGAACGATCCCGGCGAGAAGTATCCGATGAGCGCGAATACGACAGCCGTGCCGGCGGCAATCATCGCGAGAGTGAGAAATCTTTCGAGCCATGAGAGCCTCGTGACCGGCAGCTCATCGTAGTGCTCGCCTCCAAATGCCCAGTACGGCCACGCCCACAATTGCACCGCCGTAAAGTACACCCAGTTGAGCCACTGTTGCCCTGGCAGACCGATCTGTGCGAAAAAGAATCCAAGCGAAATACAGCTCACGATCCCCCAGGGCCAGCACAATATATTGCGTGTGCGTGAAAGCCATACACATACGAGCCCCGACCACGTCCCGACGAATTCATACATATTAAGCGAGTAATCCGCTACAAAATGTGCGGTTATCGTCTCATACACGACGGTCACCGCGAACATCGCACCAGCTACGAGGAGCCCTTCTTTGTGGGCTTCCCAGCTACCTGCGAGCCGCGAGATAATGTGTTTCATACACTTAGTGTATTTCATACACTAAATAAATGCAAGTACTGTGTGAATAAGTGTACTATTGACAATTACTGCAAAAGTGCTACCATTAATCATCTATGGCAAAAGACCCGAGTCCGCATCTGCGCTTTGCAGTATTGGCCGCAGACACGGCCCTCTTTACGATCAAGGAAGGCGTACTGCACGTCCGCCTCATCAACGTCGATCGCCCACCCCATTTTAAAAATGTCCCTGGATTGCCGGGCGGGCTCCTCCTCCCCCACGAGACTGCCGAGCAGGCAGCCGTGCGACATCTCGAGGAAAAAAGCGGGATCGACGCGAAGAAAATCTATATCGAACAACTCTATACGTTTAGTCATATCGAACGCGATCCCCGCGGACGCGTCGTTGCTGTCGCCTACCTCGCGCTCGTGCCGTGGGAAAAGCTCGACGAAAAAGAGCAGAGCGATTCGCATGGTGCAAAGTGGGTACCGGTAAAATCTGCAAAGAACCTCGCGTACGATCACGACGAGATCCTCGCCTTGGCACTTCAGCGTCTGCGATCGCGCGTGCACTACACGACACTCATCAATAAGCTCATGCCACACGAATTCACGCTCACTGATCTCGAAAAAGCGTATGAGTGCCTTACCTCTACCGACCTCGATAAACGCAATTTCCGCAAGAAAATTCTCAAGCTCAAGATTTTGAAAAAGCTCCCCCACAAGAAAAGTGGCGGCCGCTTCCGCCCGGCGCAGCTCTACAGCTTCGCCTCAAACAAAGTTTCTGAAATAGAGGTGCTCTAAATATAAAAAGAAAAGACCTCCGCGAAAGCGGAGGTCTTTGTAGAACTTACTTGATGTAGCGAGGATCCATATCCCTGTAGTGCCAGCTGGCAACCCACGAGAACACACCGCCAAACCATCTGATCACACCCTCGATAAAGTCCCAGGCCAGATCAGTGACGATCCAGACGGGAATGTCGATAGGCCAAGCGAAGATCCAGTACGCAATCTCCAGCTTGTGCTCAGAAGCGCGAGGCATGTGAGAGTACTCATTCTCATCCCACTGAGCTTCCAGCTCCTTCGGGAGCTCATTGTTGGCGAGCAATGCAATCGCTGCTGTCCGCTTATCGTTTGCATTGGTTTTTGCAGCTTCCGAGACACGGGAATATCGCTCTTTTCCCGAGCCCTCGCCGGCGGGTGGTGCGTACCCGAGGCGCGAAAGTTCAGACGTCCAGTGATTCGGATCGTCCGCTTCGCAAATCTTGCTCTTCCACGATTTTACGAAATCCTCGAAGGCCTTCTTCGCTTTGCCGCTGAATCGCATATGCTTCAAATTCCAGCGCCCGAATATGCACCATGCGCCGCCGATCAAGAGATGGCCGCCGATAACCCAGAGCAAAGTCCGCCAGTGATTGAGGAAGAACTCGACCAATCCCCAGCCGACGAGATGGTAGAAAAGCAGCATTGATGGCACGAGGAAGATGGTCGCCATAATCTTGCGCTGCGGGAACACGCCAAAGCCCACGCTAAAGCAGACTCCGAAAGCGCACATCAGGAGCAGTAGCGGCCACGCCCACCACCCGAGGAAGAGGACAAGGCCGGCAAAAAAGCCGAGAATTCCGCCAGCAAACAATGTTTCCACGATTTGATCTCCTTTCGATCAGTTTCAACTCTTTAGTCCAGGCGAGACTATAATGAGAAAAAAAGAAATTGTCGATATTGACACCCTATAAAATTGTTACGTGATCAAGCCCGACGAATAGCAACTCCCTGGTCTTTTTGTTTGACCGCGTTAGAAATCGCGCCCGCGCTGGCGCGCCTGAAGGGTCTGCGGGGCGGGCTATTTCTGACGGGGTTGACTTGCTATACTTAGTGTATATACTACACTATTAGAAGCAGTGTGCGTTGAGAAAAAAACGAAATGTGACATTATGCAGCCCGCAGAAAGATCTTTACGAATACAGAGGAGAAGTGTCATGACTGTCCGTCCAAAGCTCGGCGTAATCGTCGCCAGATTCCAAGTCCCGGACCTCCATCCAGGCCACCTACATCTCGTGCGCAGTGCGCAAGAGCAGTGCGACGAACTCATGATCGTGCTTGGCGATCATGGAGGACTACGGACCGACCGCGATCCCCTCACCTTCCAAGAGCGGAGACTGATGGTGGAAGAGAGATTTCCGGATATGAATATCGAGATCGAGCGACTTCGCGATCATCCGTTCTCACACAACCGCTGGAGCAATTGGCTCGATGAGCTCGTGGGCTCAAAATACGGCGAGAGTCGGCAGGTCACGATGATCGGCTCTCGCGAGAGCTTTCTAGATGCCTACAAAGAGTCTGGGAAATACGCTGTCCAGTACATCGAACCAGTCTCGGACGTTAGCGGCACCGATCTGCGTAAATCGATCATGCATTCCGCCAACATGACAGCACGTGAAGCTATCATTCATCACGAGCAGACACGGCCGGCGGTCGCATATTCTGCGGCAGACATCGCGATTGTGAATGATCTCAGCCAGCGCGTCGTGGGCATAAGCAAGCGTTGGTTTGATGGTCTTTATTCGCTACCGGGCGGTTTCGTCGACGCGGAAAAGGACGAGAACGACGAAGACGCGGCGCGGCGCGAACGCAGTGAAGAATTGCCGGATATCGTCACGAGCGACGACTACACGCAGCTCGGCAAGAGAATCCGTATCGACGATCCGCGTTACCGCAAGTCAAAGGACAAGATCTACTCTTCCCTTTTCGTGACAAAACATCGTGATGGTGCCCTCACTCCCGGCGACGACGCCAAAGGAGCACGGTGGTTCGAGCGAGACGAATTGGAATCGATGTTCGTCCCGTGGCATCAGCCGCTCGTCAAGCGCCTGATCGAGCGATGGGACAATCAGCGTAAGTAATGAAAAAGAGAATGCCCCTGGCGAAAATTCGCCAGGGGCTTTTGTTTTGAAGAAAGATCAGACCGATACGTCTTGCGACACCTGACCTTCGCTGCCGAAGATCTTGATGTAGCGAGCGATGTCTTCCGGCCGACCAGTCGCTTTCTTGATGTTGTTAGAAAGCTTCACAGCTCCGTAGCCGTTGGCGCTCTCCACCTTCACCACGATCGAGTGGCCGCGGAAGAGCTGATCGTACGTCAGGTCGAGTCCCACTCCGTCCACAATCGCCCTGTCGGCTCCGCGCGGATGACATCCTGCGAATCCGTTGGCGAAGTTGGTACCCCAACCGAACGGATGCCCAATAAGACCGTCAAGTTCATGATCGATTCGATACATTGAATCAACGTCGAGGCCATCGGATGGAATCACGATCTTGTTGGCTTTGATGTCTTTATGACTCACACCTTTTGACATAAGCCAATGTACGTACGCCCGAGCGCCTTTCACGGGATCGCCCGAATCCTCACGCTCACCGCGCCATGTATGCGCGACCTCGTGTGCTAGATCTACCGGCATATCGCGCCAGAACTGCGCACTGCCGTATGTATCGGGGAGCACGATACGCAATGCGTTGTGCGGGAAGAGCTTCCCCCACTCTCGCAATACTTGATATTGAGCCGTTTTCTTTGCGCGATCCGTCGGTGCGAGTGCAGTCATGACCATCGGCAGCTCGTGTGCGTTAGTACCGATAGGCACCAAGTCCCGGTTGAATGCCATCCACGTATTGCTTGTACCCGTGAATTGAGACTCCATGACTTCCTGCGCCATTTCGATCGCGGACTGCTGCCAAAGGAAGCTGTGACGTCGCCTTTGGCTGAAATCGGCAAATCTGATGCCGGACCGGAGCTTGAGCGTCGCGAGTTTCTCATAAAGGTGATCAAACGCTGCACCATAGAGCGCGGAGAGCTCCGCCTTGGTCATCGTGCTCATGAGCTTGCGGTACAAGAGCTCGCAAACGATCGCAAGCGCTATCGTCTCCCAAAATGTGACGACTTCCCATGGGCCCTCGAATGTGAGCTCGTATTGATCGCCAACCCTCTCGAGCACGTACGGCGTCATGCGCATATTCTCAAGAAATGCATAGTAATCTTCAGAGAACATCACGTCGCCATAGACTCTCATACCTCTCAAGTATGAAAGATTGGTCAGTCCGAACTTGAGCGTCCGTACATGATCGAGCTGATGACGCAACTCGTTCTCATCGACCAGTTTTGCGAGCGGAAGCGCGGTGTTGCGATTGATGAGCCGGAATTTCACATTAACGCCACGATGGAATTTCCAGATAAAATATCCCATCGTGAATTTATAGAAGTCGACGTCGAGCAGGGATCTGACGATCCAATCCGGTCGCTCGGGTCGCAATACGCGTCCTACGAAGTCGGTCATTTTTCTTCTCCTCTCAAAGAACAATTCTTTAAAGACACCCAATGTATTAGATGCCTTATGTAGATGCGGAGTGGTGTGAGAATACACCACTCCGCAAAGATTGAAGAGAACTACGCCAGTACTTGTTGGAACAAATACTGGAAGAGAAGATCTTGGTACCGTTTTGTAAAGTGCGCGCTGTCGATCGTCTGACGGTAATCAAATCCGAACTCTCGACGATCCGTAACGAATGCAGGCGGCAGCATATGCCGCTTACCAGCGTATGCGAACTCGCGCCATGCCCACTCAATACTCACAATGAGATGCTGACGCGACGGGAAATACTTCTTGATAGTACCCGACGCACATCCGAGCTTTTCCTCAAGCGTACCCTGGATCGCGAGTCGGATAATGACTTCCGGATCCCATCGTGGCACAAGAAACGCTTTGAGAAGCTTGTCGTGAAACGGATAGAAGATCGGGTCACCTTTGCCTTCGTCCACGTTCTGCGTCGCGGAGAGTTCAGCCGACGGCACGATGTCGATAATTCCTCGCGGAATCATATCTCGTCCAGCGAGTCCGTTGATGTGATGAGCAAGCTCGTACACTTCACCTTTCCAATAGCCAGCGAGGAATGCTGAGCATCCCGCGCCGTCGCCGTAGAGTGTGAAGTAGTTGAGCGCGACCTCAGTCTTATTGCCGTTGCAGGTAAATCCCGTGCGACCGCCGAGCTTTGTGGCCTCGTTGGCCGCAATAAATGCGAGCGTACTGCCCCGAAGCCGTGCCTGTTCGTTTTGACAATCGAAATCGCTCGGATTCGAATAGCCCGCTTCTGCCACTTGTCGCAGCGAAGCTTCGAACTTCTCTTGTACCGAGACGACTCTGTACTCGACGCCGAAATTTTTCGCGCACTTTTCAGCGAGCGACCTCGTCGTCCATGAGTTGAACTTCGTGGGCATATTGACCGCGAGCACGCGCTCAGCGCCGAGCGCCTTCACGTGCATTGCGAGCGCTACCGCCGAGTCGATGCCGCCGGAGAGGCCGATGATCACCCGCTTGTAGCCTTTGTAGAATTCGATCATCGCTGCAATCGTCGCGTCGTATTTTTCCTTGATACCTTCCACGTGCCGGAGCACATTGGGCTTCTGGATGACGGCTGATGGGAAGAAGATCGAGAGATCTTCACGATTGCTTGGTGCCGTCCACTTCATTTTTCCATCTGCGCCCATGAAGCATGAGCCGCCGTCGAACCAGACGAGATTCTTAGCATTGTTCTGCAAGCCGACCGAATTCACATAAAGGATCGGGCACATCACGTCTTTCGCGCGCCTCTGGAGCATCTTGTCGCGAGCCTTCCATTTGTCGACGGTCCACGGCGACTGAGATACGCAGATGAGCAGGTCGACGCCTTTCTTCCCGTACCACTGAGCCGGCTTGACGTCGTATTCGTCTTCCCAGATGTCTTCACAGACCGTGAGACCGATCGAGAGCTTTTCACCATCGATCGTGACGGGGAACGGACGGAGGAACGAGAAGAGTGTCTCTTCCAATTCAGCAGCAAGCTTCGCCGCCGGATAGAAGTGCCGTTTATCGTCGAAGAATCGGTACTCGGGCAGATTCGTCTTGGGCATCCAACCGTTCAAACGGCCGTTGGTGACCCAATGGCCATCCTGCGCGATGAGTACGGCATTGTACTTACGCACTCTGCCATCCTCGCCAATGCGATCCCAGTCCGCACGGACCGAGCCCCAAATACAAATAATCCCTTTTGACGCTTCGCGAATTTTTTCGTTCGCATCGGTAATCTCGCGAATAAACGAGTCGTATTCCCAATCGTCGCCCCACAGATACTTTTTTGCAGTTGCCATCTCCGGAAAAACGATCATCTTGGCTCCGCCCTTACGAGCCCGGTCAATGCATGCGACCATCTTCGAGAGACGAGCTTCTATTTCATCGGTCGTGTCGATCTGTCCGACAGCCATTTTGAAGTCGAGTTTGGACTTGGGCATGTGTTTCTCCTGTATTCTCTTCATATATCAAAGACCATGCCTGCCGGCAGGCAGGACTTTTCTAAAAGCGTCCAACCTTTGGGCGCTTTATGGAAAAGATGTTGGCTGCGGCGCGCGATACGCGGCCGCAGCTCAACTTTTAGGAGAGAGGATGAGTGATCTTGTAGACCTTTCGAACGAGTCTCTCGACAACCTGGCGACCCTGCAGCCCGTTCAGCCAGTCTTCAGGGATTCCCTGCACGCCAAAACGCGCTCCGAGAATTCCCCCCGCGATGGCCGCGTAGGTATCAGTGTCGCCGCCGACGACGGTGCACTTTGTAATTCCATCCCGAAAATCCGTAGCTGTGAGCGATGCCCAAAGCGCGACTCGGAAGGAAAGTACGGCGGCGCCGGTGTTCGGCCAGATCTCAGCGTCCGTCGGTCTCTCGGTCTTCACACTCAGGATCGTCTCGAGCCCGGGGATCTTGGCATAGACGGGTTTACGAAGGACTTCCTTCGTCGCTTCCCATGCCACCGGTACCGGGAGTCCGTCGAGAACCTGCGATACGAGCACTGAGTACGCAATACATGCCGCCTGCGAGAGCGGGTGCATGTGCGTGATGCACGACTGCCATCTGGCGTATTTCACCAGAAGCGGCGTGCGCCGGTGATACCGGAGCGGGACCCAGCCGCAACGCATGAGGCCGCCGTTGGACTCGACCATCTGGATCTCGCCGCGCGAGAACGCCTCGCATGAGAGCTGATAGTTCCTGAACGAAAGCGCGGCTTTCAGAGTCTCACCGACACCGTACGCTTTTTCCGTGAGTCGCGACTTCCGTTTGATGATGAATCGATTGAATCCGTTGAACATGTGCGATGGATCGAATTCCGGTCGCTGCACGATGCTCCATAGCCCTTCGACGAACAAATTGCCGTCGTCGGTCGGTGTGCGCGGCTCCTTTATCACATCGGGTTTGCCGCGCGATTGCAGCCACGGTTCGATATATCGGTGTGCCACAAGGCCGCCGCGACGTTCCAGCTCTGCGCAGATGAATTCGGATTTCCGATTCTCATACGGTGCCGCGATTGCGTCAGCAGATACAGTGCCGAGAGCCAATCCCATGAAACGATCCAAAAGCTTCATCACTCTCTCCCTTTATAGTGAAAGATCCAGATATCTAGTGTACATATTACACTAAGTGGGTTGAAGTGCAATGCGGCTGAAACTATAGATATTTTGTGAGCTTATGTCAATTGAATTTACTTTGGTACAGATCGGCTCTCGTCAGAGACGAAACGGATTCTTGCCAATACCATGGAAGAGTGGTACGGTTTGGGCCGACCATTTGCTCTTTTACAAAGATGGAGTGTCATGTGCATACGCATTCAGCGGTCTTCGGGACCAATCTACTGCTCCCCTCCCCTGGGATGGAAGATATGGCCGACAGAATCTTCGCGCTGTTACAAAAAATGAGTGTCGAAAACGGCCACGCCAATACATTCGAACTCTGCAAAATGAAACTCACTGCATTTTCGGGCGGCGAGTACGAACCCGAGATTCTCGAGCCGGTCCGCGGAGCGACGGTATTTCTCCTGCATCCGATGCAGTTACCGAGTCCGAATGATGGTATCGCAAATCTTGTTCTCATCAACGAGGCGCTCATGAGCGCCGACGTGCATAAGATTAAGGTTGTACTACCGTTCATTCCCTACCAGCGAAATGATCGCCGCAAAGACAACAAGCGAGTCTCGATTTCTGCCCGTGCTGTCGCGCGAATGATTCAGACGTATTCTCAGGTTAGCAACGTCATCACACTCGATCTGCACGCAGACCAGGAGGTCGGCTTTTACAACATTCCAGTCGACAATATCGGGGCCACGAAAGTCTTTCTCGACGATTTGCGCCGGCGACGCAGCAACGACCTTTCGAAAACGATGGTCATGTCACCCGACGTCGGCAGCGCGAATCGCAGTCGTCGCACTTCTCGCAAACTGAACGTACCGCTTGGAATCATCGACAAGGATCGTAAAGGTCCTGGGGATGCCGACGTGCACAACGTCCTCGGCGATGTGGAAGGGATGGATGTCGTGCTCTTTGACGACATCATCGATACCGGCGGCACTATTATTAACGGTGCAAACGCCCTCATGGACAGAGGCGCGAATAGTGTCGAGCTGTACGGCGTCCATGGGATACTCTCCGGCAAGGCTATCGAGCGTTTCGCCAAGGCCGGATTCCAAGTCCGCATCACGAACAGCATTCCTCGTCCGAAGGAGTTCTGGGAGGAACACAAGTCATGGCTGACGGAAGTACGCGTCGACGGCCTTCTCGCTGATGCGATCTACGAATCGTCGCTCATGCGCGGTTCGATCAGTAAATTGTCGAGATAAAACAATACGGGCCAGCAACTAGTTGCTGGCCCGTTATTTTTTTAGGAACTTTTCAATGATTTCAGGATTTCACGCGCAGCATTGTGGCCGCACGCGCCCATCACTCCCCCGCCCGGATGCGTACCGGCTCCACAGAGCCAGACGCCTGACATCGGCGTTTGGTACGAATACCGGTTCCAATACATCTGCGAGAGCTTCATCGCACCGTGGAAGATATTGCCTCCCGTCATCCGATTCAATCGATAGATGTCAGGCGGTGCGAGAATCTGCGCATCGATGAAAATGTCATCGATGTTGCTGATGTATTGGCGCATGACATTGAAGATATTCTCGTGAAGATAGCGCCTCTTGCGATCTTCCGTCCACTCACCGTCCTTTGGAAGATACGGCACGTATTGGACAAACATACCGATCACATGATGTCCGTACGGCGCGAGCGAATCATCGATGATACTTGGAATCGTCATCTCGATCATTGGCTTCTCTGCCGGCAGACCATTTCTCGCGTCATAGAGCGCTTTCTCGATGTATTCCATGGTCGGCGAGATGTGGATGGTCCCTTTCATCCAGTGAAACTGACTTCCAGGGCTCAGGGCTCTCACGTGCGGCGGCCCCGAGACAATCATATTCACCTTCATCACGCCGCTCGAATAATCGGTCGCTTCGACCCTTCGCAAATATCCAGAAGGAATCAGCTCTTTGGGAACGAGCCGTGTAAAGGTCTCGTGCGGCGTTGCGTTGGACACAACGATATCGGCAGCGACCCTTTCTCCATTCTCGAGCAGTATGCCATTCGCGACGCCACTTGGAGAAAAGAGGATGGCTTTCACACTACAATCGAGATAAATCTCGACACCAGCGACTTTGCACGCGCCAGCGATTGCCTTCGAAATGCCGCCCATACCGCCGCGCTGGAAACCCCACACGCCGCGCTCCCCTCCCGCAAAACCCATATTCTGATGGAGCATGAGAAGAAGGAGGCTCGGATTGTCGAACGATCCAATTGTGGCGTCTGGATACATAGCGGAGCGCATCGCTTCACTTCGAAATTTCTTGGCGAGATATGTCTGTGCGTCGGTCGTGACGAGTTCCACGAGACGTACCATGTCGCGACCCATGGCCAGCGTATGACCAGCCGCCCAGAGCAGCTTCCCTACATCACTAAAACTTCGGGGTGGCATTCGCGGCGGCGTTTGGAGCAAGTACGGATCAAAATATGCTCCGAGCCTGCTGTTGGTCTCGACATATTCTTCGTAAACCAAAGCGTCGCGCCAATCGAACTTCGAAATCTGCCGTCTGTTTTCGTCTTTGTCCTTTCCGAGCGAGAGATATTCGCCACCAGGAAAGAGTTTCAGAAATGATGGGTTACGGGTGAGAATCTCGTAGCCAAATCGCTTAAGATTCAGATCTTCAACGATCTTATTGTCGAACAGTGCGTTGACATATGAGCACGTCGAGAGCTTGTACCCCGGGAATGTCTGGTCATCGGTGCGCGCTGCACCACCGAGAAGCGTGTGCTGCTCGAAAATCGTTACTTTGTGTCCGGCTTTCGCGAGGTATGCGGCACATATGAGTCCGTTGTGCCCCGCGCCGATCACGACGATGTCAGCCATTTTGGCACCTTTCTGTTTTCTATGTTACCTGCAAGGAGTATACTCCCATCGATGCGAGAAAGGCTAGACAGTTCATTTTTTGACAGGAAACCGCAAATCGTGGCACGCGATTTGCTCGGAAAATTCCTCGTACGGCGAGTGCGCGGAAAGACCACCGCACATATGATTACAGAGACAGAAGCCTACGATGGTGAGCACGATCTCGCCTGCCACGCACGCAGCGGTAAGACAATGCGCAACGCACCCATGTTTGAAGAGGCAGGCACAATATATGTGTATTTCACCTACGGCATGCACTGGATGCTCAATCTCGTCTGCCGCGAGCAAGATTATCCGGCTGCCGTACTTATCCGCGGCGTCACCGGCATTACCGGTCCCGCGCGCCTCACCAAGGCTCTCGCAATCGACAAAGCGCTTAATACAAGGAAACTCGGCAGAACATCGGGACTTTGGATCGAGGATCGCGGCATCCGCATCCCGCCACGGCACACTGCCCGTACGCCGAGAATCGGTGTCGACTACGCTGGCATCTGGGCGCAGAAGCCGTGGAGATTTGTAATGAAAACCTCTCCTCACAACTCACAGATTGACGTAAAACTGTAAGGCGCTAACGTTTGGTATAGAACGTGGGAGGATGCAATGACCACTCGCAAAGTCGAGTTGAGCGAGGAATCAATCGCGGCAATTGTTGTCGGCAAAAAAACTCTGGTCATCGAAACCGAGTCCGAGGGCATCGGGGACAGTCCGCTGAAAATAGGAGACATTCTTGTCTTTTCAAGAGATGTAAGACGCGCAATCAAGGCAATCCGCCGATATACATCGTTCAAAAAAATGCTGAGCTACGAAAAGCACGACCAGATTTTCCCCGGGAGCAGCATGGAGCGGGCACAAGGTCGTCTCGAAGCTGCCTTCAAAGCTGAGGAAGAGGCACGTGGTGTCATCGTATATGAAATCCAGCCACTCTTGCGACTCGTTCCCAAAAAGAAAAAATGAAACCGCCCCTATGTGAGGCGGTTTTTTCGCGTTACACTTTTTAAATGGATGAAGAGGAGTTTAGGAAAATTTTGAATCCCGCCCAATACCGCGTCCTCCGAGAAAAAGGCACGGAGGAGGCTTTTTCGGGAAAATATAACGAACACAGGGAGCGGGGCATCTACTCATGCGCTGCGTGTGGTAATTTCTTATTTCTTTCGATACACAAATTTGATGCAAGAAACGGCTGGCCCGCATTCAAGAAGCCGATCAGTAAGCGCAACGTTGTCCATTCGATGATTCCGGGCGAGGAGACCGAGATCATATGCAAGGAATGCGGCTCACATCTTGGTCTAATAAAAAAGGACGACGAGACATCATATTACTCGATCAACTCAATCGCACTCGATTTTCACGAGCTCCCCGAAATAGAATGGGATTCAGATGACGACGAATCAAAAGAGAAACAGTCGTCGCAAAAGGCAAACCAGTCCCCCATTAATGTCACCAACGTGACACTCTTGGCTGGCGGAATCGTGCTTGGCGCAGGCGCTGCATCAGTGATCCTTTCTATGCAGGCAGCGACGCTCTTGTGCCAAAATCTCGCAGCGACCTCGACACCTGTCGCGGCCGCAGTCACAGAGCAAGTGACCCTTCCTCCGACAAATCCGCCCACTTCCGGCGCACAGGGCGGAACACCGCGTAACAACGCACAAGTATCTCCAGCGCAAAGCGCGATACTAAGCCAGCCCTCCGCGACTGGCGCCGGCACCTCAACCGACGCGTCAGCTGGATCAGGAAGCGCCGACGGCACGATTTAGGCAGTGAGTGGTGCCTCCTCCGTTTTCAGGACGACAGGGCCGTGAATGATTGCAGCAGTCTTGTTGAAAAGCGACGTCGGTTCTTTCATTTGTCTTGAAGCCTCCGCCCAATCGAAATCACCGCGCACGTATTTGCGCGCATCCTGAATCCCCTGCACGGGCGCAAGATTCCGCGTGCCGATTTCATCGCCGTAGTACATGATCGGCGAACCGTGCGATGAATAGAGCATCCTGAACGCAGTAAGAATTTTCTCCTGATCACTGCCAAAGACGCTCCCGATACGTACTGCCGGGTCCTGATCGAGCATAAAACGGGCTTCGGGATCAAGGAGTTTGAGGAGTTCTGCATGAACTACAGGATCGATACCCCGCAAATTGATTTCGTCGTGATTCCGGAGAAACGTCGCCCACGCGCAATTGGTAGGAATGTCTACCATTTCATTTTTCAATACTTCAAGCCGACTCTCATCTCCTGTCATGAGCGCGATCCACATCTCTCGCATAAGAGGAAAGTGGTAGACCATATGACACTCATCCCCATCGCCAAAATATTTTTTTGAATCTCCGGATGCTTCGGCAAGCAAAATCACCTCGGGATAATTTTTCTCGAGTCTCGCACGGATGCGCTTCAAAATCTCGTGCGTTTCCGGCAAATCCCTGCTCGTCGTACCCTCTTTTTTTATGAGATGCGCAGCGGCGTCGATACGAAATCCGTTCACGCCCATTGCCGCCCAGTACTCCATTATTGAGACCATCTCATTGAAGACCGCCGGGTTGCCCCAATTGAGATCAGGCTGCGCTGGATAGAAAGTGGCGAAATAGTAATCGCCAGTAGCTGTATTTGAAATCCAGTTGTGAGGCTTTATCGTCGGGAATGCATTGGCCGCCTCCGCGAATTCACTTCCCGTATCGCTCCAGAGATAATAATCTCGTTTAGGATTATTTTTTGAACTGCGAGCCTCCACAAACCATGGATGCTGGTCCGACGTATGATTGATGACCAGATCGAGGATCACGCGAAGCCCTTTTGCGCGTGCAGTCTCAAGAAAGACTTTGAAATCTTCGATCGTGCCAAGGTCTTCGCGCACGCCGCGATAATCGGAAATATCGTAGCCGTCGTCTATCATTGGCGACCGATAGTGAGGGAGAATATGAAGTGTATTTACGCCAAGAATTCCGAAATAGTCGATATTGTGCGTCAATCCCTTAAAGTCTTTGGCAAATTTATCCACGTATAATTCATAGATTTTAGCATTTTGCCACCAAAATTTTTTCTCAGAGCTCATATCGCGGATTATATAGTGAAAGATTCAAAATGTAACAGTTCATGAACGGATTGCTGATGAACCATACAGAGGTGACGAACGAGTACCGCTGATATTTCAAAAAAGTGGCCCTGCCTGCGCAGAGCCACTGAATCACCCGCCACCTTTCGGAGGCCAAAAACACGTTATCTTTTTTGTATTCGGCCAACCCTTGTATACAAAGAGCACTCCCTCTACGCTCAATGCTTTCGGCATCGGCGGCACTTCCGGGTCGTCGTCACCGTTGTGGATGACATCTGCCGGAATATCTATCCAATCGCGCGTTGCGGGGTCAAGGTATTGCCATGTATCCGCTCCCGTCGAAGCGTCGATCCTGAATTTTGTCTTGACCCGATCGCCATGATCGCAGCAAGAACGAAATTGGTTACCCAAGCGTTTTCGCGCTTCGGGAGTCGTCCGTGCCAATTTCATCCACTCCTTATCTGCTTCCGTGAGAGGGCGATAAGGCGTCTCGAAACTCTGCTGCAGCTGCTGGATCTCAATCAATAGTCGCTCAAACGCCTCCGGCTTGATGGTCGCTGATTTTCTAAACCACTCGGTCACCTCCGGAGGATTGTTGAGGGGTTTCTCCCCTGCCGCTGCAAGTGAAATACCCGAGATTGCGAAAAAGATAGCCATGGCGACCTTCAACAGGCCCCCATTCTTTTTTCTGTCGGTCACTGGAACACCCCTCTCCTAGATGGGTTTCGTACAAAATCTCTATTCTAAATCGAGTATACAACCGCCTATACAGTGCGCCAAAGACGGTCATCTTCGACGGGGGGTTGCGAAAGTGTTGAAAAATCGTCATTATCCACAATAGAGGATACAGCACCCATTACAAAAGGAGAGCGTCATGGATGTTCCCGCAAAAAAGACGTTCGGTCACAACAACGGCCCGAAGTACACAGCAAGCGAGCTGATGGAAATGCAGGACATGTACAGTGCCAAACATTACCGGCGCGACAAGGTCCTGTTCGTACGATCCGACGGTATGAAAATGTGGGATTCCGAAGGCAACGAATATGCCGACTGGAATGCCCAGTACTCGGCGCAGCCGTTCGGCGGCCGTAACGTCGAGCTCGCACAGGTGCAGTTCGAACAAACCCTCACGTTCACCGGCTCGCAAAATTGTTTTTACAATGAATGGCAGCCGCAGCTCGTGAAGCGATTGGCGGAGCTCACTGGTCATCCCGTTTCGCTCATCATGAACACCGGGGCGGAAGCAATCGAGACCGCCATCAAAGCTGCCTGCCGCTGGGGGTACGAAGTGAAAAAAGTACCGGAAGACAAAGCGGAAATAATTTCCGCCTTCGATAATTTTCACGGCAGGACGACGGGCGCTATCAGTCTTTCCGGCACCCCGAAGTACAAGAAACACTTCGGCCCATTCGCAGTGGGTCGCGTCCTTGTCCCCTTCAACGACATCGCAGCGTTCGAGAAAGCAATCACAGCGAACACTGTCGCCTTCATCGTCGAACCCATTCAAGGCGAGGGCGGCATCAATGTGCCCTCCGACGATTACTTCAAGAAAGTCAGGGCTTTGTGCGATGAGCACAAGATTATGCTGATTTTCGATGAGGTGCAGACGGGTCTTGGCCGTACAGGCAAGCTCTTTGCGATGGAGCATTTCGGCGTGCGACCGGATGCGACGTGTCTTGGTAAAGCACTGGGGCAGATCGAGCCGGTTTCCGCTTTATGCGGCAGCTCTGAACTTCTCGGAGTATTTGAACCGGGATCGCATGGGAGCACATTCGCCGGCACATCGCTGCCGTGCGCTGTTGCTGTGAAGTCGCTTGAGCAGATCACGCGGGACAACATGGCCGTCGTGCGCAATGCGCGGGACATGGGCGAATACTTCCTGCAAGAACTGCGCGGAGCGGGCTTCGACCGTGCACGCGGCAAGGGCCTCCTGGTCGGCATCCCGCTTGACCCTCAGGTCATGACGGCAGAAGAAGCGCGACTTCGGCTCCAGAAAGAAGGCATCATCGCCGGTGCGGCATCCAACAACGTCGTGCGTTTCAGCCCGCCGCTCATCGTGACCAAAGAAGATGTGGACGCTGCAATCCCCCGTATCGTGAAAGCACTAAAGTAGAACAGTATGTGCCCGAAGTTTACAACTTCGGGCACTTTTTATAAAGCTTACTTAAAAAAATCAATACCGATGTCGCTGCCGACCTTCAGGAGAAAGCCGTGCAAGACCTCGGGAGGGAGGGAAAACGAGATATTCCCTTCGGTTCTCATTCTAATCACCTTAGAGTCTTCAGTCTTCTCTTTTATGTCATCGGCAGGCAGCTTTTTCGCACCTGACACCTGATGCATCGCAATTGCCGTCAAGACACCGACGAGCTCAAAGCCGCGCTCTTCACTGTAGTGGAACAACCCGCCGCCCGAACTCCCCCGATTCGCGTACATTTGCGCGCGTATATACCGTGTCCCGCCCGACATATATACATCCATGCTTGCGAGCATTCCCTCGGAAGGAAGCGGCGGCTCAGCAAGCGCTGCCCCGACAGTCCATACGCGCTCCATAATCTCGAGCCTCACACCGACGGGTGCGATACGCGCGACGTGCGGTCTCGCATTTTCATTATCATGGAGGCGCAAGAGAGCGATGTCGTGATCTTCATCGTGGACGAAAACGGATGCGGTCCGAACCAAACTCCCGATCTCGCGAGATTTACTGTCGTACTGTATCCAGCTCACATTGACGGGGCGCTTGTCCTCAATGGCCTCTTTCACGACGTGATGGTTGGTGAGTACAAACGTCTCGATCCTTTTCGTATTCCCTTCGCCCACCTCGCCAGAGAAAATGGTGACACCCGAACCCGTCGCGTCCCCATACTGCACAGTGGCAGTCGGGCGCAAAATCTGATCCTGCTTCTGTTTCAGATACGGATCGACTTGCGCGCTCCCGAGCGTAGGTGCACACAAGAATGCAAAAGCAAAAAGTATTACCCATCGTATGGTACGCATAACCTACTCCCTATTTTTTTCTGTATGAACTACGAGTAAGCGTAGCGTGCCCCTGAGTGCTGTCAACGAACCCGCTGCATAAACACCGTACGTTAAACTCTCACGGCCGTTTGATTTTGACGTATTGATCAAACTGCGTCTACTTACCGAGCCGGCGCTCGCGCGCCGCGTACTCTTCCAAAATAGTTTCGAGGTCAGATTTTGAAAATTCAGGCCAAAATTTTTTCGGAAAGAAAAGTTCGCTGTATACGGCCTGCCACGGGAGGAAATTGGATGTGCGGTGCTCGCCTGATGTGCGGATGATGATATCGGGGTCCGGCATACCTTTCGTCCAGAGATTATCTGCGAGCGACTCTTCCGTGATCTCCTCGCCTTTTTCGACAAGGGATCGCGCGGCGCTTACGATCTCGGCACGGCCGCCGTATGAAAGACAGACCCAAAGCGTGATCGCAGGATCTTTCGGACTACGCTCTTCTGCTTCGTCCATGGCGGCGCGCAAACTTTCGGAGAATCGCTCACGCTGTCCGATGAAGCGCACCGCTACGCCCTCTTCGGCAAGCCGCGCCATCGATCTCTTGGCCATCTCCTCGAAAATCCCCATAAGATAGGACACCTCTTCGGTCGTCCGTTTCCAATTCTCGGTCGAGAACGCATACACGACGAGATGTTTAATGCCAAGATCTCGCGCCGCGAGGGTGATAGTCTCCACATTGTCCATGCCTCGGCGATGCCCTTCAAAGGTGGGCATCCCCTGCTCTTTCGCCCACCTTCGGTTGCCATCGAGAATAATGCCAACGCATTGAGGAATTTTATCCATTTGAATAACCGTACTTCGGGCCGCACCACCCGTCAATCGTCTCGCCGATGATACCGTTGAAAACACCTTGACCGAACGGCCGGTAGCGCTAGTGTAAAGAGAGTGGATTTGAGGGAGGTCTGTATGTCCAGAGTGTCCGACGACTTCTTGAAACAGGTCGCGGGATACGGCCTGACGACCGCTGAAATTTTGTACCGCATGCCCGATCACCAATCGATTCTCCAGACGTACGTCTGGCAGGAATACGATATGTATCCGAAATTTCCTCGGCTGAGCGAGTTCTTGCATTTCTGGGAGCTCAAACTCGATGGTCCGCTGCATTCAGTCCGTGTTGCGCACTCGCGACTCATCAGGCCCGCTGAGATTCGGTTGGTCAACGGGATGCTCCATCTCAATTGACCGACAAAAAATATGCCCCCACGCCAAATACTTGGTGTGGGGGCTTTTCTTAGGCCCATGTCATGTTCGTACTCTCGCACTTAGAGCGGAACTCTGATCCCCTCGGGGTCATAACATGCGATTGATCCCGCGGGGCCGCACACGGTGCCGCATCTGCCATGAAAATGCGGCGAACTCAGGCACTTGCGCACACCACATCCGTCGCTCCATCGTATCCCCGCATACCAATACGGAATACCTCCTCTCGTCGTCGACACGATGTAATTCCAACGGCTTTCGGATATGCAGACACGCTTGCAGCCAGCTTCGGCAAATTGCACCGAGGCCACAAGAAGCGCCAGAGCTGCAAAAAGAACTCGTATCACATCAGACCCTCCTTTTGTCTGTTTTCGTTGCGTCGTGCCATAGGCCACGAACGGGACAATAGTAGCGGGACGGTAGGAATTTTATGTGAAGTCCGACTCGAACAAGTTCATTATGTTTTGGTGATTCACTGTAGCCACACTGCCGTTAGTAAATACTGTGCGGGCAGATTGTTATCAGTAACACCCATTCATTAATATGAATTTACCCCATTTTCGAGTACGCTCTTGGATCGGATTACTTCTCGCTATAAGTATTTCGACCGCGGTCGTGCTTTTTCTTCCAGTGTACTTTACCAATCAAGCTCAAGGTGATCATTTCTCGCGTATCAACTTCTCAATAGCGCACGCCGATGACGGCGGCGGAGGTGGCGACTCCGGCGGAGCCGCAGGTGACGGTGGTGGCGGAGGCGTTGGTGATGCAGGCTGTTGCGGCGGAGATAGCAGCGGAGCCCCGGGAGATGCGGGTGCAGGGTGCTGCGGCGGCGACAGCTCCGGATCGGGCGTCGGCGATGCAGGTGGAGGATTTGTTTTCTTCAATCCCCCGCCCCCACCTACCCCCTTGTGTCCCCCGGGATCAGATAGATATGGCGGTGGTAGGTGCGTTACACCACCTCCACCGGCACCACGACCGAGTTGTACCATCAAAGCTGAACCATCACTTATCTACGTCAACCAAGACCCGATACTCTCGTGGACCTGGCAAAACGCCACCTCAGCATCAATCGATCAAGGGATTGGACCAGTAACGGTGAACGGAACCTACTCCGTCTTCCCTTCGGTCACGACCACATACACGATGACTGTATCTGGGCCTGGCGGGACGGCCACGTGCCAAACGACAGTACAAGTGGAGCCATCACCGGCACCAGATTGTAATCTGATGGCCGACGACAACACGATCTATCCCGGACAAGTGGCGACGCTCTCGTGGAACTCGGTGAATTCCACATCTGCATCGCTCGACCACGGCATCGGTCCAGTACCGGTACAAGGTTCTCGTAGTGTGTCTCCGACACAATCAACCGTCTACCGGCTCAGTGTGTGGGGGCCGCAAGGCTCATCGTGGTGTACGACCAACGTCAACGTGACGCAAACTCAGCCGCAATGGTATCAAGCGCAGCAACAGGCACCTCAGCAACAGGCGCCGCAGCAACCAACTCAACAGCCGCAATCGTACACACCGCCGCAGCCACAGCCGCAGTATCAACAGCCACAGCAAAACTACGGACAGAATGATTGGTACAGAAGCTGGTGGCACAACCTACGCAATCAAAACCCTGCCCAACAATACGGTGGCGTAAGCTATTCAGATCGCCGTGGTGCCTACGCAGAATTAACACCGCAACAAAATACAGGTTGGATGAGATTCATGCAGCTGCGTGGCATGCAGCAGTACTAGATTCTCAGAAGCTCAGCACGAGATGAGGCCGTCAGCCCCCGGGCTGACGGCCTCTCGATTATCCTTATGTAAAGCCATTTAAATGACATATCGGAAGATGAAGACCGTCTTCATGATTAAATCATGATCATTTGTGTCTAATATGGCACATGGTGCTCGATGCCTCTTCACGGCGGATCGCATATATAGCCATACTCGCTCTCGCGTATTTTATTGCCGCACGTCTTGGCCTTTCCCTTCAGGCAGTCAATGAGTTTGCCGCTCTTATCTGGCCTCCATCAGGCATCGCGATTGTAGTCCTACTCCTCTTTGGGAGAAATCTATGGCCAGGCGTGATGCTCGGCGCTTTTTTTGCAAACTTCTCAATCGGCGCGAGCATTCCGGAAGCGCTCGGCATTGCTATCGGAAATACACTGGAGGCAACGCTCGCACTCTATTTTTTGAACAGACTTGGGGTCGACCGTGTCTTCCCGCGCCTACGCGACACGATGGGCTTCATACTCGTCGCGGTCACCGCCCCGATCGTCAGCGCGACGCTCGGCGTCAGTACTCTCGTCCTCGGAGGATCGATTCCATCATCCCAATTCTTGCTCACGTGGATTCCGTGGTGGATTGGCGACATGCTCGGCGCCCTCATCCTCGTACCGTTCGTACTCTCGTGGATTGCACCTCAGTTTTATAAAAAGACAGTCGCAGAGGAAATTGAGCGGGTCGCTGCTATCACAGTAACGACCGCAACCGCGTTTTTTATATTCTGGATGGCATCGTCAGTCACACTCCCGCCATTTCTTTATCCCATCTTTATTCCGCTTGCCTGGACGGCGATCCGCACTGGCCTACGCTCGACGACGCTCTGTATATTCTTGCTCGCAATTCTCGCTGAGACAGGTGCACTTTTCGGCAGGGGCGTCTTTTACAGCTACGGGCAAGACACCGCACTCTTGTGGACGCAGTTGTTTATCGGTGTATCAGCAGCGGGATTTCTAATCCTCGCGACAATCGCGCGCGAACGAAAAGCGGACCAAAGAGCGATGGCTTCGAATCTCACGAAACTCGAGGCTGCGCTCAAGCGCATTTCCGGCGAGGACCGTGCAAAAAGCGAATTCATCGCAATCCTTGCGCACGAGTTGCGCAATCCGCTTGCGCCAGTCTTGAGCACGCTCGAATTCATGCAGCTCGAGACGGTGGGGGCAAACGCAGAAGTGCTCAAATCGGTCGAGAGTATTCGCCACCACATCAAGAGTGTTTCGCGCCTTCTCGACGATCTCCTCGATATCTCCCGTATCAACAACAAAAAATATCGTCTCGAGCGCTCGGTGATCGAGCTCGGATCAGTCATCACGCACGCTGTGAATATGAGCGCTCCAGCGATACGCGCGCGCAATCACACGATCAGTGTGTCACTGCCGGAGTCACCTGTGCATTTGAACGCAGATCCGGTACGCCTCGAACAGATAATCGCAAACGTTCTCAACAACGCTGCAAAATTCACCCCGCCAAACGGTAAGATTTATATTTCGGTCGTTCCGCAAGAAGGCGCCGTCTCCATCATCATCCGCGACAACGGCATCGGCATCGATGAGGAGGCGAGTCAATATATATTCGAACCGTTCCGTCGCGCCTCAGATCATCAGCGCGAGACACCGGGCCTTGGCCTTGGCCTCTCACTCACGAAACGCCTTGTGGAGCTGCACGGCGGCACGATCTCCATGCACAGTGGCGGCAAGAATCTCGGGAGCGAATTTATCATCACGCTCCCGACGACCGTAGAAAAAGCGGCTCCGGTGGAAAAATTGAAAGAGATTGCGCCGTCAAAACAAAAACATCGAGTGCTCGTCGTCGACGACAATAAGCCGGCCGCAGATGGACTCGCGAAGCTTCTACGGCATTTTGGCTACGAGACCGCACTCGCGTACGATGGCACGGAAGCGCTCCAGGCAATAGAAAAATTCCGCCCCTCAGTCGCCGTATTGGATATCGGGCTCCCGGGCATGAGTGGTTATGAGGTGGCGCAAAAGGTACGGCTTTTGAGCGGCGGGCCCGCACTCGTCGCCGTCACCGGATATGGGCAAAGTACCGACAAACTGCGGGCTAGAGACAGTGGCTTTGCCTACCACCTCACCAAGCCCGTTGGCATCCGAGACCTTACAAACGTACTGGATAAGATCAACACTTGAATCCAATATGAAATTTTGCGGAAGCGACACCTTGAGTTTTCCCCAAGTAAGATGTAGCATCCCGCAGTCGACACGATATGAACAATTTTTTGTCAAAATTTACGGAGGAAGTCAGGCGCAACTGGTTGTGGCTCCTTTTGACGTTTGCCGCACAGCTGGGGGCGATCCTCTTTTCAACGTATCTCTATAGACACGTGGGTACGGCTCCCGCGGTACTCTTTACGGCCCACGGCATAGCGCTCGCCGCATTTATTATGCTTGGGTACAGTGCAGCACTTCCGGTCGCGCTCGCGTCGATGGTCTCCGGATTTATAAACGGGTCCCCTCTTCTGATCGTCATACCAAACATACTGGCAGCGGTCGCCCAGCCTGCGCTCGCGCTCTTTTTCCTCAATAAACTCAATTTCAAGCGTTCGCTCGAAAACACGCGGGATTTTATGGTATTTCTGGGCGTCACAAGTCTCATCTCTACCATCGCGCCAACAACGAGTGTGGTAACGAGAATGGCATTTAACACCTACATTGGCTCCACGGCGACCTTTTCTTGGATGCACATCTGGGCGGGGGTCCTTCTCAGTTGTGTCATCCTCACGCCGTTTATCCTCAGATGGACAGTCCCTCTCAGGAAAAGGACTATCGGAGATTGGATCGAGATCGTATCAATTCTCTCCCTCTTTGCAATCACGAACTACATTGCTTCCTATACTCCCAACAGTGTCATATACGGAGTCTCGATCGCAATTCCATACTTCTTACTCCTCTTGTGGATCGCTTTGCGCGCAGGGTCACGCTTCGTCACCCTCGCGATGCTCATGACATGTGTAATCACGTTCAGTGGACTTTTTCTAGGCGTACACGAACCGACAGCCGCCAATATGCGTCCGATTCCCGATCGGATATACAGCACACAGATTTTATTTATCTTTATGGCTCTCTTTTATTACACACTCTGCGCGATTGAGGAGCGTCGTAGAGCGGCGGTCAGAGAATTGGCCAAGTATACCGAGAACCTCAAGTCCTCGCTGACCGAAAAAGAAATGAATGAGGAGGCAAAGAATGAATTCATCGCCACGTTGGGACACGAGATCCGCAATCCGCTCGCCGCGATACTGAGCTCTGTCGAACTCATGAAGGTCGCAAAAAAAGATGAGGCTCAGCGCGAGAGACTTCTTGAGAGCATGGAAGACCGCATCCGATCGATGGCACGACTCCTGGACGACATCTTCGACATCTCGCGCATCACCCAAAGAAAACTCAAACTCAAAAAAGAGATCCTGCGCGCGCGCACGGTCTTGCGCTCCGCGGTCGAATCGGTGGAGGCGTACATGCGAAAGAACGGGCATCAATTTACGGTCACCTACCCCGACAAAACCGTACTCATCGAGGCCGACCCTGTGCGCATAGAACAGGTCGTCACAAACCTCCTCTACAATGCCGCAAAATATACCCCGTCGGGCGGCCTGATCGATTGCAAAGCCACCTATGAAGGCGAACACCTCGTCATACGCGTCCGCGACACGGGCGTCGGACTCACCGAAGAGGAGCAGGAAAAGATCTTCGAGCCCTTCATGCAGATCAACCCGAAACAATCCCTCATGGGAGGAGTGGGTCTTGGCCTCACGCTCGCTAAAAATCTCGTCGAGATGCACGGGGGCTCGATCGAGGTACAAAGCGACGGCCTTGGAAGAGGGAGTGAATTTATCGTGCGATTGCCCGCAAAAATCGGGACTCCGCCGGTAAAAATCGCGCCGGAGCCAGCGCCCAAACCTACGGCTGAATCTTCAAAAATATTGGTCGTTGATGACAATGTGGACGCAGCGCGAGGCATGGGCAAGCTTTTGGAATTGCACGGCCACGAGACGGAGGTCGCCTACACCGGCCAAGAAGCGCTCGACAAAGCGCGTGTACTACAACCGCACGGAGTCATCCTCGACATCGGACTTCCCGATATCGACGGATACGAAGTGGCACGAAGGATGCGAGAAGCCGGCCATGCCTCGATTCTGATCGCGCTCAGTGGTTATGGGCACGATGATCATAAAAGAAAAGCGCGCGATGCGGGCTTTGACTTCTTCCTCACCAAACCAGTGAGCATCGCCGAAGTCGTCAAAATAATGAATGTCACCCCGAAAGAAGCCTCAAAGAGGCAAAGACTCAAGGCGGAAGCGCCCGGCCCCAACAAACAGAGCCGCATCTAATTTGATTTACTCACGCGGATGTATTGTCCGCGCATAGAGGCTGAGTGTGCGCTTTCATCAAGCACGCCCGTCACTGCGACGATGGTACCCACCTTGAGACTGCTTCGCTTAATCGCTTCACCTTTTGCATTGATATACCGTGTGCCGATCCCTGTGACCACGTCCCACGAAAAATCCATCGATCCCCATCCGGAAGATACGGTGATCGATGATGAACTAATCGCGGTGATTCGCGCACCGCGCAGATACACCGCGCCGTTGTTGGCCACGTGCACCTCGCGCATAGGATGACTCCTTACCGCTACAGGAGCGCTCGTGGTCGCCACGACCCTATCGGTGACGCGAAGCACTTCCCCTGTTTTTGGGATGCCGGGGAGAGTGTCGGCCGAAGTGTCCTGATAGCCCTGGACGATCGTTGCTATTAAAAACGTAAGTGAAATGGATACCGCTAAAGCAGCAAAAATGCCGGATCGCGAACGTGCGTCGAATGTCCCGTGGAGATATGGCCGAAAAAAGTCGGCCCGAGGGAGACGCCACGAATACATCATGAAGCTACTGTAGCGTTCATGTATGTGATCAAGATGAAATTTCGATAAAAAGAAAAGGCTCCGCAGCATGCGGAGCCTCATAATTATTGTCTGACACTCATGACCCCAGGCTTGCGCAGAGCAAGCCATTTGTTGGGATCCTCGGCAGACTGCCTCTTGATGTAATCGTATGGCGTCTGCCACCATCCTTTGATTTCATTGGCCATGTTGTCGAGGACGAGGTCGCCATGGGTGGTCCGGACCGTGAGGACCGCATGGATTTCTCCATCGGGCCTCTTTACGACCGTCACGAGAAGTGACGAACGCGGCCAGCCCTGCCGCAGAAGTTCTCGGCGTTTGACGAGGACATACTCGTCACAATCGCCGTAACCATCCTCGGCAAAGTCCCACTTCTCGACCAAGCCGCGATACACGTACGGCTTGAGAGACGTCCCCCAATGCTCGAGGTCGGGCTTTGGCTTGATCTGCCGATTGACCATCGTATTGACGGCCTGCAGATTCCTCCATACTTTCGCATCGAGGACCACCTTCCGATCTTCCATCGGCTGCACGTCGCACTCGGACTTGTAGTCCACGCAGAACCTATTCCACCCGACAGGTGTCGTGGTGACTTCGCCGACTATGATTTCTGGACTTGGCCGGATCTGCTGCGCAGAAGCGACCGACGCGAAGAGCAGCACGAATGCCACCCCAAGACACTTGATCACTTTCCGCACTCCTGCCTCCTATGTCTGGCTATGAAAAGAACAGATTTGTATTATACCACATACAGTATAATTTGCAAGTTCCCGAATAAGTGTCTCACATCCGTATGAAGATGTAATTATCCAAAAGAAAATCCCGCTCTTTCCGTAGAAAGGGCGGGATCAGTTGTTCTGCTCGCTTATGAGCGCCGGCTTATGGAGCGCGACCCACACATTGGGGTGCTCCTCTGACTGCCGTGACAGGAATCTATAAGAGCTTTCCCACCAACGAAAGAGCGGCCTTTTCATTGTTGCGTCGTCCAAAAGAAAATCCCCTTGGTCTGTTCTCACCATAAGGATCAAGTGTCCGATGCCCGTCGCGTCGGGCTGCTCGCCTTCGACTCGGGTCAACAAGACTGCCGATCGCGGGAAACCTTTCTCGATCAACAACTTTTGTTTCAGCAGCGCGAAATCTTCGCAATCCCCGTACCCATCTTCTGCGTGATCCCACTTGTCGGTGTCGCCGTTGGAATAGACATATCGGCGAATATCGCTGCCCCAATGATCAATGTCGGGCAAATAGTGGATACGTGCGTTGACCTCGTTGTTCACATCTTCGATCACGCGCCGAGACTCTTCAGTCAGAGCAACGACCGCTTTGCCCGTACGCTCAACTGCGCACATATACACATAATCCCGACAATAGACATTCCAGCCACCGAGGGCAGGAACAGTGTCGCCCGTCACGAGCTCTGATCGCGATTGCCCTTGCGCAGACGCCGTAAAGGGCGTCACGAGGAGCAGAATCGCTGCTACTGCGTATACAAAAACACTCTGCACGACACCCTCCTCTCTGAAGCCTTATGAAACTGTAGCTAGTACAGCACTGTAGAGCATTCTATGCAAGCGCCTTCTTCATCTCCACACTTCTCGCACGGTATACTGCACACATGCGCCCGAAGGAAGATGTGCGTATCATCTCTCTCAACATCCAACACGGGTGGAATGCGGGCCATACGCTCCCCCGCGTCTATATCCCCGAAAGAATGGCGATAGAAAATCTCGACAGAATAGTAGACCTCATTGGCTCATACGATGCCGACGTCGTGCTCTTACAGGAAGTCGATCGCACCTCCCCACTCACACGCAAGATTGATCAGCTCTCCTATATCCAATCCAAGATCGGCCATCAGTACTCGGCATATGGCGCCTCGAGCGAACTCCACCGTCGCGACCGGCTGATCTATTCCGCTGGCTGCGGCATCATCTCGCGCTATCCAATGACCGATGTGGAGAATGTAAAATTCGAGCTCTCATTCCCCACGCCGCGCAAAGGCTTCTTGAGTGCGACGCTCACGGTGTCTCCGGGTGTCACGCTCACCGTGGCATCTGTACACCTTGTCTCGTTCGATATATTGAAAACACGATCGCGCCACGTACAGATCGAGCAGCTCTCCCATTCACTCAAAGAAAAAGGTCCTCTCGTTATCGGTGGCGATCTCAATGGATCGATGCGCTCCCCACACATCAAATCTCTCATGTCCAAGCTCGGCGTCTCCACTCATAAATTCGGTGAGAGCGACAGGAGCCTCCACACCTTCCCGGCAATCCGCCCGACACGCCGTATCGATTGGATCATGACTTCACCGCACCTCACGATGAGCGACTACCGCACTTTCCCCCACCGCGTCTCAGACCATCTCGCGGTCGGTACAACGCTGCAGCTCTAAGTTTTACAGTTTTACTTGATTTTTCTCGTTTTTGTGATTAAATACTGCCCGGACGATAATTAACCCTGCCTGGGAGTGGTAAATGGACAAGCTTATCAACGACCTACTCGCTGCATTCGAATCGGCGCGCCGTGCGAAGCAGTATGGAATAATGATTCCGCTCGATGGTCTTCTCCGCCAGATACTTCCTGACGATGGATCAAAAAAGACATGGGGAGTGCGCAGTAAGATTTCGTACGAATACCACATGGGAAAGTACCAGATCGCGATGGAAAACGAAGGTGCGGCGCGCACTGAACATCTCGAGGATTCCCAGCAACTTGCTGAACGGTCGGCGGAAGAAGCGGACAAAGCAGGTGATCCACTCGGCAGACTTTTTGCCGAGATGAACATCGCCGGTCTTATCCTGCCGGAGCTCGGCAAATGGGAGATCGCCCTCGGAAATTCAGGTGGCGTCGCCGCTAAGGCCGAGGACATCGCGAACGCATCAACAACATCAGAATCCGATAGGGCTCGTGCCTCGCGAATTGTACTGAATGCGCGCCTCCATCAGATTCAAATGACGATGAGGTACCGTAAGGACTTCACGGCGCAGTATGACGTCCGCGACTGGCTCAACATTGTCCGGAATAATCCCGTCTATCTAGAGAATGAGGACGACTTCCAAACAGCCGTCGAGGCCGCGGAGAAGTTCCTTCAATTGTAATCTTTTTACTCAAGCCCGCCTCGGCGGGCTTTTTGTTTGCTACGATGAAGGAATGTTTGGCATTATTCTTGCGGCAGTCGCGAGTGGACTCGCTGAATTGTCGGAATCGATCGGAAAATACGAAGTGCGTAAGCGCGCCGAGAGCTATTACACCCTTGGGGTCCTCAGTTTGCTCTCCTCAGTTATTTTCTTTGCTGCAATAAGCATCTACAAGCAAAGTTTTGTGTTTTCGCTCGCATCGCTACCCACGTTTTTGCCACGCCTTTGTCTCGAAATCTTCCAGGCCCACATCTCCATCAAGGCCCTTGTGAAATCGGATCGCGGCGATTTCGGACTCATACGCAGTGTCACCGTACCTCTTCTTCTCTTCGTTGATCTTGCGCTTGGGTATGTGATCTTTCCGCTCCAGATTATGGGGATGGCACTTATCTTCGCCGCAATAATCATCCTTCTTTATTTCGAGCATTTTCACACCAAGGCACGATGGCTCCTTTTTGCATCTGCTATTAATGCGGTGGCGACGATCTCCCTCTACAAATACAACATCACGCATTTCAATGCCGTCGAGACGGAGCAAGGTATAGTCACTGTCGTACTGCTGCTTTACTTCATCCTCCTCGCTGTCTTTGTCGCCAAAGAGAATCCATTTTCCTTCCTCGCCAGACCTGTGTTTGTCCTCCAAAGTGCTTCGATGGGACTTGCGAGCATATCCGGTGCATATGCGCTCCTCTTTGCTCCCGCGTCGGTCATTACCGCCGCTCTTCGTGCCTTTTCAGTTCTCTTTTCCGTTATTTCGGGTCGCTTCTACTTCCATGAGAGACAATTCGCACTCAAGGCAACCCTCTTTGTCCTCGTAGCGATAGGAATCGCGCTCCTCACCGTTTGATCAGTGCCCAAACCAAGAGGCCGCCCCTTGTGGGGGCGGCCTCTTGGTTTTTATTTCGGAAAGATTATTTCATGTGTGCCGAGACGAGCTTCGTCATCTCGAACATGTTGACTTCCTTCTTGCCCCCGAATACCTTCACGAGCTTGTCGTCAGCCAAGATATTGCGCTTGTTCTTCGGATTCTGGAGATCGTTCTTCTTGATATATGCCCAGAGACCCTTCACTACCTCAGAGCGAGGCTTCGGACCCTTGCCCACAACGGCCTCGAGATCTGCCGAGAGGTTGAGGGGCTTGAGCAATGCAGGATTCATTTTTCGTACCATACGTAAATTGGTTTACTTATTTAATTCTTATAGTCCCTACACTCTACCCTACCCTCTGCATTCACGCTATTGCCATGGTGGACAACTCATAGCGGCCCCAAAACCCCTCAAATCCCCCATCTCTACTCAGTAATGCTTTATTGTGCGTAAAAAAAGCAAAAAAAATAAGCGGTTTTTTCCAAAACCTAAAAAAACCTTAATTACAGCCTTAAAATAGAAACTAGTTGGTACAGGAGTGCTGAGATGTGTTACTCGACCGTGACCGTCGTCTCGCAGGTGAAGGTATCGCCGAATTCAGAATCCACATTGAGGACGTAAGTTGTGGTCTTCGACGGCGTAAGCTCCATGCCGCCCATCGTCGATACTATGCCTTGCCCTTCAAGTAGGGCTTGTGCGGCATTCTGTGAACCCCACGAGAGCTTTATTACCTCTCCTTCGTGGATCGTAGCTGGGAGCGCAGAGATAACACATGAGGGTTGCTCGACAATCACCGGCTCCACGTTGACGACGGTGTAGCATGAACTACTCAGACCACCCACGCCAACGACGGCGAGTGCGAGTGCGCGTGTTGATGTAATCTTCGTGACCGGAAGCGAGCCACTCGGAGCCACTTCGCCTACTCCCTGGAAAACAATGTGGTCGGCGTTGCGGGATGTCCATGTGACAGTGGCTGAGCCGCCATACGGTACGGAATTAGGAATGATCGATATGGTGCATGCGGGGGGCATCGGCTTCGCGGCTCTTGAAGCCTGAGGGGCAGACACACTGTATGCAGACGAGGTATTGCCGGGGATGAGATTGTGAACCATCGTACCCAAACCCCCAAACACCTGGACGTACCACGGCTTCTTTTCGTCTATTATCACTTCTTGCTGGACGACCGGGGCATCTCCGTGATATTCGACGTAGTATGGCCCCTCCCATGGCACGGAAGCAGATCGATCGGATATCACGCTATTTACAGCCTGTACAACGGTGGATGCCGTGAAATTACTGCCATAGGTGAGCGCTGCTTCAGCACCAGCGACCTGCGCAGGTGCGCCGACATTATGAGCGAAGCGAGGCGGATCCCCCGACGTATTCGAAGAAAAAACGACAGCGCCGGCAACTATCCATAGGAATGCGCTCACAAACATAAGCCCCTTTCCGAAGCGTTGCATTGCATTCATAGTAGCGCACAGCGAGGCAAACTGAAGATTGCGGTGTGTATATGTTTTTCGAAAAAACTCTAAAAAGGCTCTATTGTACGACGACAGTACCGCCACGAGCAGCGTTCATGTGATCATGATACTGCCATAACCCCGTCTTGCTGAAGGTAAACGAGTAGTCATTGCCCGGCGCGCACTGATCGAAAGCCTCGCCGCTTGCATCAGGACAGTGCTGCTGACGCGTAGTGCCGGCGTACACGATGTGCGAGGGGTGCTCATCAGTTGCTACCCACATCGACGAACCGCTCTCATTGACCCATTTGACTGAGCCGCCCTTCGCGATCGTGACCGTCGCCGGGGTAAAACCCTGCGAACCGTACACGACCGTAACGCTCATGGGCGCGGCACTGGCGCCAGTATCTGTAGTTGTGCCTGTAGTCGTCGCGTTGTCGGTTGTCGTAGCGGGGTTCGGTGAAACAGTGTCAGTCGTGGGTGTCGGTATTGGTGCTGTCGCGACCGACATTCCAAAATACCACCACGCTCCCGCGAGGATAATAAGTGCAACTGTGATCCAAATAAGTGTTTTCATACGATGAGTGATTTAAAAGATTGATTATAGAAAAAGAGTGTACCATCACACCAATAGCTGTCGAATTCGAGATAGACTGGAAAACGTGCAAATAGTTGTGACGCGCATCCAGACATCCAAATCCGACTCTATTGGTGTCATGGTGTACCACACCTCGTGAAGAGCGGGTGTAGGTACACAAAACCGCCCTTTCGGGCGGTTTTGCCTTCTTTCTACAAATCGCACTACATCGTCGAAGGAGCTGCGGAAACGCCGCAATCCTTGCAGATCTTCTTGTGCATGACGATCTCGTAGACTGCTGCGAGACCGACGAGCACGTAGACTGCCCACTCGACCTGCGGCATTGAGCCCAAGATCATGTGAACGAGATTCCAGTCTTTCATCATGAAGGCGCCCAAGCCCACGAGTCCCCAATTGACGCCGCCCACTATGACGAGTATCCAGGTAACCATATGCATCCATTTCATAATAAAAACATTGATTGATTATTTCTTTTAATTTCGACCCCTGCCTTTGCAGGAAGCTTTTTGCTTACCCCGCAAGTATGACACCCGTACAGGTGGACGCTACCCGATATCCACTATTGACATAATGTGTTTTTGATGTAAAATCTCATCGGTTTATACAGCACTGACACTCATCGAAAGGATGCGAGATGCCGATCCCCCTCGGAATCATTGGCTGCGGCAGACACGCGAGGCATCATGTCGACAATCTCGACGGTCACCTCTTTGCCCATAGCGCATGGGACCCCGACAAGACCGTGCTGGAGAACTTTCCCAGTGCTCTCAAGTGGAACACGCTCGAGGAAATGCTCGCCGAAGAGGAAGTCCAGGCTGTCATGATCTGTTCGCCTGAACAGTTTCATCTCAAGCAGATCGAATTGGCGCTCAATGCCGGCAAACACGTGTTCTGCGAAAAGCCGCTCATGGTACCTGGCGAAGATATTGCAATGCTCGAGGCAGCGTTCGATCTCGCGGCCAAGAAAAAGCTCGTCCTCACGTCGTGCCATCCGCGAAGGTACGACAGGCCGATCGAATGGCTCAGGCACGAACTGGCTCATTCCGGAATCTTTCTTGATTTCGGTAAGGTGATCAGTTTTGATTTCGACTTTTCTTATCACGCCCCTTCCAATGAGTGGAAGCATGCGCGCAGTCTGCTGCTCGATCATCTCAATCACGAGATCGATCTCATGAACTGTCTGTTTGGCATCAAGGGGCTCAATGCGTGGAAACTCCACGACAGCTTTGATCGTTACGAGGTGGCTGGCAAGCGCGACGACGGCATCACTTTCCACTTCCGCGGCACGCGCCGATTGAAGAATCACGTGTACCCCGAGTGGTGTCGTGTGCGGTTTGAGCGAGGCGAAGTCGAACTCGACATGATGCATGGTCAGGCATACTACAAGAACCACGATCAGAAGCAGACCTACATCAAATCCGATCTCGCGATCGATTACGACGGCCGACTCAAGAAGGTTAATGCTGACTTCGGTGATTGCCAGATCACTTGGGAACAAGCTGGCTATCTATCACGTGCTGAAATGCTTATGAATACCGAAGCTGGTATTATCCTCCAGAACGAAGGTGTACGGCGCATCAATGTTCGTTGCTAACAAAATCGGTCCGGCGTGTGCGTATGCACGTCGGACCTTTTTCTTTTCATTATTGACAATACATGTAATACCTCACATCCTTACCATATTATCGGGGTAAAACTTCTCTTATGGTTCCAATTAATTATTTGGCAGTATTGCTTTCCGCTATCGTCGCGATGGTTATCGGATTTCTCTGGTACGGTCCGCTTTTTGGGAAAAAGTGGTCAGAATTAATGGGATGGGGCCCTATGACGCCTGAAAAAATGGCCGAGATGCAGAAAAAGGCGCGCCCCGCATATGCGATCACCTTCGTCGGTGCACTCGTCATGGCGTACGTACTCGCGCACTCGATCGTATTTGCCGGCGCGTTCCTCAATGTGACCGGTGTCTCTGCTGGTTTACAAGCGGCGTTTTGGAGCTGGCTCGGATTTATTGCACCAGTGACGATCGGTACCGTCTTGTGGGACGGCAAGCCCTGGATGCTCTGGGTCATCAACGCGAGCTACTATCTCGTCTTGCTCCTTGCGATGGGAATCGTCCTCGGATTTTGGGCGTAAGTGATTATTTCCAGGTGATGGTGTACACGTAGGCCCCGCGGGAGTCTGTATCGGCTTCTACTGCACCAGTCAGATGCGCGACCACGAGCCCTTCCTCAAAGAATCCTTGGAAATACGCGAGCGGATAATCGTTGTTCTCAAGCTTCATATTCACCGTCGATACACCCGCATCCTCGGGTGTAAAAACAACACCTTGAAAAACCTGGCTCGCAATGTGATGAGCGCGCATGAGCGCTGCCTTGGGATTCGTGTGGACAAGCGGCATGAGTGCTCTCCACAGCAGCGAGGAGGTGAAATTCTTAAAAGCGAGCCGCCCCGCAAGGAGTGCGCGCTCATCCGGAGAGAGTTTTTTCGGTGTGGAAATATCGACGATATGTTCCAATACTTCCACTTCTGTTCTAACAGGTACGTATTCGTCGCTTTTGAAGTCGAGAGACTTACCATATCGCTTTCTCAATTCCTCGACTGCCCCGCCGCCACGCTCATCGAGAAGAGCCTGTATATGGCTGAGGATGTATGCTCCCTTGATCGTGGGACGGTTAACGACAGACATGCGCGGGCATTCTACAAGAGGCCTCGTGGATTTCAATGAAGATCTTCATGAGGTGGCTGAACTAATGAACGCGTATTTGCACTTCTCAGCTTCTTCCTCCAAACCCTCGACCGAGGGTGCCGCGCGCTCTCGGAGAATCCCCGCAGGGCTTGGCCCGAGGACTGAGGAATTTTTAGCAGAAAATTCCGGTTTCGGAGAGAGTATGCGGCACGCTCGGTCGAGGACACCCCCCTCTTCATCTTCACTTCACCCCCCTTGTATAAAATCTCCCTTAGTCTAGCTCCTTAGAGCACATGCAGGAGAATCTCCACAACCTAGGAGGAGGTTCTCCCGCGCGGGTTCTTCCGAACTACGTAACGTACTGCTCGGGGCGGCCGCCACTTTTTGCGACCGCCCCGGCGTGTACACGGACCCATCATCACGGCGTCGCACAACGGATGCAGAAAAGATGAACAAAACATGAACGCATTCGTAATTGCCCAAAGGTAGTAGCGTCAAATTTTTTATGTCACCAGAACAGATCGCTGAAATTTCACAAACACGGAAAACAAAAACATCGGGGAGAAAGTCTTCTTCTGATTTTAATGACATCGTCACAAGATCCGACGCAGGGCAAAGCGACCAGACCACAACGTCTACGATTGCGATTGTGGGCCTCGGCTACGTCGGATTGCCGCTCGCCATACTCGCCGCAACGCGCGGATTCAAGGTCATTGGATTCGATATCGACGAAGTGAAGGTCGCGCAGCTTGAAAAGCGTGAAGCAAATTTCCTCAACGAAGAGGAGTCGGGTCAATTCAAGCGGGCACGATCCCTCACCGTCACAGCAGATCAATCGAAATTGAAAGGTGCGGACACATTTATCGTGTGCGTCCCCACGCCCGTACACGAAGACCACCTCCCTGATCTTCGTCCACTTGAGGATGCCTCCAAAATAGTCGGTCAGAATATTACAGAGGGCGCACTTGTCATCATCGAGTCCACGGTCAATCCCGGCGCCTGCGAAGAGGTCTCGCTTCCGATCATTGAGAAAGAATCCGGACTCTCCCGCGACCAATTTTATTTTGCGCACTGCCCCGAACGTATCAATCCTGGCGATGCCACATGGGACGTGCGCACGATCCCCCGCGTCGTCGGCGGACTCAATTATGAGAGTCTTCGCCTCGCATCGCGCGTCTACCGCACACTCGTCGATGCCGAGATCGTCCCGATGGATTCGATCAAAGAAGCAGAGGCGGTAAAGATGGTGGAGAACTCCTTCCGCGATATCAACATCGCCTTCGTCAACGAACTCGCGATGGCGTTTGATCGTGCCGGTATAGATGTGGTCAACGTCATCAAGGGCGCTTCCACCAAACCTTTTGGTTTTATGCCGCATTATCCCGGTTGTGGCGTCGGTGGACACTGCATCCCGGTCGATCCGTATTATCTGATTCGTTATGGCGAAGAGAATGGCTTTGCGCACCGCTTCCTCATGACTGCTCGGCGCATCAACAACAATATGCCGCTCTATACAGTAAATGTACTTGAGGACGCGCTTGAGAAACGCGACATGGGTCTCCAGGGTTCGAAGGTTGCGCTCTTGGGCCTCGCATACAAGCGTGACGTCCCGGACGTACGCGAAAGTCCCGCGCTCGCTATAAAAAAAGGATTGATCGAGGGCGGCGCCACTGTACGCACGTGGGATCCGTACATTCCGCGCGAGTCGAGCGCAAAAAGTCTTGAAGAAGCGCTCGATGGCGCTGACGCGGTCGTGATCGCTACCGATCACGCCGCATTTCGCGACCTTACACCTGAAGATTTTGAAAAATTCGGCATTTCGATCGTTGTCGACGGACGCAATTGTCTCGACAAAGATTCTTTTGCCGGTTCATCCATCACGTACCGCGGAATCGGTCGCCGCTAAATATGAATAATGCTGTGGACAGTGTGATCGCTCAACCGACGCTTGAGCGAAATTCTGAGACGCGTCTTGCCTCCTGGTGGTCGGGGTGGTGGTTTGCATTTTTTGTCGTCCTCTATGTCATTGTCCTCATCAAAGTCATGGGTGGAAATTACATCAATGACGGTCTTTTCTTTGGTATCTACTCGATCGCGATCACGTTCTACGTGTTATCCAGATTTCTCCTCTCGTATTTTCATGCGCCGGTCTATGCCGACCCCTCGTATGAGCCGACAATCAGCTTCGTGGTGCCCGCAAAGAATGAGGAGGACAATATCTACGAAACTATTCAAAGATTCGCGGAGGTAAATTATCCGCTCAAGAAAATCGAGGTCATTGCGATCAACGATGGATCGACCGATCGCACCTACGAGATGATGCTGCAGGCGGCGGAATCGATCAGGACCACAATAGCACGCGTCGAGGTCGTGAATTTCGAGGTAAATCTCGGTAAACGCCACGGCATGGCCGAGGGCGTTAAGCGCGCGCGAAATGACATCATTATTTTTATCGATTCGGACAGTTTCGTGGAGAAAGACTGCGTCCGTGAGCTCGTAAAGTATTTTGTACAGCCGCAGATCGGTGCCGTCTCCGGCCACACTGATGTCCACAATAAAGATACAAATCTACTCACACAGATGCAGACGCTGCGCTACTACGTGTCATTCAGGGTCTACAAAGCGGCAGAATCGATCTTTGGGATTGTGACGTGCTGCCCCGGTTGCTGTTCTGCATATCGCCGCGAATATCTCCTCGAATTCATCGACGAATGGCTCCATCAGAAATTCTTGGGACGCGAATGCACCTTCGGCGACGATCGCTCGCTCACCAATTACATGCTTCGTAAATACGACGCCACCTACAATCCCGACGCAAAAGCCGTCACGGTCGTGCCCGACACATTCGGCAAATATATGCGCCAACAGCAGCGGTGGAAAAAATCGTGGGTGCGCGAGACCATGATCGCGGCGACATTTATCTGGAGGAAGAACAAGTTTGCCGCGCTTTTCTTTTACATATACCTCTTCCTCGCATTTTCCTCCCCGATTGTCTTTCTCCATGCGATGGTATGGAATCCATTTCTCTCCGGCATCATGCCGTTCGTCTATCTCTTCGGACTTTTCATCATGCTCGCACTCCACGGCCTCTACTACCGCGCACACCGCAGGGGCGAGCCATGGCTTTGGCCCGTTGCGACGTTCTGGTTTTACACCGTCGTCCTCATGTGGCAGCTCCCGTGGGCGGTGATCACGATCGCGGACACCAAGTGGGGCACCCGATAGAAATATGAATTTTCAATTCTCAATTTTTAATTTTCAAATGAAAATTTATCATTGGAAATTGATTGAAAATTGTAAATTGTAAATTTTATGTCAGCGTATATCCAAGCCACCAAAGAGAAAGTGTTTCCGATCACAGTCGCTTTAGTACTCATAGCGACCGGCATCGGTGTATTTTTACTTTTTGACGCCGTTTCTGGATTTACACTAAGCAGTTCATCGCTCATTTCGCGTATACGAGCCACGACGTATTACTGGGTATTCTACAAATATCCGCAGAGCGACGTCTCCGCGTATGCTCAAGCGACTTCGACCATTCCCGCCAAGTCCATCCCCGTCTTGCTCTACCACGGCGAAAGTGCGTCCAAAGGCAATACACCTGTCTCGCTCTTCGTCGACCAAATGCGAGCACTCAAGAAGAACGGTTGGCGCACGATCGCCATGACCGAGTTTCATGATTTTATGAAAAACGGCAAACAGCTCCCCGACAAATCATTCCTCCTCACATTCGACGACGGCCGCCGCGACACTTTCTATCCATTCGATCCGATACTCGATGACATGGGGTTCCACAGCGTCATGTTTGTCGTCACGGGATTCTCGATGCCCGACAAAGGCAAGCCCGCCGACTTTTACCTCACTAAGAAGGAGCTCGACTTCATGCTGGAGACGGGGCGGTGGGAATTGCAGTCGCACGGACACAGAGACCACTTCAAATACAACGTTCAGAGCACGACCGACCTCTCGCAGGATGCGCAGACAGTGCAGGGCAATTTCTTGAGCAATAAATTCTGGAACGATGCGGCCAACCGCTTCGAGACCGACGAGGAATTTGCGACGCGTATACGGACCGACCTCATCGAGGCACGCCAAAGACTCGAAAAGACATTCGGCCATACCGTCCACTCCTTTGCCTATCCGTTCAATGATTTCGGAGAAAGCACAGTGAATTTCTCCGGCTCCACCGAGATTATCGCGCGAGTCGTGCCATCCATATATACATTTGCCTTCTACCAGCACTGGAGCGCCAACGGTGACTCATTTAATTACCCAGACAAAGACGTGTTTGCGATCAAGCGCATCGAGCCTCCGCTCAATTGGGATGGGCAAGATCTTATGCGGGCGCTCGAAGCCGGGTACGCGAAGCCTCTTCCCTACACTTCGGCACGTATCGGCGACGAATGGGTGGGCATCTGGGGAGATATCGAAAAAGAAAACGGCACGATTACCCTCGCTGCGCGGAGCGATTCGACCGGATCATCGGGCTTTTTGAACGGCTCGGGGTGGTGGCGCGATTACGAATTCACCGCGAGCGTGGTGTGGATCGCCGGCGAGAACGTGGCGCTTATCGCTCGCAATACCGACGATACGCGCAACGTCGCCTGCTCGGTCCTACGAAACGGCGTCGCCGTCGACGAGCAGCGTGGAGAGGAAGTGATCCGCCTTGCGTTCGTGCCGCGCACTACATTGCATGGCCCCCTCTTGCTCGGGATGCGCGTCGAGGGGCAGTCGGTACAGTGTTTTGTCGATGGTAGTGCGGTAGTGAGTGCCGCTTTCAACGACCTCTCGACTGGCGGCATTGGTGTCAAAGTGTGGGATGCGCGCTTTGGCGTCGCCAAGAGCACCTTTGCAGATCTCTCCGTACGAGCACTCCCCTAGCCATGTGGCTACAGAATCGCCTCAGGATTACCCTCGTTATTTTCGCGACCATCGCGATTCTTGCGGCCATGCACATAATTTCACAGCGCAGTGCGCCGCCAGCTGAGGAGCAGCCGCTTCGCCCGTCATCATTCACCTACGTATTCAACGTGCCTGAAATTCTCTATGAGTCCGACTCTACGGAACACAGTTCGAGCCCATACTGGTGGCTCGATTCCGGCGGCAAGATGTTCGACAACGGCTCATACGGCGGTACCGTGCAAGGACGTCTCGCGATTCTCGATCACTGGCGCCTCGCCTACGCGATCACCAATCCGGTGGACACCGACAACGGATTCCATCCGCAAAATATCTTCCGTCTCGTATCCAAAAGCCTCTGGAGCAATGTCCAACAAGAATTTTTCTTCAAAATAACAGCCGATAATTTCAGTCGGAGCAAAAATCGCAATGAATCCAACGGCGTCCTCCTCATGAGTCGCTATCAAGACGGCGACACCCTCGGTCGTAGCCCTACGGGCGAGACGCTCTACTACGCGGGCATCCGCGTCGACGGGACCGCGGTCATCAAGAAAAAGTATCAAGGGGTGTATTACACGATGGCGCAGCAAAAAATATTTCCCGGACACTATTCGCGTGTCGAGGACATAAATCTGCTCCCCCACGACACATGGCTTGGTCTGCGCGCACAGACCATCACGCAACGAGACGGCACCGTCACAATTCGGATGTATTTGACCGACGAGAAAGGCACGTGGCACGAGATTCTCTCGGCACTCGACGACGGTAAGCGATTCGGCAACACACCGATAATCGGCGAAGGCCACATCGGCATCCGCACCGACTTCATGGATGTCCAATTCCAAAGTTTCCACGCGGAGCTCATCTGATCATTGTCCACAGAAAAATGCATTTTTTGCGCACGGCGGGCGTAGCGCGCAAATTTGGTCTTGCACCCGCCGCCTACTGGCGCTGGGCACTGCACTCATCTCCATTCGTTTGCTACAATGCTCGGCATGGCCCCAACACACGAAAAGGTATTGTTAGTTTCAACACCCACTGATTCTTCACATCGTGCGGCTTATTCACTAGTAACGAACAGGTATTGTTCTGCTGCAAAGCAGCAATGCCTTTTCGTGTGAGGGGCATGGCACAGAAAATTAGGAAGGCGATTATTCCGGCAGCAGGATATGGCACGCGCTTTTTGCCTGCCACGAAGGCGATGCCCAAAGAGATGCTCCCGATCGTCGACAAGCCCATCATCCAGATCGTCGTCGAAGAAGCGATCGCCGCAGGCATCCGCGACATCGTGATCGTCACCGGCTGGAACAAACGCTCGATCGAAGATCATTTCGACTTCCCTTTTGCACTCTCCCGCTATCTCAGAGAGAACGGCAAAGAGGAGCAAGCAAAAGAGGTCACCAAGATTGCGGAGATGGCGAATTTTATATACGTGCGCCAAAAAGGATCGTATGGCAACGGTACACCGGTCATGAATTGCCGATCAGTGATCGGCGACGAGCCGTTTGCAATTCTCTGGGGCGATGAGTTTATTTATTCCGACCCCCCGCGTCTCAAGCAAATGATCGACGCATGGGAGAAATATGAGAAACCGAATATTTCTGCAGTACGCGTACCTAAGACGGCCGTGAGCAAGTACGGCATTGCCGACATTTCTCCTGTGGAGAAAAATGTCTTCAAGATTAATAAGATCGTCGAAAAGCCCAAAATGGAAGAGGCTCCCTCGGATCTCGCGACGCACGGCGCCTACATCATGCCACCGCGACTTTTTGACCTCCTCGAGCAAGTAAAACCCGGCAAGGGCGGTGAAATCTGGCTCGTCGATGCGATCACCGCACTTGCCAAAGAGACGGACATCCATGCCGTCGAGATTCAGAATGGAAAATACTACGATACGGGAAATAAATTAGACTACATGAAGGCAGTCGTTGAATTTGGCCTCAAACACGGAGATATTGGCAGTGATTTCAAGGATTTCCTGAAGGGATTGCAGCTCTAACGCTGCAACTTCATGAAGTAATGGACATATAAAATGCCCTTGCGTCAAGGGCGCTTTGTATTGTAGAAAGCGTGTGGCAAGCACACCCTGTGTTTGCCAGTTTGGCAAGTAAAGTGCGAGGTAGAGAGTGGATCATGAATCCTTCATATTCACTGTTGTATATATGTTTAAAGCCAATTTCGGGCTCTTAATCGTTAGCCAATATCAAAAAGATACGTATGAAAATTTTACTCGTTGAAGATGAACAGAAATTATCTTCAGCCCTCTCCAAAGGACTCGCTCTTGAGGGGTACACGGTCGACGTGATCCCCGACGGCAAGAAGGCGCTCACGCGCATTTCCCTCCATCGAAGCGATTATGACCTCATTATTCTCGACCTCATGCTCCCGTCGATGGACGGCCTCGAGATCTGTAAGCAGGTTCGCGAATGGAATATCACGGTCCCCATCCTTATCCTCACTGCCCGCGCCGAGACAGACACCAAGGTCAAGCTCCTCTCGTCCGGCGCCGATGATTACCTGGTCAAGCCGTTCTCATTTGCAGAATTAGTGGCGAGAGCTCGTGCGCTCTTGCGACGCCCTACGGAGTCCCTTCCCGAGAAACTCAAGTTCGATGAGATAGAGTTGAATCCTAGTAGCCGCAAGGTCACACGCGAAGGAAAGGAGATCTCGCTCACGCTTAAGGAGTTTGGGCTCCTCGAGTACTTCATGAGACACCCGAATCAAGTCGTAAACCGCGAAGACCTTCTTAATCATCTATGGGATTTCAATTATGTGGGATTCAGTAACGTCGTCGATGTCCATGTCAAAAACCTCCGACGCAAACTCAGTGAAGGAAACGGTCGCGACCTCCTTGAAACGGTTCGCGGCATTGGTTACCGATTGGCTCAATAGATACGAGGACGACCCGTTCTTCCGGGTGGAGATTCGCGTCTTGGGACTCCAGGTGATTTTCGCGTCGCTCATCATCGGCGTGATTCTCGTCGTCTTCAACACGCTCTCGCACGATGTGGCGGCCATCATCTTCTCGACGATCAGCGAATCAATTTCTCACAATGCGGCAAGTGTGGTCGCCCCTGGAATAATTGCAGAGACGAAACAGCTGCGCCTACAGAACGTCGGCCTCATGGGGATTTTTATTGTCGTCGCCACAATGGTCTTCGGATACATCATATCGCGCATAACACTCTCCCCTGCCCGTAGCGCGCTCGCCGCGCAAAAGCAATTTATTGGCAATATCGCGCACGAACTGCGCACGCCACTTTCGGTCATAAAGACCAACAGCGAGATCATGCTTTTTGATTCGTCCATCACGCCAGACATCAAGGAGGCAATTACGAGCAATGTAGAGGAACTCGACCGCATATCAGAGATTATCAACAACCTCCTCTCGCTCTCGAGTCTCACCCGTCCCGAGCAGATGGAGTTCAGCTCGATCGATATTTCGGCACTCGCGAGTGAAGCTGTGGCGAAGCACGCTGGTCTTGCGGCGCGCTGCAACGTGCAGATTACCGTGCGCAAAAGCACCGACGTGTATGTATATGGCAACATGACAGCGTTGCAGCAAATACTGAGCAATCTCATCAAGAACGCGATCACCCACACTCCGCGTGGCGGCTCTGTGATCCTGACGACATGGCAAACTGCAAGCGGGCAGGTCGAACTCACCGTGCGCGACACGGGTGTGGGTATCGCCCGCAAAGACCTCTTTCGCATTTTCGAACCATTTTATCGTGGCGATCCTTCGCGTTCGCGTATACAGGGCGGCTCTGGCCTTGGCCTCACGATTGTCTCCGAGCTTGTGCGCATGCACCGCGGCAAGATTACCGTGAGAAGCGAGGTGGGAAGCGGTACAACCGTATCAGTACTCTTGCCGAGTGCGTCCAAAAGTACTGAGGCCACCGGAAGAGAGCAGGTCAGTACTGTGAGTGAAATACTTGTGGACTACTCAGGCGACGTATCCTGATTTTGATAGCATCACATGCTACACCACCACACCAATAGCTGAAAATATTGCGCACCGGAGTCAAATGCATATATATATTTTGTTTTTGAGGATGGAGTCTGACTTACCACTATTGGTGTGGTGGTATACTTTTTAGGTGAAAGTTGAAGCATCCATATTTAAAGCCTACGATGTCCGCGGCCTCTACCCCTCTCAGATCAATACAGATGTCGCGTATGCGATCGGGCGAAGCTATGCGACGTTCCTCCTCAAAAAAATGCCCCGCGAGACGATGCGTGTCGCGGTGGCGGGAGACATGCGTCTTTCGACGCCCGAGCTCAAGCAGCAATTCATCCGAGGTCTGCTCGATAGTGGTATCGCAGTCGACGACATCGGCATGCTCTCCACGCCGACTTTTTATTTTGCCGTCGCATATTACGGCTACGATGCCGGCGCACAGGTCTCGGCCTCGCATAATCCCAAGGACTGGAACGGATTCAAATTTGTCGGCCGCCATGCAACGCCCGTCAGCTACACGAGCGGAATTGAAGAGGTAAAAAAGACGATCGAAAACGACCAGTACGCGCCGCTGGTAGCTGAAAAGGATCGTGGCATTTTGCAGCAGCGACCCGGCGTCCTCGACACAATTCTCAACGAACAAATGGAGGAAATCGGCAAAGATTTTGCCAAGATCAAACCGTTCAAGATCGCGATCGATGGGGCAAACGGCATGGGCGGTCCCGACATGAAGGCTTTTTTTGCAAAATTGCCGTGCACAGTCGTATGGATGAACGATACGCCCGACGGCACCTTCCCTGCGCATCCAGCAGACCCCATGAAGGAGGAGAACACCGCCGACCTGCGTAAAAAGATCGTCGAGGAACACTGCGATCTCGGCATCTCCTCTGATGGCGATGGCGACCGCTACTTTTTCTTCGACGAAAAAGGCGAGCTGGTCCCGCAAGAAATATTGCGTGGCATTCTTGCGCAGATCGAACTTTTCACGCACATCGGTGCCACAGTGGTATACGATGTGCGCCCCGGCAAGATCACGCGCGACATGATCGACGACGCGGGCGGTCGAGCGATCCGCTCCCCCGTTGGGCACTCGATCATAAAAGAGATCATGATCAAGGAAAAGGCGATCTTCGGTGGAGAATCTTCCGGGCACTTTTTTTACAAACTCCCCTACGGCACGTTTGAGGCGCCTTTTATGCTCCTCTCGAAGCTTCTCCATTTTCTCACCGCAAAGGATAAGCCGTTTTCAGAAATCGTAAAGCCATATAAGCGCTATTTCAATTCGGGGGAGATCAATACAAAGCTCGAAAGTCGAGAAAAGGGTCTCGAGAAATTGAAACAGATCCAGGAAAAATACAGGGATGGTGCGCTCTCACAGATCGACGGACTTTCGATCACGTACAATGACTACTGGTTTAGCGTACGCCTCTCCAATACCGAGCCCCTGATTCGCCTCATCGTTGAAGCCACATACAAAGAGCTTATGGAAAAAAAGCGCGACGAGATCCTTGCGCTCATCCGCTCCTGAGAAAGGCAAAAAGAAAAGCGGGACCAGTGTGATCCCGCTTTTTGTTATTTCATTCGCGTCGCTTGTATGATTTTTTCCCCGATAAAGTATTCGCGCAAATTCCTCTCATATATATCGAGAAACTGATTTTGCGCGCACGGGAGCGCGGTACCGCCGTGCATAACGACGGCCACACCCACTTCCCAATCGGCTTGCAGAAGCGCCTGCTCGGCCCATTCCTTATCACATCGGGTAATCGTTTGTACCATAGCGACCGCGCGCCTTTTCAATTTGTCATTTACGGCGCGTACATTGACCATCATTCCCTTGTACACGTACCCGAGCCGTACCATTACGAGCGTCGAAAGAATCTTGAGGACGACACACTGCGACGTCCCCGCTTTCATACGCGTCGATCCGGCGATCGGTTCCGCTCCTGTATCAAGAAAAATGGGATGATCACACTCTTCGAGAAGTGGGCTGCCCCCATTGTTCGCGATCCCGATGGTGAGAGCGCCGCAACTTTTTGCCTCATTGACTGCCTTGCGCGTAAAGAGCGTGCTGCCGCTTGCGGCAAGCGCGATCACAATGTCGTTTTTTCCGATTTCCAGATCGCGGACACGCAGGAAGGCGTCCGTGATATCGTCCTCAGCCCTTTCCACCGACTGAGTAAGCGCCTTGTCGCCGCCGGCAATAAGATACGCAAACCGCTCTTTCGGCCAACCAAAGGTCGGCCAAAGTTCCGCACCGTCCTGCACACCGAGGCGGCCAGACGTACCTGCACCGACATAAATGAGTCGGCCTTTTCCGGTCGACAGACGATCCGAGATCGCGTCCACGGCTTTGTGGATCTGTCTTTTAGCATCCCTCACCGACTTGGGTGCACCCAATTCCTTGAGCAAGAACCGCAGTGCCCGATGAGGATTCATCTCGTCGATGAATTCCGTACTCCGATCTTCCGTGCTCATTTTCCACTCCTATTTACAAACATCGATTCTGTGCACACTTAACCACTTATACATAGTGAAGTCAATTCAGCGGAATCTTCATCTTTTGTGATACACTTCTTCGTTATATGGCCGAAAATAAGGACATAAGCGCACTCTCAATTAGAGACGTCACCAAAACCTACAGCAATGGTGTCCAGGCTCTCAAAGGTATCTCACTTGATATTCCGCGTGGCGATTTCTTCGCCCTCCTCGGACCCAACGGCGCCGGCAAGACGACCATCATCGGCATCACTGCAGGGCTCGTGAATAAAACGAGCGGCACTGTGGAAGTATTTGGTCACAATACAGACAAAGAGACCGAGAAAGCAAAGACGTACATCGGCCTCGTCGGCCAAGAGATCAATTTCAATCCGTTTGAAAGACCGATCGACACAGTGATCAATCAGGGCGGCTACTACGGCATCCCCCGTTCGGAAGCGATCCCGCGTGCCAAGCAACTCCTCAGTGATCTTGGACTTGGCGAAAAAATGTATGGCACCGGCATGCAGCTCTCGGGCGGTATGAAGCGCCGCCTCATGATCGCCCGTGCACTCATCCACAAACCGCAGTTCCTTATTCTCGATGAGCCTACCGCAGGTGTCGATGTCGAATTGCGCCGAGGCATGTGGGATTATCTGAAAAAATTGACCGCAGACGGTCTCACGATTCTTCTCACCACGCACTATCTTGAAGAAGCCGAGCAACTCGCAAAACACGTGGCGATCATCAACAAAGGGCAGATTGTCGCCAACGGCACGATGAGTGAGATCCTCGCTATGCACGATGATTCAGGCAAGCCACAAGACGGCTACCGTGGCGGCAGGCTCGAAGAAGTATTCCTTAAACTTACCTCTGATAAATAATATGGATAATCGTCGTAAATGGATCGCCTTTTATACGATGTTGCGCAAAGACGTGACGCGTATATTTCGTATTTGGGTACAGACATTTCTTCCGAGTGTTATTACGTCGGTGCTGTACTTTCTCGTATTTGGCACCGTCCTCGGGTCTCGAATCGGTGAAATGCAGGGTGTCGATTACATGAGCTTCGTCGTGCCAGGTCTCGTGATGCTCGCGATCGTCACCTCTTCCTACGCCAATTCTTCCTTCACCTTTTTCCAGTCAAAATTCTTTGCGCGCTCAATCGATGAAATGCTCGTCTCCCCAATGCCGCCGTGGCTCATTATCTCCGGCTTCGTTGCAGGCGGTGTCATTCGCGGCGTGCTCGTCGGGACACTTGTCATGTTTGTGTCGCTCTTTTTCACCGGGCTCCACCTCGACACGCACAATCTCCTCATCATTCTCGGGTTTGGCGTCCTCACCGCTATCGTCTTTTCTCTCGCGGGACTCGTCAACGGCGTCTACGCAAAAACGATCGACGGCATAAACCTCGTCCCGACTTTCGTGCTCACGCCGCTCGTCTACCTCGGTGGCGTCTTCTACTCCGTACACGCACTGCCGCAATTGGCGCAGTACGTGACATACGTGAATCCGATCTTCTATCTCATCAACGGCTTCCGTTATGGATTCCTCGGCATTTCCGATATACCACTTTTCATTCCACTTATCGTCCTTGCGACAATGATCGTAGCGCTCGTGGCTATCAATTGGTATTTGATCCGCACGGGCCTGGGATTGCGGCAATAACAAAAAGGCCTCGCATATGCGAGGCCTTTGTTTTAACGAACCTGTAGCTCATCTTCTTCGAATGGTTCAAAACCACTCCGTTCGATGACAACACGACGCTTCTTACTCTTCTCGATGTGTCCCGCCCCGAAGACCTGGAACGGATAATTACCCTTCTGCCAGAGCCTGATCACTTTGGATACCTGGCCCGGTGGTACATAGAGCGCAAAACCTGCTCCCATATTGTAGTCGGCATACATATCGCGAAGCGACACGTTGCCCTTCTGCGCAATGAAGTCAAACACGGGTTGCGGCGTAGGTATTTGCTCGATCACGTACGTAAACGGCTCGGGCGCACGCATGAATTTGCGCCACCCGTGTCCCGTGATGTTCACGCCATAGTGGATCTTAACGCCCGCATTGAGACAATCCTCGACAAATCCAACATAGATATGCGTCGGATCAAGGAGCGCTTCGCCGTACATTCGTCCATCGGAAATTTTAGTACGGTAGCCCTCGCGTAAACCCTCGGCTATCTTGCGGGCAAGCGTCAGGCCATTGGCATGAACCCCAGAACTCGTGAGAATAACGATTCCATCACCGTGACGGATATTACGGCGAATGAGTCGCGATTTCGGCCGAATAATGCCAATCATCGAGCCCGAGAGAAGCGCGCTGTCGCTTTTTACCATGTCGCGGACAATCGGAGTTTCTCCGCCTCGGTACAAGCAACGCGCCTCGTCGCAGGCCTCGCGCCATCCCAATAGAAATTGTTTGCGGCGCACAGCGGAATTAAACCAATGCGTTGATCCAGCTGCCGCATGCATCGCAACAGTAACGGGCACAGCGCCGAGCGGCGCTCCATCGTTGACGATCATAGCAACAGTATCCTTGGCCACATTGGCATCAAAGGAGCGGTCGGTGCACCAAAACATTTCGTCGGCCACCAGGTTCTTGGTGCCAAGACCTTCGTTCACATGCGCCCAAAACGCGCTTTTGTCCTCGATGAGATGTACACTCTCACCGATTGTCCACGATGCATCCTTAAGCCCAAGTCTGCCTATGTCGGCAGTTGACCGCAGAGCTTCAGCTTGCGCTTCCCGCTTAAATAGATTCGCCTTATCGATCTGTACGTAGTCGGAATAATTGCTGGCCATTACTTACACCTCTTTGCTTTCGCCAGGATACTGTACGGAGCGCTCCAAATCCACCCACGTGTATTTGAGCCCATTCCAATCTCGTACCTCCTCAAATACTTTTTTGGTGAACTCAGCTTCGTAAGGCGGGAAAAATGTGTCAGCTTCGGCTTCGGCATCAACGAGTGTGAGGTATAGCTTGTTGGCAAACTTGATCCCCTCTTCGTATATCTGCGCGCCACCGATGATGCATATCTCCACCGGATCGATATTTTTTGCCCGCACGACCGCGTCGTACATCGAATTCGCCTTGATCACCTCTTCGCTTGGCGCTTTCCAATCGGCATCGCGCGTGACGACGATATTGGTGCGGTTTGGGAGCGGCTTGCCGATCATCGCGAAGATCGATTCAAATGTCTTGCGACCCATGATGACCGGGTGTCCGGTCGTGATCGAGCGAAATCGCTTCAAATCGTCGGGGATGGGCCACAGAAGCTCATTATCCTTCCCTAGCTCGCGATTCTTCCCAAGAGAAGCAATCATGCTGATAGTGGTCAGATGGGTCGTCATCATGCGATTATAACCTCTCAAAAAAAGAACGAGCCACCCTTTCGGATGACTCGCTTATTGTAACAATGTTCGCGTCGTGCCCTCTTAATGCGAACAAGTTCACGAGTGGATGAATGATCGGAATGTTTTGAGCGTCTCGTCCCGAAGAGGACCAAGTGCGACTCCGACCCCAACAACGCAGGTAAGCGCGATCAGGACGCCCCATATCCACAGGAATACATGGTCGACTTGTGCAGAGTTCGAAATTCCGCTCAAGATCATCCACGGAAACATAAGAACCATGTACGTCTCCGCAGCAACAAAGATGACGAACATCGGTAGAAAAAAAAGAACCAGAATGGCCATCTTCATTGCTTTCCTACAGACAGTCCGTGTCCACATTGAAACCTCCTGGTAAATGGGACTATTTCAATCTGGCCACACGATATAACAAAATACAGTGTCTGTCAAACTATCATCTTTGCCTTAATCCCTGGGTGACTTACGTAATTATCGAGCCGGATGTCGTCCATGGTGAAATCGTCGATATTCTTCCTCTCGGGATTGAGCCAGAGCGTCGGAGGCTTCATCGGCTCCCTCGACAGCTGCTCCTTCACCGCGTCAAAATGATCATGATAGACGTGCGCATCCTGGAGCGTGAGGATGCATTCTCCGGGCTCGAGGTCGGTCACCTGCGCGAGCATGGCAAGGAGGAGCGCATAGGAAGCGATGTTGAACGGCACGCCGAGGAACATATCGCAGCTGCGCTGTGTCATATGGAGTGAAAGTCTGTCATTGGCGACATAACACTGAAAGAGCATGTGGCACGGTGGCAGCGCCATATCGTGCAACTCGCCGGGATTCCATGCGGTCACGATGAGCCTGCGATCGGTCGGGGTCTTCTTGATCCGCTCAATGAGATCGGCCACTTGGTCGATCACGCGACCATCGGGGGCCGTCCAACTGCGCCACTGGATGCCGTAGACGCGACCGAGGTCACCTTTGAATTTCGATTTCGGCGTCCAATAGTCCGCCTCCGCATTGTCCGTCCAGATCGTTCGCTCGCTCTGGTTGAGCTCCTTCAAGTGCTCGTCGCTCGCTCGCTCCTTGCCCTTCATGGCGAGGAACCAAAGAAGCTCGCTTTTGACCGCCTTGAATGCCAATTTCTTGGTGGTAACGGCGGGAAAACCATCGGCCATGTCGAAGCGCATCTGCAGGGCAAAAAGCGATCGCGTCATGGCATTGCGGCCCTGACGATCAACGCCCTCATCCATGATGCGGCGCAGTATGTCGTTGTATGTTTTCATATTACTTTCTCCTCGGCTTCTTGATGTCGCGATCGGTAAACAACCTCGGAAGCATCATTTCCGGCTTCCAGCTCTTCTTCAATTGTGACAGACTCCCAGACGTCTGGTATTTGCCGACCTGTGCATAATCGCTCGCAATGATCGGCCCCGTCTCGAAGAAAACGATCTGCGCGATACGCCGACCCACAACGAGCGGGATGTAGTAATGAGAAGAGTTGTTGGTGATCTCCATGGTCCAGCGATTGATGTAGCCCACATCACCCCACCCGGCGCATTTGCAGACTTCTATAAAACTGCGTCCCAAACTGCTGCGCGCTTTCATCATGGTCGTAATGTGGTCGCGACCACCGATAAATTCTTGTGTATGTCCGAGTACCGTCTCGCCGGGGGCTAGCAAGATTATTTTCTCTTCGGGTTGGATACCCCTGAAATCAAAATTGTAATGGCGGAGCACATGCGAAGCCGATTTGGCGACCTTGGGCTCCGTGCCCCACACGCGATCTACGTGTGCCTTGTCGTAAATATTGTAAATATTTTCAAAATGTTTCGGGTGCGCTTCTGTGTAAAAAAACTCGCCGAGGGTGACATCATAGCTTGACGTCGCCAAGTTTTTGCGGTCGAACGGCTCGATGACAATCGAGCCTTCGTCTATTGCGTGCAAAATTTTCCGGTCAGATAGAGCCATATGTCATGCGCATATTGATTATAACCCGCGCAGTGTAGCATCTCTTTTTTGGAGTTTATCCACAGCTTGTTGTGTACAGCGTGCTATTTTCTCCTACAGTCAGCGAAGTAGTATAAGGAGCAACTATGCGCGGTATATTCATTGCTTTTGAAGGCGGGGAAGGCTCCGGTAAATCCACCAAGGCAAAATTTGTGTATGAGCAACTCAAGGCCGAGGGGCGCGACGTCGTTTTGACGCGCGAACCCGGCGGATCGCCTTATGCGGAGAAGATTCGCGAGGTTATTCTGCACCCAGATGCGAAATTCACCCCCGTAGAAACATTGTTCGATTTTTTCTGGGATGCGCGGCGCGACCATATGCGAAGCGTTATCTTGCCGGCAATTGCGCGTGGCGCAATAGCACTCTGCGACAGATTTGATGGCTCGACCTTCACGTACCAGATCTACGGCCAAGAAAATCGGCATTTGGAGCCCGTCTTTTGGGAACGTCGCAAAGAGCTTGTGCATCGGCCGGATCACTACATCCTCTATGACATCGACACGAGGACCGGACTTTCACGGGCCAAGAGCCGTCAGGAAAAATTGACTCACTTCGATGAACGCGACATCGCATTCCACGAACGCGTACGCGCAGGTTACTCACGGTTCTTCACCAACGAACATACGCCGATTTCCCACTCGATAATCGATGCCGAACCACCCTTGGAACATGTACAAAAAAAGACCCTCGATCTTGTGCGCCAGCTCATCGCAGCATAAAATCCCGCCTCTGGCGGGATTTTTCTTTGTGATATTATGTCCCCCATGATTTAAGGCTCTCACGGACGAACTATCACTAACTCAACTCTCATGAAAAATGTCTACACTCACATAAAAAAGCAGGACAAGCAGGTATTTGAGGCCCTGATCGGCGAAGATACGCGCGAAGCAGACGGCCTCGAACTGATCCCCTCAGAAAATTACGTCTCAGCTGCGGTGCGCGAGGCCAATGCATCATCACTCACGAATAAATATTCCGAGGGCTACCCGGGACGCCGCTACTATGGCGGTCAGAAATACACGGACATCGTAGAAAATATCGCGATCGAGCGCGCGAAGAAACTCTTTGGTGCCAAATATGCCAACGTCCAGACCTTGGGCGGCGCCAATGCGAATATCGCGATGTATTTTGCACTCCTGCAACCGGGCGAGACAGTCCTCGGGATGGATCTCTCCCATGGCGGCCACCTCACCCACGGACATCCGGTGACCTACCTCACCAAGATCTTCAATTTTGTCCGCTACAAGATGAAAAATCCGAATACGGGAGAGATCGATTACGACGCAATGCGCCGCACGGCGATCCAGACCAAGCCCAAAATAGTACTCGCGGGCTTCTCCGCCTATCCGCGCGAGCTCGACTACGCAAAATTCGTCTCGATCGCCCGCGAAGTCGGCGCGTATGCCGTCATGGATATCGCCCACATCGCAGGCCTTATTGCCGGCAAGGCAGTAAAAAATCCGTTCGACTTCGGTTTTGATGTCATGACCTCGACGACGCACAAGACGCTCCGCGGCCCCCGCGGCGGCCTGATCCTCACGCGCGAGAGCGAAGAGATCGCAAAAAAGATCGACAAGATGGTCTTCCCCGGCCTCCAAGGCGGTCCGCATATGAACAATATAGCCGCAAAGGCGGTCGCTTTTGGCGAAGCACTGAAGCCATCGTTCCGTACATATGCGAAGCAAGTTTTGAAGAATGCGAAAGCGATGGAAAAAGTATTCCTGAAAAACAACATCCGTCTCATCACGGGCGGCACATCCAATCACCTGATCCTTGCGGATGTGTTCGGGTCGCTTGGTATCACCGGCCACGAAGCAGAGACGCTCCTCGATAGCGTGGGCATCACACTCAACAAAAACGCGATCGCCGACGACACCCGTAAACCAATGGACCCCTCCGGTATCCGCTTTGGCACCCCCGCAATCACGACGCGCAAATTCAAGGAAAAGGAGTGCGCCCGCGTCGCTGAGCTCATGGTGGAGACCATCAAGAACAAGGGCGACAAGAAGCGCCACAAAGAAATTCGCGAAGAAATCCGCCGTCTCTGCAAGAGATTCCCGATCCCCGAATCGTTCGTCTGATTTGCTATAGTGTCTGCAGATAAGGAGTGAGATGATGAAAAAAATAATAGACAAACTCTCGTGGATTCCCGTGCGGGACCGCAAGATTCTGTTTGCACGGTCCCACGGCCAGGAACTTTTCTACTGCCCTGGCGGCAAGCGCGAAAAGGGCGAAACGGACGAACAGGCACTCTTGCGTGAAATTTTTGAAGAGACAGGCGTCAGACTCGATCCGTCGACCATTCGGCACTGGCATACTTTTATCGGGCCGTCCGTAGTCGCACCCGACATCGACGTCAAATTGATATGCTTTGACGCAGTTGGTGACCGTGAACCGATGGCTTCGAGCGAGATTGCAGAGCTCGACTGGTTTACCAGCGCAGACGGCCACCGCACAACCCCGATGGGCCGTGAGATCCTCGCCTGGTTTGCAGAGAGAAATCTGATTGATTAATCCCGCCCCTTCTCAAGAAGGAGCGGGATTCTTTTTTCCCGAAACACTGTATAATTGCTCGACCTATGCCCGAATACACTCTGACGACATTGATTCAGTTTGTGGGATACCCGGGCCTTTTTGCGGCCGTCTTCCTAGAATCGGGCGTTTTCTTCGGTTTTTTCCTACCAGGCGCCTCGATGCTTTTCACTGCCGGGCTGCTCGCTTCACAAGGCTTTTTCAATCCATGGATTCTCATACCCGGCGTGACCATCGCAGCTATTCTCGGCGACAACACCGGATACTGGTTTGGCAATAAGATAGGTATCAAATTGTTCCTCCGTCCAAACTCTCGATTTTTCCGCCACGAACATCTCGAGCGAGCGAAGGATTTTTATGACAAGTACGGCTCGCGCGCCATATTCCTTGCACGCTTCATACCGATTGTGCGCACCTTTGCGCCGATAGTAGCCGGTGTCGTGGGTATGAAATATCGCACGTTCATTACATACAATGTTCTTGGAGCAGTTATTTGGGGAGCGGGGGTCACTTTTGCGGGATATTACCTCGGCTCACGATTCCCAGCTGTAGAGCACTACCTTTCGTACATCATATTGGGCATCATTGGCGTCACCTCGATCCCTATTTTTATCGACATGTATCGACGCTTCAAGGAGGTTCCTGAGACCAAGGACTTACCGAGTGCGTAATATACGCACTGCGCAGTGGCTAACGATGTATTTTTAGGATGGCCATGCCGCCCCAGAGGCCACCGAGGTCGCCCAGGCTTGAGTGCACGATTTCCGGCACTTCAGGGAGTTTGTTCATGAGCCGCTGTACGTGATGGTGCACGCGATCGACCTTGATGCCGATCTCATTAAACATGGACCCACCGAGAACGACACGGTGCGGCGACCAGTGCAGGATTGTGTTGTGCACACCGTAGGCGCAGTATTCGGCAAGCTCTTCCCATATAGGAGAATCTTTGGCAATCATCTTCGGTGAAGCGACGGCATATTTTTCGCTGATCGCCTTACCAGAGATCAAATCCTCAAGATCCCGAGGAGTGTCTCCCATGATGAGATACTGTCCGCCGATCTCAAATCCGAGCGCAGCGGGCTCGATTTTGCCGCCGACGATCCGTACCCCATTCACTCCTGTAGAGACGGTGACGTAAACGACGATCTCAGCGCCCTTCCCCGCGCCGTATACCGCTTCACCGAGGCCTACCTGCGCAGTGTCGTTTTCCATATGCACTTCCGTGCTAAACGTTTTCTCAAGATCGCCTACGATGTCGTGGCTTCTCCAAAACGGCAGGTGCCGCGCACCACTCACCATACGTTTGTCATGCGAGAGCACTCCCGCCATCGCGACGGCGATTGCATCTACGTGTTCTGCTCCAGCCACCTGACTGATAACATCCGAGAGTTGGGCTATCCCCTTGTCGTATTCTTGGATTGTGTCAACAATGACAGGCTCGTCGAATTTCTCGAGATCATGGCTCGCGGCGACCCGCGTCTTCGTACCTCCGATGTCAGCAACTATGTACATGCAATTTTATTGGCCAATTCTTTTTTTAAAATCCGCAATGAGCGGCGTCTGAGGATTGGGCACATTATACCCCTTCGCGAGGTGCAGCGAGACCCAATCCGCAAGAAGCGCAGCTTCGAATGCCTTTTCAAAACCCCACGCGGTGAGGGCGACGTGCGTGACAGGAATGCCATGCTCGGAGAGCACCTCAGAGGCAACGCGCATGCGATCTTTGATACGCTGCGTATCTTTTTCGTCATCGAAAAAGATCACGTGCATTTGAGCGGAGAGTGCTTTCGTCGAGTCGGCCACGTCAAACCCCGAAAGCTCATTGTGACAAAGCTCGGGGAATGAATTGCAAAACGCCGGGATCTTGGACGTCTCGTTGAATTTGATTTTCCAGATGTATGCAAGCGGGATATTTGCTGCCGATGAATAGATGAGTGGGATCTTACCCTGCAGTAAGCCGCCGATACGCGCGCCCTCCATCTCGCCGACCGACGGATTCGTAGCTACGCCCGCAGCGCGGATACTCTCTTCAAGTTTGGAGTTCTTTATGAGCGCGGCGATACCAAGCATGGTAAAACCGATGGCCATGCGGGGTTCGAGATCCGTATCTGGAATGACGACGTGCGAAACGACGCTCTCCTTTGCGAACTGGAGAAGCGGGCCGCCCTTCGTGATCACAGCGACCGGAAGGCCTCTGTCTTTTGCCGTCTTGCCAGCATCCAATACTTCCTCCGTCGTGCCGGAATATGAACTGAGGATAATGAGTGCATTCTCTAGAATATCCTTGGGGAGATCGGGTAGCCCGTACCCGCGATGAATGAAAATGTTGTTGTGCTCGCCATATCGCTTGATCAGCCATGCACCAAGGTGAGAGCCTCCCATACCGCAGACGACGTAGTATTTGTATTCGCGAAGCGACTCGCTGTGCTCCACGATCGGCTTCCACGAAAACTGCTCGCCAAACCGCCTGATCGTATCTTCCATTGCCATAATGAAGCTTATTGTATCAAATAAAAGAAGCCTGGACTGGGTTTGGACCAGTACAGGCTTCTAAAGGACTTCAGATGGTCTTGCGGTAGTTGATCTTGTCGCGCTTCACGTAGCCGTTTTTTTCGTACAGAGCGCAGGCGGCACGACGCTCCAGATCCGTCACGAGATCGACCGTCTTCGCGCCCTCGTTGGAAGCCGCGCATTCGATCATCTGCATAAGACTCTTGCCGACGCCGCGACCTCGAAACTCCGGCATGACAACGACGTCTTCTGCGACCGCCATCACCTTGGCAAATTGCCGGTTCAAAACGAGCGTGGCCATACCGACAATATCGCCCCGCAAGTCACCCTTCGCGATCGCGACGAAGTGAGTCGCCGCAGTCTGTTCGACCTGCTCTTTTGTCGGGACCGTCGCGAGCTTGCCGTAGAGTGCGGTGAGAAGCCTGAGGATGTCCGCATAGTGCTCGACAGATATGTTCGCCGGGAGTCTAGAGAAAGAAATAAACATCGTCATCGTGCCCTCCAAGGCAGCGGTTGAATGTACTTGTGCAATTATACTATTAATTAGTAGTATAGTCAATGCTCAGAAAATCCTTGTTTAGGGCCATATTTAGAACACGGTGAGTCCTGGGGCAGTCTACGGCGCTGGATTGAGGGCAGTGCCTATGCCGAGCTCTTGAAGACGGTTGAGGTATTTGAGGACTGCCGAGACGTACCCCGCATGACTCCATGCGAGCGGTGCCGCCGAGAGTTGCACGCCTGTTTGCGGATGCACTTGTTCGGAGAGGACTCCCGAAGGCAGTGCGCGGCGCGCGACCCAGCTGAAAATCTCTCGCACGCGATCAAAATCCGCTTCGGTGTGCGCATTCGCGATCAGGTATTCTGCGTACCAGAGTGTCGTTATGATCCACGGATTCCCCGCTGCATCTTTATTGGTCTTGTAGTATACATCGCCTTCGTAGCGCGCGAGGCCTCCGATCGAGATTCCGTAGCTCAATTTGCGCACCGTCGTATCGAAGGCACGCGCAAGTCGCGGGTCGTTGGGCGGCAAGACCCCAAAAGCGAAGATGCCGTACACGCTCGAAATATCCACGGTCTTGTCGTATATAAATTCCTGCCCCTTGCGGTTGACCATTTTTACGAAAATCCCCTCTTTCTCATCCCAAAGGTACTTCAATATTGCTTCCTGAATCTCGTGTGCCGCATCACGAAACTGCGTCTCGTTGGCGCTTTTCCCGAGAATCTTCGCGACATCTGCTGCGGCAGTCAGGGCACCAAAGCAGCATGCAGCCGTATAGGTCGAGCAGCCGCGTTTTTCCTCCCACAGATCATATGAAGGTCTCGGGAGCTTTGTGTCTGGTTCACGATAATGCACTAGAAAATCGCCGGCTTTTTCAATGAGTAGATTGTACATTTGCTCAAGAAATTCCAGATCGCGACTGTGCTCGTAGTGGTGCCTGAGCGCATAAATGACGAGTGCCGTCTCGTCCTCTTGGATCGGGAGCTGCATCTGGCCGTCTTTTACCCATGGATGCCAGGAACTCCCGAGTGATTTATCGGGAAGATATTTGTGCATGAAATAACCATCGCTGGAAATGACAGAATTGCAGAATTCGAAAAAGCGCTTCGACACATTGGCATCGCCCGCCAGATCGAGTGCGAGTGCGACGTACGCACCGTCGCGCGGCCATACGTACGTGTATGTATCGAGGCCGTGCTGCAACATATCGGAATCGAGGCTGGCGAGCACCCCACCCTCTTTGTCGACATGTGCGCGTACGTACATGAGTGAGTGCTTAAAAAGCGCGACATGCTCTGGCTGAAGCCCGGTGAAAACCCACTGATACGCATTGACCCACGCCTTCCAGTAATCTGCGGTGCTTTGCACGAGATGTTGCGGCGTCTTCTTGATGACGTACTGATTGAGCTCCTGCGCTTCTGGAATAGAAAGTCCGGCAGCTATCCAGTAGTGACACGTACGCGTCTGCCCCGACTCATATTGGGCGTAGAGGCCGATCGCCGAATCCGCCGGCCCGTGTTCGATTGGGTTTTTCGTGAGCGAACCGTCGCTCGCATCCCTATGCGACCCTTCGTGACCCTGAAAATTGGCGCGCCCGGCGGTGTAGTCATTGAACGACTCACCATCGAGTACTGCTCCGATGACAAAGACACGTCTTCCCTTGTAATGAATCATCGAATGCGACGCGGGGTCGTAGTACGCCGTATCTGAGCCGTGTGACTTATAGATCTCGAATTGATGACCAAAGTATAATTTGATCTCTCTCGCGCGATTCGCATTGTTTTTTACGGTGATCTGCCTAAAAAATACAGGGCGTTCGTTGTAGACAGTGTCTTTGAAATTGAGTTCGACCTCGATGCCCTGATGTTTTGCCACTATTCGACTCTCGAGCGATTCGTCGCTGCATGAAATGCTGATCTCCCATCCATTGTCTTCGTCAAACCACGACATGCGGCCGTCGACCCACACTCCTACGCGGTGAAGGTAGTGACCGCGCACATGATCCTCCAATCCGACGTGCGGGTAGTAGATGTCGCGTACTTCCGCGCGGTGATCGAGTGCGACGCAGAGCTCGCCGTTGGATAAAACAATCGAACGTGACATAGATCAGCCCTGCCCGACCTGTACTGGAGCGGGAAGGCGTTTGTTGACGCGCAATCTGAGGTCCGTGAGCGCGTTCATGTAAGCAATGTAGGCTTCGTACGGAGATTCGTACGGTGAGAAATAGGCGTGGACATCGCCGTCGTTGGACCATTTCGTACACATGTAGTAGAAGTGGTCGGAAGTCTGCAATTTGCGCCAATCCTCCATGAGCTTCGCGTCGTTTACAAGATGAATGTCATTCTCCATCGCATAAATATTTTCAATCGCGGCATTTTGCATCGGATTCCCTACCCAGGCAGTGAGATCACGGTCGGTATCTGCCCACGTGAGAATGTGCGGGATGTCCACCTCATCGCGCGGATCGTAGTTTGCAATGACTTCAGAAGGTGTCTTGAAATCGATCCCCGGATTTTTTGCCATTTCTTCAGGCAATTTCTCCAAGAAATGAAAAATGCCGGTGTCTTCCCACTGGTGTTCGCCGAAGGTCTCGTAGTCCATAAAAAGATTCACCGTGTCACCCTCCGCTTCGCCGAGCCATTGGCCGTACTTTTCTGTCGTGAGCGGCCACTCCGTCCACTGCTTCGAGGAAAAGCGGAACGCGACGTCATCGGAGAGCTTGTAATTCTTGAGAAGGAGGCGCGCGTTTTGTGCGCCTTTTGGCTTGTAGACATAATTTGGACTGCGCCAGCCAAGTATCGGATCCCAACCTTCCGCAATTACACCCGCGTAGCCGTTTTGATCGGCCCAAGTGCCAAGATCGTTTCGGTACGAGAGCTCGGTGTTGCGGAAGACGCGTGGCCACACACCAAAAAGCCTGCGAACAACTTCACGATGCTTTGCGACCTGTCGCTCGAATTCTGCCGGTGAATAGAAAAATGCGAGCGAATGGTAGTATGTCTCGCCCAAGACTTCTGCCTGCCCTGTCTGGATCACCTGCCTGAAAAGGTCGATGACTTCCGGTACGTATTGTTCCATTTGTTCAAGAGCAACACCCGAAAATGAATACGAGACCCGGAAACTTGGATGCTTTTTGAGAAGGTGGAGAATGAGCTTGGTCGCAGGAATGTATGATTTGCGCGCCACCTTCTCGATGACGCGTCTATTATTTACATCGCGCTCGCCGCGGTCATTGAAATACTCGGGGTCATTGCCGATATCAAAGACACGATAATGCTTGACGCGATACGGTTGGTGAACTTGAAAATAAAAGCAGATCGATTTCATGGCAGAAAAACGCCGCACTGCGACGTACCTCTATTCTAGTGCATGTTTACACTTCCTCCTTCAGCAATTACGTGGATAAAGTCCTCTATGTCTTCACGAGTGTCTGTACGATACTATCTACCTTTTCGGCGGCCTGATTCCACGTGAGCTTATTGGCCTCCACTGCGCCATTTTCAGAAAGCGCACTACCGAGTCCTGGATATTTTACGACCGAGAGGATTTTGTTGGCCATATCATCGATGTCCCAGAAATCAGCCTTGAGCGCATTTTTCACGACTTCCGATACGCCAGATTGTTTTGAGATGAGCACAGGCGTACCAATCTTCATTGCCTCAAGCGGGGTGATGCCAAAAGGCTCGGAGACGGAGGGCATCACGAAAAGATCGGCAACCCTATAGACCTCGTGTTTCTCTGCACCCTCGAGATGCCCCGTGAAGAACATCCGATCGGAGACGCCAAGGCGTGCCGCGAGCTCCATCACACTTTTTTCCATATCACCGGATCCGGAGAGGATAAAGAAGACTTTGGGATTCACTTCGAGCACCCGCTTTGCGGCACGAATGAAATAATCCGGACCCTTCTGAAGTGTGACACGCCCGAGGAACAAGACGAGTTTGAAGCCGGCATTTTTCAGCTGGCGCAGTCGCGGTAAGCCCTGCCCCTCCGTAGTGGCTGTCGTTTCGTCGATACCGTTGTAGACAACGCGAATTTTACTCGCTGGAATTCCGTAGTTTTGGACCAAGATATTTTTTGTCAGTTCCGATACCGCGATCACGACATCGGCTGCTTCCATGCCCGCTTTTTCCACCTCATATACATCGTGATTGACCCCCCAGGCACCGCCGCAGCGGTCGAATTCAGTAGCATGCACATGTACGATGAGCGGCTTACCAGTCGCCTTCTTCGCTTCCATTCCAGCGCCAAAAGAGAGCCAGTCGTGTGCATAAATGACATCAAATTCCTCTTCCTCGGCGATGACGCCGCCCATCGCGGCATAGCGCATGACCTCACTGTAGAGATCCTTGCCATAGATTGCCTCGGCAGCACTGCGATTTTTCAAATACGATTTGGCGGTGACGTATGGGGTAATCAGAGAATTGATTGCATGGGTCACTACCTTGATACCGCGGTCGGCAAAGACGATCTTGGCGTACGGAGATCGCACATCGAGCTTCTTGGGCATGACGAAAATCACCTCCGTCCCCAATCGGGAAAGTGATCGCGTAAGCCCGAGACAGGCGACACCCAAACCCCCGCTATGGAACGGCGGAAATTCCCAACCAAACATCAAAATCCGTGTCTTCATGCTGTGAGTGTGCGTATCAAAAGTAGGGGCAGAGTTAGCCCTACATTATTTTAGCACTCAATTTCCGCGCACCACGCATGATAGTTTGACAAAAACAGTGGATTTCTGTCGCGCTATGGTACTCTTTTCATATGAATTGTCCGAAAGCCGCCCTCTTCGATCTCGATGATACTCTTGCCGAGAGTTTTCGACCTCCAAAACCGGAAACGCTCGATAAATTACGACGCCTCCTCGACTATATGCCGTGCGCGATCATCACCGCGGCCGGTTTTGCGCGTGTGCAGGAGCAAATACTGCCGGAAATAGAAAAATCGAAGAACGTATGGCGATTCTACGTATTCCCCAACAGCGCCGCCGAGTGCTACTCCTGGGACGGAGAATCGTGGCAAAGAGGCTACACCTTTGCCCTGACACACGAGGAGCGCCTACAGATCGCCGATGCGATCCAAAAAGACGCAAAAAGCATCGTGAGCGAAGATTCTGCGTACAAATGGCGCATTATCGATCGCGAGGCACAGATCGCCTTCGCGGCTATCGGGCTCGATGCGCCGCTCGAGCAGAAAAAGGCATGGGATCCAGACCAGACCAAGCGGACGAAGCTAAAAAAAATGCTCGAGAAGCAGCTGCCCGAATTCGAGGTCTTGATCGGTGGCATGACAACGATCGACATCACGCGCAAAGGCATCAACAAAGCGTACGGCGTGGAATGGATGGCAAAAAAATTCGATTGTGCACCGGGTGAGATGCTCTACGTCGGTGACGCGCTCTATCCGGGCGGCAACGATTACGTCGTGATCCCTACCGGCGTAAAGACACGTATGGTGACGGGCCCCGCCGATACATCCGTCGTCCTTGATGAGCTACTGAAGATTTGTAATTCTTAGCTCGCCTCGCATCCCCACCCGTCGCCATTTTTATCAAGCCCGAACACGTCGGGACCGATTACCTGCACCTTACCTGTGTAGTATGGGCCGTTTCCTGTACCTCCTTCGCAATCATAATCACTCGCATCAATGCGCAAACACGGGATATAGCTCGGGTGGCATTCTTCGACTGGAAGTACTGGAATAGCTGCTGGTGCCTCTACGGGAGTCTCCGATGCGGTTGGAATTTCTTCAACAGGGGTTGTCACGGCGGGCGTTTCTACTTCTTGGACAGATTCTGCGACAGGGGTAACAACCGGTTCAGCGGCTGCAGGAGCGGACACGGCACTTTCTACTGCGGTATTTTCGATTACTGTATCTGCTGGTACCGATGGCGTGGCACTTTCTTGAACTGGCGCTTGTACCTGCACCGATTCGATCGGGACTGGTACTGAAATTGCCGGCACAGGAGTCTCGGGTACGGCCGGAGCGATTGTCTCGGAGATCGCAGGAGTTGCGACGCTGGCTGAAATAGGGGCGACGTCCGAAGCGCTCTGCATGGATGCCCCAACGATTGTCGTCTCGATCAGCTGCGGAGTTGCCATTGTAATCGACGCAGACGCAGGATCATAAATGATTGGCCCATCTGCTGGAAGTGCGACAGATGCAACTTGAGATTGCGATACATGAGGAGCTGGGACTGAGATTTGAAGCGTCGAGGGCCCGAGCTGCACCGTGACAGCGCTCTCGTGCGACGCGGTGGTCGAGAAATGGAAATTTGGAAGAGTAGTACCGATTTTGTAGACACTAGGATTCGCAAGAAATACAGAAGTAGCCAAAACTCCGCCAATGAGAACCGACGTTCTCGTGTCGAGTGCCCCCTCCTTAAACATAGTGTCCGGATTGTAGCACTCCCCACCTCCGGTCAAATTGATTTTTTTGTGGACACGTGGCGCGCTGATTACTTATTGAGCGCAGCGCGCGTGCCAGGCCCTACATGTCCTTTCGGGTCAAGACCATTTGCCACCTGGAATTTTATGACTGCCGCGTAGGTGGCTGGACCAAAGTACCCCGATGCTTCGCCCGTGAAAAAGCCAAGTGCCTTGAGGCGCTTCTGAAGCTCCGTAACATCCGTATTCTCATCGCCCCGTGAGAGGAACTTTTCAAATACATATTTGCTGGCAGAATTTTCAACACCCTTCGGTGTCGCCGAAGAATTCGAGAGTGCATTGAGCGCTGCGCGAGTGGCCGGACCCACGACCCCAAGCGTGCTGAGACCCTGCGCTGCCTGGAATTTCTTCACCGCGGCCACCGTGAGCGGTCCAAAGGTGCCATTTGGTTCTGCGCTGAAAAAGCCCTGCTGCGCCAGCACTTTCTGCAACCGAGTCACCTCTTCCCCCTCCATACCTTGATAGAGGTAGGTCGTGAATGAGCCGTTTGCAGATACGGGTGCGGGTGTCGCCGCGGGGGTGGAGACAGATGCGCCTTTTTGAGCGGCGATTTTTGCAGTGAGTTCGGCAATCTGTTTTTGAAGAGCGGTCACGGCAGTATCGCTTGCGGCAATTGCTGTTGTGGGCGCAGTGCTTGTGGCAGCAACAGTCTGTATTGGCGCCGTCTCGCCGGGCCGAAGGACATGTACCACCTGTTTCACCGATGCACTTTTGCCATAGAACCCGACCGTCCCCGTCACTGTAAGCGTATGCGTCCCCGCGTCGATCCCTGACGGAGTCCAGGAAAACTGACCCGAGATATTGATGTTGCCGTTGGAAACAGTTGTCCCTGAAAATGTGTCAGTCACTGAAAATGCATTCGGAGAAAATTGCACCGGCGATGCCGTAAACGTGAGCGTTTGACCGAGCGTCACTGAAGGGCCCGGCGACATCCCATTGATCACAATGCTCGGACCGGTGCCGACTACGACATCGATGCTTGCAGAAGCACTGCTGCCGCTTGAATCATTGGCGTAGACAGTTATCCTGTGCTCCCCGTCGTCAGCGGGAGCGGGCGTCCATGAGAATGCGCCTGATGAGCCGATCGTAACATTGGCAATACCCGAGCCGCTCACAGAATCGCTCACCGTGAATCTCGGGTTCGTAAAACCGGTCGCAACAACTTGGAATGTAAGCGTCGTACCAGGCATGATTTTGAGGTCAGGCGAAACCGACTGAATAGAGACGGAGGGGGGTGGCAAGATCGTAACGGTCTGTGTGACAATCGCGCTATTGCCGTTGAAATCTTGCGCCGTGATAGTGAGATTGTGCGTCCCCACATCACTCGGGAGCGGTACCCAGAATAAGCGGCCAGCTTGGTCGATGTTGTTGACCGTAAGTGTCGTCCCGGGGAACGAATCCGTTAGTTGGTACGATTGCGCCATAAATCCAGACGGAACGATTTTGAACGTAAATTTATTTTTCGGCAGTACGCTCGTCCCGGGAGAAATTTCTTGGATCGATGCAGACACTGCATACGCTGATGCGGGGAGGGAAAATATCGCAAACACAAACAACACGAACAGAACGTGGGTAATATTTTTCATATCGTCATTATATATCAGCAAAACACCCCGGCATGTGCCGGGGTGTTTGCATAAGCCTCCAGTGATCACTCTGTAGGTTAGTTGGTCGTCGCGAAGCTCGACTGGGTCGTCGTCGCGGTGTTGTTCTGATCGTCTTTCGATTCGAGGACATAGTAGTACGTCGTCGACGCACTGAGGCCGGTGAGACCAACCATGTGCGACGTGCCTGCGCCTGCGGCAACCGCAAACTGCGAACCAGACGTGATGGCTACGGTGTCGTAGTACACCTTGGTCGTAGCTGATTCATTGGTCGTCCACGAGATCGACGCGCTGCTTGCACTGATCGGCGAGACCGAGACGCCGGAGATAACTGGCGCGGTGGTGTCGGCTGTCGTCACAAACGTCATGTCGCCGGAGGTCGCCACATTGTTCGCAGCGTCTTTCGAAATGACGCGGAAGTGGTATGTGGTACCGGTCGTGAGGCCGGTAAGGTTGACGCTGTGCCCTGTTACGAGCGCAGTGTCGAGGGTGGTCGTATTTCCATACGAAGCCGTCGTGCCGTATTCCACCTGACTCGTTGAGTTCTCATTGGTCGTCCACGTGATTGTGGCGCCGGTCATTGTCAGGTTGGTCGATGTGATCGCTGAGAGCGACGGGGCGGTCGTGTCGACCGTACCTGTCGTGAATGTCATATCGCCAGAAGTTGCCGTATTCCCTGCCGCGTCTTTCGAAATCACGCGGAAGTGATAGGTCGTACCATTTGAGAGTCCGGAGATCGCCGCGCTGTGATTCGTAACCTTCGTACTATCGAGCGAAGTCGTCGAACCGTACGAAGCCGTAGTGCCATACTCAACCTGCGTGGTGGCAGCCTCGTTGGTCGTCCAGGTAACGGTAACACCTGTAGTTGTGACGTTGGTCGAGCTCACGCCACTGATCGTCGGCGCGATAGTGTCGGTCGTGGTCGTGGCAGTACTGCCATCGCACGCACCAAGGCGATCACCATGCGCGATATGCGCGCCAAAAGCAGACGAGCTGACATAGATCGTCACTTTGTTGTGACCTGGCTTGTGGCACATCGTGATCTTGCCGCTTCCCGGAATCGTTTCATCTTGTGTCACACCGGTATTGCCCGGGACAAACGGTGTCGTCGAACTGATACCGAAAGCATTGAGAATCGACTGAGGAATGCCGCCCGTGCACGTCGGGATGGAGCTCATACCCATTTTCTCGCGTTCACGATCAAGCTTGCGCTCCCAGCCTTTCGGCTTTTCGCCATTCAATACAAGCGCACAGACGGTGCCGTCTTGCACTATGATCGGGTGCTTCTTCAGGAAGTTGTTGAGTGCGTTCATGGTCTGCGGACCGACGCAGCCTGTCGGCGTGAGACCGGTCATGCGCTGGAAGCGCTTAACTGCCTCGCTCGTCTTTTTGCCGTAGAAGCCATTGATTATGCCTTCCGGGAAGATCGACGGATCAGATGCGAGGATCGTTTGGAGAAGCGCGACATCTTCGCCGCTCGCTCCGCACCTTATCTGGCCACGAAGTTCTTTCACTGCCGCGCGCGCATCTTCTTTTACCGTCTTGATTTGGCCCTGCAACGTCGACTGCTGCTGTTTGAGAGCCTCAATCTGGGCCGTTAAGGCTTTGATCTGCGCCAAAAGCGCCGTGAGGGTCGAACTTGTCGACGTCTGCGCAAAAGCGAGAGACGGCACCATAATGCCTGCCGCCAATACTCCAGCGGTCATTTTCTTAAATACTGTCATATATATCTAATGTTAATTTTTTTATAACCTATTAATTTCAGACCCTTTATATAGACGACCGTACTTCATCATTCTTACGGTCACCATGAAGTGGATTATAGCAGTAAAATATGGCTTAAAATCAGTACTGTAAGGAACTCATTTTGAACTCGTCTTCATGAGAGCGGCACCGGCTGGGGTATGAGGGTCAGCAGCACACTATTAACAGTATTGACATTACTCCCCTACTTTGGTGTTACGCTAATACATATGAAGAAAGAAGTGACTATTGGTCTTATGACCGCATTATTAGCTCTTCCGACACTCGCGCTTGCAGATAACAATCGCGGAGGATTGGGGGTAGAAATGGGTGCGGATGCTTCACTCGAGCATCGCGCGCAGATCGGCGATATCGATGCCGATGGCAAGCTTGATGTGAAAATTCAGCAAATTAAGGGCGAATACCGCGACTCAGACGACGATAATGACAGTGTCGCAGACAAGCGGGAGGACGCCGACCGCCGCCAGGATTCAAAACAAAAAGAAAACCGCGGCGAAAAGTCGACAACGACGGATGATGAAGGTAAGGGATGGGGCAGAGGCGGTATCCGCTCATTCCTCAGCTTTTTCTTCGGACTCCCCGCTTCTACAACTGTTGGTGACCTCAGAAACGAGCTGACAGCCAAGGGTAGCGCGTCGGCAGCGGCGAGCACTTCTAAATCTCAGGGTCTTGGCTTCTGGGCACGCATCTTCGGAGCATTCAAATTCGGCAATTAAAAAAACTCGCGTAACAAAACCCCGCGAAAGCGGGGTTTTGTTGCGTGCATCAATACTAGAGCGCGGCTGCAGCAGCTGCCATCTGCACCGCGTTTTCGGAGACAAGTACAGGGTGCGGGAAGAGGTACACATTGGTCACGAAGACAAAACCGAGGACGAGCGCGAGCATGAGGCCCGCCGTAACTGCCTTTTTCTCATGATGCAGGCGTATCTGGAGACCCGTCTCGATCAAGAGCGAGAGGATGATGAGCGCCGCGATGACATAGTATGTGATGTACACGAAATTGCGCGGTGAGGACGCGAGGCGGTCGTACCAAGCCGAGTGCTGGGGCACAACTACCACCTCCCCAGCTGTAATTGGTCGCACTTCCATCGTCGGCTTTACCACATTAGAGTCGGTTGTTTCGCCCAAGACTTGTGTGGGCGCCGTGGGCATTACTTCTGCCACGGCAAGCGTGCCCGGATCGTCCGGTACATTGGATGCGACGGTTGGCTCGCTTGCTGATGCTGCAGGGGCGCCGAATGCCTGGACGACAAAGATGGTGGGGTGGCCCTGATAGAAGCCAGCAGCTGTCGCGATCCCTATTTCGGTAAAGCGCGGATCGAGCAGATTCTTGCGATGCGTCGGCGAATTCATCCATGCTCGCTGCACATCAGCAGAGTCCGAAAAGTCAACGGCGAGATTCTCTCCCGCGTACGTGAATTTGTAACCGACGAGCTTAAACCAATGCCATGGGTCTTTGCCCTCGGGCGACACGTGCGAGAAATAGCCTTTTGCAGCCATGTCATCCGCCTTGGCCTGCGCGACCGCGACGAGTACGGGATTGATCGTGAGACCGTGGATGTTGCTCGCATTACGATCGCCATTTGTGAGATCTACCAAGACCGCCGCAATGACGGATGCGTACTGATTGGAGGTAATGAGGATCTTGTCGAGCGACGTGAGAAGAAAAATGGAAACGACGAGAAGCGAGGCCGCTGTCGCCGATACGCCCCCGAGCAGCTCGAATTCCCTCTTCACTTTCTTGCTGCTAAAAAAGCCCCTCTTCCGACTCATGGATTCATTGTCGCACGAAATCTCCCGTCAATTATCCACTATTCAACTCTTTCTATTTGTACCTATCTTTATCTATAGGTGGTTTTAAGTACACAAAATGCTTACTGCGTTTTCAGTTGCTGCAACACAATGAGGATATTTTTGAGCTGCCAGTAGAGTGCCTGAATCTGCGTATTCGCGGCAGCCGTCTGCGTACTTTGCACATGAGCGCTGCCCAGATAATTCTGTACGCTCCATCCATCCACCCCGCTGTCATAATCGATAAACCACCAGGTATAACCATCCTTTTCGACAGGACCCTGGAAGATGACGCCGCGATTCCCCTCTTTTTGTGTGCCGTATGGGGCATCGTATATCGAGGGCGACATACGTACATTCAAAGGCCCGGAAGTAACGGTGACACGGTCACCGACGAAAAATGAGGTGTCAGCGAGTGCAGGGGTGACGCTCATTGCTATGAGGATAAACCCGGATGCAAGAGCGGTGGCTACGGGACGCATGTATTCATTCTCGCACACTTTTATAACGCAAACCCCGCCAAGAGGCGGGGTTTGCTTCTGGTAAACGGGCTTTATTTACTCGCCACTGAATGGAACGAGCTCAGGCATCGGGATATTGAGCGCTTCGCAGTGGATCTGATTGATCTTGCGGAGCGTCGTGAGGTACACGAATCCGGTCGGTTCCGACAGATTCCATGGCGTCAGGATGTCAGCCGCGTACTTGATCTGGAAGCTCTTGACCGCATTCTCGGTCAACGGTCCAAAGAAGCCTGTAACTGGGAGGTTGAGGCCCATTTCCTTGTTGAGGAATTCCTGCAGGAGCTTCACCTGTTCTGGATCATTCTTCTTGCCGCGGCGCATGAAGTCGGTGAGGAGTACTGCACTGCACGCAGATTCACCGAGCACTTGGCCATTCGAACTTGCGAATGCGCCAAGTACCTGACCAGCCGGGAGAGATCCCGCGATCGGGCCGTTGCCGCCACCCCCACCACCGCCATTCGTCGGGGTCGACGGCGTCTCCGTCACCGGCTCGGTGTAGTGGTTGCCAAACTTGAGTGAAGTCTCAGGTGAGTACGTGTCGTGTTGAAGACCTGCTGTTGCAGTGCCGCCGCCAGAGAATATGCCCTCTGTGAAGACATCGAAGAATGAGTCTGTGAGAAGTGTGATTGGAATGAGGCCGTCGCGCCAGGTGATATTGATCGTGTCATTGTGCGTGAAATTCGGGAAGGTCTTCGTCCAATTGCTCTGCTGACCCTCAAACACAACGAGATTGTTCAACTCACTTTGCGTGAGGCCGTCCTCGAACCAAGCGGGATTGAGAGCGATATTAGCAAAGCCATCGGAGCCGGTGAGCTCAGTGGTGATAATTTCCACATTGAGAGCGTCGGCGCCTTCCTCACCTCCTTCACTGCCTGTGATCTGGCCAACTGCGATCGGGTAACCAGCGACTGGCCCCTCACCCTCGTCTTGAGTGCCGTTCGAGTTGAGATCGGTCCACTTGTATACCTGTATGACCGGCCACTTCCAATTGCCGAAGTTATTTCCTGTGGATGGATCACCGATCGAGACCTGAGTGTCGTAGTAGCTCGGATCTGTGGGCGCGGTCTGTGTCCATGCGGATTGATTTACTTCCGCAATTCGCCACGTTCCTGTCTCGCTGTTTTTGATATGGAAGACGTAGTTGCCGTCACTATCTGTCGTTGTCGTCTTCATATTGTCTGTGTCCTCCTCCCAGCATCCGTCGTTGCACGAATCTACGATCGGAGTCGCCGTGATGGTCCAGCCCGAGAGGCCGAACTCACCTTCATCTTTGACGCCGTTTCTGTTCTTGTCGTGGTACTTCATACCAGAGATGTCGACCACCTCAATGTTGCCGAAGTCATTGTCGGTCGAGTCTTGATCAATACCCACGGTCACCGTATGGCAACCATCATCTGCGGGGTATGTCTGTTCCCAGCCGGAAGTTTCAACCTCACATACCATGTAGGTACCCGAGAGCAGGCCACTGAAAGTGTATCCGTCGTTATCACTCTGCGTAGTGACCAGTGTTGATGTCTCACCGACTATCTTGTACAGCTCGAATGTGAACGAAGTGCCCGGTGTAGTTTCGCCTTCGTCTTTCACCCCATCTCCGTCGACATCATTCCATTTCTCACCTGAAATGGTTGAGTCACCGACGTTGCCGAAATTGCGAACCTTGTGATCGCCTGATTGCACGACCACGGTATGCGTCTGATTTCCCGTCGAAAGGTATGGGTACGTCTGTGCCCACCCTGATTGCATGGATTCGCTCAAGGTGTATGTGCCCGGCTCGAGATTGGTGAACGAGAAGGTGCCTGCAGAGGTCCATTCACCGCCATTGTTGTAAGGACCCGAGTAAGCGATGTACCACTTGTTGTCTGGAGCCTGTTCTTCTGTGCATTCATCATTTGCATCCATCTCCTCCGTGCAGAGAACACCGTTCGAGTCTTCGTCGTTCCACTTTATGCCACCGATGGATCCTTTCTGGTAGTTACCAAAACGGAAGCCATCGAATACCTGGCCCGGAAATTCGTCGTCACCCTCGAGCGGCTCTGCAATCACCACCTCCTGATCGTCGACAGTTGCCGTCGTGGTTGCGACCGGCACATCAACGATTTCGATTCTGTAACCCTTGGCCGAACCCCAAGTCACGTCATTGATGCAGCTCGTGACCACAGCGCCTGCGGGCGGGGTGGTGCTGTCAGACGGTACTGATTGGTACCAACTGCTCTGTTCTTGTTCGCAAAGGAGGTATTTGCCAGGCTGAATGTTGCCGAAGTTGAACATGCCTCCTGCATCCGTCGTTGTGTCGTCCTCAAAATCCCAACTGTCACCATCCCACTCAAAGAGTCTAATGGTCCATCCGCTGAGACCATCCCCTTCCGTGCTTTCGCCCTTACCATCCATATCCTCGAATTTGTCTCCGGCAAGGATTGAATTCGGGGTGTTGTTGAAGATACAGTTGACTACGTCGCCATACGCGAGAGATGTGCTGATCGATGTGTCGTCCATATCCGACGCATCACCATTCTTGTAGCAGACAGAGCTCGAGACACCGCCTGTACCATTTGCACCCCAGCCCTCAGGAAGTGTTTCTGTGAGAGTGTAGTCGCCAAGCGCAACGTAATGATACGTATTACCGCTGTTTGCCTCACCATCACCTGCGACATCAGCTGTAAAGATGCTGCTCGTCGCGAGCGTAGTATTCTCTACCGTAATGTCGAAGGACGTGTCGAGCGGAGAAGCATATTTGTAGACCGTCAGCATCGGAAGTCGCTTATTGGTGAAAGTACACACTACATCAGTGGTGTTACTGAGACCGATCGATACCATATTGTCTTCAACAATGTATTCCGCACCATCTGCTACACAGCTCACATTCGTGAGAACATAGCCGGGAACTTCCGTTTCCGTAATCGAATACTCACCGGCCTCGAGTCCGCTGAATGTAACCTGGCTTTCCTCGGATGTATTGAGGGTGAACTGATTCCCCTCCGCGAGACCTTCGCTCGTCGTGAAGACGAAGTCTTGATCTACTTCGCCGGGCACCGTCTCCTTCACAATTGTGATCGAGCCGAGTCTTGTGTTGGTTATGGTACAGGTCTCTGTCTCACCAAGTGCGAGAGAAACGTCGGAGCAATTTTCGTATGTAGTGACCCATCCCGCCGCTGCGGTTTCTGTGACAGTGTAGGTGTCAGGAGCGAGTGAGAGATCATTCTGGCCGTCCGCTTCGAAACTCTGCGGGACCGTAACGCTGTCATTTGTCGCAACCGTGAAGGAGAAGTCTTCTGCGTCATCTCCATCATGACCGCCGACAATTACTTTCTTCACCTCCAATACACCGTTGCAGGTCTTTTTGACTATGATTTTTGCTTCGTCAATCTCGCCACCTGGTGGATTGAAGTCGTCTACGGGGCCCGTTGCATAGAGGTAGTAACCTGATTCGCCATCACCTTCGACATCCAGCCAAACTTCCTGAATTTCGTAACCAGTTTGCGCCGACACGTCAATTTCATTACCACCAAAGCCATGGAAGTCGATGGCCACGCGAGCATCGCTGTAGTCGCTCTCCTTTTCGTACGTGAACACATCATTGCATGCATCTGGAGTGTAATGGACTTTCACTTGGATGTGATCGAGCGAGAACGTGTTATTCACAAGCTCGCCGTCGTCACTGCTTCCACTACCACTAATCGTTCCACTGCCATTGAAGTCTACCCATCCATCGATGATCGTTTTGCCAAGGAACGCATTTGCAGAGGAATCATCGCTGCCATTTACGACACCGTTGTTATCCCAATCAACTCGTCCGTCAATTATGGTCTTCCCGCCCAGGGAGCCATCATCAGAACTGCTGACACTGCCGCTGTGGTTGATGTCGATGCCACCATTTTCAACATCTATGTCATCACAGGTACCACTTCCTACATCATCAAATCGAATTTCCACGTGGAAGTCCGCGTTGCTGAAGTCTGATGGTATCCATGTAGAACCCCACAAGTCAGATGACCCGCCGAGGACATACGTCCCCTCAGTGTCCGTGACAGACTGCGTGCGGTAGTCAGAATGCTCATTATCGCTGTCTGACCACATTCGCACCTCAGCCTGACAACCGGAAGGGTCAGCAGTGAAGCCCTCGATGCTCACCTCGACTCCATTGATTGTCGATGCTGATGGCACCGAGAAACCGAAACTTTCAAAGCTCTGGTCATCATCCTCGTCGGTTTCCGTTGAGTAATTATTGTTGCTACTGAATGCACGGTCTGCATTACTCCATTCGTCATGATTCACATCCTTGACCGTGGGTGAAAGAAAACCACTGTCGTCCGCCGACGCAAAATTAAAACCGGTGAGACCGGCTGGGAACATGCTGACGACCATTGCGAGCACAACGGTGCCTGCAGCCAATTTGTTAAAAATAAGAGAAACGCTTCTAGGTACAGATATATCCATAGGACCCCAAAAAATTAATGAATTACTAATGAAAGCTAAAGTGCCGCAATTTAGCAATTTTTTAATCTTTCTTCCACCCAAATACGCGTTTGACAACATTTTTTATATAGAGTAAAGACATTGCACTCTTCCGATATTCGTGTTTATTTACCGCAGATCATTCAAAGGAGACCACTGTGAGCAGACGAAGGAAAGCGAAGACTGACGCGCAGACCATGCGCGCACTAGAAGAAAAGCGCGCGATGGAAAACCGCGCTGCGGAGCTCGGACTGCTGCCAGAGCAGATTCCAGGCGAGAGAACGATGAACTGCCTGGATGAATCCGCATTCGACGAAAAATTCCTTGCGAAAGTCGATCACCTGCGGTCCTGCGCGACATGTCGTGAGAAATTCGAGCTGCACTACCGGGCGTACAATGATCGCAAGAATCCGATCACGCTCGGCTTCAAGCCGTCGGCCGCATATGTGGCCAAGCTCAAGGAAGCTCTCAACGCGTACGGCATTGCTGTCCAGTCCCCGAAGAATCTGGGCAAGATCAGGGCGCTGCACGGTGATTCCATCCTCCGGTACGTCATTTTGCGGACATATTCAGCCAGCAGCTCAAAGCTGCCGTCTTTCGTTCTCATTAAGGACGAGGAGTTTGCAAAAGAGGGTCGCAAGCTCCTCGATGGGTCGCTGAATATTCCGCCGACCGAGGAGGGCAAAGAAGTGCACAAACTTCTCGCCCGGGAATTCATCGCCTGGCTCGGCGAGCACGGTGGCGACCTCAACGTGGGACATCATGTGCTCAAGCGACTCAAGGTCGAGGGTGATTCAGTGATCGGATATGTGGCATTCAATCCGCTTGAAAACCCGGTTTCACAATTTTCGAAACCGTAGCTGGAAGGGGGTGGCATTCACCCCCTTCTCACCAATCAACTGTTTTTAAAATATATTGAGCCGCCCGTATCCTCGGGCGGCTTTTTGTTAGCCAAAGGTAAATGTATAGGCTTTGAGCCCCTGCCCTTCCACCTCTATCTCGAGCGTGTGCGCGCCATACGCGGAATCTTCGATCAATTTGTAAAGTCGATCCTCATTGATCGTCGCGTAGCCATTTTGATCGACATCCGCGCCTCGTGCGGCACCGAGCGATTTTCCGCCGTCGCGTGTGACTTTGATTCTGACCGGCTTGTCGGCGCTCGCGACAAAGTACACGTCTTTTGACTGGTATCGGAAATGCAGTTTCGCCGACTGTGTGACGTTTTGCACATATTCCCGCTCAAAACTCCAGGTACCATCAAGATAAAAGGCATTGGGTGCGAGTGATTGCGGAAGCGTGAGCGTCTGGATTCCTATTTGACCTGGCGTACCGTTTCCAAAATTATCATTCCGCCATGCGCCGAAGTACGTCTCAGGACTTCCGACCAATCCGTACTGCACGGCCACAGCGTCGCTCGGTGCGGTAATGCCTACATCAGCCATATCAGTGGCCCCGAGGCGCTTCGCACGCTCGGCGAGCGCCGCCTGAATCGCCTCCTCCGCCTCCTCATACTGCCCTTCTCCCGCGTGGTCATACACGATATAGCCGTCGATATCGATAAGATATTTGCGCGGCCAGTAATTGTTACCAAATGCGTTCCAGGTCTTGTACTCATTGTCGAGCACGATCGGATATGTGAGTCCAAAACCCATCGCCGCATCCTGCACGTTCTTCTGCACCTTTTCGAATGCAAATTCTGGTGTGTGTACGCCGATAATGACGAGACCTTGGTCTTTGTACTTTTGATGCCATGCCTTGAGATACGGGAGCGTGCGCTGGCAGTTGATGCAGCTGTATGTCCAGATATCAATGAGCACGACTTTCTTGCCGAGAAATTCGCCAATCGTGATTGGTTTCCCGTCTGTATTTATATAAGCGTTTGGCATGACGAGCTCAGGTGCCTTTGCGTACATCGCCGCTTTCTTTGTGACCTGTATTGCGATTTTCGCGTCGGCAACAGCTTTCCCGGGGGCAATGATCTCCTCGGTCGTAGTAGCAAGCTCTGTGACACTTACCTGGCCGGGGCAAAAACCGGCTGCACACATTTGCGATTCGTTTCTCGGAGGATTTGCTTCCAGGAGCCGTTGCTCAATTTTTGTGATATCGAATCCATGATCGAGGAGCCATATTTCCGCCTTTTTCTCAAATCCGGTCAGTATAGCGACACCTACCGCGACAAATAGTATGCCAATCGCTCGGCGGAACCATCCAGTTGGCTCGATGGTTACCCCAAGTTTGTCGACAAGCCGCTGCCCGAGGAGCGCGATAATGAGAAGAAATCCGGAAAGACCAATTGCGTATGCGATCAGATCGAGCAACCCCATCGCAAATGACGCGGGAAGAACAGTCGCAAGTACGACGAAGTACGTCGGGCTACAACTCGAAAAGACAGGCCCAAGCGCCGCACCCATAATGACATCTCCCCAGAAAGAATTTTTCTGATATCCCGTCGCGAGCAGCTGATTCGAACTACGATTGACGAGAGCGACGATTCCAAGAGAATCCCAGAGACGCGGAAACATCATCACGATACCAAAAGTGATCAAAATACCGCCGGAAAACCAGAGCCAAAAGCTCGGTGGAACATTGATGAACACAGTGCTCGCCTTGAGGAGCAGTGTGAAGAGAACGATCGAGAGGCCGAGCGAGACCACGATTACGATCGCACGACGCGGACTCCGCTCACCTGTAACCGATTGCCCCACGATCACCGGCAAAAGCGGCAGGACGCACGGCGCAAGGACGGAGAGCACGCCCGCAATGAAGGAAATCAGGAGTAAGATCATGAAATTATTGTGGCTAGCGAGGATTCAAAATGAAAGCTCGCATTCATTTTGTCCGAGCGAAGACGCAAAAAGAGTTGCATACTCTTATTGTACCTTGGTCAATGCTCCCGAGAGACTCGTACTGTCGCCCCACTTTTTGACGAGAGACCCATCAGAATTTATTTGTACAAACGTGTGCTGGTACGTAACACCGTACTTCTGTCTCAAATCAGTCGCGGCGTCGTAATTGACCTTGAGGATCGTGACGTCGCCAGGGATCTTTCCGAGATTTGCTTTAATATCCGCTTCGATTCCGCGGCAGATCGGGCACCAATCCGCGTGGAAGTAGAGAAGCACCCTGCCCTTTGCTGCCGCCATTTTTTCCGGTGAATACGTTTCGTACGAGCCAGATTTCATCATTGCACCCTCCTCGCCTTTCATCATTGTGTCGTCCTTTTGCATCATCGTCTCATCCTTCATCATGGCGTCACCTGCTGTCATCCCCTCGTCCTTTTGCATCATCGCGGCTTCGGTCGCTTCATTTTTTTTCATCATCGCGTCTTTTGCTGCCATCGCATCTTCTATCGCCCCGCCGATCGTTGATTCTTTCTGCATCGTGTCGCCGGAGAGAACGCCGCTTTTTTGTGCGACAAAGTAACCGCCTCCGAGGAGAACGACCAGACCAAGTACCATTGCAATCAAATTCATAGTGAAATTTTTTAAACTAATGAATCAAGTTTAAAAGACCTGACATGGATGTCAAGTCTACTTTACATCGTCTGTGGATACCGAAGTGCTTAGCAGTACCAATGATCGTAGAGCCGAGAGAATACTTTTGCCACAACCATCCCGACGAGCGCGCCGACGAGCCATGGATCAAGCGCATGGGCAAACGTCTGTAGAATAATTCCAACGATGAGAACAGATCCGCCCGCCAAGAATGCTGCACGGCCCGCACGCGCTTTGTGCGTCTCCCCTCGTTCGTCTTCCGTCCGCTCGGCAAGCGCAAATACACAAAATATCCCGAAAACGACAACCGCGATGCCGAGCACCAGCATGTGCATCATCGTCGGCATCCAGATTGCAAAAGGATTCACCAAGAGCACCGCGAGCACGACGAGCGCGAGCGCACTGATCACTTGAAATGTAACGTTAACGTTCATGCGATATTTTAAATATATCTTCTAACGGCACGCGGAAACAGCGTGCAATCTTGAGCGCGAGAAGTACCGAGGGGGTGTAATTCCCCTTTTCAATAGCAATGATCGTCTGCCGACTGACGCCGACACGCTCTGCAAGCTCTTCCTGAGTGATACCGCTTTTCGTTCGATACGACAGAAGAGAGTTTTTAACATATTCAATCATGGTTACTGCTATGCTAGTTCGATCCATGGATATGTCAAGTTGATTTGACCTGCTCATTGTGACCAGCTTCAAAAAGTGATAAAAAACTCTCAGGAACGATAGGAGATCGAAATGAAAAAGTCTGCCTCAAAAGGAACGATGTCACTCGGGATGAGGATAGGTGGAATGCCTAAGCTCGTACCCACTCCGCCAAGTATCTGTGAAATTTACACATGCCCCGAAGCTGGTGCTCCGATGATCCGTCAGCATGAAGTCACAGTGAAAGCCGGAGTCGGAATTGTTGGCGATCGATATGCGCTCGGAATTGGAGCGTATTCAAAAGTGAAGCCCGAGAAGATTCGGCACGCAACATTCATTGCGTTCGAATCCATTTTGACGGTGGCCGTAGCAATGACCGGGTCTGGAGAATTGTCGCCTTTTCTCGGCAAAGACACGCGTCGCAACTTCGTGACGTGGGGGGTGGATCTGAACGAGCTTGTCGGCAGAAGATTCTCATTCGGAGATGTGCAGTTCCGTGGCGTGGAACTCGCCGATCCTTGCCATCGACCATCTGCACTCTCAAAGAGAAAAGGATTCAAGGAGCGTTTTGCAGGTATCGGAGGACTTCGCGCCGAAGCACTGACCGACGGCGTAGTTAAAATCAGGGATCGTTTTGTTCTTTTGTAATCCCAAAGGAGCCGCGCACATGCGGCTCTTTTATTTTATTTAAAGAAAACCACCCGACTCCTTCGAATCAGGTGGCTGTAAGAGCAGTAGGCGCCGAAGTGTGTGATGCGCGTCCCGCAAAAAGCGGGCGGCCGACGTATTTATTGAGGTACCCGCTTCTCCAGAGCCGTATCGGCTCCAGAAAGCTGATCCACAATTCTCCGGCTTCGTCGCGATATGTCTCGTCGTACATCCACAGTCTCCACGCCGTCAGATATTGAAGACGCGCGAGACGGATAGCGCCGTGACAGATCTTGAGAAGCCACAGCGAGCGTACCCACGTCATGATCCGGCGGTGCATAGTGCCGCAGTAACTCCAATATAATTTTCCGAGAAACATATCGGTGATCCAGCTATAGAGACGCTGTGCAGCACCTCGAATGACCGGCACCATGAAGCTCACAGGGAAAAGAATGATGTACTGCGAGATCGTCGGTAGAAGAATAATTTGCATCGTGATCACAAACGCGACGAACGCAAATTTCTTCCACGTCGGGAGGCGGTGCCACCACAGGCGGAGATGTTCACGAAATCCGCGACAATGATCGAGCCAGATGATTGCATGCTTGAGCCTCGCTTCCGAGAGAAAGACACTTCCGAGATACCCCCACCCGATCGGTGTAATCATCGTGACAAGACGCCACGCTCTCCTGCGGAGCACGAGAGCAAGGATGTCGAGGGCGCTCCGCGTGATCCATGCAATCCCAAAGAGAGTCACTCGCCACGCGAATTGAAACGACGCGCCGATCGCATACGTATCAGTCGCGACATCGATTGCAAAAATGATTCCGACGATCACGAGAAGCGTGACCGTCCACCGTTTCCAGTGCATTGGTCGCTCCTCTCTGTTTTTCTGAATTGATTATACCATCTTTCTATAAAAATACAAATATCGAGCGCTTGACTTAGAGGTGATTTCAATGCAAAATCGCGCGAGTAAATCAAACATTGGAGGTCTACTATGCCTGGTGAGGGTCAGATGGCTGAAGCTGTTGTGGCAGCTGAGATGGTCGCGACGAAGGGGCGTTTCCGGCGCTTCTGCGGATTTATCGGCGGATGTTGCTGGTATTGCGTCCGCAAAGCACGGGAGTGGACGCCCTTCACGGCATACCTCATCGCTCTGTACGCGGGTCTGGCTTTTTTTGAAGTCGATCTACGACGTGAGATTTTCTCGTCGGGAACATTCGTCGCTTCGGGAGTCGATATTCTGTATCCTGCAACCGCCGCACTCTTCCTGACCGAACTTCTGCGCGTCACCCACCCTGGTGTCGACAACTCCACCCAGTGCAACTTCATGCTCGGGACCCTGATTGTCGGTATCATCTTGTTTACCCTCGGGGTAGCAGGTACCCCACAACTCGCTCTCTTCGCGAGGACGGAATTCGCCATGCTTTTGTTCTTGGCGGCCATCCAGTCACCGATCGCCAACAAGCTCAATTCGCGCACGGCTACGCGCGGCATGTCGCTCGACAGTCACAACTAGTTCTTGAGGCCCGCGAGATTTTCGCGGGCCCCTTGATTCCACCAGAAGGAGGTATCGATGAGCAATGACACGACCTTGGAAACACCCCACAAGTATCTTGGGCACATGCCTCGCACCCTCAACACGTACGAAATTCAACTCGAGAAAAGTTGGAATGGCAACAAGGTGGACGTGTGCGACCTTATTGATGGATGGGTGCGCACGGTCGCAACAGGAAGCGATCTCAAGGTACAGGAGATCGATGCGATCATTGATGGAATCACGAGTTACATGACGGGTAGATACGATGACGAGATTTCTCCGTGCGCTGCTGTCGATGAAATCCGACTTCTGATGATCGAGGCAGGTCTCAAACCTTGATTTTTGCTCTTTAGACTAAAGGCCGCCCGAGCATATGGGCGGCCTCTTTCTTTTCCCTGCTATAATTTTGTGAATGAATTTACGCGAACGGATTGCTACGCTTATAAAGGGCGACGTGACTGATGACGCGAAGACACTCAAGGAATACAGTCACGACACGAGTATTTTCGAGCGCACACCGTCAATGGTCGTCTTTCCCAAGGACAAAGACGACGTGTCCTCGGTCGTGCGTGCGGTCGCTGTAGAAAAACAATCCGGTACCGACATCTCTCTCGCCGCGCGCTCAGCGGGTACCGACATGACCGGCGGACCGCTCACCAACGGCGTCTCAGTCGTTTTTACGAAATACATGAATCGCATCATCGAGGTTGGCAGCGATTACGCGATCGCCGAGCCGGGTGTGTACTACCGCGATTTTGAAAAAGAGACGCTCGCTAAAAGCGGCAAGATCATCCCCTCTTACCCTGCTTCCCGCAATCTCTGCGCAATCGGCGGCATGGTTTCCAATAATTCCGGCGGAGAACTCACGCTGCAGTATGGCAAGACCAATCGCTACGTGCGCGAACTCGACGTCGTACTCTCTGATGGCTCTCAAGCCACATTTCGGCCCCTGACTGCGCAGGAACTTGAAGAAAAACAGAAGGAACAGACGCTGGAGGGCTCTATATATAGAGAGATGCACGACCTGCTCGACACGCACGCCGCCGCGATAGAAGCCGCGCGCCCCAACGTGACCAAGAATTCGGCCGGGTACGCGCTCTGGAATGTCATCGACAAAACTCGCGGCACCTTTGACCTCTCGCAGCTCATCACCGGCTCGCAGGGTACGCTCGCACTCATCACAAAGATGAAGCTCGGCCTCGTGAAGACCAAGGATCATCGCGCAATGCTCGTCGTTTTCCTTACCGACTTCGAAATTCTCCCCGACATCGTACACCGCGTACTCAAGCATGCTCCCGAATCATTCGAGTCGTACGACGACCAGACGTTTAAGCTTGCCGTCCGCTTCATCCCGCAAATCATCGGGCACTTCGGAATCGTACAAATGATCAAACTCGGTTTCGCATTTATCCCGGAGGTATGGATGGCGATGACTGGCGGTGTCCCCAAGCTGGTCCTCATGGCTGAATTCGCCGAGGATTCTGCAGAGGAGGCGTGGGAAAAGGCAAAATCCGCTCGCGCGAGCCTCGACGGTCTTGCGCTGCGCACCAAAATCGCGAGAAGCGAGACGCAATCGGCAAAATACTGGACGATCCGCCGAGAGAGTTTCTCACTCTTGCGCAAGAATCTTCACGGCCTCCACGCAGCGCCCTTTATCGATGACATCGTCGTGCATCCCGATGATTACCCGCGTTTTATTCCCGAGATAAACTCAATGCTCAATGCGCACGACCTCATCTATACGATCGCCGGACATGTGGGTGATGGTAATTTTCACATCATCCCGCTTATGGACTTGAGCAAGGAGTCGGTGCGAAAAGAGATTCTTGAACTCCAGCCAAAAATCTACGCACTCGTCGCGAAATACCATGGCTCGACGACCGGTGAACACAACGACGGCATCGTCCGCACCCCCTACCTTCCACTTATGTATGGAGAAAAGATGGTGGAACTATTTTCGGAGGTGAAAAAGATATTTGATCCGCTCAATATATTGAATCCTGGCAAAAAAGTAGGGGGTACAATCGCTGATATCGAGCGCAGCATGATCACGCACGCGTGATTTCGATTATTCAAAAGGAAGATCCCGGCAGTTTTGCCGGGATCAATATTAGAATTCAATATCTGAAGCGTTGAGCGCGCGGAGCCGTTGTTCGGCGGCCTTCCACCTCGCTGCCTTGTTTGTAGTACCTGAGGGGATGATTCCGACAGCACATGATATCTGATTCATAATGCCGCTCATTCGCTGGACAGAGATCTTACATGCCGCAGGAATATCTCCGGCATCGACCCCCTCCATGATCTTCTGGGCGATCTTTTTTACCCAAGTCGGCAACTGCGATACGCGGTCAATCACGACAGACGCTTCGGGCTCGGGAATCTCGAATTCGACTTCCTGAAATGTCGATTTCGATTTGCGCAACTCCGGCAGCAGCGCGCCTTTTCCATCATCGGTAAAACCGAGGGTGCGACCGTATTCACGATAGGCCGACACGGCGCCATCACCGAGCATGCTGTGTATCTGGAGCGAAACAGCAGCCACTTTCTCGGGCGGCATCCCCCACTTCTTAGCAATTACTGCGGTAGACATCCCGCGCGACATCGACGAGAGGACGATGATTTGGTCTGAGCTCAAGCCTTCTAAGATACACACCACTTCCGGGGGCACGGTAGGAGCCAACATGACGCATCTCCCTTGTAACTGCGCGCACAATCGCACAATTACACGGCCTGGTCAAGGCGCTTGATTAGGCTGGCTCACTCGAGTATTTCAGCAGATTGTCTTTTCGTTCAGCGCGAACGAAGAGCATGAGCACGATGAGGAACGCAAAGAGTGAGACTCCGACAAGCGGAAATGTGATGTAGCCGAATTCAAAGATAATACGCTGCGAGCAGCTCACCGTGCCAGTAGCCGGGCACGGCAGTGCACTCCCGGGGAGCACCTGGAGCGCATGATTATAGAGTCCGACACAAAGACCGATGACAGAGAGGGCGATTGAGTAGACTGTCACGTTCTTATCCTTCAACCAAAGTGCGAGTGCAAAAAGAACCACCTGTGGGTACATGAAAATCCGCATCCACCAGCACAAGGGGCACGGCTCGAAGCCGAGGACATCAGAGTAGTAGAGCGACATCACGAGCGCGCCGAGCACCATGGACAGGGCAATCCAAATGCCCCACCTCGAAATCGGCGCAACCACATCTGCAATAAATGTATTTTTTTCTCGGAAGAAATATGCAATGAGAAGTGCGACGACACCAATCTGGAGGAGGAGGGTGCAGAGAGCGACGAGGTAGTTGAGTGTTTCTACCGCCATAGTGCTTACTGTATTTTCATCACCGTACCGGTCGCCGAGGGTGCGGCGGGAGCAAAATCCGTCTGCTGACCGTCGAGCGTACAGCCGGAGAATGCAGCCCATTTCTCGATCGAATTTTCACCGTTCATCACAGCGCCATCGGGCCGCGTCCACCATGGGTAACTCTGCACGCCCTTGTCCTTGCATACTTGCACCTGGCCCTTTCCATCTGGCGTCGAGCACTCGACGTACGGGAGGAGTTTGGCAGATTTACCGAAGAGAGCCTTGGTATTTTGGCAGTGAGGGCACCAAAATGCACCGTAGAAAATGACACCGCGATCCTTGATGCACTGAGCGAGCTTGTCGTACCTACCTGGACCCGATTGGAGGAAAAATGAAGCACCGAATCCGATCACAACCACTGCAAGTAAAATCGCCCAGAAAACCATTACGCCGTTTTTCATGATAGGAGTATACTATACCAAAACGCCCATGAACAATGACACTCAGACGATGACCGAACAGGAACATATTGACCGCGCTTTTCTTTTGAAAGTAGTGCAGCCCGCACTTGTCGGATTGATTGACGGCTCAGTATCGACGCTCGCCCCTCTCTTTGCTGCGGCCTTCGCTTCACAGAACACGCACGTGGCTTTTCTCGTCGGCGTCGCAGCGTCTGTCGGCGCAGGTATCAGTATGGCGTTCGCGGAAGGCTTGTCTGACACAGGGGAACACACGGGGCGTGGCCACCCCTTTATCCGCGGATCGATAGTCGGAGTCATGACATTCATCGGTGGTATATTGCACACGCTTCCCTTCCTTATTCCGGATCTCACGACAGCACTCTATCTCGCATACTTCATCGTCGCGCTCGAACTTTTCGCGATCGGTTACATCCGCTACCACTTCTTCAAATTGAGTTTCTGGCTCTCGATCGCACAGGTCGTCTTCGGCGGAGCGCTTGTACTTCTGGCCGGAATCTTCATCGGCAGCGCATGAGATATAGAGGGGTGATCTTCGACTTCAACGGGGTCCTTTTATGGGATACTTTGTGGCATGATGAGGCGTGGAAAAATGTCTCGGGAGATCTTCGGGGTATCCCTTTTTCGGAGGAAGAGATGCAAAACAACGTCCACGGTAAAGCGAACAAGGACGTTTTTTCGTACGTACTCGGCAAAGATATCGACGGAGATGAGCTGCATTCTCACATTAAAATGAAAGAAACGGCTTACCAGGGGATCGCACTTTCAAAGGCAGATGATTTCCGTCTTTCGCCCGGGGCGGAGAATTTATTTGAGCTCCTGAAAGAAAACCGGATTCCCTTTACGATCGGCACGTCTTCTCCCGAAATAAACGTGCGTTTTTATGTACATAACCTCCATCTCGACAAGTGGTTCAACGTTGAAAAAATTGCTTTCGACGACGGCACGGTACCAGGTAAACCGGCACCCGATATCTTCCTACGCGCCGCAGAGAAAATAAGCGTACCGATCGAAAAATGCGTCGTAATTGAGGACTCGAGATCGGGAATCAAAGCAGCACAAAACGCCGGCGCGGGAAAAATAATCGGTCTCGGTCCCCGAGAAAAACACACCGATCTCATGTCGATCGGTGCACATAAAACTATCGAATCGCTTGCCGAGATGTCGCTTGCCGATCTTGAGTAGATCTATCCAGTCACGATTACGCGGCTAAGCGCGCATGATTGGCACTTGCAGCCGTGCGGTTTGATAAATTCGTCGAAATACTCCTCACCGTAATCGATGGTAAATTCCTCCCCTTTTTCGATATCACGGATCGCATTAAAAAAGATGCGGTTATCCTTTATTTCAGCCTCACAATTCGGGTCGCAGGAATGATTCACATACCGCGCAATATTCGAGCGCTCGGCGCCATCAATCGTCCACTCTGAATCAATCTCAAAAAGGTACCGGGTGGTGAGTTCGTCGGCGACCTTCGTAGATATCTTATTACCGGTGTATTCGATGACAAACTCCCCTAGTCGAACCGGTCTCGTGGCAAAAAGCCCGTGACCCATGCCTGGTCGCGCCTTCCTTATTGCGTATATAGCTGTCGTTTTCATGTCGCAATGAGTATAACCCAGTCAGTAGAAAATGGCATTGTGCCGCGCAATAATGATGTCGAAAATCGAATACAGTCGAGATATAAATCTTCATTGGAAATTACGGCGGCGGCACAAAATGCGCTATGCCATTTTTCACTGCTGGGTATAATGAAGATAATGAAAAAAGGCGAGAAAGTGTCGACCGACCCGTACAAGGGCGTCCGTGATTTCTATCCTCAAGACCAATTTCTGCAGCGGTACCTTTTTGAGCACATGGAGCGCGTGTGCGAGCTCTTTGGGTACGAGGAATACAACGCGAGCGTCCTCGAGCCCACCGATCTCTACCGCTCCAAGACATCGGAAGAGATCGTCAACGAGCAGACGTTCACCTTTAAAGATCGCGGAGATCGTGAAGTGACGCTTCGCCCCGAGATGACGCCGACGGTCGCCCGAATGATAGCGGCAAAAAGCCGCGAGATACCGATGCCGGCAAGATGGTATTCAATTGCTAATTTCTTCCGATACGAACAGGTGCGAAAAGGTCGCGAACGCGAATTTTGGCAGCTGAACGCCGATATTATCGGGAGCGACACAATAGAGGCCGACGCAGAGATCATCGCGGTCGCACACGGCATCTTGCGAAGCCTCGGCGCGGACGAGACTAATTTCGAAATCCACGTATCCGATCGTCGCATCCTTGATTCGATCTACGAAGAGCTCGGCCTGGATTCAGACGCGCGCGCCTCAGTGACACGCCTGCTCGATAAGCGCGGAAAACTCGAGAACTTTGAGGAGGAGCTTTCCAAGGTCGCAGGTGAGAATGCTTCAAAACTCGTCGAGAAACTGAATTCCATAACATCGACCGCGTATCTTGAAGAACTGCGTATTCATCTCGAACACCTCGGTGTGCGCAATATGGTCGTCGATACGTCGATCACGCGCGGCTTTGATTACTACACTGGTATGGTCTTCGAGATCTTCGATACAGACGAAAGCAACCGCCGATCTCTTTTTGGTGGCGGGAGGTACGACAATCTGCTCGGGATGTTCGGTGGCGACACGGTCCCCGCAGTCGGTTTTGCCATGGGCGATGTCACGGCGCGCGATTTCCTCGCAGCGCACAATCTCCTCCCTGAATACGCACCGGCTACCGAGCTCATGATCTGCGTCATTGAAGATGCGGCACGCGCCCACGCTGTCCAGCTCGCACAGAGTCTCCGCCGTGAAGACGTCACGGTGGCGGTCAATTTTTCTGGCAAACGAATCGGTGACCAAATTCGCCACGCAGACAAGATGAAAGTGCCATTTGTGATTGCTGTCGGCTCAAAAGAGCGCGATTCGGGCCGCTACATCGTAAAAAATTTGGCGACTGGCAATGAGATCACACTTCCCGCAGAACGAATTTCCGAACATTTGTTTTCCTCGCTCGGATAATCGATCTGCGTCAGATTGATCTGGTATACTCCACACATAATTTATGCGTGTGGTCACCTTTGATATCGAAACAGCCAATTGGATGCAAGAGGCCGGCTCATTCGACAATCTCAATATCGCGCTCGTTGGAGTCCACGACTCAGAGACCAACGAGTATACGAGCTACCTGGAACAGGATCTTGGAAAATTATGGAAAATTCTTGAGCGCACCGATATTTTGGTCGGTTACAACTCCGATCATTTTGATATTCCCCTCCTCAATAAATACTACCCGGGCGATCTCACCCGCATCAAAAGCGTGGATATCATGAAAGAAGTTCACGCCACACTCGGGCGCAGGCTCAAACTCGACTCGATTGCCGAAGCTACGCTCGGATCGAAGAAGATCGCTTCGGGTGCTCAATCTCTTGTATGGTGGCGCAACGGTGAGGTGGAAAAAGTACGCGAATATTGCCTCAAAGACGTCGAGATCACCCGTAAGATCTTCGACTACGCACTGAAAAATGGATCGGTCAAATATAAGGAACTTGGCACAAGTAGGGAGATAAAGCTCGATACATCAAAATGGCTGCTTCCGGAGACACAGTCTCTCACCTTTACACTCGGGCTCTAAGCATTTGACCAGCCACCTGAGCCTGTTAGGCTGCTCATAGAACACATATCTTCAGAGCGGAGAAAGAAATGTGCGCGCTCACTTTGCCCAATGCACTGACGCTACTGCGACTTTTCGCAGCGCCCACTATTCCGATCATCCTGTTCAGGGAAATATACCGTTGGGACGCTGGTTTTCCTCGTATGGCTTTTGCAGTTGCCACGACACTGGCACTGACGGATTTCCTCGACGGCTGGCTTGCAAAAACCTTGCGGCAGGAGAGTAATTTCGGCAAATGGATAGATCCCATTGCCGACTCCATTTTTTGTGGCTCACTCTTCGTATCAGCATTCATTGTGTACCTGGGCTTTCCGCTTCTGCTCTACGCCTGGCTGATTTTTTCGCTCTACTTTGCGTGGTATGGACTTAAGGTGACACGAATGCGCTGGGTGGGGAAAATTTCTGGTCCCAACAGAGAGGCCAAATGGGCAATGTGTGTGCTCATGATCTCGCTGCTATTCGTTCTGATCGGCACATTCGCAACCCCGTATTATGCCTGGCACGCAACAGCGGTCGTGGGAGTGGTTATTTCTGCAATCCTGACCCTCAAGGCCCTGGAAAAGTACGAGCGCCCATTTTGCACGGATTGCACTTGTTCAAAACACTGATCTTTACGGCAAACGACCCCTCATTATTATGCGGGGTCGTTTTTTGTCCTATATTTGTGCCGAGGACCTAGGTCCTGGGAAACCCACGGTTTTCCCATCCTTCCTCCACGGGGAACCAGTAGGTTCCCCGACCCCCTCCTTATCCTGGCCTCGTGCCAAAACGCTCCGCTTATTTGTGCCGAGGACCAGGATCGAACTGGTGACCCTTCGCTCTTCAGGCGAATGCT
>CAZUVH010000002.1:0-235310 GCA_964623775.1 uncultured Candidatus Saccharibacteria bacterium | reverse complement strand
TCTAGCGGGCCCTGACGACGCCCAATTCCTCAACGATGAGGCCCTTGATTTCCATCATCGAAAGCAGAATGTTGGCCTCCTGAATTTCCATATCAAGCTCACGAAGCAGCTCGTCGCGAGAGAGAGGTGTCGCGATTGTGGTGAGTACGCGCATTTCTTCATCGGAGACATCGGTACGCAGCGTCGTCGTGGTATCTCGCGCAGTAATTCCGAGCGCCTGCAGGATGTCTTCAGGTGAGGTGACCGCGGTCGCGCCGAGGCGCAGGAATTGGTGCGTGCCCTTGCTCTCCGGACTGAAGATCTGTCCGGGCACCACAAGTACGTCGCGGTTGAAATCGGCAGCGAGGCGTGCGGTGATAAGAGATCCTGATTTTTCTTTTGCCTCTATTATGAGGGTCGCTTTGCAGAGGCCCGCCATCACGCGATTGCGCTGAGGGAACGTGTAGTCCGTCGCCTTCATGTCGGGCTTGAATTCGGAGAGGAGTGCGCCACCTGACTTCAGGATTTCTTTTGCGAGGCCAACATTGGCACGCGGGTAGAGCACGTCCCAATCGAGCCCGCTGCCGGGCACGGCGACCGTCGGCAAGCCGGCTCGTATTGCAGCTTTGTGAGCCTCGGCGTCTGCGCCGTAGGCGAGTCCGGAGACGATCACGATCGGGTACCCACGCAAACCCTCAATTAAATACTCGATGACATGCTTGCCGTAGCTCGTGAGCGCACGTGATCCCACGACGGCGAGCCAGTGCAGATCGTACGAGGGCAATTCTCCACGCACATGGAGCTGCTTCGGTGCACCCGGAATTTCCCTCAGAAGCGACGGAAATTCCGACGGGGCGAGCGATTTCAAAGTATCGTTTATGGTATTATTCATGAATGCTGGATATCAAATTTATCCGAGAAAATAAGGATATCGTAGAAGCGGGCGCGCGCAAGAAGCGCATCAAGGTGGACATCGAGAGGCTCCTGGAGCTCGACACCAAGCGCCGCGAACTTCAGGCGACCTACGATCAAAAGCGCGCTGAACAAAATGTGGCATCCGAAGCGATTGCCAAGGCCTCGCCGGAAGAGCGCCAGAAACTCATCGCGAGCATGCAGCAGGTCAAAGAGACGCTCAAGCTTGCCGAGGAATCGCTCGCCGAGGTGATGAAAGAGTGGCGCTTGCTCATGCTCCATGTACCCAACGTCCCTGATATCTCGGTCCCGGAAGGCGAATCGGATGCCGACAATCAAGAGGTAAAGCTATGGGGCGAACTTCCAAAATTTGATTTTGAACCGAAATCGGCGTCGGAACTTCTTCTCGCAAATGATATGGCGGATTTGGAGCGAGGCGCAAAGGTCGCCGGCTTCCGCGGCTACTTTTTGAAAAACGACGGCGTGCGGCTTGTGTGGGCGCTTGAGCGATTCGTGCAAGATCGATTTATGAATCGCGAGGGATTTCAGCCGATGATCGTCCCGTCACTCGTACGCAAAGAGCCGTTTATGGGCACAGGATATTTGCCACAGAGCGAGGAAGATTTGTACAAGACTCAAGACGGCGATTATCTCGCCGGGACGGCAGAGGTCGCTGCGATGGGATATTACATGGACGAGATTTTGGATAAGAAAGACCTGCCGATCAAATTCTTCGCGTTCTCACCGTGCTTCCGCCGTGAAGCGGGGAGTCATGGTAAAGACGAGAAGGGAATTTTTCGCGTGCACGAATTTGTGAAATACGAGCAGGTGATACTCTGCGAAGCCTCGCACGAAGAATCGGTCAGGCATCACGAGGAGCTCACGGCGAATTCCGAAGCGCTTTTGCAGGAACTCAAGCTTCCGTATCATGTTGTCTTGAATTGCGGAGGCGATATCGGCCTGGGGCAGGTGAAGAAATACGACATAGAAGCATGGATGCCGAGCGAGAAGCGCTACCGCGAGACGCATTCATCGTCGTATTTCCATGATTTCCAGACGAGGCGCCTCAATATCCGCTATCGCGACGGCGAGACGGTACGATTTGCACACTCTCTCAACAACACAGCGCTCGCACTCCCGCGCATCCTCTGCCATATCGTTGAAAACTACCAACAGGCTGATGGATCGATTGCGATTCCCGAAGCATTGAGGCCGTACATGGGTAAGGATAGTATTGCGAAAAAATAGGAGAGGTGGGCTCGCGCCGCAACGGCCCTACCACGGGACGCCTCGCCCGTAGGGCTACGGCCGAGGGTTATAATGAGGGGACACTCGGGTATTCCGCCCGGGATATTTGGTATGGCTTTTCAAAAAATGCTCGATCTTAGGGAAAAACGTGCCCGTTTCCTCGAGCGGCGCTCAAGCTCATTTGCCAAGCGATCGGAAAAAGCAACGCCATTACGTGCTCGTAGACGCAAGGCGCGCCTCATAGTGGCGGCGATCATACTCTGCCTGGTAGCAGTGCTCGTATTCGGGATCAGTTGGCTCTCGCGCCACGAGCGTTTTGTGATCAATTCGATACACGTGACGGGAAATAACGAGATTTCAAAGCAGACAGTGATGGAGTACGTCTCGAAACAGATCGATGATTCCACGTGGCACTATATTTCGCAGAAAAATATTTTCTTTTTTGACCGAGTAGCGATTGAGCAAGGGCTTTTGCGCGACATGCCCCGCCTTCGAGCGGTCAAGATCACGCGCCAGTCTAAATTCTCGCAATCACTCATGATTGCGATTGACGAGCGACGCCCGGCAGCTCTGTGGTGCTCCGAAAACAGCGTGTGTTATCGAATGGATGATTCCGGCTTTATCTTCGATGAGGCCTCCACGATTACGGTGACGTCATACACATTTGATGGCGGTGTGGCGACGTCATCTGCACCCATCGGACAGACATTTGCAGGTGGACGCTTGCAGGAGATATTTGCGGTCCTCGAACGCCTGCGCAAATCGGGATTTGCTGCAGGCGGCGCTTCGGTCGAATCCGATACTGATTATCGAGCACACCTCATCAAGGGCTATGACATCAAGATTCGATTCGGAGTGGATGCGAGCAAACTCGTACGCGATTTGCAGCTTGTCCTCTCGTCGGACGCGCTAAAGGGGAAGGAATCAGACCTCGCATACGTCGATCTCAGATTTGGCAATCGTGTGTATTTTAAATTTCAAGGGGAAAATGCTGCAGAGTGAGTGGGTGAGTGATACTATGCGCCAATGAAAATTTCAGGGAAAAATTTCTGGCAATCTCTCCCGAAGCCCTTTTTTGCACTTGCGCCGCTTGAGGATGTGACTGATGCGGCATTCCGACGGATCATTGCCGAGTACGGCAAGCCAGATGTGATGTTTACCGAATTCACGTCGGCCGACGGTCTCATACTTGCCGATGAAAACGGGCAGCGGAAATTACGCAAGAAATTACTGTACTCAGAGACAGAGCGGCCGATTGTCGCACAGCTTTTTTCCGGCAATCCGGAATATATGGAAAAAGCTTCGAAGCTCGCTGCCGAGCTTGGTTTTGATGGGATCGATATCAATATGGGGTGCCCAGTCGACGAAGTGGTCCGCCAGGCGTGCGGCGCCGCACTTATGAAAGATCCACCACGTGCGCGCGAGCTTATTCGTGCCGCAAAGACCGCAGGATTGCCGGTGTCCGTCAAAACGCGCCTTGGATACAACACCGATGAGCTTGAGACCTGGCTCCCTGAATTGCTCGCCGAAAATCCCGTCGCGATCACAATGCACGCGCGCACACGCAAGGAGATGTCGCTGGTGCCCGCAAGGTGGGAGAGGATCGCTCGCGCGGTAGAGATTCGCGATAGTCTGAAATCCAAGACACTCATCTTGGGTAACGGTGATGTGCAGGATATGAAAGATGCGCGTGCAAAAGCTGCCGTCACGAAATGCGACGGTGTCATGCTCGGTCGTGCGATTTTTGGGAATCCCTGGCTCTTTCTCGACCGGGAAAAATTACCGACCAAAGAAGAGCGAATCGCCGCTCTCATCAAGCATCTCGAATTTTTCGACGAATTACTGACCGGCAACACCAATTTCGCCGTCATGAAAAAGCATTTCAAGGCCTACGTATCAGGGTGGGACGGTGCCAAGGAATTACGCGTGCATTTGATGGAGACCGAAAGCGTGAAGGCAGCTCTTGCTCTATTGACAAAACCGTGATAATAATGTGTTAGCTTAAAACAGTGCAAAGGTTAAACGATGTCGACCCACAGAGATCGGGTCGGTGCATCGCGCGCGACCCCAAGAAAGCGACTGCCTGACACGAGTTATGCGTTCAAGCTAAGTTTATTGAAACTGGCGCGGAATAACTTCTGTGAGAAACCCACGCGCGCAACACTTGCGAAGTCTGCAGCGAAACTTGGCAATCTCAATGCAAAATCGCTCAAGGTCTTCCTCTCAATTCTCAAGAAAAGTGATATCGAGGATCTTGCTCTCGCTGAGAAGAGGTTGGAGACGGGATACGCGGAAAAATTACAGCAGTTGCGCGTAGCGCGGTCCACGTTCAAAGAAAAGCCGACGCCGCGGCAGCTCTTCATCCGGGCTGCTGAACAGAGTGGCCGGACATATGCGTGCTTTAAGAGGTTCTGGCCAGTGCTCCGTAAGCCGCACCGGTATGCACTTCGACTGAAGTCGCGGGCAGTCACTCTCCAGAAAAGAAATGATGCGATCCGAAGTGGCCATAGGAGAGCGAGCGAGCGAACTTACGCGAAAAATCTCTCTGCGATTCATGAAGCCCGCTCGATATTTTCGGGCAAGCCTACCTATCAGCAGGTCGCTGGAATTGCTGCGTCAGCGCTTGCTGTTTCTGAGAATTGGATAAAACAATTCATGCTCACAAAACTTCGAGATGGTGATAAAAAATTACTGAATGTGCACTGGGATCTTCCGGCGTACTCACCATTTAGGGGAGGTCAGTGTGCTTCCGTCGAAATCATGGGCCAATGAACTAAAACTTCATTGGCCCCTTCTTTTTGCCTGAAGAATTTTGTTGCGATATTGACAAAAGAGTGATATCACTGTGCTAGTTTTGCAGAAAAGGTGCGGTCCAATGCCAGCAAGTGTGCAGTACGAAAAAATTGCAGAGGCGCGCTCATTGTTGCCCGAATCGGTCGTAACGGCCACGCGTCTCGCAGAAAAAGCGGCTCCTCTACTTGGGCTGACGGTCAAGCAGGCGAGAGTCATGATCAAATCGCTGCCGTCAGAAAAAAAGAGGGCGCTCAAGCTCGTGCTCTGGGGCGAGTCGTCTGACGATGTCTTCAAGGTATTTCGATCCACTCGGTCGGAGATCGCAAAAAACGTCGTTTCATGCACTGAACTTGCAGAGAGGACGGCACCAAAGCTGCATTTGAATATGTGGGGGGCTTTCAAGTTGTGGCGGGCGTTCTCCTGGAACCAGAAATTTGAATTGAAGTATGGATTTGCAGGAGTCAAAGACGCTTCCTACTGGAATACGATCATGACGCTTCGAAGGGCACTGGCGACTCTCACGGATTATCGTAAGAGTCATCGAAGACAATTCGTTACCCCAATGGATCTCGCGATGGCAGCGGCTCCGCTTGCCGGCCTGACGGCAGATCAAATGTACGCATTCATTTGTAACGAAATCCCGAGCGAACACAAAACCGGGCTTAATATCCGCACTGCGCGGGTAAAGAGACGCGCTTCGGGTATGTATTCGAAAGAATAGAGGAGTGGCCGTCGAACACTTGTTCGACGGCCTTTTATTGTGCCTGAAGCCGTGGGTTATTGTGCTCTTGACAGACTTGTGATACCAATGTGCTAGTAAATAGACACTGAGGAGCGCCCCATGCGTCCGGGTGAAAGAAGGAAGAGGTTAATTGGCGTCCTGTTCGAGACTCGAAAGGAGTTCGGCGAAAATAAGCCGGAGCGCGGAGAGCTCGTAGAAGCCGCTTCGAAGAAGTGCGAGGCGACAAAAAAACAGCTGATTCAATTGATGAGTAAGCTGACGGTAGCTAAACGCGCTGCACTGCAGCTGCAACAGCCTCCAAGGTACGGGGCTCGGAGCGACGCGGATCTTTTCAAGCCGCTCAAGGATTTCCTTTCGAAAGGTACTCGCTATTCGCATCATGAGATCTGTAGGCTCGCGCCACAGTATGCTGGCGTTCCGGTACGACGAATGCGCGACTATCTCACGGGAATGAGTGATGAGACTCGAAAAGAATTGGGTCTCAAAGCGCATATGGCACCGTACAAATCGAAGTACCAATGTCTCCTCAAGGCTCGGGCCACTTTCGGCTGTGAAAAGCCGACAGTGCTGGATCTCTGTAGACGTGCAGCAGCGTCATCAAAGTACAAGGTGGCGGCTCTGAAAACCTTTTTTTTCCGTTTACGTGAAAAACACAGAAAAAGTCTTGATGTGCTCCCGCACCAGATTCCGTATGCGGAGCTCTTGGAAGCAGCGAAGAAGGCTCGAAAAAAGTTTAAGGGTAAGCCGACGTTTCTCGAACTTGCAAAAGTTGCGGTGCGTTTACGCAAGGATACCGGCGGCTCATCGTATATGACGCCCGGACTGTTCCACACCAACTTCTTGTGCACTGCGCTCAAGCTCGAGGATGAAGTAGCCCTTGATTTGAAGCATCGGTGTACGTATGACAAGAAAAAAGTCGCACTACTGTATTTGGCGCGCAAGAATTTTACGACCGCGAAGCCGACCCGAATACAACTGGCGAAAAACGCAGCTCGATCATTTAGCGTATCGGAGCCCCGGATGCTCGAATTTGTAGAAAAGCGGCTGAAAGGCGACGATATCCGTGCACTCGATCTGCGCGGTGAAGGGCATCTCTCGGTACGCAAAAAATCCGTGCCAGGGCCCAAGGTCCATGACGTACTTGAGAAACGGTCTACGAAAACTGCGAGCAAGGCACCGAGTTCAAGACCGTACAATAGGTGTTTCGTCGCTGTGTACAAGACTCAGCTCCTTCCGAAGAATGAGCGGACGATTGCCAATGTGGCGATGGCCGCGAAGATGTCGGAAAAGGAGGTGGAGGCGCTCTTCGAGAAGCGTCCAGAGCTTTTGCAGATTCTGCATGGCTACAGCCGTCAGTATGAAGACGCCTAACTACTCTAAATGCCCCACCAATGGTGGGGCATTTCTTTTGTTATACTGCCGCTGATGGCCAAGGATCAAAAGCATACGACTCTTTATCGACAATATCGACCGGGATCTTTTGACGAGGTACGGGGGCAGCCACAGGTGACCGAAGTCCTCGAACAGGCGATAAAAAATAAAAAGATCGCGCACGCATACCTCTTTGCGGGCGGTCGCGGGACGGGGAAGACCTCGGTCGCGCGTATTCTCGCGCGCGAGCTTGGCGTCTCCGACAAGGATTTGTATGAAATGGACGCTGCGTCCAATCGCGGTATCGACGATATCCGTGAATTGCGCGAGGGAGTCTATGCGATGCCGTTCGATTCGAAATACAAATTGTACATAATCGACGAGGCCCACATGCTTACGAAAGAAGCATGGAACGCATTTTTGAAGACGCTCGAAGAGCCGCCGGCGCACGCGATTTTTGTACTTGCGACGACCGACCGCGACAAAGTGCCCGACACGATCCAGTCACGTTGCGAGATCTACACTTTTAATCAGCCGACGCGAGAGGTACTGACCCAGATTGTGACCGACGTCGCAAAGAAAGAGGGGTATACATTTGAGCGCGCGGCAGCGGAATTGGTAGCACTCTTGGCCGAAGGTTCCTTCCGTGATGCGCTTTCGATATTGCAAAAGGTTCTCGCCGTCTCGAGAGATAAGAAGGTAGATGTGGGGGAAGTCGAAGCGGTGGCCGGAGCTCCGCGCGGCGAGCTCGTGCGACAGATATTGAGCGGCCTTGCACAGAAGAATTCTTCTACATCGCTGCGCGCGGTGCAGCAGGCAGTATCTGAGAACATGGACATGCGCACGCTCGCCAAGCTTCTTATCCATCGGATGCGTGTCGTCTTGCTCCTGCGTTTTGCGCCCGAGCTCGCAAAGGAACTTTCGCATGAATTGACCGAAGCTGATCTCGCGCTCGCGAAAGATATTGTGAAGAATCCGGGAATCACATCCGATACCCTCCGCTCACTCCTCGAAGCGTACGAGCGCATGGCGTACGCGGCCGTGCCGCACCTTCCGCTGGAGCTCGCGATCATTGATTGCAGTACACCTGCCAAGAAAGAAGGATAGTGTTTTAAAAAAACAAAGCCGCTCGTGAAGAGCGGCGACCCAAGTATTTTTAGCCTTTTATGTATGCTCCAGCGACGCCGGGGAGATGGCGAAGATCGCGGAGTAGGGCGTTAAGAACACCTACCTCTGCTTGAACGACAAAAAGCTTTTCGGTGCCATCGTCGGTAAAGGGAAGATTGAGCGGGTGAATAGAAGCTCCACAATCACTCAGTGTATCTCGGATCGCGACCGCAAGCGGATGGTTGCGGTGATGGCGAAGTGCGAGTGCGAGATCCCAGTTTTTGATTACAAGGACTGCTGTCATTTTTTACTCCTTGTGACGTTTCCTAGGACAAAGTATATAGCTGTTTATGCGATTTGGTAGTATTGCTGTATGAACCCCGCCAACACCATCGACTACGTCCACCGATTCATTTCGTCGCTGGTTTTCACGACGACGATCGAGACCATCGTCCTCCTCCTGCTCCTTGTCTACGTATTCAAAAAGAGGGAACAACTAAAGGATATTGTATTTGCGGGAGTCCTCGGCTCGTTCGCGACCATCCCGTACGTGTGGTTTGTCTTTCCGTTTATCACCTATTGGCCGCGCGCCACCTCGCTCATGTGGAGCGAGCCTTTTGCGGTGCTCGTCGAGGCGCTCATCTACAATCGTGTCCTCAAACTCAATTGGAAGTATGCACTCGCCGCATCGATCGTGTGCAACATCGCATCATATTTCATTGGCCCATTGCTACGCGCCTACGGTCTCTGGATTTATTGGTGACATAAAAAGGCCCGCGCGATGCGGGCCTTTCGTGACTAATGAGCAGGCTGATCAGGCTCCAGACGAGCATCATCAACACCTGGGAGCAGATTGAGCGCAGCGAGCAGTGCACTGCGATTACCATCCGCGACCTTTATGCGAAACCACTTGATCAGAGGGTCGCCATAAGCTTTTGGTGCGAACGGCTCGATCTCGGCTCCATACCTCTTCAATGTGTCGTAAATCGCTTTGGTCATCGCGTGACTCTGCTTGTTCCGCAGTGCCACCGCAAGTTCGTATCGTTCGATGATTAGAACTGGCCGCATCGGAAACTCCTTTTTCTGCCCTGGAGGTTACATGAGATTTGCAAAAAGTCTATACACCTCACGTATTTTGTGTTAGAAACAGCCTAGCGAATTTCACTTGCAACAAGGAGAGTCCACGTGAAAGTGAAGAGAGAAGCGCTGGGTGTCGATATGGGCGGGGTCATCTTTGAGCGAGGGGCGAGCGACGTGGCCACAAGCTCCTTTTTCGCAGGAGACTATCGCAATGCGACGGCGATTCCGGAAGCTATGGGGACGCTGTGGGCGTTGGTGCATGGCCGTTTCGGCGACCGTGTGTATCTCGTCTCGAAGTGCGATAAGGAAGCTGAGCAGGGCATCCGTAAGTGGCTTGAGGACAGATGGTTTTTCGAATTCACAGACATCCCGTCGGATAATGTGCGCTTCTGCCGACAGCGGAGTGAGAAGGCCGCGATATGCAAAGAGCTCGGTATCACGCATTTTATCGACGACCGGCTCGAAGTGCTAAGTCATCTCACGATGGTGCAGAATCGCTTCCTTTTCCGCCCCGATTGGGCAGAGGTGCAGCCATTTGCCGAGCACCTCAACCAGGTACTACGAGTGAATTCATGGGCGGAAATCCGAAAGGAACTCTTGCCGTAAATCCGAGACCGGCACACCGTGCCGGTCTTTCTATTTCTATAACGCCTCAACGTTTGTTACTATCTACTTGTTCGCAATTTGGGGGATCGTCTAATGGTAGGACAGCGCCCTTTGGAGGCGTTTATCGGGGTTCGAGTCCCTGTCCCCCAGCCAATTTGAGATAGGTCATTGTGCCCGAGACGCACCATTTCACCCGCTTGTAGTAGAATAGAGACGTGAAAAACGGTCCGGAAAAATTAAATTCAAAAGTTGAAAAAGTACAAAAAACTACTGAGGTGCATTTGTTGTTAAGTAAATCTCCGGAAGGCCTCCCTGCTGTCGAGATCAAAGACGCATCTTCTGAAACACGCACAATAATTAAAAGAGTCCTGTCGTCTAATATGATGGGCGACCCCGACTATCAGATGCGTACAAAAGTAGGTGCCTTTTTACAGGGTGATTCAGGAGGTTGGATTCTGATCGAATTTTGGAAGGGGAGCACAGAAGAACAGCAGGCATTTGTAGATTATTTGAATACTTTATTGAATAAAAAAGCGTAGAAATAATACTGCTCGGAAGGCGAGTATCTTGGTTCGAGTCCCTGTCCCTCAGCAAAAAATAAAACGCGATTGAGAATTTGCTCCCAATCGCGTTTGTAGCTCATGCCGCCTGCATCTGCGCCAGCCGCTTGCGCAGCTTTTCGGTAGGGGGGTCGACGATCCACGTGCGTCCAGTGACGTCTTCGGCGACGACGCACCACTGGTCGTGATACTTTCTCACCGTGTACAGGACGCCATCAAGACAGTCCTCGTCTTCGGTGGCCTTCCAGCGGGGGTCGTAGGCAGGATGATACTGTGATCCACCGAACATATTGGGCATGTTGCACCTCTCTTTCTAATACCGTATTACGTTGTAATTACTGAAGCGTCAAGCTGATCTCGATTCGATAACGGTCGTGTACGCTCCACTGGTATTTCTGGGAAAATTATTGTATGTTCCTCGGCAGATAGCTCCCGCCATCAGTGTGTCAAAAAGGAGTACGGAATGAAGCAGCTTAGCCTCTCTCGCTCATCGAAACTGTACGGTTTCGTATTTGGTCGTGACAAAGGATGGTTCGTTGACGGACTTCCTGAGCCGAGAAGCGCCCGCATTTCACTGGGGCTGTTCGGGCTCCTGCTCATCTTTATGGCTTTCATCCGTACGTTTGCCGCAGTGATGATTCTCATGCTCCTCGTCTTGTTCCGGCTCATCGGCTTCCTGATCGATGGTTCTTATGCGCGCGGCAGTTACCTGCAGGGACGTATGAAGATCATCAAGATCGAACCGTGGCCGACATTGAGTGGTCGTCGGCTGTCCCCGTATTTCCTGCTTATCGGAGCTGGCACATGGCTTATGTACCAGTACTTCGGTCTCAAAGATGCCGGAGAGTTCTTTCTTGGCGGGCTATCTCTTGCGGTGATGTTCTACTTTATCGATCCCAAGGAGAAATCGGCATCCGAGCAGTTTGCCGAGACCGCGGGGCCCGCAATGGAAAAGAAGCTTGCCCTCGCGTACTATCGCGAGCCTGTGTTTTTTCCGGCACTGCGCCTCGTTGACTAAATGATCTAAGCCCCCAGACCTTTCTGGGGGTTTTCTTCTAACGCAGTGGTTCACATATCGTCTCAGACGAGGAAGAAAGCTATACTAAATGCATGAATCTGAAACGATCAGAAAATAAAGTTACGTACGACAAAATAGTTGATACTGGTGGTGGAATTGCGAGCGTTATAGATGTTGTAATGGATAGGGAGTTTATTGAGAATGCCAGGCATGATTGGTGTTGGGTGGGATGGGGTGACGTGCCCACAGAGACGGGCTGGTACAAGGTGCACAGAGAAAATCAGCAGTTAATAAAGATCAATTCCGAAGAAGCTGCAAAAATCGAATGGCACGAAAGATTATTTGTGTATGGTAGTGGGCACGCGGCGGTGAAAGAAAATAATCCCCTCGCTCTGTATATCGGTGGCGAATATAGCGACGGTCGCCTCTCAGCACTTTACTTGTGTGGCCCGGACGTCCTTACCTGGGTCGCTCAAATGTCTACATAGGCGTTTCCAATTTTGTACTTGTCGGCGAGTCTCGAAACTGTATGGAAAAATCCAGGAATAATTTAGAGGGGAAGAAGGAAGGCGTTGAAAAAGACAAAGAAGCGCTGCTCGACGACTTGCGCCTGGTTGGATCTCATAAACCGTTGGGTTACTTGCCGATTGAAACTCTAATTGACATATGCCACGTGGACCCGGAGGCATTTGCCAAAGAGATGAATGCAAGAGGATTGAAAACACTTCGTCTTAATCGGGAAGAGTCAGCAGTGTGGAGCGGCGCGCTCTATGTGTATGACGAGCACTCACTCAGTCAGCACCTTGAATCCCACCGCGAATTGCTGCAGAGTGAAGGGTGGCCAACAGAAGCGGAAGCGTTCGTTCGCAATCTCAGAGTCCATGCTAAGACTGGCACCGAGCTGTTCAATGTAATTGCCGATGCCTTTTCGGATAAAGATAATCCCGGACGAAAACGTCTTTAGTTTGAATATAAGAACGCCCTCGTCGAGAGTGCAGTTTAAATTTTTATTTTACTGGCTCGACATTTTTGTAATTTGTTGTAGATTATTTCCGGACAAAGATGTGGAGCATCAGATGAATGCAATTGAGCAGATCAAGGCAGCAATCCATGCCGAATTTCCGGGTATCAAGATCGAGATCGATACGCCGTTACATGTCGAGAACGGCGGCACGTGGTTTCTCGACATCATCCACGGGGAGAAAATCGTGTGCGTCGAATGGAGGCCCAACCAAGGATTTGGCGTCTCGCAGTGGGAGAAAGGCACCGAAATGGATATCGGCTACGGGGAGGGTCCGGATCAGTTTTATGCGGATCAAGCCGTCACCATCCAAGCTGTTCGCAATATCCTCGGCGGAGGTCCGCGTGAGTAAACTGTGGCAAATCCTCGTCCCACGAAAATGGAACGATGGGGAGGAAATTCCCTTGGATTATCATCGCCAATGGGACGAACAGGTGCGAATGATTTCGGGCGGTCTCACGATTCTCAAGTCGGTAAGGGGCATCTGGGAATCTCCCGAGGGCGAGATATTTGAAGAGGGGATGGTCCCCGTTCTCGTTATGTGTGACGAGAAGAAGATCACGGAAATCATCGAATTCACGCTCGAACATTACTACGACCAAAAGGCCGTGCTGTACTTCTTGGTCAGTGACCAGGTGTATATCAGACACAGGATTTAGGCGGCCACAGTGCCGCCTTTTTTGTTACCCTAAAAGTAAAAGGCTATAATGTCGGTATGAAAAACATATTTATCGGTATCGGAGTGATTGTGATCATCGCAGGTGCGACGTATGCGCTCGTGCCGCGCAGTGTGCTGAAGCAGTATTTCCAGACGGGCGATAAGCCGACCGAACAGCAATTCAGTAATTTGATCGACTCGACGGCGAATCTTCAGGATGATCGCGATATGATCGGATTGAAGGAATATAATCCATCCAAGGATTACGTTGTGGGTGATACGGTCGTTAAAGAGCAGGACATATATCAGGCAAAAGGTGCTGCCACCAAGATCACGACCACATGGCGCATGGAGAGTACGGAAGGAAGCGATGGGATGCCGCATACCAGTGTGAAAGCAGTGGTAAATGGCAAGGTGCACGACGTAGGCACATTTACCGGCAGTTGCAGCGAGATCGGGGCATCGGGAGGGATCGATGGCAAGGGGTTGCTCGCAGGGGAGCTCTCCGCCGTACAGTGCTGGTTTGCCGGCGGGGGTAATGAGATCGGCGTCTTTGCGCACGAAGACGGCGGATACGAAATCATGGTCGGGGAGCTCGGAGAGGGAGATGCGGAGCATCCATTCTTCCGCGGCAATTTCAAGATCAAAACGAGCGTACCGCTCTAAAGGCGGCGTGGAAGTCTGAATATGGTATCTTTGCTACAGATAATTTTAGGAGGAAAAGGTGACCGAAGAATCGGAAACGGGCTGGCTTGTTGCCAACAGGATTCGATGGATGAAAGCCAAGAGGCCTAGTCCAGAAAGGATCGAGTCGTACATCCAGGGTTTTCTAGGCGGCATTGGCTCATGCAAACGCGTCGGTAACTATTGGATAATCATACTGCCCGGACGTCCCGCATATCTCAATGTGGAAGACGGATGGATCACGAGGAAGGGTGATGTGCGGCGCTGGATGCGCGTCGATCTCCATGGAGAAGATTCAGTCATCGTGCGCAGCGCGGTACGGGATTCGTTCACCAACGGTCTTGCCAACGCGCTTTCACGCACGTTCTACGTTGTCCAGGGATACGAAGATCAGGAAGCAGAGGAAAAGATGCTTGAGCGAATCGTCTCGCTGAAACGCGGATCCAGTCTCGGAAATCTCAGGCAAGATAGTCCGCGACTCGAGGATTTTTTGCCGACCGTCGTGGATGTTGATATTGTCGACACGTTCCCGACAGGTACTACCGTCGCAATCCGCATCAGTGCGTATGAGCTGAAAAAGCTTCAGGGACTGATAGGAGAGAAGTGTCATATCGTCCCGCGGCTAAAGGGCCGCGTCGATATCTGATCTACAGGCCGCCGATAGTGCGGCCTGTTTTCATAATTTATTTCTTCCAGACGCGCTCCTGATATTCGCGAATCATGCGGTGTGTATTGAAGTAACCTGCAAGTGCAATTGAATTTTTTACGCGATCGCGCCACTCAGGTGGATTGTCGTGGTAGATGCGGAGCATCTCCTCAAGAGCATCGAGAAGCGCAGCGTTGTCGTGTGCGTCGCTCTCTTCGCCTTCGCCGGAATTGCCGACGATGCCCCAGCCGGCTTTTGGCCGCATTTCATAACCCTCGACCCACCAGCCGTCGAGTATCGAAAGATTAAGTGCGCCGTTGAGCGCCGCTTTCATGCCGCTCGTCCCGCTCGCCTCGCGCGGGGGCACCGGGTTGTTGAGCCAGACATCGACGCCTGTCATGAGTCGCTTGGCGATCTCAAGATTGTAGTCGGGGAGGACTATGACACGGATCTGTCCGCGGAGTTCGCAATCATAGTGCGCGATAGTGTCGTGGAGCTGATTGCAGTAGGCGTCATTCCGGTGGCACTTGCCCGCAAAAACAAATTGAAGTTTACGGAAACCGATCGATCGCAGGCGATCGATATTTTTGAAAATAAGACTCGGGCGCTTGTACGGCACAAAGCGACGCGCAAAGCCGATCGTGAGCGTATCCGTATCAAATTTATCATCCTGCACCGCCTGGTCTTTATGGAAGCAGCGCGGCTGTTCGTTGATCCAATCGACGAGCGATCGTTTTTGCTCGCGCATTGCCGATGCAAGCGCCTCATCCGGAATATCAAATACTTTTTCAAGCCGCGAAGGGTCTTGCTGCCAGCCTGAGAGGCGTGTGTCAAAAAGCTCGCGCAGCCGGTCACCGACCCAGCGAGGGTGGTAGACGCCGTTGGTCACGTATTCAATCGCTCGCCCGGGGAACATCTGCTCGGTCACGTGTTTGTGCGTGCGCGAGACTGCATTTGTGCGGACGCTCAGATTCATCGCGAGCTGCGTCATGCCGAGGCTGTCGTGTGTCGCGAGCTCTTGAATATTGGAAGGGAGAATGTAGCCGACAGAGGCGCGTGCGAGATCGTAGTCGAAGTAATCGTGGCCTGCGGGAATCGGTGTATGCGTCGTGAAGGTGGATTTGGAACGGACGATGTCGTAGTTGTACCCATTGGCGCGCAATCGCTCGAGGCCCAGGAGTGCGGTATGGCCTTCATTCATGTGGTAGTAGGCGATTGGGCCGTAGCCGCAAGCTTTCAGTGCGCGATATCCGCCGATGCCGAGTATCGCTTCCTGACCGAGGCGCGTATAGCGATCTGATGCATAGAGGAATTTTGTAAGATCGCGATCCCAGTGCTTGTTCTCAGGCAGGTTTGCACTCAAAAAAAGTACGGGGACTGAATTTCCGCTGTGGCCCTTTGCTTCGTACTCCCAAATCGCGAGCTTCACTATTCTGTTTTCGATCTGCACCTCGACGGTCTCATCTCGCTTTTTCATATACGGACTCGGATCGAGTGTCTTGCCCGCTTCTTCGCTCTGGTGGTACCACATCGTTACTCCCACAGCTTTGATGCCGAGGTCGGCAAATGAGTACATCGTGTCTGCGGCGAGCACGCCAAGACCACCCGCAAAATTATGAAATCGGTCGTCGAGGGCGAATTCCATCGAAAAATATGCGACATCGAGTGGCTTATTTGTCATATGGGTCGAGGGTGAATTCATAATCATGGTAGCATGCAATACATCTATGCCCGCCCCTGGCACACTATTTATCGCTCGTCATCACGAATCGCTCTGGAACAAAAGCGGTACATGGACCGGAAGCCGCGACGTCCACCTGACGCCTTTTGGCAAAAAGATGTCGTACGAGATGGGTCTGCAGGTACGCGAATTTAAGATTCAGCAGGCTGTCTGCTCGATGCAATGCCGCTCAAAAGAGACGCTCGAAGAAATGCTCCGCGCTATGGGGCAAGAGGATGTGCCTGTGCTGCGAGATGCTGCGATCAACGAGCGCGATTACGGAGATTATACGGGCAAGAACAAGCTCGCCATGAAGGAGCTTATGGGCGAGGCGGAATTCAATCGCATGCATCGTGAATTCACGTACCCGATACCGCATGGCGAGACCCTGAAAATGGTCTATGAGCGCGCCGTGCCGTTTTATCTCGAGACCATTCTTCCGATGCTGAGGAGTGGCAAAAATGTACTCGTGGTCTCGCACGGCAATACGATCCGTTCACTCATGAAATACATTGAAAGTATCTCCGATGACGGCATTAAGGATGTGGAGATGCCGTTTGGAAATGTGCTCATATACCGGGTCGATACCGACGGCCGGCTCATTTCTCGGGACGAGCGATTTACCCAAAGCTACGTGAGCCCGCACTAGGCGCGGATGTGTTTTTTTGGTTGCTATAATTAATGCATGAAAATCATCGTCACAGACGCCGATGAGGCGCTCCGCTCATTATTTGCAGAAAAGCTCGTAGGGCATGAAATCGTGTATACCAATGAACGAATATCAATGGATTTTGTGCGTGCTCACGCGGATGCACAGGCGCTCTCGGTCTTCGTCCCATCTGCGGTGACTCCGGAATACATCGACGCGTTGCCGAATCTGAAGCTGATCGCGGCGCGCTCGACAGGTGTCGACCACATCAATCTCCCACATGCAAAAGAAAAAGGGGTGGCCGTGGCCAACGTCGCGAAATATGGCGCCCGTACCGTCGCCGAGTTCGCATTCGGACTGCTTCTCAATCTTTCTCGTCGTTTTCCCGAAGCGATCCATCAGGTAAAGGAAACAGAGAGCTTTGATACCGCAGCACTCGGCGGCTTCGATCTTTTTGGCAAGACGATCGGTGTCGTCGGTACGGGCGCGATCGGCCGCAATGTCGTCCGGATCGCCCAGGGTTTTGGCATGCACGTCCTCATGTTCGACAAATTCCCCGACAATTCACTCGAAAAGGAGGACACGAAGTACGTCTCACTCGACGAGCTTCTTGCCGCATCCGATGTCGTCACTCTCCACGTGCCCTATGTCCCGGAGAATCACCACCTCCTCAATGGAGAACGTCTGTCGAAAATGAAGCACGGAGCATATGTCATTAATACAGCGCGCGGGGAGCTTATCGATACCGAAGCGCTTCTCGAGGCACTCCGAGGAGGACGCATCGCGGGAGCGGGACTCGATGTTCTCGAAGGAGAGCGATCGCTGAAAGACGAAATGGAGCTCGTGAAGAATTCCGAATCTATGCAGGATTTGAAATCAATCATTCGCGATCACATGCTTGTGCGGATGCCGCGTGTCGTCGTGACGCCGCACATCGCCTTTTTCTCGAAAGAGGCGTATAGCGAGATACTGCAGACGACCGTAGACAACATTCTTGGATTTATCGGCGGAACCCCGCGTAATATCGTCTCATAATGGCTGGCATCATAAAAAATTTCGATCAGCTTGCGACGACGACTCTTCGCAGAGATGCGCTTACGATAGCCGAAGCGGCCTACATGGGTATCGACACGGAACGTGTTGTTCGCGAGAAGATGCATTTCGATGGTCAGGTGCTGACAATCGACAAGACCCTCTACGACCTTTCAAAATATCGCAGCGTCAAGGTTATTGGTTTTGGAAAGGCATCATGCAAGGCTATTGCTGCGGTGGAGTCGATGCTGCATGGCCGCATCGCCGAGGGTGTCGCGATCGACGTGCGGCCGGGTGTCTGTGAGATCATTGAAATTCGACAGGGCTCACATCCTCACCCGACAAAAGAAAATGTCGCACACACGGGGAAAATCGTGAACATGGCCGGGCAAGTGAGTGCCGGGGATCTTGTCCTCGTAATCGTCTCGGGGGGCGGGTCGTCGCTTTTGTGCTGGCCGCTCGACGAATGTGAACAGGGCACAAAGCTCTACGATGACTGCGCGCGCGTAGGTGCCACGATCGATGAGATGAATCTTGTTCGTCGTCATATATCGGAGGTCAAAGGCGGTGGACTCGCCGCGATGCTGCACCCCGCGACTGTGGTCGGGCTGATTTTCTGCGATGTGCCGGGTGACAAGTATGGCGACGTCGCCTCAGGCCCCACGTATTTCGACGAATCGACAAAAGAGGACGCCGCCGCAATCCTGCACAAGTACGGGCTCTCCGGCTACACTCTGAGGGAAACACCGAAAGATCGGACGCTTTTTGCCGGCATTCGCAATGTGCCCATGGTTTCCAACCGCGTGGCGCTCGAGTGGATGCAGTTGAAAGCTTCGCAGCTTGGATATGAGGTCGCACAAGTGGGCGACGCGCTCTACGATGAGCCGATGTCGCTCGTGGGGAAAATGCATAGTGCGATCAGTGGAGTCTCCGCTGCGATCGCGGGCGGCGAGCCGCGTATCGTGCTTCCTCAAAAAGATGCGCTCGGCGGCCGCTGCCAATACACATCGCTTGCATCCCTCAAATTTATGAATCACGAACAAATTTTCGTCTCTATGGCTTCCGACGGGATTGATAATTCCGACGCTGCGGGTGCGCTTGCCGATATGGGGACGATCGAACGTGCGGTACGCGGTGGATTCGATATCGACGCGTGTCTGCAAAATTTCAACACATTGCCACTCTTTCAATCGACAGGCGACCTCTTTTATACGGGCCAGACGGAATCCAATGTCTCGGATCTCTTTATGTATCTTCGCAAGGTATGAGCGCGATCACCAACATCACTGCCGAGGAGGTCCGCGATTCGCGCGGCAAGCCGACGATCGCGGTCACTGTCCACACGGGAGAAAGTACGGGCACGTTTTCCGTGCCGTCGGGCGCATCGACCGGATCGGCGGAGGCATGTGAGCTTCGCGATACAGATGGGCATATGAACGCTGCGATCAAGAATGTTGTCGAGACGGTGCGGCCTGCACTCGTCGGCCTTGATGTCACCCACCAAGAAGAGGTCGATCATAGGCTCATCGCGATCGATGGCACACCTAATAAATCGAATCTCGGCGGCAACGTCCTTATCGGGGTGAGCATCGCGTGCGCAAAAGCCGCTGCCGCGGCAAAAAACATTCCCGTCTATGAGCACCTACGTTCATGCGCCGAGATCAAGCCATCACGGGATATCCCGTATCTGTATTCCAACTACATCAACGGCGGCAAGCATGCGTCTTCGCCACTCTCGTTTCAAGAGCACATGCTCGTGCCAGAGTCCGAGAGCGTAGCCGAATCAGTCGGTATGCTCGAAAAGATCGGAGGTCGTCTTGAGGAGGTGATTCGAAGCCGGTATAGCGAGGAGAGCGCGCGCTCGGCGGGAGACGAAGGCGGCTATGTGATTCCCGAATCTGATCCGCATGTGCCGTTTGATCTTCTCTCTCAGGCGATCGCACAAGCGGGCTTTGAGGGTCGCGTCAGGATAGCGATTGATGTTGCAGCGTCTTCGTTCTTTGAGGACGGAGGGTACGCGGTCGGCGGGCGCTCATATAGTACCGATGAACTCGCCGCTTTGTATGCCGATTTGATACAAAAGTATCCGATCATTTCGATCGAGGACCCATTTCACGAAGACGCGTTTGATGCGTTCTCAAAATTCCAGGCATCGACCGATACACGCGTCGTCGGCGACGATCTCACTGTCACGAACCCGATGCGATTGAAACGCGCGATTGAATCACGTAGTATCAGGGGCATCATCATCAAGCCGAATCAGATCGGCACGCTTTCGGAAGTCTTTGAGGCAATGAAGCTCGCGCGCGAATCCGAGATCGACTGCATCGTGAGTCATAGAAGCGGGGAGACCATGGACGATTTCATCGCGGATCTCGCCTATGCTTTTGGAGCCTTCGGTCTCAAGGCGGGAGCACTGCGCAAAAAGGAGAGGCGGGCGAAGTACGAACGTCTCGCTATAATAAGTGGCACAACCATATGAGCTCACGAGCACAGATCGTAGCAACCGTAGGGCCCGCGAGCGGTGAGATCGAGATTCTTTCGAAGATGATTGAGGGCGGCATGGATGTCGCGCGAATCAACTGCTCGCACGGGACGCACGAGACCAACGGCCGTTTTATTCAAAACATCCGCGCGGCTGCTCAGGAGGCACAAAAACGCATTCCGGTCATTCTCGATCTCTCGGGCCCCCGTCAACGCACCGACGCCGGTCATGCGTTCGATAGTACGAGCGCCGAGATCACCGACAAAGACCTATTCGATCTCGATTTTGGACTCGGGCTCAAGGTCGAGTACATAGCGCAGTCATATGTCGGCAGCGCGGACGATGTCTCGGCGCTGCGTGCACGTATTGTGGAGCGCGGCGCGAATCTCCCGATAATCGCCAAGATCGAGCGACGTGAAGCAATCGATAACTTTGATGCGATACTTGCGACCGCCGACGCGATCATGATCGCCCGCGGGGATTTGGGAAATGCGATACCGATAGAGGACATTCCATTTGTGGAGCGCGATCTCATCGCGCGCACGAAGAGCGCGGGCAAGCCCGTCATCGTCGCAACGCAAATGATGCTCTCAATGACGGAAAATCTCGAACCCACGCGCGCCGAGGTGACAGACGTGTCTTTCGCGATCCTCTCAAGCGCCGACGCCGTCATGCTCTCGGAAGAAAGCGCTCTCGGCAAACATCCCACCGAAGTAGTCGCTACCATGGAACGCATCGTCAATCGCGCCGAACGCGATCTCACCGCGCCGGTGCATGCGCTGTAGCCCCTCTTTTTTCACGGCACTTGTCGCATAGGCAGCCGCGGGGCTTGATGTGCTCCTCAAAATATTCGGTGTCGTAGTCGTAGGTGAGCTCTTCACCAGCTTTGATGGCGCGTTTGGCAAATACAAAGATCCTTTGCTTACGGATATCAATCTCGCAATTGGGCCTGCATGAGTGATTGATAAAGCGCGCCCGATTGCCCTTGATGTTGCCGTCGATCATCGTCCGCGGAGAGGTCCAGAAAAAGTATTTACCACCTTTCTCTTGTTCTTTTTTATTCAACTCGCGTCCCGTGTACTCAATAATGCACGCTCCGCGCAAAATGGGCTCTTTTGTAAACATGCCGCGGCCCGTGCGTGAGCGTCGGACCTCCAGATCAAAGGGAAGCGCCACCCATCTCCTCGGAATTCTTTTCATAAAGGCGTACACTACCACACTTTGTTGACATTTTCCATAATTTCAATATAGTATTTCCGGTCAATTGAATCCAAGGAGAGACCAATGGACATCTGGAATCGCTACCTCATGCGAGCGAGTGGTGAGAAGAAACACCAGCCGCAGAGTCCGGCGGAGTCCGCCACGTTTGCGATGCTCGGCGTGCTGAGGCGTCACGGAAAGCTTGATGATGTGCTCGGCGTCACTGAAGTCGAAAAGAACACCCGCATCAATGAGATCGTCGGCGACGTCGGCCGGTCTCTGGAGCGGTGGCGGAAGTGACCGAGACAGAGAAACTCGAAGACGATTTCCGTCGTGCCTGCGAAGGGGCAGAGGTCAAGGATAGAGACCGCCTCACGATTCGCTCGCTCATGGCGCCGCTCAAAGACAAGAATGAAGTGACGCATGCGCACTATCTGCATTCGCTCCGTGTCGCGATCGTCGCACGCTCCATCGCAAAGTACACGCATTGCGAAGAGCGACCTCTTCTTTTTGCCGGGGCGCTCCACGACATCGGGAAAGCACTGGTTCCGAAAGCAGTGCTCGGCAAGACGACGCCATTTACCGAAGCCGATTACGTGATCATGCGAAAGCATGTCATGGACAGCTATCGGATGCTTCGCGATAAGTTTGATTTCACCGCGGAGATTATCCTCTGGCATCACAAGTTCCAGACCAACGGATATCCGAAGGTCATGCCGAAGCCCATGCACGAGTACAGTGAGGGGGCGAAGCTCCTGATCGTGGAGTACGGCCGCATTCTCGCTCTCGCCGATGTGTACGATGCGCTCCATCGCGCCAACAGCAAGTTCAAAGAGGGTGGCGGGCTCAGCGGCGAGGAAGTGAGGGCGAAAATGTTCGAGTATAATCCCGACAAAAAGAAGCTCGTCGAGGCATTGTACAAGGCCGGAGTTCTGAAAGTCTAAAATTGAAGCCGCTCCCTCGGGAGCGGCTTTTCTGTATAATGGATGCCACTATGGAAATCCCCGAAATCAATGCGTATACGGCTCAAGACTTTCAGAAGTGGCTCAAGAAGAACCACAAGAAAGAGTCGAAAGTGCGAGTGATCATACATAAGAAACACACAGGCAAAGGATTTCCGACGCACCGACAGCTCATTGAAGAGGCGATCTGCTACGGTTGGATCGATACGACGATCAAGCGCATCGACGAAGACACTTTTGTACGCAATTTTTCTAAACGCAACGAGGGGAGTAAGTGGAGCGACAACACGCTCTCGTATGCCAAGGCACTGATAAAGGTGGGGCGGATGCAGGAGCAGGGCATTCATTTCTATAAAATGGGGAAGGCAAAGCCGACGCACGATCACGGTATTCCCAAGAATCCCGATATGCCGATCGAACTCAAGCGAGCGCTCGCGAAAGACCCTGCAGCAAAAAAGACATTTGAAAAAGTCGCCCCCTCCATGAAGCGCGCCCTCTACCGCTTCATCCTCCGCGGTGTCCAACAAGCGACTCGCGACAAGCGCGTAAAAAAGATTGTCGACAACTATCGTAAGAGCACTAAGAGCATATTTAGATCCACAGAGAATGTATGATTGATATAAAAGATATTGTTACGTTTGTTCTCACTGCGCTCGGTCTTGTTATTGCGGCGGAAGGCCTCTCGACTTGGAAAAAACAAACCAAAGGGGTAAGGCAATTTGATGCCGCATATAATTTACACTTATCACTTTTAAAACTCAGAGATGCGGTTAAATTCGTTAGAAATCCTGCAATATGGCCCTCCGAAAGTAACGAAGCCGTGGAGTACACTAAGAAAAGACACCCCAACAAACCAGTCGAGGAAATCGCGCAGAATACGGGCCCACATGTCTATGAAATGCGATGGCAAAAGATAACCATGGCAAGAACAGAAGTCGAGTCCCATGCCTTAGCGGCTGAAGTCCTTTGGGGCTCTGAAGTGCAAAAAAAAATTCAACCAATGTATAAAAAAGTCGCCGATCTGAATTTTACTTTATGGCAACGCTTTTCCAATCCATATTTCAATCCCAAAGATATGAAATGGCATTACATCATTTACGACACAAGTACCTTTGAGAAGGAGGATTCTTTCAGCACTGAGGTAAATTCGATCGTTACGGAAATCGGCGATTATCTAAGGCAGAAAATAGGCTAGTTTCTGGTATTATATTTTTATGAATATTCTCAAAAGCATTGGAGCGGGGGCGGGGGTTTTATTAATGATGGCGGGCGTTGCGAGCGCGCAGACCATTCAAGCTGTCTCGTTTCAGGCGAGCGGCGACACGTCGGTCAAAATGAATCTTGTGACGGTGATCAATACCGGCAGGGTCGGGACGACGATCGTGCTCGATGGCACGAGGAGCTCGGACGACGGAGAAATCAAAACCTACACGTGGACGCAGGTATCCGGGCCGACGGTTGCCCTCAAGGGTGATACGACGACGAAACTATCCTTTACACCGAGCACGCCGGGCACGTATGTATTTGAGCTTCGGGCTACAGATCGCGCGGGCGCGACGACGGTCGTCGAGAAAAGGCAGTTTACTGTCGATGCGCAGGGGCCAGCGGTGAATATAACTGGCGATCCTGATTTTGACCTTAAGGCTGCCGATCTCAATCGTGATGGTCGTCCTGATGTGCTGCGTACAGTCGATGGCGGCACGATCAAGGGCGAATTGCAGGCGGGCGATCTTGATCGGGATGGTGACGATGACGCGGTGAATGATGTCGAAGAGCGCCAACTTCCTCCGGGCGACCCTGACTTCGATCTCATATGGCGCGATGACGGTGACCGATCGTTTGCAAAGGTAGAGGTGCGCGGATGGGATCCAAAGAAGAAAGAAGCGATTCTCGGCCGTCCGCAAGATGTGGGGACCGACGAAGATCTCCATACATTTATAGAACTCGTGGCTGACGACAATGTCGCGATCAGGGGTATAAGGATGACAGAAAATGTCGTCGAGGTGGAATCGCAGGAAGAGGCGAAGCTCTTTGGATTCATCAAGCTGCCGATACGATTCGTTGTTGTCGCTGATATGGACTCAGATGGCGTGGAGGATCGCGTAAAAGTGAAGTTCCCTTGGTGGAGTTTCCTCGCGACCACCGATTTCGATGCCGACGGTTTTGAAGCGGAGGCAGCGAGCAAGATCGAGTCGTTTACGATCAAGCAGGGCATCAAGGCGCAGGCACAGCTACTCTCATCGATCTCCAACGTCCTAAAGACGAGGCACGACACGGCAAAGAACTCGATCTCGAATATCCGCTAACATGACTCTTTTCGAAGAGCGGCCGATGACACACAAAGCGGCCAAGAAGACATTTAGCGATCGGGTGGTAGAGCTCGCGCTCAAAATCCCCGCGGGCCGCGTCACTTCATATGGAATACTTGCGAAGAGGGCAGGAGGTGGCGCTATGGCCGCACAAAGCATCACCACTATTCTGGGAAAGGCGTGGGATGCGGGCGAGCACAAAATACCGTGGCACCGTATCGTATATAGTGACGGTCGCGTGTGGTTCAGTAACGATACAAAAAAGAAACGCCTCGCTCTTTATAAAAAAGAAAAGATCGAATTGGATAAAAACAATCGCATCAAGAATTTCGCCGACAAGCTTTACGAATTCTAATGCGGTATAGTTGGGCAATGACATTGGAGGAATTTCAGAAATTTATTGATGAGCAGGACGCATTATTCCGATCACTTCGGAAAGGCGGCACGGGGATGGAGGCGATTTTTGCACGGACGGTAAAGCTTGGTGAAGAATACGGAGAGCTCTGCGACGCAATCCTCGCTACCGCAGGAGACCATCGGAAGGGGAAGTTGAAGAAGAAAGTCGACCTTGAGGGCGAATTTGCCGATGTGGTGATCGTCGCCTTCCTGATAGCCAAGGCAATGAACGTCGACATGAAAAAAGCACTTGCGGATAAGACCAAAAAGATCAGGACGAGGCACAATAAACAATTATCGATACGAAATTAAAGCGGGTTTGCTAAAGGAAATTCCCAAGGTAGATTTTGAAGAGTTATGGAGCACACAATGGACGTGATTCTCTCAACACGAAATCCGAGCAAGGCCCTTCAGATACAGGAGCTGTTTTCAGGCTCCAATATTCGCGTGCGTACGCTCGATGAGATGCAGATCGAAGGTGAAGCGGTCGAAGACGGGGCGACTCTTGAGGAGAATGCATTCAAGAAGGCCTGGTTTGCGTACGAAAAATCGGGCAAAAAAACCTGGGCGATGGCGGATGATACTGGTCTTTTCATCAGTACTCTGAACGGTGAACCGGGCATCAGAGCAGCCCGCTGGGCAGGTGAAGGCGCCTCAATCGAGAAGACAATGAACTACTGTCTCGAACGACTTCTGGGGGCAAGGGACCGAACAGCTGTATTTCGCACCGTGGTCGTGGTGATATCTCCGGAAGGTGACACGCACGTATTCAATGGAGAAGTAGCGGGACACATGCTCGAGGCACCGCGAGTTGAGCCACAACCAAAGATGCCGTATAGCGCGCTTTTCGTCCCGCAGGGTCAGGATCTTTCATGGGCGGAGATGTCGACTGCCGAAGAAAATGCCGTTTCTCATCGTGGTAAGGCATTTCGGCAAGTCAGGGATTTTTTACAGAGATTCAAAATCTCACCGTAAGGCCGGACCGCGAGTCCGGCCTTTTAGTATCATCCAAGAGGTGTCGCCTCTTGGATTTTACCGAGAGGTTGGTAAGATGCCGTGATGGGATACCGAAGGACCCCGTTTGCCGAAGGTGAATGGTTCCACTGCTACTCGCGAGGTATCGATAAACGAAACACATTCGAGTCCGAGGAAGACTGTAAGCGGTTCATTCAGCTGCTGTATCTGGCAAATGACACGAAACCGATAGAGCGCGGTAATTTTTATCATTTAGATCACCGCGAAATATTACAACTTCGACGGACGGAGCCAATTGTCGCCATCGGTGCGTATTGTCTTATGAAGAATCATTATCATCTTCTTTTGAAAGAGGTTGCCGATGGCGGCATATCCAAGTTCATGCAAAAAGTCGGCACGGGGTATTCGATGTATTTCAATGAAAAATATTCCCGCATAGGCAATCTGTTCGTCCGTCCTTTTCGCTCGAAACACATTCCTACCGAAGGATATCTGTACCGGGTCACGCAATACATTCACCTCAATCCCGCTGAGATTTTCGAGTCAGAATGGAAGAAGGGGAAGGTGAGAAATATAAGATTACTTGAAAAGCAGATACGTACGTTTCCTTTCTCAAGCCTTCCCGATTACGCATTGATCGCCCGCCCCGAGAACGCGGTGCTCGATGAGGACTCCTCTGCATTCCTACGAAGCGAGCTGCCACCCTTTAGGGAAATATTGCGTGAGGCGAGGGAATACTACGCAGCCTTGGAGTTGTAGAAAAAATCCAAGAGGTGTCGCCTCTTGGATTTTATGCGTGCGGAGCATTTCCCTCTGCTATAATCATTCACTAAATGGATTTGAAAGACAAAGTGGTTGTCATCACGGGCGCGGCGCGGGGCTTGGGGGCACAGATCGCTCGCACACTCGCGGCTCGCGGAGCGCGCATCGTCATCTCTGATATCGACAGTCCCGATCTTCAAGATCTCGCGAAGGAGCTCGACGCGACGCCGGTGCATTGCAATGTCACAGATCGCGAACAAGTGATGGCACTTGGCCGAGCCGCTATCGATGCGTATGGCACGATCGACATCTGGATCAACAATGCGGGTATCTGGACCGCGTACACGCCAGTCGACACAGTGGATTTTGGCCGCGCGCATCTCCTCATGGAGGTAAATTATTTCGGTCTCGCATATGGCATGATCGAGGCGATCAATCACATGAAACCGCGCGGCAGCGGAATTATTTTAAATATACTTTCGGTACGAGCCCTCAAGGGCAAGGCGCTCGGCGCCGTATATTCCGCAAGCAAATTTGCTGCAGAAGGATTCACGCAGGCCGTGCGCGACGAGCTACAAGATACGGGCATTTCAGTGATCGGCGTGTACCCATATCGCATGAAAACAGGGCTCTTTGGTGATGATAAGCACGGTGATTATGAGACATCCATGGAGCCAAAGGATGTGGCACAGATTGTGGTAGACAATCTCACGGCTGAAAATCCCTCGCAGCACGTAGAGATCTGGAGTGCCTCCGATATTCGCAAGAAGTGATTAGGCCACTTTGCTTTCTGTGAGACGCGTCTTGCGGAATCCCAAGATTACGATCCCGATAATCCCGAAGAGGATGATACTGACGATCGCGAGCGAGATGAGTGTATAGCGCAGCGTGTCGAGTGGATCTGTGACCGGCGTCTCGTTCATGAGAAGTGGCGTGAATACGGCGGCAGTCGCGCGCTTGAAAAATGGTACAGCGGGACTCTTCGCAATGATTTTACCGCTTGAGTCGATCGAAGCCACGTACAATTCGTGATCGCCGTCCTCGAGCTCCATATCAAAGGTGTAACTCCAGAGACCCTGCGAATCCGCTCTGACCGTCACGACGACTGGCGTGGAGAAGACATAGAGCGTCACGAAGCTATTGGGAAGCGCGCGGCCCGTGATCGTCGTCTCTTGAACGATTGGTTTGCTCTCCGCGTCGATCGTGGAGGTAGCGATATCAATTGAATAGACTTCGAAGATTTTTGTACTCGTCGCACCGCCTAAGCGTGGCGATTCTACCGCGATGCGCTCGGTGGTACTTGTGTGTACATCGAGGCCAAAAAGCACGCGTTCGCCGTCGGTCAGATTGGACCCGCCCGTGTGTGCACTGCGCGGATTGGTTTCGTATATGTGTATCTCGTCGTAATCTGAGATTCCGTCGTAATCGCTGTCGGTATAGAGATCGAGGCCCTCCTTCGCAATGACATTGCTCAGTACCGCATTGAGTCGCGGCAAACTATTTTCGGCCAAAGCCCCCTGTGCTCGTGGCGCGATCATTTCTTGCAGGACACTTTGCAGTTGATTGAGTCGTATAGAAATCTCCTCGATCTGTTGTTTCGTATTTTGCTCAGTTGGACCAGGCGTCTGGACCACTGCAGATTCATCGATAAATCGTGTCGCATATTCGTACGACATGACTGCCGATGGTTTGGGATCCGCCCCCGCCTTGGGGAAATCTTGCACGGAGCACAGGCCGCTTTCTTCGCAAGACACAAGTGCATTTCCTACCTGCGCGCTGCCCTTAAAGAACGGCCTTGCCGTTTCCATCGCAAATTTGGCATCCGCACGCTTTTGCAGGAGGGTCTTAATGGTCGCCTCCTGGATCGGCCGGCCGAATTCCAGGGCTTGCAGAGAAGATTCGCACACGGCATCGCACTCCTTTACCTCTTGCGCGAGTTTCCATGCATCGATCTGCGCGAGAAGTCCGGTCATGTTGCTCTGCGCTTCTGCTATGGCGAGATCCATTTGTGCCTGCTCCCAGGAGGTGGGGATGCCACGCGTCCATTTGCCGACGAGTGTATTGATGAATACGCCGAGATTCGATGTCGATATGCCGGCAGCGACCGGCGTCCCTGCAGTGATCGCTGAAGGTGGCGCCCAATGTGAGAGCGCGGACATCGCTTCCTCAGCCCTCTTTGCGGCAGCATCCGGCTTTTCCGACCAGAGAGATGAGTAATCCGCCGAATAATCTATTGCAGAGACGGGAACGGTCGGCAGACTATTCCTCACATTTTGAGCGGCAGAAAGCGAACTGGAGGGGAGGGGTTTGCCTCCCGAGCTCGCCTGTACTGATCGCGCCTGCGCTTGATATGATCCAGCGCCGTCAATTGCCGACGCATCTTGCGACGTCTGCGGCGGAATCGGGAGGTCCATGCTGCGGACCTGATGATTGGTCCCGATCAAATCAGGATCTGTGTACGGCGTACCCAGAGTGTTTTTAGTCGGCATCTGTGCACCAGAAGCGGGGGAGAGCTGAGAAGTCGAAAGAATTATTTGTCGCGAGATTGTCCCCGCTGAACTTATTTGAGTGGGAGATGCGGTCGTCGCTCCAGCCGTCGCGGCGGTATTCGTAGTAGATGTTTGCGTTGACCCTGTCTGCATCGGCCGCGGGAATGCTTCATTGAGTGTGAGCGGTTTTACGACAGGCTTCGGAGATGGAGGTGGAGAGACGGTGTTCCTCACGTACTCGACGGCGCCACTACCTGCTGAAGCAATGGTACTGCCGACCGAAGCAATAAAACTTGTGAATGCTGAGACCGCTCGGCTTGCAGCAGAAGGCGATGAGTATGAACCATCAAAGCCGGTAGTGTTGCCTGGTGAGCCCGTTTTTGTATTTGCGCTCGCAAAGGTGGAAGGCTGCTGCGTGTACTGCGATGGATTGGTTGCGGCCGACGCGGGATTGGAGCCGGTAGTAGGCGCGGCGGGGGCACCGGTAGACGGGAGGCTGCCCGTCTTTGTGAGACCTGCCGATCCGGAGAATTGAGCGGATGGAGCGGGGGCCGCAGCGGGCGCACCTGTGATGCTACCGGAAGTAGCCGGAGCGGGCGCTTTTGGGGCAGATCCCGATATACTTCCCTGGGGTACATTACCCGCCGTATTCGAAATGGTGTCGGGAGGAGTTTGGGACGAGGGTGGAGGCGCCTGCGTAGAACCCGTCTGTGTCCCCGTGCCCGGTGCCGGCTTGTAGTCACCTGGAGCACCGGCGGGATTAGTAGTGATAGGCGGCGGCGGAGCTGGAGCCTTTGGTGTTTCACCCGAGACGGAACCACCTCCTGAAGAGCCAACGGCGCCGCCGACGCTCACATTTTGTACCTTCTCGGGCTCTACCCATTTTTCAACCATCTGTCCGTTTTCCATGACCTTTGCCAAAACCTTTTCAGTTGTACATCTATTTTCATATACACAATGTCCTTGAGTCACTTGTTTGCCAGTCGTGTCCTTCGCAAAACAGGCGATTAGAGATAAGTTCCTTTTCATTTTATTTGGAGCCACGCAACTTGTGGCAGCAAGTACTCCAGCAGTCTGAGAAAACAGTGAGGTCGCTTTTAGTGTTGTCTTCGCCGTCGGTACATAACATTTCTCGTCCCTCGGTTCACATACGTTTGCTGTCTTACTCAAAAAATAACAGGCAGTGGCGGATACTGGCGGACACATTTTGTCTGCCGCAGCCTGGTCATAGGCGGGCGCTTTTGGGGCAGGGGCGGTGGGCGCAGATGTTAAGGTGAGTTGACTATAATTAAGTGGTGCTGTTGACCCTGTCGTAGACAGCGATGGCCCTGTCATTGTAGCGCCGAACACTGCTGAAGTACCTGTAAAAAGGAGAGCCGTTGCGACAGTAAAAAACAGAGCACCCTTTTTGAACATGTATACATCGTACCAGCCTTATTTGAGGCCATTTTCTGGGCAGTGGATAGGTACTGCTATTGATAAAATAGTCAAATATGGTATAATAGTAATAGAAGTTCCACGCCGTTGTGGAGCAATAGAAAAAGGTGAATCCCATGCGCATGTTTCTTGCAATGATTGCACTGGTCTGCATGTGTCTCAGTACTGCTGTGTACGCCATGACAGACGCGGAGTACGAGGCGAAGTGTCGAGTGTTGATCGCGGAGCTCACTCAAGCGATCGAGGTCACGAAGAAGAATCGCGACGAGGCGTGTTCGCAAGTGACCGCGGATGCAAAGAAAGCGTGCGTCAGTGGTTACAATCTCGTCATAGCGAAAAGACGTGAGCATATCCTGGCATACGAACTCTCGATCGATGCGCTGCGCTTGCAGTCCATCCGGGATCGGATCAAGATCCATACAGTTGTCGTTCCCGATGACAAGATCGATGAGATGAAAATCGAGGGGAACCGACTGAACGATCTCATCCAGTCCATCTATCCCCCGATCAAGAAAGCCGCATCAAAGTAAAATCGTCGGGATTCGCCTTCAACTCAGGCGCGCAGTGCTCTGCGCGCCTTTCTTTATGGACGGGGTATACTGAATACATTAATAAAATAGTTCACTATATTCATGCGAAATATCATCACGGGGGAGTGGGCGGCCAAGCATAGCGATGTCGCCTTGCTCTTCTTGCGCGTAACGACAGGTTTGGTTTTCTTTATGCACGGTTGGCAAAAGTGGGAGGGAGGTTTGGCGGGTGTCACCGCATTCCTCACGTCGCTCCAGTTCCCTGCGCCCGCGCTTTTTGCGGTATTGCTCGTCGGCGTTGAGGTCATCGGCGGCGCTGCACTCATACTGGGCGCCTTTACCCGCCTTGCTGCGAAGCTGACGGCGATCGTCGCATTCGTCGCGCTCCTCACGGTGCATGTGGGCAAGGGCTTCTTCGTGCAAAACGGTGGCTATGAATTCATCCTTCTCCTTCTCGCCGCTTCCCTCATGATCTTGGTCGTGGGACCTGGCTCATGGTCTGCCGACAAGAAATTTCTGAAAATGTAAGGCTTCGTTTGCAGAGTTTCCAACGAGCGGCCACCCCAACGGGGTGGCCGTTTGTGTACGTAAGCCGCCAGAACGCCGCTTCATGAAGATAAGGGGGGATTCATCGAAATTTGATGAAAATTTTATGTATCTTTCAGTTGACTTTCACGAGTCCGGCGTAAGCTCCTGGTGTATGACAAAAAAAGCTCCCAGGGGCAGAGCTGATGCCCCTCCTTACGCTGCACGAGAAAATCGTCAAAGACTTGCACATGTGGCTTTTGATGCCGAGAGGGAAAGGCTCATAGCGCAAAAGGCACTGCTTATAAAAGAGATGAGGCATCGCATAGCCAATAGCTTGCAGCTCATCGCCAACATGCTCTTGATGCGTGCCGAGGAGGTCACGCCAGAGAGTCGGCCGCATCTTATTGATGCGCATGAACGCATCGTTGCCTTAGCCGAAATGCAAAAACAGCTTAATCTTGACCGCGTCGAGACGGGCGAGGAAATTGAAGCGAAGGAGTATCTCAATAATCTATGCAAATGGCTCTCGAGATCGGTCGTCGACAAAAAGAAGCCCGTGACGATCGAGGTGGTGGGAGTGGAAAGAAAGGTCCCGTCGGCAACCGCGATCAGTATGGGGCTCGTGACGACTGAGCTTGTGATCAATGCATTGAAGCACGCATTTCCCGACGATCGGCCCGGCCACATTGTCATCTCACATAAAAAAACGCCACAGGGATGGTCACTCAGTGTAAGCGACGATGGTGTGGCAAAATCCGATACGGTAAAAAAAGTGGGCAAGCCCGGACTTGGCGCAAGTATTATCAGTGCGCTCGCCAAGCAGCTGCAGGCGGTCATCAAAACGGAGCGGACTCAAAGGGGGACAAGCGTGACACTCGTTCATGCAAATGCCTGACGCAATACTTTGATTTTGGGCCAAAATAGGATAGGTTCTCTTGATGCAAAGAGATGAGGCAGTTGTACGTTTTGAAGACGTAACGTATGAACACACCGCGAACAAGCAGATCCTCGATGAGGTGTCTTTTGTCGTGCGCAAAGGCGTGAAGTATACGCTCATGGGCCAAAATGGTGCGGGCAAAAGCACGCTCTTTGGCCTTATCACCGGGGCGATAGAGCCCGAAGAGGGAGACATCAATATCCCGCACGGCCTTACGATCGCAGTGGGTCGTCAGGTGATACCACGCAATGAACTCGATCTCACGGTACGCGATTTTTTCCAGAAAGTTTTTCCGAAAAAGGTCTACGACATCGATCCGCGTATTGATGAGGTGCTGGAGATTGTTAATCTTGTCGGTCACGAAAAAATGCACGATCGCATCGTAAAGACCTTTTCCGGCGGCCAGCAAGCACGACTCCTCCTCGCTGCAGCGCTCATCCAGAATCCGGATCTCCTTCTGCTCGACGAGCCGACCAATAATTTGGACAAGGCAGGCATCGAGCATCTGACACAATTTCTCAAAGACTACGACAAGACCTGCATCGTCATTTCGCACGATGCGGATTTCCTCAATTCCTTTACACAGGGCGTCCTGTATCTCGATGTGCACACTCACAAGGTGGAGCAATATGTCGGCAACTATTTCGATGTACTCAAAGACATCACAGCGCGTGTGGAGAAAGAAAATATGAAGAATGCGCAGCTCAAGAAAACAGCGATCGCGAATAAGGAGAAGGCGAACTTCTTTGCTAAAAAAGGCGGCAACCTCCGCTTGGTGGCAAAGCGCATGCGCATCAAGGCAGAAGAAGCGGAAGAGGCGATGGTGGATGTGCGTCGCGAAGACAAGACGATCAATGCGTTCAAGATTCCGTGCCAAGCGGATCTGGTCGGTGACATCCTCACGATCTCGCAATTTAAAGTGATCAAGAATTACAAACCGACGATCAAGAAGAAAAAAATCGTCTTGCGAAAAAAGCAGCACCTACTCCTCTCGGGCCCCAATGGCATCGGCAAATCGACACTGCTCGAATCGATCGCGAATCAGGAAGCTGAGGGTGCGGAAGTTTTGCCAGGCGTGAAGATCGGATACTACCGCCAGGATTTCTCAAATCTCAATCCCGAAGACACGGTGCACGACGTGCTTCTCAAGGTGATGGATAAGCAATTTGTCGAGACGATGCGCGCGACCGCTGCGGGATTTCTCCTTACCGGCGACATAGTCTTCACCAAGATCGGACATCTCTCGGAAGGGCAGAAGGGCCTTGTGGCATTTGCACGACTTGTCTTGATGAAGCCGGGCCTTCTCATCCTCGACGAGCCGACCAACCATATCAATTTCCGCCACATCCCCGTGATCGCAAAAGCACTCGACGAATACGAAGGAGCGATGATCCTCGTCTCGCACGTCCCTGAATTTGTATCACAAATCCGCATCGACGACACGCTCGATCTGGGAAAATAAGGCACTAGCCAATCCTTGATATTTGTGTTACGGTAGCGCATCCAACCAAGGCGGTTGGGGACTGTTCCTTACAACACAGAGGAGATACGAGATTGTCCGAGGCTCAGAGAATCGAAGTGGTCTTCACGAAAGACACAACAGGCTCGATGCGACCGTGCATTGCGCGCGTTCAACGCAACGTGGAGGGTACGTTCGCACCCTTGCTGAAAGAAATTCCGAACCTTGCGATCGGCATCGGCGCTCACGGCGACTATTGTGATGCGGGTACCACCTACGTCACCAAGTGGCTTGATCTCACGACTGACCTGCATGGACTGACGAAGTTCGTCCGCAATGTCGGCTACACCGGCGGCGGCGACGCGCCCGAGTGCTATGAGCGCGTCCTTCACGAAGCGCAAAAGCTGAGTTGGAGCGTCAACGCCAAAAAGGTGCTCGTGATGTGCGGCGACGAAGTGCCGCATCCGGCAAACGACCGCCAGAACACGCTTCGGCTCGACTGGCGCAAGGAAGCGGAGAAGCTGCGCGACATGGGTGTCGTCGTCTACACGGTCCAATGCCTGAGCAAGAGTCACGCGACGCCGTTCTATCGGGAGCTTGCGGCGATGACCGGCGGCTACCACCTGACGCTCGATCAATTCGACGAGGTGACCGATCTCATCATGGCGATCTGCTATCAGCAGATGGGCCAGGAGCCGCTGGCTCGTTTTGAGAAGCAGGTCGAGAGCGCCGGCCGTATGAACCGCACACTGGATCGCTCGTTCAGCGTCCTTGCGGGTCGCAAAACTTCTGAGCGTTTCAAGCCGGTCAAGTCGGGACTCCATCCGGTATCCCCGGGGCGGTTCCAAATTCTTGATGTCGATCACGGCTGTGACATTAAGAGATTCGTGGAAAAAAATGGCCTCGAATTCAAGAAGGGTCGCGGCTTTTACGAATTCACGAAAACAGAGACCGTGCAGGAGAAGAAGGAGGTCGTACTACGCGACAAGTTCACCGGCGATATGTTCACCGGCGATGAAGCACGCAACATGATCGGACTGCCGCACGGTACGCGCGGCCGCATCCGTCCGGCTGATCTCGATCTGTATGATGTATTCGTGCAGAGCACGTCGTACAATCGGAAACTTGTGGACGGTACCCGTTTCCTCTATGAGGTTGATCTCGATCGGTAAGCCGCTGACGCGGCACGGGCCCTGACTATTTGTCAGGGCCCCATCTTTTTTAGAAAGTGAAAATGTTACAATGCTCGGCATGAAGCCGCTGGTCGGGATCGGCGTGATGGTGATGAAAGACGGGAAAGTTCTTCTCGGCAAACGAAGGGGTTCCCATGGAGATGCGGAGTATGGTGGAACCGGCGGGCATCTCGAACACATGGAATCACTTGATACATGTGCCAGGCGGGAGACGCTCGAAGAGACTGGCGTCGAAATCGAGAATATCCGACTTCTCTGCATTTCGAATCTGACACAGTATGCGCCCAAACACTACGTAGATATCGGTCTTGTGGCGGATTGGAAATCGGGCGAGCCGAGCGTCAGGGAGCCTGAGAAGGTAGAGAGCTGGAATTGGTACGACCTTGATGAGCTTCCCTCGCCGCTTTTTGGTGCGGTGGACAACTATATTGAGGCACTAAAAAATGGCAGAAACTATTTCGACGCCTGATTTTAAGGATCGAAAATGGTAGAATGGGGCTATGGAACCAAAACGTCTCTACAGAAGCACGAAGAACAGGGTAATCGCGGGCATTTGCGGCGGTATCGGTGAATATTTCAATGTCGATCCGGTCGCGATCCGCGTACTCTGGGTACTTATCGTTATCTTCACCGGTATTTTCCCTGGAGTGATCGCTTATATCATTTTGATATTCCTGATCCCGCCCGAGCCGTCATTTGTGAAGCACGATTAGCGAGCGGCAGATGAACCGGCGACGAAGCCGGTGGTCCAGCACAGCTGGAGCGAATAGCCTCCCGACGGGCGGTCGATATTGAGGATGTCGCCGACGAGGTAGAGATTATTGTATTTGGTCGATCGCATCGTTTTGAAATCGACTTCGGTAAGCGATACGCCGCCGGCGGTGATGACGGCCTTTTCCATACCGAGCAAATTTTTTACTTCAAATCGAAGGTGCTTGAGTGTTTTCATCAGTCGCACGCGCGCATTGCGCGTCACGCTGTTGCACGCAGTCTCCCCGTCGATCTCCACTTTTTCAAGCACTGCGGTCACGAGTGCCGGAGCAATGAGACCTTTGAGAGAATTTCTGAGCTTTTTATTACTATTGATCTTGAAAGTATCCTGCAGCGCCGCATTTACCTTTTCGTATCCCATGTCAGGCAAGAGATCAATCTCGATAATGACGTCGCCGTATTTGAGAAGCTCGCCGATCTCGCGGCTCATGTTGAGAATTGCGGGGCCTGAGAGCCCGACATGTGTGAAAAGAATCTTCCCGACATTCTGCGCCTGCCGCACCTCATTTTGAAAAAGTGTAATTTTCGCATTGCGCACACTGACACCCGCAGCATCTTTTGCGGGATCTTTGAGCGCGAGCGGCACGAGCGCAGCGCTTGCCTCGGATACTGAGTGACCGAGGGCACGCAGCCACGCGTAGCCGTCGCCCGTCGAGCCGGTCTCCGGATGCGATGTGCCGCCGGTCGCGAGGATGAATGATTTGGCATGGATGGTCTGGCCTCCACGAATCTCGACGGTCGAGATTTTCTCACCCTCTGTATGAAGCTTCGTGACAGGAGCGTTTGAAATCACAGTGACATTGTGCTCCCTCATGTACCCGACTAGCGTATCCCATACGGACTGCGCAGTATTTGAAAGAGGGAAGACACGTTGCTCAGCCTCCACTTTGGTCGGCATGTTGCGCGCGTGGAAAAAATCGAGCGTTTTCTGCACGCTCCACTGGGAAAATGGTGAGGCGAGGAATTTGCCGCTGTCCCGGAATTTCGCGAGAAATTTCCGATTGTCCAATTCGGCATTGGTCACATTGCACCTGCCGCCGCCGGTGATGAGGAGCTTTTTGCCGAGCGATCTATTTTTCTCGATCAAGACGACTTTGGCACCGAGCTCCGCAGCCCTCCCGGCAGCCATCATCCCAGCAGGACCTCCGCCGATCACGGCGATGTCCCATATTTCCTCACCTGCTTGAGAAGCTTTTACCTGCATAAAGGCATACTACTCTGGAGATTCTTTTACACCAATCGGCACAAGGACAAAATGGTAAACTGCTACACAATGATTCCCGGTCTTGCCACTATTTTCATATTGCTCCAGCAGTATGGCTACATATTCCTTTTCCCGATCGCGGCGCTCGAGGGCCCGATCATTACGATCATCGCGGCACTCTTGGCCTCGCAAGGCTACCTCAATATATATGCCGTATACCTCGTCGTGGTCGCGAGCGACCTGGTGGGCGATCTTGCATACTATGCACTCGGCAGGTGGGGCAAGCCTCTCTTGGTGCGCTGGGGTCCGCATATCAAGTTGGATCAGGCAAAACTCGCTGCACTCGAAGAGCAATTTCACCAGAGGGGCGGCAAGACCATCCTCTTTGGTAAGTGGACGCATTCTGCGGGCTTCATCATCCTGGTCGCGGCTGGTGCCGCTGAAATGCCCATTTGGAAATTCCTCTGGTACAACCTCCTCGGCACGCTCCCGAAATCACTCGTCTTTACACTCATTGGATATTTCATCGGGCATCAGTACGTGCTGCTCAATTCCTATCTCGAAAAAGGTTCGCTCATCCTCCTCCTCATCATCTGTATCGTCGGGTATTATATGTATGTAAGGCGTCAGAAAGACAAAGACCCCGAAATACCATGAACGAAGTTTCCTGCATAATCCCCGCGTACAATGAACAAAAAAATATCGGCGGTGTGCTTGCCGCCGTAAAAGATCATCCGCTCATTAAAGAAGTGATCGTGATAGACGACTGCTCCAAAGACGGGACGGGTGATTTTGTACAGTCACTTGGCGGTAACATCCATCTCATCCGACACGAGAAGAATACGGGAAAAAGCGGAGCAGTATACGACGGCATCAAGGCCGCGACCGGCACGCACCTTTTTTTCCTCGACGCCGATCTGCAGAATGTAACGCCACAAACGATCACGCAGCTCATCGAGCCGGTGACCAATGGTTTTGCCGATGTCACGATCTCGCTGCGCGGCAACACACCGTGGCCGTGGAAGATGATCGGACTCGATTACATCTCGGGGGAGCGCGTCTTTCCAAAGGCGCTCATAAAAAGTGAGATCGAAAAGATACGCACAATCACGGGATTCGGCCTCGAAGTCTTCCTCAATCGCATCCTCATCGAACAGCAGAGTAGGATCTGCATTGTCGATTGGAAATCTGTGCGCAGCCCACTCAAATCAGAGAAGTACGGCTTTTGGAGCGGCGTGAAAGGCGATATACGTATGATGAAGCATATTTTCGGGCAGGTCGGTGTCTTCGGCGCGGGCCTCCAGATCATCCGCATGCGCTCTTTGCGTGTAAAAAAACGACAGCGGGATCCCTCGATCAGCATCGTCATTCCGGCGCACAACGAAGAGGCGTACATCGGCGCGTGCCTGCAATCGACTCTCCTCGATATCGAGCGCGGTGTCCATAACGCAGAGGTGATCGTGGTCAACAACGCGAGCACCGATCAGACTGAGCATGTGGCAAAAAGTTTCCACGGCGTCATCGTAGCCAATGAATCGCAAAAGGGACTCACGCATGCGAGGCAGCACGGCTTCAGGCTCTCGCGCGGCGAGTGGATCTTTAATGTCGATGCCGATGTGATCATGAGGCGTGGTTTGATCCGTCGCGTACTCGACGCCGCTATCGCTGATGAGAAAGTAGTGTGCGTGAGTGGTCCACATATTTATTACGACATCAGTAAGATCGGGGGACTCATGATGTGGGCGTACTGGATTTTCGCGATGCCGGCGTATTGGGTGACGGGATACATGGCGCAAGGAGGGAATTTTGCGCTGAAGCGGAGTGCGCTTGAAAAGATCGGCGGGTTCGATACGAGTATCGTCTTTTATGGCGAGGACACGAATATAGCTCGGCGTATGCACGCGGTAGGCAAAGTGCGATTCCTCCTCTCATGTTTCAGCTACGCTTCTGCCCGCCGCGTGGAGGCGCAGGGCGCGATCAAGACAGGTCTTCAATATATCGCCAACTACGCCTCCGAGGTCGTCCTCGAGAAGCCCGTCACTGTCACCTACGAGGATTACCGATGATTTGCTTCGTTGACTATGCATCAGAAAGGTAGTAATACTTTGCTCGGAGAGTCCCCTATAGGAGAGTGAAATGATCAAAAAAATGTGGAGTTCGGCCGCGGCGGTCGCGGTTTGCCTCTGGCCTATCTGGGTTTGGTGGGCAGCATATGCCATTATTGGCCCGGAAAGCGATGTCGCACGGGTACTCGTAGTCGGTCTCGGACTCTGGTTCCTAGGTGGCATGCAAATTATTTTCATCATTGTTCTGATTGTCTGCCTGGTTTTTATCTGGGCCGACAAGTAAGCCGCCAAACGCAGCAAAGCCCCGACAAGTTTCGGGGCTTTCTAATATTAAAAGGAACAACCCGCCGGAGCGGGTTGTTGGGAAGGTGTGTTATTTTTCGTTTTTGTGATGGTGATTGCAGTCGTCGCACGTGCCCGCATCCTTCCGGGTGGAAGTAGGCGAGTAGGCGCGAAATTCACGCATCCTCGCAATCGGGATCAGGGCGACACTTACGCAGATCGCGAGAAAACCACCCATCATCACAAACGGTATGGCAGGCGAGTGAGACCCGCTCACGAGGGGGTAGGCGATTGCGGCGACCCCGATAATGGCGAGTAGAATTGCAGAGCTGGTCAGATGACGACTCATGTTCATTCCGTCCCATGTTGTGGAAACTGGCGACACTTTACATCAATAATTGTTTTTTGCCAGAAAAGAAACAACCCGCTGGAGCGGGTTGTTTGGATTTCAAAAAGAGCATCGTCTACACTTGCGGGGCTTGCGCCGTATAGCAATCGGGCCCTTCTTGATGAAGAGAATTGCATACGTGACAGCGCCGATCACCATCAGAAGACCGAAGAGGGGGACGATCGGGTGCGCCCAAGAGGTGAATACTGTAGCAATGAGGGCGATGCCGCCGACGATCACCAGGTACCAGATCGCAAATGAATATCGCTGCAGCATCTGATCAGTTCCTCGTATTGCCTGGCTTGTCGCTTGCGACCGCTTCCGCGACAGCAAGGATTTCGCCTCGGACGCTGGGATACGGTGCGCAGATCCCGACGAGCCAGAGTGCAAGTATGCCCGGCCCCATACAGCGGTACTTCTCCTCACTGTGCTTTTTGAGAGCCTCTGGGAGAATCGTAACGAATGACTTGTTATTGAGACAGGCTTTCTCCCTGATCTGATTGAGCCTTAGTCGGAAGTCTTCCCGACTGATAATTTCTTCGCGAGCATCCATCGCGTGCCTCCATGTTGTCCGAATCACTTTCTATCACGAATTTGTAAAAATTCAAGTGTCTCGCCTCATGAAAACCTGCCTGCCGGTAGGTAGGAGTTATCCCCACCCCTTACATTCGCCCCCTAGAGGATGCTACTTTTAATGTATGACTCACAAAAAAGATTCGCAGCTCCATTATAGTATCGGTGTAATTATTGTTCTTATCGCGGTGTTATACCTCCTCAGCCTCTACGTCTCAGGCGGCAAGAAGGCCGCCGACGAACAGATGGTTACCCTCACGCCAATTGTCGATGAGAATACGGGCGGTACCGTCGATCCCGAAAACATGTATCTTGGTATGAAGACCTGGGGCTGGGTCAGTGCCAAAGACAAGTCCGGCAGCAAGATCGCGCTCGTGGGCGAGAAGCCGTTTACACTTTCCTTCGATTTCAACGCGGGTAAATACACAGTAACCACAGACTGCAATTCTGGCGGCGGACTCTTCGCTGCAAAAAGCGGTGTGGTGCAATTCGGCGACATGACGATGACGGAAAAGGCGTGCGAGGGATCGCAAGAAGCAGTCTTCACCGGACTCTTGAGCAAGGCCGAGCAATTCTACTTCACTTCGAAAGGCGAAATGGTTCTCAGCCTCAAGGGCGGCGGATCGCTCACGTTTAAGTAATAGCTGTTTGATAGGATAGTCCCATGGAGCGTGCAGACGTCATTATTGTCGGCGCGGGGGCGTCAGGATTACTCGCGGCACGCGAGCTTTCAAAGGTTGGTAGGAAAGTCTTGATACTTGAAGCGCGTGATCGTGTCGGTGGTCGTATATTTCCGCTTTCCGCAGAAGATTTCGGCTATGAAGCTCAGGGAGGTGCCGAATTCGTGCATGGCGAAGCGCCAATTACGTGCGGAATTATTGCAGAGGCGGGACTCACGCTCACTCACCCCACGGAGTGGTGGAGTGTGCGTGATGGCGAGCCGAAAAAGATCGAAGACAATACGCCCAACGACCCGCAGCTCATAGAGGCTCTGAAAAAAGTCGATCACGATATGCCGGTATCGGAATTTCTTGATACCCATTTTCCGGGTGAGGAGCATGCCCAGTTGCGTGATTATGTGTGTCGTTGGGTGGAAGGGTATGACACAGCCGACCCTAAGCACATGAGTACTTTCGGCTTTCGCAATGAAATGCTGCATCAAGAAGATGCACTGCAGCGAAATCTCAAAGAGGGGTATGGGGCGCTCGTGCGGTATTTGAGGCGCGAGTGTGAGAAAAACGGCGCCCGCATTATCCTCAGCGCTTATGTACGCGGCATCGATCATACAGATGAGGTCCTCTCTGTACGATGTAATGACGACTCGGTGTATCTTGCTCGCAAAGTGCTCGTGACAGTGCCACTCCCTCTCATTCGGACGATCCAATTCTCACCTGCTCTCCCAGAGAAAATTGCTGCTATCGAAAAGATTGGTTTTGGCGCGATCATAAAGATACTTCTTCGATTTAAGACAAAATGGTGGGCGGGAGTGCGGGAAAATATTTTCGAACGACTCTTTTTCCTTATTTCAAAGGAAAAGGTGCCAACGTGGTGGACACAGTACCCAGAACCTCGCGTGGTGTTGACAGGGTGGACGTCCAGGCCGAGGGCGCTGGAACTTCGAGATGATACCGACGAAGAAATCTGCGACGTAGCACTCAAGTCGCTGTCAAATATTTTTAATATCAATATCGAGACGCTACGCGAAGAACTCGTGCATTACAAAGTGGCTAACTGGCAAAAGGATCCCTATACACGCGGGTCGTACAGCTATATGACGCCGGAAAGCGATGCCGCGGTCGATGAGCTTTTGAAACCGGTCAATGACCGCATCTTTTTTTGCGGTGAGGCGCTTACAAAAGGCGGCTCGATGGCTACGGTAGAGGGGGCGTTTCAAAGCGCACTGCACGCCGTTGCGGAGATAAGCGTTATGCAAAATAAAACCCCCCCACCTCATTGAGATGGGGGGTTACTTCCGGTTCAGCTCAGCTACGAGCAGGCAAGGGAGCGACCCCTTCCGTTATGCCCAGTTTCCTACTAGGAAACCACCAAGTTAAAGAGTAGGTATCCAAGGAATCGTCCGGCCGGACTCGTCCTTGCAGATCCGATCTCCCCAACTTCTCTCCCTTCCGAACCCGTGAGAGTGGGCACTTTACCTCAGATTAAACTGTTTTGGCGTTAGCTGACGCTATTACAGCTCAACCCTCGGTGAACCTCCTATATCTACTGGAATCCTATCACATATAAATTATTTGTCAAGCCCTAAAAACTCCTTATTTAGCGCCCTAATTTCGGGTCCGTTTTCCACCTGGATGCGTTTCTCGTTCGTTATTACTTGCTACAATAACTGTACGAGAATTCGTATGATCGAAGGATTTCCAAATCGAAAAAAAAACGAAAAGAAAGAATCCATCTCTCAAAACGAGTCAACATTGGAAGTCATAAATAATTTACGGCTAAAGGCCGCTTTTAATAAGAAACAGGAAATCACTGAATATCGTGGTGAAACGCTCGAAGGAAAAAAAATCGTTATCAGAAAAAAAGATCTTCCTCCGGATTTCAAGCTCGACCCTTTCAAGGGATATTCTGTGCAAGTGCGAGAGAATACTCGGCCTGATCAGCCGGGCATGGGTGTCCTCGTATCGACAATCATTGAAGAAGAAAAGACAGAAATTCCTGTTCCTACGACTGAACTCAAACCGGCACGGCCGTTGCCGGACGGTACCCGTGATGTGTCTTTAAGAAATCGACCGGGAGACGTGGACCCTGAGATTTTAAAAAGACTTCAAGAAGAAGCCCTGAGAAAGCTGAAAGAGAGGCAGGCAGAACGAGAACGAGAGCGCTTCCGACGGCTCGAAGATGAGCGAATACAGCAACGTTACGGACAGCTTGAAGCAGAAAGACGAATACAAAGCAGGCTCGATGATCCTTTTCGTGACTCCTTCGAATCTTCTTTTGACGACGACCCTTTTCCCGATGATGATTTTGATTCTTTTTCTGATGAGAATGAGAAAGATCTTAACGCTGAGAGAGATCTGAAACACCGTGAAGCGCTTCGAGATCGCGTACAGCATTTGCGTCGGAGCGTCCCGTTTCAGGCTCTCTCGCGTATGCTCCAGGATCCGGAGCTCCGTCATGAATATGACACCATGCTTTCGCGGCGAAAAGAGATTCTTGCACTGCAGCGTGGAGACGAAAAGCACCGAGCACTCACGCCGATGCTTGTCGGGCTCATGATGGGCAAGCGGACGAGGCCGCTTCTTGATATGGCGATCGACGAGACGGTAGAAAATCGCTCGCGTAATATATTGGAGCTTTTGGATGGGCAAAGGCGCCGGTACGTTGCACAAGGTGTAATTGGGAGCGGCGTGCACGCAGCGATATGGAATGTCAACAGACAGATGATTGTCCCAAGCAATCCGGCCCTCACGTTCGAACGAGATATGCGAATCGGCGGTCAATTCGCGCAAATGCAATCACCTCTTTTTCGTAAAAACAACCGAGTGCGCAAAATGCTACGCGATGAGCCGGCACTTCCAGGCACCGCACAGACACTGAGCACGTTCAGTGACTATGCAGCTACGAGCCCCGCAGACACGAGCATGGAGGCGTACCCGCATCAGTCGTCGTACGGCGAACACGCGCGAATTAATCAATTTCTCTCCGGCGAAACGCTTACCGGTGCTGATGTCCGTCATATACGGAAGCCCTACGGGGGTTTGGATAGAGCTCTCGGAAATTACGTGGTCGGGTTCGTCGATAAAAGAGGCGGCAGGGTAGTCGAAGTGGAAATCGATCGGGTGATATTTACGACCGGGATCGGCGAGGAAAAAATAACACTCAATCAATCGGATGCAGGGACGCGAAATATTCTTGTGGCAGAAAAGGAAGAATACGAAAACGGGAATGACGCAAAAGTTATGTCTTTTGCGCAAGCCGCAAGGCGCCTCAGTGACCCGGAGAACCCCTTCCCAATGAAAGGTATAAAAAACCTTGTTGTATCAGGCGAGGGCGATGGGATGAAGGTGATTGTCGGTGTCATACTCGGGTACGAAAGCCAGGTCGGCATGAGCACGACGCAGCTTGATTTCGTGGAACGAATTGATTGGATCGGACAATCATTCCCCACGAAAGAAGCTTTCGTCGAAGGGTGTCGCGTCCGCTATCACCAGCTCGCTCTTGAGTTTCCTCGCGAAAAAATTGAATCATACTACCATCGCATCTATCCGCATCCCGGGCTCCGGGCCGAAAGACTCGAGAGAGACGGGAATAATATAATGGTGGTTGCCACAGGAAAGGATGGCGGAGTAGAGCGTTTTTACGGTGACCACTACGTCTATGCGCACGGGTTTGAAGACAAGACCGACAAGTTGGTCGAGTTCACTGATCCAGAGAGACTTTCGTTTCGTGAAGACCTCACAGATTTTTTGTCTAACACCGACCGATTATTGCGAGTGATTCGACGTGATCCAGTTGCAATTGTGAATCAGGAAGGAGATCGAGTCGAGCTTCGCGAGAAGGAAGGCTTGATTGAGTCTGTCACGATCGATAGCTTTGGTTATATAGAAAACAAAACCTTCAACACTCAAAGTGAATTCCTCGCATATATCGAGGGGTTTCGAAAAAATCTCGACGATGTTCTTTATATCGACACCGCACGTTCAAGGCAATCTGCTCGCACTGAAGCGTTCTCGGTCCCCGAAATCAACGACGGGCTTCCTGTCGCGTCACGATATATCGGCACAGAGATCTATAAGGTGGGTCCGGCAGCAGGACTTGCACTCACTGAGCAGGAAAAAAGGCGGGCACCTGCACTTGAAAATATTCCTGAAAATACCGCTTCAGTATTTCGGTATGCTGATTATGATGCCGAGCTGAGCAGGTACTTTGCAAATCAAGATTCGGAAGTAGGGGCGTTTTTTGATGACCTTCGCGAAGAGTTCGATTCAAAAGAGCGTTTTACCGTGACGGGAGATGGGCCGTACAAGAATTTTTCTTTCCGGACAGAAGAGATGCGGGGTGTGCCACATGAGATTCCGGCGACCGATTTGCTACGTTTTGGTCTTGGTTCGCGATTTGAGGGGTTCCGTACGATCGCTACTTTCGATTCGCTTGAACTTAGCTTGAAAAAAGTCAGTATTGACGACTACGTGGTCTCTTGCAACATTGGCGTATCAAGAGATTTAAGAAATAAGATAACAAACGCGTTTTCCTCCGGATATTCGGGAGCTGCAATCAAAAAACTTGTCAGCGACGGGATGGGATCGCGCGCAGAGAAAGAATTGAAGATCACGATCCCCTTTACAGTGGGAAATGAAAGCGATGGGAAGCGAGTTGACACCGCTCGAATTCGTTACGAAATTGTTAAGTAAATAAGGAACCTAGTTTTGCTCTGCGAGGCGTTCGCGGATCTTCTCGGCGATGTCGTCGGGGCTACTGTTGCTTTTGATGAGATAGTACGTGGGTGTCGTATCGACAATCTTTTCGTACATGGAATTGTCGGGGCTGATGTTGGTGAGCATGATCGTCGGCACGTGCTGACCCCATTCATTGTGCCCGCGCAGTTTCTTGAGCATGTCGAGGCCGTTCATCTTTGGGAGCATGTAATCAAGAAGGATAATATCGGGCCGCTTCTCAAGTGCGAGCTCGAGTCCTTCTGCGCCGTCTTGCGCATTGAGTACTACGTAGCCTGATTCAATGAGTTTACGTGCGTAGAGTCCTCGGATTTCTGGCTCGTCTTCCACGATTAATACCGTCTTCTTTACTGGGACGCTCATGTTAAAAGACTCGCTCGGCGTATTTGCCGATGTAAGGAAGAGGCCGCATTCTGCCGTAGACGACATTGTGTATGCCGAGGAAGATGTAGACGAGGGTAGTAGTCTGGAGGAGCATCACCGATCCGTAGGGCATGCCGAGAGGGGCCAGCGATCCGAGAATGCCGCGTATCGCAAAGGATGCTACGAAAATCCCGAGCGCCTGCTTCATGTGGTAGTGCATTTCGGGGTCGGCCTTGTACTGCGTGAAGCGGGGGAGGAAAAAGACGAGATACGTGAGCGCCATAATAAGCGTCCGGTTGTTTTTTAGTTTGTCTACGGTTGTTTTCATAGAGAAACTGTACGGCAGAAACTGAACCTTCGCAATGCATCGGCCTGAATCACAAACGCAAGAAAGATGCGTTTGTGGTTACTTTGCTTTGGAGGGGAAGACGGTATTATGTCCACATATGGAATTAGCTCGGGGTTCAGCCTTTTTTGGCCTTGGTCTCCTATTATTACTTACTTTTATTCCGTTTGTCTCATTTGCGCAGGGGGATGGTAATCGTCCGCCGATCGTAAAGCCGATCCACGCGAATCTGGTCGCACCAGTGACCATATACACCGTGGAGGCCACAGATCCGGATGGCGACCAACTTACCTACAGATGGGATGGCGACGTCGCCTGCGGATTATTTCACGATTCGGTCGTAGAGAGCGCGACGTGGGCGCATCCCAACGAAATACCGCCTTTTGGTTGTCCGCATGAGGATGGCACGAGCCACGACGGATCGATCATGGTGCACGTGAGCGACGGGAAGGATTCGGTATTGTGCTCGTACGATGGATCGGAAAGTGGCGATGGAGCTCCGTGCCTCACCAATGCGCCGGTGTATTATCCTGAAATTTTTGCAGACTGGGAAGATTTTTTCTATGAATACTGCTACTACTTCCTGATCCCGCTACTCGCACTCATCTTGTATGGCGGCTGGTGGTTCTACAACAACGGTCTTTTCGTTGATCGCAAAGAAGAGGATGATCCATGTGCCAAGCAGCGTCGTGATGAAGCAGCCGCACGAGCTGCGTACGAATCGGCGCGCGCAAAATTCGACGCGATCGATAGTGCAAAAAAGTCGGCGAGTGACGCGCGTCTCAATGCGCAAAATGCGCGCAATGCCGCCGATGCTGCGGCGAGAGCAGCGGGGGGCAGGTGGAGCGCACACGGCTCGACCGATTGGGAAGGAGAGCATATCGAAGTGCACAAAGAGGGTTGGCAAAATAAGGAGCTTGGGGCAAAGGCAGATGCAGCGGCGAGTGCGGCCAATGAAGCGGCCGATGCGGCAAAAAAAGCGAAGAAGGATTATGATGCCGCAGGAGGTGACAATACCTGGCAAAGCGCAAAGAGCGCCATGGAAGCCGCGAAGGCTGCGTGGGAAGCGGCAGCCGCAGCGCTCAAGGTCTGCATCGGTGGAATTGGGGTACCGAAGCCGGAAACTCCCCCGACTCCACCGCCTCCAACTGGAGGAAATTCCGGACCGACTACGAATGGTGGCGGAAGTGATGGCGGCCAGTCCGGCCAGGGAGGCACGACGCCTCCTACGACGGGTGGAGGCACAAAACCTCCTGAAAAGAAGCATGATGATCCGCCGCGACGCGTCTGCATCGACGGCGAGAAGCGTAATGAGCGCAACGAGTCGATCGACGTATCCATTCTCGATCTACCGAGTGTGGTGCTCAAACAAGACAGGATCTACTCAGATGCGGGCAATGAGGCGATGAAATTTGTCGATTATCTCCAGACCATCAAAGACGTCTTTATGATGGGCAAGCAGATGAAGGGCGGTGCGGACGCGTATCTCGATAAATCGCTCTCGGGAGCAGCTGACGCGGTGGAATTTCCGGATTTCCTCGAGTGGTACGACAAGGGCATCGACAACCTCACTAAATCAATGCATGAGCTCTACACCATCATGCAGGATAAGCAGCGACTTGGAGATTATTGGCTCGAGTACCGTATCAAGAAACTCACGCTTACCTGTACGCGGTGGGAACAGTGTGCCAATAATAGATGGGTGAGTCGCTGTACGCTCACGGTGGAAGACAATGGTTTTGAGACGCATCGCACTAATCCTGAGCAGGTGTTTGAGGCCAAGGAAGTGCAGCGTGCCATCAGCAGACTCTTCACCATGCTTCGCAATCGCTACAACGGCGACAAGACACGCATGAAGCAGTTCACGACCAGTTGTCAGTAATAGAAATCTAAGGTATAAACAGCCGTATGGTAAAACGAGCGTATGTAGATATCCGTCAGAAGAAGTCGCGATCCAGGAAGACCGCGAAGCGCCTCGCTAAAAAGCGCGAGATGCTCGCTGCGAAGGGGATGCGCCGGGGCTCAGTCGCCTGGTCCCGCGCGAAATAATTACAATAAAAAAAGAACCACCCCAGCTCGGGGTGGTTTTTGATTGAACTCAAACGTCGTATTTGTTGAATCGTTTTGGTGGATACGCAATATCTCGCATGGTCCGCGGGGGATTGCGCTTTTCGGATCGATCGTAATACCAGAGGATTCCTGAGGCGAAGCAGGCCACAATTCCGAAGCAGCCGCCGAGCCAGAGGATTGCCCACATAAGTTTGACGCTTGTATCTTGCCGAGATGTCGGATCCACCTCGAGAGCCATAAGAAAACAAACGAGTATAGCGGCGACGCTCGACGCGAGGCCAAGCCACCAGGCTGTTTTCCAGTACTTTGCTATGCAAAAAATGATGGTAGCGGGGACGCCCACTGCCACTAGCGACGAGACGAGTATGATCGGATCGGTCATGGAACTCTCCTCCTATGATTCCTGCGGCAAATGTACATCTGGGCACCAAAAATGTAAAACCGCTTGCACGAAAATATAGAAATATGCTAATATTCGCATATATGATCAACATCTATTCGATTACCACTCCTGTCTTTATCAAAATGCTCGGAGGACTGAAGACTGTCCTTACAAAAGCCGAGGCGCATATAAAAGAAAAGGGCGTGAGCGAAGATGCTTTCCTCAACGACGCGCTCGCGCCCGACATGTTTCCTTTTAAGCGACAGATTCAGATCGCAAGCGACAACGCCAAGGGCGCGGTCTCACGCCTCACCGGCAAGGAAAACCCAAAGATGGAGGACACGGAGACCACATTCACCCAGTTGCATGAACGCATCGACAAGACGATTGCATTTGTGCAAAGCGCGACTGAAGCGGATTTTGAAGGCGCGGGAGATCGCAAGATCTCGCTCTCGTATTACCCCAATAAATACATGACTGGTACGGAGTACGCGACCGGGTATGCAATCCCGAATTTTCTCTTTCACGTCACGATAGCGTACGCGATTGCGCGCAAAAATGGCGTCCCGCTCGGCAAGGCCGATTACATCAACGGTCTCCCGCTCAAAGATCTATGATGACCGACCTTTGTAGGGAGATAGCAAAAATGGGCAAAGGGATCGGTAATGAGAATCGGTATCGCATTTTGGAGGCGGTGATGAAAAAGCCGCGTACCGTCGGGCAGATTGCGGTAGATGTCGACCTCCCACAGCCAGCCGTCTCCCAGCATCTTAAGGTCCTCAAGGAAGCGAATCTTGTCGAAGATACGCGTCACGGACAGGAGGTGGTCTATACAGTCAATGTATCGTACATGGCTTCGCTCTTAAAGAAATTAGCAACAGATCTTCCTAAAAAGTCCGCCCAAGACGGATCGGCCCTGGGCCGAAAAAAATAATATGACCACCATCGCATTTGACGCATTAAAATCATCAGACGTCGTTACCAAGACCGTCCAGGCGCTCGGCGCGCGGCATTTTTCTGCCGAATCGGTCGATAGTGGTGCGGAGGCGCTCGAGAAAGTGATATCGCGTATTCCCGCCAGCGCATCGGTCATGAACGGCACGTCGCGAACGCTTGAGCAGATCGGATTTGTAGAATATCTCAAGTCTGACAAGCACGTCTGGAGTAATCTTCACAAAGTCATTCTTGAGGAGAAGGATCCCACGAAACAAGGCGTGCTCCGCAAACAGTCAGTACTTTCGGACTACTACCTCGGCAGTGCGCACGCAATCACCGAAGATGGGGAGGTCGTGATCGCATCCAATACGGGAAGCCAGATGCCTCACATCGTCTTTACCTCACAAAATATTATCCTCGTCGTCAGCACGCAGAAGATCGTCCCGACACTGCATGATGCATTTGAACGCATCGAGCGCTATGTAGTGCCGCTTGAGGATGAGCGATCAAAACAGGCGTACGGTGTCCCTACGCAGCACAATAAGACGGTTGTCTTGCATGGCGAGAACCCGATGCTTGGCCGCACTGTGCACATAATCTTCGTCAACGAAAAGCTTGGTTTCTAATCCTTCACTCGCTTTCCATGGCGGAGAAGCGAACATATACTGTGGCGTATGGCATCGATAATCGAGGTAAAAAATCTCACAAAAAAATACTCCGGCCGGTCCGGTAAGGATCTTACGGCAGTCAACGACATCTCCTTTTCGGTAGAGGCAGGAGAGACTTTTGGCATACTCGGTCCCAATGGCGCGGGTAAAACGACGACACTTGAAATGATCGAAGGTCTCAAACAACCAACGAGCGGAACCATCATCCTCGACGGCAAGGACGTCGAGCGGGAGACCGATGCGGTTAAATCCGTGATCGGCGTGCAATTACAGGCCTCGTCTTTCTTCGAAAATCTCAATCTTGTCGAACTCATCGATATGTTTGCCGCGATGTATGGTCGTACCGTCAATCCGATGGAGCTTCTCGCCGACGTCGAGCTTACCGACAAGGCGAAAGCGGAAGTGAAAGAGCTCTCTGGGGGTCAGAAGCAGCGATTCTCGATTGCTGTCGGGCTTGTGAATGACCCGAAAGTACTTTTTCTCGATGAGCCGACGACGGGCCTCGATCCGCAGGCACGCCGCCACCTCTGGGAACTCGTGAAATCGATCAAGCAAAAAGGGAAGACGGTAATACTCACCACTCACTACATGGACGAGGCGGAAATTCTTTGCGATCGCATCGCAATAATGGATGCTGGCAAGATCATTACGCTCGAGACTCCCAAGCAACTTATCGAAAATCTTCTTGCCACGGGATTTTCAAAACCTGTATTGCAGCAAAAGGCGAATTTGGAAGACGTATTTCTTACTATGACTGGTCACGCTCTTCGCGAGTAAATATATGAGCATGATTTGGAAACTTACACGCTACTCGATCATTGCATTCCTTCGAAATCGGCAGGCGCTTTTCTTTACGCTCTTCATGCCGCTTTTCATCATGCTTATCTTTGGATACATCGGTTTTGATAAGCCGCCGGTGATCGATGTCGGACTCGTCACACACAAACCATCTGCCGAAACGCAGCAGTTTATCGAGCAGATCAAGAAATTCCCCGCATTTACGATCTACGAGGGCACACATGATGAAGAGCTCGCGCAGCTTGCAGGGGGCAATCGCGCGGCGGTCTTGGAAGTGCCCGATTACCTCGTGCCAAAAGGGCCTCAGCTCCCAGGGGAGCGGCAATCAATCGTCGTGCATAAAAACGCCGGTCAGGCCGGCCAGGCTCAAACAGTGGTGACGATCCTCAATCAATTCATCGACAGGGCAACGATCGCAGCTGCCAACGTAGAGCCGGAATTCAATCTCCTAGAAAAGGAGGTCAATGCCAATAATCTCCGTTATATAGAATTCCTCCTGCCGGGCCTTATTGCACTTTCGATCATGCAGATGTCTGTCTTCTCTGTCGCGTTTGTCTTTACGCAGTACAAGGAAAAAGGTGTCTTGAAGCGCATTCTCGCGACTCCGATGAAGCCGATTCAATTCGTCGCGGCAAACGCGATTACGCGTCTTCTCATCAGTGTGGTACAGGCGCTCATCTTTATTCTCGTCGCACTGCTTTTGTTTAAGGTGCATGTCGTCGGCTCATACCTGCTCCTACTCTTCATAGTGATTCTCGGAGCGCTCATGTTTCTCGGCCTTGGCTTCACGATTTCGGGTCTTGCAAAGACCGTCGACTCGGTACCGGCGATTGCCAACCTCATCGTGTTCCCGATGCTTTTCCTGGGCGGGACGTTCTTCGCGATTTCTAGTATGCCCGGCTGGCTCCAGGCATTCGCGCAATTTCTCCCGCTCACTTTTTTCTCAAATGCATTGCGCGAGATCATGACCAAGGGTGCCGGACTCTTCGATATACAAAGCGATATCATTGCGATGATCATCTGGGGTGCAGTTCTCTTTTTCCTATCGACCATCACATTCCGTTTCCAAGAGCGCGAAAGCGCATAATTCCATTGAGCGGTATATGCCGAATGGTATACTGCCGCCATGTCAAAAATCATAATGATCGTAGTAGCGGCGGCTGTAGTCGCTGGGGGTGGTTACTATTATTTTAATTCGAATAAGGGAGGAGACGCGATGGTGCAGCCGGCGAATTCGGATACATCCGCGCCGACCGGCAAAAGAATGGCGTTTTCTGAGTTTATTAAGCAGGGAGGCTCGTACAAATGCACAGTGCGTCAGGATGTGGGTGGTGTGCAGACCGAGGGCACGACATACATGAGTGGCGGCATGATCCGCGGGGAATACAGCACGAAAGTGCAGGGTATGGATGTGAATTCCACGATGATCGTTCGTGATGGATACACATACAGCTGGACATCAATGATGCCAAACACGGGCTTCAAGGTGAAAGTGGCTGCGAATGCAACCGGTGATACCAGTGCACCAACTTCCGGCTCGTACAGTTTCAACGCCGAGCAGATTGGCGATTATAACTGCGAGGCATGGACGGCCGATGCCTCAAAATTCACACTGCCCTCCGGTGTAACTTTCCAGGAGATGGGCGTGTAATTAACAGCTACATTTACGCTACGGATGGCCCGCTCTGAGCGGGTCATTCTAGTCAAAAAACTTGATCAAGTATGTATCGATCTCTCGCTGATCGAGGTCGTAGAGCGTCTTTTTTTCGTTGTAAAGTTTCGTAGCGAGCGCTACGCCGACGTAGCGCCAGTGCCATGGCTCAAAGACGAAATGCTCGTTGCCCTTGGGATATGACAGCGAGAAACCATAGAGATGGGCATTTTTCTGCAGCCATGCATAGCTGCTCGTCTTGTCGAAGCCGGCAAGCGACGCGCCGACAGTCGGGGTCGTGAAATCGACCGTCGTGCCGAGTTGGTGCTCAGAATATCCCTGATCTGCTGAGAAAGAATTGGCCGTGCCCGCACCGTATGCGACTTTGTAGGTAGACTTAAGTGCTGACTGTGTGCCGTAGGAGCGGTATCCGGAGAGGATTTTGAGCGGGATTTTTGCAGCCTCAGCGGCTTTCATGAGATCGACCAGGTGCGGCACGATACCGACGATGACCTGCTCTGGTTTATCCGGACGAAGTAAGTAGGATTTGTCGAGCGCAAACAAGTCCCTCGGCAGGTAATTCTCATTGAGAAAGTAGACCGAGGAATATTTTTCGAGCAGCTGCTTGTCGGTCTTGACCAGCTTATCGAGCGTCGAGACAGTCGACGAGAGTGTCTGCGTCTGCTGCTGCAACGCGTCTCTCTCTTGCGTACTTGCCTGCAAGACGATCAGGAGATCGTTGTTTTGCGAGCTGAGTTTTTCCACTTCGGCCGTAGAGGCGCGTAGTTTATCGAGCAGTATATCGAATCCATATTGCAAGCGCTCGTTGGACGTGAGGGACTCCTCGTATGCGACTTTCAAGAAGTAAAAATTATATCCGCCGTAGAGAAGCGCTGCAGCGAGCAGGGCAGTAATCATCGAGTATAAAACGCGCGTCGTAGCGACGTGTTTGACCATATGAAAATTGTACCACTACACCAATAGCTGCAATGCTTGGAAAATCGCGAACTACCGAGCATGACGAAATCTCGATTCCGTTGCGTATGATTACAGCTATTGGTGTAGTGGTGTATTCCGCCTGTATGTAAAAGGAAGGGAGATATGAGAAGAGAGTATATTTTGATAGAATCGGCTTATGAAGATGAAGATGAAACGCTTGGCTGTCGTTGTTGCGGGGGTGCTCTTCCTGATCGCGGGCGTCATCGGCCTCGCGCTCCCTTTTTTACAGGGATTTCTTTTCATGATCATCGGAGCGATATTGCTTTCAATTTCCTCGGTGCGCATACGCTCGTGGGTAGAGAGCCACACCAGAAAATATCCAAAAACGCACGAGTTGTTCGAGAAGACAGAAAAGTGGCTCAACCGTATCATCGGCCCACTCCAATAAGTGGCATCTCTTCATCAGTCTTGTAGAATCTCTGCAGGATATACTGGAGAGCATGATGGAGACACGGGATGTAGACGGTCGGGGGGTCAGATTTTCTTTTGCAAAAGAAGGCAGAGAGGTCGCGCATGCGTATCTCTATCTCCTGAAAAATGATCTGCATGATCAGCCATTCGGATTTCTCGAAGATGTGCATGTGGATGACGATCAGCGAGGAAGCGGCCTCGGCAGGGAATTATTGAACACTGTGATCGAGCGGGCGAAGATCGAGAAATGCTACAAGCTTATCGCGACAAGCCGCAATGATGGTACGAGAACGATGGTGCATGAGTGGTATCTGCGACTCGGCTTCACCGACTACGGCAAAGAATTTCGCATGAATCTCAAGTAAACAAAGGCGGGACTGCACCCCGCCTTTTAATGTAACGGCTCAAATACCAGTATTTGAGCCGTTCGCTCTACATTCCGAGAGAGCGAAGGAAAATGTCGAGTTCGGTGCCCTTGATTGCGCGGTATGAGCCGGGCGCGAGATTGCCGATTTTGATGTTCATGACGCGCACGCGCTGCAACTCCGATGGATTGAGTCCGAATGTCCCGACCATCTTTCTGATCTGGTGCTTCTTGCCCTCGGTAAGTGTGATTGAAAACGCATTCGGTGCCCAGACCTCTACGCGGCACGGTTTGGTAATATATCCGCCAATATCGATACCCTCCTCCATCTTTTCTTTGAAGTGGCTCGGCAGCGGAGCGGTGCAGCGCACCTTGTATTCTTTCTCGTGCTTGTACTTGGGATTGAGTAGTGCATCGGTGATCCGGCCATCGTCGGTCAAGATCATGAGACCGTACGAATCCTTATCGAGACGCCCGACGGGGAAGACTCCCTCGACTGGCATAATGTCCGCGATCTCTTCTTCATCGTCGCCCTGCGCCGAATGCGTGATGATCCCGCGCGGTTTGTAGTACGCAAAATAGCGGTATTTTTTCGGGCGGAATCGTACCTCGACGACATCGCCCTCCTGGACTTTGTCGCCGAGTACAGCAGCCTTGCCATTGATAAGCACCTTACTGCCGGAAATGAGGAGATCGGCCGCACGACGGGTGCAGTATTTTTGGACGGCGAGGTATTTATTGATGCGCATCGGGAATCCTTTATTAGCTTCGGTTTTGCCGCCCATGCGGGGCCTCCGTGGCATATTGTTTGCGACCATATAAGCACTATATACGAGAGGCTCGCATTCTAAAATAAAAAACAAAGCCCGTGTCGCATAAGCGACACGGGCAAAAAATCAGGCAACGAACTTCGGGATTCTTTTCTCAAGTCCCAGACTTCGGAGCGATTTCGGGAGATTGTAACGAAACACCTCTCTGACCTCCATCTGCTCGTTCAGGAGTCGTACCACTTGGGCAGCATCTCGTTGAGCGTTCGCGAGGCATACAGTAGCGCCCGGCGAGGGAGTCGTATTGAAGATGCACCACTGCGATATGAGCGTTTTGTCACCCATCTCTAGTTCGCCGGTCATCAAGTTGAAGATCTGCGGGCGAGTGCCGCCAGCGCCTCTTAGTTTCTTGATGTCGCAATACCGGAGGCTCGGGATAATCTCACGTGCTTCATTTTTCAAGAACAAGTACTTTCCAATGACGGGAATGTCGTAGGAAAGATTTCTCATGATGTACGTGAAATATTTCCGCTGCAGGAAGAGCTTCAGCGACTGGCTGATACCTCGGTACGTGTGTACCGGAGAGCGGAGATAATCAAACATACTTGGGAACGAGTGTCGTATATAGAACGGCGACCATTTGGTCGTCGGTCCGAATCGTGAGCGTGAGGGATCAATCACATCGGGATCGAAGTGACACTTCGAGAAGGGGATATCGTCGTTCTGCACGCGGTAGATTTTATTGTCTACCCGGACCGCCGATTCCCAGAAGTCGCCGTTGATCGGATGAATCATCAGATTCTTCGCAAGGCCGAGCTGGTGCGCGAAGTGCAGACTGTATGCCCCCGCAGCAAACATGACGATACGACCCATGATCTTGCCCTTGTTGGTCGTGAGAATCGTCTGTTCACCGGACTTCTCAATCTTTATCACGGAGGTATTGAAGAATGTCTTGATCTCGGGATTTGCACTCAAGGCGTCTTCGAGAAAGCACTTCGCGAGTATCTGGTAATTGATTGCGTGGCCCTCTTCCGAAACGAGTGCACATACTTCTTGAAGTGGATCGCGCCCCGCCATCACGTTCGGCTCGATTTTCGCGAGCTGTTCGGCATTTATAAGGCGTAGCGCGGGATAATCCGCCTTGAATTCTTCGTAGCGTGCCCTCAACTTTAGCACTTCAGCACTGCCGACGCCGAGCACCATGCGTTGCATTTTTCTGTAGAGCCCGTATGTATGGCGACGCTCGACATAGGCGAGCAGCACTTCAGCCGACGCTTTTACTTTCCGCGCATGAGCGAGATCGTAGTTGGTCTCAATATCACCGATGTGCAAGGTCTGGGCGTTATTGGCAGGGTGAGAATTTACCTGTGCGACGCTGCCGTATTTCTCGATAAGTGCGATTCTCTTCACATTACTGTTCAGGGCGATTTCCCTGAGGAGCGACGTCCCACTGACGCCCGCTCCGACGATAACAACATCGTAGCTGCGCATTGCTCTCTCCCACTGAATTGCGTCTATGATCTATACGCAAAGTACAATAAAATTACAGATGAGTCAAATTACACGAAAATATAGAAAGAGGGCCGCGCAAAGCGCGGCCCCCGGTTTCAATAGAACAAGGATTATAGTCGGGCGATCACGGCGTCGGCCCACGCCTCTGTGGAAAGCGTGCCACCCAGATCACGAGTGGCTTCGCCGTTGGTCCACGCGTCCCTGATGGCTCCGCGTAGACGTTCCGCTGCCGAAATGTCGCCGATGTAATCGAGCATCAATGCACAGGAGAGCATTGCAGCTGCTGGGTTGGCTTTTCCTTGGCCGGCGATGTCGGGTGCAGTGCCGTGTCCGGGTTCAAACATGGCCACACCGTCGCCGATGTTGCCAGCTGCCATCGGTCCGAGAGACTGGAAGACTTGGCCCGCTGCCTGATCCGAGAGAATGTCACCGTGATCGTTATTCAAGAGCAGTATCTCGAATTGCCAGGGATTAGCGGCGAGTTGCATCGCACAGTTGTCGATGATCAGTTCGCGCAATTGGATCTCTGGATATTCCACAGCGATCTTTCGAGCTTCCTCGAGCCACACCAGGTGAGATTTTTTTAGCATCGTCGCCTTGTGGCCGATAGTGATGTGCGTGCGGCCCGTCGTATGCGCAAATTCAAACGCGAATCGCGCGATCCGTTTGCATGCACGCCTGCTCGTTCTATAGGTCGTATCAACGTAGTAATCATCTCCTTCGCCATGACCGACCTCTTCCGCCTCGTACAGACCTTCCGATGTTTCCCGGATGATCACCAAATTGAGCGGCTTGTCGTCGTAACGTGTCTTGATGCGTGGCCAGATCGAGAACGGTCGCACATTCGAATACGTCTTCAATTCAATGCGCGCGTTCTGTGCAGGACTTTTGTAGAGCACTTTGTCTGTTACCGGATTCGGTGTGCCGGTGGGCATCTTGAGAAGAAGCTTGCTACTCTCCATGGAGAGACGCGTCTCATCGGTGAATTTACCGAGCGTCGCTGCTCCATACGGGAAGCGTTCAAACACGAGATACGGCGCAACCTTGAGTGTCGCACGAATCGACGGTCCGAGAATTTCCCGGCCGATCCCGTCGCCCTCAAGGACCGTAACAACTCTTGCCCGATCGTTCATCGGAACCTCCTGTTTCCTTATGAATCTGTCTTTTCTTTATAACAAAAAAAGGTTTAGTCAAGTTCACGCGGCGCGGCGCTCCTTGTATGTATTCAAATCACTGGTGAGCTTTGAGAGATCGTCCACGATGACCTTGTCTCCCTCGATATGGTATTTGATACCCAAAAATCGCATCGCACGATCGTACGATGTGACAAAAACGTCATCCTCGAGCCATCCGCCCGTAGTCACGGTACGGCTTTTGTAGTGGTCGTAAATCGCCTGTAATTCGATATTGAACTGCTCCGGAGAAAAATCCTTTCCTTGCGCTAGAAGTGTTTCGAGCGGAATATCGTACACTTTCTCATTCGCAACGAAACCATCATATCTCTTTATCACGGGAGTACCGGCCAATACCGATTCGATTTCACGCCTCGGATTTGTTTCGACCCAGGCGTTGTGCAGGTACTTCACATGATCTGGCCTATTTTTTCTACCGTGCGCGATCAGGCGTCCGATCTCGATATCCTCACCGACAATCGCATTTTCATTGTAGCCGCCTGCTGCGGCGTAAATTCCCGAACGCATTGCACTGTTGCGTCCCACAAGGGTCTGTAATGTGTCAGGCATATTGTGATTCGCTGCGAGGCGGAAATAATTGAGAAAGCGGATTGTCGCATGCATCAATGGGAAACGAATGAATGAATCGGAGGAGTGATCGGTCCCTCCACGAACTGCGTCGAGCTGTGGATCCATTGTAAATGCGTCAAGAAGCAAGTGCGCATATTTCGGATTGATGTCATCGAGGTCAGCATCGTTGCTTGCAATGATGATCGAGTCACTTCTACCCGCCGCCATTTTTCGCGCAAGAATTGAGTCAGTGAGATACTTTCTCACACGACCGATTTTCTTTCCGTCGAATGTCTTGTACATATGAGCGATTTGGATCTCGGGATGATCTGACCTGAAACGCGTAATTTCAGAGGCCGTCTGGTCGCGCTCAGTATCGTTGGTGTGATTTTCTAATACAACAATTTCAAATTCAGCGTGGCCTTCCAATTTTGAATAACACTCGAGTGTCTTATAGATATTCGCACCTTCTTTGTATGCAGGAATAGCTATCGAGAGCTTGGTAGTGGGGGAGAGAGGCGGTGCGTTCTGGATGAGATTCTGTAACTCGGATCGGTACTCTGGAGATTGTCTATTCAAGTATTCTTGAATAACCGCTCCATCTTCGCGAGAGACATCAAGTTCGGGATTCTGCTTCAGGCTCGGCAGTATGTGCTCATCGTATGAGGTGCGATCGAGCAGTCCGCGTTCATTGTACTGAGGCCCCACTCTCTTTTCTGACTCCGCTCGCGGCCTATCCAAACTCATGGATTCAACTATAACAACGCCCAGCAAGACTGTATACTTTCAGACGTATGCGTAGTCTGGAAAAGGGATTTCACAACAAAGATGGCTATCTAGAACGCATGGGGAATGCGTTCAAAGAAAAAATGCGAGTCGCGGAGTACATTTCGCCCGACGCGAAAAAAATTCTTGATGTTGGATGCGCGGACGGACCTGTTACGAAAGGATTCGGTCATATGTTTCCGCAAGCCGAAGTGAAGGGAATTGATTTGAGTGATGATTTTATAGAGAAGGCGCAAGCTGAGAATTCCGATGCCACGAACGTCGCGTTCGAGAAAGTATATTTACGAGACATTTTGTATCGCGGAGAAAAGTATGATCACATCTCGTTTATTTCGGTGATGCATGAATTTTCTCACTACGGAGAAGGTGTGACCTCCGTAATTAAAGCACTGGCGGATGCGTATGAGCTTCTGGAGCTGGGAGGGAAAATCATTATTCGCGACATGATTTTGTCGGAGCGGATGAAAGAACAGACTTTTGTGGCTGACGAGATCATGAAAAAAGTTCGTGCACGTGAAGACGTGGCGTCGCTCATTGGTGATTTTGAAGCTGCGCACGGTTCGATCGATTCTCTCTATCAAACCAATCATTTTCTCCTTAAATATATGTACACAGATAATTGGGAGAGGGAGTGCCCGGAGAATTACGTGCCGCTGACTCGTGAGTGGTATGAGAGTCAATTCAAGCAAATGGGTGCCGAACTCACGGCCCACGAGACGTACCTCATACCATTTCTGCGCGAAAAGTGGCGTGCCGATTTTGGTCTCAATGACAGCGAATTAAGCAACCTTTTTTCTACAACGATCTTCGCAGTTCAAAAGCCGAACTTTGACAAGTAGGTTACGATATTGTATTTATCTTAACGGAAAACTCCATTGTGGGAGAAAGAGATGCAATTCGATCTTCACGACACGGATGCTATCAGCGTCATCGAGACGTATCTCAATCAGGCGCGTATGTCGGGCAAGTCTGTCGGCCTCGCGACCGGTTCGTACGATCTCCTGCACTATCACCACGTGCTTTTTTTCACGCGGTGCCGGCGCGACTGCGACATTCTTTTCGTCGGGATCGATTCTGATGAATTGGTACGTGAGCGGAAAGGTGAAGGGCGTCCCATCATTTACGACTCCCGTCGTGTCCAGATGGTAGACGCGCTGAAGCCTGTCGCCTTCGCATTCATCATGCATTCCCTTGCCGATCATGGGACGATTTCGCGCATCATAAAGCCCGACTTTATTTTCAAAAACGATGCTTTTGTCGGTCGGGAAGCGGAAATCGTCGGGAGGGAACACGCCGGCAAGATCAAGATTATTCGTGATGTCGTCGAGCACACCTCGACAACACAGATCATCTCCGAAGCAGCACGTCTCGTCGCAAAACGCCCGTAACTTTACATACGCGGCCGCCTTACTCTCCGTAAGGCGGCCGCTCTTTTTGGTTGACATTTTAGACGAATATTGTAGATTTCTGCAGCTCCTTGCAATGTATTTTACTTAGTGTATTTTATACACTAGGTCAGTGCATATGGCATGGACCAAGGTTCTTTGAAATACAAACGGTTATAAGACCCACCGAAGTTGAACGGGTCTTGCAAGCTTGGAGAAGCACTATGTCGAGAGGCACTCTCAAGGTCGACCTTTTCATCGTCGACCCGCAGAACGACTTCATGGGCAACGACGACGGCAGTCCGCTCACCGAGACGATTCTCAGTGGTGACATCCGTTCGTCCGACATGAAGGTCAAGGATCTTCCTTCGACCCTGAACGTCGCGGCACTCCCCGTCAAGGGCGCTGTTTCCGATGCCAAGCGCCTCGCGGCGCTTATCGATCGCGTCGGTCACAAACTGAACGACATCCACGAAACGCTCGACTCGCATCATGTGATGCATATCGGACATCCTGATATGTGGCGCGACGACAACGGCAGACCGCCGGGGCCGTTCACCATGATCACGGCCGACAACATGAAGGCCGGCATGTGGCGCGCTCGCAATCCGGCTTACCAAAAACGCCAGCAGGAATATCTTGTCGCGCTCGAAGCAACAAGTCCCTTCAAGCACACGATCTGGCCGCCGCACTGCCGTATCGGCACGTGGGGCCACGGAGTCCAGTCCGATGTCGAAGCCGCCGTTACGCGTTGGGAACGCAAGTACATGGGTGTTGCCAATAAGGTCACCAAGGGTTCCAACGTGTGGCGCGAGCACTTCGGCGGCCTCATGGCGGAAGTCGTCGATCCGGACGATCCTTCGACGCAGCTGAACGGGGGACTCGTTACTACGCTCCAGAAGGCCGATATGATCGGCGTCGCGGGCTGGGCATCGAGTCATTGTGTGAAGCGTACCGTCGAGCAGATCGCCGACAACATCGGCGACGAGCACGTGAAGAAGATGATTCTTCTCACCGACTGTATGTCGCCCGTACCGGCGATCCCGAATGTCGTCGACTTCCCCGCCATCGCAGCGCAATTCCTGAAAGACATGGAAGCGCGCGGCATGACGCTGATGAAGTCGACCGACTTCCTCGCGTAATCGGAATCACAATCGCAACAACGGCTGCGGGCAATTCCGCCCGCAGCAGAACTACCTACCAGCAACAGCAAGGAGATACCACTATGCCTCGTCTCGACCAAGACGATATGCAGGAATTCAACATCGCGGGCAAAGGCGGATTCGCATTTACCGGCGCTCGCTTCGACAGGCTCGGCGCGAGCACCTACACGCTCGTCACCTTCGCGATCGACGGCAGCAGCTCGGTCATCCCGTACCGGGGTGAAATCATCAAGATGGTCAAGATGGCCGTCGGTGCCTGTCGCAAGAATCCGATGTCCGACAACATCATGGTGCGTGCAATCGTGTTTACCACGCGAGCCGACAAGGGTGTCATCGAGATCCATGGCTTCAAGCCACTCGCGGACATCGACGAAACTGTCTACGATTCCATCAAGATCGGCGGTGGCACTCCGCTTATCGACGGCTGTTATTCAGGCGTCGGAGCGACACTGACCTACGCCGAGGAGCTTGCGAAGAACGACTACGGAGCGAATGGAATCCTCTTCACCTTCTCTGATGGTGCAGAGCTCGATTCCACGATGACGGAAGCGGCACTGAAGAAGGCGCTCGAGCAGGCGGTCACGAGCGAGAAGCTCGAATCCCTGATCTCGATTCTCGTCGGCATCAATACCGACCAGTACGATGCGACGTTGCAGGCGTTCCAGCAGAAGACCGGCATGACGCACTATCGGAAGGCCGGCGACGCGACCGAGCGCAATCTCGCGAAGCTCGCCGCGTTCGTCTCGCAGTCTGTCTCGAGCCAGGCGCTCGCGCAGGGCACGGGCGGACCAAGTCAAGCTATCGCCGCCGCCATCTGATCGATGGCCGGCAACCACGGGGAGGGGGCACAGCTCCCTCCCTTATTCTTTTCTGAAGAAGGGGAAATGCAATGAAGTTGAAATTCCATACGGATGATCACTTCCTGATCGGTCACCATCACGTGATCTCCGGCAAACCATGTCAGGATCACTCGCTCTCAGGAATTCACGATGGCGTCGCATACGCGATCGTCTCCGACGGGTGCTCAAGTGGTGGACACACCGATGTGGGTGCGCGAATAGTGACCCATACGACGGCAACGGCGATTCGTAAGAATTGGCAATCGTTTTTACTCTCTCTTGATGCGGCAGGGTTCATCAATGACCATCAGCAGAGCACTATGAACGCTGTGAAAAACAAGCTTCAGCTTGAGACGAGTGACATGCTTGCCACGTGTTCGTATGTGGCCATGTCACAAGAGACATGCGTTGTAAATGTTCGCGGCGACGGTGTCGTTGCGGTCATTTTTAGGAATGGGGAGATGTTTCTCCATCGTTTCGATTGGACCAACAATACTCCTCTCTATCCTGCCTACAGTACCGACGGATACGAGTCATTCATAAAGACTCACGGTGGTGCATATAAGCAGGCGCTCAGATGGGAAACGTGGAATAAATCGACCGGAGAGTCATTCGCAAGTGAATTGACGGTCGCGGCGGGAATTCAGGGTGTTACCTTGAATCTGTCACCGGAACAAGTCTCATTTGTCGCTGTATTCAGCGACGGCGTCACGCAGGTCGAGGGAGTGGATTGGAAAGACGTAGTGCTGCAACTGCTCGCGTTCAAAGGTGTCGAAGGCGTCTTCGTTAAACGACGCCTGAATGCGTTTGTTAAAGACGCGCGCAAGGTAGGCAAAGGGCCGCTCGACGACATCGCCTATGCGATGGTGCGCGTCGAACACCAAGAAGGAGACGTCTGATGGCTCCAAGTGGAAACCTGAAAGTAGAACTCGAAGGTCGTGGACCGTTGACACTTCGCCCGAGCGACTATGTCGCGAGCGGCGGAGAAGCATCGGTCTACCGCTCTTTGGGTACGAGCATTAAGCTCTACACTGATCCCGACAAGATGCGACGCGACGGCATTGCGGAGAAGATCCAGCTGCTGAAGCCTCTCAAGCATCAGTACATCATGGCACCGGAAGGCGTCGTGACTGATGGTAAGGGTAAGCCGATCGGCATCTACATGCCGTGGGCGGAAGGTGAGGCACTGCCTCGCATCTTCACCAACGCGTTTCGCAATCGCGAAAAGTTTGGTGATGGTGAAGCACATACACTTGTCGCTCGTATGCACGAGACGACTGTCTTCGCGCATGATCGAAATGCGGTCATGGTCGATGCCAATGAGCTCAACTGGATTGCGTTCCTCGCAGGCAAAAACGGCCCGGAGCCGCGTGCCATTGATGTGGATTCATGGGCTGTCGGCCGATTTGGTCCGAAAGCAATCATGCCGTCCATCAAAGATTGGCATACAAATGGATACACGAAACTCTCTGACTGGTTCTCATGGGGAATCGTGACCTTCCAGATATTCACGGGCATCCATCCGTACCGGGGATCACTCAGCGGATTTAAGCCGGGCGATATGGAAGCGCGAATGAAAGCGAACGCCTCAGTCTTCCACAATGGTGTAGGGCTCAACGCGGCAGTACGCGATTTCAAATGCGTTCCGAATGCCCTCCTCGGTTGGTACGAAGCGACATTTGAAAAAGGCGTGCGCACAGTGCCGCCATCACCCTACGATAAGGGCGTCGCAGCAATTCCTGCGGCAGCCCGAACTCTCAGGGTCACGACGACGGCTACAGGAGCGCTCGTGTTCGAAAAGATATTCGAAAAAGCAGGCGATGCTGTCGTACGGATCTATCCGTGCGGTGCGGTGCTTCTTGCCTCGGGTATCGTGGTCGATCTCACCACCAAGCGTGATATCGGACGCATGAGCTCGGGCAACGGCGAAGTCGTCAAAGTCGAAAATGGATGGCTGCTCGCTGACTGGGTCCTCGGGAAACCGGCATACTCATTCATCGACGATCGCACGCGTGTGCAGCAATCGCTTCCGCTCGCGCAAAACGGTTACAAGACGGTGCGTTTTGAAAACCGTCTGTTCCTTGTCGCCGAAAGCGAATTGATGGAGTTGCAGCTTCTGCAGGTGGGTCGCCCGCTCCTTTCGATCGGACGGCGCACTCAGATTCTCTCGCCGCAGTCCACAAAATGGTACGACGGCGTCGGAGTTCAGGATGCGCTCGGCGCACAGTTCCTCGTGCTGCCATTTGGCGAAAGTGCCTGTATCTCGGTGCGTGTGCGAGAGCTCGATGGCATAAAGCTGCTTGCGGGCAAAGCGGGCAACCGCTTCGTCTCACTCGCAGGAATCGACAAAACCGGTGCATTCCGGAAATTCGAGCTCAGCTTCAGCGCTGATTACAGCAGTTATACGCTGTGGCAGGGAGGCACGGACAATGCCGATCTGAACATCGCGATACTGCCAAAAGGTGTGTGCGCTACCATCGTCGAAGACGGCGAGCTTGTGATCTTCGTGCCGCGAAGCGGTACGGTGAACAAGATCAAGGATAAGCAGGTTGCAACCGACATGGCACTCGCCAATTGGGATGACAAAGTCATGTACATCCACAACGGTGCCGTGTGGAGCTTGCGGATGAGGTAATTGTTCTTTGACCCCGATCAAATTGATCGGGGTCTTTTTTTTCAAAAAAAAGAAAGCCCGCAGGATCAGATCCTGCGGGCCGAAATTTTTCTATCAGAACAATTCCCACCAACGGCGTGGACGCCAGACGATCGCGGAGGTGTTGTCGTCAAGCTCATCCTGAGATTTTCTCCAATCGATTAGTCCGCGTGCGCTCGAGACCTGCGTAGCAGCGTTCGTCATCTCAAGGAATAGTTTCGCATCAGTTGTGCCTTTGCGTCGCACGTAGCGATTAAGACGTTCCGGTTCCATTAAGCCATCCGAGCCGACGATGATCGCGCTTGTGTCCCCAATGCCGTACGTTTCGATCTCCGGTTCACGGCTGAGTACTTTACCAAGCCAACGGTCCCCAAGACCGCGCGTCGTTTGAAGACCGGGACCGTCGCGGTCATTGGCGTCGACGAGGTAGCCATCCTCGTCGTTGTACCAACCACCCCGCAAAATTGCCGTTCGACGCTCTGATTCATTCGACCGTACATTGTGCGGATTGTTCGTCCGGATCAATCCATTCACATCACGAACGACGATCGGTGAGTCGCCAAGTGTCGCAGTTACCACCGTACGGCTCGTTTCGAGGATGCACGCGAGCGACACCGTCGTCCCGCATTGCATTTCGCACGTGAGCACATTCAGTTCACCAACAAGATGACGCAGCAGTTCTCCCGCGTCGTCATTGCCATTTGGAGAAAAGAATTTTGGCGTCGCTGCTGCGCACACTTTGGCGGCATCTACGCCGCCATGACCATCGAACACGCCAATAAGGTGTCCCCGTTCATGGGGGAGATCGAATGGAATGTGAACGATGAAATCCTCCTGATAGCTGCGCGGCCCCTGATCCTGCGCCTTTTTCACGATACCTCGCAAAGGCATGGCGGTCTCCCTTTTTGATCTGCGCGCATCAAACACGAACTGTCCAAAAAGTCAAATTATACCGTTGACTAAAGCCATTTTCTTGATGTAGTATCGCCGCAGGTACTTTGATTCCTACATAAGGAAAGATACTCATGTCCCATGCCTTTCCGTCAGCGTACGATATGGATCTCTATAAGGTGCTCCAGGTGCATCCAAGGTCCCAGATTGAGATCATTGAGGTGGCTCACAAGGCGCTTCTGAAAATTCACGCCCCACGCATCGCGGGTGCGACCGAATCGAATGTGAAGCGGATAGCAGAAGCGTATGAGATCATCGCCAATCCAAAGTCGCGTCGCGAATACGATGAATATCGGAAAACGAAGTCGAACTCAAGCGGCATGATCGGTCCCTATCGCAAGATCGCCAAAGTGGCGCAAGGAGGATTCGGAGTGACGTACAAAGCCCAGCATCAGCTGCTGGACGAGCTTTCATGCGTCAAGATCTGTTCTGAGATCTCTCCCGTTGCGGAAGAGATCCTCAAGCAAGAGGCGAAATCCATCTGGAATCTCAGCCACTACGGGCTGCCAATCATGAGAGATGTGATTGAGCTCGACAATGGCGCACTCGCGCTCGTGATGAGTTGGGTGGAAGGCCCAACACTCGAACAGGCCGTCGAAAAACACGGTAAGCGGGACCCCGAGATCGTGGCATCCATAGCTGATCGAGTTCTCAACACACTCGGCTGGCTCCATCGTCACGGTATCTTGCACGGGGACTTGAAGCCGCAAAACATCATTCTCCAGCCGGAGAAACATATTGCACAACTCGTCGATTTCGGACTCTCGTCGGTAAAGCCGACGGCCGATACCGGCAGCAAGGGTTATACGGAGATCTTCTCGCCACCGGAACAGATCGAGGGTAAGACGCTCGTACCCGAATCCGATCTCTACAGTCTCGGTATGTGTATGATCTATGCGCTGACGGGAAAGATTGATGCGGTACGGCTGAAGCAAGTGCCGAGCAATGTGCCGGACGCGATGTGTGAATTCATCAAATCACTCGTCGTATACAACGTCCTCAACCGGCCGAGGGATGCGGCGGAACTTTCCGCCAAATTCGACAAGGTTCGCGAGAAAAGTTTCGGCAGAGCGCGCTCGAACTGGAAAGATTGGTTATCCTGAGTCTACCCACCCACATCTGACAATAGAAGGAGAATGACATGTCAGAAGACGGCGACTACACACCGGCAACGCACTGGAAAGGTCACAACTTCGATCAGGCACGACAAAATTACGACGTAAACGCCGGCCGAGGCTACGCAAAAGCGCAATTAGCGGGACCGGCTTCCAAGCTCCTACCTGATTCCATTTCGACCGACAGCGACAGCCAGTGCTGCATCGATTCGGACGGTAGCGGATCTATGGATGGCTGGGACAAGCAGTTCTTCGTCAAGGCTCCGTACTTCGAGCACGAGGTGAAGAAAGAATATCTCGGCGAGGACGCAAAGATCAGTTTCGGTGGCTTCTGCGATCTCGAGGACGACTACCCTGTTCAGATGCGTCCCTTTGCGGATGGGCCGGAGATGCTGAAAGAACTCGACAAGATTCAGCACGTCGGCGGCGGAGGCGGGTCGGCACTGTATCACGAGGCTCATGGCCTCGCGATGCTCTACCGTATCCACAATACGCATATGCCAAAGGCGAAAAACAAGCCGGTGTACATCATCATCACGGATGAAATGCCGTGCGCACGCATCACGGTAGTGGATGCAAAGAAGCATGCAAGGGTCGTCATCGAAAAGACTCATACGATCGAGGAGATCGTCGAACAGACGATGGAGAAATATTCGCTATACATTATTCTGAAGCCATATGGCTCCGAGCGGATCTCCGGCGATACATTGCCGGCGGTCACGCAGCAAGTCTACGACCGCTGGAAGACTCTTGTCGGCGCGGAACGCATCGCACTCCTCTCCGATGCAAATCGAGCTGTCGACGTCATATTCGGACTTCTCGCGCAGGAAGTCGGCAAGGTCGGCTATTTCCGCAAGGAGATCGAAGGGCGGCAGAATGCAACACAGGTCGCCACTGTGTATCGGTCTTTGAAGACAGTTCATGCACTTGCGAAGCCCGATACAGTATCGGGCACCAAAAAGCGTTCGGGAAATTCGGCGACCAAGGGTCTTGGCGCCGGCAAGCCCACCGACGAATGGTGAAATTGAAAACCAACAAGGGGAGGGCAAAGTTGCCCTCCCCAAATTCATTCAGGAGGACATCATGAAAGATTTATTCAGCAGTAAAATGTATGACCGAATCTTTGGACAAGAGCCGCGAACGAAGAGTACTACACTCATCAAGCCGAAGTCGCCGCTGATCCCGAAAGAACTCGAGATCATGGTCACGCTTCTACCGAGCTTTTCTCACTTTGGGAAATTCATCAATGATACGCGGCTTGCCGGCATCCGTCTCAACAGTGCGATGCTTACGACCTTCGATCTTGACAAACAGCTCGCGCTCATTCCGCAGGGAGTGAAAGTGCCGCTCTACTTCGACATTAAGGGTCGGCAACTTCGCGTCACGAAGGTCATCGATGATCCGAATGCGCTCGCATTCGAACTCAACCATCCGATCAGGGTCAATGTACCGACGCCCGTCCTCTTTAAGGCTGGTGCCGACAGTGGATTCCTGACGAATCTCGGCGACGGGAAGCAGTGGTATGGGTCGCCTGAAGCGCCACTACCGGGTGACGGCTGGTTCCACCAGCTCGCGTTTCCCGGCAACTGCCGCCCGTACAACGACGTGCGTGTGGGCGAATCGTTGCACATCCGCGACGCCTCGCTCAGAGTCGGCGGCAATCAATTTACCGATCTCGAGCTCGAGAAGATCCAGAAAGTAAAAAAGCACGGAATCGTGCGCTGGTTCCTCTCGTATGTGCAGAGTCAGCGCGACGTCGATGAGTTCCTGGACCTCGTCGGCAAGCACGAAGAGGTAGTCCTCAAGATCGAGAGTAAACAGGGTATGGAGTACGTCGCGCGCGAATTCAAAAAACGCGACAATCTTCGGCTCTGTGCAGCAAAAGGTGATCTCTATGTCGAACTCGATATGCCGCACGAGATCCTCAAGGCACAGAAATTGATCATCGAGAAAGATCCATACGCGATCGCAGGATCGCGCATGATGCTCTCGGTGGTCAACAAGGTTCCTTCGATCGTCGACGGCGTGATCAAGTATTCGATCGGGATCAATGAAGTTCCTTCCGACGCCGACTTCGAGCAGCTTGCATGGCTGTATGAGATCGGCTATCGCAATTTCATGCTCTGCGATGAGCTGTGCTTGCGGGACAATCTCCTCACCGCCGCGACGAATGCCGTCGCAGCGTTCAAGGATTACTACACACGCTGAGTTAGCTTAGTACTTAGCACGAGGGCGAGTCTCACGACTCGCCCTTTTTATTTGACACAATCGTCGGGGTCGATTAACTTCTCCGCAGCGATTCAAAGGGAGTTTGAAAATGCGGAAGATAGTCGATTGTGTGAGCTCGTGCGGTGAGTGCCCCAACTATGTGTATTAGAGTGGTGGCGCGCATCGTTGTCGTCTTGTTGATGAAAATGTTCTCGACGAGACGGTTGTGGCACCTTTCTGCCCCTTGCCCGATTACCCAGCGCGCATCATCGCTGATATAGAGATGACGATTCATGGTCTGCGAAAGCCGAATGAATATGGTTTGGATTTTGCGCTTCTTACCCATATTGCAGCCAAGCTCAAGCTCAATATTCATGCGAACGCACGCGGTCTGAGCATCCCTTTCAAGGATGTGGGTAAGGATCGGGCAGTCTATCTGGGACTCGACTACGTCACCTATATCGATTTGCGTTACAGTGAAATTACGTTTAAGAGTGGAGACGACACGTACAAGCTTTCCCTCAATTCGAACCCGCCACTCCTGAAGGAGGCAGTGAAAGGTTGGGAGGGCCACTGGTATCACCACGCGCTTGAATGATCTTTCGCAAATTCGACCCCGACCATTTCGGGGTCATTTTTTTAGTTTGTGATAGCATGCGACTCATATGCTCGTTGATCACATAGAAATGCGTCTCGAAGCCGGACCGGGGGGTCGCGGCGCCGTGGCGTTTCAAAAGGTACGTCTCAATCGCGGCCCGACGGGCGGTGATGGTGGTAATGGCGGCAATATCTATTTTGAGGGCGTATCCGATATCAATGCGCTCGCGAGCATGAGTGCCAACAAGGTGGTCCGCGCAGAGAAAGGTGGAGATGGTCGTGGGCAATTCATCGACGGTACGCGTGGGGAAGACAAAATCATCAAAGTGCCTGCGGGGACACTCATCATCAATAAAGAGACGGGATTTACGAAGGAGATCAATGCGGTGGGCGAGCGTGTCCTCGCGGCGGGCGGAGGCAAGGGCGGCCGAGGCAATTTTAAATTCCGCTCATCCACGAATACAACACCGATGGAGCATGAAGAGGGCACGCCGGGAGATGTTGCCGACTACATACTAGAGCTCAGGCTCATTGCCGATGTGGGACTCGTGGGCCTGCCGAATGCGGGCAAATCGAGCTTGCTCAATGAACTTACCGCTGCAAAAAGCAGAGTCGCCAATTACGCCTTTACGACACTCGAGCCGCACCTCGGTGATTATTACGGCACAATCATCGCTGACATCCCGGGACTCATTGAGGGCGCCTCAGAAGGAAAAGGACTTGGTGACAAATTCCTCAAACACGTGGAGCGCACGAAGACACTCTTGCATCTCATCTCCGCTGAATCCGATGATCCGGTGCGTGATTACAAAATTATCCGCAAAGAGCTCCACGCGTACAATCCCGCTCTCAAAGAAAAGAAGGAGTACGTATTATTGACGAAGTCGGACATGGTGGATGCCGGTGAAATCAAGAAAAAAGTCGCAGCGCTCAAAAAGGCCAAGGTGACCGCATTACCGATCTCGATCCTTGACGACAAAAGCATGAAAGAGGTGCAGAAGATTTTAAACAGCATCAAGAAAGAAAAATAAAGATTTCATCTTTGCTTGCTGTGTCGCTCGAGCATGCGAACGTAAATGTTCGCATGCTCCTCGCTATCCTCGCAAGATAAAACCGCCCTTCACTACTGAAAGGCGGCTTGAGATCAGGATCCGCGTGGCTGCAGATCAGGTACCATATCTCCGCGCACCTGCGCGAAGCGCACGGGCGATCGCCAAAGTTTTGTACCGAAAATAATGTCGGCAAATGGTAGCACGACATTGAGATTCTTGTGGTGGTAGCGATGATGCAAGATGTGATGGCCGTTGAGCCAGATGAACAATCTCGATCTCTCGGCACGTCGCTTCTTGGGCAGATGCATCCACCAGTGGATCGTCTCGTAGGTGATGTAGTACATCGTCGCGGTGAGCGAGCCGACAATCACAATCGTGAGAGCGATATCAGTGAGACCAAAATACCAAAATGGCGCTGCCGCGATAAGGAACGGTATCGTGCCGAGCGGAATAACGACAGCGAAAGTCCAATTTGCAGCAGCAATCTTCGACCTCGCGTACGCGACATCTTCGGCCGACCTGTTCCCGAGGTGATATGTCTCATCGTACCCGAAGACACCATGATGAACCTTGCCGTGTGCGTAGGCGGGAAATGTAATGAACCAGAACGCCTGATGCATTATGTATTTGTGAATCGACCATTCTCCTATTGAGAAACACATCAGACCCACAACAAATGTCGCCTGCGCCGCTATTAGTATCGTCATCCGATACTCCTCATTTTTTTGTGAAATTCTCTGACGAGAGTATACCATCACACCAATAGTTGTATATTTGCAGCTCTGGAACAATATTCATCTGTCTGAAATAGATTAGGCGATCGAGCTAATAGTTCGCTATTGGTGTCATGGTATGCCGTACTCTGTGCTTTATGTACTCTTTACAGATCGGATAAGAGGAGTATAAAAAGGTCAGTGACACGCGAGGAGGGCGTCATGAAGCCCAAGGCACTTGGTTACGAGTTCGACCCGTTGGTCGATCCACGGAATCCCATCGATCCCGTCAACAACCCGCCGCCGCCTGAGAAGTTCTGGAAATCTGTCGATTTTGACACCGATTCTGAAATCGCGCGGTACGGGAAGTACGAGCCTTCGATCGAGTACATGCAGTGCGCCGCTTTTGAAAAACGCGAACTCGAACTTTTGGCTGAGAGGAACAATCAGCCGCCGAAAGCCGCGTGAGCCGAACTATATTTCAGAGGAGAGCAATCTAGCCCTCCTCTTTTTTTATCGTTGATATACACTTCTTTCATGGAGGAACGAATGTCACGCGTACTCATGCCGGAGGAGCGAGGGAATGCGATAGCGCGCTCACTGAAGGCGCTTCGCGAGCACCAGGAAATATCGACCACGCGAGAAAATCTTGATCCCCTTGATATCTCGGGTGAGGTAAAAAAAGAATTGTACGCGCTCACGGCGTACGTGACCGAACGATTGCATCCTGAGGTTACAAAAATACTGGGCGACCAAAGAGACGGGCTAAAAATGTATCCAAACTGGGCAATGATGCCGTTGAACAAAACGATATTCAAATGTATTCCGCCGCAGTTCGACACGGCAAATGCGGGAGGTTTCTTTCACGATGTCATTGAAATTGAATCCGCGTATCCATCCGCCTTTGCGGATGCTCTCGATATGTGGTGGAAAAGCACACAGGAGAATCCGGACAGCTACGATGCGAAGGTAGAAAAACGCATGCAGATGTTGCTAACGGACACTATATATCGCGGGCGTGTAAAGTCGACAAGTGAAGAGGAAAATTTTACTCGGAATTTTGTGCTGCGCGGCGCAAATACTTCCGCCATTGTAAGTTGGAATATTATGCGCGCTATACCGGTAGCTTTTTACCAAAAGTATGGACGCGTTATAACACCAGAAGCATTTTCCGGTTTTGCGGCTGCAGCGGAACCGCTCGCTATTGAACTGTCATCGATGCACATTTCAAGCTTCGCTCGTCTTTCGGAATTTGCAAAAGCCGGTTCCGGGGTCGGCAGGTCGCTCCACCTGGAGTTTCCGCTCGAATTATTCTCCATTGACCAGACAGACGAAAGGTACCAGTTCGCCTTCGACCAATCCGCGATAGAACAATACGAACGGTATATAGAAGGACGTCATTATGTAGTTTCGGAAGAAAAGCGTCTCGGATGTCCGGCGCGTGATGCACGCGTGCAGACAGAGACGGGAAAGTCGGAAAGCGTAGTCGCTGCTGTCTATCAGATTCATCGGAGACTAGCGGATCACTATCTTGTACCAAACCTCGATACGTACACCAAGGGCGCGCTCGATGTCGCGACGGAACCTCCTCAAAAATTGGAAGGCTTTGACTAGTCGTATTGCGGATTCAGTTGCTGGGTGACACGGATGAAGGTGGTGCGTTTGGGGAGTTCCTTGAGCTTCTTTGCGCCCACATAGGTGCACGCAGAGCGCAATCCGCCGAGGATATCTTGCAAGGTATTCTCGACGTGGCCTTTGTAGGGGACAGCGACAGACTTTCCTTCGCTTGCCCGATATTCGGCGATGCCGCCGTGGTGTTTCATCATGGCCTCCCGTGAGGACGAACCGTAATATTCTATATATTGAGTGCCGCCTCGCTCCACGATCGACTGCTCCGATTCTTTGTGGGCGGAAAGCATGCTGCCGATCATGACAAAATCGCCGCCACCGCCGAATGCTTTTGCCACATCGCCCGGCGCTTGGCAGCCGCCGTCGGCACAGATGTGCGCGCCGATTCCGTGCGCCGCATCGGCACACTCGATCACTGCCGAGAGCTGCGGGTAGCCGACGCCTGTCATTTTGCGCGTCGTGCACACCGATCCGGGGCCGATCCCCACCTTGATGATATCCACTCCGGCGAGCGCAAGCTCTTCGACGATCTCGCCCGTCACCACATTGCCAGCCATGATGATTTTCTTGGGGAAGCGTTTACGGAGCTTTTTTGCAAATTCCACAAAACGCTCGGTGTAGCCATTGGCGACATCGATGCAAATACTCTGGATGTACTTTTCGTCGCATACCTTGAGAAGCGCATCGAGTTTCTTCACATCCTCATCCTTGATACCCATCGTATAGAAAACGTACGGCGCTTCTGTGCGCTTCAGTGACTCAAAAAATTTCTTCAATTCCGGCACCGAGTAGTGTTTGTGCAACGCAACAAACATTTTGTGCTTGAGAAATACGCGTGCCATCGAGAAGGTGCCGACGCCGTCCATGTTGGCGGCAATGATAGGTACACCAATCACTGATTGGCCGGATGCCTTAAATTTAATCTCACGTGTAATGTCGACTTCTCTTCGACTGGATAGGGTAGAGCGCTTGGGGCGAATAAGTACGTCTTTGTAATCCAACTTTACGTCCTCTTCGATGCGCATGACAGACTTATGCTAGCACATCGGTATGCATTGCAAATCGTCGCTCGGTATCCGTTTACATCTACAATTATTGTGGTATACATTCGAACGGAAAGGAGTAGGACATGTCGGAGAGTATTACCCTGGCCCTGCTGGTATCGCCGTTTGTTGTGTATCTGCCAGTCTATTTGCTCGGCACTGCTATTCATGAGTTGGGACATGCGAGTGTCGCTGTCCTCTGTGGTTATAGACTCCATCAGGTTTGGATAGGATCGCCGGGCGCAAAGCGATACTGCGAAATTCCATTCATGTTGAACGGAAACAGATCATATCTGTGTATTTCAGCGAACATTAGTGGTGGCGCGATGGATGCGTACCGCGAAGAGACGACAGTGACGAGGGAGGTTGCTATCGCGCTAGCGGGCGTCGCCGCGAACATTGTAGCAGTACTGCTCGTGTATATATTTCGCGGATGGTCGGATTTTCATTTGGCGGCCCAGATGCTCGCGAATCCAACAACGTTCAGCTGGGCTGAATTCTTCCCAACAGCGTTCTTCGTATGCTTCATATATCGTAATGCGCTAGGCGTGTTCAATCTGGTACCGATTCGCATGCACGATGGCAGTTCAACAGATGGGGCACGCGTAATTGATGCCCTTCTCTAAAGAGATTAGCCCGCCCAAAAGGCGGGTTTTTTGTTCTATCACAGCGCTGCTGGCGACCTTTTTGCCCCATTGACGAAAGTCGAAAAGTGTGATAATCTAGCTAAGTAAAGCCAAAAAAACAGGTATGGTCAAAAACTTTATGAAAGACGGTAAGTGGATCGATAATCCCAACGCCCCCAAGGTTGTCATTTGCGAGTGCGGCAACAAATACATCAAGACTCGCGCGCGCCAGAGTGCCTGCCTTCGCTGCCTGTCCCTCGTTAAATAATTTCAAATTCGAAAACGGCGGTCCGAAAAGGACCGCCGTTTTTAATTTGCGAAAATTTGTGTAGAATCTCTCTGGGAAGAACCCTGGACAGATATGTCCATCAACGCACGTGCATGCACGTGCCCTCGATAGAGGAGAATGGGAATGGAACTAAGTTGCAACGCCGACATCGTCACCACGCTCATCCGTGGATCCGAAGAGTTCAATCGGAAGAAGCGAGAAATAAAAGTGATCGCCGATATCGTGCTCGGTCTCGCGATCAAGCGGAGAATCTTCAAGGATACGGACTATCATTCACACATGATTCCCGGTCAAAGGGGTGATTGGATACTGTCTTCGCTTAACGGAAGATATCGGCTCGAATATTTTGAGAGAACTGGGGGGACACTCTTGTACTCAAATACAGGCGGGCTTGGCTTGGAGGATGTGGCACGCGTGCATGCGGAGCTGCACAGCCTCGTGAGCGGGCTCCTTGGCAGGAAAGTCATTAATTCCTCTCAGCTCGCACCATACCTGAATGCGGCGAACGCTGCATAATGTATCAATACACAGCGCGGCCGAAGGCCGCGCTGTTTTTTTATGTCTTGACTTAGTGTCCCGTTAGACACATTGTGTCGACAGAAAGTTCATCGAAATACGAAGGGATAGAAAAATGCGCATAGGCGTACCCAAGGAAATCAAGAATTCCGAACGTCGCGTCGCCCTTACTCCTGCGGGCGCATCGGCACTTGTATCGAGAGGACACGAGGTGTTCGTGGCGTATGAAGCGGGAGAAGGAAGCGGCTTTTCAAATACCGACTACGACCATGCCGGTGCTCATGCATGTGCATCGCAGCACGTATGGGCGGAATCAGAACTCATTGTGAAGGTTAAAGAACCTCTCCATGAAGAGTGGCGTCGGATACAAAAGCGTCAGGTGATCTTCACCTATTTCCATCTTGCAGCCGATTACGCCCTGACCGAAGCAATGCTCAAATCTGACGCCACATGCATTGCGTACGAAACAGTTCAGCTCGCAAGCGGTGAGCTGCCGCTCCTCACACCGATGTCGCAAGTTGCGGGTTATGTTGCCATCCGCGAGGGTGCTCATTACCTCGATCTGCTTTTGAACAGGATGCTGGACGTTCCGCAGGCATCAGTCGTCATTATTGGCGGTGGTACTGCAGGCATAAGTGCCGCGACTGCTGCTGCGCAGCTCGGAGCCAACGTGACCGTCCTCGATACATCGCCCTCTCGTCTTGGTTACATCAAGAATATGGGGTTCAACGCAGTTCCCTCGACTCGTGAGACGATTCTCGAACACATCGCTCATGCCGATCTCTTGATCGGTGCCGTGCTCGTCCCGGGCGCGAAAGCGCCAAAAATCATTCGCAAACGAGACCTCGGTCTCATGCGCAAAGGTTCGGTGATCGTCGATATCGCGATCGATCAGGGCGGGTGCGTCGAGACCATTCGTCCGACGACGCATGAAAATCCCGTATACGAGGTGGATGGCATCATTCACTATGGCGTGACAAATATGCCCGGCGCTGTGCCGCGTACATCGACGCGCGCGCTCACGAACGCGACGCTTCCGTACATCACCGCGATCGCGGACAAGGGGTGTGATTGGGCTCTTATCGATGATGAGGCACTGAGAAAAGGTCTCAATATCTGCGACGGACACGTGACCCATCGTGGAGTAGCCGATGCATTCGGTTTGCCCTACGTAGAACCAGAAAAGTTTCTTTGAAGTATCAAACCCCGACTATTGTCGGGGTTTTCTTTTCATGCGGCTTGCCCCTGTTACAATATATGTACATGAATATCGGCACGCTCGTGCAAAACATCGTATACGCATTGAAAGTAGATCCACACTTCATACTCCTCGTTAGTGGACTTCTGGCGATTGTTGCATTTCTATTCTTTCTGACAGGAAGCTGGCGTGCCACACGTCGCTTCGATCGTTTGATGACAGGCTTCAATACCGTGACTGCAAAGCTGAACGAGGCCGAAAAATTCGGCCAATTCGGGAGCTTCACCTGGGATTTTCAAAACGGATTTTCCTTTTGGTCTGAAGAGATGTTCATCCTTTTCGGATTGGTGCCCAAACAAAACGCACCAACGATCGAAAGGGTTATCGCGATGACGCACGAAAAGGACCGGTCGATGGTGACCGAATTTTGGCAGAAGGCACAGACGCAGCCGGGTGATTTCTCTATACCCGCGTTTCGCGTGACTCTTCCTTCTGGTCAGGTACGTTATCTGCGCATCCAGGGCGCGACGGTACTCGGGCCGGACAAGAAGCCCCAAAAAATCCAAGGCATCGCGCACGACGTCACCAAGGAGATGGAAGTCGATCGTGCGAAGACCGAATTCGTCTCGCTCGCATCGCACCAATTGAAGACGCCGCTCACTGCGGTGGGGTGGCTTGCCGAGGGTCTACTCTCGGGAGACAAGGGCACACTTACTCCAGAGCAACAGACCTACGTCAACAGTATCCACGAGACTAATAGGCAAATGATCGCGATCGTAAACGATCTTTTGAACGTTTCCCGCATCGAACTCAATGTGCTCGATGTACGGCCAGAGGATCTCGATATTATCGAATTCGGGAAAGGCATGGTGGACGGCCTGCGTCACTCTGCGCGTGAACGCAACATCACCATCAAAGAGACGTACGAAGCCGGATTGCCGCGCGTCAGGGTCGACAAAAATCTGCTGCGCATGATTTTCCAAAATCTCCTCACCAACGCGATCAAATACACGCTTCCTGGCGGTGCGGTCGAGCTCGAGATATCCCACGGCCGCGACGACGGCAAGACCTTCATCCGCGTCGCCGACTCCGGTATCGGTATTCCAAAAGCGGCACGTGAGCATATTTTCGAGAAGCTCTATCGCGCAGACAACGCACAAAAGACAGTCGTCGATGGCACGGGCCTCGGGCTCTATGTCATCAAGACGATCATCGAGAAAGTGCACGGAGGCATTAGTTTCGAATCGACGGAGGGTAAGGGGACGACCTTCTACGTGACGCTCCCCAATGCGTGGGCGAAGTCGGGCTAGGTGGTATAGTTGATAGACGATTTTTAATAATTTATTACTTTTCGCGTACATGGATACCAATTCAAAGAAAAAAATACTTATCGTTGAAGACGAGTTACCGACCGCGCTCGCACTTGGCGACAAGCTTGCACACGAAGGATATATCATCTCAAAAGCCACCAATGGCAAAGACGGTTTGCGCATGGCGCTTGCCGAACACCCTGATCTCATCCTCGCCGATTTGCGCATGCCCGAGATGTCCGGTCTCGATATGATCGCTGAACTGCGCAAAGACTCCTGGGGCGCCAATGTGAAGGTGATGATCCTGACGAATGTCTCTGATGTCGAGAGTATCGACGAAGCCATGCGCCAAAATACGTTCCACTATATCGTTAAAGGTGACACCACGATGGAAAACGTCCTTAAGAAAATCAGCGCGCAGTTTGAGGAGCCGGCAAAATAACTACTCGTCACTGACGAGCTTTGCAAAGACCACGAGACGGTGATCGTACGTGCCGCGATCGCGCATGAATGTGCCCGCGCACGTGACGAGGTTGAGTCGTCTTTCCCCGTGATCGCCAAAGAGGATTTCACTTGTGATCTCGGCAAGTGAGAATACGCGGGTATCTGTCACGACAAATTGCAATGTTCTTCCATCCGCAGTCTGTACGTGTATATCGTCGCCCACCTTTACGTATTTTAGATTTTTAAAAGCGGCATAGACGTGCGCGTCGAAAACGGCACTACCGATTTCTCCAGGGACGGGGCCATCTTTCCACCAGCCGATGTTACTTGTCTTGCCATCCGGTACATCGAGCTCGCCTAGGTTGTTTAAACCCATCGGCTCGATCGGGTCGTTGAGATTAATTGAAGGAATAATGACGCGCATCGGATATGAGTCCTCGCGTACAGGCATTTTGGCGAGGGTGAGGTCCAGGGGTACTGACGCCACCTCACTTTCAGGATTTGTGTCGTTCGCCGTATTCGGCGGCAAGGGTTCGTCGGGTGACGAGACCGAGATATAGTTGTCGGCAAAAACCGACCGGGGGACGGGGGAGGACGCCTCCGCACTACTGCGAAGAGTTTCGCCCCCGATAACTCCTGGGATCACGATTGCAAGCGAGATCCCGACGAGCCCCACAGTGAAAAATAGCATCGTTGCTTTTGCGAAGCCTTTAGATTTTGAAGATGAATCAAACATTTGCTACTTGATGTAGATGTCGGACCCACCTGCAACGACTCGCTTCGCAATGCTATTTTCTACTGACGGGGCGAGCACAACGCACACAAACTTCCACATGCTCTTTCATCGTATTTACATTCGCGAGTCTGTCTATACACATCTTCATTTTCCACCGAGGTGTATAGTCAACTTCATGAACTTAGGTACTATGAAAGTATATGCAAATCACCATTAATCGCAGGACAATTGAGATCGGTATCGCCGCAGTCGTCGTTGTATTGGGCATTATGTGGGTCGGTAGCACAAAAGCGCCTGAGAATGCGCAGCAAAGTAGTGACACAGATCCTCAGGTGATATTGAATGACCTCAACAGCGCCACGCCAAAGGCGCAGCCGACGGTACAAAAGACGACTCCTCCGCCTCCACCCGCCCCCAAGCCTGCCACGGGGACGACCTTCAAGGATTACAGGAATGCGACATACGTACTCGGAGGAAATTCGGTCTCACTCACTACGGGTAAGTCTGCAAGCGGCAAGACCGAGATATTGCCTGCATTTGAGGCTACCGGAGATCTAAATAACGATAAGATTTACGACGTTGCGCTCGTCATCAAACAGACTCCCGAAAGTAGCCCATTCTTTTATCTCGTCGCTGCAATCAAGAACAACAACGGATATCGCATCACCAATGCTATCTTGATCGGCGAGAACATCGAACCGATCAATGTCGGAATCGGCACAGGCGATATTTCCATGGTATATCTTGATCGCAATCCCGGTGAGCCGACGAGTGCCAAGCCGACGGTGCAGCGACAAAAATCATTTCAAGTCGTCTCAGGCGTCCTTAAGACGCGATAGACTCCGATGATTATCGGCCCGACTCCTTCTCCGGATTGAGTACGCGCAACGCTCCATAACTTGCCGCAAAGAGCAGGAGGAAGAGTATGAGATATACGAATTTCATACTTATTCCTGAATCCGCTGCGGCGACGGCGGCAGTCTGAGGTATTTTCGGGAGCGTGCTCGTGGCTTTCACGAGGATAGGTCCGTCTTGTACGGCGCCTCTATTAATGACGCGCACGCTCGGGATCTCCGTTGCGCTGACGGCGAGCAATTGCGGTGTCGCCTTGAGTACTATGGTTCCGTTACCCGCTATTGTCGTCGGGTAATTTTTGCCTTCAAGTACCGTACTCAATCGATATGTGCCGCTCATCGCCCCCGGCTCAAACACGATTGAATACTGGATCGTAACTTCCTCGTGTGCCGCGATTGTGTCGAGATTCCATCGCTCCTCGTGGACGAGATGAGTGGTTGGATCACGTAGGTAATCGTGGAAAACAACATTGTTGATCGGGGAGTTTGATGTGTTTTTGACGACAATGCGCTGCGAGGCTGTCGTCGTCCCCTCAAGCGTCATGTTGGCTGTAAGGCGCTCCACCATGAGCGTCGAGGTCGAGATTATACCGCCTCCTGATGATGCGGAGCCTGCGTTGGTGCAGCATGAACCTCCGCCACCACCTCCACCGCTCACGACCACCGTGGCGGTCACAGTCGTCCCATCGGTATTGTCTTCCGTATTATTGTCAGTTTCCGTCGCTGCCGCCGTCGTTGAGTTGGTGATACGGTCGCCTGGAGATGTATTTTTTACCTTTGCCGTATAGGTAATTTCGACCGCATTTCCTGGTAGCAGTGTCCCGAGATTCCAGGCGATTCCGTCGGTGACACAGGGATCTTGTGGGAGAGACATGCCGAGAATATCGAGATGAGAAAGTGCGGGGGATTCTCTCACGATGACGTTGTTTGCAGGAGAGTCGCCGTTGTTGATGACGGTGATTTTGTAGGTAAGCGTGCTGCCGTTTTGTACGAAACCGGGTGCCTCCACTTGATCGCCGACCCATAGATCAGGGCGGCCGAATGCGATATTGCCGGTGAAATCGCCAAAAATGTCGATGATGGCGAGAATCCAATTGCGACCGATTACGTTTTGATTCGCGATGTTGACGATATTTGCCGAAGCGATTGCGTTGCCTGTGGAAATCACTGATGTTGAGGCGTTCTCGATCGCGTTTTGGCCGGAGAGCGCGTCAAGAAGTACGTTGTTGTTGATCTCTGCTGTCGTCGTGCTGTTCAAAAGGGGAGTGGGTGTGTCGATGTGCCCCTGTTCTTCAGGATTGCCGAAGATATAGACGCTCCCATCTGGTCCGCGTACTTGGGAGACGTTGGAAGGCATGCCGAATATCTGGCCATTCCATGTGCCTGAAATTCTGAAAAGGATTGAGATCTGACTATCGGGCAGGATGGAATTGATTTGGTTGAAGACGTTGGTGTGCGCATCGGCTGTGCCGGTCGAGATGACCGACATATCACTGCCGTCTGTCGTGTTGCTCCCGGAGTCGGCTGCAGCGGCGACGTCATTGTGGACCGTCGCGGCATTCGAGATCGTTGACCCGCTCGCGAGTGACGAGTCGCCGCCTGAGGCAAAGAAATTGAGAAGACTCGGAAACACGATGTCGCCATTTACCCCGCTGAATGCGTTCAGTGTGACGATCAGGTACTGCGAATTAATGAAGGTCGTATTGGCTATGTTGACGAGATTCAAGCCCGCGATCGCGTCGCCCGTCTCGATGCTGCTCGTCGCCGCGCCTCCCTCCGAGACAAGATTGCGACCGCTCGATGCGTCGAGTATGAGATCATTGTCGATCGTTGCGTCTCCCACGATATTGACCTCCAATCCCTCTTGTCCGTTGCAGATAGATTCATCGCAGCTGGTGAGGAGCGATGCGTCGCGCAAATCGATGGTCGGTGCGGTGTCGGTAAAGTTGGAAAAGAGAATGCCGCCAGGTGAATTGATAAAGGTCGTGTTGAGGAGGTTGAGGACGTTGGCGAGGACGGTCGCAGAACCTGAGCGGATGGTCGGATTTGAGATCTGTGGAGTCGTGCTCGTCGACGTGGAGGGGCCACTCGATGCCGGGCAGCTCGCCGGAGGATTACCAGATCCAGAACCTGTCCCCGAGGTCGAAGATGCGTTTTCGGTCTCTCCCGAGGTCGTCGCCGAGCTCGAGCCGGAAACAAAATCAAGTCCGAGAAAACCGTTTACAGTCGTGCTCGCGATGTCCGAAATTGATTCCATAACGGTCGATGACGACAGAGGAATATCCGAAAGGAAGTCGTCTACCAAAGTCCCGGTGGAAGATCCCGTTTCTCCCATGTCGAGCGCACCAGTAATGGTCGCGTGGACATCTGTGTTGTCGTGCTCCTCACTTTCCGAAATGGTTGCTTCTACGGAGTGTGACGATGAAGTGTTGGACTCGCTGGCCTCTGAGCTCGAGGATGATTGCTCTTCATGCGTTTGCGTATTTGTCGCACTCTCCGACGATTCACCCCCGCTTTCTGAGGTGACGGAGGGAGATGCGGGCTCCTCAGGGGCAGTTGTCGATTGGGGAGTATCGACAGGCACTTCGTCGGCATACACGAAAGGGAATACAACGAGCTGCGACCAGAGGCTCGCGAGGAGGATTAAGGAAGTCACTGCTTTGTACGTTTGTGATGACATACGTTTCTTTATTAGCTTCTAAGCAATCCCGTTTTCGGACGAAACCTCAGCTTGGGAGGGCTCGTTCGAAAACAGGATGGATCCCTGTTTTCGAAGCCCGTGCGTTTGTAGGAACGCCGCGAGCAAAGAACAAAACTAGTTGCGGATGATGCGTGTAATCACGCGTCCGACAACATTGACGATGCCGCCAGAGAGGTTCGAAGAACCCGTCATGACGTCGCCGCCCATACCACCTTCGCCACCGTCGCCTCCATTGCCTCCGGTGCCGGAGTTGTTGCTGTAGCCGGAGATCGCCATGGTGACGTCGCCGCCTTCGCCGCCGTTATTGCCCGCTCCGCCGCCGGAGTGGTTGCTGCCCGTCTCTGCCTCGATCGATGCTGCGTTGACGACTGCGTTCGAGCTTGCGTTGACCACCGCTACGGTCGTGTTGCCGCCAGCGTAGGTCCTCGTGTAGTGGAGACTGACGTTGTCATGCTCCTCCTCATCGTTGTCCCACGCATCGAGAGACGAATGCTCTTCCGAGCTTTGCTGATCGTTGCTCGCGCTCGAGCTTTGCTGCTGCTCGTGGTTCTCGTTGCTTGCAGAAGTCTCTTCGAAGTCTTCGACCGACTGGCTCCATGAGCTGTCGCCCGAATCGCCATCCTCGGCAGATGCTTCGCCGAAGCTTGCTGATTGCTGGTTGAACGAGCTCGATTCCGAATCAGATGACGAGCTTTGCTGCTCTTCCGAGTTGGATGAGCTGCTCTGCTCATCGTCGTGAGTCATCGAGACGCCCTCTTCGCTTGAAGACGAGCCGGTCTCGCGTGTGTAGTCGAGCGTTACGTCGTACTGATCTTCTGCACTGTTGTCTTCAATGGTTGTTTCAGTGCTGTTGACGTCGTTGACCAATGCGAGTTCGATGTTGGCGCTGCCGGTCTCGATAGAGCCGCCGTCGCCTCCATTGCCTCCATTGCCCCCGTTTCCGCCCGCAGCAGCCATGTCGTCGTCAGTAGTAGACGTCGTGACAGAGCCGCCCCCGCCTCCGTATCCGGCGTCGCCGCCGATCGAAGAATTACCGCCCGTGTTGGCTGAGAGAGAAATCGAATTCGTTACAGTGGCAGAATTTGCATTTGTAACCGTGTATGTCGAATCCGCGAGTGCCGGAGATCCGATCAAGAGCATGCCCCCGATAGTAGAGAGCGATGCAAGTTTTCTAAGTGTGTTCATGGATTTATTTAAGAATTACGCTTTATATATGCTTATAAAGAGGGATTGATAATCATTTGTTATCGACCTATTGAGCGGGACAATATACAAACGGCGGTGAAGTGGAGCTGAATCATTAAAAAATCATGATGCTCAAAAACACACTGATCCTGTGACATCCCATTGCTGTTGCATGATGAAGGCGGCACCGTATAAAAAAATCCCCGGACTTTTGTCCGGGGCTTTGTGATGCTTACTGATAGAATCCTTTTTTGACCATATCCTGCGTCCACAAAAGGATCGCAAGACAATTGGTATGATGTTCGGTCGGAAAGTGATTGTTACGAAGCCAGTTGATGGCTTTTTCGATCTCTCGCGCCGCATTATCCATGGTGACGGGCCGACCTTCATGATCGAAGATTGCAATACGTCGCATTCGATCACGCTCCTGCGACTCGTTACCTTTTGTATTGAAGAAAATACAGTTCGCCGTTGTCTTGGGGACACCGAGTTGAAGTTGGAATGAGTGAATAAGCTCTTCGATGCCACCGTTGCTCAGATTCCATCCGCGGCACATGTGTACTTCAGTGCACATCTCCGCGATTATGTTGAGCCAGAGCGCTTGGAATTCCTCCTGCTGCCATTTCTGACGAGCGGGGATGAGATCGGCGGGGTAGAGCACGCTACATTTCCTTCGCTCCTGCACCTTTTCGACCTGTTCCCAGCCAATATGATAATTGGCGCGCATAACGGCGGTCATGAATTCCTTCGGATCCATGTTGGGATCCACCTGCTTCAGTTCGTAGTATTTTTGGCCCGATGTGATTGGAACGCTGATGTACGCGAGCGGGCCAGTATTACGGATACTTCTCAGTACCCGCATGGTGTTATGAATGGTCGCTGAAGTCGGGGTCTCGCGACCCCAGACGGCCGTCTTGTACTTGTACCAAAGCGAGTGTGCTTCAAGGGGGGCGTCCCACTTGAGCGGCGGTTGCAGTGTCGTGTTCGACATCGAACTCTCCTCTACAGGGTTGATTCCCTGAAAGCAGTATGTCCTGTGTCCGCTATATGTAAACTAGTCTTTTTGGTGATAATATGGCGCCATGAACAACAACCCCTGGGAGCGGGCGAAGGAGCAGCTCCGGATTGCCGCAGAGGAGATCGATCTTGATCCTCTCCTTGTCGCCAAGCTCGAGCATCCAGATCGGGTGATAGAGGTGTCGGTACCCGTCAAAATGGACGACGGCACAGTACGTGTTTTCAGTGGTTTTCGCGTGCAGCACGATAATACAAATGGTCCGTACAAAGGCGGCCTCCGCTACCATCCGAAAGTGGACATGGACGAAGTGAAAGCACTTGCTTTCTGGATGACGATCAAAAATGCAATCGCCAATGTGCCATTTGGCGGCGGTAAGGGCGGTGTCGCGGTGAATCCGAAAGAACTTTCCGAAAAGGAGCTCGAACGTCTCACCCGCGAATTTGCGAGGAAACTCGTGCCCGTAATCGGCCCCACACTCGACGTGCCTGCGCCTGATGTAAACACCAATGCCAAGATCATGCATTGGATCAAAAGCGAATACGAAAAAGCGATCGGCAAAAAAGCCCCCGCTGTCATCACCGGTAAATCCGTCGAAGATGGCGGAAGCCTGGGTCGTCCGGAAGCGACGGGTCTCGGTGGTCTCTACGCGCTGCTCGCACTGCTTGAAAAAATGGGAAAGTCGCCAAAGGGCATGACCGTCGCAATCCAGGGTTTTGGAAATGTAGGAAGTTATTTCGCAAAATTCGCACAAGAAGCCGGCATGAAGATCGTCGCCCTCTCGGATTCAAAAGGCGGCATTTATATTCCCAATGGGATCGAGAATTTAGAAGCGGTCGCGCAATGCAAAGAAAAAAGCGGCAAGCTCGCCGGATGCTACTGCATCGGATCGGTGTGTGATCTCAACAATATGGAAAAGCTCGGCGGGCAAGACATCTCTCCCGACGAAGCCCTCACGCTCGCGGTCGACATCGTCGTGCCTGCCGCACTCGAGAATGCGATTACCGACGTAAACGCGGGCAAGATCAAAGCAAAATTCGTACTTGAGCTCGCCAATGGTCCGACAACACGCGAAGCCGATGAGATTCTGCGTAAGCACGGCGTCACCGTGATTCCCGATGTGCTCGCAAATTCCGGGGGAGTGATCGTCAGCTATTTTGAATGGTTCCAAAATATGAATAAGAAGAAATGGAAAAAAGAAGAGGTGTTCAAAAAGCTCCGTACAAAAATGCGATCGGCGACCACAGAAGTCTACGCTCAATCCCTGCTTCACAAGGTCTCGCTGCGAGATGCTGCGTACATCGTGGCACTCAAGCGACTAAACTAACCAAAAGAAAGACCCCGCGCAGAGCACGGGGTCGAATGTCACAGCTGCGGGTGGATAGGCTTTCCCGTAAAGAACTTATAGCCCCGGGTTATCGATAACGAAGCGACACATAATGCAGCGATTGTCAGTACCCAGATAGGAGCTATCAGGAAGGCGCCGATGTTCCTGAGCCAGAACTTTGAACGTCGCTCAAAGCAGTCGTTCGCAATTTGCGGATGGTATGTCGGCGATTTGCAATCCATAAGTGTCCAGTCCTTTGACCACTTTCTCGTTGTGCCTGGGGCGCGCTCGAGCATCCACTTCACGTCCTTTACCCGGTGATGGATGCTTAGCTCCTTGCTCCACGGGCAGTGGATCTTGAGGAATTCGTCCATCATATGACCGGGCGCCTCATGTAATTGCGCTCGGAAATTCTGCCAGCCGCTCTTTTTCTGGTCGAATTGAATCGAGAGCCGCCAGCGCTTTTTCTCGAGACCGAGTGTGTAGATGTACACGAAGCATGGCACTGCCGTGATGATGTACACGATGAATGCGAGAGTCAGCATATCCGGATCCTTTGCTGTGGGCGTTCTAACCTGGAATATCAATACATCATAAATTAATGCTTGTCAAATCACGCTCGGCAAACCGTCGAAAAAATCGTAGTACAATGGGGAGCATTGTATGAATCACACAAGGAGCACGTCGAAAAGTAGAAGTCGCGCACGACACGAGAAGCTCCGCGCGGATCTGAAGTTCAAGAGTAGTTGGCAGGATAATACAGCCGATTTCCTTACGTCAAAATTCGGCTCGCTTACCTTCTTCGGAATCAACGTTGCTTTTTTCCTCATGTGGCTTCTCATCAACACAGCCACTTTGCCGCTCGTGCCGGTCTTTGATCCATATCCGTTTATTTTATTGACGATGGTTGTGTCTTTGGAGGCAATTCTCCTTGCGATAATCGTTCTTATCAGCCAGAGTCGTCAGATTCGCAACGCCGATATCCGCGAGCAGATCGATTTCGAAGTGAATGTGCGTGCAGAGGAAGAGATTTCAAAAGTCCTTGTATTTCAAGAGAAAATCGCGCGCCATCTCAATGTGCCCATAGTCCACGATGCCGAATTGGATGATATGGAGAGTGAGACCGATATCAAACAAATTCTCCACGAGGTCGAACGGGATAATGGAAAATAATAGTATGGATTTGCATAGAATCGCGGACTGGATATTGCGCGGTGGGGTCGCCTTCGCCTTCTTGTATCCACCGATCAATGCGCTTTCCGATCCATACTCATGGATTGGATATTTTCCGGCTTTCACCCGCGGATATGTAGACGACTTAGTCCTCTTGCACGTATTTGGCATCATTGAGGTGTTGATCGCTCTCTGGATTCTGTCGGGTTGGAAAATTGTTCTGCCGTCCCTTGCAGCGGCTGGCCTCCTTCTTGCGATTGTCTTTTTCGATTTCTCGCAGATGCAGGTGGTTTTTCGCGATCTCTCGATAGCTGCGGCGGCGCTCTACCTCGCGCTCACCCGTATGCAGCAGAAAAATGCGGTGAAATCTACGTTATTCTGACGTAGATCGCCAGATTTCGCCGCCGTACTTCATCTGTAAACCAATAAATTGGTTTCGGGCTCCTCGACTCGGAAATTCAAAAGCGAGCTTTTGAATTTCTCATGTTCTACGTCGCCCGTAAGAGAATCTCTGTTTCAGCGTCTATTCATGAAGAGCTGTCCCCACGAAGCTCTGTTGGCAAAAGCCCGTGGCAAGGCTAGGATTGCAAGTACTTTATACGTTATTAATTCAGAAATATTTGGTTCATTATGTCTATAAAAACAATATTGTCTCTTCTCGCAGTTGTCGTGGTCGTCGGCGGCGCATGGTATTACTTCGCCCGCTCATCCGCACCTTCGCAAGAGATGGTTGTACAGGATCAGAATCAGCAGGTAGTGCCGCCAGCAGACAACGGTTCAAATGGTACGCAAATTCAGGCAGACTCATCGCTTGACGCTGATCTCTCGGCCATTGATTCACAGGCAGCTGCCGCATCCGATGCATCAGCTTCGGCCAACTCCTCTGACACTCCCGTGGAGCAGACAGAGTAGTTCGAGAACAGACTATATAAGAAGTAATTATCCAATAACTATTTCATTATGATTTCAATTCAAAAAACAGCTGCGGGATTCATGGCATTCATTCTTCTTGCAGCGACGCCAGTACTCGCACTTGAGGCGGGCGTAAGCACGGGTGCCGGTGCGGCAGCCGGAGGTGTGGGAGTTGCTGCAAATGCGGATGCGAAGATCGAGCTGCGCATCACAAAAGCAAAGGAGCGCGCGAGCCAGGAGATTGATCGCCGCGTCGTAAAGCTCAATGAGCTCAATACAAAAGTGCAGGCGATGACGCGCGTCTCAGCTACACAAAAAGCGACCGTGGCCGCTACTGTTACGACGGAGGTTGCAAATCTCACGGCGCTCAAGGCGAAAATCCAGGCCGACACCGATCTGCAGACCCTAAAAACCGACATCCAGTCGATTACCAAGAGCTACCGTATCTTCATGCTCGTTATTCCGCAGGGCCGCATTGAGGTCGCTGCCGATAAGATCATAACGGTGACGGGCTCTCTCACGACCTTCGCGAGCAAGCTCAAGGCCAGGATCGATGCAGCAGCATCGGCAGGCAAGGATGTGAGCGCGATGACAGCGAGCTACAACGAAATGAATGCGTCGATAGCTGATGCCAAAGTGCAGGCTGACGCTGCTGTATCCCTCGTTGCAAATCTCAAACCCGATAACGGCGACAAGACAACAATGGACGCAAATAATCAGGCGCTCAAGGATGCTAAGGCAAAAATAAAGGCCGGCCTGAAAGCTATAGACGACGCTCGCGCTGACGCGAGATCAATCATCAAGGCTTTAAAGTCGCTCGGTCTGGAGGCGAATGCCGGGATGAATTCCGAAGTAAATACGGCAGGGGGTACGCAGTAGCAATCTAATTTTTGGACAAAACGACCCGCCTTCTCGTAAGGCGGGTCGTTTTTGCACGTCAGAATGATACACCACTACACCAATAGTTGCCGATCATGTCACGATCTCAAATTTCAATATGAGTACGTATTTGATTCCATTACGAACAATCACAGTTATTGGTGTAGTGGTACACTAGGCACTATGCGATGGGTCATTATTTTACTCATAGCACTTGGAATCAGTGCCTTTGCCGTGTATAAAAATCAGGAACGTCCTGCAATACGCGATCTGCCGGTCACCACCTCACCTGAGACACCCGTGCTCTATCAAGATGATATATTCGGCTTCAAAATCACGTACCAGCAAAAAGACGAAATGAAGCCCGATGGCTTTGAAGGCTTCTTGCCCACCACCCTTACCCCAATCGTCGCATTCGAACTTCCCAAACAACTTTTCGACAAAACGAATTTGCTTGAAGCCGGCGTATTTATCGGAGCCTCATCCTCCCCGAATGCAAAAATAGCTTGCGCGAAACCGTCCAAAGACACGTCAGAGACTTCTCTGGGGACGACGACCATCAATGGCGTATCATGGAATGTGTTTTCCTCGACCGGTGCCGCCGCTGGCAATCTCTACGAGACGAAGTCATATCGCACCGTCCATGGAGAAGTGTGTTTTGAGATCGTTGAGCTCCTACATTCGGGCAATATCGGCAATTACCCCGAAGGCGTGGTCGTAGAATTTGATAAGGCGAAGTTCTCCTCGATGCTCGAAGCGATTGCCGAGACATTTACATTTACCAAATAAAGTGCTGGTTTTCATGGACAAATCAGCATTGCGCCTGTAGTCTATTTCCATGTCATATACACCATCTCAGAAAATTTTAGAAAAATACGCGGACGTCATGGTCAACTTCGCCCTCAATATGGGCAAAGGGATCAAGAAGGGCGAAGTCGTGAGGCTCTCCGGCAATGAGTCTTGCAAACCACTTTTCTTCGCGATCCACAACGCGATCATAGATGCCGGTGGGCACGTCCTCTCGCACTACGCACCCGACGAAGAGGCGGGCGATATGCGACGCAATGCCTCGACGAGTCGCTATTTCTATCAACACGCCTCGGATGATCAGATCAAATTCTTCCCAGCAAAATATTTGCGCGGCGTGATCGATCAAATGGATCACTCCATCTATATCCTTGCAGATAAGGACATGCACCTCATGGACGGCATTGATCCAAAAAAGATCATGATGCGCGGACAGGCAATGAAGCCTTTCATGGACTGGCGCAACGAAAAGCAGCATGCGGGTAAATTCGGCTGGACGATCTGCATGTACGGCACGCCAGCTATGGCCAAGGAGGCCGGACTCTCGGAAAAAGCGTACTGGGACCAAATCATCAAGGCATGCTTCCTCGATCTCCCTGATCCGATAAAAAAGTGGCGCGAGGTGTACAAACAAATGGAGAGCTACCGCACGAAACTCAACAAACTCACGCCGCAGATTCACCGACTGCATCTCGAAGGTCCCGACGCTGATCTCTGGATCAATATTGGCGAGAAAAGAAAGTGGCTTTCTGGCCGCGGATACAATGTGCCGAGCTTTGAGATCTTCACCTCGCCGGATAAACGTGGCACGGAAGGATGGGTGCGTTTCAACCAGCCACTCTATCGCTACGGCAACAAAATCGAAGGCATCCAGCTATGGTTCAAGGATGGCAAGGTGGTAAAAAGCAGTGCGACGAAAAATGAAAAGGTTCTCAAGGAAATGATCGCGACACCGGGCGCCGACATGCTTGGTGAGTACTCTCTTACCGACAGTCGGCATTCGCGCATCACCAAATTCATGGCAGAGACGCTTTTCGACGAAAACATGGGTGGAAAGTATGGCAACACACACATGGCGCTCGGCATGTCGTACAAAGATACGTACAGCGGCAATGTCGCGAAGCTCTCAAAAAAAGAGGCAGAACGTCTTGGATTCAATGATTCATCGGTACACACCGATATTATCTCTACCACGCGCCGTACCGTGACCGCGCATCTCAAAAACGGCTCCAAGAAGATAATCTACAAGGATGGTAATTTTGTGCTCTAATTGAGAAATGAAGACGTTTTATTTCGTGCGTCACGGAGAGAGTGAGTCCAATGTGGGGGAGAAATTTGTTGATGATGAAATGGCAGAGCTGACCGAGAAGGGTCGGGGGCAAGCCGATGCGCTCGCCCGCCGATGTCAGCGGCTGCGGATCGATGCGATTCTTGCGAGCCCATTATTACGCACAAAAGAAACAGCCGAAACGATCTCCAGGAGCATCAATATACCAGTCGAGTATTCTCGAGATTTTGTCGAACGACCGGTTCCTTCCGTGCTCCACGGACGCCTTCGTAAGGACGAGGAAGCCAGCCGTATCTTAAAGGAGTGGGAGGAGGGAATCCTCATGGATACAGAGGAATTTTCCGGCGTCAAAGAGCGTGCCGCACGCGCGCTCGCATGTCTTGAGAGTCGTCCTGAGGATCACGTGCTTGTCGTGACGCACGGATATTTTATGCGCACAATTCTTGCTCACGTTATCTTTGGCCCGTCATTTAATGCTCACGAACTCGGCCGTATTGTTAGAGCGATTCCCAACACCGAAAAATCCCATATTTCCGTTTTTCGATACTATGAAGACGGTCGTGAAAATCCCTGGAAGTTGTGGGTATGGAACGATCACGCCCATTTGGGATAATAGGGTATACTTAACTTTTGATGCAGCATCTCATCGGGACCCAGCAGTTCGATCGAGAAGCCCTCAATCGTCTTTTCAGGCTTGCCGACAAGCTCGAGAAAAAGCGCGACGATTCTCTCAAGGGTAAAATCCTCGCCGCCCTTTTTTATGAATCATCGACGCGTACGCGCCTCTCATTTGAGTCAGCAATGATGCGCCTCGGTGGCAATGTGCTATCCATGGAAAATGCGAGCGAGTCGTCTTCAGCTACAAAAGGGGAGACCATCGAAGACACGGTGCGCATCGTCGGCGGCTATGCCGATGCGATAGTCTTGCGTCATCCGGAGGCAGGTGCTGCCGAGCGCGCCGCATCAGTATCGAGTGTGCCGATCATTAATGCGGGCGATGGCACTGGCCAGCATCCCACCCAGGCCTTCTTGGATCTCTATACGATCCGCCGCGAGATTGGCCGCGTCGACGATCTTACTGTCGCCATTGTCGGCAATCTCAAATACTATCGCGCGGCACGTTCGCTCGCGTATCTTTTGAGCAAATTTGACGATATACGGATAATTTTTGTATCTGCCAGGGAGCTCCGCATGAAAGACGACATAAAAGACCATCTCAAGGAGCATAAAATTTCGTTCGAGGAGACTGACGATCTCTCTTACGCCATGAAAAAGGCGGAGGTCGTATACCAGACACGCATGCAGAAAGAGTGGATGAGCAAGAGCGAATTCAAGAGGCTCAAGGATCAGTTCATAATCACGAGGCCAATGACCGATGCTATGAAAAAAGGCGCAATTCTCATCCATCCGCTCCCAAGAGCTGGGGAGATCGAGCCGGCAGTCGATGATTCACCGCACGCGGTCTATTTCAAGCAGGCGCGCTACGGCGTCTTGGTGCGCATGGCGCTTCTCAAGACGATTTTAGGTAAAGACTGATCAATAGATGATAAAGAGGAAAAATACGATCGCTATCACAATGCGGTAAATACCAAATGGTACGAAGGAGTGTTTGCGCACGTATGAGAGCAGGAATCGTATCGAAAGCATCGCGACGAAGAATGCCGTGATGAATCCCACACATAGAGAGAGAATCTCGCTACCAGTGAAGGACGCCGACGTTTTGAGGATATCGAGGCTCGTCGCAGCGAGCATTGTCGGTACGGCGAGCAGAAAGGAAAATTCCACGATCGTCGTGCGTTTTATCCCGAGGAGAAGACCGCCAATGATGGTGGCCGCCGAGCGTGATACGCCAGGAATGATGGAAATACTTTGAAATAATCCGACAAGCGCCGCTTGTTTGTATGATATCGCTTCGATGGAATCCGCAGCATCTTCCGGCTCACGGTGCAGGTATTCAAATAGGATTAGTGCGATACCACCAAGAAGAAGTGCCCACAGTACGACAGTGTGACTACCGAGTAGGTGCGTTTTAACTACCTGGTAGAGCGCAAGACCGATAATTCCCGTCGGAATAAATCCGATAACAAGTCGCTTAAGTATTTCGACGTTGAGAAATGACTTGAAGTAGAGAACGACGACGGAGAGAATCGCGCCGAACTGGATTGCAATATTAAACGATTTTACGAATTCCGTACTTTGTATACCGAGAATTTCATTGGCGAGGATGAGGTGGCCGGTCGATGAGATCGGAAGAAATTCAGTGATTCCTTCTATGATGCCGAGTGTTACGCTGTCGAGAATTGTCATATTATTTTATTCCTCAAAACGCTCCAGTGTGCGCGTGACACGCACGCCGATCCACACAAAAATTATTCCGATCAAGTATCCACCAACGACGTCTGTAACAAAATGTACACCGAGATACATCCGGCTCAATCCGACGAGAATGATGATAAGTCCGGCAAGGGCCGTCGCCAGAATGCGAAAGCGCAAGGACTTTTCCCCTACGTACCAGGCAAGAAAGCCATAGAGAGCCATTGCAGCCGCTGCATGTGCGCTTGGGAAGCCGTAGCCGATTGCCGGTATCGCGTGCAGAAAATCGTCCGGTCTTGAGTATTGCAGTAGGAGTTTGAGAAAATGCGCAGTCCCGACACTTCCGGCGAGTGCGAGGATCATGCCGAGTGCATGCGCCCATACACGACCGCGAGAAAGAATGATCGCGGCGGAAATGCACACAGCGATCACCATCACGGTACCGCCGAGATGGGACAGTGTCGAAAAAAAATCAACCCCGCCTGGCGTGCGAATAGAATAGAGCGCAAACAATATACTCTCATCCCATCCCGTCATGCGATTGTGAGTATATACGGGTAGAAAATGATCAGCCCGACCGTAAATGCGGTGACAGATGAGGCGAGTACTGCGGCCGCTGCGAGATCCTTAATTTTTCCAATATGCGGGTCATGGGTGGGGGAGAACTTGTCGCAGAGTTCCTCGAGTGCCGTATTAAATATTTCCGCAGTCATGACCATGCCGATCATCGTAAGTACAATAAGGAATTCGGTCGTGGTGATACGAAATGCCCACGACGCCATAATTGCGATAAGACCGGTCGCGACGTGAAATTTGAAGTGTACCTCTTCGCGCCAGGCAATTCGTATACCACTGAGCGCATGCCCGAACGAAAGGATTCTCTTGTGTCCCATAGTGGCCCTATTGTACAACGGAAAATATAAGACATTAACCGATCAGCCAAGCGATCAGAGACTTACCTCGGTGTAGCCAGTGGCGCTGATCTCGGTGATTGTGAGCGACGGTTTTTGGCCATCAAACTCGGCGAGCTCATCCGCAATGTTTGCGGCCACGATTATACGGAGTGTTGTATTGACCGGAATGAAAATTGGCTCGGTAAATCGAACAAGGTGATCGGCGTCGAGTGAGCCGCCACCAAGCTCTTCCCCTGAATCATCAATAAGTAGAATTTCATCGAATATAGCATCGACAGCAGGGCCTGTACGCATCACTGTAATACTGTGCACTGTGATGTCTGTATTACGAGCAGTCAGGTCCACTGTCGTGAAGGGGACATGCAGTGCACCTGGTAGCGCGAGGCTTTCAGAGGGTTGTGTTGGTTTACTCACCACAAGGCGAGGAGACAGGATATTGGACTGTCCGTACACGGCCGGCGTTATGCCGAGGAGAAACGTACCAATGATAATGAACGAATACAGTAAGGATGTACGCATATGAAGTACTACGAGGTATCTTGATAATAAATGCAAGTTTCTTGCAATTGCGGCATACTACCCCAGGGTTTCAAAAATGCAAGAAACTTGCATTTTTGGCTTGCGTACGCTACACTGCTTTCATGAGAGCGCAACGGACAATTAAAGCCTTTGAAAGAAATCTCAAGACAACAAGGGAATTTTTTCGTAAGGAACGGTCAAAATTCTACAAGGGAGCGGATCGGGAAAGCCTTCAATCCGCACTTCGTGATCATGGGTTCAATTCAACTGAGGGGCGTCTGGAACTCTTGTCGATATTAAAAGGCGCGAGACACCCATTGTCGGTGCCACAGATCACCGCAAGAATTACAGGCAACCTCGATGAGACCAACGTATATCGTTCTTTGGAGGCCCTCACGAGAGCCGGGATTCTTTCTCGTAGTGATCTCCGCCAAGGTGGAGCGCACTATGAAATGCTGCATGGGCACCATCATCATCACGTTGTCTGCAACAACTGCGGGATCATGGAAGATGTGGAGGAATGCATCGGCGAACGTGTCGAATCCAAGGTACTGAAAAGTGCAAAGAAATTTGCCGCGATCAATACGCATGCGCTTGAATTTTTTGGCACATGCAATTCGTGCGCCACTAAATAGGTATGCTCGTCACCGTACTTCTCGCATCGCTTCTCGTCATGCTCGTATCACTCTCGGGCAAGCTCGTCACGTGGAGAATCGCCGGCCCTTTTATAGACCGCAATCTTCACTTCTTTGTCAGCTTTGCCGCAGGCGTCCTTCTTGTTATTGCGTTCAATCTCTCGCGGGAAATCATCGAGCACGCGGGCTCATTTGCCGCGGGCCTTCCATGGATAGCGATAGGTGCGGTGGTTGTGCTTATCGGATTTCGCTATATCCCACAATTTCACCACCACCACGACGCTGGCGCGCTTGATCACCAGCATATGCGCCTCGATGCGAATCGAGTACTCGTGAGTGATGGTATTCACAATATCGGCGACGGTGTTGTTATCGTTGCTTCATTTGTGGCTTCGCCCATTGTCGGTATGGCGACGACCTTCAGTATTCTCCTGCATGAGAGCTTGCAGGAAATTTCAGAGTTCTTCGTGTTGCGTCAGTCGGGACTCTCTGTGACGCGAGCGCTTGTATACAATTTCCTCTCCTCATCAACGATACTCATAGGTACGATCGGCGCGTATTTTCTACTCGATCAATTTGAATACTTGGAAGTACCGCTCCTCGGCCTCTCGGTCGGCGGGTACCTGATTATAGTTTTTCACGATCTCATCCCGCACTCGCTCAATTCTGCACATACGTCAGCGCACTATTTAAGACACTTTTTCTACTTCATCATCGGTATTGTGCTCATGTTTCTACTCGTTACGTATCTGCCTCACGAGGAACCGCCTCATGAAGAAATCGTATTTCAAGATCGGGTTGTCCGAGATATAGTGTGAGCGTGACTTTCGAACGATTCCTCATCGGGTTCTGCATTCTGCTCTCAGCTCTCTCGCCGCATATGGCGGGAGCCCAGGAGCTAGCACAAGATTCGGTTGTAACGATGAAAGGCAAGGTTCTTGAGGTGATTTCCGAAGAAAGGCGCCAAATTCCCGGCACAGATGTAGAGACCTCCTATCAAACAATCAAGGTAGAAATAATTGACGGTCCCGAGAAAGGGAAGGTCATAGATATTGAAAACGACTTTCTCAACATGAAAGCGGGACAGATTTTTTACCTCACCCACACCAAGAGTGATCTCGATGGCACTGATTTTTACACGGTGTCGGAGCCGTACCGTCTCCCGCAACTCGCGTTCCTCGTTGCGATGTTCGTCGCCGTTGTCCTTATCTTCGGTGGCTGGCAGGGTGCTCGCGGTCTCATCGCGTTGATTGGGAGTCTCTTCTTTATTGTCTTCATGTTGCTGCCTGGCGTGCTTCAGGGGTACTCACCCATACTCGTCTCCGTGTGCGTGTCCTCGATCATTGTTGTACTTGGTTCGTATGTGACACATGGATTCAATAAGACCACGTCGACCGCCGTACTCGGCATGGTGACGACCGTCATCTTCACGGGAGCGCTCGCGTACTGGGCTATACCGTTTACATATCTGAGCGGATTTACCGCCGAAGAGACGACGTATCTCAATCTCAATACGCGTGGCGCGCTCGATCTCGCCGGGCTTTTGATCGGCGGTATTCTCATCGGTACGCTCGGCGTGCTCTACGACGCGGCGATCGGACAAGCGGTGTCGGTAGAAGAGCTTGAGTCTGCGGGACAGCATCTTTCTCGCAGGGAAGTGTATCGCCGGGCCGTGCGTATCGGACGCGAGCACATCGGTGCGCTCGTAAACACTCTCGCGATTGCGTACGTGGGCGCATCCCTTCCGCTCCTCCTCCTTTTCTACGGATTTGGCGAGGGTGGTATAGCGATGGCGCTCAATCGTGAACTCTTTGCGACCGAGATCGTGCGCGCGGTCATCGGCTCTATCGGCCTTGTACTTGCGGTACCAATCACGACGGCGATAGCGACTCGGATATTAGTACGGGAAAATATATAAAAATCCCGCCACGTTTGTCGGTGACGGGATTTGTGCGTTGAAATTCAATTCTTGGATTGGCGACGAACGAGCTCAATCTCGATTGCATCCAGTGAAGCTTCCGGTGAGAGGCCAAGACGCCCGGCCAGATTTCGAAGCCCAAAATTTTTCTTTGCCTCGATCTTCTCCCATGAAGAATGAGCCGGAAGACCCAGACTTTCTGCGACCTCTGCACGCTTGAGGAGTTCATCGGCGAGGTAGGCCTCTTCCGCCTTCGTTGCAGCGGGCAAGCCACGACTTTTCATATCCTCTTGGCGTTCGTCTTCCTCACGGATTTCTTCGGCTGTCGCTGTTTGGGGAAGGCCCAGCCTCTCGGCATCTGCTATGCGTATCCGTTCGGCAGCTTTTGCTTCGGCCGCCTCGATAGCCTCGTCAGTAGCGTCAGCCGGCAATCCGAGTTCACTCGCATGTTTAACTCGCGCAACTTTTCTTTGCTGCTCGAGTCGAAGTTCCCAGGATTGTCGTTCTTCGGTTTGTGGTGTCTGTACCCTCTTCGAGTCGTAATAGACCTGACCACCGAGCACTCCGGCGATTCCGCCAAAAATCAGTGCAAGGAGAATAAGAAACATAGTCACGCCTTTTGACATGTGAAGTCCTTTCTGTTTCCGAACGCAGATTAAAACGGAGAATGTATTGTGTCAAATTTCTGAAAAACTTGCGAATACTCACAGATTGAATGGTATTATTGCTCGCATGAGTGAAGCTGATATCAGGGCTGAGAGGCTCAAAAAATTAGAACTTTTAAAGGAGGCGGGGATGGAGGCGTATCCGGCTGAGACCGAGCGCGATACATCCGTGGGCGATTTTTTCAATAATTTTGAGGAGGGAAAAAATGCGATTCTTGCTGGTCGCATCATGTCACTCCGCGGCCAGGGTGGCATTATGTTTGCCGATATTTTCGACGGCACGGGTCGCGGCCAGGCGGTACTCCAGGCAGACACGACCGATAAAATCGAACTTTTCGAAAAGACTGCCGACGCGGGGGATTTTGTAGAATTTTCAGGCACAGGATTCAAGACGCAGCGTGGCAAAGAATCACTCAAGGTCACGAAATGGAAAATGCTCGCAAAATCCATTGCACCGATGCCGACCGAACACTTCGGTATCAAGGATGAGGAGCTTCGACTTCGCGAGCGCTATCTCGACATCCTCCTCAGTCCCGAGACACGCGCGATTTTTGATCGTCGGGCGAAATTCTGGAAGGCGATCCGTGATTTCTATCTCGCACGCGGCTTCATGGAAGTCGAGACTCCTATCTTGGAGAATTCTCCGGGTGGCGCGGATGCTAGGCCATTTGTCACACATCACAATGCACTCGATATCGACGTCTACCTCCGTATTTCAGCAGGCGAGTTGTGGCAAAAGGAGCTGCTCGTCGCCGGATTCCCGAAAGTCTTTGAGATCGGCCGCATCTTCCGCAATGAAGGCCAGTCGCGTGAGCACCTGCAGGACTACACGCAGCTTGAGAGTTATGAGGCATACAGTTCGCTCAAAAAGGGCAGAGACTTTGTGCAAGAACTCTATCGCCATGTCGCAAAAGAGGTGTACGGAAAATACACGTTTGAGATCAATGGTCATACGGTGGATTTTGCCGACGAGTGGAAGGTGATCAGCTTTTGCGACACTATCAGGGATAAATTCGGCATCGATCCACAGTCGTGCAGTGAAGACGAGGCAATACAGGCAGTGCGTGATGCCAAGATCGAGGTAGGTGAAAAGCTCAATAAGGCTCGCGCGATCGACCACCTCTGGAAATCGATCCGCAAGACGATCTCTGGTCCCGCATTTCTCGTAGGCGTTCCGGTCTTTCTTGAGCCGCTTGCGAAGCGCAATGGCAGCAACCCAGAGACAGTTGAGCGACTGCAGGTGCTTATCGCCGGAAGTGAAGTAGGCAAAGGCTATAGTGAACTCAACGACCCACTTGACCAGCGTGCACGATTTGAGGAGCAGCAGAAAATGCGCGACGCCGGAGACGACGAAGCCCAGCGCCTCGATGAGGGTTTCGTCCGTGCGATGGAATACGGCATGCCGCCCGCATTTGGCTTTGGCGTCTCCGAACGCCTCTTCGCTTTTCTTGAGAACAAGCCAGCGCACGAAACGCAGCTCTTCCCACTTTTGCGCCCGAAAATATAGTGTATTCTTTTCTGAGGTAGAAGGAGGATCTCCCAGTGTTCCCAATTCACTTCATGGTGATACTCATCATGCCTATAGTGGCGATGAGTAACGGTGATTACGTCTTCATGCTCATGTTTCCGATAGTTGTCATCGGCGTATTCATGAATAGGTACGTCATGAATGCGAATATGCTCGATCAGCAAGCCCGGATGCCCGCGAAAATAATCGAGCAGAACGCTTCATTCGTAGAGAAAAGGCGTGACTACATATCGATCGATGAAAAAGTGCGCAGTTCTTGGCTCGCTGATCGCCACCTCATTTCTATAGGAAAAAAGTGGTGGCTCGTGAGTGTTGGGGACCTTTTCGTCTTCGCGGGGCATTCACTTGCGTGGATATACATCACCCTCCTCATCTTTAGGGGAATGACACAATAAGACCGCAGTCTCATGCTGCGGTTTTTTGATACAATGCACGCATGAAAACGGCTGTCTTTGGTGGTGGATGCTTTTGGTGCACCGAGGCGGTGTTTCAGATGTTGAAAGGCGTCTCAAAAGTAGAATCAGGATACGCGGGCGGGAAGGTTGAGAACCCATCATACGAGCAAGTCAGTAGTGGCAGCACGGGCCACGCAGAAGTGATCCGCGTCACATACAATCCTGCGATTATTTCATATGAAGATTTGCTCACTGTATTTTTCGGCTCTCACGATCCGACGACACCCAACCGGCAGGGGAACGACGTGGGCGAGCAGTACCGATCCGTGATTCTCTATGAGACTACTGAAGAGAAGGCGGTTGCGGAGAAGATCATCAAGGATGTTGACGAATCACTCAAAGACGGCACGCGCGTCGTCACGCAAGTGGTACCACTCGGGCAATTCTTTCCTGCCGAGTCGTACCACGCCAATTACTACAATGAGAACAAGAGCGCCCCGTATTGCCAGATCATCATCGAGCCCAAGATCGAAAAGGTAAAAAAGCGCTTTTACGAGCTCGTGCAGCAGGCCTAAATCAGGCCATTTTTGGGGGTATTGACAAGTATTTCACTATAGTTTATATTGCTCGACGTCGGCCGATAATCTGCCGATATGTTCCTTATCCAAACGGGCAAGGCTGCCCCACACGGAGGTGTCCAGGCGTGAAGAATCAGAGATTGTTTTTGGATAACCGCACCAGCACCGTCATCGGCGCCGGCGCCGCGATCTCCTGATCGTCGGCCAGGCAGGGCAGATTCGGCAGAGGCGCGGCCTATGTAGGCCGATGCCGTCGAGGCCGATTTGCTCGCATTAGGGTTTGGCCCCGGTAAAGAACCTACCCCCGCATTCGCGAACCTAGCGAATGTGGGGGTTTATCTTTGTAGGAAAAGAAAAAGCCCGACATCTGTCGGGCTTTGATGTTATTTGCGCGTCATATTGATCTGCACGCTTTTGATACCCGTGCCTTGCTGTGGTGCAATCCGTATCGACTGCGCGGCGCCGTTGGTGACCACTGTCATACTCAGGAGCGTACTTCCACCGCTTTCGAGATTTGCCCTGATTGTATTTCCACCTGCAGAACCTGAGACTTCACCGCCGAGATTTCGCGTCGATTCGTTCCAATTGCCGCTGATGAACCCGCTGTTGTAGCGAACATTTGAGTGGGCCTCGATCTTGTAGCTGTCGCTCGCACAGGTCAGGTCCAGCCGAAGCTGGTCGCCACTGACGCTGTAGTTGGCATTACAGCGTAGTCTCTCACCACTACCGTCATCGAAGTTGATTCTGCCCGACCCACTCCATCGCCCCGTGAGAGCGTCGAAAGGTCCGGAAGCATGTGCAATCGAGAGTGTGGAAAGGATCACGGCACCAGAAAGTGCTGCAGTTCGCAAAGAATGCAAAAGATTTCTCATTTGTAACCTCCGTTTGCCTGGAGAGAACTATAACAAAGTTTTGCTATAGTCGTGCTATGAGGCACGAGGAGTTTGAAAAAATGGTAGCCGAAGGGTACGCACGCCTTCCCGAGTGGGTACGCAAGAAAATCTCGAATGTCGCGATTTTGATCGAAGACCTTCCGTCGGAAGAGGTGCGCCGCGAAGAGGGACTCGAAGACGACGAGACTCTGCTCGGGCTCTATCGCGGCATTCCGCTCACTGCCCGGGGCGATATGTATGGGGTGGGCGCGACGCTGCCGGATACGATTACACTCTACAAACTGCCGATCCAGGAAGCTGCGATTGAAGACGCGAAGGACGTGCAGGATGTCGTCGCCGAGACCATCTGGCACGAATTTGCCCACCATTTTGGTATGGATGAGCACGAGGTTCGTGAGCGTGAACAACAACGCGACAGCTAGACTCGTTTCAGCTTCTGTAATATAAGTTTGTCAGCCCACAGTGTCCTTAAAGGAGGATTCGATGCATAAGCAGGAGTTGATCAACAAATTGCAGCTGTACGCCAATTCGCACAGTCCCGATGAGGAGAACTACGAACTCCTAAACCGTGGAAAGCCGGGCGGTAAAACTCCACGCTGGAAGGGTCAACGGACTTTTGCAGAATTTTTTGCGGAATATCTAAAGACCGTGAAAATACCTGCGGACGAGGAATACGACTTTTGGCGAATTGAGCCGCATCTTCCGCAGCTTGCGGTTGAGGCCTTTGAACATCTGCGTACAGGGACCGATGTCAACGCGGTTGAATATCGAAAGATGTACGAAGCGAGCACGGGCCACAAGGTGCCCAATATCACTGACCTCGGTGCAAGCAATCTTCTCGACCAGACGTCAGCAGTTCAGACCGCGCTCGGATTTACACTGAAGGACGTGCTCGATAATGATTGGATCGCGAATCAAATCCATTCATATTGCAATGCGCAGCAAATTGTTCTCCAGCAGACATTCGACAAGTTCTTGCGTCTTGTGTATCGCCGCGGACTTGGAGAGATGGCTGACAAATGTGACCTGAAAGGAATGAGCGGAAAATTCGGCGAGACCGTGCTTCGCACATGCATCGTGGCTGGTCGTATTATGTTCACCTTTGCCAAACGAATCGATACGTCGAAGCCGAGCCACTACAAAGAGGGTAAAGACCTGATCGTCAACGAGTGGAGTGTATCCTTTGTGGGCGAGGACGGTGATCCGCTTTGTCTCTCGGCTGGCATTCAGTCGGTCGCGTGCGATTTCCGCACATCGCTCGATATGATCGAGGACGTGATCCAACAGTGGCCGAAAGAGCCTCGTGAACAAAAAAAGATCTTTAAGGCAGACAAGAAAGTCTCTCTCGTCTGATTTTCGTGCCGGGCTTCTCTAGAAGTCCGGCACTTCATTTTTTATGATATTCTGACGCCATGGCAAATTTATCTGAAATCCTCAAAGAGCGCGGGTATATAAATCAGCACTCGTCGAAAACTGTCGAAGAGATTACCGACGGTGAAAAGCGCACGCTCTATCTCGGCATCGACCCTTCAGCTGATTCACTGCAGGTAGGACAACTCATGAGTTTTCTTTTCCTTCGCAGGTTTCTCGAGGATGGTCACAAAATGATTCTTGTCATCGGTGGCGGCACAGGCATGATCGGTGATCCGGGCGGCAAGAGCGTGGAGCGTCCTCTTCTGAATGCCGAGACAGTCACTTCGAATGCCGAGAAAATTGCGGAACAGGCGAAACGTCTTTTTGGTTCCGCAGATTTCACGCTGGTAAACAACGCCGACTGGCTTACAGATCTGAAGATGATCGAATTCCTCCGAGACGTCGGCAAACACTTCACGGTCAACTCAATGCTCAGTAAGGATTTTGTAAAAGATCGTATAAAAAATGAAGAGGAAGGTATCTCCTACACAGAATTTTCGTATGCACTTTTGCAATCATACGACTTTCTCCATCTCCATCAGGAATTTGGCTGCGACCTGCAAGTGGGCGGTTCAGATCAGTGGGGCAACATCGTTTCAGGTGTGGATTTCATACGCCGCAAGACGGGTGACACTGTATATGCGATCACCTGGCCACTCCTCATCAATAAAGCGACGGGCAAGAAATTTGGTAAGAGCGAAGCGGGGACTGTGTGGCTTGATGCGGCGAAGACGTCACCGTACGCCTTCTACCAATTTTGGATAAATACAGATGATGAAGCAGCAGAAGAGTATCTTCTCAAGATGACGATGCTTACGAGATTGGAGATCGATGCGGTGCTCGAAATGCACCGTAGAAATAAAGGAGAGCGATACGCGCAGCAATTCCTCGCACGCGAGATAACAACGATGGTGCATGGGGCACAGGTCGCGGAGACCGCAAAGGTGGTGTCGGAAGTGCTTTTTGGCGGTAAGGATGTGGGTGAACTTGATGACGAAAAGCTTGAGATGTTGAAAAAAGAGGCTCCTTCATGCGTGGTCCACGAGGGTGAGAGTATCATAGACGTGCTCGTGCGCTCCAGTCTTGCAAGCTCGAAGCGTGAAGCGCGTCAGCTTCTTTCAGATAAAGGCATTAGCCTCCGAAGCGAGACTGTGCAAGAACCGGAGCGCACGTTGGCATTGGGCGATTTTCAAAATGGTATTGCTATCCTCCGCCGAGGCGGAAGGAAAGTCTTTGTATTGATACTTGCGTAGAATGTTGCCTTGAGGCATAGTGCTGCCTGCGCAACTTGGTCGTTTTGACCACATTGAAGGAAGATACATGATCGTACTCGCAGCAAAAGAGACGCCAGCTACGGCCCCAGTGGACAAAGACTCCTCGGTGGTCAAGTGCCGTAACTGCAACGACAATGTCGACCGCGAATCCGCGAAGGTCGGCTGGAATGGTTTCCTGTTCTGCACTGATGGGTGCAAGGAAACCTTCGGACACTCGATCCTGAAGGCCTGAGTTCTTTTAAAGCCGGCATCAATCGCGATGCCGGCTCCTTTTATTCAATTGGACAGATGTTTCTGATAGGATGGCCGGATGGCCTTATTCAAACTCAAGTCAGAATACAAGCCGGAGGGTGACCAGCCCAGGGCTATTGATGCACTCGTAAAAGGGCTTAAGGAGGGTAAGTGTGATCAGACGCTGCTCGGCGTTACCGGTTCGGGCAAGACCTTTACCATTGCCAATATTATCGAAAAGGTGCAGCGTCCGACCCTCGTCATCGCCCACAACAAAACTCTTGCTGCACAGCTTGCGTCGGAGTACCGAGAATTTTTCCCCGATGCTGCGGTGCATTATTTCGTCTCGTACTACGACTACTACCAGCCGGAGGCATACGTACCGGTATCCGATACTTATATCGAGAAGGAGGCGATGGTCAACGAAGACATCGAGCGCCTGCGTCATGCCACCACACAATCGCTCCTCACGCGTAAGGACGTGATCGTGGTCGCATCGGTTTCATGCATTTATGGATTGGGAAGTCCGATCGAATATGAAAAGGTGAACCTGAAGCTTGTAAAAGGTTCGCCTATGACCCGTGCCGACCTTACTCGAAAGCTCGTCGGGATTTATTTTGAACGTGTCGCAGGTGACCTTTCGCCGGGCACTTTTCGTGCACTCGGCGCTAAAGTCGAGATCATGCCGGCCAACGAGCGCATACTGTATCGTGTCGATCTTACGGGCGGCAAGATTGCGAAGATCGAGGAGCTCGATCCCATCACGCGCGAGATTGTGAACAAGCACGATTCGATATTTATCTTTCCCGCAAGGCAGTACGTAACCCCAAAGGATGTGCAGGACGCGGCTGTGGCGGACATTGAAGCGGAGCTGAAGGCTCAGCTCAAGAAACTCAATGACGAAGGGAAGATACTTGAACACGAGCGCCTGAAGCGTCGTGCAAGGCAAGACATAGCAATGATAAAAGAATTCGGTTACTGCAACGGCATCGAGAATTATTCGAGGCATTTCGATAGGCGCTCTGCCGGCGAACCGCCCTATACATTGCTCTCATATTTCCCCAAGGATTTTCTTACAGTGATCGACGAGTCGCACGTAACGGTACCGCAGATTGGAGCAATGTATGCGGGCGATCGCGCACGCAAACTGACGCTTATCGAGCACGGATTCCGCTTGCCGAGCGCTCTCGACAATCGCCCACTCAAATTTGAGGAGTTCCAAGCTCGGATCGGCCAAACTATTTATACGACAGCTACGCCATCGCAGTATGAGCTTGAACGCAGTGGCCCGCCCATAGAGATGGTCGTGCGTCCGACCGGGCTTGTTGATCCGCAGCTTGAGGTACGACCGATCATTAGTGGTGACAATTATGGAGGACAAGTAAAGGATTTTATCGTCGAGGCGGAAGCCACGACCAAAAAAGGCGCGCGCACGATGGTCACCGTGCTTACGAAGAAAATGGCAGAAGATCTCAGTGCTTTTCTCAAGGAGAAAGACATCAAGTCGCGCTATATCCACAGCGACATTACGACGATCGAGCGTATTGAGATACTTACCGATTTTCGCAAAGGAGTCTTCGACGTGCTCGTAGGGGTCAACCTCCTTCGCGAAGGACTTGATCTCCCAGAGGTGGAACTCATCGGTATACTCGATGCTGATAAAGAAGGATTCTTGCGCTCGACAACATCGCTCATCCAGACGATCGGCCGTGCCGCACGCAATGTGAACGGTCGTGTCATTCTCTATGCCGACAATATGACGGGCTCAATGGAGCGGGCGATAGGCGAGACAAATCGTCGCAGGGATGTGCAGATCGCATACAACAAGAAGCACGGAATTACACCGCAGACGATCATCAAGCGCATCAAAGACATTACCGGCGAGATCGAAAAGTCGCGCAAGCGCGTCGTGAAGGAACTCGCAGAATTCGATGCTAATGCGTTCGGCGGAGATATGAAAAAGGTGATCAAGGAAAAGCGTCGCCAAATGCATCAGGCGGCCGACGATCTCGATTTCGAAACTGCAGCCATCTTGCGCGACGAGATACGCATACTCGAAGAAAAGGCAAAATAAAAGGTAAAATACATACATGATTGAGGTTCAGCAATTTGTACCGCTTGCGCCGTTGACCACCTTTCAGATCGGCGGCGAAGCCGAGTATTTTGTCGATGTGAAGACGGAGGACGAGCTGCGCGAGGCCATTCGCTATGCGCGCGAGAAGCAGATTTCGTACGTCGTACTTGCGGGGGGGAGTAACGCACTTGTTCCAGATGAGGGAATAAAGGGTCTCGTGATCCATTTCGTCTCCAAGGATTTTTCATTCGCGGGGTCAGAGCTTTCCGCTGATGCGGGTTGCAATCTTCTCGCACTTATCCGCGCAGCGGCGACAAATGGTCTCGGAGGGTGGGAAAAGCTAAGCGGCATTCCCGGTACGATCGGCGGCGCAGTGCGTGGCAACGCGGGAGCATTTGGACCGGAGATCAAGGATTTTGTAACAAAAGTTCGCGCGTTACATTCAGAAACAGGGGAGAGTCAGGATTTTACGAACGACGCATGTGACTTTTCTTATCGCCACAGTTTTTTCAAAGATCACTCTGAGTGGATAATCACTGTTGTGCAAGCTAAGCTTGCACAACTAGAACCTGCGATAATAACGAAGTCAATTGAAGAGACGATCGCTGAACGAGAAAAAAGACACCTGCAAAATGTGAAAGCGGCCGGTAGTTTTTTTATGAACCCTGTCGCGCCATCAGAAATCGTAGAAATGTTTGAAAAGGAAAAAGGTGTGAAGTCACGCGAAGGTCGGGTGCCAGCTGGATGGCTGATCGAAAAGGCGGGCATGAAGGGTGCGACGGTGGGTGGCGCGATCGCGAGCCTCCAACACCCGAATTACATTGTGAATATGGGCTCCGCGAAGGCAACGGACGTGCGAGAACTTGCGGAAAGGATAAAAGTCGCGGTAAGAGAGATGTTCAACATCACTCTCCAGGAAGAGGCGGCGATTCTATAAAATCGAATCCTCATGATATAGTCCTCCTACCCAACCCCTAGCGCAAAGCGGGGGTCGGATCTGTTTGTATGTCACCACAAAAAAACAACAACACGGATAAAATCATCGTCAAAGGCGCTCGCACGCACAATTTGAAGGACGTGAGTGTTGAGATCCCGCGTAATAAGATGGTCGTTTTTACGGGGCTTTCCGGATCAGGGAAGTCGTCTTTGGCATTTGATACCATTTTCGCGGAGGGACAGCGTAAGTACGTCGAGTCGCTCTCGGCATATGCCCGTCAATTCTTGCGACAAATGCAGAAGCCCGATGTCGACGAGATCACTGGCCTTTCACCTGCAATTTCAATCGATCAGAAGAGTCGCTCCAACAATCCTCGCTCGACAGTGGCGACAATCACTGAAATTTACGACTATCTCCGAGTGCTCTATGCGCGCATCGGCCACGCACACTGCCCAATTTGCGGTAGGGAAGTACGCAAACTCTCAAATGAAGAAATTCTAGAGTCCGTTCTTCGTATTGTCGATAAGGCGGGCAAGCAACAAAAGGGAGAAACGGGAAAACTCACAAAAGGCGTATCAGACGCGAAGGTCCGGATCTCATCGCCTGTGGTCGTCGGACGCAAGGGCGAATACTACCAGCTCCTCTACGACCTCCTCGCGAAGGGCTTTGAAAAAGTTGTCATCGATGGTGAGGAGAAATCATTGCGGTCGCGTATCGAGCTTCAAAAGAATTTTAAACACACGATCGATGTCGTGGTGGACGAGATCTTTGTCTCTGAATTCAAGGATGATCCAAAAGGCGCACGCGAGCGCGCAAGCGAGGCGATAGAGCGGGCACTCAATGAATCGGAGGGCCTCGTGCGCATCACCGATGCAAGTGGAGAGTCACATATCGTCTCGGCAAAATTTATGTGCGCATACGACGGCTTCTCATTCCCAGAGATCGAGCCGCGACTCTTTTCTTTCAATTCTCCATATGGTGCATGTCCGGAATGCAAAGGTCTCGGCACCCTCTTCCTCTTCAGTGATGACCCGTGCACCGTATGTAATGGTGCGCGTCTTCGCCCCGAATCGCTCAATGTTTTTCTCGGCTCTGTAAAGCAGCCGGAAAGTCATGAAGGTCCTGCAGTAGGCACCAACATCGTGCAGCTCGCGTCGTTCTCCATCCAGGACGCGATGGATTTCTTCAACAAGCTCAAATTGACCGAAAAGGAGAAGGAAATCTCGAAGGTTGTGGTCAAGGAGATCACGAGCCGCCTTCAATTCATGCTCAACGTCGGTATCGAATACCTCACGCTCGATCGTAAGGCGAATACACTCTCTGGGGGAGAGGCGCAGCGTATCCGTCTCGCATCGCAGCTTGGCAGCGGACTCGTCGGCGCGCTCTACGTGCTCGATGAGCCGACGATCGGCCTTCACCAACGTGACAACGACAAACTCATCGAGACACTGAAGCACCTTCGTGACCTCGGGAATACCGTGCTCGTCGTTGAACATGACGAAGACACGATCTACGCATCCGATTACATTGTCGATATCGGACCTGGTGCCGGGACACATGGTGGCACCATCGTCGCTTCAGGATGGCTCGAAGATTTGCTCACCGCAAAGACCAATAAATCAGGTTCGCGCACGCTTTCGTATTTGCGCGAAGAATCGGCCATTGCCGTCCCGGAGAAGCGACGCACCGCAGAGCGCGGCAAGATCAGAATTCGCGGTGGCAACAAATTCAATCTACAGAATATCAATATCGACATCCCTCTCGCCAAGCTCGTGGCGATCACAGGTGTATCGGGATCGGGCAAATCAACATTCCTTTATGAGATGCTTCACCGCAATTTGCTCGCGCGATTCGATAAGCGTTTCCGTACCGCCAAGATCTACAATGTTAAAGAATTTAGCGGTACAGAATATCTCGGCCGCTCCATTCTCATCGATCAGTCTCCGATCGGCCGTACTCCACGCTCGAATCCAGCTACGTATACCGGCGCGTGGACGCATATCCGCGATCTCTTCGCGATGAGCGAGGAATCCAAGGCGCGTGGGTGGGGCCCAGGCAGATTTTCGTTCAATGTAAAAGGCGGACGCTGCGAGGCGTGTCAGGGCAATGGCCTTGTCGCTGTGGAAATGCACTTTCTCCCGACCGTCTACGTGACATGTGACGTGTGCAACGGTAAGCGATTTATGAAAGAGACACTTGAAGTGAAGTATAAGAAAAAAAGCATTCACGACGTACTCACAATGACGGTCGAGGAAGCGCTTAAATTCTTTGAGGACATCCCCGCGATTTCCGACCGTTTGCAGACGCTCGTAGACGTGGGCCTCTCATACTTGGAGCTCGGCCAGAGCGCGACGACGCTTTCGGGTGGAGAGGCGCAGCGTGTAAAGATTGCGTCGGAGCTCTATCGACCGCTCATGACCAAGACAATCTATCTCCTCGACGAGCCGACTGTCGGTTTGCATTACGATGACGTCCAGAAATTGATCGATATTCTCCAGAAATTGGTTGATCGTGGAAACACGGTCGTCGTGATCGAGCACAATCTCGATGTACTCAAGTGCGCGGACTACATTGTCGACATGGGTCCCGAGGGCGGTGTCGGTGGCGGCAAGGTCGTCGCAAAAGGCACGCCGGAAGAGGTGTCGAAGACGGACGGCTCACATACGGGATATTACCTTAAGCGTGTCCTTAAAAAGGCCAAAAAATAAGGCGTTTTAAGGCACTTGACAAGTTCCTATAAGGAATATATAATTCCAGTGTTCCAAGGTCGCGCTGTTCGGAGGAGATGCGATCGAGCCGAGGAACAGGGGGTTGGCCTCCGATTCCCCCACGAAGTCTGATCATTATGCAGCCCGATGACTCCTAATACGGATTCCCGGATGGTCGCCACGATGTTGTCGACCTACGGAAGCCTAAAAGGGACGAGGGCTTTTTTATTTTGCTAAAAAAATTAGGCCAATCATTTCGATTGGCCTGGTTTCTTACTTAAAAGCTTGCGAAAGTCTCCTCGTTCCTCGGCGATGCGATCAACCGCTTCGAAATGTTCGAGGTGACCTCGATAGGTGAGCTGAAAAAATATCGTGTAGAGAGGGTCGTATTCATCGATATCCTCCACTTGCTCCAGTCCCTTGGGTGCGCGCAACTTGACCCACGGGTTAAAAACGCCCTCCTCAGTCATGCTCAAGATTGTTCCTGCGAATTCGGTTTCGAGCACGGGACGTCTATCGCCGCATCTTGCTCGAAATTTCCGAACCTTTCTCAAGAGATCAAAACCGGATCGTGCACTTTTCTCGTAGCGTGACACTACGAGAATTTCGTCTCGTAGCGTAGGCATTGGGAGTATCCTTTCTTCTGTATTAACTGTACGGCACGCGCCCTTTTCGTCCAGCGACATGAGTGCACGAGGTTGACACGGAGGTGTCTATGAATAGAGTGGAAAAAGATAGAGAGAGGTAGAGATGTCAAAAAAAGGTAGAGATTATTTTGAGGGGCCGCGCACCCTTACCTTCGCGAGGCACGGCAACAGCGATCGCAATAATCTGCGTATCGAGCTCAAGAACAACAACTACCCTGTATTTATGCGGGATATTCTCAATACGCATACATCGGAAGCACGGCTCACTCCGAAAGGTGTCACGCAGGGAAGACGGTTGGGGAGCTGGATTGACCAGGATTTCCGAGAGTTGGCGCAGCGGCGTCTTGAGAAGCCGTTTGAAAATGTGCGCGCGATCGTATCGACATATGCGCGAGCAGTCGAAACGGCGGGTCATGCGACGGAGCATGCGAAACTTCCCATTTTTTGGGAACTTGACCCGCGGCTCGTCGAGCGAAATTACGGTGATCTCGACAGACTTTCGTACGAAGAACGTCTGCATCTTTTTACCGAAGAAGAGCGTGAGCTTCGTGCCAAGCAGTCGTATTTTTTCCGTGCGGGCAATGGCGAGACCTTCCAGGATATGGCCGGTGGCCGTCTGAGTGCACATTTTCGCGACATCTGGGAAAGGCACCGCGGTTGCGACGTGCTCGAGATTGATCACGGTGAAGTGATGTGGGTCAAGCGCTTTATGATCGAGGGTTGGCATCCGCGTCAGCTCGCGCAGATGATTCTCAACACCGAAAAAGAGTATGCAAAGAAACACGGCGTTGCGCATGATACGCAGAATCAGATGATCAATACTCGCATTGTCCAATACACCTGCGAACGTGAAGATGGCTCCTGGTCTCCCACCCTGTGTCGCTTCAGACTTGTGAATCCTGCCCATCCGGATGATCCGAAGTGGAATATCCCTTGGCAGCCGCTCGTGAAGAAGTTGTACACAGGCAAGGATCTGCTCGAGATGGTTGAGCCCTTCAAACAGTATTTCCAAGACGTCACATAATATCGAACCGCGGCCTCACCTGGCTGCGGTTTTCTTTTTGTGATACTCTAGGTTTTTAGAGTTCTCCTCGAAAAGGATACGGGCACATGCGCTTTCCGCCTTCGCCTCCGTTACGAGAAAAACAACGCACCGCGGGTAGATTTTTTGAGACGAGTGAAATGATGGATGTCCTCTCCGTCTATTACGGGATGAGGAATCCTGTCTACTCGCGATCGTGGCAGTACCGTACTCTTATTGCGGTGCATCGCGCACAGGGCATGAAGGGTGCGCTTCGCCATGCTTACGGAGCAGACTGGAAAGGTCGACGCAGATACGTAAAAAATGGGATACCATGCTGGACTGAAGAGGGGTGTATCTCAATCAAGCGGGACGTACTTGAGTATACGCTCTGCGGGAGGCTTCCCTTGATTGCGCTTGAGCGAGGCGCCGAATTAATTCGGGCCGAAGAGATGCGCGCACTGCGCTCACAGGGAATCATTGCGAGACGCGTAACGTCGTATCTGAAATAATGTCGCCGCGGCCTATATTGGCCGCGGCTCTCTTTTTTGCCTGCTTGTCTCAGGCAGGTATAGTACCTCTATGCAACGCGAAGACATTAAAAAATACAATCTTCCCGATGAGCCGGGTGTCTATTTCTTCAAGAAGGGGAAGAAGATCCTCTACATCGGCAAGGCGGCGAGTCTGCGCGATCGGGTCCGCAGCTATTTTTCTCATGATCTTGCGGAGGGTCGTTCGCCTGCGATTGTGAAAATGGTAGAGGAGGCCGACACTATTTCTTATGAGAAAACTGATTCGGTGCTTGAAGCGCTTATCCTCGAGGCCAATCTGATCAAGCAGTATCAGCCGCCTGCCAATGTCGACGAAAAGGACAACAAAAGCTTCAATTATCTCGTTATCACCAGGGAAGAATTTCCGCGTGTGATCGTCGTGCGTGGACGCGAACTTTTCTTGAAGTGGAATGATAAAGACATTAAATATCTGTTCGGACCATTTCCGGGCGGCATGGCCCTCCAAGAGGCGTGCAAGATCGTTCGAAAAATATTCCCGTTCCGTGATTCCAAGTGCATACCGTGTGGCACGGGAAAAAATAAGACCTGCAAGCCGTGTTTCAATCGGCAGATTGGGCTTTGTCCGGGCACATGCACTGGAGAGATATCGAAGGGGGAATATGCGGGCGTGGTCGCTCACATCAAGGAGCTTTTCTCGGGCAATTTCAAGGGACTAAAGCGCCAACTTACAAATGAGATGCGAGAATTTGCCGAGGCGGAACGCTTCGAGGATGCGTCGCGCGTGCGCCGACAAATTGACGCACTTACGCATATCAAAGATGTGTCTCTCATAAAAAACGAGAGTCATGTATCAGCGGGGGGAGGTGTGCGCATCGAAGCGTACGATATTGCTCATACGTCGGGGGTTGAGACTGTCGGCGTAATGACCGTTGTGCACGGCGGCGAAGCTTTTAAGGCAGCGTACCGGAAATTCAAAATCCAAAGCGCGACCAACGACGATGTCGCTTCACTGAAGGAGGTATTGAATCGTCGGCTCAATCATACTGAATGGCCTCTACCACGAGTGTTCGTCGTCGACGGCGGCAAGGGGCAAATGCGAGCGGCAGAGCGCATTCTGAAAGAAGCAGGACTCATGATCCCGATCGTTGGTGTTGTGAAGAATGAATTCCATAAGCCTGAACGTCTCATCGGTGACAAAAGATCCATTGAAGCGTACGAAAAGGATATCCTCCTCGCCAACGCCGAGGCGCACCGATTTGGTATCACATGGCATCGTCGACGAAGGAGGGATGCTATGGGATTGGGGGACTAGAACACTCATTTCGGTTGGCATGGCGTCGCGTTTTCAAGATTGTGCTCCAGCACCGCTCTTGAGGGGTGTTACAATTTCTTGTATATGTCACGCACGACTGTGGGTGTTTTGCGCGGAGGCACATCCGGCGAATACGATCTCTCGCTCAAGACGGGAGCCACGATGCTCTCAAGTCTGCCGGAAGACCGGTATGATGCACGAGATATTTTTATCGACAAGCGCGGGTACTGGCATATGCGTGGTATGCCGGTTGATCCAGCACGAGCACTCTCGCAGATCGATGTCGTCTTGAATGGCTTACACGGCGGCGTAGGGGAGGATGGTTCGGTACAAAGAATACTTGAGCGGGCGGGTGTGCCGTACACGGGTGCACGGCCGCTTGCTGCCGCATTTTCTCTCAACAAGATTCGGGCCCGCGAGATATTGGACAAAGCTGGTGTGCGCATCCCGCGGGGTATGTGGTTCTCGCTCGAAGATGATATGACGACGGGCGAGATGGCGAAGCATGTATTCGTGGTTATCGGCCCGCCGTACATCGTGAAGCCACCCAATGACGGCGCTTCACTCGGCATCCGCATTGCGCGTGCGCTCACCGATCTGCCTGATGCAATTGGCGACGTGCTGGATGCATACGGATCAGCGCTTGTTGAGGAATATGTCATCGGCGAAGAAGCGACGGTGGGTGTGATTGAAAATTTCCGCAACGAAGATCTGTACGTGCTGCCGCCCGTGCACGTGAAATTGCCCCAAGGCTCGCGTATTTTTGAGCCGCATTACCATCATCAAGCACTCGCGCATCACAGTGTCCCGAGTAATTTCAGCATGGGCCAAAAGAAGCTCCTTATGGACGCGGCGCGCACTGCGCACCGCGCACTCGATATGTCGCATTTCTCCCGAGCGGATTTCATTGTGACCCCGCGTGCCGCTTACCTCCTTGAAGTCAACGCAATTCCCGGCCTCTATCCAGGTGCCGCATTTCCGCAAATGCTCGAATCTGTCGGCTCGAATGTGCGGGAGTTTCTGGAGCATTCGATCAAGCTGGCGCGCGCGTAACCACTCGATTAAAACAAGAATAGATGCTATTCTCTTTCTGTTTGCGAAAGGGCCGGTAATCGTTCCTCATTCCGGCCCTGCACTCGGGAAAAGAGTATGCTAGCATCCTCTTTATCCCTCATTTGGGCCGGTAGTTCAGTGGTAGAATGCCTCATTTGCAATGAGGAGGTCCGGGGTTCGATCCCCCGCCGGTCCACAAAAATAACGAGAACGTCGCGCAGGTATCCCTGCCACGCTTAACAATGGGTTCATGCCATTGTTGGAGAATGATGCCAGGTCGGTTTACAAGAGGGGTGTAACCAATCAAATCTATGGCACGTACAAAAGGCACGAGTAAGCGAGGTTTTGCTGCAATGGATAAGGAGACACAACGAAAGATCGCATCAATGGGCGGCAAAGCAAGTCATGGTGGCGGTCGACGAAGCACAAATCGCTCGTGACGAAAAAAACAGGTTTGTGGGGCAAGCGGTGCAAAGATGCCCGTATCTTCAGCGGTGCCGCTTAACAATTCGTTCACCGGAGTTTGTTACAAATCATTCTGGTCGAACGCGTTGTCTGCCTGTGCGATGCACGCAGGCAGGCCTATTTTAGTGGCTCGTAACACAAAACTCGTATGGCAAACAAAGACAAAGACCGGAGCAGCAGCAACCGCGGATTCGCCGCGATGGACGAGGAACAGCAGCGCGAGATTGCCCGCAAGGGCGGACAAAGTCAGGGAAAGGAAAATAATCCCGGCAACTTCGCAAATGACCCTGAACGCGCATCTGAGGCGGGACGCAAAGGTGGACAGAGCAATCGTTCGGAATTGGAAGACGAATAGAGATGGTGGGAAGGTCGGCGGGGGCCGGCCTTCCTAGGACGGCGAAAGTTCATTTGTTTTTTACAGAGGTGCAGCCATAGTTGTGGGATGGAAATTTGGCACGCACTCACCGGACTACTGGAGCGTAAAGTGGTACAAGAATCGATTCGCACGATCAATGAGGACTTGTATTCCAAGCCTGTAAAAAGTCTTCGCTTTTTAATCGCCTCAGGTGGAATGAGTGGCGAAATCGACGCCGGCATCAACATGTACACATACCTGAAGGCACTCCCGATCGAGGTGGAGACGATCGCTTTTGGCGAATTGGATACTGCAGCTGCGACCACCTTTCTCGCAGGAAAGACGCGCACGGCGCTCGAAAACTGCCAATTTATTTTCCGCGAAGGCAAATACACAATTCTCGACCCGACCGCGCCTGTGCATGCGCACGAAGAGGCGATCGCGATATTCAAACGTGAGCTGCAGGAGCTCATTTTTGTTATCGCCAGAGAGACGGGCAATGACACTGAGGTAGTGGCGCAAATGCTCCGGCGCGGCAAGATCATGAGCGTCGATGAGTCAAAGGAATTCGGAATTACGCACCGGATCATCGCTACCCTGCCACTCTACCAGCAAAGCACACTCGGTTTTTTGGATACGCAAATCACAGAGGATCAGTGAGTGGGTAGTGTGCAGGGTATATAATTGACCATATGCCAGATGTCGAAAAACTGAAGAGTACTGCTCGCGCGCTCGTTGCGCCCGGCAAAGGTATTCTCGCAGCAGATGAAAGCGCCAATACGATAGAAAAACGATTCGCAAAATTCAACATAGCCAACACCGAGGATAATCGTCGCGCGTACCGGGAGATGTTTTTCCGTACGCCGGGCATCGGCGATTACATCACGGGCGTCATTCTTTTCGATGAGACATTCCGACAAAATGCACAGGACGGTACCCCATTTCTCAAGGTTCTCAAAGACGTGGGTATCATGCCGGGAATCAAAGTAGATCAGGGCACCATCGACATGCCAGGCTCATTGATTGAGAAGCTTACCAAGGGTCGCGAGGGTCTCGCTCTGAGATTGAAAGAATATGCGCAGATGGGAGCTGTCTTTGCAAAATGGCGCGCAGTCATCACGATTAGCCCGAGCGGCACGCCGACCGACGCCAATATGCGTCAGAACGCGAAGGACCTCGCTGCGTACGCAAAGGCCTGTCAGGAGGCCGGAATCGTGCCAATGGTAGAGCCGGAAGTACTTATGGACGGTGCGCATACAATGGATCAGTGCAGGCAGGCTACCGAGCGGATGCAGACGGCGCTTTTTGAGGAGCTGAAGTCGGCCGGAGTTGTGATCGAGGCGGTGATCCTCAAATCCAACATGGTGATTCCAGGCGCACAGAGTACAGAGAAAAAGACGGCTGCAGAAATCGCAGAAGCGACGATTGCGCATTTCAAAAAAGTAGTCCCCCCCACGCTTCCAGGCATCGTTTTTCTCTCGGGGGGGCAGGATGACATCAGTGCGACGGACAATCTCAGTGCTGTAGTTGAGCGCGGGCCGCATCCGTGGCCCATCACGTTCTCTTACAGCAGAGCGCTGCAAAACGCCGCACTCGAAAAGTGGGCGGGCAAACCGGAAAATGTACTCGATGCACAGATGACCTTTCTTTTCCGCATGCAGATGAACTCCCTTGCATCGCAAGGTCTCTACGGCAGGGAAATGGAGACAGCATAGGCCGATAATGTATAGTTGTCTCTAAGCGCGCGTAAGCGTGTTTGTACGTATATGGGTATCCATAAACCATCTCCAAAAGAGCGATGGATCAAAAAACGTGAGGCGGAATTCCTCGCGGCTCATGACGAGCACGCGGACGCACTCTTTCGTCACTGCCTCCTGCGAGTGCGTGATCGAGAAATAGCAAAAGATATTGCGCAAGAGACATTTAGTCGCACATGGCTCTATATGTCGGAAGGCAAAGAAATCGATTACATCCGCGCCTTTCTTTACCGTGTCGCCAACAATTTAATCGTGGACGGCTCGCGCCGCAAGAAATCCTCATCACTCGACGCGATGATGGAGGACGATGGATTTGAGGTGCGCGATGAATCAATACGAGCACCGCTCGATACACCCGCACTCAAAGAAGCACTCAAGCTTCTAGATGAACTGGACGAGAGTTACAGAGTCGTCATCACCATGCGATATATGGACGAACTCTCTCCCAAAGAAATAGCAAGAGCACTCGGCGTTACCGAAAATGTCGTTTCCGTCCGTATCCACCGCGGCATTGAACGATTGAAGGGTAAAATGCGCAAAGATCCGCCATCAAGTGACTCGGGTATGCTGAAGTGATACTATCGGCGGAGCACAAAAGGAGATAGAGCATGCGCGCACTCTTAGTGATTTTGTTTCTGTTGATGGCGGCACTGCCAGCGTCAGCGCAAACAGGAGATCCCGCCAGGCTTTTTGAAACGACCGGACTCCATTACTGTGATCCAGCTTACCGCAAGGAAGTAGATAAGGTTTTGCGCACGAGAGTAATTAAGCTCGAAGGCGAGGATCTCTCACGGGTACTGCCGCTCCTTCGGGAGCATTTCGGCGATAAAGTTATCGGTGCACTCTACACCTATGGACCCGAGTCTACACCAGAGCGTCGCGGACAACCGGGCTTTGTTGCAGTCGGCATTGCAGATGGTGAATGGTGCACTTGGGGCTGGACAGGGAGCTATAGCATGGAGCCCTACCTTCATTTCGACAGAAAGTATGGCGATATCGTGAAATAAGACCACGCAGCCCCGGTCGATGACCGGGGCTTTTTTCCCGCCTTGACATGGCTCTGTAATATGCTATGGTCTTATATGGGAACGGTGGATGTTCCATGCGGACGCGCTCTACATCCCCACCTGTCGGCCTGCGGATTAATTGCGGCTGAATTGCCCTGGATTGACCTCATGTGACGCGTAGGGTCCAGGTCAAAGGCTGCAAAACCAATGGATAAACCGACTTGCATAAAGGAGCGAAGGGTCATTTGTAAAAGGCCCGCCCCGGGAGAAATCTCGGGGTTTTTATTTGCTTGACAGAATTATGGGATAGCGTACGCTACTCATGTAATACGTTTTCCAACGCTGGGGGGTCGAATCGACCTGGAGGCAGAGGAGAAGGTCGGTTTACATAATTAAAGGAAAACAATTCTCAGAATCATGGCTAAGAAGCTTTACGTCGGTGGTTTGCCTTACGCAACTACCGATACAGAACTCCGCGATGCGTTTGCGCAGAGCGGGTCTGTTGAGTCTGCTGTAATCATCATGGATAAGATGAGCGGCCGCTCCAAGGGTTTCGGTTTCGTCGAGATGGCTTCCGATGCGGAAGCTCAGGCGGCAATCGAGCAGTGGAATGGCAAGGACTTCGGCGGTCGTACCCTCACGGTAAATGAGGCTCGTCCGATGGAGGAACGCCCACGACGCGACTCTCGCGGCGGCGGTTTCGGCGGAGGAAATGGCGGTTACGGCGGTGGACGCGGCGGCAATGGCGGCGGCGGACGCAGCTGGTAATTCCATTTTTGGAACTCCAAAAGAAAAGACCCGCGAAAGTGGGTCTTTTCTTTTTTATTTAACTGAAGTATGGTGTCGGCAGCCAACTGAAGGAGACAGGAAATGGACCACTTATTTCAAGGCGGCTCCGGTGCGTTTGGATTGCTGGGACGAAAGAAAAAGAAGTCAAAAAAATCGAGCACAAAAAAGCGGGCTCGCTTCAAAACCTCGTCGCCTCCCAAAAGGACGCAGCGGCCAGTCCGACTCAAGTATCAAGATTCCCGTGGCAACGTCGCGTACGGCGACTTCGTATGGTCGCACAGTGAAAACACCTGGGTCGAAGTGTGCGAGGGCCCGGATGGGATCGGCCTTTACGAATCCGACGGCTGGAAGGTTCTTGCTTGGAGGTAATGTGCAGCCCCGCCGCAACACGGTGGGGCTTCATCTTTTGTAATAGGTGACACCCTAAAACGTCTGTATCTATGCGAGAAGAGGAGGTATGATACCCCTAATCGCGTGCGTATGGAGGAGAAAAAAATCAAGGAAATATTTGATGCTTTGCAAAATGAGCGACTCTCGGAGAGAGAGCGTTTTGTCATGCGTAAGGAGCTTGAGCTCCTCATGAAGGAGCATCCACTCAAGGTGCCGTTCCATATACGGGCGGCAGAGTACATGCACGCGATCGATACGGCGGCTTTTGGCTATGTCGGTTCCCATGGTTTTGCGACAGCGACGCTCGCGCTTGTGCTTGTATTTGGCGTCGGTACCGCGTACGCCGCTGGAGGAGCCTTGCCGGGCGATGTACTCTATCCCGTAAAAATCAGTATCAATGAAAAATTCGAAGGAGCGCTGGCGCTCTCCGATGTTGAAAAAGTAGAATTCAGTAGGGAATTGACCGAGCGCCGTCTCGAAGAGGCCGAGATCCTCGCGGCACGCGGAGAGCTGACACCGTATGCGAGCGACAAAATCGCATCGCTCATCGATGCGTCGGCCAATGACTTCGAGAAGCGCGTTGCGGTGCTCTCTGGTGCGCCTGACAACACTGAGATTATTGCAGATGCCCAATCCACCCTCGAGGCATCCCTTGTCGCACACGCGAATGTACTCACCACCTTGAGTACCGAGTTACCTGATGTCTCCAAGGCGATCAAGCCCATTTTGTCCAACGTGCAAAAAAAGGCTGAAAGCGCGCGCGCCTCGCGAGCAGGTAGTAAGGGAGGTGATGTAGAAAAGGCGACGGTAGCGGCTGCCAGTAGCACTGCAGCGAAAGTGATGAGCGATACCAATGCATTCGAAAAGAAAGTGACCGAAAAGAAGAAGAAACTCTCGGAGAGACTGAAGGGGGTGCGCACGCTCGCTACGAAAGAAAAAAACAAGCTTGGCACCTCCACTTATGCTCGCTTTCAACAGAGGGCGAGTACGACAGAAGCGACAATCACTATCGAAACAAAAGGTATGACTGAGAGCGATCAATCGAGGGTGTTGCAGGATTTGGAAAAGGCGATCCGTACGACCGAGGAGACGAGAGTTGGTCTGAAGGTGCAGATAAATCTGCACGATAACGCTCGCGCCGCAAATATCGATTTCACATCTGACACCTCAGCTGGCAACTCTGACACACACGAAAGCGACGAGAAATCTGAGGGAGAAGAGACACAAAAAGGAGAGCGTACGATTGAAAACGTGATTCGGATCAACGTCGGCGACTAATCCACCCCGGTACCACAGCGCTCCGCGCTGGCTACGGGGCAGGCACGTATGAGTGGCGTAACTATCCACACACGTTCGTCTGCGGAATTGAAGTAATCGCGCATAATTAAGCGATGTCCGCACTCCAGACGCATCGTTTTCTGATGCGCGTAGCGCTCGCCGCAGTCAATCTTTTTGCCTGGATCTTCATATTTCAGTATTTTTTCGTACGCACGGGCGATCTTTCCCATGCGCTCCTTGCATGCGTATCGGTATACGTACTCGTGCATCTCGTGGTGCTTTTTGTGACGCCGCTTTCAGCGCGGCGCTTGCGCAATGGCATCGTTGCCCCCATGACCGAAGGCGTTGCCCTTGCGGCGATTGCCTATGCGGTGCTTGCGTACGCTTTTACGGGATTTTTTGGCGCGAATGTAACGGCCGGTATTATACTTTTCGCTCTGTTGCGGGGTCTCTACCATGCGCTTTACTGGGTGCCCTATAGCGTTGATTCGCTGAGATCTGGCCAAAGACATCCACTTGCGCGATTCATGCAAGAGGGCATGCTTGCGCTCGTCCCCGCGGTCGCGGGCCTCATCCTCACGTTTGGACTCGGCGGCCTCAACCTCCTATTTCTAGGCGCAGCGACTTTGGCACTCATATCGATTGTGCCACTGAGACACGTGAATGATGTTCACGAAGGGTATTCATGGGGGTATGCCGAAAGCTTCCGTATGCTTCGCGCAAAGAAACACCACAGACTCGTGACCGCCGCATTCCTCGATGGGGTATCGGGCGCGGCGCTCCTCCTTTTCTGGCCGATAGCGATATTTCTTCTTGTCGGCTGGTCGTATGCGATGCTTGGCCTTGTAATGTCGGTCACGTATCTACTCGTCTTTTTTATGCGCTCGTACGTGCACGGTTTTTTCAAAAAAGCACGTATCGAAAGCTCCGCTATTGTGCATGCTTTTCTCACAATGTCAGGGTGGATACTGCGCCTTGTGGTTGCGACGCCGCTTGGGGTCGTGCTTGTAGATTCATACTTCTATACCGGGACACAGATGCGTGGGACAGGGATCAGTACGCTGACCTTCGATCAATTGGCCGATCACGGCTCGTATATCGATGAATACACGACACTCAAAGAGATGGCACTCGCCCTCGGTAAAATCACTATCTGTGCCATCGGCATATTGTGCGCGGCCGTACTGTCGTTGCCGGTCACGCTCATCATCGTATTTCTGATCGCCGCTGTAGCGTCCGGCACCTCAGTTTTTTTCTCAAGGCAGAAGCATGCCCATATATAAATAAAAAAGAGCAGGTACGCATTACGTGTCCTGCTCTCCGTGAAGCGGGTGCGCCCGCTCAAATTCCTCTAACTGCAATTTTCTGGCACGTCGCACTTCATGCCAGGCCATTCCGATCGCGATTTTGTATCCTCCGCGCTCGGCATTACTTACAAACGGTTCGTTCATGTCGAGGACGAACTCGAGCGTTTTCGCCACGTCTCCAATGCGCGTGAGATTCGCAATGAAGTCATTGTAGAGTCTCTTCGTCGTCTCTCGTTCGAGATGTACATAGTCCACCTCGAATTTGTTCATCGCGCGTGTCTGGGCATTCACCGTCGCGATGAAAAATGGGTCGTCGAAGATATCAGTCATCCGGATACCTCCGCTTTTCGGCAGCAACAACTTCAGGAGTCCTTTCGGCACTGTAGTGCCGACGGACTTTCTTTTTCTTGATTGCCGCATTCACAATACTTCGGATCGACGGAAGGGGACGGTTTTGGGCGTCATCCTTCAGGTCGTACGCACCGCTCACGAACGACGTAGGGCGAGGGGAATGCAAAGCTTGCTTATGCATTCCCGAGCCGAGGAGTTCGGAATCACTTCGATTCACAAAAGGCTCTTTGTGTTCGGGCACGGTGAAATTCTCCAGTGGTAACTGGGCGGAATTATACCACCAAGTGGCAAGTTTGTCTAGTGATGTGGAAGAGTCTAAGAGAGGAGGGCTGTGACTACTGTCTTTACATCTGCGCCATCAGCTGCGCCCTTGAATTCTTTGATCACAGCACCCATCAGCTTGCCGATACCGGCTGCGTCATTGATACCCATTTCTTCTTTTTTGGCTCGCGCGACTTTTTCGATCTCTTCCTTTGAGACACCTGCCGGGAGGTACGCTTCAATGACCTTCAGCTCGCTCGATTCTTTCTCGGCAAGTTCTGCGCGGCCACCTGAAGTGAATTGTTCGATAGAATCCTTGCGCTGTTTGGCGAGGCGCTTGAGTACGGTGATAGCCATCGCATCATCCACCTCGTCAGTCGGCTTCTTGCCCTTGGCGACCAACTCGTTGGTAAAAGCGGTGATGGCGCCTCGTAGAGTATCGAGTCGCACCTGATCTTTTGCTTTCATTGCGGTCTTCATGTCTTCGCGGATTTGTTGTATGAGCATATATAAAATGTACCACAAAACCATCAGACTGCGCTTTGGGCAAAGAGAAAGCGCCGCATACATGCGGCGCTGCGATTATTTAAACCCAACGGGACGACAGATCGACTGCTCGATGTTGAAAAAATTTATGCGGCCACCTGCAATCGTGTTACCCGTAGGCTTGAGTACAAATGCTCTAATCGTGTCTTCCATGGCCGCCTGACACGCGGTCTCTGATGCAAAAGTCTCCTCGAGCTGCACTACCTTGATGGCATCCGGATTCTGACCGCCAAAGAAAAGATAGAGAAAAATTGCCCACCTCATGTCGCACTCCTATTTGATGCTCCCACAACGGTACCATGTATGTCCCCCTGTGGCACTCATGATAAAATCTCGCTATGGAATGGCTCGTCGTCGCACTGCTCATCGCCAATATCGGCCTCATGGCGTATTTTTTTATGCGCAAAAGGGACGATTCAGGAGATACACAGGGTCTCATGCTTCTACAAAATCAGCTGGAACAGCTCTCGAGAAGCGTGGAGCATAAGCTTGGCGAAGGCACTGACAGGATGTTTCAGGGCATGCGTGCACAAGCCGATCAATCGCAGCGGCTCATTTCCAACATTCAGGAAGCGGTCACGCGCCAGCTCACAGAGGTGGTGAGAGGCCAGACACAGACCAATGAGGCGACCAATAGATTCGTTACCATTGCAGAGCAGCTATCCAATCTTGAGAAGACGCTCACGCATCAAAAGCAGCGCGGCAATTGGGGAGAGGCATCACTCGAACTGATCCTTGGCAATTTTCTTCCGCCCAATCAATTCAAGATGCAGCACAATTTCGCCGACGGCGAGATCGTCGACGCGGCGATTTTTACGAAGGAGGGCATCATCCCCGTCGACGCAAAATTCTCGCTCGATAATTACAATCGCCTCGTGAACGCGGTGGACGAGGCGCAGCGAGCGGATCTTGAGAAGACATTCAAAAATGATCTCAAGCTTCGCATCGACGAGACCTCGAAATATGTACGCCCAAAGGAGGGGACGCTTCCGATTGCCTTTATGTACATCCCGGCCGAAGCGATCTATTACGATCTTCTTGTCGGTGAAGTAAATGCCGGCAAGGTCAATGCACGCAATCTGATCGACTACGCATATCGTGAGAAAAAAGTGGTGATTGTCTCGCCGACGACTTTTATGGCGTATCTTGCAATGGTCGCAAACGGTCTCAAGGCTTTCAAAGTAGAGGAGAATTTCAAAGACATCCAGAAAAACATCGATGCCCTCGGCAAACACCTCAAAGCGTACGACGACTACTACAAAAAACTCGGCAATGCGCTCTCGACCACCGTCAATCACTACAACGCCGGCTCCAAAGAGCTTGGTAAGATCGACAAAGATGTCATGAAAATCACCGGTGGTTCACCAGAGCTAGAAGCGTCGCTGCTCGATAAGCCAACCTCTACCGGAGATGAGTAGGTATGTTGGAAAAAGTACAGAAACATATGCGGTCGATAGACGCGGCACAGCAGCCGGAATTGGTCGAGGTATCGCAAGAGGAAGTATCGGAAATTCTATTTTGGTCGTACTACTACTCGCAGGGAAATCTGCCGATGCAAAAAAGAATCCTAGAGTATGTAGGAAGAGCGCATCCGAAGTGGAATCTACCCGAACAGATTGATATTGACGCGTTGACTGATCGTATACATGTGTTTGTAGAGAAGGGGATTAAGGCAGGGTCACATGTTGCGGGTCGAACCAGTAATCGAGGGAAGGACCTGACTCGCGAGGAGCTTTTTGAGATACGCAAGGATCTCATGAGTCAATACGATTCACCACTGGAGGGCGACGTGCTCTCGGCTCAAAAAGAATATCTGTGTAAAAAAATCTTGGAACGAATGGTAGATTCCGATTATAAGCGGCTGAAGGGTGTGATGGTTAAAAAAAGCGAAAGTGGTCTGCAAAAGGGTCCGTTCAGGAACTCGATCAGCCATTTTGTCTCATATGTATTGGAAAATGAGCTCCTGCCTGGGCCAGCGAGCACAAAAGACGTTTTTACCGATCTTCTTGCGGATATAAGAAATCGCTTGGATGACCCTAGTGTATGGCGGGATGTCGACAGAGAGCATTTACGACTTGTTCTTGATACCCAAAAATCGATTCATCCCGAGTATGCCGAAGATATTGATAGAGTATCCGCATTCGTTGCGACACTTGAAAAAACACAGGAATGAAAAACCGGTCCAACGAGGACCGGTTTATTTGCGGGTGTACCGAGCTTTGACGATCCACCATCCATAGCGCATCCAAATGAATATACAGGTCGCAGCTGATGCGGTGAAAGCCGTCAAAATGAGAAAACTGGCTGCCGTTCCGAGATTGTTGGTCCAGAAGGCACCTATCGTCAAAGTGCAAAAAAAGATGCTAAGCACTGTGTACCCTAGACAAAGTGGCAAATCCCACTTTTTCTTATCGACCGGCCTCTCTTCGGGCTCATCGGGGTCCCAGCCTCCTCCCCCGGAGGTATCTAGGAACATCTCCACCTCCTACCTCGTTTACTACGTAGTACTATTGCATAATTGTCCATTTTCGACTATAGTTCTGGCCACAAGAGATATGGCAAAAATCGCGATCATAGAGACGGGCGGCAAGCAATATACTGTCACGCAGGATAGCGTTTTGAGTGTGGAAAAAATCTCAGACACGGCAAAGCAGGGCGACAAAATTTCTTTCGACAAAGTGCTTCTTATCGATGATGGTAAAGAGACAAAAGTGGGCGCTCCATACCTCACAGGCGCAAAAATCGCCGCTGAGGTCATCGAAGTAGGACGAGCACCGAAGGTCACCGTGATCCGCTATCGTCAGAAAAGCCGTTACTACAAAAAGCGCGGTCATCGCCAGCCTTTCACCAAGGTCCGTATCACATCCCTCTAAAAAATTAAAGTCCCGCGAAAGCGGGACTTTTCAATGCCAGGACTTGACGAGCTTGAGATGTTCGCCGTTGTGGGCAAGTACTCTCGCCGCATGTCGATCGCCCTTTTGTGCAAGAGACCGAAACGAGTCAACGAGCGTTGCGCGCATCTCTTTGTGCTCCGCGCTCGTCGGGGATTCCTCAACCCTACCTAGGCATATTCTACATGCAGGGTCGGGTTTACCTTCGTCGCTCAGGTCTATGCACAGACAGTGCTCGATGATCACGAAGAACTCTCCGGTTCAAAGCGGTCGCAGTTGCGGAAGGTGACCCTGTACGTGTCTTTTGGACCGCAACCTTTCGGTCTGCGCTTTTTGACGTTGGACCGGCCCCTTCTTTCAATCATGTGTTCTTTGCGTGTATGTCCGCAGTTTCTGCAGACCTCTTTTGCGTTGTCGGCCATAGCCCTCTCCGATCCCTGATTCTTTCCATAGCGTAGCACCACTGGAGCCGCAAACAAAGACCCCGCTGAAATGGCGGGGTCGAGTAAAGAACAGTTTCTCAGTACTCAGTCGTTGGTCCGGGAAGACGCGTTGGGCAAATCGAGCTGTAGAATCGAGCCTTTTTGAGCAGCCACTTGGCGAGAAGGAAAACACCGAACATGGTGAACGCAACAAGGTACGCAGTAATGATGTCAGCCAAGCCTTCGAAAGAAACCGGTGCCTTCGGTGCGCCCTTAGTGATGATTTGGTACGCGACGAAGGCTATCGTCCCGCCAAATATGACGCTCAGCATCGTCCATGCAAATGCTTTTTCATAGTGCTTAGCAAACCAGGACATCGCCGCAATAAGGAGACACGCTGCGAGTACAAACAGTAGAACTCGCGGCTCCATAAACGATACGTATATCAGAAGTGTCACGGTTGCGGAACACAGTGCAATCATCATAAGCATGAGCCCGCAAACGGCGCTCACGCCGCAAAATGACTGCGTGCCCGAGATCACTTTGCTAATGAATCCGCCGAGTACGGTATCTTTTGGTCGGAAACAATCCCTGCCGGCATACTCCAATCCGAAGCTTGCGATAATACCGCCTGCGCCTGCGAAGCAGCCGAACGCGCTCGCAAAAAATGTAAACAGTAGAAGCAGGTCAATTACCTGCACGGGGCTCGAGGGCTTGAAGGAATCGATGGCGAGGTAGCTTGAGATAGCTGCGACGATGAGAATCGCGAGAGAGGTAAGGCGTGGAATCCACATGTCAGTAACCTTTCCGTTGCATTTGGACTGCAGTCAATCTACAAGATTATTTTCGGTTGTCCAAGGCGCTTTTGAGTGTGTCGGGATCGGCGTATTCGAGTTCGCTACCTGTAGAGAGGCCGCGGCCAAGGGTGGTAATGCGCAGCTCATTGAACGGATCTTTCTGAACCTCCTCACGGATGCGGATTGCGGTGGCGTCACCCTCGGGATTGGCAGGGAAGGCGAGAATGATTTCAGTGAGGCCTGATTTGATGCGGCCGGCGATTGAGTCGTGGAGCTGCTTGATACGAAGGCCGCTCATCTTTTCCGAGGCGAGGGAGATCGTGCCACCAAGTACAAAGTAGTGGCCGCGGTAGGTGCCGCTGCGCTCGAGTGCCTGCAGATCGGCATCGGAGGCTACGACGGCGAGCACTTTCATATCTCGCTGCGGATTTTCACAGATGCCGCATACGGTACCGGGACCGCCGAAATAACGCATACACATCTTGCACTGATGCACACCACTACTGAGCTGCGAGATCGCATCGATCAGCTCGCGTCGCCCCGCAGGCGAGCTGCGTAGCAAAAATTGCACAAAGCGTTGTGCCTGCCGTGGTCCGATACCCGGAAACTTTTCAAATATATTCGTCAGCCGCTCAATCTGATCCATCAAAGACAGTCTATCAAATAGAAAAGCCGCTCCACTGGAGCGGCTTTGTACTCAGATGCGAGGAAGCAATGTTTGTTCAACGGCCACACCTGCCTCATAACGTGATGTGACCGTGCAAAGCAGCGCTCCTGCGGGCGTAAATGCCTGAAATGTCAGCACTTGCGTGTGTGGCACATCGCCTTCCTTGCTGAGGAGCTGCCAGGAGGGGTCATCCCAAGTTCCTTTTGGATCGGGAATAAACGTTTGTGCAACTGCAACGCCGGCTTTCCAGCGCGACGCGATCGTGCGTACGACCCATCCGCCCACAACCTTCATGCGCTGCGTGAGTACGCCCGTGCTGTGATTGTCTTCGTCCAGTTCTTCTACCAATTCCCAGTGCCTATGCATCTCAGACTCCTTTGCATCAGCTCCCAATGTGGGAGGGGACAGGATTGTCCAAGCGAAATCTAAATCAATAGGCGTTCCCTGTCTAGCAATTAGAATGATTCTCTATAAAAAAGAAAACCGCCCAACGGACGGTTTTCCGTGGGCGGTGTTAGCGCAGGCTATTGATATAGGTCGCCACGCGCAAGAGGGCGTCGGTTCGCTCGCCACCTTCCAGCTCGAGGATGCGTGAGATTCCACGCATGAGCATCGTTGTTTGCCCAATCGTCAGTTCGACAGTGTCGACGATCCCATTTGCAAGCTCACGAAGGATACTCTCCGTGCCTTCATCCTGAAGGTGTGCGAGATTGAGAACAATCTTTTGTGCGTTCCGAATCTGCGAAGACATTGGCGGCTCCTGGTGTGAGGGAAAGATTGACTAATGCGATTATAACACCTATAAACCAATTGTCAAATCAGAATGGATCGCCATTGGATTGGGATTGCTGGGCAAAATCGCCGAAGTCGCTCTTATCGATCGGCAGGAAGGAGGTGGTGTCGGGATCGAATTTGAGCTCGATCTTACCGGTCGGGCCGTTGCGGTGCTTTTCGATCATGATTTCAGCGATATTGGTGCGCTCGTTTTCGGTACGGCTACCCATCATGTCGTCGCGATGGATAAACATCACGACATCAGCGTCTTGTTCGATCGATCCGGAATCGCGGAGGTCGGAGAGGCGTGGGCGGCCACCGCGCTGTTCGACGGCGCGCGAGAGCTGCGAGAGAGCGAGCACAGGGACTTCGAGCTCTCGGGCCATAGCCTTGAGTGAGCGTGAGATCTCTGTGACCTGTTGCACAAGATTATCGTTGCGCGCGTTTGGAGGAGTGATGAGCTGGAGGTAATCGACGATGATGAGGCCGAGACCTTTTTCAAGTTTGAGTCTGCGGGCCGTCGAGCGCATCGAGAGGATGGTCGCACCCGGCTGGTCGTCAATATATATAGGCGCCTCGGAGAGCGCTGCCATACCTTGCTGCAATTTGCTGAAATCCTCATCCTTTTTTATTTTGCCTGTGCGGATTTTCCACGAGTCTACCTTGGCTTCGGCTGAGAGCATGCGGTCGACGAGCTGATTAGAACTCATTTCGAGTGAGAATATGCCGACCGGCGTGCCGTGCTTGGTGGAAGTGAGGCGTGCGATGTCGAGCGCGAGCGCGGTCTTACCCATAGAGGGGCGTGCCGCAAGAATGATGAGATCGGATTTCTGAAATCCCGAGAGCTTGTCGTCGAGTGGGGCAAATCCGGTCGACACACCACGTAGTGCTTTCTCGTGCTTCTGCAAATGCTCGAGGCGATCCCATGCACCCTTCAGTTCTTCCTTGATCGAGATGAACTTTTTCATCGACGGCGCATTCGCGACGTTGAAGATGTGCTTTTCCGCCTCATCGAGTGCCTCCGCTATATCCCGGCCCTCGTCGTATCCGAGCTCCTGGATATTCCACCCCGCCTCAATGAGAGAGCGGAAGATGTATTTGCTCTGGATTATGTCGGCGTAGTGTTTGGCGCTGCCCGGGGAGATTGCGGCGTTCGCCAATTCCGAGAGATAGGCGATGCCACCTGTTTCGTTGAGCCTCTTTTGGTCTTTTAATTTTGTGGAGACGCTGATGATATCGAGTGGCTGACCCTTTTCGTAGAGTGAGAGCATCGCTTCAAAGATCATGCGATTTTGCCCGGCATAAAAAGTCTCTAGTCGCACGATGTCGGCGACCTCATACATCGCGTTGCCGTTGAGTAAGAGTGCACCGAGGAGCGCCTTCTCGGTATCGAGACTCTGAGGGGGAATTCTGAGGTTGGAACGCATCGCAGCCGAGCCAAAATTCTGATCTTGTGCCTTGCTTTTTGCAGCACGCTCATCGCGGTCTTTTGGTGAGCTCATACGACAACTCTAGCACCCTTTCATTTCATGACTTGCGCATGAGGTCCTAAAAAAGTAGGATAACCAGTGGAATTTGTGGGGACACCGGTGGCCACCTGGGCGACACTTGACTCCCTTGGGTATCTCTGATAAAACGTATGACACACGAAGTTAGATAGTCAAATCTAACTCCGGATTCGTAGAAATTTCATGCTTTCATTTTCACCAAAAAACATAACAAAGGACCTGCTTGCAGGCCTCCCAGAACGCTCAAAAAACGTTCTTACTGACCGTTTTGGCCTCTCTACCAAGGGCGATCAGCGCACACTTGATGCGATCGGTCAGCAGTTTGGCATTACCCGCGAGCGCGTCCGTCAGATCGAGAATCATGGTCTTGCAGCCGTACGCGAATCCGGTGCGTATACAGAGCACGGCACTACACTCGATGATCTCAAGCGCGTCGTCCACTCACTCGGGGGTGTCATAGCTGAGGACTCCATCCTTGCTGAGGTCGCAAAGAATCCCGTCGATCAGAACCACATCGTCTTTCTTTTGACGGTCGGCCATCATTTCAACAATCGCCGCGAAGACAACAACTTCCGCACACGCTGGTACACCGATGAGCAGCTTGCCGACGCGGTAGAAGAGGCGCTCACAAATCTCTACGAATCGATCGAGCCGAATCGCCTCACATCAGAAGACGAATTCCTCCAACTTTTTGCGAAGCACCTCAAGCAGGCTGGTGTGAAGACGCGCCCGGATGATGTGCTCATGCGCTGGCTCTTGATCTCCAAGCGTGTCGGTCGCAATCCGCTCGGCGAGTGGGGTCGTATGGAATCGCCGCATGTCCGTATCAAGAACACCCGCGACTTCGCATATCTCACGCTCAAGCGCAATGGTTCCCCGATGCACTTCGTAGAAGTCGCCAAGGGCATCACCAAGCTTTTCAACCGCGAAACCCATCCTGCAACGACGCACAATGAATTGATCAAGGATAGCCGCTTCGTCCTCGTCGGTCGCGGACTCTACGCACTCAAGGAGTGGGGGTATGAGCCGGGCGTCGTGCGCGATGTCATTAAGGGCATTTTGCAGCGCGAAGGACCCCTCACGCGTGGCGAGATCGTAGAGCGCGTAAAGCGCGAGCGCTATGTGAAGGATGCGACGATCGCCGTCAATCTCCAAAACGGAATGTTCACACGCACTTCAGACGGTCGCTACTCGTTGAGTAAGTAATTCCAAAAAATAATTCGACCAAACCCCGCTCTCAAGCGGGGTTTGTTTTAGGTGCATGGTAGAATTAATGAATGGCAGATCCTTCTCCTGTCGCCAAACAAGAACGGCTTTTAAAAATGTTCGAGCTTGGGGGCAAGCAGGATTTCGACGCGTGGATCCAATGGCTCGGGGATTGGGGAATCTCACGCACTCTCATTCTCACCATGTTTTTTTTCGGTCTCCTCGGCGTGCTTTCTCATTACGTGCCCAATCTGGGACTTTTTACTTTCAATTGGCTCGTTGGCACCTCGCCGATCTGGCTCCCCGTCGCACTCGCGGTCGCGGCATGGAAGACATGGAAGCTCTATGTGGTCTCGCTTTTTCTCGCCAAGACCAAGACCATCGTACTCGAGATGAAGGTGCCACGCGACATCATGAAATCGCCGCGCGCGATGGAACTCGCGTTCAATTCGCTCTGGGTCTCCTCGGGCGAAACGCAATTCATCTTGCGCCATTGGCGCGGACAGGTCCGACCGTACTATTCATTTGAAATCGCATCGATCGGAGGCGAAGTGCATTTTTACATCTGGTGTCGTGAATCGGACAAAAATGTGATCGAGACCGCGCTCTACGCGTATTATCCAGAGATCGAATTGCACGAGGTGGAGGATTACGCTTCAAAATTTAGATTCGACCCCGAAAAGTACTCAGCATTCGCGACCGACCATATTCTTGAAAAGACTGATGCGTATCCGATCAAAACCTATATCGATCTCGAACTGGATAAAGATCCGAAAGAGGAATTCAAGATCGATCCTCTGGCGGGCGTACTCGAGTATATGAGCAGTCTCAAGCCGCAAGAGCAGGCGTGGGTCCAGATCATGATTACACTCAACAACGATAAACGACGTAAGAAGTTTAAAGATCCGCATAAGGATTCTCGATTTGGAACGGAATCGCGTTGGGAGGGGATGATTAAAGACGAGGTCGAAGCCATACGCAAACGTACATCCGAACAGGTCGACCCTGAGACCGGTAAGGTCAAGATCGGTTTCCCCCGACCCACGTTTAGTGAGCAGGAGCAAATGAAGACGATGGAGCGCCACCTCGGCAAACTGGTCTTCAATGTGGGTATCCGGGCCGTCTATATCGCTGAAAAGAAATATTTTGCAGGCAGTAGCTACAACGGGGTGCGCTGGCTCTGGCGCTCGCTCAACAATCCTGGATATCTCAACTCACTCCGTCCGAAATATTGGACCAATACGATGGATTATCCGTGGCAAGATTTTAATAATTATCGGCTTGAGCTTCTGACCCGCCGATTCCTCGATGCATACCGACGGCGATCGTATTTCTATCCTCCCTGGACGACGCCGTATTTCATGATGAGCGTTGAATCGCTCGCCACCTTATGGCATCCGCCGAGCCGTTCGGCCTCCGCGCCCGGTCTCGAGCGTATTCCCGCCAAGAAGGCCGAGCCGCCAGCCAATTTGCCGCGATAGTATTTTTATCATGCCTAGTTTCAATTTTGATTTCAAAACGCTTGTGTCGTACCTGAAAAGTTTTTTCAGAAAGTCCGACAAAATCCAGGCCGATCTTTCGGATCGTTGGCGCGAGCATGCGAATCGCCGCACCACCATCGTCTTTGCGACAGTGGGTGTCATTGCGATCATTCTGTACACATTTGTTATCCGGCCACCGGAGCAATTTCCACTCAATGATCTGACGACGGTCCCGGATGGCGTCAGCGTGAAAGAGGCTGCCCATATACTCAAGGACGCGCATGTCATCCGCTCGACGCTTGCTTTCCGTCTGATCGTCGCTGCACTTGGTCACGAGAAAAGTATTCGTGCGGGCGATTATACGTTTAAGGAGCCGAAAGATATTTTTGCAGTCTCGCGCGCGATCTCGATCGGAGCATTCGGTCTTTTACCGCAAAGGATTCGCGTGCCAGAGGGCGCGACGACGATGCAGATGGCGCGCATCTTCGATGGATACTTACCACGTTTTGATGGTGCCAAATTCCTCGAAAAAGCGACTCCGATGGAGGGGTATCTTTTCCCCGATACGTATTTCTTCCTGCCGAATACCAACGAGGATGCGGTGATTCTCACCATGCAGCAAAATTTCAATCAGCACCTAGAGGCGCCTATCGAAGGTATGGGATCGACTACACTCGCTGAACTGGTAGAGAAATCTGGCAGGCCGCTCAAGGAGATCGTGATCTTGGCGTCGATCATCGAACGCGAAGCGCACAACACGATGGATCGCCGTCTCATCTCTGGTGTACTCTGGAATCGCCTGGCAAAAAATATGCCGCTCCAGGTGGATGTGACATTCCTCTACACGCTTGGGAAGGGGACGTTTCAGCTCACGATGGCCGATCTCACGAGCGATTCGCCGTACAACACGTACAAACACAAAGGCCTACCGCCGGGGCCGATCGGAAGCCCGTCGCTTGATTCGCTGATCGCTGCTGCTATGCCGAGCAAACACAAATTCTATTTCTTCCTCGCCGACCACTCGGGCGTCACCCACTTCTGCAAAGACTTCGCCTGCCAGCAAGCCAACAAAGACTTGTATTTCTAGTATTTGACACATACTACCTATCAGTGTATAATAATACAAGGATTAAACTCACGTCCACGGAATAGTTATCTGAATTCACCGCTAACAGCCGGGAGGCGATGTAATGTCCAATTCAACAGCAACAAAGTCCGCACTGATCGCAAAGGTCAATGCAGAGTTTCCTGAGACTTGGCAGTGGGTCATCGAGAATAACCCGAAGACCCATCCGCCCAAGTTCGATTCGTATCCGGCGCTCGTCAGTGTCGTGGTCGGCGAGATCACGCACGCGCATGGAACTGAGGCCGATATCATTGCCTGCTTCAAGAAGGCCGACGGCGTCGAATACCAGCTGAAAGGCGTATTCATCGACAACGACTTCGGATCCGAGGTTTTCTTCACCGATCGCCGAGGTAACTGGGGCACCGTCGAAGAACAGATCGTTGAGCATCTTTTCGGCAACGAACTGTGTGAAGCCGGCTTCGACTTCCTCGACTGGAAGAATCTCGCAAGCTAAGAAGGAGTATCTGAAATGGGTACGTCAACAGACGGCATACTCTGCTACGGCTTTGAAGTGCGGGACGATGATGGATACGTCGTCGAGTCCGGTTATCCGGAATGGCTCGAAGCTACCGATGGCAGCTTCGACGGATTTCTCGCGAATCTTGTGGGACTCGAAAGCCCAAAAGATTTCAACAAGGAGAAATTTGATTCGGATCCCGTATACGCGAAAACCTGGGCTGACTATTGGGCGAAGAAACGTGGCCTTGCCGAGGAGTTTGGCGTGGAACTCGTCGAACACTGTAGCGGTGAGTACACGATGTATATTCTGGCAGCTGCTGGATCGTGCAGTACCGCAAGTCGGGGTTCTGCCCTTTCCTTCGGCCAGAATATCAACGCAAAACCGGAGTGGCGCGAAAAACTATTCGCTTTTTGTGAAAAAGCGGGAATCAAGTTTGAAGAGCCCCAATTTCTGCTCTGCAGTTACTGGGGGTAGCCTTCCTCGATATCCCCGGTGCTATCCCCGCGAACAATCGCGGGGATTCTTTTTCAATATAAGACATCACACCCATTCCGTGATCGATACAACCGCTCCCAAGGGAGGGGTTTTTATGACACGGCAATGCCTTGCCGGTCCGAATCCCTGTGGGACTTTTTGACAAAGGGGGACTGCCTGAGTAGTCTTGCCGCTAGAACATAAAAATATGGGAGGCTTCGATGCCGCGAGAGAGGATTCCGCACACGCTCCCTGTCTTTCGGTTGGAGGAGCGCTGGGTCAAAAAGCTCAGACAGCTTTCTGAGGATGGGATTGGCAGACTCAATGTGAAGATTCACCTCAAAAATGGAGCGGTCATTTCGGCTGTTGTATATGATTGTGAATTCATCACGCTGTGCTTCTCATTTGACGACGAAGACATAGTAGACATGACCATCTGCTAATCTCGGGAGACACAACATGAAGCTCGCCCTCATCTCATGCGGTAAACGCAAGCGCTCCGGCAAGCATCTTGCTAAGGATCTCTACAGCTCTCATCGTTTTCAGATTGCGTGGGATTACGCCAAGCGCACGCACGATGCAGCACTCATCCTTTCGGCCAAACACGGCCTCCTCGACCCCTATCGGACCATATGTTCGTATGATCTGACCCTCAGTGACCTGAGCAAGTCGGAGCGTGAGGCGTGGGCGCTGAAAGTGGCTCGGCAAATCTGCGACTACTCACCTGAGGATGCTGAAGTGACTTTTCTCTGCGGTCAGGCATATTGCGAAGGTGTCGCGGGACTGCTCGGCAAGCGTCGCATCAGTATGCCCCTGAAAGGCCTCCGCATCGGGCATCATCTCAGATGGTATCGAAAGCACCTTTTTTGACATATAAAAGACCGCGAGAAATCGCGGTCTTTCTGGTCAGATGAGGACGGGATACTTACGGGGATTTGACAAAATGCATTTATTGAATTATAGTGCGAAAAGCGAAGGTCATTCACAATACTGCTTCGCCTACTAAAGCTGAACCCACCATGAGATCAAGGAGAAAATCATGGGATTCATTGTTTTCATCGTCGGTGTATTCGCCATTGGTTTGGCGGTGCTCGATAACGTCTTCAAGCTCGGGCTGCCAGTCGGCCTCGTATACAGCCCGCTGTTTTGGGTCGCGTACGTGGTCATCTTGACCGTCGCGTCGCTCGTGCACTTCGTCAAGCAGGCGGATGTGCTCGTGATCGAGCGACTCGGCAAGTACAATCGGACCCTGACGGCCGGCATCAACGTCGTCATCCCGATCCTAGAGCGTGTCGCATTCCACTTCGATCTGCGAGAGCAGGTCGTCGACGTGCCCGCGCAGGACGCGATCACGAAGGACAATGCCACGGTCACGATCGACGGTATTCTCTACTTCAAGGTCGTGGACGGCAAGGACGCCGCCTACGGCACGCAGGACATCCGTCGTGCGATCGTCATCTTGTCTCAGACGACCATGCGTTCCGTGATCGGTTCGATGGAACTCGACCGGACGTTCGAGAAGCGCGAGGAGATCAACTCGAAGGTCGTCGAAGCGGTCGCTAAGGCGGCTACCTTGTGGGGAGCCACCGTGACGCGCTACGAGATCAAGGACATCAAGATGCCGAAGTCTCTCCAGGAATCGATGGAACGGCAGATGAAGGCGGAGCGCGACAAGCGCGCCACTATCCTTGAGTCCGAGGGCGCCAGACAATCGGCGATCAACCACGCTGAAGGCGACAAGCAGGCAAAAGTCCTGCGCGCCACGGGCGAAAAGGATTCGGCGATTCTCGTTGCCGAAGGCCAGGCTAAGGCGATCGAGCTTGTTCGCGAACAGATCACAAAGGACGGCGGCGACAAGGCAGTGCAGCTGGAGATCGCCAAGGAGGCGCTCGTCCAGTACGGACATCTTGCGCAGAAGGGCAACTCGCTCATTCTCATGGGTGACGATGCCGACGTGACAGGCTTCATGGCGAAAGCGATGGGCGTCTACAAAGCCATCAACACGCCGGCCAGCATCAAGACTGCAGCGTAACGGAGGGGCATGACTATGCAATGGATCATCGAAAATCCGGTCATCGTTTATCTGATCGCAGGTCTCGCGCTTCTCGGTCTCGACATGCTTCTCGTCGGCCTTTCGCCGCTGATGTTCGTCGCCGTCGGCGCGATCGTCACGAGCGGGCTGCTCTATGCCACCGGGTGGAATCCCGGGGGCTTGGAAGTTCTCGCGATCTTTGCCGTGACCAGCTTGCTACTCGCGGTCGTTGGCTGGAAACCCCTCCAGGCTTTCCAGAACTCCAACGTCCACGAAGACAACAGCAGCGATCTCATCGGTCGTGAATTGGTCACAACGCAAGAAGTGACCAAGACGGCCGGCTCGGTCGAGTGGTCGGGAACTCAGTGGCAAGCGTATCTTGCCGACGACGTCTCGACCGACAAGATCGGTCCAGGTGTCCGGGTACGGATTGTGCGCGTGCACAATCTCGCACTTGTCCTCACTACCGTTAACTGATCAAATCCGGAGAACTCCGGTGCCCTGCAGGGTTTAGCTCTGCAGGGTCTTTTCTTTTTGTGTAATTTGTTGTAAAGTTTTGCCGGTTTAGTACGGATGCGGGCACCTGCGGCAAGCCCCATTTCCTTTGACATCAACAGCCGCAATGGAGACAGAACTGTGACACCTTCAACTTCGCTTACCCTCGGAGGCTTCCTCCAGGGCCTCCAGGCGCAAACGATGGGTCTCATCGCGACCATCATTCTCATCCTCGTCGCTCGCTGGGTCATCCTCAGTTTCGTGTCGAAGACTCAGTCGGTCGGCGGCGCAAGTGCCGAAGACACCGGCCCTGTTCGCAGTTTTGTGAATTGGGGGGCGGGTATCGTCCTTGTTCTCACGCTCGTCGGCTTCGGCTGGAGCGCTGCGAACTATGCAACCAACGTCATCCCGCACACCGACCTGGACAAGTCGGGCGTCTACCAGGACATGAACAGCAACATCCAGAAGCGCTAATCCACCACCAGCCTTAAAAGGAAAGAGGAGAATACCAATGCGTAAACTCATGTTGATTGTCACGGCCGCACTCACTTTGGCGGCTCAGGCCACTACACCGGTCTTTGCCGGAGCACAGCCGCGTGCGATTCCGCCGAACATGATCGGCCTCATTCTGACGCCGAGCGGCTTCGATGGAAAAATCTACGAGTCTGGCCAAGTCGACATCGGCGAGACGGGCTGGTTTGCCGAGTGGGGCAACAAGCTCGTCCTTCTTGAGCGTGGAGGCTTCCACATCAAGGAGCAGTTCGGCACCAACGACCCCAACAACGACAAGGACCGCGAGGACCATCGTTGTATCGTCGGCCCGAAGCGTCAGCCGATGACGCTCGATGTTCGCTTACTCTTTGCGATGCCGGATTATTCCAAGCCGGCAGGTAAGGAATCGATCCTGCGAATGGGACTTCTCGGGACTCCGAAGGACGCCGAGCCCGCCAAGTATGGCGGCAATCGCGTGCTCATACTGAAGGCCGATTCGGTCTACTTTCAGCAGGTCCAGCAACAGGTCCGCGGGAAGATCCGCGATGTCTGCATCAAGTACGAAAGTGTCGAGGACGTCTACAAGGCGATCGAGAAAAACGGTACGCCCGGCGGTTTCACTGATACCATCAAGATGGCAGTCGGCACGGTTCTTGCGGAGAACAACTCCCCGTTGTTCCTTGTTGGCGCCGTTGCATCGAATGTGAAGCCTGACGCTTCGGTCGTGAGTGCGATCGCGGCCGATCAGGCAGCCGACAAGCTCGTCGCGGCCATGGCGAAGATCGATGCCTTCATCAAGGAAGACAAGACCGGTACGCGGGCGAACATCTACAAGTTGTTCGTCTTGCAAGAGATGGCGAGGGCCAACGACAAGGGCCAGAACAATCTCTTCATGACTGACATCTCGGGCGGTCCGAGTGTCGTCCCGCTGCCGAAGCAGTGATCTGATCTTTCAACAAAATCCAGAAATGGTGCCCTGCAGGGTTTAGCTCTGCAGGGTTTTTCTTTTTTATGATAGCGTAGCCCAATGAAGACGGTATTTGTGGGACTTTCGGGCGGAGTAGATAGTGCGGTGTCTGCCGCGCTTTTGAAGGAGCGGGGATTCAATGTGGTCGGCGCTTTCATAAAGATTTGGCGACCGGAATTCACCGAGTGCACCTGGAAGGAGGATCGACAGGATGCGATGCGTGTCGCTGCTGCTGTCGGCATACCGTTTCGCGAAGTTGATCTCTCTGAAGAGTATAAAAAAGAAGTCGTCGATTCGATGGTGCGCGATTATGCGCAGGGGATCACACCGAATCCCGATGTGCTTTGCAATAAAAGTATTAAATTCGGCTCATTCTTTCGGTGGGCTATGGATAACGGCGCTGACATGATCGCCACAGGGCACTACGCGAGAATCGTCGAAAATAACGGCGTATTCGAATTGCACCGTGGGCGTGATACCAGCAAGGATCAATCGTATTTTTTGCATCAACTAAAGGGCACGGATCTCTCCCGCGTACTTTTTCCTGTCGGCGATCTGGAAAAATCCGAAGTACGTCGGCGCGCGGGGCATTTCGATCTGCCGGTTGCGACTCGGCCCGACAGTCAGGGGCTGTGCTTTGTCGGTGATATTACGCTCTCGGAATTTCTCGGCCGCTTTATACCGCTTACAAAAGGGGGAGTGGTCGATCGAGATGGCAGCATGGTCGGAGAACACGAGGGTGCGGCGCTCTACACGATCGGGCAGCGGCATGGATTTACCATTTTCAAAAGCGGATCGCCCTACTACGTGACACGTATTGATCTCTCTACAAATACGGTGCACGTATCTCATCAGCGCGAAGACGGAGCGGTGAGCGAAGTGCGTGTCGATGATATGCATTGGATCGGAGAGTCGCAGCTCGCCTCGGTCGGTGTGCTCGCGCAGACGCGCTACCGCGAGACTCCTGTCTCCGTGTCGCTCACGCATACGCAGGGTTCAATGATTGTGAAATTTAAAACACCGCATATCGCCGCGCCCGGGCAATCTATCGTGCTCTACGACGGCGATCACTGCCTTGGCGGCGGTACCATTTCACCTGGCAACTAGTATGTACTTATAGATACCTATCGATACGTATAAGTACATATCACATCACACATGTGCATAGCTGGCGTCCGCCTCTGTGTGGGCACGATACAATAGATGTAATGAGCGAGTTCGTCGCGCGTATTTTTTGGCTTGCAGTGCTTTCTGCGGCGCTCGCGTATGTTTTTTTCCTCCTCTTCGGGAGCCTCTTCATTGTGGAGAAAGATGAGCCGATCATCATTCGCGATGCGCTTGCACGGGGGAAGCACACGGTCTCGGGTATCGTCATGGTGCCCACGCCGTGCACGGAGCTAAACGTGCAGGCCACCAAACTTTCGGCGACTGTGTACACGCTCCAATTGGAAACATGGGATGATCCTTCCGTCGACTGCGAGAAAGCAGTTACCGCGCGCTCGTTCAATACTGTCGCGTTTGCTCCCACGTTTGGCGTTCAGTTTCTCGTCTATCTCGACGGCAAGACAGTGCCATTTGAGATCATCCCGGTAATGCCGGAATCACACGCTCTATGACACAACTACTCGCTCACTCACCCACGACACAGATACTCGTCACGAAAGCAGATGGCGAGCAGGAAGTCTTCGATCCCTCGAAGCTCGAGCATTCTCTTGAGCTTGCCGGAGCCTCTTCGACCGCACGTGCGCGCGTACTCTCGCATGTGATGGATTTTCTTAAGCCGGGCATGAGGACCGAGGACATATATCACAGAGCTTTCGAGATGCTCAAGAAAGAAGCAGCGACGCCTATTGCCGCACGATACTCCATCAAGCGAGCGGTGTTCGCGCTTGGCCCATCAGGATTCCCATTCGAACAATTCCTGGCTGCCGTCATGCGAGGACACGGGTGGAGCACGCAGACGGGTGTCGCCCTCAATGGGAGGTGCGCCCCACACGAAGTAGACGTGCTCGCCGAAAAAAATGGCAGGCGTATCGGCATCGAAGCAAAATTTCATAATGACGCAGGAGGCAAGACCGACATAAAAGACGCGCTCTACGTGAAAGCGCGGTATGAAGACCTGAAGACGACTCACGAAGCATCTTCTCGAGTCGACGAAGGCTGGCTTGTGACGAACACGCGCTTCACGCGCAACGCGATTCGCTATTCGCAGTGTTCCAATCTCAAACTGATTGGTTGGGATTACCCGCGTACACGTGGTCTCTTGCAGCTTATCGAGGATGCACACGTGCATCCGCTCACGTGCCTCACTTCGCTTTCCGATAGCGAGAAGCATCGTTTGCTCGAGCAGCGTATTGTCTTATGCAAAGATGTGCAGACCAAACACCTTCTTCAGGAATACGGGGTCAAGCCTGATCGAATTCCACATGTGATCGACGAAGCGAAGCGTCTGTGTGGTATTTGAGTGATACTATTGTCGTATGCAAGGGGCGGAGCAATTCATCGATCCTACGAACGTCATCTTTTTCAAGCTTTTTCTCGCCATCCTTTTGGGCGGACTCATCGGGACTGAGCGATCAGTGATCGCGGGGCAACCGGCGGGGACGCGCACGTTCGGACTCGTCGCGATGGGCGCGTGTCTTTTTACCGTCATTTCCAATTACGTCGACACCTCGTATATAGGTATCGTTAATTTCGATCCTATGCACATTGCTGTCGGTATTATCACGGGCATCGGATTCATCGGCGGAGGACTCATTATATTGAAACAGGATACATTGCATGGAGTGACGACCGCTGCAGGGCTTTGGATCGCTGCGGGCCTCGGTATGGCAATCGGATTCGGACTTTTCTCCGTTGCCATCTTCGCCACACTCCTCACCATCCTCATGTTTACCGGTATGTGGTACGTAGAAAATCGCTTCAAACATTGGTTTACGACCTACAATTCGGGTAACCACTAAAATCGAGAACTTGGCGGTTTTTCAGTAGTGGTATACTCGTGCAATGAGTAATTTCTATAAGCCCGATCGTAATCCTAATTGGAATTATGGCGGCAACAATTGGCGTCTGTCACGCTCCAAGATCGATCTCTTTGTCGATTGCCCGCGCTGCTTCTACATCGACAACAAATTGGGCACCGCACGTCCGCCGGGCTTTCCGTTTAATCTCAACTCCGCCGTCGATGCGCTTTTGAAAAAGGAGTTTGATGAGCATCGAGAATCCAAGACCGCGCACCCCTTGATGAAAGCGTACAAGCTCGATGCCGTACCTTTCAAAGATGATCGTATGGATGAATGGCGCGACGCGCTGCGCGGCGGCATCACGTATGTACACAAAGAAACCAAGCTCAAGGTCTGCGGCGGCGTCGATGATGTGTGGGTCAATCCAAAAGGCGAGCTCATTATCGTCGACTACAAGGCGACTAGTAAGGATAAGAAGATCGAGGCGCTCGACGAAGATTGGCACGATGGCTATAAGCGGCAGATGGAGATCTACCAGTGGCTCTTCAGACAGAACGGCTTCACCGTCTCTCCCACAGGATACTTCGTATACTGCAATGCGAGTCGCGAGGAAAAAGCGTTTGACGGCAAGCTGATCTTTGAAGTGACCCTCATCGCGCACAAAGGTGATGATTCATGGGTGGAAGGAACTCTTCTCGATATAAAGAAGACTCTTGAGAGCGAAGAAATACCGGCGGCAAATGAGGAGTGTGATTATTGCCGTTATCGCGAATTTGCCGGTCGCAAATTGCAGGCGCATGTGCGCAAGAATAAAAAAGAGACCGGTACGCTCGGCTTATAACAAACATATGAAATCCTTTAGCGACAAAGTCCGGGATATAGTCCGCAAGATTCCAAAAGGGAAGACCATGACGTACAAACAGGTCGCTACGCGTGCTGGTAACCCCAATGCGGCTCGCGCCGTCGGCGCCGTGATGCGCTCCAATTACAATCCTGATATTCCGTGTCATCGTGTCATCGCCTCTGATGGCTCCATGCGCGGTTACAACCGTGGTGGTGTTGTAAAAAAAGCGGAAATTTTGAGAGAGGAGGCTCGCTTGTAAGAAAATACTCCACCGTGTAAAGTCACGGTAGTTAATCTGACAATTTTGGGAGGGAGAGATGAGACTGTTTTTTAACCGGCTGAATATCTTCTTCTGTTTCTTCGCGGCCCTCGGGCTCGCTGTGCTCTGCGCCAGTGATGCGAGTGTCCCCATTACAATACCGCCTATTATGACGGCCCTCGCGACAGGTATCGCCGTCTTCGTCGCGTCTTTTACGTTCATCTTCGTTGTGACGGTAACGTTTTGGGACTTGATTTTTTCCCGCACCCGACGAGAGATCTTTGTCGAGGGGTTGAAAGAAACCTGGTGGCTGGGCGCGATCCTCGGTATCCTCTGCGGACTCGGTGCCGGATGGTATGCCGGTGAATACTTCATACTCCCGGGCATGATCACTGGATACTTGCTCGTCTCTATCGGAACGTATTTCTGGGCTTCATTGCAATTGGGCGGCTTACCAGAGTACGCCGACGAAATGCGAAAAATCGAAGAAGCTTCTCAGGATCGGTAATCAAACCGCCGCAGGAAATGCGGCGGTTTCTCTTTTGGGTATACTATCCGTCATGGACAATGTAAAAATCGAGTCGTCGTGGAAGAAGGTGCTCAAAGACGAATTCGGTCAAGAGTATTTCAAGAAGCTCGCGGAATTTGTGCGCGGCGAATATGAGCATACGATCGTATACCCCGCACCAAAAAATGTATTCCGTGCATTTGATCTTTGTCCGTTCGACAAAGTCGAGGTTGTGATCCTCGGGCAAGATCCATATCACGGTCCCAAACAGGCGAATGGTCTGTGCTTTGCGGTGAGCGATGGAATAACGCTTCCGCCCTCGCTCCAAAATATTTTTAAAGAAATAGAGACAGATATTGGGCCTGTGAAAAATAGAAGCGGGGATCTGGAGCGCTGGGCAAAGCAAGGCGTCCTTCTATTAAATGCGACTCTTACCGTGCAGGCGCGCAAGCCTGCCTCGCATCAAGGCAGGGGATGGGAGCAATTTACCGACGCCGCGATCCGCGCACTATCTGAGCAGCGTGATAATCTCGTTTTCATCCTTTGGGGCAATTACGCCAAGCAAAAAGGCGCGCACATCGATCGCTCCAAACACCTCGTCATCGAATCCCCGCATCCCTCACCATTCTCCGCCTATAGCGGCTTCTTCGGTTCAAAACCATTCAGCAAGGCCAATGCATATCTCGAAAAACACGACAAAAAACCGATTGATTGGCTATAGAAAGTTGACATATAAATTGGGAAGTGTTATTATACAAAACAGTTAAATTCCTTGTATTGAGCGGGAGCAAAAATCTGACACTCAATGGCGTCCTCCTTCTCGGGGCATTGATTGCCGCACTGCACATCTACTGGTGGAAGACTGGGACGTTCCACAAATACGAACTCGGCTCGCTCGTCCCTGTCTTCGTAATTGTGGCACTCTGGCTTGGCTGGTGCTCCGGTGCCGTATGGACGATCTACAGCAACTGGAGCACGATCGGGGCACAGATCTCTCCGGTCACTGGCATCTTCATCAAATAAGGGAACACTGCAATGTCGCTTCTCGCACTCGCTGTCTCGCTTCTTCCGAGGCGACGGCCACGACCGAAGATCTACCGTTACAAGTACCAGCCCAATCCGTTCGCGGGCCCGCATTTCTTTACTGTCGAGGCGTTTGGGCAAAAATGCGCCAACGCTCTCGCGAAGAAAAAGTACGCCGAGATGTTCCGCAATCGACAGACGGTGACATTGGACTTTTGGCCACTCGGTCCCGAGTAGTACAAGATATTTTTTCTCGCCCCGGGTATCCGCTCGGGGCGATCTTTTTTATACGCGCAAGAGTTTTAGGAGTCTCGTTTTGTCACCAGACGGGCCGATGATGGCGAGGTTGAGTTTTTCGGTTTTGAGGATGTCCTTGGCGACGCGCTCTACATCGTCGGCAGTGACGGCGTCGATGCCTTTGATGATCTCTTCGAGCGGACGGACACGGCCCATATTGATCATCGACGTCGCCGCACTATTAGCTATCTCGTCGCTCGTCTCAAGGCGCAGCGCGAGTGTGCCTTTCAGATATGATTTTGCTTTTGTAAGCTCAGTCGCGGAGACTTTTGTCTTTTTTACCTTCTTGAATTCTCCGAGGATAGTTGCAATGGTCTTCTCAAGTTTTGCGTGCTCGATACCAGCCTGCACGACGAAGTAGCCGGTGTCTGGATAACGGTCTACCCATGAGTGGACAGAGTAGGCGAGTCCGCGTTTTTCGCGCACCTCCGTAAAGAGCCTGCTCGACATACCTTCGCCGAGAATCGTGTTGAGTATGGCAAGAGTAAATTCATCGGCGTGAAGATACGGATACGCAGGGACACCGATCATAAAATTGGTCTGATCGGTCTTTTTTTCCTTGATCGCGACGCGCGGCTCGTTCTGCTCGGAGGCAAAGGAGATGAAGGTTGGCGGATTGCCGTGTTTTAGATTGCCAAACACTTTTTCGATCTTCGTGAGCACCTTCTTCTCATCAAATGAGCCTGCGACGACCACGACCGTATTGAGAGGGGTGTAGTTTCGCTTGAGATACGCTGCAAAATCATTCCGCGTAAATGTCCGGATATTTTCCTTCGGGCCAAGAATTGTACGACCGAGCGGATGGTCTGCGCCGAATATAAGCGCATCAAACACATTGTCGACGGTACGCGCCGGCATGTCTTCGTACATATCGATCTCTTGGATCACGGCGCCACGCTCCTTGGTAATTTCTTTAGCAGGCAATGTGGAATTAATTGAGATGTCGCTGATCACATCGAGTGCGGTGTCTATGTATCGCGCAGCGACTTTCGCATAATACGCAGTGCGTTCTTTGGAGGTGTAGGCATTGTACATACTGCCTACGGAGTCCAATTCTTCCGCGATTACTTTTGCGCTCGGGCGCATTTTGGTGCCCTTGAAAAACATGTGTTCGAGGAAGTGGGCAAGACCGTTTTCATGTGCATTTTCATAACGTGAGCCCGTACCTGTCATGACCATGACGCTCGCCGTCTCGTTGCCCGGCATGGGCGCGAGCACTATGCGGAGACCGTTCTTTAAAGTGTGGATGTGGTATTGCATCGGCGCATAGTATCGCTTGCCATCTTGAGAAGCAATGAGGGGATTGACCGCCGCGTGCGCAAATTGTAGGGTACGCGCAGTCCATGCACAGAAGAGGTTGATGTGACGAAATTACGACTACGTAAGGCCCTGAGCAACTACCAAGAGGCGCTCTCCAAGGGCGCCGAAGGAGAGGATCGACTTTTCAAAATCTGCGCAGAATACAAAAGCGCAGGAAAATTTCCTGGGGACGTGATCGGCGTGAGACCGGCAGGCAGCGACCTGGATGAGGCGGGTGTTGACGCACTGATCGACATGACCGGTCGTCGGACTTTTCCGCTCAATATCAAGACCTCGACACGCGGGGTCAAGAAGCACCAAGATCGTGCGGATCGTCGACACATCCCGGCCGTACTTGTTGCCCCCGAGCTCCGTGCGCAGCGTGTGTTTGAAAATATGTTGGCAATTTTCGAGAGGTGCCGGAGTGGGAAGGTCCCACCCCTCAATCTCTAATATATCAAGACCCGGCACACCAGCCGGGTCTCACTATATTTAAGGGAGATAGACAAAAATAGAAATTATGACATTATATTCGACGGTCAATATAGAAATCCCTGGAGACGCATGTGCAGAGATATATTTATCCGGATGTGGCGCGCAATATTCTCAAGACTCTCTTGGATGCGCAGAAGGCCGGCAAAACCCTTATGTCTGACGATCCCATACTTGCCAGATGGCGTGGCGGTGCCTCATGGAACAGGCTCCAACAAGACGGCCACCTCCGCTTCAGACGTGACGGTGCAGTCTACGCCACCGAAAGTGGCCAACAGTGGTACGAGCGTAGCCTCTGCTCCACCGAGTAATTCGATAAAAGAGGCAGCCATGCAACGCTTCAAAGGTTTCGTATCGAGTGGGAAGAAGGAAAAAGAGATAACGGTACGCCTCAAAAAAGGGGCACATCCCGATCACCCGCTTAATGGTCACGACATACCCGTGCCCACGAGAGAAATCCCCGCAGGGTTGGTTCTCAAGAAGTACGATAACGTAACCTTTACCATTAGTATGGGCGCGAAGAGTATCGGGACTGCGCACGATGTATTACCTGAAATCGAAGTTTCAAAAGGGAGGAAGTAAGCGATGCAGAAAGGTAGTGCCGGAATGGGAATGCACAAGCACGCGGTGAGCGGGCATCCCCCAAAATCGACGAAGGACAAGAATGCGGACGCTCGTCGGGCAAATGCCGAAATCGAACGCGTGGCTGCTCTGCGTCGCAAGCGTGCGAAAGCCTACCAGAAATTCGACACCCCCTCTGCTGCCTTCAGGAGTCACAAGAACGTCTAATGATCATTTGCCGCCAGTATCTAAGGATGCTGGCGGTTTTCTTTTTTTACGTGCAATAATGTATTCAGATAAGAGTCGACAAATAGTAAGGAGAGACGGCCATGTTTGGAATGTTCGCGCCGTTCTTCAAAAGAACGCGATGGTCATGGGTCGCCTATGCGGGCGGCATTTTTTTCGTACTAGTCATATGCCTCAACGTATGGGCGGCGCTCCGCATGTCGTATGTGTTCAACGAGCTCGGTACGGCATATCAAAACAAGGCGTCCGAGGAGGTATACGGCGCGATAATTAATCGTCTGGTCGTATCCAGTTGTGTGTTCATAGCGACCGACCTCGCCGTGTATTGGCTGATGCGGCCGTTGTATACGTGGTATTGGTCTCGAGCGCTTTCAGAGTGGTATCTCGAGCGTTGGCATGCGCACAACTCGAATATTGAAGGAGCAGCTCAGCGGATACAGGAGGGCACGAGAGTTGCCGCACAAAAGATGGTTGAGTTTTGCTCGACCGTCTTACGACGCTTCATCGGGCTCATCGCCTTTATTCCCGTGATTTGGGCACTGAGCACCCACTTTCATCTCGCGTTGCCACTTCATATCGAGACATCGTGGCCTCTCGTGCCGTATATATATGAGGCGCTTCGTCCGACACTGCAATACATCGTAATGATACCGGGGATTTTGCTGTGGCTCGTGCTTGTCATATCGGTGTTCGAAACACTCGTATCGAGCTATCTTGGTCGCAAGATCGCAATGCTCGAGAGAAAAAGGCAGCGCGCGGAAGCGTATTGGCGATCACGGCTCGAACGCGCGCAGAGACATCGCAGCAGTGGCGGATCAAAGGATGACGAGCGCATCCACGTGGCGCAAGCCCTCAAGTGGCTGGTCCGATTGGACAGACGTACCGTTGCACTCACACTCCTATCGTTGCCGCTCGGCCTCTGGGGCCAAATGTACGGCAATTTCTGGGGCTTTTGGCTGCAAGGGCTCATTGGCTACCTCGTCGCTGTGTATGCATTTTTTCCGTACGGCGTCATGATGCAAACGATTGCCGTCATGGGAGAAGTCCACGGTTCATTCTCGGTCGTATCAGACTATTGGTACACGATCACCGAGATTAGGGCGACTCTGCACAGACTTCAAGAATTGGAAAGGGACGAAGTCGTCACCTAAAAAGCGCCCGCACATTGTGCGGGCGTTTCGTTTTGCGGGATTTTATCGCGCTATAATTCTGTACAGACAAAAAGGAGAGAAACGATGAATACGATCGTACGTTCGCACAGCAAGCAAACTACGCGCATCTATCTCACGGCAAAAGATACGGATCTCCGTCTGGCCAAGGTGGCACAGATCTCGCTTCTGCCGCGAAAATCTGCACCGGGCTCAGGCAATGCGACGCGCATCTTCGTCGATCCGAACAAAAGGTTCCAACCGATGCTCGGCATTGGTGCGGCCATCACGGACGCGTCGGCAGAGACGTTTGCAAAATTGCCCGCACATTCGCAGAAGGAATTTCTGACCGCGCAGTACGATCCCGATAAGGGCGTCGGCTACTCGCTTGGTCGCGTCAATATCAACAGCTGCGATTTTTCGAGCGACATGTATACGTACGTCGATGTCGGCGATACCGAACTCAAGACGTTCAACATTGCGCACGATCTTGCGTTTAAATTGCCGATGGTGAAGCGTGCATTTGAAGCGGCAGGGAATGTCTTTCCTGTATTCGCTTCACCGTGGTCGCCGCCTGCGTGGATGAAGAGCAACAACAACATGGTCTCGGGTGGCAAGCTTCTACCTGCTTATCGCGATGCATGGGCCCGATACTACGTGAAATTCATCGAGAACTACGCTCGAGAGGGGATCCCGCTTTGGGGTATATCCGTGCAAAACGAGCCGGAAGCCGTGCAATGGTGGGAATCGTGCATTTATACTCCGGAAGAGGAGCGCGATTTTATTCGCGATCATCTCGGACCGACCCTGCACAAATCTGGTCTCGATCACATTCGTCTGATTGCGTGGGATCACAATCGCGATTACATGTACGAACGAGCGCGCGTGATCCTCTCGGATCCTGAGGCCGCGAAGTATGTGTGGGGTATCGGATATCACTGGTACGTACAGGACTGCTACGAGAATGTCGCACTTGTGCGCGACAGCTTCCCCGATACGCACCTCATGTTCACCGAAGGTTGTCATTACTTCTTCGACAGCGACAAGTGGCTCAACGGTGAGAAGTATGCACTTGCGGTCATCAATGATCTCAATCGCGGCTGCGAAGGCTGGTGCGATTGGAACGTGCTTTTGGATCAAAACGGTGGCCCGAATCACGTACGCAATTTCTGTGCGGCTCCGGTGCATGCCGACACGACAACTGGCGAGCTCACATACACGCCTTCGTACTATTATCTTGGGCATTTTTCAAAATTCATCCGCCCCGGATACGAACGAATCGCGTGCTCATCGACATCAGATGGGGTACTGGCGACCGCGTACATCACCCCGAAGGGTGCGAGCGAATCTAAGATCGTCGTTGTCACGCTCAACAAGGGCGACGCAGAACACATCGTCAGAATCGCGATTGAGGATCGAGAAATCGTCTCAATCATGCCGCCGCACTCCATCGCGACGGCTGTCGTGCAAGACGCGTAATCTCCCGAAAGCCCGGCCGGTTTGCCGGGCTTTTTATATTTGACAAACGTTGTTTTTAGTATATAATGTATGCGGTTTCAATCTGCGCATGAGCGCAAAAATGGAGGGGTGTAATGTCTGGTTCAATTCATCCAATGAACGGCTCGGCTTCCGAGCAGTCCACTCTGGCAGTGAGGCTTCAGTCGTACTTGCTGGAGAAGGATCTCACGCACGTAAAATTCGGTGAGCTGTGCGGTGTCTCGAATGCCTCGGTTGCGAGAGCTTTGAAAAACGAAGCTCTCCGTGAGGAGACGGTCAGGAAAATCGAAGCCGGCTTGTCGGGACAGGCGGTTTCCGCCGACGAGGGCGCTAAGCTCGACGAGACGAGCGAGAAGCTCATCGAGATGATCGTCAGTCAATCCAGAGATACCGGTCGCTTCGACGGTGTCGTCAAGCACACCTTCAGCAAGATTCGCGATCATTGCGGCGACGATGTCGCCGAGAAGGTTGCCGTCGACATGCTTCGGAGCTATCTGCTGAGGCACGCAGCTGATGCGGATGGCCGCCTGAAGTATTTGCTTGAGCTTCGTGACATCGTCAAGGAGCGTCCGCGTGCCTAACCTGCTTAATTCTATTCAAAGGGCCCCCTCGGGGGCACTTTCGTTTTTGTTGCCCCACAGCTACCTGTATGATAGAACTTCGCGCAGTGAAATAACGTCAGCGGAGAAGAGAAGATGACCGCCACTGCCTCGTATTACACGATCGTAAGTGCGATCGTTGCTGCAGAGAATGCATTTCTGGGCGCTGGGCGCACCTGGAATCCAGTGAATGACCAGCAAAGGAAATTCATCGATTCCTTCCTGGAGCCCTGTCGGCCCGATCTGGACAAAATTCCCGAGTACGAGACCATCGCTGCGCTCTCCGAGGTGCCGATCAATGAATTCCTCATGAAGAAGGGCTTCGGCATCCAACTCGAGAAGTTCCCGAAATTACTGCCACCGGCACGTGTGTGGGGTGCGGCAAGTGTTCTTGATCTGCTTCTGAAATGGAAGACACCGGGAACGAAAGCGAAGATCGCTGTTGGCGACAGGTCGTATACGGCCGCCCGCATTGACGACGATTACGAAGCATTCTCGATTCGCGGTCATGAGAACCCCATTGCACTTGTGGAGACGGAAAATGGCGATAAGGCCTATTTCACCGTCCTTGAAAAACCGCTCGAGGGGTTGGCACTTCTTGAAAAAGCGCAGTCAGTGATCTCTGCTCAAGTGATGCCAGAGTACTTTGACGGAGTACTCTTTCCAGCAGTGGATCTGAGTCACGAAGTCGATATTAGCTGGTTGAAGAAAATGTGGACAGTTGACGATGAGCGTTATACCAACGAGATCACTCAAGCTCTGCAGCAGACGAAGCTCAAGATGAATCATTTAGGCGCCCGGGTGAAGGACGCGGTCGCTATCGGTGGAATGCGCACCACATCGCTCCCGCCACCACCGCTTGTGATCAATCGCCCCTTCCTCTTCTGCATCGAACGCCCGGGTCTCAAGATGCCGCTCTTCAGTGCCTACATCACCGAGGAGAACTGGAAGGATCCTGGCTCGCTCGATATGTAAGTTCTTTCAAATCTCAGAGGCCGCGCATTGCGCGGCCTCTTCTTTTTTATAGAGACACAATAATGGTAAACTCTACAGAATGAATATTAATGAGATTCGGACGAAATACCTTGAATTTTTTAAGTCGAAAGGGCATACCATTATCCCGTCAGCCTCACTTGTGCCACAGAATGACCCGACGACGCTTTTCGTCGGCTCTGGCATGCAGCCGCTCGTCCCGTACCTCCTCGGTGAGCCGCATCCAGAGGGTAATCGGCTCGTGAACAGTCAGAAGAGTTTTCGCGCAGAAGACATCGATGAGGTGGGGGACAATCGTCACACCACTTTCTTCGAAATGCTCGGCAATTGGTCGCTTGGCGACTATTTCAAACGAGAACAACTGCCATTTTTCTTTGAATTTCTTACCGATGTCGTGGGCCTCGATCCGCAGAATCTGTACGTCACTGCTTTTATGGGCGACGAGGCCAATAACGTGCCACGCGATACCGAATCGGCAGAGATATGGAAAAAACTTTTTGCGAACAAGGGAATCGACGCGCAAGTCGTCGAGATGGGATCGGAGGCAGACGGCTCTCGCCTCGGCATGCGTGGCGGGCGCATCTTTTATTACGATGCAAAGAAGAATTGGTGGAGCCGCGCGGGTACACCCGACAAAATGCCGGCCGGGGAGCCAGGAGGCCCTGATTCGGAAGTTTTTTATGACTTTGGTACTCCGCACGATTCGAAATTTGGGGATGAGTGTCACCCTAATTGCGATTGCGGAAGATTCCTCGAGATCGGAAATTCCGTTTTCATGCAGTATCTCAAGAAGGAAGACGGGACGTTCGGGCTTCTTCCAAAAAAGAACGTCGATTTCGGCGGCGGTCTGGAGCGCATTGCTGCTGCATCCAACGGCGATTCCGATGTATTCAAAATAGATGTATTCCAAGAAATAATTTCTTTGCTGGAAAAATTCTCTGGCAAACAGTACTCGGACTCCCGCTATTTACGATCGTTCCGCATTGTGGCCGACCACATGCGCGCCGCGACGATGATGCTCGGCGATGGTGTGCGTCCAAGCAATACCGAGCGTGGCTACGTACTTCGCCGCCTTATTCGCCGCGCATTTCAGCACGCAGAGAAAATCGGCGTGCCGGGCGACCAGGCGGGCGAGAGCATGCTTAGTCGATGCGCGATCATTGTGATCGAAAAATACAAGCACGCATATCCGGAATTAGAGGGCGATGACGCGTACAAGAATATTACGAAAGCGATTTGGGATGAGGAAAAGCAATTTGGACACACGCTTGAAAAAGGCATGAAAGAATTCGAAAAGATCGCAGCGACCGGTCATATAGAAGCATCGGAAGCGTACATTCTTTTCACCACGTACGGATTTCCATTTGAAATGACCGTAGAGCTCGCCAAGGAGCGAGGTATCGACGTCGATGTAGAAGGCTTCAAGGCCGAAATGAAACGACATTCGGAACTTTCTCGCGCAGGCAGTGAGCAAAAATTCAAGGGCGGGCTTGCAGATACATCAGAGAAGACGACGCGTCTACACACAACGCACCACTTACTATTGAAGGCGCTCCAGATGGTTTTGGGGCCACACGTAAAACAGCGCGGCTCGAATATCACGCAAGATCGACTTCGTATTGATTTCTCGTGGGGTGCAAAAATGACACCCGATCAAATTGCCCAGGTGGAACAGATTGTGAACGACAGAATCAAGGAGGAGCTCCCGGTCATTCGCTCAACGCTTCCGAAAGTAGAGGCGGAAGCGCTCGGCGCCGAACATGAATTCGGTGCAAAATACCCGGATCAGGTGTCGGTATATTCAGTCGGTCCAAAAGACGCGACGCAGGAGGCCCCGAAATTCACAGAAGCGTTCTCAATAGAATTCTGCGGGGGTCCGCATGTACAAAACACACGCGAGATAGGTGAAAGCGGCGTATTCAAAATTCAGAAAGAGGAGGCCTCATCGGCAGGAATCCGCAGGATCAAGGGGGTGTTGACATAGGAAATAGATGTTGTAACGTGCCTTTTAGTCACGTCATGGATTAGGAGGTCGTCGTGAAGACAGAAGTCGGCAAGGTCGCGGCGCTAGGAGTGAGCTGGACCGGTCTCTTTAGCCTTGGATACCTGGCTCACCTTTCGGGACATCTCAGCGGCGAAGGCATTGGTTGGCTCGCGGTCGCGGGTTTTGTGATCGCAATGGGAGTCCTGAAAATCTGAGCTCCAAACGTCGGACGCCCGCGGGAATATACCCGCGGGCGTTGATTATTTAAATGATGATAGTTTTACACTGATATAATGAGTGCGTAATGGCTCTCTTTGGTACAAAAGAAAAGGTGGTTGCTGTCGCTGATGTGGGTAGTGGTAGCGTCGGTTTTTCTGTCCTTGAACTCAATCCTGGTGGTGCGCCCAAGATCGTCGCCGCCTCGCGCAGCATCTTGCCACTCGAGGATCGCACGAGAGAGCAGACGATCGCCGGTGTCGCACGCATGCTTTCCGAGGCGGGTGCGGCCGTGTTGAAAAGTTACAACGAAAGCAAGGAAGGCAAGCGCCTCGGTCCGCCACGAGAGGTATATGCGATCATTCGTGCGCCCTGGACGCGCGCATCCTCGGGCCGCGCTACGCGGCAGTTCAAAGAGGAGACCCTGATCACCAAAAATTTGATTACAGAATTGGCTCACGAGGCGCTCGAGAACAATAAAGATCTCAATAAGAGCAATATGCTCGAATCCTCGGTGATCCGTGTCGAGCTCAACGAATACCAGACTGCCGTGCCGATCGGTAAGCACGCACATCGTATTGATGTCGTCACGTTTCAAAGCGACTGTGATCCCGATGTGAAAAAGAACATTACTTCGGCTCTCGAGGCGTTTTTACCGGGGCGCACTATCTCGTTAAAATCCGGCGCCCGGACGTACTTGGCCATCGTTCAGGAGAAAATGGAGCATCCTCACGCATATGTGATCATCGACATGGTCAGTGAAGCGTCCAACGTGATGGCCGTACGCGACGGCATCATCACGCATAATGCGGTCATCCCCGAAGGGGTGCGTACAATATTGAGGCGCATCACCGCCCAAAAGGGAATTCCAGAGGAAATCATCTCACTCATGCGAATGGTTGTTGCTGGTTCGTGCACAGGAGAGGAGTGCGATCGTCTCAATGAAGCGCTTGCGAAGGTGGAGCCCGAATTGGTCCGTGTATTCGGTGAAGCCGTGGCAGAAGTGATGGGGAAGCGCCGCCTTCCCGACACGCTCGTCCTTTTTGCACACCCCGACATGCTCACCTGGCTTGCGCACGTATTTTCCCGCATCGACTTTTCACAATTCACGATCCCGATGCATCCGTTTACGGTCAAAATACTGACGCCCGAAAAAATTAAATCGATGGTGAAAGTGGATGCCAATGTGTCTGCCGACGCGAGTCTCATCGTTGCCAGTGCATTTGTGAATATGTAATTCCAAGCTTGTAAACATATGGCATGTTGTTCTATTTACTGATGTGATAGAATTTACAAACGATGGCGAAAGATTATTTTCAAGATATTGTTCCTCCTGAAGAAGAAAAACGGCCGCGCTCGCGCGCTGCTGCAAAGCGCGTGCCCGTCTCAAAGGCCGCAGAGGAGGTAGAGGAGGAAAAGATCACCGACGATGAAGTAGAAGTACCGGATGTAGGGCTTGTTCGTCATGAGAGTGATCAGGGTAAGGACACTGGTCGCTCGATCCGCAATATCACGCCTTCACGTGAGCGCGTCCGTATGAGTGGCGAAATGCGTGAGACGGTCTTATCAGATCGTCCAGAAGGCTCGAGGGTGAGACTGTCACGTTCGCGTTATGGCCTTTGGATCATTGCCGGAATCCTTGTGCTCATACTCGGCATGTTTGGTCTATTCGCGTTTCGCAACAGCACAGTGATCGTGACCCCGAAAATGCAGGCAGTCACATTTGATGAGACGTCTCACATCGGTGCATACCCAGAGACCACAGCCGCGACAGGCACGTTGTCGTACAAGGTCGTATCTCTCGATCTCGAGGACTCGGAGCCGGTAGCCGCCCAAGGCATGAAGCATGCGGAGACAAAGGCCTCAGGCTCGATCACTGTATACAATTCCTATTCAACGTCGCCAGTGCGTCTCATTAAGAATACTCGTTTTGCGACAGCTGATGGGCTTGTGTTTCGTACGCCTGCAGATGTCGTTGTGCCCGGCAAAAAAGGCTCCACGCCCGGCTCAATCAGTGTGACGATCGTCGCAGACAAAGCGGGTGCTGAATACAATGTTGCGCCGACAGACTTCACGCTTCCAGGCCTGCAGTCGAATGCTCCAATGTACAAAGGTGTTTACGCAAAGTCTGCTGCAGCGTTTGCGGGAGGTTTCGTTGGCGAGCAGCCGGCAGTCGATCCTGCCACGCTTGCTGGCGCCATCTCCGCCGTACGTAATCGCCTCGGACAAAAAGCACTCGCCTCATCAAAGGCTAATGATGCATATATTATTTTCCCTGATATGGCGCAGGTCACGTATCAGTCTCTCCCCAGCACCACAGAGGCTGGTGGTGGTGTGCGAATTCATGAAAAAGCGCACGTAGATATGCTGGCGTTCCCCAAGGATGCCTTTGCGAAGACGGTCGCCAAGACCGTGTCCGCGGATGCCGAAAACGCCTCAATTACCCTACGTCCGGGCGAAGGTTTTGCTGCTCATACCAACTCTCTGCCTTCCACCTGGGGTAGCCAAATGATCGATTTCAGTCTTGCAGGTAAGGCCGAATTGATATGGGACATCGATACCGAGGCCCTCAAGACCGCCCTGGCAAAACGCCACGAAAGCGCCTTCCAGACCATCGTCACTGCGTTCCCAGGCATACAAGAAGCCCATGCCAGAATCCAGCCGTTTTGGAAGAGCTCCTTCCCTGATGCGTCCAAGATCATTATCAAAGTCGAAGAGCAGGGGAAGGCGGAGTAGCCTTCCCGCTTGACTCGGAGTCTAGTTGTTGCTATTCTTTGCGACGCAGATATGGCTGATCCAGAGGTTGTAGAAGGTGTCGTCGAAGAGGCGCTCCCCAACACCCTTTTTCGTGTGAAGCTTGCGCACAGTGATACGGTCGTCTTGGCCTACCTCGCTGGCAAAATGCGCCTGCACAGAATCAAAGTTCTTGTTGGTGATCGTGTGCAGGTTCAGCTCGATCCATACGGAGGACGTGCCCGCATCACGCGGCGCGTATAAGGTTCGCTTAATTTAATTCATTTGTAATTCATTCCGCATGAAGGTGAAATCGTCAGTTAAAAAAATCTGCATGCACTGCTCCCTCGTCAAGCGCCGAGGACGCCTTTGGGTCATCTGTTCAAATCCAAGGCACAAACAGCGTCAAGGTTAATTTTCAAATAATAATTACTATGCGTATCGCAGGAGTCACAATTGCAGAAGATAAGCGTCTCGAGATCGGCTTGACCGGTATTTATGGTGTGGGCCGACCACGTGCAAAAGCGACACTCGATGCGCTCGGTATCCAGCATGGCGCTCGCCCGAAGGATCTCTCAGCCGCAAAGGAAACCGCACTTCGTGAAGCAATCGAGAAATTTACTGTCGAAGGTGAGCTCCGTCGCCAGATCAGTGCCAACGTTCGCCGTCTCAAAGACATCAAGGCATTCCGCGGCGTACGTCACACCAAGAAATTGCCTGTCCGTGGCCAGCGCACCAAGACCAACTCCCGCACTGTCCGCGGCAACAAGCGCACCACCATGACATCCGGTCGCCGTAAGCTTGAGAAGACATAAAAATAAATCAAACAAAAATTAATTGTCTATGGGAAAGAAACGCATCATCAGAAAATCAGGAGGATCGGTCGACGCCGGCCTCAAGTCGCGCTCGCTCGCGAAGATTGCCAAGAAGAATATCTTGGCGGGCACTTTGCATATTCACGCGACATACAACAACACGAAAGTACTCTTGGCAGATAAATCCGGTAATGCAGTCGCATGGTCCTCATCTGGAGCACTCGGATTTTCCGGCGCCAAGAAAGGTACTCCATTTGCCGCCGCAAAGGTGGGTGAATTACTCGGAGACAAGGCTGCCATCATTGGTGTCAAAGAGGTGGATGTCGTGATTCGTGGTGTCGGCGCAGGACGTGAGTCAGCGCTCCGAGGCTTTGCCGGCAAGGGCATCGAGATCTCACGCATAGCCGACGATACGCCGATTCCGCACAATGGTCCTCGTCCGCCGAAGCCTCGCCGTATTTAATCTACGCATTACTTCTAATTTTTTAATTCATGCTTATCGTCAAATCAAAGTACAAGATCGCAAAGCGCCTCGGTGCGGCAGTCTTCGAAAAGACACAGTCGCAGAAATTTGCGCTTTCCGAAGCGCGTGCAAAAAAGCCGCGCGGTCGCGGTGCTTCTGATTACGGCAAGCAGCTCCTCGAAAAGCAGCGTGTACGCTTTACATACGGCCTTTCGGAGAAGCAGCTCTCGAATTACGCTGCAGCGGCCTTTGAGGAGAAAGACCCAACGCTCGCGCTCCACAAGGCGCTCGAGATGCGCGCGGACAACGTCGCATACAAGGCAGGCTTCGCATCGACTCGTCGCGCAGGACGCCAGATGGTCTCTCATGGCCACCTCACAGTCAACGGCGTTCGAATCACCACACCTTCGTATCGCCTCAAGAAGGGCGACGTCCTCGCGGTACGTGAGGGCTCGCGCAAGAGTGCGCTTTTTGCAAGTCTTGCCAATGAAACGGAAGGCGGCGATAAGCGAAATGTCCCGGCATGGCTCGCGTCTGATTACAGCCTTCTCAAAGCGGAGGTGAAAGGGGAGCCGACGTACAATGTCGTGGAAGCTGGCCTTGATTACGCCACGGTATTTGAATTTTACAGTAGATAAGGTATAATACTGCGTCGCTTTTTACATTACTCGAGGTTCTCAATAATTATCTTGTATTACTAAAAACTTAATAATAAACACATTATGTCCGACTATCACATTGCACTTCCCTCAAAGCCTCGCGTCGTCTCCGAGTCGGATCGCGGCGGCGTCTACGAGATCGACGGTCTTTATCCTGGTTACGGCTGGACCCTCGGCAATTCGCTTCGCCGCATCATCCTCTCCTCGCTTCCGGGCGCTGCAGTCACGCACGTAAAGATCCCAGGTGTATCCCACGAGTTCTCGACCGTCGAGGGTGTCAAAGAAGATGTGGTTACGATCCTTCTCAATGTCCGCAAGATCCGCTTCAAGCTTCTCTCGGATGAGCCTCAGACCATCACTCTTTCAGTAAAAGGCCCTGAGGCCGTTACCGCAGCCGATCTCAAGCTCCCGGGTCAGGTGGAGATCCTCAATCCTGAGCAGCACATCGCCGACGTGACGGGCAAGATCAATTTTGAAATGGAGCTGCGCGCAGAGCGTGGCCTCGGGTTTATCGCCAAGGAATTGCATCAGAAGGAGCGTGTCGATATCGGCACCATCGCGCTCGATGCGATCTTCTCGCCGATTCGCCGTGCCAATTACGAAGTTGAAAACATGCGCGTCGGTGACCGCACTGATTTCAATCGCCTCCGCCTCACTATCGAGACCGACGGTACCATCGCTCCTCGCGAGGCTCTCGAGCGCTCGATCGAGACGATGATCCATCAACTCAAGGCAGTCGTCGGCTTCAAGGAAGACGAATCGGCAGAATTGGTCATGCCTCATATCGAACGTGCGCGCGACGACAAGGCTCCGCTCGATGCTGAAATTCTCAAGACCCGCATCACCGAACTTTCGCTCCCGCAGCGCGTGGAAGATGCGCTCGACAATGCGTCTATTCGCACCGTTGGCGGACTCGTCAGGAAGCGTGAAGACGATCTCCTTGCAATCGAGGGCCTCGGTCAGAAGGGTTTGCAAGACATCAAACGCGCACTTTCAAATCTCGGACTCATCCTCCGCACCAACTAGTAGAACAGTAAGAAAATCTTATGCGGCACCACAATCACAATCGAACACTGGGACGAAAGCGCGGTCAGCGCGTCGCCCTCTTGCGCTCGCTTGCGCGCTCTTTGGTGCTGCAAGAGGGAATCGTAACGACGGTTGCGAAGGCCAAGGAGCTTCGCCCGTTTGTCGAACGCCTCGTGACGACCGCAAAGAAAAATACTCTTTCTTCCCGCCGCCTCGTCATCGAACGCATCAATTCTGAAGAAGCTTCCAAGAAGCTTCATGAGACCATCGCTCCTCGTTATGCAAAGCGCGCTGGCGGCTATACGCGTATCACGCAGCTAGGTCGTATCGGCAAGCAAGCAACCGAATCAGCACGTATCGAATTCGTACAATAAATTTTATGGCAACACCTGTTATCAAATCCACATACAGCATCGACGCGGCAGGACGCACTGTCGGTCGAGTAGCTTCCGAGGCTGCAAAGGCTCTCATGGGTAAAATGAGCGCATCATACACGCCGCACATACACTCCGACGTGAAGGTTACTATCATCAACGCATCCAAGATCTATTCGCGCGAGCGCAAGAGCCGCAATACTTTCCTCAGGACCTATTCCGGATTTCCGAGCGGCCAGAAGGTCGTCTCGATCGCGAATATCGCCGCCAAGAAGGGTCACGGAGAAGTTATCAGACGCGCAGTCGCTCGCATGTTGCCTCGTAATACGATGCACACGCCGCGCCTCAAGAACCTAACCATCTCGGAATAATTCATATGTCAGCAAAAACAGATCGTTATACAGAAGCAGTAGGACGTCGTAAGACGGCAACGGCTCGCGTGCGCATCACGCCGGCCAAGAGCTCATCCATGATGGTCAACGGCAAGACGGCCGAGGAGTATTTCCCGCTTCCTTCCATGGTTAAGACGGCGTACGCTCCGATGCAATTGCTCGGGTCCACCTTCGCGGTTACCGTGATCACACGCGGTGGCGGCCACAAGGCTCAGGCTGAAGCTGTGCGCCTTGGTATCTCACGCGCCATGATCGAGATCACTCCGGAGCAGCGCAAGGATCTCAAGGTCAAGGGTTACCTCAAACGCGATCCTCGCTCTCGTGAGCGTAAGAAGTTCGGTCTCAAAGGTGCTCGCCGCGCACCTCAGTGGAGCAAACGTTAAGATCAAAACAAAAACCCGCCGAAAGGCGGGTTTTTTGATAAAAGGAGAAAATTTGATAAACTACGCGCATATGGTGGAGCATGATGATGAAATGACGGCTCCCAATGACGAGCCGGAATCACAGATCGATTTTGAACCCGAGGATGAGCTCGGAGATATCGGCGCTGCCAAGGCAAAACTCAAGAAACTCAAGGATGAGCTTGAGAGAGCAAAGAAAGAGAGGCAGGAATATCTCGATGGTTGGCAAAGGTGCAAGGCCGACGCGGTGAATTCGAAACAGGAATCAGCACGAAATGCCGCTCGCTCAGCTGAATTGCTTCGTGAGGCACTCGTCCACGACCTCATTCCCGTCCTCGACAGCTTCGATATGGCCACGGGCTCCGAAAGCTGGGCGCAGGTAAACGACGGCTTTCGTTCAGGCATGGAAAATGTCCGCATGCAGCTTCTCAATGTGCTCGATTCGCACGGGATCAAGCGCTTCGGCAAAATAGGGGAACAATTCGATCCGATGCTGCACGAAATTCTTCAGGAGGTGGACGACGTGGCCGGAGATCCCCAGACAATCGTAAAAATACTCCGCTACGGCTACAAGACCAACGGCCCCTCAGGCGATCGCGTCCTCCGCCCCGCCCACGTCATCGTCAAAAAATAACCCTTGCGCAAGTCAGACTTGCACAAGAACAAAATATTTGGCAGTCTTGTCAAATGAGAAAGGAGCCATTTTCAGTGGGGTCGTATGTGCACGTATTGAAACGAGGTGCAAAACGAACTCATATAGTACGGGATGAGGATGATCGTTGGCGTTTTTTAAAATTACTGCGGTATCTGAACGATGCGAATGTCCCTCGAAATTGGGAACGAGACGTTACCAACGAGCACATTTCAAATAATTTTGCCCGACCGGCGCACTGGCCCAAACCGCAGCCGTATGTGTCATTGCTCGCCTACTGTTTGATGGATAATCATTTTCACATTCTTGCCCAAGAGCGTATCGAGGGTGGAATTGGTAAATTTATGCAACGTCTTTGCACTAGTATGGCCGCGTATTTTAACGCGAAATATGAAGACAGTGGTACCTTGTTCCAAAGTGCATACATGGCGCGAACAGTAGACACTGACGATTACCTCCAATATCTTGCAGCGTACATTCAGATTAAAAACACATTTGAAAGATACCCGCAGGGACTACGTGCTGCTATTCGAAATTTCAGTAAGGCTTTGGAATTTGCGGAGGAGTACCCATTTTCCAGCCTACCTGTGTATACAAAACGAGTCTCATCTTCATTGCTAGATATGGATGAGATCGACAGACTTTTTGACCGCGATGAGCGCTTCACAAGATCGGCAAAAGACGCTCTTCTGGGGAGAATCGAAGACCCGCGCTGGGAAATACTTGTCATGGATTGACAATTGTGTTGTACTTGTGCAAGTCTGACTTGCACAAGAATTGACGATGAATTAAAATATCAAAAATTACACGTAATTTACAAAAAATATGGCAAAGATCTTGGGAATCGATTTGGGAACGACGAATTCCGCTATGGCGGTTGTGAAGGGTGGTGAGCCTGAGATTATTGAGAACTCTGAAGGCGCGCGCACCACCCCCTCCGTAGTCGCGACATCAAAAACGGGCGAAAGACTCGTCGGGCTTTTGGCACGCCGCCAGGGTGTGACCAATCCAAAAAATACGGTCTATCAAATCAAGCGCTTCATCGGCCACTCCTTTGATGAAGCAAACGTCGCTAAGGATCGCTCATCGGTGCCTTTTGAGACACAGAAATCTGCAAACGGGGGAATCGAGGTAAAGATGGGCGACAAATGGTATCGTCCCGAAGAGATTTCGGCGATGATTCTTCAGAAGCTGAAGGCGGATGCGGAAGCTCGCTTGGGTGAGACGATCACGGAGGCAGTGATCACCGTGCCTGCGTATTTCAATGACTCGCAGCGCCAGGCTACGCGTGATGCCGGCAAGATCGCCGGCCTCGATGTGAAGCGAATCATCAACGAGCCGACAGCGGCGGCGCTTGCCTATGGATTCAACAAGAAAAAGAACGAAAAGATCGTCGTATTCGACTTCGGTGGAGGAACATTTGATATTTCTGTACTCGAAGTGGGTGATGACGTGATCGAGGTGCGCTCGACCGACGGCGACGCACACTTGGGCGGCAAAGACATCGACCAGAAGATCATGGACTGGCTCGCAGATGAGTTCAAAAAGGAGTCCGGTATCGACGTCCGCACTGATCCGCTCGCGCGCCAGCGCCTGGATGAGGCAGCTGAAAAGGCCAAAATTGAACTTTCTACAGCGGTGGAGAGCGAGATCAACATCCCGTTCATTACATCGGACGCTTCCGGCCCGCGACACCTTTTGATCAAACTTTCCCGCGCCAAGCTCGAGGAGCTTACGAATGAATTCATCGAGCGCGCGATGTCGATCACAAAGCGAGCAATGGAAGCATCACCGTTTAAGGTCAATGAAATCCAGGAGGTAATTTTGGTCGGCGGTCAGACCCGCATGCCAGCGCTCCAGAAGGCCGTTGAGACCTTTTTCGGCAAAAAGCCCAACATGTCGGTCAACCCGGATGAGGTCGTCGCGATCGGCGCTGCAATTCAGGGGGGCATTTTACAGGGTGATGTGAAAGACGTGCTCCTCCTTGATGTGATCCCGCTTTCATTCGGCATCGAGACACTCGGTGGAGTCGCTACCAAATTGATCGAACGCAATACCACTATTCCTACGTCTCGCTCACAGACGTTCTCTACGGCTTCCGACAATCAACCATCCGTAGAAATCCATGTCGTACAGGGCGAGCGCCCGATGGCAGCGGACAACAAATCACTGGGCCGATTCAATCTTGATGGTATCCCGCCAGCTCCTCGCGGCATGCCACAAGTGGAAGTCACGTTTGATATCGACGCCAACGGTATCCTCACGGTCAAAGCAAAAGACAAGACTTCCGGCAAGGAGCAATCAATCCGCATCGAAGCATCATCGGGCCTCACAGATGCCGAGGTAAAGAAGATGCAGGCAGACGCGGAAGTAAATGCGGAGGCAGACAAAAAGAAAAAGGAACTGATCGAGGCGCAAAACGGTGCTGATCAGATGGTCTATGCCGCAGAAAAGGCCGTCAAAGAACACGGCGACAAGGTGACTCCCGAAATCAAGAAAAATGTCGAAGACAAAATTACAGAACTCAAGACCGCACGCGGTGGCACGGATGCAGAGGCGATCAAGAAAGCATCAGACGCACTCTCCACCGCCATGAGCGCGATAGGGGAGGCAATGCAGAAAGCCCAGACACCTCCACCCACCGATCAAAAGCCACCTGAGGAACCGAAAGCATAAGTACTTACTGTCAAAAAAGCCCCGAATCGGGGCTTTTTTGATGATATTGACGTAATTAAATTTATGGTGTATTATATTTTTTAGTCATCTTCTTATAGAGCAGAAATAAACCAAGAATAGTCTTGGCATCCCTCTGCTCGCAAAGCAGGAGGAAGTCATGACGAGAAACGTGAATAGGCACATCGCGTATTGCCCCATCTACCGATGCGGTGAACCCGTGGAAGTGCCCGATTTCAAAAATCTGGAATGGACTTTTTGCGAGCATTGTAATTGTCCATGGTGGCCGCTTGAACTCGGTTATACCGGCAATGCACGCGAAGACGTTATCGAGTTTGCCCGAACTCATGACTTCAACGGCAAGCCCAAACCTCTGAAGTAAATATTGGAGCCTCGGCCATTTTGTCCGGGGCTCTTCCTTTTTAGATTTTTTATGCAATCCGTAATATAATAAGGAAATGAAGGATTATTACGACATTTTGGGTGTGCAGAAAGGCGCCTCCGAAGAGGAGATCAAGAGCGCTTTTCGCAAGATGGCCCACAAATACCATCCTGACAAAAAGGGTGGGGATGAAAAAAAATTCAAAGAGGCATCTGAAGCGTACGCCGTCCTTTCGGATAAGAAAAAGCGAGCCGAGTATGACACGTACGGCAAGACTTTTGCCGGCGGAGGAGCGCCCGGGGGCGGTTTTGGTGGTTTTGATTTTTCCAATTTTCAGGGATTCCAGGGTCAGGGTGGCCAGTCATTTGAATTCGACCTCGGAGATATCTTCGGAGAATTCTTTGGCGGACAGGGCGGAGCTCGTCAGAAACGCGGCCGCGACATCTCGATCGACATCGAACTCACTTTCAAGGAATCCGTGTTCGGCGCGGAACGACGCGTACTTGTCTCCAAGGTGAGCACCTGCACAGCATGCGAAGGCTCGGGCGCAAAAAAAGGTACAAAAATGAAAAACTGCGCCGCCTGCAACGGCAAAGGCGAGGTACAGGAAACGCGCAGCACATTCTTTGGTACGTTCGCTACAGCTCGCGTATGCCCGACATGCCACGGACGTGGCCAAGTGCCCGAGACCCCGTGTGATGTGTGCCGTGGCGCAGGAGTCGCAAAACAAGAGGAAGAAATCCACATCAAAATTCCAGCGGGTGTATCCAACGGCGAGATGATCCGCATGCCACAGAAAGGCGAGAGTGTGCCAGGCGGAGGAGCGGGCGATCTCTACGTGAAATTACACGTACAGCAGGATTCTGCCTATACCCGCGAAGGCTACAATCTCGTCATGGTGCTCCCGATCAAGCTTACCGACGCACTCCTTGGCGGTCAGTACCACATCAAGACGCTTGATGGCGACCAGAAGATCGACGTGCCTGCAGGCATCGTCCATGGAGAGATCGTGCGGGTAAAAGGTCTCGGAGTCCCGCATGGCCGCACGCGCGGAGATTTGCTCGTCCGCATTGATATTGAATTTCCAAAGAAGTTATCCAAAAACGCGCGCGAATACATTGAGAAACTTCGTGGCGAGGGCCTATAATTAGGTCATGGACATAAGCTCGATAACGGCATCACTTTTCGGCCTCTCGGTTGATTTTGTGGTTATCGGCGGTCTCGTGCTCCTCGCAGTAATCGTCATGATGCGCTCCGGTACTGGCCACGCGACCGCGCTCGCGCTCTCGTTTCCCATGGCTGCACTTCTCTACAGCGCTGTGCCATCTGCGTACATGATCGGGCCTTTTTTGGAAAAAATGGATGCTCCCGGCATGGACGCCGTGGTGTATGGCTTACTTTTTGTACTCACCGTCACACTAATCTATAGAATCGTCACGTGCTACGACTCGCTGACCGGCGGGTCTATTCTCGGAATCCTCACCGGAATTTCGGTCACGATTCTTTTGATTGTTACGTGGCTTCAAATCCCGGCACTCAGCGAGCTCTATCAATTGACGCCACCGCTGCCTATGATTTTTGCCGAACAATTCAGGTTGTATTGGACAATCGCCGCGCTCGGACTTCTCTCCTACGTACGCAGCTAATATATGGCTATCGAACGACCGCGCATCTATGCTTCTGAAAAGGAGGTGCCTGCAGGCGCCGAAAAACACGACGTTTTAGAAGGTGCTTTGCGTGAATTGTATTATGCGGAACACCCACCCCTTCAAAAGGGATCTACAGAGGCCGAGGAGCAGGCCCGAAGGCTGTTTGAAGGTAACCAGCTCTCGTCGGTGTGGGTCTATTTTCCTTGGCGCAATCTTGCGATACACATCCCAGACGAATCGGTATATCACCAATTGCACACAACTCGCAATAAAAATTTGATCACCGAGAGTGAGCAATCGATGTATCGTGAGGCTCGCGTAGGTATTGCGGGCTTATCGGTCGGCTCAGCCGTACTTGCTTCGCTCGTGATGACCGGCGGACCAAAAAGGTTCAAAGTCGCTGATCCTGATACGCTGGAAATCACCAATCTCAATCGTATTCGCGCCACTCTAGCGGATGTAGGAATGAACAAGACCGACATAGCCGCAAAGAATTCATGGGAGGTCGATCCGTTCCTCGATCTCGATCTATGGCCCGAGGGCATCAAAGATGCCAGTGTTCGCAAATTCATGGGTGAGCCGAGGCTCGATGTCTTCATCGATGAAATGGACAATATTGCGATGAAAGTAGAATCACGGAAAATCTGTAAAGAGCTCAAGATCCCTGTCGTCATGGCTACCGACAATGGCGACGGCGCTCTCGTCGATGTAGAGCGCTTCGACACGGAACCAGATCGGGCGATATTTCACGGGCGCGTCGATCTTGCGAAATACAATATCAACGACATGGATCGCGACGCATTTATCCAGATGGCCAACGAAATTATCGACCCCAAGCTCTTTACGTCTCGTCAGTGGGAATCGATCCAGCTCGTGGGCAAAGACCTCTCCGGCATACCACAGATCGGCACCGCCGCCTCTATCGCTGGCGCCGCAGCTGCATACGTCGTCCGACAGATAGTAACAAAGCAGCCAATGCCCTCCGGCCGATACATATTGAGCAGTGAGGCTGTTTTCAAGTCATAACTAAAGACCCTGGGGAATGCCCAGGGTCTTGGTACTCACTTTTGGAATAGATCTATAAATTCCTGCTCGGTCATGACTTGCACGCCCAGATCCCGGGCCTTACTCACTTTCGATCCCGGATTTGAACCAACAACAAGGACAGAGGACTTTCTTGTCACGCTTTTTCCGACCTTGCCACCCGATCTCTCGATAGCACTTTCGGCCTCATGGCGCAGCATGGTTTTAAGTGTGCCGGTAATGACTACGGTCTTGCCCCGGAACACCTGAGGATTTTCCTTCCAGACGATGCTTCCTTCGAGCTCTTTCATACCGCCTTCGCCGTCGAAGCGATAGCCCCAGAATCTAGCATCGTCTGGGTTACCCTCGACATCGGCAAAACAGATTTCGCCTTTGACCTTGTATTTAAGGAGTGCTTTCGATACATCTTTGTACTCACCGTCGGGATTGATGATGTCAATGCCCTCAAATAAATCTGGCGGAAATTCGAATAGACCGTCGTCATTTGTGACATTTTCCGGATCTGACCACAGCTCTCCCTCCTTGATAGTGCAGAGCTCCTCCGCGCAATCCAAAGGGATTTTTAACGTGTTGACGACAACGGCGATGTTCCAGCTCATTCAGCTTCTCCTCTCTAAATTTACGACTGGCGGCACCTTATCACAGGTCTATTTTTTAATCCACTTATGCTTACGACCGGGAATGGTATCTATTTTCCCGAATGGCACGAGTTCAACGACGGGCCTCGCACGATCGCCGATTGAGGCAAGTAGTTTTGCGTACTCAGAATTCACCTTTGAAAGCGTGCTGACTACTTCATCAGTAAGTTTCTGCACCATCTGCGCGCTTGATTTTGCAGCGCGCGCGAGCTCGACGGCGATGTCGAATTGCTGATCCAATTTTCCATTGTGGGAGACGCCCATTCGGAAAAGACCGGAGAGCTGATCGGTGAGACTCGAATTTTCGAGTGCGCGCTTCACGTTCTCTACATAAATCATGAGCGCGTAGAGCGAAATCGAAAGATCTTTGCGCCCAAAGAGATAGACGAAAGGAATCTGCCATTCCTTGCCGTACGCATCGGCGACATCGCGAGTGAGCAGGCCGCCTGTGTCGCGCGTATCGTAGCGAATGAGAGGCAGACCCGCGTTGGCAGTCAAGACAAGGGAGGAGTCTGGGAATGATTCGAAATAGCGTAATTCGGGATAGTACTGATAAACGCCGACCACTTCGTTTTCACCCGTGATTCTCACGCCTTTTATATCAGCGATATGTTCTCGCACCTTCGCCGAGAGGGGAGTGTCATGCCCAACGATTCCTATTTCGGCCATTCCGTATACATTGACGAAACTATTATCGCTGCCGCTCTTCCCAATCAGCTTCAGTACTTTTTCTTTCCAGACCGGGCTCACAGCTTCGCCGCCAACGAGGATCCGTGTGTCATGATCGCTCCATATGATCCCGTCCGCTGCTCCCTCGTCGAATATATCTTTGATAAACGGCGGATACCCCTCAAATACGATCCGATCAAAAAGCGGGGCCAATTTTTTGAACTGCCTGATCGCTTCGCCTCGATCGATTCCAGGCGTGGAAATGACGATGTTGTTATCGTGATCGGCGGTAAATCGTGCAGCATTATAGAATTCAAATCCCGCGATCCACGTACCGAGCGCGAAAGAATTGATCACAAGCGTGGACCCCTTTTTCGACTCAAAAATATCTTCGTAAATATGCTTGAAAATGGTTCCCGATGCGATGTCTTGCTCTCGTCCGCGCGGCCAGAAAAAAGGTACGCCGGTTGAGCCGGAGCTCGTCGATACGTAGAGCGAATTGTCGAGCACGCCGTCCCAATTGAGCTCTTTGAGGCTGTAGTCAGAAAAATATTGCTTATTGGTGAGCGGTATGTGTGCGAAGTCGGCGCAGTCACGGATCTTTTTTGGATCAACACCGTTTTTTTTGAGAAAATCCGCATATGCGGGGACACGCCGCGCGGCGTTGTGAAATAAATCAAGGGCGACTTTAAACGCTCGCTCATCAGTATGCGCCCCGGGAGAATGGGGCATCGTCTCAAGCTTATCCTGCTTCTTATTGTTAGAATTGGCCATAATTGTCTGCCACGAGTCATATTATACTAGACAGCATGGTTCAAAGGGCGGTTATACAGCGAATCCTTGAGACGGCGGTGTATGCCCCCTCGGGAGACAATGCTCAGCCATGGCGATTTGTGTACGAAAATGACGCGATTTTTATCTACAACATACCTGATCGTGATGCGACGCTCTACAACTTCCGTCAACGCGGCTCGTATGTGGGTCACGGTGCGCTTGTTGAAAACATCGTGATCGCTGCCTCTGAAGAGGGTTTTGACACCTCGGTATTCTATTTTCCGGGGCCAGCACTCTGCACTGCACGAATCGATCTGCGACAGGGTACCAAAAATGAGCACCCGCTCTACAAGTCCATTCGGGTCAGATCATGTAATCGCAAGCCGTATGACAGATCTCCGCTGGGACCTCGCGACCTAAACACTCTTCAGGAGGCGGTAGGACACGCAAACGTCTCGCTCACCCTCGTGGAGGACAGAGATGTAATTAGAGCGCTCGCAGGGGCCGTCTCCACAAACGAGCGCGTCCTCATGGAGAATCGGGGACTTCATGATTTTCTTTTCAGTATGATTCGCTGGTCCATCCGCGATGAACAGAGATCGCCCGGTCTCTTTATCAAAACAATGGAATTCCCGCCGCCTGTACGCCTCATTCTCAAATACATCGTTTCGAATTGGTCGGCCCTGAGGGTGCTCAATTTGATCGGGTTTTCAAAATCGATCGCCAAACAAAGTGCCGCTCTCTATGAATCATCCTCTGCAATCGGAGCCCTGATCATCGAATCAGACGCTGATCGGGCGTATATGGACGCGGGCAGAGTCCTTCAGCGCGTGTGGCTCACGGCCACCACCAACGGACTCTCGATGCAACCAATCACCGCCATACCGTATTTGAGAGATCGCATTGAGGCAGGGGGGTCGGAAATGTTTACCGAAGAGCACCGCACTTTGATACGAAGTGCGTACGCCATAATGATGCGCGCTTTCACGATTCGTCGCGAAGAACAGCATATTGCAATGGTCTTCAGGATAGGCCGCGGTCCCAAGCCAACCGCTTCTTCGCACAAATTGCCTCCTATTGTTGAATACAAAGACGCCTCATGACACCTCTCATTGCAGAATTCTATAGCCCGTCGCTTGAGCTTGTTATTTTTGTCATCGCGATCGCGATTGATATATTCCTTGCGATCGCGGTATATCGCAGCAACCCAAAGAGTGCCACCAACAGAATCTTTTCACTCCTCTCTATCTTCACTATGCTTTGGGTCGTCGACACGTATGTTGCCGGCCTGCCAGCATTTCAGGAGTGGTTGCCGATTCACCGTCTCGGTATATTTTTTGCGGCACCACAGGCCTTTTTGTTTTTCTTGCTCGGTTACAACATGCCTTCTGACGAAATGAAAATAAATCGCCGATACCTCTATGCCTTAATCGGCCTAACGGCGACCATAATGCTTATCAATATTTCACCCTACGCATTTGTGGGAGTTACGGTAATCGACGGCGTCATGCGGCTTCAAGCGGGCATAGGAATGCTGCCGTTTTCCGTCGCCTCGACAATCTTCAGCGTTCTTGCAGTGTATTTTCTTGTTAAGAAATACCTTATATCAACCGGGGTCGCTCGGAAACAATTTCAACTGGTCTTGATCGGCATATGCATAATGCTCATCTCAATTATTGCAACAATCATGATTCCCATTGCTTTCTTCAACGCCTCACCAGCCATATGGCTTGCCCCGCTCTACACGCTCGCATTTCTTGGTATGACCGCGTATGCGATCACAAAATATCAGCTCTTCGAAATTAAGGTACTGTTGGCGCAGACGCTTACACTCACGATCTGCCTCGTGCTTTTTGCGCGCATTTTTGGGGAAACATCGACTGATGCCCGCATCGTAGACTTCCTCCTTCTCTCGTTCGTCGTTGTTTTTGGCTATTTCCTCGTGAAAAGCGTGCAGCGAGAGGTGGCGCAACGCGAGGAGATCGAAAAATTGAGCGCGGAAAAATCGGAATTTATGACCTTTGCCTCGCATGAGATCAGGAATCCACTTACGGCGATGCGCGGCTATGCATCTCTTATTACCGACGGGACGCTCGGAGATGTCCCTCCACCCGTCAAAGACACCGCGCAGAAAATCCTCGTCCTCGGCAATGAAGTACTGCTCCTCATCTCTGAATACCTCAATAAATCAAAGCTCGAGCTCGGCATGATGTCATACACGATAACGGAATTTGAACTTGGCGAAGCCGTCTGTACCGTAGTCGAAGGATATCGACCGCATACAGACCAAAAAGGGTTGAAACTCATATGCGATGTCGATGCGAATGAGCATTTGAAGATCAAGGCGGATGTGGCGCGCGTGAAGGAAGTGGTGGGCAATATCATCGACAATTCTCTCAAGTACACCCCACACGGATCCATTACCGTCTCCACGCACAGACACGGAGTGCATGCGCGTGTCACGATAGCCGACACGGGTGTAGGGATTCCCCCCGAGACCATCCCGCATCTTTTCCGAAAATTCTCGCGCGCCGATGCGCAGAAGGTCAACATCCTCGGCACGGGTATCGGACTCTATCTCGCAAAGAATATTACCGAGGCGATGGGCGGCCGCATCTGGGCTGAAAGCGATGGGAGAGACAAGGGCTCCCGATTTATTCTCGAATTTCCCATAGTTTGACGAGACGCGTTTTATGTTGTAATGTCCTCCTGGTTTTAGTCAGGAGGACGGGAATGAAGGACCTATTTATGGCAGCTCATGAGGAGCTGATCGCTGAATATCTCAAAAAGAACCCTGGCGCGACCGAGGCGGAGGCATATGAAAAGACCGCTGACGCGGCATATGATCGCATGAGAGACAACCTCGCCGACAGGATCGATGCAGCCAAGATGAGAGCCAAGGACGCCGGCAATTGGCCTCCGCGACCCAGACCTTCTTGATCAAATGACCCGTTTCCACGTGAGTGGGACGGGTCTTTACGTTATAGTAATTTATTGTAGGATGCTGCCAGTCCTCTTTGAGCCTCGGGAGGAAAGGGTGCAGGAGTATCTCCGAGTGACCAGTTGTCATCTCGGGACGGGCCGGAAGCCCCCTGCGCTTGTCCGCTTCGGACGATATACGAGGTCGGAGTAACTACAATGGCAAACTCGTTTTCTGCCAAGGAAGTCTTGTTTTTGGAACGCAACGGCCTCATCCCTCACAAGCTCAAGTCAGGGTGGATGAAGACTGTCGGAGGTGATCCCGTTCATGAGGCGCGTCAAGTTGCCTTCTTGGGCGAATCCTGTATGGCACCGCTAATCGCGCTGGCTGTTCTAACTCCTCTCTGTGCCACATTTGTCTCCCTCGAGTACGCGCGTGAAGGTGGAGAACCGTGGGCGACTCTTATCATCACACTCGTAGGATATGCACTGATTGTGCTGGCCGCGACGCCCGAGCAGATTCGATATCGTCGAATACGAAGGGCTTTTGAGGATGGTTTTGGTCACGATGTTCTTCAGCTTCATCGATTCGCGTCGGGAATCTTGCGCAGCGGCAGCGATCCGCAGACGATTGCCGAGGTATATTACGCGGCGATGAGACGTCTTGGAGTGTATGTCCAGAGTGCGGTGGGAACACCTGACGGCGCACGTGCTGTTTCCGAGATAAATGAGATGTTCGATCTCGGCACACGTTTCCGGCTGCATGCCACTTTGAAGGGCGGCTGGAAGCAGTATCTTCCGAAGACGGCAACACCTGCGAAATCCGGCGTTGACGAAGTAGCCTTGTAAGATTTTACCGCCTCGCGATGTTCGCGAGGCGGTTTTATTTTGGTACAATCAGCAAATCATGGCTCGGCTTCTCACAGGATTACAGCCCTCGGGCGCGCTGCACATTGGCAACTATTTTGGCGCGCTCAAGCCGTTTGTCGATATGTACGACAAGTACGAGAGCTTCCTCATGGTGGCGGATTATCATGCGCTCACCTCGCTCAAGAATCCCGAGCAGTTGCGCGGATACATCCGCGACATCGTCCGCGATTACGTAGCCGCTGGAGTCGATCCTAAAAAGGCCGTGATTTTCCAGCAGTCGCGCATTCCCGAGCACACGGAGCTTGCGTGGATGTTTGAATGTCTCGTCACCGTACCGTTCCTCGAGCTCGCGCATGCGTATAAGGACAAGGTGGCGAAAGGTATGGAAGCAAATGCCGGGCTTTTCAATTACCCAATGCTTATGGCGGCAGACATATTACTTTACGACACAGAGGTGGTGCCAGTCGGAGAGGATCAGCGTCAGCACCTCGAATACGCACGTGAGGCGGCCGCAAAATTCAATAATGCATACGGCGTGACGTTCAAGGAGCCTAAAGAGGCGATCCTGAAGAGTGTCGCAATCGTACCTGGTACCGATGGCAAGAAGATGAGCAAGAGCTATGGCAACACCATCCCGCTTTTTGGTAGCAAAGATGAAATCGCAAAAGCGGTGATGAGTATCGTCACCAATTCAACCGGCGAGAGCCCGGAGAATGTGTACAACATGCACCTCCTTTTTAAATCCCGCGAGGAACTCTCGCCGATTTACACTGCGAATAAGGGCAATTTCAAGGCGAGCAAAGAGGCGCTCATCGCGGATATCGAAGCTGTAGTAGCCCCGATGCGTGAGAGGCGAGCGAGTATCACTGATGGAGACGTTGAACAGATATTGAGGGCGGGGAGCGAAAAGGCTCGTGCAATTGCAGAGCTCAAAATGAAAGACGTCCGCACGAAGGTCGGAGTAACAATATAAAAAGAAAAGACCTGCCAATAAAGACAGGTCTTCTATGGCAGCAGCCATTACATCAGTCGACAGCGACGACGGCAGCGATGACCACACACGAGACACTGGTCGTAATCAGAATGTATCCGATTCCGCTACCATATCCGGCCCCATTGACGAGGAGAAGCGCGGCGAGAATAGCGATAGCGAGCAACGTCAAAATTGTTGGGAGTTTCATGGAGCCTCCTTTTGCAGAAAAGACCTGTGATGCGGAATGTGACCACACCTACATGCCATTGAGGACAAGGGCAAGTCCCACGAGAGCAATCAAGATACTGGCGCCAATCGGAGCGATCAGCACACATTCGATTCTTGAAAGTTTCAGCATACGTTTTCTCCTTGAGATGTGGGGGTGGATGAGCCCAGAAGGTTGGCTTAACGGCAATCGGCACCGACTAATGTAATTATACATGCGAAACGATCTTTTGTCAATCGCCGCAAAATTTCACTACGGCCAGCAATTTCTGCTACACTAGTGCCATATGGAGCGGACAATGATAGGGGATTTGAATACAAAGGTGGGGGAAACTGCTCTCATTAAGGGCTGGGTATCCGTGCGTCGCGATCAGGGCAAGATGGTTTTTTTTGATTTCCGCGATCGCTCGGGCACCGTACAGGGTGTCGTTTTACCGAAATCCGAAGCTATCGAGACCGCAAAGGAGATAAAGATCGAATACGTCGTGGAAGTCACTGGCAAGGTCAACGAGCGCCCCGAGAAAAATCGTAATGCCAAAGTGCAAAATGGCGATATTGAGCTCGAGGTGACCGGCCTCACGGTGCTCGCCAAGGCCGAGCCGCTTCCCTTTGATATGTCTGAAAGCGGCTACAACGTCGACCTCACCACAGAGCTCGATCATCGCGCCCTCACGCTCCGTCATCCGAAATCGCAGGCGGTATTTAAAGTGCAGGCAGTCATAATCGACGCGTTTCGTGAATACATGAAATCGCAGGGCTTTTTTGAATTCCAGGCACCCACGATCACACCAGCGACAGCTGAGGGCGGCGCAGAAGTCTTCCAGGTAAAGTACTTTGAACATTCTGCATTTCTTACCCAGTCACCGCAGCTCTATAAGCAGATCGTGATGACCGCTTTTGAGCGTGTCTTTTCGGTCAACAAAGTATTTCGCGCTGAGCCAAGCACGACGACGCGGCACCTCACTGAAATCGTCTCGCTCGACGCGGAAATGGCATTTATCGACTCGTGGACGGATGTGCGCGACATGTCGGAAGCCACTGTCCGATTCATTTTGAAGGCACTTGAAGAGAAATGTGCCAAAGAGCTCGAATTCCTCGGTGCGACGCTTCCCGCTATGATCGACAAAACACCAACCCTTTCGCTTGCAGAAGTATTTGAAAAGCTTGGCGTCCCCGCCGACAAAGATCTGAATCCAGAACAAGAGCGCCGGATCTGTGAAGTCATCAAAGAAGAGACGGGTTCGGATTTCGTTTACGTATACGGATACCCGACGCGTCAGAAGCCCTTCTATGTATATCCAAATCCGGAGAATCCGGATGTGAATGAAGGCATGGATCTCCTTTGCCGTGGCGTTGAATGGCTCTCTGGTGGTCGTCGTATCAATGACTACCAACAGCTCATGGACCATGTGAACGAGTGGAAAATGGATCCATCAAAGATCGAGATGTTCCTCGAAGCATTTCGATACGGCGCTCCACCAGAAGGCGGATTCGCTTTTGGCGCAGAGCGCATGACCATGCAGATCTTGGGGCTCAAAAATATCCGTGAAGCGACGATGTTCCCCCGCGACATGAATCGCATTGACGTGCGTCTTTCCGAGGTCGATCCTGAGGTGAAGTAAGGTAAAATAGTGGGATGGGAGACACGTTCACGCTTGCGACCGAGAAATTTCAAGGCCCGCTTGAGGCACTTTTGAATTTGATCGAGGAGCGTAAGCTTTCTGTCTCTGAAGTCTCGCTTTCTGATGTATGTGACGCATATCTGGCGTATGTGGAGAAGTTGCCGGAGATGCCGCTTGGCGAGACGGCGCAATTCATCCTCGTGGCGAGCACACTACTCCTCATCAAATCCCGCACACTCCTTCCGTCGCTCGAGCTTTCAGATGAGGAGAAGGAGAGTGTCGAAGAGCTTGAACGACGCCTCGCCCGCTACGCCATTTTTCGCAAGGCGGCAAAGCTCTTGCGAAAAGAGTGGGGGACTCACCCCCTCCTTTTTGCTCGCCGCGCGCCGCTTCGCGAGTCGGTGTTTACACCGGCTGAGGCAAGTATTCCGACTATCGCCGCGGCTGCACGTAAGCTCGCGAGCCTTTTGCCGAAGCCTGAGGCGCTCGCCCGTGCCGCTGTCGCGCCTGTCCTTGCGCTCGAAGACGTGATCGTAAATCTAAAGCAGCGCCTCTCGACCGCATTCAAGGCGCGGTTCAGTGACCTCACGAAGAACTCCGACAAACACGAGACCATTGTGTATTTCCTCGCGATGCTCGAGCTTGTGCGTTCTGGCTCGGCGAGTATCACCCAGGAGCGGCTTTTTGAAGAAATTACCATAGAGAACGATATAATTGGCGCACCACGGTATGGATGACGATAAAAAAATAGATTTGAAAAAGGCTGATCTTTCGTCGCGCATCGAAGCTTTCCTTTTTTCGGAAGGCGGATCGCTGTCTCTCAAGAAACTCGCGCAGTTATTAGACATGAAGGACGCGGATCTTACACCCGCACTACTCGAGCTCGAGTCGCGTCTCAAGGATCGCGGGATCACCCTCGTGCATACAGCTACCGAGGCTTCGCTCGTGCTCTCCAAAGAGACATCGCAGGAAATCCGCGACGCATATCAGCGCGAATTGGGCCGCGAGATCGGCGATGCGGGTCTCGAAGTGCTCTCTATTGTGCTCTATCGTGGTCCTTCCACGCGCGCGCAGATCGATTACATCCGCGGAGTAAATACGAGCTCGACCATCCGCAATTTGCTCTCTCGCGGACTCCTCGAACGCATCGGAAATCCCGATGATGCACGCGAATACTTGTATCGACCGACTGTCGAACTCCTTGCGCATCTCGGTATTCATAAAGCCGAAGAATTGCCCGATTATGGTACTATTTCCAATGAGCTGAAGACCTTCGAAGAGGAGGCCAGCCCTTTTAAAGACAATGGAAGCTCCTCCGATAACGCACTCAATGGTACTGGCGCACCGGAAAGCCAGAGCTAACTATTTTCTTCGGCCCAAGGTTATCGGGCTTATTCTTGGCGGCATCACGATGGCGGCTATCGGCTTATTGGCCGAGGAAGCAGTACTTAAGGCGACTTTTACGAATCGTGCTGCACAGACCGCCGCAGCAACGACCGTCGTCGATCCATTTGCGGGTATTGAAATTCTTGCGCGATCGTCGTACGTCCTCGATTTGAAAACCAATAAAGTCTTATACGCAAAAAACGCAGATGCTCAGTTGCCACTCGCCTCGCTGACAAAAGTCCCGCTCGCCATCGTCGTATCGGAAGTGCTCTCACCCGACGCGGCAATCAAGATCCCGCGCTATACATCCGCTCAAAATGGCACCGCAGAACACCTCGCCACGGGAGACGTCTGGCGCATCAAAGACATTCTCGACTTTACGCTCATTGGATCATCCAATGACGGAGCCGACATTTTGGCAGAAACGGCCGACCCCCTGATCAGTGCCGCACATGCGGCAGCGCCGAAAAGTCGCGCAACTTTGTGGCGCATGAACAGCCTCGCACGCGAACTCGGCCTCAATAATACGTATTTTCTTAATGTAAGCGGGCTTGATGAGAGTGTCACACAGGCAGGATCGTATGGCTCCGCACGCGATGTAGCAATACTTTTTGCGTATGCCTCAAAAGAGTGGCCGGCTGTTTTTGCGGGCACAACAAAAGACGGTTTACTTCTGACCTCTGTGCGCGGCGACACCACCTCGGCCAACAACACCAACAACGCCCTCGGGTCCATCTCGGGCCTCATTATGGGCAAGACAGGTCTCACTGATCTTGCGGGTGGCAATCTCGCGATTGTTTTTGACGTCGGTCTTGCGCACCCGGTCGTAGCTGTCGTCCTTGGATCCACCCAGGACGGCCGCTTTGAGGATATGAAGAAAATCATTTCAGCTACGTACGCAGCGGTAGCTCAGGAAAACTAGCGAGATATGCCTGCATTTATCGCAATTCTTGTGAGAATAGGCATATATCTAGGATCAATGCTCCTGGGAGCAAGTATCGCCGCGGCAATCGATAGGATAGCGGCTCGGCGCAGAGAGCGCCTGCGTATTGAGCGAGACAAAAGGCGCGCCGCATCGCCCAAATTCAAGGGTTTTGAGTCGCAGGCGCACGAGCACGAGAGCCAGAATTAGCTTGGCTGCAAAATACATTTCCCGTGTACAATATGCTGATGATTCCTGAAATCGTGCGGGTGCTTGTACCATCCGGAATTGCGTTTGCGATCGGTATTGCCATGACCCCGGTTCTGACGCATTTTCTCTATAAATACAAGGCTTGGAAAAAGGCCCCCGGCAAGATCGGTCTCGACGGTACGAACGCATCAGAATTCAACCGCTTGCACGAGGTCCACGAGGTGCGCGCGCCGCGTATGGGCGGCATCGTGATATGGGGGAGCGTCCTTTTGACCGCACTCCTTCTTGCGCTTTTCTCATTGATCGGAAACGGCACAATTGTAGAACAATTCAGCTTCCTCAGTCGTAATCAAACATGGATTCCGCTCGCGACACTCCTCGTGGGCGCAATCGTGGGGATGATCGACGATCTCCTTGTTATTCGCGAGGGCGGAAAAGGGCTTCGCCTTCGATCCCGCCTCATCACTGTCGTGCTTCTCGCGCTCTTTATCGGCATCTGGTTCTGGTACAAACTCGACATAATCGCGATCAACGTGCCATTCCACGCGCCCCTTGAGATCGGCTGGCTCATTATCCCGTTTTTCATTCTCACATCACTCGCACTCTACGCATCGGGCGTTATCGACGGTATCGACGGCCTCTCCGGTGGCGTATTCGCCTCGATATTCGCGGCATATGCCGTAATCGCCTTCATGCAAAACCAGGTCGACCTCGCCACATTTTGTGCGGCAGTCGTCGGCGGTATCCTCGCGTTCTTGTGGTTCAACGTCCCTCCAGCGCGATTCTATATGTCGGACACGGGCACAATGGGCCTCACACTCACCGTCGCCGTCGTCGCGTTTATGACAGACAATCTTGGCGGCGGCATCGGTATAGCCGTCTTACCGATCATTGGCTTTCTTCTTGTGGTGACAGTCGCCTCCGATATACTTCAGGTCACGTGGAAGAAATTTTTTGGGCAAAAATTGTTTCGTATTGCCCCCTTGCATCATCATTTTGAGGCGCTCGGTTGGCCTGGCTACAAAGTCGTGATGCGCTACTGGATTCTCTCTGTCGTCTTCGCCTCCGCCGGCATCATTCTTGCCCTCTCAGCGCTTTGATATTTCTATAATCAACCCTGTACCGTAGAACACGATTTACACTCAGTCACTGTCTCTTCAGGACTTGCATTAACAATAATAATATGGTATAATTATAAAATATGAAAATCTACCCGATTTTGGGTTCCGTACTCAGTGCCGTCATTTTTATCGCCTCACCGGCGTACGCCGCAACACTCTATAGCGAGGACGTCACTCTTTCTGCGGGTTGGAATATCGTTTCGACCCCGCGAGTCCTTGATAGTCACTCATTTTCGGCAGCCGAGACATCGGCAAATTTTGATGTCTATGTCCTCAATGGTTCAACTTGGTCGACTATGGCGGGCATGGGTCAAGCTGAATTTACCCCGCTCTATGGATATTTTGTAAACAACAAAACGGGAATTAATCAAACGCTCACATTCAATTACAAAGCGAGTACGACTCCGAACGAACGTCTGTTCAGTCGCTCATTTACCCAAACGGGTTGGTACTCGATCGGTGTTGCTAATCCCACATACGCTCTCGAACGCGGCGCGTCATCTGTTGACTCAAATAATGTTAACGATGTTCTATTCACGTTGGGAACAAAATTGAGTCAGGCGGTGGATTTCACCCCGGACTCGTATGCTACTGATCCCGACTCTCTTGCCATCGGTCAGACGTGGGATATGCACACGCAACCGAACGTGAACACACTTAATGATTTTCGTGAGACGAAAGCGTACGCAGTTTACATTACCGATTCCTCAGCACTCTATACTGGTTTTCAGAATGATTCTGTTCCTGTTTGCAATGACGGACTTGATAACGACAGTGACGGCAGCACTGACTTGAGCGATGTGGGTTGTGTAAATGGCAATGATTCGGATGAGTTTAATGTAGTCCTTGTTCCAACGCTGTCTGTGAGCATGTCTGCAAGTCCGGCATCACAAAACATTACAGCTGGTACGGGAATCCATTTAGCAAATATTTTGCTTAGTGCGGTTGGATCGCAAGAAAACGTACGCATCTCTACAATACCGACTAGACTGGCGCTGAGTAATGGAGCTCTCGCAGGTCATTTGAACTCGTGCCAACTTTGGGACGGAGGGACTGCGCTAAATACCGGAAGTAACGTGCTCAACTCAATAAATTCAGGTACGACACCGAACAATTTCATCCTAGATAATTCTCTGATCGTCTCACAAGGCACAATAAAAACATTGTCTTTGAAGTGCGGTGTCTCAGGGTCCGCAGCGGGCACATTCACGTGGAGTATCAGTGACAACGACACGTGGGGCTCCACCGGTGTGACATCGGGGTTTAATGTCACCGAGACATTTGGGAACCAGTCAGGCGGCACAATGACAGTCGCAGCTGCATCTTTGTCGTTAACGGTGGATGCATCTTCACCGTCATATGCACTTGTCGCAGGCGGCGCGACAAATGTCACATTGGGTGTTATTAAGCTCCGCGCGACCAGCGAGTCAGTCTTGCTTACTAAATTGGGTCTTGCTCGCACGAGTGGACAAAATACCGACTTCTCTCAAATAAATCTTTACAACGGCGCGACGCTAATTGGCACGGCCTCATTTATGGGGAGTGATACATATGCGACATCGACACTGTCCACACCGCTATCACTCGCGAGTGATACCGATGTTCTCATCACGGTGAGGGCCGATCTTACACAGCCAACTGTGAGCGGATCACTGCTTAAGATGGACCCCGCAAATGCAGAAGGTACAGGCGTGTCTTCTGGATCCACAATAAATTCTCAGGGCGCAACAGCGGGAGTCGCTGGTGTGCGCATTGTTAAGTCATACCCAACACTTACGCTCGACACATTATCCTCAACAGGTGTCGCTGACGGCCGCTTGATTCGCTTCAAGGTTACATCAAATAGCAGCGGCGCAATCGGCCTCAATGAGTTCACATTTTCATCTGCAATGACATCGCTTTCAATCGCTGATTTGCAGTTGTTCGCGTACACGGATTCGTCCTACTCTTCGGCTATCTCCGGTCAGGGCGCGGGAGGACAAATTGGTTCAACCGTATCGAGTATTACGACCGATGTGCCCTTCACTATCAACCCGACTTCTAATCCGGTTCAGGTGCCCGCAGGCAGCACATACTACTTTGAACTCAGAGGTTCCGTCTCAGGCGTGACAAGCGGCTCATCTGCTGTGACGAAAGTCTTGGGCGATTCGTCCTTCGATGGAATGGGCACCGCTACGGGTGTTACCGGTAATCTCATATGGTCGCCGAACACGCTTTCAACATCGGTAACGACGGATTCTGATTGGACGAACGGGTATGGCCTCACCGGCTTGCCTTCCAGTGGTCTCATTCAAACCCGAAGTAACTAAGGATTTATGCAGCGATTACTGACATACACATTGGCACTTCTTGTCGTTACGCCGTTTTTTGCGGCGGCGCAAACCATTCCGGCATTCCCGATGGCTTTTTGGGGAAATGTGACAATAAACGGCACAGCTGCGCCGGTCGGCACTGTTGTGCGCGTCTACTACGGATCGACTCTTGCGGGCGAAGTCACAGTGCAAGACGCGGGCGTCTACGGCTATACGGAGCTGACGAAACAAAAGTTGGTTGTTGCCGAAGGTGCGGGGGAATTGACCTTCAAGGTTGTAGCTTCGGGATTTAATGGCGGAGCGGAAACCGGGGGCACGAGCGCGATCACTCATTCAGGATTCATCGCAGGAAACACTACTCAAAAAGATCTAGCATTCACTATTGCCGTGCCTTCACCCACTCCTCCGCCAGCAAGCGGTGGTGGAGGTGGAGGTGGGGGAGGAGGTGGCTCAATCGTACCGACACCCACACCCGTGACTCCAGTTATCGCGACGACTACGCGAGCAACATCCACTGCACCAATTTCAGCGTCGACCATTGCCACTCCTCAAGGTCAGGTTTTGGGTACGACTATATTCAATTTCACCCGTAATCTACAGACAGGTTCATCTGGGAACGATGTTACGGAATTACAAAAGATTCTCATCGCAAAAGGATATTTGAAAGTTTCAGCGCCTACCGGATTCTTCGGCGGGCTCACCGCAGCGGCCGTAAAGCTGTATCAAAAGGATAATGGTCTCGATCAGGTCGGCAACGTGGGCCCGAAGACGCGTGCAATTCTCAACAGCTCTGCGACGCCGACACTTTCTGACTCGGCAAAGGCCGAGCTGATTAAAACGCTTATGGCGCAGGTGCAACTGCTTCTTGCAAAAATTGCTGAACTCAAATCACAGCAGGCAGCGGCAGGCGTGCAGCAATAGCAATATATTTGCGGGCACTTTTGGTACCCTAGCGAATCATCGCACCTGCTCCAGCATTTGCAGACCCTCGGCATTCGTGACGACACGAATATTTTGCTGCTTCACATAATCGACGAGCTGCTGAATCAGCTTCGGTGAGACATTCTCGTAATCGCTGCTTTGACCGTCCACGCGATGAAGTACAAAAATGAGCCATTTTTTGTTGATCACCGCTTGATCAATTACCTCCTGAAGCACCGGTAGTGTGGTGCTCGCATTGATGCCGTAATACCACAGGAGGTACGGATCGGTAGAAGTATCGTTGAATCCCGGTCTCGTGATCCGCGCGCCCATAAACCCTGCCTTGCGTACCATGTCAACGATCGCTGGACTATGACTTCCATGCGGATATGCAAAGGTCACAGGAGTTATACCAAGCTTGAGTAGATCTTCCTTTGAGCCGACGATCTCGCTCTGCGCCTGCTCAAGTGGCAGTGTGTCGAGACGTGGATGTGTACGCGTGTGCGCCCCGATCTCATGGCCTGCTGAGTAGATTTTTTGTAATTGCGCGAGTGAGATGTAATTCTTGTACCCAATACTTCCCGTGACGATGTACTGTGTTGTCTTGAATCCGGCGGCATCCATAATCGGCAGCGCATGCAGGTACGACGATTCGAATCCGTCATCAAAATTAAACGAGATCCAGGGACCCTCGGAATATTGCACAGATGGTCTCTTGTCAGCGGACGTAGAAGCATCGCGTATATCTACGAGAGGGGAGGGGGCGGGGAGTACTGCCGTATGAGGGCGATCGCTCTGCTTCATAATACCTGCGCGATCAGCTTGGTCAGCGATTGAAAATGGTGCTGGTTCTTGAGAGGCCGGGGGTTCCCCGCTTTGGATCACTCGTTCATTCGACTCTACTATCATCGCAAAACTGCTCGTGACGAGAATAAAAAGTGCTGCAATGAAAAGAATGGATGCACAAAGGCGACGAAGACTCATACGGTATTGATTTACTCAAAATATGTATGAGGGTAGTCTGCGGCGGGTGAAATATTCATGAGTACGGCGGGTGTATAAGCCGTATATAATATGAGTGTGTTCAGGCGCAGCGGTCATATCGACAAAATACTGGCTTTTCTAATTGGAGCGCTCGTTGTGGCTGGAGCGATGATTTTCGCGTCTGCCGCATTTGGACTCGTCGCACGCGGCTCCACGGTGATCTCATCGGTTGTTTTCAATCATCTTGTGCTCGGCATTGGACTTGGCGTGATCGCACTCGTCATTGCCATGTATATCGATTACAAATACTGGCGACGGTTCGCGCCGTATCTCTACGTGCTTGCACTCGTTTTCACGTCGCTCGTTTTTGTGCCACAAATCGGCATGGAACACGGCGGCGGCAAGCGGTGGCTCGATCTTTTCGGTGTCTCGGTACAGCCGTCTGAATTTCTCAAGATTGCCGTGATCGTGATGGGCGCTGCGTACTTTGCATCGATGCATTCATTCATTTCGACATGGAAATACGGGCTTGGCGGCTTCTTGGGAATACTTGCCGCGCCAGTGATCATCATGGTGTTGCAGCCAGATATTGGCACACTGGGCATCATTACGATTTCGCTCTTTGCCGTCTATTTTGCGGCAGGTGCGCGCTGGCAACACATAGCAACGGCAATCTGCCTCGGGCTATTAGCCCTCAGTGTCCTCACCATGGCACGGCCGTATATGCGCGATCGAGTCATGACCTTTATCAATCCTGCTCAGGGTCAACAGGCCGAGAGTTATCAGATACGGCAATCCTTGATCGCGATCGGCTCTGGTGGACTGACAGGGAGAGGTTTTGGCCAAGGTGTGCAAAAATTCACCTATCTACCTGAGCCGATGGGGGATTCGATTTTTGCCGTTGCTGCCGAAGAGCTTGGCTTTGTCGGATCAGTTGTACTCATATTCCTTTTCCTCGCTTTTGCGCTACGAGGATTTGCGATCTCCACACGATCGTCCGATCCATTTGGCGCGCTTTTGGGGGTCGGTATTGCGACCTATCTATCGATCGAAGCATTCATCAATATCGCAGCGATGCTCGGCGTCGCGCCTCTCACCGGTATCCCGCTCACCTTTATAAGCCAGGGTGGCTCAGCCATGCTCGCCTCGCTCGCTGCCGCCGGAATCCTCCTCAGTGTCTCGCGCCATCGCGCTGTAAAGCGTTAGTATACTTGACCCTCGATTTAAGGTATAAGTTGCTGTAGTCAAGCCAACATTGGAGGTTGAAAAGTGACTGCAACGAATAAGTATCTTTTGGGTGCTGTGGTGCTCCTCCTTTTAGGTGTTGCGGTGATTGTTGTGCTCGCAACGAGGGCATCGGTTCAGGCCAAGGCGCCAACCCCGTACAGAATCCTTGAGCCAGCGCATATTGTATACCTGAAGGACGATCGCACTGATCTGTGCTTTGCTCAACTTCCGAGCCTACAGACGGGTGGACTCAATACGCCGAGTACAGTCTTGGTTCCTTGCGGAAATCTTGCTGGTATTCTGAAGCTAAAATAGAGACGCGCACAGGCACTGTCATGAGGCCCATCTACCAAGGTGGGCCTCAATTTTTTTGATAGAATAACAGGATGCGTATTGGGCTCACAGGAGGTGGCACGGGCGGGCATTTCTACCCGCTGATTGCCGTCGCAGAGGCGATGGAAGACATCTGCAAAGAGCGTGCTCTGCTCGAGCCTGAGCTCTACTACATCGGCCCACCGCCTTTTGATGCCATCGCCCTCCAAGAGCATGATATCGAGTACAAGCCAAGTCCTGCCGGTCGCATACGACGCTATCCGAGTATCCTCAATTTCCTCGACCTGTTTAAGACAGCGGCAGGTATCATCAAATCCATATTCCAGCTCTTTGCGCTCTATCCGGATGTCATATTTTCTACGGGCGGCTATGCGGCCTTCCCGACACTCTACGCCGCGCGCCTCCTCAATATCCCCGTCGTCATATACGACGCCGACGCCACCCCGGGCCGCGTCTCGCTCTGGTCATCAAAATTCGCTCGCTGGATTGGCCTCGCACATCCGGAAGCAGCGCAAAATTTCTCGCCCAAATACAGAGACAAGATTGCACGTATCGGCCATCCAATCCGCAAAGAGATCGAGCATCCGGCGCCGGAAGGCGGATATGAATTTTTGAAACTTGATCCGACCGTTCCCGTGGTCTTTATTACCGGCGGATCGCAGGGTGCGCAAGCGATCAATGGTACGGTGCTCGACGCGCTGCAGGATCTCGTGACTCGCTACAACGTGGTCCATCAGTGCGGATCAAAAAATGTCCTGGAGGCGAGTCAGATAGCATCTGTCGTTCTGAAAGAGTCGCAATATAAGGATCGCTACAAAGCCTACGGTCTGCTCAATACACTTGCACTGCGAATGGCGGCAGGCGTGTCCTCGCTCGTCGTTGCACGCGCCGGCAGCGGTACGATCTTCGAGATCGCAAGCTGGGGCATCCCCGCGATTCTCATTCCGATCCCCGAAGAGGTCTCGCACGATCAGATTGAAAACGCTTTTTCATATGCACGCATGGGTGGCGCAATCGTGATAGAGCAGCAGAATCTCACGCCGCATGTCCTCATCTCAGAAATCGATCGCATCATGAACAGCCCAGATCTCAAGAAGAAAATGATCGAGGCTGCCCACACATTTGCAAGACCCGATGCCGCACGTAAAATTGCCAAGATACTTCTCGATGTGGCCATCTCGCATGAACCTATATGAATATAAAAGTACGTTTTCCGCCCAGCCCTACAGGGTATTGTCATGTCGGCACTGCCCGAATGGCGATTTTGAATTACCTGTTTGCGCGCAAAAATAGCGGCAAAATAATTTTCCGAAGCGAAGACACTGACAAAGAGCGAAGTAAGCGAGAGTTTGAGGAGGACATTATAGAACAACTCAAATGGCTCGGGCTCGATTGGGACGAATTCTATCGCACAACAGAGCTTGTCGAAAACCATAAGAAGGCGATGCTTGACCTGGTGAATTCTGACAAGGCATACGTATCCAAGGAGGAGAGTAAGAAAGAGCCCGGAAAAATGGTTGAGGTCATTCGGCTCAGGAATCCAGGAAAAGTTATCACCTTTCATGACGAGATCCGCGGAGACATCACATTCGACACGACAGAGCTTCAAGACTTCGCAATCGGCCGAGCAATCGACGATCCTTTGTACCATCTCGCAGTCGTTGTCGACGATGCTCTCCAGGGAATTACACATGTCATCCGTGGCGAAGATCACATCTCCAACACACCCCGCCAAATTCTTATCCAAGAAGCGCTTGGGTACTCGCGTCCCATATACGCCCATTACCCACTGCATCTCGGTGCGGACAAATCAAAACTTTCAAAAAGAACCGGCGACGTGTCGGTACACTCATATCGCGAGAAAGGATACCTCTCTGAGGCACTGCTCAACTACATTGCAGTCCTCGGATGGACACCGCCTTCCGGAAAAGAAATCTTATCGCTCGGCGAAATGATTGATGAATTTGAACTCAAGGATCTGCACAAAAGCGGCGCAGTTTTTGATATCGAAAAACTTCAGTGGTTCAATAAGCAGTACATAAATAAGGTTGTAGCATCGGGAGAGACAAGTTACGCATTAGGACTTCTACACGAGGCCCTTGAGAGGCATGGTCATGACTGGGATGAGCTTGTTGGAAAAAAGGTGCTGCCCATCGTGATGGAACATATTTATGTATGGCAGGACATAAAGAACCTCGTCGAAGCAGGAGATTTTGGCTATTTCTTCAAAGATCCACAACCGGCCGCAGGTGATATCCCTCAGAAGGGGAGTGGCAGGGAAGTGGCTTCCCTACACCTAGGACAGGTGGCCGAAATCCTTGAAAAGGCGTCGGATGCGCAGTTTGAATCCCCCGATCAGATAAAGGCACTCCTCTGGGACTACGCCACAGAAAAAGGTCGTGGAGAGGTGCTTTGGCCCTTGCGCTTTTCACTCTCCGGTCGTGCAAAATCCCCCGACCCATTTGTAATTGCATCAATTATTGGGAAAGAGTCCACCCTCAGACGCGTCAAATCAGCTATAGGGGCTCTTATGTCATGAAGAATGCTACGTCTTTTATTGCTGCCTGCTTCGCTCTCGTCGCCCTCTTTCCAATCATCTCTATTGCGCAGTCCGCGGACGAAATCTTGCTTGAGATAAAGAGCCAGAATGAGAAACTCAAGGCGCTCGATGCTGAGATTGACCAGTATCAAAAGCAACTTGATACCGTCTCTACCCAAAAGAAGACCCTCCAAAACACGATCGACGGGCTCAATTTGCAGATCAAAAAGCTCAACGCCTCAATCACAAAGACGAAAAATCAGATCAAGACGACTCAGCTTACGATCCAGCAACTCTCCACGAATATCGCAGGCAAGGAAGATTCCATAGGACAAGGCATGGAGGGCGTGGGCGAATCTTTGCGCAAGCTCGCCGAAATGGAGTCGGCTCCGCTCGTGTTGCAGGTACTCTCTTCACGAAATGTATCGGCTATCTGGCAAGAGACCAACGATCTGCGCACTCTACAAGACGCTGTCCGAGAAAAGATCGAGATACTCGCGCAGGAAAAACAATCGCTTGAAGACACAAAGAAAAAGACGGAAGAGGCTAAAGCAAAGCTCGTGCGTCAGCAAAACGATCTCATAGCGCAACAGGGATCGCTCAGTGCCGTAAAGGTCGCGCAGACCGACCTCCTGAAAAAAACGCGGGCACAGGAATCGACATTCCAGGACATCCTCGCCCAAAAGCAGGCGGCAAAGGCGGGATTCGAGGCGGCCCTTCTTGATCTCAATGCAAAATTCCAACAAGCAATCGATCCTTCGAAAATCCCGACAGCCGGCAAGGGAATCCTTTCGTGGCCGGTCGACAACGTGCGCATTACACAGTATTTCGGTAATACGCAGTTTGCTGCATCGGGGGCATACAACGGCAAGGGACACAATGGTATCGACCTCGCTGCACCGATCGGCACTCCGCTCAAAGCAGCACTCTCGGGCGTGGTCATCGGGACGGGAGACACCGACGTGGGCAGATGCTATTCCTTTGGAAAATGGGTGATGATCAAACACTCCAACGGCCTCTCCACTATGTATTCGCACCTCTCGCAAATAAAGGCTGTGCCCGGTCAATCGGTCAGCACCGGTCAAATCATCGGCTATAGCGGCGAGACCGGCTACGCCACAGGCCCACACCTGCACTTCGGCGTATATGTCACCTCCAACACGCAAATCATCAAGCTCGGCGAGGCTACGCAATCCAAGAGTACACCATGTGCCAACGTGGTGATGCCGGTCACTCAGTCACTCGGCGGCTACCTGAATCCGCTCAATTACTTATAAAAAAGAAGACTGCCTCCGAAGAGACAGTCCGAGTGTTTCTATTGAAGATACTTCTCCATCGTGATCGCCGCTTTCCAGACTTCCTGAGTGAGCTCGCGTTTCCCAGAGAGCATCTGCTTGTACGTGACCCATGCGTGCTCTGAGTGCTCGTGACTGAGAGCAAAGGTACCGCCGACGATCCTCGAAACACTGAAGAGTGCGAGATACAGATGTCCGCGATATTTTCCGGACGGAATCATGCGTGATTCGACAGTGCAAAGGGGATGTGTGACCTGAATCAGGTACCCAGTCTCTTGGCGCACTTCGATCTCGAGCGCTTCCACGAGATCCTGACCGATCTCGACCTTCCCGCCGGGGGCTTCCCAGAGACCCGCATTACTCACATCGTCCGGTGAGCGCCTAATGAGCAGTAATTGGCCGTCCTCCTCTCGGCGCACAAAACTGCGCCTTACTAAAAGGACTTTGGGCCTCGTCTTCGCTGACATCTGAACCTCCAATCGTTTAGATTTTCTATCTGCAAAATATGACATTTACGTCCTTTTGTCAAAAACGGTGTTAAATAATCTTGACAGGATTACCGGTCGTGTTAAAATATTAACTGGTCAACAAACCAGAGGATACTGGCCATGAAAAACGACGCTGGGTACCATGTCGCGCTCCGCTACACCAATCATACTGGCCCTGATTACAGGGGCCTGGTCACGAAGCACAGGTTCGAGAGTGCGGAAGAATTCAAGGCCTGGCTGAGACGGTGCAAGAGAGCAGGTCACAAGGACTACGAGGTCGTCGCGCACGGCATCCCCGAAGCGGAGGTGATCGAGCTCTGCCGACGGTCCGAAAAGGAGATGGCTGAGCGCACCGGGAAAACCATAAAGAACGCTCGGCGAGCCATCAATAGGGCCGACGCTCTCATGGTAGCCCTCGAGGCCGACAAGCGTATCCTCGAGATCCGTCCCAGACCCCACCAGAGTCGCTGAAGCGACTCACAAAGCCTCGGCACACATGCTGCCGAGGCTTTTCATTTTTTTGGGCTCTGGTAGTGTGCCTCCAGACACAAAAGGGATACGAAAATGGATGGCACATTATTAGTCGAGATGGCCCGCGCCTTTGCCATAGAGCGGCACGCGGGTCATACACGGCCCAACAAGAAGCAAGATCCGATCTGGATGCACCTCGAAGAAGTTGCGAGACTCGTCGAACATTCCGGCGGCTCGTATGAAGAAGTCGCCGCCGCATGGCTCCATGACTCCGTAGAAGACACTGAGACCACACTCGAAGAGATCAAGGAAATCTTCGGTCCTGAAGTTGCAGAATTGGTCGATGGCCTCACTGATCCGCCCGAATTTGCGAATCTCCCGCTACTCGAGCGGAAACTGAAACAAGCCGAACGCATCCGGTGCAAGAGCCCCGGAGTAAAGCGGATCAAAAAATCCGACCAGACATCCAATACATACCTGGTCACTCGTGACCCTCCGCTCGATTGGGATTATCAGAAATGCACCGATTACGTCAAAGGTGCAGCTGCAATCGCGAAAGAATGCAACGGGGTTAGCGGATTTCTGGACATGGTCTTTGAGCTCGCATACCGAGACGCACTCAGGATTTACCCGAGAGCCGTATGAGCAGAACCCCGACAATGTCGGGGTTCTATTTTTTTACCGGCCGCTTCCATTCGATGTAATCCGTCGCATCGAGCTCTGCCTGTGTCGCGTGGCGAAGCTGTCGCAAATTTTTCTTCGGCACGAGAGGGAAGTGGGGAGAGGAGTCGAGCGGCTCGATAAGCCAAAAGAGGTCGTCCCCTGCCGTTATCCATTTTTCCGGCGCGTACTTGGAGAGATCAAAGGGTTTTGAATATTTGCGAAGCGACTTGAGGCCGTCATCCATGAAATATTCGTGGAAATACGAGAGCGCCAGCTCGCGTACCGAGCGATAGACCGGATCGCGATAGCGGAGCACCGCATGATTGGTCTTACTGATCGCGCCCCAATATCCATGTATTTGAAAAAGTGTCACGACGTGATCCTGGTCGTCGGAATCAGGGATGGTCTGTAGGTCCATGAGAAGCGGTCGCTGACCATGATATGCAAGCGCTGCCGCCGCCAGGAGCGCCGCCTCAAGACAGTGCGCCTTTTTTGCGACGATCGTGCGCCTCGGAGACATGTACGTCTCGCCGACTTCCTCGAAATTGACCGGAATTGTATCCAGATAGTTCTGTATCTTTTGCGGAGTATTCAACTTTTGAAAAAATTTCCGCTCGGCAGGGGATAGAATTTTCTTGATCCGATCGGCGTATCGCATGGTGGCATTATACGTTTGGCTGCCTAAAAAAGCAGCCCTAGCAACACGTGCAAGGGCCATTCCTCCACTGTTGCTGATACGACTATACAAAACCACCTGGGAAAGACAAACATTTTTTTGAGGTACTATTTATAGATGATTGGGTTGCTCAGGAAGCCGAGTGCTTGGGTGCCGATGATGATGTCTTTTTTTGCGCTCACGGTACTGCTCGGATACGTGGTACTCTTCGGCACAGCGCAGCAAGAAGACGAGGGGACTGCGGCTCGCATTTTCCAGCTTCTCATGATTGCCCAGGCTCCGATAATCGCTTTTTTTGGATTTAAATGGATTTTCAGGTATCCGGCACAGACCATTTTGATCATTCTGCTCCAGATCGTAGCCGCGCTTGTGCCGCTCGTGACTTTGTTTCTATTTGAAATGTAAAATATTTTTGAAAACTTATTTTAAAAAATTCTACAAAAAATTTTACTCGAGGCAGGGAAGTATGGTTGAAAAAAATTACGTAAATATTTTCCAAACGCGACTCCCCTTTAAGGGGGCAAAATTGGGGGACTCAAGGGCCTCCAAAACGACATTTTGAGGGCTTCTATAGGTATCTGGGTACGGCCGACTCCCCCGATTTGGACCATTTTTAAGGGCTCGGAAAGCCCAGTTGGCCCAAGTGTGGCCGATACATTGGCGAGCTCGGAAAAAAGTGACCGATCAAATGTCGAGGGAAACCGAGCGCCCAGGATGCAGCAATAAATACAAAGAGGCGATGGGGCACTCATGCACTCACGTCATAGATCGACATACGATACGCGTGAGCGGAAGGCCAGGGAGCGGACGGGTCGCGCGCAGGCCTTTTCTCTAGGCATAAGCGTCGCAAAAGATATATTGTGCGACGTTAGACTAATATTACAACATGAAGCCGTCAAGTTATCCACACCCCTACCTCGGATGGGCTATGTGTCGCAAAATTATTTTTTCAATTAAGATTTATTCGCAATACAATTACTATCAGAAATTTTCCATCGATTTTTTTCCAGGCCAGCTAAAAGGGGTTACTTCCCCTACCCCAATCGGGGGATCGGTCAAAAAATCAGACTTTTGGGGAAGTGAGATTGAGATAATTTTCTACGTGCGCGCGATCGATCTCAAAAAATTCTTCAGGAAGTTGATCGAGCGGAAACCATTTGCACTCCATTATTTCAAATTTGACGGTGGGGGAAATGACCCCTTCAAAGCGGGTGGAATAGAAGACATGGGTCTCCCCTTTTCGCGTGTTTAAAAAGGCGCCGATCTTAGTCATTGATAGGAGATCCAGCCCCGTTTCTTCTTTTACTTCACGGATCGCCGCGGCCTCCGGCGATTCATCCTTCTCAATGCCGCCGCCCGGAAGCGTCCAGACCCACGGCGCATGATAATGATTGACCAAAAGTACCCGGTCTTCCTGCAACAAGATTATGCGGGCACCGCTCATGCTGCCCGGCGAAATAATTGACCGTGCACTGTTCGCGAAATAGATCGTTATCAGCGAAATGAAATAACCAACTCTTTTTAGAACATTCATACGAAGCGCTAGCTCAAATACTTCTCCATGACGATCTCGTCAATGAATTCTCCATTTGCCAGAAGTTCTTTCTTGAAAAGTCCGACACGCTCGAATCCGAGACTTTCATAAAGCTTCAATGCCTCTTGCTGTGTCACGGTCACCGTGAGCCTGAACTTAACCAGGTCGGGATGCGTCTCTACGGCCGCGCGCATAGCGCGAGTAAGTAACTCTCTCGCAATACCTTTTCCGCGAGACTCGGGAACGACATAGACGCTCCATATATTTGCGATATGTCTCGATTTTGTATCTTTTTCTGGCACGACAGCAACTGTGCCGAGCAACTTACCCTCTTCTTGTGCGTACAGTGATGATTTTTCTGTCAGTCTGCGTCGCCATTCTTCTTCGGGAATTTCGTTATCTTCTTCAGGTGTAGAGCCGAAAGCTCGTGGCTGGTCGGTGACTGCTCGTATGCGAAATTCCTTCGCCTTCTCCCATTCATCGGGCGATAGACGCACAAACTCTAGATTAGGTTCCATGAGCTATCTCGCACTCCACGGAATATCAAATTGTTCGAATTCGGGGAGGAGTTTGCGACCGTAGAGCAATCGGGCGATGACTTCGGCGTGAGAAAGCGCGCCGGTGAGCGCATTGTGCGGAGATGGCTCATCGGGAATACCGCAATACTCGAGCACCGCATCGAGATTGAGCGCGGAGCGGTTATTTTTTACAGGCGGCTGCATGCCGCGATTGATCATGTGCATGTAGGCCATCGTGTGCGTGTCGAGTGTGCGATGCGCAAAAGGCCAGTCGGTGTGGCCAGCACGCTCTGCAGCGTATTTCAGAAAGTCGCGATCGAATGAGGGATTCTGGCCGGCAATCGTGCGATTCTGCACGCTCTCGCTCCACTCCTTGAAAGCATGGACAAGATCCGCCTCGCTCGGCTTACTTTTGTCGGTGATCTGCTCTTTCGTAAATCCATTGACCGCGAGGGCGTCATCCATGATATGGGCGCCGTCCCACACGTGGCATTCCATGTAGAAACGATTCTTCGGGTTATCTAGATCAAGCGCCCCGATCGAGACGATCGAGTGTTTGTGCGCCTCTACGCCGGAGGCTTCAATGTCGAGAACCAACATACATCTATTTTAGCCCGTAATTACTTGGTTCCCAAGCCTTTGCAATTCTTGGCTGGAGAATACCCTGCCCTCCTCGCAGCTTCTTCTGATTTGAACCAGATCTGATTTTGAGAGTCGATAGCGCCCGCACCTCCGCACCAAGGGAAGTAATAGACGGAGCCGCCGCGGGAGGCCACATACTGGCCCCCTAATTCCATACGTACTGCGGCAGCTGCAGAGGCCGCCTGGCGGATGGAAATAGGCTGTTTCGAGGCCTCCAGGGCAGAGAGCCTCCCCAGGCCAAAAGAGGCTAAAATGGCCAAAAATACGGCTATAAAGAGGCCCTTATCCCTCAAGAAGTCGTCGAGTATGCCCTTGCAAAACCCTGCTATTTCCTGTATATTCTTCACGCGGGCATATTACAGTATTTATTTGATACTTGATACCTGCTACTTGATACTTAACCTATGGCACATACAAAAGCAGGCGGAACAACTAAAAACCTACGCGACTCAAATCCGAAGTATCTCGGCGTAAAGCGCGGTGACGGTACCAAGGTAAATACGGGAGAAATCATTGTCCGCCAGCGCGGTACTGCGATCATGGCCGGCAAAAACATCGGAATCGGCAAGGACCACACACTCTTCGCGCTTGCTGCAGGTGTAGTCAAATTCCGCTCGGCTCGCAAGGTCAACTTCGACGGCACTCAGACCCGCCGCCGCGTGGTGGATGTAATTTAGTCCTCCTTTACAATATTCAATTTCACGGTCGCCGCGGCATTTGCTGCGGCGAATTTGATTTGGTAGCCGCCCACTTCCTTGATCGTACCGATATCCGCAATCATTTCTGCGGTAATAGCATGACCGATTGTTTTCACGACATCAGCCTTTCCGATTCCTTTAAAGAGATGTCCGTTGTCGTTGGCGCGTGCTTTTAGTGTAAATTCTTTACCGTCAATCGCTTTGAGATTCGATGCGACCACGGCATTTTTTTCGGCATTCACCTTTTCATTGATCGCTTTTTGCCTGTTGAAATCTGCCATCGCCTCGGGAGTTGCCTGCTTGGCAAGACCGTTGGGAATGAGGTGATTGAACGCATAGCCATCAGAAACCTCTTTGACGGTCCCCTTCTGCCCTACCCCGCCGACATCTTTGAGAAAAATAACTTTCATGCACTCTTTGTATCCCAACACCGGGGTGTGCGCAAGATTAGAGACTCTTCAAAACTTCGAGTGCCTTATCCATCTGCGGATCACGTTTTTCTTTTACGTCCTCTTCATCCATTTTGACCTCGACATCCGGAGCGATACCGGTGAGCGGGATCTGTTCCCCATCCGGCCCGAGCCACCTCGCGACGGTAATCTTGAGAGCCGTCGTGGGCGTTATGTCGACGAGCTCCTGCACAGAGCCCTTACCAAATGTGTTGGTACCAACGAGCTTTGCGATACCGTAGTGGCGCAGCGCATCGGCGAGAATTTCCGAGGCCGAGGCACTGCCCCTATCGACGAGGACGACCATCCTGAGATTTTTATTGAAAATATCGTAGCCGAGCGAGCGGTGTGCGACCGTCGGTTCGTGTCCTGCATAATCCTCGCTCACGATCACCGCGCCCGACGGCAAAAACCAGCTCGCCATAGCGACAGCGGCGTCGAGGTAGCCGCCCGGATTGCCACGCAAATCGAGCGCGAGTTTCGTATTGCCAGACTCTATGAATTCGCGCAGCGCCTCACGAAAAAGATGTGGCGAAGAAGATGTAAACGAGCGCACTTCGATCACAAATACGCCGCCTTCCATCTTTTTGGTAGTGACAATCGGTACATTGATGACATCGCGCTTGACAGAGAAATCTTTCGGCTCACCCCATCCTTCGCGCATCAGATTGAGCTTTACGTACGTCCCGCCTTTTCCTCGGATCTTCTGCACTGCAGAACTTACATCCATGCCTTTTGTATCGATGCCGTCGATCTTAAGTATCAAATCACCACTTTGTATGCCCGCAGCCTCTGCGGGCGATCCCTTGAGAGGAGACACGACCGTAAGGACGTTGTTTTTGATCGCAATTTCCATGCCCACACCCTCGAAGCTTCCGCTCATATCGGATGAGAACATTTCGTTCTCGACCGGCGGCAGGAAGAATGTGTACGGATCATTGAGTGATCCTGCGAGCCCCTGGATCATCCCGTAGACGCGTTCTTCATTGATCTCAGCAGTCGAGGTGGAGATCTTGGTGGAAGTGGCAACGGCAGCGGGGACGAATTTCTCATCGATCACCTGCCACGCTTTCCATACGGGAGACATGTCGACTCCTTCCGGCGCTTGCCGCTCTGCAAAAGCGATTCCGGTAGCGGAACGCTGGCCGACAAACACACCGACCGCAAAGCCACACGCGAGCATGAGGATTCCGGCGACAATCGCGCTGCGCATTTGAAATGTACTCTTGACCTGCTCAGGGAACATGGATTCGATTATCTCACATGCGGGGTCTGCCCGCACGTTATACGCGTTATAATAAAACGAATGATTTCACGATTTTCTCACGGAGGTATCGTCTGGATCGATCTCGAGAATCCTTCTCGCGATGAGGTCGCAAGTGTAGCGCTCGAATACGGATTAAACAGAATGATCACGGAGGAGCTGATGCTCCCCTCTACAAAGCCGCGTGTCGAGAGACACGGTGATTATTTCTATATGATTATGCACTTCCCTGCCCTCCGGCATTCACACAACAAAAAAGAGCAGGAGGTGGATTTTGTATTTGGTAAGGATTTTCTCATAACCACTCATTACGAGACCATTGACGCGCTTCATAAATTTTCAAAGATCATCGAGGTAAATTCGACGCTACAGAAAAATCCGGTCGGCGAGCACGCGGGGCATCTCCTTTTTTTCATTTTGAAAAAAATGTACAAAGCCGTCGAGCACGAGGTGGATTTTGTGCGACAGGAGCTCGCGCGTATCGAAAGTGACATTTTTGCCGGCCTCGAAGTCGCGATGGTTGAGGCCATCTCTCGCAATGCACGCGACCTATTGAATCTGAGGCAGACTATAGAGCCCCATCGCGAGGTGCTCCAGGATTTCGAGACCGAGGGCCCGCGCTTTTTTGGAGATGAATTCCGCTCGTACGCACAAGCGATTTCTCACGAATATTATCGTGTCCACAATCACATTATGCGCAACACCGAGACACTTCACGAGCTGCGCGAGACCAACAATTCGCTCCTCACAACCAAGCAAAATGAGACCATGCGTGTATTGACCATTATGGCCCTCCTCACCTTCCCTCTCGCCCTCTTCGTAGCGATTTCCGACCTGCACATGGATGACAATCCACTGAAGCATGCTGGCTTTTGGTTTGTCCTTACAGCGGTAGTCGCTACGGGAGCCTCCATGTTGTGGTTCTTCAAACACAAGAAATGGCTATAATATACAACCTCTCCACGTATGGGATTTCTTGATTCTCTCTTCAATAGGAATGCCCCCTCGAAGGCCCTGATGCCTCGTTTTTACAACACTCTGGCGAAAGAAAAGCAGGAATTTTCGCTTGCGCCCGGCATGAAATATGTGCGCATGTACAATTGCGGCCCCACCGTCTATGGTCGCCAGCATATCGGGAATCTCTCGATGTTTGTATTCACCGATATCCTACGTCGCACGCTTGAGTACTCAGGTCTTGCCGTAAAACAGACGATCAACATCACCGATTTCGGTCATCTCACCTCTGACGCAGATGAGGGCGAGGACAAGATGCTCAAAGGTCTCAAACGAGAGAAGTTGCGCCCCTCAATGGCCAACATGAAAGTCTTGGCGGAGAAATATACCAATATCTTTCTTGAGGATATCCGCACACTCAATGTGGAAGTGGATTCTGTCAGTTTTCCACGCGCGAGCGAATACATCGATGCGCAGATTGCGATCATCCGCACACTTGAGGAAAAGGGCTATGCATACAAGGGAGAAGATGGCATCTACTACGACATCTCCCGTTTCCCTGCGTACGGGTGCTTGGGCAATATCAATCTTGAAGGTCAGAAAGAAGGCGCGCGTGTCGATGTAAAGAGCTCCAAGCGCAATCCTCAAGATTTTATTCTTTGGAAATTCACGCCTGAGGCCAAGCGCGGCGCAGCAAAAATGGGCTGGGAATCGCCGTGGGGTCGCGGCTTCCCCGGGTGGCATATCGAGTGCTCGGCGATGGCGAGGGCGACGCTCGGTGAGCAGCTCGACATCCATACGGGCGGTATCGAACACATCGCGATACACCACAACAACGAGATCGCACAGTCGGAGGCGTCCTCGGGAAAAAAGCCCTTTTCCAGATTCTGGCTTCACCGCAATCATATCCAGATCGATGGTGGCAAGATCGCCAAATCAGAGGGCACCGTAGTCTATCTCTCTGATATCACCGAGCGCGGATATCATCCGCTCTCATTGCGTTACCTCTTTCTAGGAGCGCACTACCGCACGCCGATGAATTTTACCTGGGAGGCGCTCACCGCTGCCCAGACAGCCTACAGCAAGCTTATTGCGATCTGCGAGGAGCTTCGATCACAGACGGGCGGAACGATCGTACACAGGTGGCACGCGAGATTCATGGGCAAGATTCAGGATGATCTCGATACGCCGGGCGCCCTCGCCGTACTGTGGGAAATGACGAAGGACGAGAGTATCGAGCCCGCAGACCTTCTTGCGACCATTCTCGATTTCGACCGTGTGCTTGGTCTCAATCTGAGAGAGCCTGATGAGCTGGCAAAGAAATTGGCACAGCCATACTCCACTGTCGAAATAACACAAAGTGAGCTACCTATTGAAATAAGAGAATTGGTGGAGCGTCGTGAAAAGGCGCGCGCGGAAAAGGATTGGACACGCGCCGATGCCATACGCAATGAAATCACCGATCTCGGCTACACACTCGAAGACTCACCTGATGGCGCAAAAGTATTCAAGAGGTAAACCTCTTGCTGACTGCGTCGCTCGGAAATGAAAACACGTATTCATTTCCCTCACTATCCTCGTTAGAAAAACGGTAAGCAAAACAAAAACCCTCACGTTTGAGGTAAGGGTTAGTTTTATTTGAGAGCTTTGGTGACCGCATTTTTCCAGAGCGTATAGCCGGCTTCACTCATGTGCAGACTGTCCGGAGAATAGAAGCTCGAATCAGGCTCGCCTCTATCGTTGAGCATCGGGATATAGATATCGACAAAGCGGAGATTCGGGTGCTTCAGGACCATCAGCTTCATCAGAAAATTTGTAACGATAAGATCGTTCTCAATTTTCCATCGTGAAGGGCTCGGTTTGATCGAGATAAACACGATACGTGCATTGGGCATATGCGCGTGAAGCCTTTTTCTAAACGCACTCAGGAGCTCCACTACCTCTTTTGGTGATTTCCTCTTGGACACATCGTCGTTGCCCCAGAGATCGTTTTCACCTCCGTACACAACGACCGCTGCCGGCCGAAGCGGGACCACATCCGTGTCGATCATTTCGATCATTCGCGGCAAGACCTGGCCGCCAGGGAGCTCTGCGCTACCGTTGACTCCCAGATTGACCGTCCGATAGGACGGGAAATCCTTCTGTAGATTGTGCCATTGCGCTATCGACGACGAGCCGATAAACACGACAACGGGCCTCCTGTCTCCTTGCGCCAAGGCCGCAGTAGAGGCGCCAATAACGCACCAAAAGACCGCCCAAATGAAGACGAGCCGTCTCATTTGACTCTCCTTTCATTTTTTTCTCTAGGCACTTTACACTATCTCTTTTCCGTGGGAAAGTCTTAGATTTTCTCGAGCTGCACGGCGGTGCCGTATGCGAGTACCTCCGTCACTCCCCCGCCAATCTCGGTCGCGTCGTATCGAAAGCCAATAACCGCATTGGCGCCCATTTCGGCCGCATGTTGGAGCATTAATTCAAAAGCGTCTTTGCGTGTACGCTCGCAAAGTGATGTAAACATCGTGATATTGCCGCCTACGATCGTCTGCAGGCCGCCGGCAATGGTCCCGAAAATCGATCGCGATCGGACGATAATCCCGCGCGTTACCCCGAAATTTTTCACCACTCTATATCCCTCAATTCCAAAAGCCGTCGTGACCATCCCCTCTTCAATCTTGTTGTGTGTATCCATACGAAAATCCTACCACTTCTCCAGCACTTTGCTGTACCAAAAAAACTAGGCCTCAACGACGAAATTGACGAGACGGTTCGGGACGACAATGGTCTTCTCGATCTTTTTGCCGAGGATGCGGGTCGCTATGGCTTCTTTTGCCTGCGTTTCCACTGCCGCCTTATCGGCGTCGGAGGGTACCTGGATCTGCGCGCGAGTCTTGCCATTGACCTGCACCGCGATCGTGATTGTTTGCTCGCGCATTTGTCCTTCGTCGTACTGCGGCCACTCTTCCTCAAGAAGATCGCTCTTGTGACCGGATCGGCTCCACAGCTCGTCGGCAATGAATGGCGCAAAAGGTTCGAGCAACTTCAAAAGGAACGCCCACTGACGCTCGCCGATCGATTTTTTCTTTTCGACTTTGTTGAGGAATATCATAAGAGAGCTGATTGCGGTATTGAATTTCAGCACCTCTATATCATCCCCCACCTTTTTGATTGTTCGGTGAAGCGCGGCATTGAGCTCTGGCACGTCGTCTTTTTGCACGATTTCTTGCAGTCGGAATATGCGCTCAAGGAATCGGCGCACGCCCACGACGCCATCGGGATTCCACGGATAGTTGGATACTTCATTGTACGGACCGATAAACGCGAGATACATGCGTACCGTATCGGCGCCGAGTCGATCGACGACCTCGTCAGGATCGATTACATTGCCGCGCGATTTACTCATTTTCTGACCATCGGGGCCCATGATGAGGCTCCTGTTCATGCGTTTTTTGTACGGCTCGGGATCTTTTACGAGTCCGAGATCGTAGAGCGCTTTGTGCCAGAAGCGACTGTAGAGGAGGTGCATGGTGGTGTGCTCAGCGCCGCCAGAATAGAGATCTATAGGCATCCAATGATCCTGGCTTTCGCGATCGGCAAACTCCTTTTTATTTTTCGGATCGGTGTAACGCAGGAAATACCACGATGAATCGACAAACGTATCGAGCGTGTCTGTTTCCCTTTTCGCAGGCTTCTTACAGTTGGGACACTCAACGTTCACAAAAGATTCAACCTTGGCGAGCGGCGATTTACCGTCGCCCGTCGGGAGATAATCTTCGACGTCGGGCAATTTCACCGGCAAGTCCTTGTCGGGCACTGCTACCGGACCGCATTTCTCGCAGTGGATGATCGGAATCGGCACACCCCAGTAGCGCTGGCGCGAGACAATCCAATCGCGCAGTTTATAAGTCGTTTTTTTTCTTCCAAATTTCTCGGTTATTTTTGCCTTGGCCTCACCAGACATCATGCCGTCGAATTCCCCCGAATTAGTGAGCATCCCCGCACCGGTATAGACACCGGTTTTGAGTATCGAGAGCGCTTCCCTGTGTGACACAGCCGTAAGAGCCGAGGCCATCTCGGCTGGCGTAAGCCAAACAAGCTCGTGCTTCGATTCCTCTTCGGCGGAAATTTCCTCACGCTCGCCATCGGTAAGTTGCACATAGAACGTCGGCGCATGTCCGAAACGGTTTTTGTCTTTCGGCACATGAAAATACTTGCTGTGGATTGTCGCGAGCTGCCGCGCTACTTTTGCATTCTTGTAGCCAGTCTCTTCCGAAATTTCCTTGAGCACAGTTTGTTCCGCGGTGTATCCGTCGTCGATACCGCCCGTGAGAAGCGTTACCCAGTCCGTGCCCTTCCACTTGAGGCCGAGATACTTATCTTCAGCCCAATGCTTTACAACCGCGATAACACCATCGCTGTCTTGGTATTCTTCCCCCTCTTTAAATGCAGACGAGCCGGATGTTTGTGTAAGCACCGGGTCAACGACACGCGTGATAGGAATATTGAATTTCTGCGCAAATTCGTAGTCGCGCTCGTCGTGGGCAGGCACTGCCATGATCGCACCCGTGCCGTAGGTAGCGAGCACATAATCCGCGACATACAGGGGGATCTTCTCGCCATTTGCTGGATTGATCGCGTACACACCCTCGAGTTGTACCCCTGTTTTCTCCTTACTCGTCTGACGATCCATGTCTGATTTCCTCTTTGCATCATCGACATACTTCTGCACAGCATCGTTATTCTTGAGCACCGTCCTATGCTTGAGCGCGAGCTGCACCCAGAGATGCTCGGGCGACAGCACGAGATACGTTGCGCCAAAGAGCGTATCCGGGCGTGTGGTGAAAACCCGCGCGGTTGGTCGAAGCCACATAAGTACGTCGGGCTCCGTATCCCCTGTAAAATGCTCTTCTACGGCAGTAGTCTCCACGAGCTGACCGTCAATCTTCTTAGAAAGTTCTCTCAGATACTCCACGCGATGATCCTCTTTAAGATCAGAGAGTATGACGCGACGATCAGTGAGGGTTTTTATTTTCTCGTAATCAATATTCCAATCGAAAGTCTCGTGAAATGGTTTTTTAAATTCCTTATTCAAGCCAGTTCTCGGTGCTTTCGCAGCCGATTCCGGGTCTAATGCCGGGGCCACCAATATTAGCCCGCCGATCTTTTTACCTGACTTGAGGAGTGCCTTCATCGCCACGATCGCTCCGAGACTGTGTCCTACAACAATAGTATTCTCATTCCATTCGGTCGCACTGAGCGCTGTCTCCACTTGTTCGCTCTCAATGGGGTGTTCGGTGCCAGGTAGCTGAGGAATCACAACCGTGTGGCCGAGGGCTTCAAGCCCCGCGCGATACCAATGGCTTCGCGGCCGGTCCGCCTGGCTTTTGTACCCATGTAAATACAAGTACGTGTACTTTTTCTTATCGGCGTCTAGTACAAGCGGGAAGTCAATCTCTGCACCCTCGCTTCTTCCGATCCAATTTTTTTGCGACTCTTTAATCTCCTGCGGCCAATCGAGTGGCTCGAGATCATCGATCAGACGATCGGCGTACTCGGTGATTTTGATATTCCATTGGAGCATCAGCTTCTGCTCGACGACACTATCGCAGCGTTCGCATTTACCATCCACCACCTGCTCGTTGGCGAGCACTGTCTTGTCTTTGGGGCACCAATTGACAGCCGTGTCCTTCTGATACACCAAACCCTTTTTGAAAAATTGGAGGAATTGCCACTGCGTCCATTTGTAGTACGCCGGGTCGATCGTCTGCACTTCTCGCGACCAGTCGAACGATGCACCCATCGATGCGATCTGCTGCTTCATGTACTCGATGTTTTTTTCGGTCCATCTGCGCGGATTCAATTTATTTTTGATCGCGGCATTTTCTGCGGGCAGACCAAAAGCGTCGAATCCCATTGGGAAAAGGACATTTTTGCCCTTCATGCGCATGTAGCGCGCGAGGATGTCGGGGAGCGCAAAGGCGTACCAGTGACCGACGTGGAGATTGCCCGATGGATACGGAAATTCTGTCAGAAGGAAGAAGTTGTCCTTCCCTTTCACAGAATCTGCAGCTTTGTAGAGATCAGACTTCCTCCACGCATCCCGCCTCTTCTTTTCTATCTTTTTATGATCGTAACCCTCCATTGAAATAAGGTACCATATCAGCCTCAGTGGTGATACTATTTTCTTCAGTAAAAGGAGGCCTCGATAATGGAGATCACCTGGCAAGATGCCGCGATGATGGTCGCAAATATTATTTTCATCATCACAATGATCCCGACAGTTCACCGCAGTGATTCAAAGCCCGCGCTCCTCACATCCGTCGGTGTCACAATTGGGATGATACTTATGGTGGTGGCTGATGCTGCCCTTGAGCAGTATTGGAGTGCCTTTTTTATGGGGATTAACACTGTGCAGTGGATTGTCCTCGGGTGGCAACGATGGCAAATCGATGGCTACAATAGTTTGTGGCTACTGTGATTCGAAAGGACCCTTTTCAGGGTCCTTTTTCTTTTAGATGACTTTTGCGGGCTGCTTGTTGTACGGAGGATAGCGCTCGGGATCGATTGTGCGCTCGAAACAGGTCTCCCCTACGCCATGCTGCCACGTCTCGCCCATCGGATCTTTCCCTTCGATCCCGATCGGTCGTGCATACATGTTGTTATTCATCGAATTCAGCTGAGTCTCTGCGTTAAACGTCGCGCAGAGCTTGAATGTCATCGGACCGGTCGCCTCGTATTTGTACATTTCTCCGGTCTGCGGATCTTTCGGGATCACATACCCACTGATCGGATCCTGGATATCGCCAAGAGTCGTCGGGAGCGATTGCTTCTGCTGCCAATAATTAACGACTTGCCATTGGATATTTTGGAGGTCAGAGACCTTGGTGTCGTCAAAGCGATAGAGACGAATCTGCGAAGGAGAGCCCATGATGAAGAATCCTGCCCCGATAGCGACCAGTACGAGTGCGCCCACTCCCCATCCTACCGAGCGGGCACGGGAAGGATATTGGCTCCAATACCCCCAGATATCTGCAAGGAAGTGCATAAATGCGACCCCAGCGATGCCGAGGACTACGAGCACTTTAAGGACGAATCGTGTCGTTATCTCCCCGCCAAGAAATGAATTAACGAGCACAATAAGATCGATGACCATCGTGAGTCCAGCGAGGAAGACGGTGAGGTAGAGTGCCCAGCGACGAATCCAGATATCGCTTCGTGTCGGATCGCGCACGATGTCCTTGCGGATAAAGCGCATGACCACGAGGAAGAGCGGGAACATCACGAGGAGCGTCGCGATCTGGTAGCGCATGCCGCTACTGTAGGGATCGATATAGCTATTGAGCGCATCGGGAAACGCGTAATCTATATATCCAAAGAGAAGCGTGATAAGGGCGAAAATACTTGAATAAAGGGCTATCATTGCCATCGCCCAGAGGAAGAAATCCTTGGGTGTTATTTTTGGTTTGTCCATGTGTATAGGATAACATATTGGCCCCTTCAAGACAGGTTGGTTATTCCCTCAGAATTTGATACAACCATGCGAGACACGGAGGCCTCGATGACAGTGATTACTGGTGAAAACGGTTGGAAATACCCGAGACATAAGGGCGCGGCACTCGTTGAAAAGCGGGCCGCAATGCTTGCCGCCCTGCGCACAGTAGACGCAAGATCGCCCCGGGCTACCCCGAGGACGCTTCAGCGAATTGCGCGCGAATATATGTTTGAGGACCAGGGGATGGTGTGGCCTGTATGGCAAGCGCTCGCGAGCAATATCGAGACTCCGGCGAGGGTGATCCACGACCTTGAGCAAAAGGGTCTGTGGTATCTCGATATTTTACTCGTCCAGCATCCGTATGCTTCCGATGCATTCATTCATCGCATGAAAGATTTGCCGGCGAATATGCGCGGTGCTCACTCGGATTACAAAGGCTACGATCAGAACAAAGAACTTCGCGCACATGCATACAAGCGCCTGGGCCTTGCTATTGAGAAAGACGACGACTAAAGATCAAAGGACGCCCGCTGGGCGTCCTCTTTTTGTCTTTGGCGACATTTGCGTATATACGCCGCTTCTATACACTTGAGAGCAGGATCCACGGAGGTTTTACGATGGAAAGATATTTGCTGGGCTTGCTAGTCGTCCTGTTTTTATTCCTTGTGACAGACGGGGTGAACTCGCAACAGGGAGTGGCCACACCAGGAACAAAGCTCACATCGAGGCCAAATATATCAATCGCTGTGCGAAACCCCGGTGGCATCAAAAATCTGAAATATGGTGACACCTGTGTCACTGAGGGCCACGCGGAGCTAACAGCTATTGGTGAAGATGGTGGACGAGTCTTGGTAGACTATCGCTCCAACGAGGTCAGTTACGGCTGTCCTAATGGAACTATTGGCTTTGTCGACAGCAAGACATGGAGGGATCTTGTGCAGTGGTCTCAAGAACAGCGTCTCAAACTCGATCAGCTTGAGAGAGATAGGGGCGTTGTGCGCGACCTTATGCAAAAATTTGAGCGAAAATAAAAACAAAGCGGCCCATTTCGGGCCGCTTTACTTTAATAATCTGCGTTCAGTCGCGCCCAATTGTCTTTGGGGCGCAGCGCCTCCGAGCCCTGCTTGCAGAGCGGACACTCATGCGGCTCCCAGATGGGCATCGCTCGATCAATCAGTGCAACGATTTTTTTGCCGTTGACCTCGGTGAGACCTGATCGATTCACAAGCACGAGCACGTACGGCAAAACGGTGCCGCCCGCCTTTTCGACCGCCGCTGCAGTGAGATCCACACTGCCACCCGTCGTCAGCACATCTTCGCAAAGGATTGCAGCCCTACCGCGCATAGCAATTTCTTCCGTATCACTGAAGACCATTACTTTCTTGCCGTCTACTTCGGATTTTGCGGGAGAAACGTGGACGCAATCATAGCGCGTCCCCAGCACAAGTAAGTCGCAAATCAATTCGGCCAATTTTGTAGCCCCTGTCTGAGGACCCACGACAGCATTGATGATCACGTTTCCACTGGCCTGCTGATAGAAATGGTCGAGTAGACAGAAGGCTGCCTCTGTAAGTAAATGGGTGTCGGAAATCACCGGTCTACTATTGAAGAAGCCGTTGGAGTGGTTCCCCGAGGTAAGGAGTGCGTGAGGACGCTTCGGATTTCCATCATGAATCCACAGAGCATCGCGTTTACTATATTCCTTGATCCAATAATCCGCAGATCGGGGCATCAGGCAGTCCTTTCAGCTGATTTTTGACTATCGGGATTCTACACTACGAATGCTTAAACTCCATGACATCGCCGTCTTGGACGACGTATTCTTTACCCTCCGAGCGGACCATCCCCTTCTCTCGCTTTTTTGTCAACGACGATGAATTGACTTATTGAATGTTTGTGCTAAAATACATAAAGAGTTTCTCATCGAAAGGGTCTCTGCATGTTTGATCTTGATTCTCGATACTTCGTCGTTACGAAGCTTGATGGCAGCTACATCGCAGACACATTCTGGGGGCAACAGCTCAACAGCATGATCGAGTTTGCCAAGGGCACCATGACAGCCCACCGAGTCCTACTTTGGAAGGGTGGGCATATCGATCCCGAGCGTCATGCCACGCTGGAGATGGCTCTAGCAAGACGAGATCAGAAGGTAGAAAAAGCGTCTAAGTATGTTGCCCATGATTTCGAGTCCGTGACGATTTACATTGACGCCGACGATCTCAACGCCGATGGGCACTACAAAGCCTGGCGAATCGACGACGGCAAGCATGTGCCGATCCAATAACACCATGGCCTCCGTATATACATACGGAGGCCTCTGTTTTTTTAACTGTGTTTAAACTCCATGACGTCGCCGTCTTGGACGACGTATTCTTTACCCTCCGAGCGGACCATCCCCTTCTCTCGCGCCTTTGACCAGGAACCGACTTCAAGCAGCTTGTCCCAATGAATCGTATCGGCCCGGATGAATTTATCTTTGAAATCCGTGTGGATCGCGGCACCCGCATCCGGTGCTTTGTCGCCGCGATGAATCGTCCACGCGCGTGTCTCCTCTACGCCTGTCGTGAAAAAGGAAATGAGATCAAGGAGCTCATAACCAGCCTTGATGAGTGCATCGAGGCCGTCATCTGCGACACCAAGCTCGCGGCGGAAATCAGCTTTTTCATCAGCGTGCACATCGCCAAGCTCATTCTCTACACCCGCATCAACGACCACGTACTTGGCGTCGCTCTGGTCTAGAAAACTTTTCAAATCATGCCATCGTTGGCCATTCTCAGCATCTATATTCACGACACCGCTTTTGCGGTTGAGGATGTAGAGAATCGGCTTCATGGTCAAGAAGTGGAAACCTTTCGCGATAGCTTTTTCCTCATCAGTAAGGTTCGCGGTACGTGCCGCCTTTCCTTGTCGGAGCGGCTGGATGATCTTTTCGAGAACCTCCTTTTCGGCAAGCGCATCCTTATCGCCACCGCGCGAATCACGCGTCACGCGATCGAGGCGTTTTTCTGCCGACTGCAAATCAGCTTGCACCAATTCGAGGTCAATAATTTCGATATCGTAGCGAGGATCGATTGAGCCGGCGACATGATGCACGTCCTCGTCATCAAAGATGCGGACAACTTCCGCGATCGCATCGACTTCGCGAATGTGCTGCAAGAATTGATTGCCCAGACCCTCTCCTTCCGAAGCGCCCTTTACCAATCCGGCGATATCCACGAATTCCACGATTGCAGGCACTCGCTTTTTCGTTTGAGACATTTCAGAGAGCCGATCGAGCCGAAAATCCGGTACCGCCACAACGCCAACCGATGGGTCGATGGTCGCAAATGGATAATTAGCTACAAGGACACCCTTACGAGTAAGGGCGTTAAAAAGCGTTGATTTCCCAACATTTGGGAGGCCGACGATTCCGATTTTCATAATTAAGGGTTGAGTATAACGGATTTTCGTTGTATTGTCTCGTCAGAAAGGAGAGGCGCATGATCCTCTGGGTACTCCCCTGGATCGTCTGGGCCCTTGTCCTTGCCGTACTCTGCTTCTTCATTGAGGTATGGTACGCATGGCTCATCGCCTCAGCGACCTTTTACGTGTCGTACATTCCAGCAATCTGGCGAAGCAGTCTCATGCTCTGGAAAAAAGTGCGCACATTCTGAAAGGATAAACCTTTACTTGCTGCGTCGCTCGGAAGTGAAAGTAAACTTTCACTTCTCTCGCTATCCTCACAAGATAAACGAGCGGTTTCGACCGCTCGTTTTATTTTGTTATCTTGCTCTACGTCCCAATTCTTTGGCGCGATCGCACCATGCGGTGCACTTTGCTTCGGGGACGTTTTCTGCGGGGCCGAGCCAGAGGCTGCGTACGGAAAAGCCCGCAAACCACAGAATCCCCCATTTAAGCTGCGCATTGACGTTGCCTGGCAAAAAACGCACGAGCAATGGAGCGGTACCGCTCGTGAGGATCGTGCGTGCCGTCTTGCCGCGGAAAAGGCGATGCCAGAAGATGGTGCGCTTGCCCGCCTTGGTCTTGATATATCGAAATGCCGATCCCGGAAGCCAGGCGCGATCAAATAGTCCTTTGAGAAGCGCCGGCATACCGACCCACCACACAGGATAGATGATCACCGTGTGATCCGCCCATTGCACCAGTTCCTGAAATTTCCTGAGATCCGGCTCCAAATCCTGCATCGCGCGATAACCCTTGTGCAAAATGGGATCAAACTGCATTTCCCCGATGTTGAGACGCTGAATCTCATGACCGCCCTCGCGCGCACCCGTTTCGTATGCGTCGGCCAATTTACCGCACATGCCGCTTTTATCTGGATGACCGAGGAGTAAGAAAATCTTTTTTTGCATGTTGAAAATAATTAATGTTTACGTATCGCTTTCTACTTCATTGTGAACTCCGCTCGCATCGTGTTTATGCTCATCATCGTGGATGGGCTCCCAGATTCCGAGAGCATTCATGATCTTTTCGAGAATATCTTCAAAATTAGGCACCCCTCAATGATGACACGGCAAAAAAATGCTGCAAACCCGGTAGTATAATTTCGGCTCCTGCTTCTTGCCGTCACAGAGTACATCGAGGTCGACAACGCAGTATAAACTAAGTGACTTCGTTTTAGATTCTCAGCGTTCGCCTTCGGCAAGCCGAAATTTTACTAACCGGGCAAATTGATCAGAGCCTCCTTTTACTCGCAAGTGCAATGAGCGCTTCGGGATCGTCATTCTTCGCGACGTCATTTTTACGCTCCATGTCGCAGCGCTTGCAGCGATGGATGAGTCGATAGGCATCCGTCGTGCCCTCCACCCGGATCGGCTCCATCATGCCGCCGCACGCTTCCGCACGGTCCCCAGGATGTACGTCCACGTGCTTGCTCCATAGGCACTTGGGGCAGTGATTTGTATAACCATCACCGACCACCTTTGTCTTGCAGTGCTCGCACACGAAGTCCTCTTCGCGTCGTTGGAATTTCTTGCCCGGCATATTACCGGAGTGTAACGCTTGCTGTTTTCTCTATCAAATCCCCCGCTTTTGACGTACAGCGCTGTGTGAACGTAACGATAGACGACATCGTGCTCGTGTCGACATAGAGAGTGCCCTCGTTGCTGCGCGCAGTTTGTGTACCCCCATCAGAAGTGATCTCGCACTGCGTCGACGTATTCATCCCGACCGAAGTCCACGACACCACCACGACATCACCTTTTGTAACAACCGACGGCTGCGCAATGATCAAGCTGGCCGGTGGAAAAACAACTGAAGAACTCCCTGGTCCGGGCGAAGAAGGTGGGGGTGTGGTATTTGGTGTTTGTGGCGGGAGGTTTGTATTGGCATAGCTCGAATCTTGCGCAGCATTAAACGTTGTCGGGTACGTCCTATACGGCGCAGCAGGAGGTATGGCGGTATACGATTGTTGGAGCGCCGTATTCCCGCTAGCATCCATTATTCTGCCGGTCATCGGTCCGGTATAAGAACCATCGTAGTTGGAAACACCCGAGATCCCTGGCGCCTGCATTTTGGATGCAAAAAAGTTATATACTCCCGCAATTGTGCGCCCGCTGAAGACGGAACTATTGTATTGCGCTTCTTTCGGGAAATATTGCGAGGCTGAACCTTGCGGATTTGCCTTCATAATTGCAAAAAACTTTGAGGCGCCTCCGGCACCGAGGAAATGGCCCATATAGAGCCCGACGGAGAGATCGGCATTTGCCGCTTGAATGAGTGGCCCAACCACGTTTTTGACATGCCTTAGACTGTACCCGGTCACCTCCGTCGCGATAAAAGGATTGAAGCGCGACTGCGGATTGAGAGCACCGGAGCCTGGCGGGTACACCTTACTTGCCGCATCGTACCAATATCTCGGTATCCACTGGAAAAGGCCGCCTGCTTGCGTGGAGCCATTGAGCGCCTGCACATTACCGTTGCTTTCGATCTTCGCGATCTTTGCGAGTATCCCTTGTGGGAGTTGGTATTGCTGCTCCACCTCCGCAAATTTTGCAATTACCGCCTCATTCATGGTGGCGGCAAGTACGCTTGTTGCGGAGAGCAGCGTGATGAAAGCGACGCCGATAGCGAGGCGTTTGTGCATATGCAAAGTATATCGCGGAAGCACGCGATACGTAGGAGGAAAATTTAGAAACGGGGAAAATGCTAAAGGAGAACGACGGCGCGATTGTTGCTCACTTCGACGACGCCGTTTTCGACTTCAAATTCTTTGTGTTCGCCTCCCTGCTCTCTCACTGTGATCTTACCGGGCTTGAGCGTCGTGACGATCGGCTCGTGATGGGCAAGCACGGTAAATTCGCCGGATTCTCCCGGAAGAGTCACTGATACCGCAGGGCCGTCGAAGCGCGTCGCGCCGACGGATGCAATAACGAGATGAAGTGTGCCGTGTTCAGCCATAAGTCAGTTTATAGTTTTCAGTTGCCAGTTATCAGTATTGGATAATGCATCTTCTGCTCACTGCTAACTAACCACTGACAACTTGGTCAATGCCACCTTTCATGTAGAAAGCCTGCTCGTTGAGATTGTCGTGTTTGCCGGCAAGAATCTCTCCGAATGCACGTACAGTCTCTGCAAGTGTGACGTACTGACCCTTGGCGCCCGTAAACACTTCCGCCACAGAGAACGGTTGCGAGAGGTAGCGCTGGATCTTGCGTGCGCGATACACGAGGCGCTTGTCGTCTTCGGAAAGCTCTTCGATACCGAGAATCGCGATGATGTCCTGGAGATCCTTGTAGCGCTGGAGCACGCGCTTTGTCTCATTGGCGACACGATAGTGTTCTTCGCCGACTATTTCGGGAGTAAGCGCATTGGAGCTGGACTCGAGCGGATCGATGGCCGGATAGATGCCGAGTGATGCGAGCTGACGCGAGAGCACGATCGTGGAGTCGAGGTGTGAGAATGTCGTCGCCGGAGCCGGGTCAGTGAGGTCGTCGGCCGGTACATAGATCGCCTGCACCGATGTGATCGAGCCCTCGGTCGTTGAGGTGATGCGCTCCTGAAGGAGTCCCATTTCATTCGCCAGTGTCGGCTGATATCCGACGGCCGATGGTACGCGGCCAAGAAGTGAGGATACCTCCGAGCCAGCCTGTACGAAGCGGAAGACGTTGTCCATGAAGAAAAGTACGTCTTTGCCTCCCTCATCGCGGAATGCTTCGGCCATCGTGAGGCCCGAGAGAGCTACACGAGCGCGAGCGCCTGGCACTTCATTCATCTGACCGAATACAAGTGCCGTCTTGTCGAGCACGCCGGAGTCTTTCATTTCATGATAGAGATCGTTGCCTTCGCGTACGCGCTCGCCGACTCCTGCAAATACGGAATAACCGCCGTGCTCTGAAGCGACGTTGTGAATCAATTCCTGAATGAGCACTGTCTTGCCGACGCCGGCACCACCGAAGAGTCCGACTTTACCGCCCTTCAAAAACGGCGCGAGAAGATCGACTGCTTTGAGGCCCGTCTCGAAGACCTCGGCCTTGGGGCTCTGGCGTTCGAAATTCGGCGGATTCTGGTGGATGGAAAGACGTCTGGTGCCCGCAGGTACATTTTCTTTGCCATCGATTGCATCACCGATCACATTGAACATGCGACCAAGCGCGGCCTCACCGACAGGCACAGAGATGGGAGCGCCTGTATCGATCACTTCGAGATCGCGCGGAAGACCTGCCGTGTCTTGCATGGCGATGCAGCGTACGCGATTGAGACCCAAGTGCTGAGCGACCTCGAGCGTGATTTCGCGATTTGCATGCTTCAAATGCAGTGCATTTTTGATTGCGGGAAGTTTGTCGTCGAAGCGGACATCTACGACCGGACCGATTACCTGTGTGACTGTACCTTTTGACATAATAGTGAGGATTATACTCGTTTTTAATAAAATTTCTAATTTTTGGACTCAAGTTCAGCTTCGAGGGTCTCGTAGAACTTTTTGATCGAAAACTCTCCGGGAAATTCAGTTCGTCGTATATGAGTGGACCAATTCTCTTCCGAACCTTCGTCGTAGTCCTCCGTCGGATCTTCGGGCACAGTGCTACTTATAAACGCATGGCAGGCGGCATATGAATCAGCAAGGTCACCGAATTCGGCATTTAACTTCTTAAGATGGGTGTTCCATTTATCGCCATACCAAAGACCGCCCTCGTGGTCCCCCATTTTTTCCTTCGCCTTTTCGATTAATTGATCTCTCATGACTCTCATTTTTTGATAATATGCATGTCGATCATGCCAGCTTTCGCTCTTCTCGAACGATTCCATAACTACTTCATCGCTTCCATACCGGAAGTGATTTCCGATACCTCGCGTGTGATCGCCGCCTGACGCACCTTGTTGAACTTGCGCGTCAGATTGTGCGCCATCTCCTTCGCCTTATCCGTCGCGCTTTTCATCGCGACCATGCGCGCGGAGTGCTCGGAAGCCTTATTCTCCAAGACCGCATGGAAGACGGCGACATTGAGGAGGCGCGGCAAAAGGAGCGCAAGGACGGTATCGGCATCGGGCTCGATCGTATAGGCGGCCGGCCCCTCTTTGAGCTCTGTATCTTGCGCGGGCGCATAGCGACCCTTGGCCGGACGGATGCCCTTCACCATGTCGCGCATCGAGGCGGTGGTCACCGGGACGAGCTGGCGGACGCTCGGGTGCTGCTCGAATGTTGATATGAAATTTTGGTACACGACGACGCACTGGCTTATCTCGCCACTCGCATGCCACTCGATCACCCTGTTGGTGACCTCGCGTATATCCTGCTCAGAGATGCTCTCTGCGACATTTTCGATCTTTGCACGCACTTCATATCCGCGATTTGCAAAAAAGTCTGCACCGCGACGCCCAATGCCGATCATAACGACATCTTTCTGCTCAAGGTTGCGATCGATGAGTTCTTGCTCGAGCTTGCGTATAACACCGCTATTGAGTGATCCTGCGAGACCCTTATCGGATGTAACCAAAATAAAACATGTTTTTCCCGCATACTGTCCGCCCGAGGCGTGAGCCCTAGGCTCATCAGCCTTGGGTTGAGATCGGCCTTGGGCCGACATGAGTGCATGACGCTTGAGATCGGCGGTACCAGAGAGTCGCTCAAGCACCGAGAGCCCTACAGCAGCGTACGCGCGGCCCGAGAGTGCCCGCTCCTGTGCCTTGCGCATCTTTACGGCAGACACTGCCTCCATGGCGTGCGTGACAGTCCCCGTCTTCTTGTACGAGTAAATCTTGAGTTTTATGTTTTTAAGCGATGCCATAGTTAGTTGAAATGCTTCTTGTTGCTTTGTTCGAGATTATCGAGAACATCTTTACCTTCAGCCACATCTTCCTCAAGCTCCGCCATAGCTTCGCTGTATTCGTCGCGGTGGGCGATTTTCTCATCGAGTTGTTTTTGAATAAATTCTTTTTCCGCCCCACTTAGTGATCGCAGGCGCTCCTTCAGGTTTTCGATCTGCGCGTTCAGATGTGCGACTCTTTCCTGCTGAAAATGCATCTTATTTTGCGATTGAGCGATCTCTTCGCGTGTGAAATACATCCTTTCGTCAGGAGTCATCTTTGCGGCCTCCTCTGCAATTTTTTCAAGGTCTTCGTTGGTCAATTCCTCCGCAGGGTCATGCTCATCATCATCTTTGGGTTTTTTGGGGAATCTCTCGAACATAGTTTTTACTTCGTCTCGAAGAGGTCGGGGTGTGCGAGCTTGAATTCTTCGAATGCTTTGTTGAGTTTCGCTTTCAATTCATCGGAAAGCACGGCGGTCTTTTTGATCTCCGCGAGCGTCTCTGTAGCTTGTCCGTCGAGAAACGCAGTGAGCTTCGCCTCGGCTTCGGAGATGCGCGATACGGGCACGGTGGCAAAGAGCTTCTGACCTGCAGCAAAAAGTATCGCCACCTGCATTTCCATCGGGATCGGTGCGCCATTTTTCTGCTTGAGGAGTTCCACCATGCGCTGACCGACACCAATCTGCTCGGCCGTCGCCTTGTCGAGATCCTGGGCAAACTGCATAAATGCTTCAAGATCGCGGAATTGCGCCAGCGTGAGCTTGAGACCGCCCGCGACCGCCTTGGTGGCCTTGGTCTGCGCCGATGAGCCGACACGCGAGACGGAGATACCGACATCAATCGCAGGGCGAATGCCTTTGTTGAAGAGCTCGGGAATCAAGAAGATCTGACCGTCGGTGATCGAGATTACGTTGGTCGGAATATAGCCGGACACGTCGCCATCTTGCGTCTCGATGATCGGAAGCGCTGTGATCGAGCCGCCGCCCTTCTCTTTCGAGAGACACGCCGCGCGCTCGAGGAGGCGCGAGTGGAGGTAGAAGATGTCGCCCGGATACGCTTCGCGGCCCGGCGGACGACGAAGGAGGAGCGAGAGCTCGCGGTACGCGACTGCCTGCTTGGAGAGGTCGTCGTAGATGATGAGTACATCCCTGCCCTTCTCCATGAAATATTCACCGATCGCGACGCCAGAAAATGGAGCTAGGAATTGGAGCGCGGCGGGAGCTGATGCGGGCGCGTCGACGATAATCGTGTAGTCGAGTGCGTGCTCTTCGCGAAGCTGCTGCATGATGCGCGCGGTCTTCGATTCCTTCTGACCGATCGCTACATAGATACAGATCGGGCGCTTCTCAGCGGGTTCGTTGCGCTGGTTGATGATGGTGTCGATTGCAATAGTCGTCTTGCCGGTGCCACGGTCGCCGATGATGAGCTCGCGCTGGCCGCGACCAATCGGGACCATCGCGTCGATTGCCTTGATGCCTGTGGCCATCGGCACTGATACTGATTTGCGATCGATGACGCCAAACGCTTCGCGTTCGACAGGCATCATGGTGACATTCTTGAAAGGTCCTTTGCCGTCGATTGGCTCGCCGAGTGCGTTGACCACGCGGCCGAGAAGCTCGTCGCCAGAGGGGACGGAAAGAATTCTGCCCGATGATTTTACGGTCATGCCTTCCGCTACGCGTGCCGTGTCGCCAAGCACCGCCGCACGGACGCCGTCTTCCTCGAGATTCAAAATGAGTCCGAAGAGCTCTCCCTCGACATGTCCGCCCCCGGCGGATCCGCCTCGGGCGGACATCGCTTCCTTGAGAGATTTACCGACAGATTCCTCAAAAACAATGATTTCGCTCATCACCGCCTTGGAGAGGCCGTCGATCGCGACGACGCCGTCGCCGACGCTCGTCACGCGTCCGACGTGCGCACTTTCGTGCGCGGGCTTGAACTGTTCGATCTCTTTGACGATCTTCGCTACGGTTGATGAGTCCATGATAAAAAATTAATTATTATTCTGCTTTCGTGGCTGCGCCGTAAATCGAGAGCAGTTGTTTCTTATAACTCGCGTCTATGAGATGGCCGGCGCCTTCAAGCCTCCATCCGCCAATCAAACTGTCGTCTACCTTCAGATGCAAATGCTTCGGCATATCTGCATGCAATGCGCTGAGCGCCTTTTTTGCGGCGGTCTTTGCATGCTGCTCGTCTTTTGCATGGGCGACGGTGAGAGTCATGCCGCTTCGCGCGATCTCCCGCGCAGCAATGCGCTCGAATGCCCGAGCGATTCGAGGCATCAAAACCGAGCGGCCCTTCGCGACAAGAATTTGATGGAGGGATTTTACGGCCTTGGCATGATCCATGCCACCGTCGATCATCTTCCAAAGTGCTTGTGCGTAGGCGGTTTCCATACTTATGCTTTTTCGCGAAGAATTTTCTCAGCGGCGAGCATTGCGGCGCGCGCGATATCTTTCTGACTCTCGAGAAGCGCCTGGCGTTTGGCTTCGTCGGCTTTCATCTGAGCGTCCTTGAGCGTCGATGCTGCGCGCTCTTCAGCCGCGCGTACGATTTCGTCGCCACGATCTTGAGCATGCGAGCGTGCGTTTGAGACGAGCTCCTCGGCTTCACGAGCGGCCTTGCCCACGATCGCTTCGCTCTCGTGTTTTGCGCTCTCGAGCTTACCTGCCGCAGCTTCGGCCGTCTTCACTCCCTCGGCTATTTTCTTCTGGCGTTCGTCGAGCATACGAAAGACAGGTTTGTAGAGGAGGTACGAAAGTATTGCGAGCAGTGCACCGAAATTGAGCCCCTGGATTAAGAGGAGCTTCCAATTCAGACCAAACGCTGCGAACAATTCGCTCATAAGAAAAACGATGAGTCACCTGACTAGGTGAACTTAATGATAAAGCCGATGACGAGTGCGAAGATCGCGAGTGCGTCAGTGACGGCAATGCCGATAAACATAGTGGTCTGAATCTTGCCGGCTGCCTCAGGATTGCGACCGATCGCTTCGAGCGCGCGCCCGACCAAGATACCAAGACCGATACCCGGACCAATAACACCGAGTCCGACGACGAGCGCCATTCCGAGTGTCTTTGCTACTTCAATGTCCATAATTGACTGATTTCTAGCGAATAATATTGGTTTCGACGCGCGTATAATACCACATTCACCACCATTTTTAGTCATTGACTGCGCAAATTTGTATTGTAGAGTCTCGTGCAGAAAACGGAGGTCGAACATGAGAACATATCTTCGCTGCGCGTGGGCGAACAAGGCAACTCTGGCGGGATGGTACTTCCTCGCACTGTTTGTAGTTCTCGTGACCGGAAAAGCACCGAGCGTCCCGTTTAGCCTCGAAGTGATTTCTCTGTGGCTGATTTGCGGATGTTTAGCGCTCTACCTTCTGGTCATAACTCTGTTCGGTGAACACACGGTGCATGTATATAAAGAGATTCGCGCAGGCGGTATTCAACTGTCGGAAAACTATGCCAAAAAATGGGATTATTGTGCCCGTGTCGGCTTCCGACTCGCACAACGTGATCTTTTACGAGAAAGAAAAAAGGCCGCTCAGTGAGCGGCCTTTGTATTAGTGCGCTTCGGCGCCGTGGGGCTCTGCGATAGCGAGCTTGATGAAGAAAAGCGTGAGGAGCGCGAAGATGGCAGCCTGGAGGAATCCGATGAATACCTCAAACATCATGAGCGGCTTTTTTAATGCACATCCATGTGCCTTGCAAAACGAACACGTGCCACGTATACCTTTTATAGGAAATAACCCTTCACCGATTGGAGAATGACGATGTTCGCAACGAATTTTCTGAAGAGTCTGGCCATGTGTCTTCTTCTCATCTGGATAATCACCGGCTTCTACCCATTGATTCCTCCGGTCGATTATAATTTGAATCCGCATTTTATGCCGCTTTCAATGGGCATAACGGCTGCAATTCAGATCATTGTCACACTCTTTTGGGGACTCGTGGGAATTATTGCCGTTGCTTTTTGTCTCGGCATTTACTTCAATATGACCGGCGTAGGTGTAGCCTCAGCACAACTTACAGAAGATCGTGAGAAAATTGCACCCTGGGCAGCACCTTTTGCGATATCGTGGCTGGGAGCTGCTGTCATCAACATCTGGATGAGGTTTTTTGCGGGAGATATGACGGGTATCGGATTTACTATCACGACGATCATATTCGGAACCTTATTGCTCTTTGTTATTTGGGGTACGTTCGTACGCCTGTTCCCCTCAAAAAAAGCCGGAATGCATAATTGATACCTCAAAGGCTCTGCGATGAATCGCGGAGTCTTTTTCTTTATGTACTTAATGCGCTTCGGCGCCGTGGGGCTCTGCGATAGCGAGTTTGATGAAAAAGAGCGTGAGGAGCGCGAAGATAGCAGCCTGGAGGAATCCGATGAATACCTCAAACATCATGAGCGGTACCGGGCCCAAATACGGCGCGAAAAAGATCGCTACGGCGATAATGATTTCGCCGGCGAGAATGTTGCCGAAGAGTCGGAACGAGAGCGAAACGACGCGTACGAGTTCGCCGATGATCTCGATGAATCCAACCATGGCGCCGATCGGATCACGGAAGGGATTGACGAGAAACTTCTGTCCGTACTTCCACACGCCGATTGCGAAGATGCCGGTGAATTCGATGACGAAAAAAGAGATGATCGCGAGCACGAGTGGTACGGTGAGATCGGTATTGGGGGCACGCAAAAATGGATGACCGTCGTACGTGAGCGACCCGACACCCGGAATGAAGTGGAGCATGTTGCCCACAAATATAAAAAGGAAGATGGTCATGAGCAGCGGGAAAAAACGGCGCGCCATGTCCGCGCTCTCAAGCGTCTCGGCGACATAGTCGTATACAAATGAAAAAGCGTCTTCGATAAGTACCTGCAATTTCCCCGGTATGAGCGAGAGTCTGCTGCGCAGGAGGAATGCAAATACCACAAGGAGTCCGATGACGATCCAGCTCGTGACGAGTGCATTGGTGATCGGAATACCTATGAATTCACCAAGTTTTTCAGCGGCGATCGATACGTGTATGCCGCCATCAGAATGCGCCGCAGATTCTGCGGTCGTAGCAAGTGCCTCGGCAGCATGTTCATCGATTACAGGTCCGGCTTCGGTCATAAAGTGCGGCTATCGTACCATATTTTAGCTCCCGATGAAGGCCGCGATTGACTTTGCATTCAGTTAGAGTAAAAAGGCAGAGGTGTAATAGTGCACCAGCCAGACCCGGATGGGTTCAAAGCGCGGCATGCGCAGGAGATTACGATGAGTCTTTGGAATAAGGCTGCCAGAATTAGGATCGGGATCGACCGTCTTGTGGAGGAAAATCTTCGAAAGCTAGGCGAGATGCCATGGCTTTATCAGGTGAAAGACGAGTGGAACCTGCAGTTCGACAAAATATCGATTACCCAGGATCTTGGACCTATCGAAACCTTCCTCGGTATGGAGGCAAAGCCGGCAAGTAAGCTTTCGTTATGGGCGGAATGCCTACGCACAACAAGTGAAGGCACTCTTCTCACTTGGAGCTTGAAAAAAATACCTCCATCGGAAAACGGTAGGTGCTGGGCCACTCAGATCGTTCGGACGATCAATCTGAGCGTCAACGCTATCGGCCACGTGGTAGAACACACGGCCCATTTGCCCAACAATTACACCGTCTTCAGAGGCAAGCGATATTTTGAGGAAGCTTTCAACAAAAAGATTCTGACAATCGCTCATCGTAACGAAGCGCTGAACGGATTCGAAAAATCCCATTTTATTCCACATTAACGTACTCAGCACATGCAAAGCGGGTCTTCGGACCCGCTTTTTTAACTGGATCCTCCAAGAATCCATTTTTTTATTCCATTTGCCACCTTCTTTTCGACTCCCTGAAAACCGTGGGGTGATTTTTTTATAATTTCGATTTCATCCCCCACTTTCATATGCTCGGCAAACCAGTCCTGCATTTTTTCCGCAGGCCGATCAGCGTACTCATCCTTTTCTGCGAGTATCACGAGGAGTGGCTGCTTGATCGCTCGAAGCGTCTTTGGATTTCTTTTCGGATCCCAGTAGGTAAAAATCTCTTCTTCGCTCTCTCCCGAATACAAGCTGACGAATCGCTGCGCGTCCGCGAGCTGCGACCACTGCCAATATTTTTCAGTGAGTAATTCATGTGGCCTCCCTGCCTTGATTAGTTTTCTCGCCTCAGACAACGCGCGTGCGATTTTCGCTTTGCCATCGAGATGCACTGCTGCAGCGTAATCGCTCACGGGCGCAAGCAGGATGATCCCTTTCACGCCACGACCTTTTTTCGCGGCCCAATATGCAGATTTCTGACAGCCAGTAGAGTGTCCTGCCAGATAGATTTCCTGTGCGCCCTGTTTTCTAGCGAAACGAATCGCTCCCTCGATATCATCAACGCATTCGGTGAATACTTCGTGCGCCGCGCCTGCACGATTGCGCTTCTTGCGAGAGAGTGAGGAGCTCGAAACTTTGGCCGATCCGCGATTATTGAAAGTAAGGACTGCGGTACTGGCGTCGATAAGATGATCGACGATTGAAAGCTTGCTAAACGTAGAGCTGCCTAAGCCATGTACCCACAAAATGGCACGCTTCGGCCGCTTTGGCCCGAACCACAATCCATTGAGCGCGACGCCTTCGGGCGTGTGTATTTCGACGGTGTGACATGGTCGCATTGAATGAGTATACCCCGTGCGCCACGAGTTTACTTGGCGAGGGCGATATCTTGCTTGATGTTCTTCCCCAATTGCTGGGCAACCATCTGCCTGAGTTCCTTTTGAGTTTCCGGCACCTCTTTGATATCGACACGGCCCACGACGCGGATCTGCACATCGTTGCACCAGCCGATCGCGCGTGCAGCGCTCAGTGTATTGCGTCCGATTTTGACCTTGTCTTCCGGACTAAAAAGTACGTCCACGTGCTCGGTATGACGCTGGTGCATTGTGTCGGTAATGACGCGGTACTGGATATACTCCTCCACCGCAGGTAATTCGCATCCGCCGCTTGCCATCTCTGCGGCACCGGGTACGAGCTCGATCACGGTCCCGTACGGCAACTCCCCTTTAATGAGATCGCGCGATGCAGCGGCACCGATTTCAGGGTTTACACGGAGACCAATCGACGTAATAAAAGGCGTGTCGTCGGTCTGGCCGGCAATAGCGTTATAACCCGTCATGGAAACGGTGTGTGTCACATATGTGGGCTCTACGGGGGCTGCTTTTGTCCACGGCTGGGCTGTCGGGATAGTCGTGCTGGCGCTTGGCAAAAGAAGAAGCCCCATGAGGGCCGTACTGAAGATTGATGTCATTTGACGCAAGTCTGAATTCCTTGCTTTATATATATTATCACAGAGCAGGTATACTGTCAATAGGTAAAAATGGCTCAACTAAGCCATTATTATACATTTTTGCTTGACAGCTGTCCCCTAAAGTGATTACATCCGACCAGACGAAATTCATCAAACAAAGTCAGAAAGGGAGCCGCCCATGAACCAGTACGTCGCAAGAGACATCCCCGCTTCGGATTTGAGGGCAATCGCCCTCTTGGCCGCCGAATCTCTCAAGAATCCGGCAGATTATTCGACCAACAACCTGTCGACGGACCGCGCCGGCAACCCCGTCTCTGTATTTAGCCAGGAAGCGGTCATTTGTGACCCGATCGGGCACATCTATCGCGCAGCGGTGCGGCATTTCGGGATCAAGGTGAAGTTGAAGCGATTCACATTTGGTACGAGTAACGTCGTGGTGATGATGCTGCACTCGCCCGGAAGCAAGGACTCCACGCGGATCAATGCGGCTCTCAATCTCCTTGATGCCCAGGTACGCTATCTTGATATCAGGGAGCGCGGCGGAGACGAAAATGATGTGTTTGCTTACCGAGGCATCGTTACCATCGGTCACCTTCCGAGCGGTCGCGAGACGCTCGTGCGACTCCTCGAAGCTGCTGCATCTCGCCTCGAAGGCGGAAATGAGATGATTGTGTCGATGTACGACGTCGGCGTCCAAAAGGATGTCGTCACGCAGCGAACCAATCTGAAGACCACCCCCCTCAAGGACGATATCTTCGAAGACGAGGACGATCTCGAGGAAGACGAGGTCTCCGGTTGCTGATTCAGGCCGCGATGCAATGCTCAACAGAGCAACGCATCGCGGTTTTTTTATACCTTTACAAAACCGTATTTTATAGTAAAGTATTTTCAGCATAAAATTCATAAAATTGGAGGCTGCGGTGAAACATGGGATGAGCTACGGTGATGCCGTCACAGCGGCGATCGACCACGTCATTAACGCATTTGGCGACCAGGTACGTCGCGGGCCCGTGCCCGTACCAACGTACACACACTCCCTCGGCGTCGGACTTGCCCTGATAAGGTATCGCTGCAATCTCGAGACCGTGGTGGCTGGATTTTTTCACGATGGGATCGAAGATACGGCGATGAGCCCCACAATGATCCAGCGACTCTTCAATGCGAGGGTCAGATATCTTGTCGAGCAATGCTCGTATGATCCGAAGCTGGGCGACACGCGCGAGGGCTCTGAAGAAGTGGTCCGAAGAGTCATCGCGCTAGCTGCACAAGGCGAAGTTGAGCCGCTCAAGATAGAGTGCGCCGATTACGACAACAACCTGCAGACGAATGAAGATTTGCCCGTAGAGTTTCAGCCCGACCAGTACAGGCGTGGGCGGGAACTATACAAGGCTGGGACTTTGTACATCCCGACACATCGAGGTGTGACCGATCTCAAAAACACGCTGAATTGGGAAAAACAGAGGCTTGGTCTTTGATGGGAACGAGCGCAGACGATTAGTCGTCTGCGCTCGATCTTTTTTGTATACCCTGACACCAATAGCTGAATTTTTTCGAAAATAAGTCAAATCCGAATTGCGAATGTTTTTTGAGATATATGACATACCGGAACTATTGGTGTGAGGGTATACTGTATCAAATGAAGCTTATCGAGGCCCTAGAATCAGGACAGACTTCTTTTGGAATGCCCGACCGCATAATCGAGACCGTCCTTGCGAAGCTTTTTTTCTTTGGAGATCGAGTGATTAAGGTCTATAAGCATCGAAATCAGTACGCTGAACCGTCATTCCGTAAGCGTTTTTACATCGAAGACTTTACCTGGAACAACATCGCTGCTCCTCAAGTATATACAAAGCTACACGGCTTCGACGAAACTCTTTCTCTTACGGATCTCGATACCGCGCACGACTGGGCGATTGAGATGAAAAATATCGACACCTCGTCAAATCTCACTCGCCTCTTACCTGCCGGGGCAATCGATGGAGAGACAATGACGGCAATAGCCGAGGCGATGATTGAAAATCTTGAGAATCTCACTCGCGAAAAGCGCGATTCCCTTTCGCATATCTTCGACCGCTCGTACACAGATCTTCGTATTCAATCGCTCCGGGATTTGGACGAATGGCTCTCCGAGCTACACACCGAAATACCCGCTGAGGTACGCAGTGAGGCGATACGCAAGCTTTCTGACACGATCGCGAATGATCCGTACTTTAATGAATTTACTTCCGACGATTATCGTGTGGCGAAGGATACGAATTCCGACAATATTCTCTGGCTGGGAGGTAAGGCTTCTTTTATCGACATCATGCCTCCCAACGAGCATTGGCGCGTGAACGATCCGCATTTTGCACTTATACGCACCGCAGTCGATGCGGAAGTATTGGGCGATGCATCACTCCCGAAGAGCGTCCACGACGCGCGCGAAAAAGCGTATGGCACTATCCCATCGCATATCGTAGACGCGTACGCGCTGCACGGAGCGCTCATCCAATGGGCATACCGCACCATGCTCGGACAACATGATCTTGCAAAAAAGTATGGCGGGTATGCGCTGCGAAAATTAAAGAAATGACCAGTTACAGCTTCAAATCTTCTTTGTACGCATTTTTGTAGCGGGATTTCAGCTGATCCATTGAAAAAGTGTGATTTTGGGTACCGTGCTTTTCGGATTTGAAGGAGGCCACGACGCTACCGAGGCGCGCGCACTGATCGAGTGTAAATCCCGCGATAATTCCCTTGATGAAGCCCGCGCGAAACGCGTCTCCCGCCCCCGTAGGATCTTCGACGACACTGGGGACCACCGCTGGCACCTGCCAGTCGCCCCCACTCGAGCGTATGCGTGACCCTTTTGACCCATACGTCACGATGAGGACCGGCACATGCTCAAGGATCGCATCTTCCGTCCACCCGGTCTTCTGGGCGATGAGACCAATCTCATAATCGCTACCGAAAAGCGCCTGCGCTCCTGAAATACCATCTCGCAATTGGTCCGGTGTGAGCCCGTCTATTTGGTGCCCGGGATCAAAAAAATATTTCAAATTCTGACGCTTGTATTGTTGTGGGAGCTCTACCATGTCTTGTATGCACCCAGCCGAGACCATCGCGAGCGCACGACCATCGGTGTTGACCGGCGTATCGTATGCTGATGCGCCCGCTCCAGGATAGAAAGCGGAGATTTGATTGTCTTCCTTATCAGTAAAAACGAATGCCGAGGACGTAAGTACTCCTTCAAGTAATCGAACGGTCGACGCATTGATCCCGACGAGCAGCAGGTGGGATTTGTACGCAGCAAAATCCTGACCGGCCGATGCAATGATCTCGGGGCTCTCACCAAGAAGCGCCAGGTTGTAGGCGATATTGCCAGCCGTGCCGCCGAACTCCACGGATAATTTGTCGACATTGAAACTCAGATTGATGCTGTTTTGCTTCTCCGGTAGCACGTGCTCGGCAAAAAGACCCGGATAATCCATGATCCGATCGTACGCGAGCGAGCCTGAGACGATTACTTTAGACATGCGTCAGAATTATACCCTACAAAAAAGAAGCACCGGCCAAAAGGTCGATGCTTCGATATCTACCGAGCAGCAAGAAGCGGTCTTGCATACACAGGTCGTCTGAGCTTTCTGAGTGCGGATGATTCGATGCCTCGTATGCGCTCCTTGCTTAAGCTGAAGATCTTGCTCACCTCCTCCAGAGTCATCTCTTTACAGTCGATTCCGAATCGCAGGCGAAGTACGCGCTCTTCTCTCGGCTTCAGCTTCTGAAGTGCCTGCGCGATTGCCGCCTGCAACTGCACTGCCTCTAATTGCTTTTCCGGAGTAGCCGGACTCTCCTGTCCGATCACCCGCTGCATCTCACCGAAACCAAGCTCGGCGTACGCGCGATTCTTTTCGAGCTTGTTGTACTGCTGAGGATCGCTGAAAAGATCCTCGGGCATGCACTGAAAAAAATCTGAAAGCTTGATCACCAGTGGATACCAGTCGCCATTTGCCTTACGCGCCGGCAACTTCATATTGACGAGGTCCCCTACATGGCTCTGACTCGATGGGATGCCCATTTGGCGGCACAATTCTGCGACCGTCGTGATACCCCTCTGATCCATTGCACTCAAGAGCAGGTTGTTTTTGACCCGCACCTCGACTCGAATATCCTTAATGTCTGACATTTCCGTTTCCCCGTTGTTGAATTCGTTACTATTTAAATTATACGATTTTATGCACAAATGTCAATTCTAGTACGCTTCCATGTACCTCGTATACCAACTGTATTTCGCGCCGAAGCATGCCGCGGCGATCTCGAGCGCAATGAGTACGGTCTTGCGATCAATGTCGCGGCCCGGAGTCATCTCGACGAGGTCAATGCCGACCACATTGCATGTTTTCCCTATCGCGGTCATGAGCGTCACGATCTCGCGATGTGTAAAACTTCCGGGCGTAGCCATCGTCGTACCCGGTGCAACCTGGTGATCGATCGAGTCGAGATCGATACTTATCCATACATTTTTTACTTTCTTATTGAGCCGCTCCACGCCTCGGAGCGCAATACCTATGCCGTGTTCGGCAATATCCATCATCGTAATGTTTTCAACTTTATGTTTACGCATGTTATCGATTTCGCCTTGATCGGCGTCACGCGTACCGATGTAGAGGAAATTTTTCTTCTTGATCGGATGTGTCACGATGCTCGTGAGTCTCTTTTCACCTTCGCCCATCACGACCATCGTCGGCATGCCGTGCGGATTTTTCGTTATCGACGTGTCGTACGTATGTGCATCAGGATGAATGTCTACCCAGATCACACCGAGGTTTCCCTTCAATGCAGCTGCGGCTCCCGCAATCGTGCCCATGGCAATCGTATGATCGCCGCCAAGCGCGATGATCGGGCGTTTACGTCCCACTTCACCCGAGACGACATCGCGTATGTCTACAAGGACTTTCTGAAGGTCGGTAATTATGTCGCCCGTTTTTGCGTGGAATTTTTTACGATCGCTTTTTGATACGCGGAGTTCCGGAAGAAGATTTGTCTTGATACCAGCCGTCTCAAAGACAGTCTCAATACCATTGTCGATAAAATAGCGCGGACCCTTTGCCAGGTCGTCTCCATGATCCGCTCCCCAATCAAATGGGATAGGAACGATTGAAATGGTCTCGGACCGTGGTGCGTGCTCAAGATAACGAAGTGAATCACTTGGTGTTTTCCTTTTCATCAGGTGCCATTCTAACGCATTCTCACAGCTTGCAAACCTTTTTTCATTTGTCAGTATGCAAGGAGTCTATGGCCGAGAAAAACGGCGCTCTTTGAAAGGAATGGGAAATGACCGAGAAAAAAACGATCTTCGAAATGCTGAAGACGCTCGAGGGTGACATCGACGCCACCGTGGAAGATCCGGCCGCAAATGACAAACTTGAGGCACCGACCAAGTACGAGGAGGTATTTGGGACGCTTGAGCCCCGTGAGCGCAAATTCTTTTGTCTTATCCAGAAGCGACACGATGTGATTCACAAGGCGTTCAAGGATACGCCGTCACTTCCTCCTCCTGAGCAGGATGAGTATGTGAATAGATTATTCGAGCTCCAGATCGAGCTCGACATGCTTCTTCAGATTTTCTGGATCGGCGTCGCCGAGCGCGTCGCAAAGACGACTCATCCCAATATCTGGACACAGCTGCAATCGCAGATGCCCCTCGTCCGAAAAGGATGGTGTATCACGATGTATGACACCGAGAAGCAGATGACCGAACAAGTGATGACTTTCGTTCAGCGACAGCAGGACGAAGATCTTGGGGACATGCCAGATGCCCCTTCGCCGCCGAAGAACAAACGACAACTGAACTGATCTTCACCCCCTGCCGAAAAGTCGACAGGGGGTTTTCGTTGCCATTTTGAACTTCTATTTGTTATAGTCATGTCAGCGAATCAAAAGGAGATATTGGATGGACTACCATGTAAATCTGAGTGTCTTTTTCCTCAGTGAGACAGGAGTACTGGAGTACGCTGCAGGTGCAAGAAAGACAGTGACAGCGGATACGAATGAGGCCGCCATTGAGGAAGCTCGGGAATGGATTCGAAGGAATCGGAAAAACAATTCTGCTGTGCCGCAGCTTCGCTACAAGGTGGAAGTGATGCGTGGCGAGTGGACTTGGGTCCACGACGAGACGAAGGACGATCCCCTACTGCAGCCGACCGATGCCACAGACAGCTGCTGCGGCGGTTCATGCCACAGCTGAAATGTGCCGCCCACGAATTGTGGGCGGTTTTATTTTTTTAGTGAGCCCTCGTTGACGTCGTGGAGTGCGACGATAAAAAGGCTCTCACTCCATCCGAGTGGTGTATTGTCGTTGTATTTTGTGGAATTAGAAAAGTAGAGCTCGGGCAACCCCTTCTTCGTCATTGCGGCTCTCGCGCGCTCCACAAAGGCAGATGCCTTTTCATGATCACCAAGTTGCTCGTAAATAATCGCGAGCCAGCAGAGGCCAAAAGTCCATTCCGCCTCCTCGGACCACCCGTCGGGATTTTTGTTGTAGTAATGATCGCCCTTGTAGCGGATCACGCCGCGCTCGCGAAGAAGATGGTATTCCACATTGTCGAGTACGAGTGCGGTCTCCTCTGCGGTAAGGACGTCATACGGCCAAATGAGCGAGAGGAGTGCGAGGTCGACAAACTTTTGTTCGGATTCGCGAGGCATTATGGCGCGGAGTATCTGCTCGCCGAGCGCGATAAGATCGTTCGGCACATCTATCCCGTCGATGTGCCGCGCCATCTTGAGGCCTGCCACACAAGCGCCGACCGACGAGGCGTGAATCTCCTGATTCTCTTCCCACATACCGGAGTCAAGATCGTGCCAGTATTCGAGCGTCGAGAGATACCACACGAGCTTTTGCAAGACACGACGGTCGTCGTCATCGGTAACGATCATGCCCTTTCGAATCTTCTCGAGTTCTCCTATCTTGAAAAGGATGCACCCGATCGAATCGTTTTGCTTGTTGCCCCACTCCTCCCAGTACTCGTCGAATGTCTCCGGATGATAGCGTGGGTGAATGTACTGATGTGTATGCTCCGGCTTTTTACTGATCGCATGATCAATCTTGTATTCGTGCTTTTTTAGGATGTTGAGAATCGCGCGATACGTCTTTTGTACGGTGTCCCAATCCTCCAAGACTTCAAATGCGAGGCATTCGTAGAAATTGTCGCGAAGCCACGCTTTGTCGTACCCGGTCTCAATCCCTTTTTTCGATGCCGCAAAGAGTCCTGATTCGTATTGAAGGCCTTTCAGGATTTTGAGGTGCTGCTTGATCAGCTTTTCGTACACCGGATGCTTCGTCATGCAATAATTTTACACTAAATTTAGACGCTGGCGCTCCAGGCGGGCCGGGGGTAGAGTGATTTCAGAAACTACCTTAGGGAGAAAACCATGGAAGCGTTCAACCGCTTTTCGATCATAATCGTACTGCTCATCAAATGCAGCGCCCTCGGCGTGATCATGCTCTGCATTGGCGCATGGGGCATAAGCGCAAGCGGCATAGTCCCTTCGCGCGGATTGCCTATTTTTGAATTTGAGATGATTGTCACATGCGGCATATGCGTCGTCATCGAACTACTCACATCCTGGTACATGCTGCATGTGCCGGCGTATGTGGAGCCCCCAAAACCAATCGGATGGCGACCGCCGATTGAGGATGAGCGGAGCAAGCACGACGGCCCTTTTATGTGAAGAAAACCCCGACGAAAGTCGGGGCTTTTTTGCTTTGAGAACGCAAAGCGTTCGAAAAGACAAAAAAGCGGCCGGAGCGTGGGGCCCAAGTGCGACGACACTTGGGATCGCGAGGCGGGCCCTGCGTGCGCGTCGCAGTAGCGATGCGACATGTGGGGTCGCCTTCTCAGTTTACTTCGATATCAATGTGTTTTACTCCAGGATATTCTTTGCGGAGTTTCTCCTCGATCTGATCGATTTTTTTGCCCATAAGACGCGGTATACGGTCCGAATAATCGGCCATGAATCGCTTAAATTCCTCCACATCGTCATGAATTTTTTCGTACATCGCGCGGAGCGATGACTCGCGATACGAATCGCGCAAAAGCGCCGAGCCATTGAATTCAACTTCGCATTTGATGCGATAGATGCCGAGCCCTATTACGCTCGATTTGAAATCGACCACTTTCTCTATTGCCGGTTCGGCCTCGATCATTTCAATGAGCGCCACCTCGAGCTCCTCCGGCATCGACTTGCCGAGGAGGTACGATCTATTTTTGACTATAAGAATAACGGCGACGGCAGCAAGCATGAGGGAAATGACGATGGAGCCGAGGGCGTCCCACACTGTGTTGCCCGAAAGATACGACGCACCGATCGCCAATGCCGCTATGACGACGCCAACGACGGCGACGGTGTCTTCGAGGAGCACCGCGAGCGTCGCCGAATCGGCATGGTCGATGCGTTCGCGCCACGAATGATCGGGATACGCATGTATGAGTTGCTGTGCAGCGACACGCAGCGTGTAGAGCTCAATCAACAATGACGCGAAAAGGACGGCTGCAATCGTATAACTAAATTCTATTTCATGTGGGTGCGTGAGCGACTCAATGCCACGGACCGCGGTAATACCGGCACCAATAAAAAATATTCCGCACGCTGATATGAGCGCCCAGAAGAAGCGCTCATTGCCGTAGCCGTATGCAAAAGTATCGTCGGCCTTCTTGAGTGATCGTCTGAGTCCCACGAGGAGAAACACCTGATTGAGGGTGTCGGCAAAACTGTGAATGGCCTCCGAAAAAAGGACACTGGAACCGGAGCCGAGTGCAGCAAAGAATTTGATGATGGTGACCGTGAGATTGCCGCCTATCGCAATCGTGACAGGCCAAAACCCCTGCGTGCTTCTGAGGGACATTCTCTATACGATACACGCTCTATGCGTAAATGCACCCCAAAAGTGAGAATTTCTATTTGGTGACCACGACAGTGCTCGTGCTCACGATCTTTGCTTCCCCGTTGTGAGTGTAGACATTGACCGTGTACGTACCAGGTAGCGCATATGTGTGAGCGAGCGGCTTTGAGAAATCACACCAGCCGTTTGCCTTTTTTATGCACGTCTGACCGCTGTATCCGCCATCGCCAAAGATGATCGACTCCGTCCCCGTCGGATTATTGATCGCAAACTGGACGGTGAGGGGTGCTGCGCCGTGATCGGGCGAGACCGAAATGACAGATTGCTTCTGGAGCGATGCGATTTTCTGCAGGAGCACAATGAGCTGTGCGTAGAGCGTCGTAATCTGCGAATTATTTTGCACCGCCGATTCAGCCACGGCCACAAACGGCCCTGCAAATAATGCGACGGCTATTGCTGTGGCTACACGTTTTTTCATACACATGGAGTGTATCATGCAGCGCCTTTTACAAAAAGAAGAAGCGCGCAAACCTGCGCGCTTCCACAAGATCAACCTCCGAAGCTACGGTCGTCCTCAGCCTTTTTTCGAATGTCGGGGAACTCTACCGACTCGATGCAGAGTTGCTCAAGTGTATCTCGAAACATTTTGAGATATTCGGGCGTCGCCACCCTCGGATTCAGCTTTATTTGATACGCGAGCGAGTCCAGCGCTTCCCACCTGCGTCGAAGACCGTTGGAGCCGTCTACGTGAGAGATGCACAAACTTTGCTCGAGTGAAAATTCCTCGAATTTGCAGTTCGTGCTTTTCAGCTCAGAAAAATACGCCTCGGTGGGATAGTAGTAATGCCCACCAGTCGGCAGATTCGCCTTCTTAAAGTGCGACTGAGCTGCCGCGCCCTCCAATCCAGCGAGCAGCAGTGCCAGCGCGATAATAAAACGTTTCATTGCGCACTCCTTCCCTTTCTAGAGGAGATTTAGACTAGTGTCATTATGCGACTCGCTATAATCCTTGTCAAGCTCTGCAGTATTATACACATTGAAAAGAAACAGGCTCGCACGATATGGTGCGAGCCTGCAGCAATCAATAGAATTTGGCGTTGTAACACGCGAGCTCCAGCTTCCCTTCCGACCCTCTGCGCGGATTGCCGCGATAGACCATCACACCACAGTTGATTGGCTTCTCCTCGCGATCAAGACGCATGAACTCTTCCGGCGAAAGTCGTTCCATGTTGGCCCTGATTGAGAGTTTTGTCAGATGATGCGTAATCAACCAGACATTGAGACCCGCATATTCGCGGACGATCGTGTTGGTGACTGAACGTATCCGCTCGCGCACCTGCGAGGTACTCTCACCCTGGGGATACTGGTACCAATATGGCCCCATTAGATCATGTAGCTTTTTCTGCTCCGGATGAAAGACATGGAAAATTCTCCAATCGCTGTAGAGCAGCGACAGCCCGTGCTCTTGCTCGCGAATACGGTCATCGACCACGATCTTTGCAGGGCCTGTATCGAATCCGCCCTGCTGCATCCCTGCGAGAGTCTCAAGCGTACGCCGATACGGTGACACCAGTACAATGTCGGGACGCGTATAATGCTCAAACGTAGTGATGTTTTCTCCCGTCGCGACTGCTTGCTCCCAGCCGACCTCGGAAAGAGGCGTGTCGTAGTCGCTCGTTTTGAGCGCATACTTTTCCGCCATCAAGGCTGCAAGGTTGCGAGCGTCTGCCGACGTATAGTCCTTCGCATACGCTTTCTTGAATGCGATGTACTGGGGATCTCTCTCCTTTATTCCCCTTAGAATATTGTACGCCGATTGACCGTGTCGCACGGTTGATAACATTAGCGGCCACTTCATGGACCAACTCCTTCTGTGTTCCTATCTCCCTCAAGCGTGGAGAAGGGGTTCGCTATGAACTATCTTATGGGTACAACTTTTTTAATCCGGCGTCAATAATGGCTCACGACCGATGCTTTGCAATCATCGCTGCAGTACACCCTGCCCTCGGAATCACGGCAATCGTCGCACGCAAGGAAGTGGAGGTGGCACGAATCCTGTGCGCAATCGGCGTATTTTTCCGTCGAAGCTCCGCAGCGGTGGCACTTCCCTATTACCTCTCTTTGACCGCCAAAATCCATGGTCATGCGCTGATCAAATGTATAGAGCGTCCCCTGAAAATCCTTTCCTGGAAATTTTTCCATGTACGTGTGAATCCCGCCATCGAGTTGTCGGACTTTTTTGAATCCTTTGTACTGTAAATATGCCGCCATTTTCTCGCAGCGGATTCCGCCCGTGCACACGGTGACTACCGTCCTCTCTTTCAGTGGCTCAAGCTTCTGCATCACAAGCGGCAAGTGACGCGAGGCGGAAATGCCAGGCTCGACTGCATTTTTGAAATGACCTGATGCGTACTCGTAGTTATTTCGCATATCGATCACGACGAAGTCACGATTCTCTTCGTACCACTGTCGTAGTTCTTCGGGAGCTATTTTCGGAGCGGTTTTCACCCGCGGATTCGCTTCTTCCTCGGTAAAGCCGGTGCCGACGATCTCTTTGCGCACCTTGACCGAGAGTCCCGGAAAGCTCTCCCCCGCACTTGCACTTCGCTTGATATGCATATCCGTAAATCGCGGATCAGTGAGAAATTGTGTGATAAATTTTTCGGTGTGTTCTATTGTGCCTTCGAGCGTGGCATTGATGCCCTCGTGCGCTACGATCGCGCGCCCCGTGAGTGAAAGCTCCGTCGCAAGATTGCGCACCCGTGCAGCGAGGTCCTCCGGATCAGCGACATCCACGTATTTATAGAAAAGCAGCACCTGATGCTTCATATACGCACTATATCAATCAGGTGATGGTGTTGCACTATTCTATGATTTTCTCCGACGAGTCATTTGCCTCACCCGCGAGAGAGTGCATATCGTGCTCGAGATGCTCGATCTTTGCCAATATTTCTTTTGTCTGCGACTCTCCCGCTTCCAGGATGTCCTGCTCCTCTTGCTCGACTAATTTCTTTTCACGTCGGAGTCCCGAGATAATGATGCTATCGCCGATGAAGAATGAGACGAGGAGTCCGCTTGCGAGCAATATCAAAACCCCGAGCACAAACGAGCCCCAGCCGTGGAGCAGCGGAACAAGCTCTGCAATTTCCCATATACCCTTCCACACGAGAATAATGCCGATCGCGCCGACGAGCGCATAGAGAATCGGGTAGTGCGACAGAGCGTTGCGGATCTTGTCTTCAAACTTATCAAAAAATGCGATGATCTTCTTCACGCACCTCATAGTAACATCAGTACACCTAAGTGGAAATTTAGCTCATTTTGAGTATTATTTCGGTATAAGTGCAGATTGGCCTGAGATTATTACTGATGTGCCCAGATGTACTTGATAAGGCCCTATCGTCTATCGGCTAGGACACATCCTTCTCAAGGATGGAAGCGGGGTTCGATTCCCCGTAGGGTCACA
>CAZUVH010000001.1:37353-352595 GCA_964623775.1 uncultured Candidatus Saccharibacteria bacterium | reverse complement strand
TAGTCGGAAGAAGAGGTGGACCAGCGCCACTGCGTGGTTTCCCAGTAGTTCACTGATGTCGTTGAGAAGAAGTTGTTCTGCGTCTTCCAGTAATCGGCGGAGGTGGTGGAGAAGAAGTTGCGCTGGGTCATCCAGTAGTCGCTTGACGTGGTGGCCCATCGCAAGAAGGTGGATTCGAAGTAGTTGGCGGAGGTGGTGGAGAAGAAGTTGCGGTTGTCTTTCCATACATCAGCGCTCGTCGTGGAGAACGAATTGGCGAGGTAGTAGCTGCCCTCGAGACCGTCGAGAGTTCCTGCATTGCCTGAGATGTCGCCGGTGATCGTCTGTGTGAATGTATTTGAGCCGGAGAAGGTGTTGTTGTTGGAGAGGAGCGTCGAGGAGGCAGCGGTGATCGTGATGGAGCTGCCGATATTGAAGGTGGTGCCGTTGACGGTGCCGAGTGATCCTGTGAGGAAGCTTGTGCCGATGCTTGAGGTCGCAATGAGTTGACCATTCTGGTCGGTTGCGAGTACACGAGAAGCAGTGAGATTCGGGAGCCAGGTGGTGCCGGAAATCGTGAGGTTGGTGGTGGAAGCGCCGCCGTTTAGGAAGGTGGTGCCGGTGAAGGTGGAGGAAGCTTGGGAGATGAGGCCAGAGGTGAAGGTCTGGAGAGGTGTCCAGATGTTGGCGAGGGTTGTGCGTGGGATGGTGGTGGATGCGTTGAGGAGTGTGTTGACTGCGTAGTCGGAGGAGGATGTGGACCAGCGCCACTGTGTGGTTTCCCAGTAGTTCACTGATGTTGTCGAGAAGAAATTGTTGACTGACTTCCAGTAATCACTTGAGGTGGTCGCCCAACGGAATTGTGTGCTGTCCCAATAGACGACCGACGACGTGGAGAATGCGGCGCCTTGATTCTGCGAGAGGAAGAATGCAGCCGAGGTCGTGGAAAATGCGGCGCCCTGGTTTTGCGAGAGGAAGTACGAGGCCGAGGATGTTGCCCAGCGAGACTGCGTCGATTCGAAGTAGGTAGCCGACGTCGTTGAGAAGAAATTGTTCTGTGTCTTCCAGTAGTCGGTGGACGTGGTGGAGAAGAAATTATTCACAGACTTCCAGTAATCGCTCGAGGTGGTTGAGAAGAAATATCCTTTGGTGATCGAATCGAGGTACGTCTGTACGCGAGCGTCTTGGTAGTAGAGGTTGCTACCTTCAGCGACGTTGGTCGTGAGGAGACCAAGGCTCGATGTCGCCATTCCAGAAACAGTCCCGTCATTCCCCGCATACAGTAGCGAATTCTTGATCGAGGAGACGATGAGATTCGAGGTGCTTGCCGTATTTGAATACAAAGTTCCGGAGACCGTGAGATTCGTCGTGGAAGCACCGCCCGTAAGATTGGTAAATCCGGTAAATGTGGACGACGCCTGCGAAATAATTCCCTGCTGGAATGTCTGCAACGCGGTCCACGTCTGTGCGCTTCCAAGAGATGCGTCACCCGATCCGCTGCCGGCGGCGATGCATGTGCCATTGATCGCAAAGCAGCCTGTGCTGAGATTTATACCCTTACCAAAAGTGGACGTGGCACTTCCCGTGACATTGAGCGCCGTCGCTTGTATCCCCGCAGCAAACGTAGAAGTTGCAGCTCCGATCACCGCCAGATTTGTGGTCGTTGCGTTCTCAAAAACGGTGCTTGACGCAAAGAGCACGAGCGACGAAGGGTTGAACGTAAGTGATGCGGATCCATTGAACGTAGTGGGTCCGCTATTGAACTGCAGTGAATTTAGGGTGCCTCCCGGGGTACCTGCGCCCACACCTATTCCGAGTGAGGACGTGGATACGAGATCGTAGCCGCCGCCAGAATTGCCAACGAGTACTAATCCATATGCGGGGGCAGTGGAGGTGCCGGTACCGCCGCTGCCGATACCGAGTGTGCCGGAAAATGCGGTCGCGGTGATGTTGCCGGTGATGTTTGCATTCGTGATGGTACCGCCCGTGATTGTCGGATTCGTAATATTGGTTCCGTTCAAGTTGTTGATTACCTGTGTGAGTGCAATCTGATTCTGGAAACCACCCGAGGCAGGGGGTGTCGGCACGTACGTGATGTTACTTATCCTGCCACTCAGTCTATTCTCGAGATCGAGGAGTCGCGAATTAAAAACAGATTCGGAAATACCGCCCTCGGAGACGACACGCTCCGTCGTGACGACTCGCTCAATGACCGGATAGTTGTTGATGATATTTCCCGTGGTCACACTCGGCGATGATGCAGCCGGGCGAGGAGCCTGGGTCGGCTTCGAAGGTGCCTTAGGTGCCACGGGCTGCACTACTGGAGCAGATACCTTTCCGCCAGATTGGGGGACGATCTCGACTGCAAGCGAGCCTCGATCACCGATGTTAAAAAGCGAGGAGAAGAAATTGCCCACACCCGAGGTGACCGACTGCATCAAAGAGCTGAAAAATCCGGTCGCGTTTGTGCCGATGGCTTCTCCTGCAGCCGCGAGTGTCGCGCCCGGATGATCCACCGCTACCGTAAGTCGCTTTTGCGCATCGAGAGCAATCCGCGACGCACTGCCGTCCGTGAAGAATCGAAACGCATTGCCGATCGATGCAATTTCTGCACGGATAGATTCTTTCGCAAAATATTCAAAATCAGTATTGAGTGACGCGTACGATCCAAACGTCAGAACGAGAGCAAGTGTGAGAGCAGCGATCTTGTGCACCACTTCCGTCACAGGCGTGATCGCATGTGCGGGAATGTGCGTACCCTGGAAGGCGGCATGTGCGAGACCTGGAGTGGCCGCAGCGCTTTTTGCGCCCACAATCGCGGGCACATTTTTTCTCGCAAGAGCGGCACGAAATTGCTCATGCAAATTCATCACATTTGCAGGTACCTCAATCTTTCCGATCTTGAAAACCGCGTCATGAAGAGACCTTTCTTTGTGCAAAATCTCCGACAAACTGGCACCAGCCTTTGTCACGATCTCCGAGGAAACGAGGGCCTTTTCGGGAGAGACCGGGGCGGAGAGCGGCACAATTACAGGTCGCTTGGCAGTCGGGACCGCAAACAAAGCAGGCGTCTTCGAGGAAGGAATACTGAGGGCTGCATCAACAATCGAGTTATTTGAATTGTGGCTCCAATATTCTTTGAGGCGGCTCTTCGTGAGTTCTCGACTACGCCTTGCTCTCGCCCGCTCTTGTTCTGCAAGAAAAGTCTTTAGTGACTCAAGGTTAACGTACCAATTTTTTGTCCCCTCGCGGCGACCTCGAATTTTATTTTCCTTACAAAGTCGGGCAACATAGTCGCGAGTAAGGTGCGCCTGAGATGCAGCCTCGCTTGCTGATACATAACGTACTCCATCAAAGAAAATTTCATCACTCATGAGTAGTTCGTATGTACGATTTAACTAGTATTTTACTAGTTATTTCGGGTGAACTATTCAAAAAAACTGTGGATAATCTTAGCCAAAAAAAATTTCAAAATAACTTCAAAAATCGCACTCATCTGGAAAGCAAAAAATCAAAAAATACGAACAACCTCTACGACTGAAAAATTTGACCTGAGACAAACGAAAGTTCAAAAAACAAATTATGGCGGTACCAAAAAAATGTGTGCCTGGAGGTCAGTACACGACTCAACCCAATTATCTGAAAATGTCTGCAAAGCCTTCGAAAAGTATCTCGCTTTACCGAGATACGTATTTTCGGGACGAGATATCGTATTTTTAGAACTTCTCTACATAATTTCCGCTTGAGCGGTCGTGCCTGAACTCTTTTGAAGCACAGACTAACTGTCCTGTCCAATTAGCAGAGAACCGGGCCGGGCTGTGCCTGCTCTTCTGGAGTCTAGTGCCAAGCTGGACTAGTTTTGGGTGTATATGAGCTCTTTGGTCACTACCGGCTCAAGAACGTCACCCACTGAGATCGCGTACCTTATGATGACGCTTGATGGTCTGCTGACCAGAAATGCTGCCAGAGCGATAAATACTGTAATTAAAAATACGCTGTAAAATATAGTCTTTCTGGGTATACCCGCTCTTTTTGTGGCTATTTTCTTTAGGTCGTTTTTGATGGGCGCGGCCTGTCTCCTTGTATTCTCGACTATCCGAATCGGTACACGCGCCACTGTGTCTTCTTGAGAACTTTCTTCTGGCTCTTTCTCTTCTACTGGCTCTGCTCTTGCGGGGAGCTCAGGGATGAGTGCGCCTGAATCATTTTGATAGTTGAGAGGCTCCCAAGACTGAATTTTATCGATGTATGGCTCTGTTTTCGGCATGACGGGCTTTATACCGACAGCCTGTGATTGTACGGCGCCGAGGAGACTGTCTTTTTCCTCCTTGTGTGCCAATATCCCATCCCGGTCCACATACCACCGATTGCCTACCTGCCGAGATAGGATCTTGCCTGATCGCGCGAGTTGCCCCACATAATCCTGGTGATACCCGGTAATCTCGGCAGCTCTCGCAGCCGAGACATAGTCTTTACCATCAAATGAGATCAGTGTGTCGGGATTTTCGTTCTTATGAATGGCCTGCGGGGGTATGGGCACGTACGCATCTGCCTTCTCTTTATACTTTGCGAGGGATTCCATGAACACATACCAGAGTCCACCGATTCTCTGCGCATCTATAAGCCCCTTTCTAGCGAGTTGGCCGACATAATCCTGCGCATAACCGCTTAAATCCGCTGCTCGCTTGGACGAGATATACTGCTTTCCTTCAATAGTTAGCTCGTCTGTCATGCCAGAAGTATACCGCGAGATATTTTCTCTAACAATGACCGGCGAGCCGAAGTATTCGTTCGCTATCTATGGATAGATATTGCTCACCGCTATTTACGCGAGCTTTTTTTGGATCATTTCTCTCAATGCCTGAGGATTTGTAGCGCCGCGAAGCGCCTTCATGCCCTGACCGACCAGAAATTCGAGCGCTGCCAGCTTACCAGCCTTATAGTCTGCCACGACGGGACCGTTTTTCGCCAAAATTTCGTCCACCACAATCTCAATCTGACCTGCGTCATTCTTCTGGAATAAATCCCTCTCTTTCGCTATGACTTCAGGATCCTTTTTTTCAGAAATTGCCGCCGCTAGAAGATCCTTTGCCGATCGGGATGATATTTTGCCATCCGCTATAAGTTCGATAATTTTCTTGAAATTCTGTGCCGATATGGGGATCTCGGCATGTAAGTCTGTTTCTCGTTTTTCGACTTCTCGTGCACCGGTCATTGCATCCGTACGTATGATGTTTACGAGGTCGTTGGCTATGTAATTTGCAGCGAGTGTGATGCGTGCTTTGTCACTGATCTCGCTTGTAACGGTGTCAAAAAAGACTCCGAGCGATGGCTCCCTGACAAAGAGCTCTGTATCACCCGGTTTGATGCCCTGACTGAGATACCTCTCCCGTCGCTGAGACGGTAGCTCGGGCATGCGTGACTGGAGTGTCTCCGTGGCGAGTTCTGCGACCTCGCTGAGCCTGAAAGACGGTATATCGGGATCAGGGAAATATCGATAGTCGGCGCTGCCTTCCTTGATTCGCTGGGGGAAGGTCTGCTGCTTGGTCTCGTCCCAGCCCAGCGTCTGCTGCACCACCTTCTCGCCCCGCTCCAAAATCTCGGTCTGGCGCTTGATCTCGTATGCTACTGCTCGCTCCATCGCGCGAAATGAATTTAAATTTTTTATCTCTGTCTTCGTGCCGAGCTCGCCTGTTTTGCTGACCGATACATTGGCCTCGACGCGCATTTCCCCTTTCTCCATATTCGCTTCGCTTGCGCCGAGATACCGTAGGAGAATCTGGAGTTCTCGGGCAAACGCGCCGGCTTCCTCGGCACTATGAATGACTGGTTCGGTGACAAGCTCCATCAAAGGGACGCCTGCGCGATTGTAATCGATCATGGTCATCCCGCGTGCCTCGTCGTGCACCGAACTCGCCGTGTCTTCTTCAAGGTGAATGCGCGTAATTTCGACTCCGTTCAGTACCCCTTTTGAAACGAGCGGGTACTCATACTGACTGATCTGATACCCTTTTGGGAGATCCGGATAGAAATAGTTCTTGCGATCAAACTCGGTGTAGTCGGCCAACTTCGCACCAATTGCGAGCCCGACCTTGAGGACGTGTCGCACAGCCTCTTTATTGACCACAGGAAGAGTCCCCGGATGCGCTAGGCACACGGGGCACACGTTTACATTGGGGCGCGTCTCGTCCGGATCGTTCTTTGAATTACAGAACATCTTCGTCTTGGTGCGAAGCTCGGCGTGTATCTCAAGACCTATGGTCGGGACGTATTCGCTCATGTCGGACACTGTACCACCCGCTCCCCCTGCAAGCCAATTTTCGTAAACCGTGTCATGCAAGTTTCTAACGTATAAAACGAGGTCGCGCCCCTTTCCATCGAGAGAACATCGCGCGCAAAAATATACAAATCACCACTGCCAATAGCAGTGGTGGGGATCGACCGACTACCCCTGACGTAGTGTTCGGTGCGGTGGATAGGGGGCGACCGAGAGCCCCCGAGATGTCGCCTAGATCAAGACGATATCGGATGCCGAGATCAATTATTCTCGGACTATCTTCCACTCTCCGCTCGCCAAGAGGGGCTCCGCTTTTTTGTATTTCATTTCCTTCCGCTCGACTCCATTCGTGATGACAACGTGATCGTTTCTACCATACTCGGTCTTCGGTGCGTTGCCAGAATTCGATGTAATAGCCGCTGCCGCTTTGTGGATAACTTGGCTCTCGCGGGCGACCGGTGCCCCCTGCGGCGTGATATTGGGCAGTATGTTTTTGACATGAGCCGTGTACGTATCCTCCATGCCCCGGAAGAGTCTCAGGCCCTCTTTCTTGTATTCGACAAGTGGATCACGCTGTCCGTATGCCCGCAGATTTACGCTCGAGCGTAAGTATTCCATTGCTTCGAGATTTTCCACCCAGAGATAATCGATGGTCTGGAGAAGGAACCGGCGTACTGCCATGTGGAATGATTCGCCAAACTCTCCTTTCTTTCTTTCGATAACCGTAGAGAATGCTTCTGTCTTTACCTCAACCTGCTCGCCCTCAGCGTTCACTTCAAACTGGACGGTCTCCGCTTCGGCAATACGCGCGAGCTCCTCGTCGACTGCAGCAGCGCCTCCGATCAAAAGAGTGCGGCGACGGGCATAAATGCTCTGCCTTTGAATATTCAAAACGTCATCGTACGAAAGTACGTGTTTTCGCGAGTCGAAATTGATCTCCTCGATGCGCGTCTGCGCCTTTTCAAGTGCACGCGTGATCATGGAATTGTAGATCGGCTCATCTTCTGGGATCTTGAAAGTGCCCATCACACGCTTGATTACATCGGACGCAAATACACGCATGAGCGAGTCCTCGAGTGACACGTAAAATTGAGTCTCGCCAGGATCGCCCTGACGACCAGCGCGACCGCGCAACTGGTTGTCGATACGGCGCGCCTCATGTCTTTCGGTACCGAGTACGAAAAGACCGCCGCGTGTCTTGACCTCCTCGTACTCTTCAGGAGTCGCCGGATTCCCGCCAAGCTTGATGTCGACGCCGCGACCAGCCATGTTGGTGGCGACTGTCACGCCACCCTTTCTTCCTGCCTGCGCAATGATCTCGCCCTCGCGCTCGTGGTTCTTTGCATTCAAAATCTCGTGCGGTATCCCCTCCTGCTTGAAGTAGACCGAGAGGAGCTCGTTCTTTTCGACTGATGCGGTGCCGATGAGCACCGGCTGCCCTCTGTCGTGCAGCTCTTTCACGCGCTTTGCGATTGCCTTCATCTTGCCTGACTCTGTCTGAAAGATGAGGTCTTCAGAATCCTTTCGCTCAGTCTTTTTATTGGTCGGTACAACGACAGTATTCAGCCCGTATACCTTGTAGAACTCCTCCGACGAGGTGATGGCGGTGCCCGTCATGCCGGCCAATTTATCGTAGAGACGGAAGTAATTTTGGAACGTAATTGAGGCAAATGTACGCGATTCTTGCTGAACCGAGACACCCTCTTTCGCCTCTATCGCTTGGTGCAAACCCTCGGCCCAACGTCTGCCCGGCTGCATTCTGCCGGTGAGCTCGTCGACAATAACGACTTCCCCGCCATTGATCACGTAGTCTTTGTCGCGATGGTAGAGCGCCTTGGCGCGGACAGCGGTCTCGAGATGATGCACGTACTTGATGCCTGCATCCGTATATATATTGTCGATGCCGAGTTTGGCCTGCGCCTTCTCGATACCGCTATCAGTGAGTGCGATTGAGCGATGTTTCTCGTCGACCACGTAATCCTCGTCCCGAGATAGGCTTGCCGCGATCTCGGCAAAACGCCCGTAGAGCGACTCGGCATCAGAGATCGGAGCCGAGATAATGAGCGGCGTGCGCGCCTCGTCGATCAATATGGAGTCGATCTCGTCTACGATCGCAAAATGATAGCCTCCCTTATCAGGCACACGCTGCCTCAGGCGCTCGGGCTCGTATTCCAAATTGTCGCGCAAGTAATCAAAGCCGAATTCGTTGTTGGTCCCGTATGTAATATCGGCGGCATACGCTTCATGCCTCGTGCAGGGGCGCATGAATTCGTGCACGACTTTGAAGCTTCCTGTCTCATCGCGTATGGCGTCGTCAGCCACTGTGTCGTCCGGATTCTTGCGTAATGAGGGATCGTAGAGGAACGACGCTTCGTGGTTGATGATGCCAACAGAAAGGCCGAGCGCATCATATATCTGCCCCATCCAAACCCCATCGCGCCTCGACAGGTAGTCGTTGACGGTGACAATGTGGACGCCCTTACCGGTCAGTGCATTCAAATATGCAGGGAGTGTCGCGACGAGCGTCTTGCCTTCTCCGGTGCGCATCTCGGCGATATCGCCATTGTGCAGGATCATGCCTCCGATGAGCTGCACATCGAAGTGCCGCTGGCCGAGCGTGCGCCGCGAGGCTTCTCGGACAACCGCAAAGGCTTCGGGTGCCATATCATCAAGCGACTCGCCAGCCGCAAAACGGTTCTTAAACTCGGTCGTTTTATCCCTGAGCTCCAGGTCGGAAAGTGCCTTTATGGAGTCCTCAAGGGCGTTAACCTTTGCCACAATCGGCTCAGCACGCTTAAGCGCGGCCGTATTTTCATCACCTATAAAACGCCTCCAAAATGCCATTGGGTTATCCTACAGGCGACGTAGGGTGAGTGCAACATAAAGGAATGTGTTCTTTTAAGTTGCCGGACCGAGGAGTTCTGAAATCATAAGATTTACATCAATTCACATCGATATAAAAGAAGATCCCTCCGGTTGGAGGGATCTTCAGGAGATTAGAGGCGCTTCTTTTTCTTCGCCTTTGCCTTCTTCTTCTTTGCCATAGTATTTTCAGTGATCACTTTTACTTGGAGTGCTAAGCTCGACCCGCACTCGCACATTTATGATGCGAAGAGCGTTTTATTAATTATTGCACTCATGTGATGTTTACGAGTGAAAAATATTTTTTTGTGTGGATAACTTTTATATAAAATATTTTTTCGAGAAAATTTTCAGAATGTTTTTTGAAACTTTATTTTGCTCGAAAATTTTTCTTAATCACAGCCACACTTGTGCGTGTAAATGGTGATGCTACTCTGAATGCAGTATTCAGGACTTACTGCGGAGGGCGGCGGCACTCACATCGACTTTCACTTTGGAGCTCGCACCCGTCCTCCGCAGTGTGCCCTGAATCGTACGTGCGCGAGCTGCTCGGTCACGCATATTTTTCTGCTGAAAAATTGCGCGACCCCGCCTCGCTCGCCTTCTCGCTGCGGCCGTGAATTACTCCTTTATAGTCGTAATTCACCCCGTCCTCCGCAGTGTGCCCTGCATATACAACCAAAAAGCACCTTCCTTTCGGATGGTGCTTTTTTGGTGACTTTCTTTGTGCTACACGTTCACACGTATTGTGTGGCACTCACATCAGTGATTATAGTTCTTTTCGTCCTGAACGCAACGTCTCCCAGTATCCTGGCCCCGGATGTATCAAGAAAGTTTCGTCATGAACGATGGCGCAACCTTTGTCAGATAACCGCTTAACAATCTGCCGAGCCACCAACCAATACCCCCAAAAATCGCTGAGAAAATTATTAAGATTGCTGCCAACTGCATTTCAAGCCACAAGACTGGTAGCAGCGCGACACCTGTCCACCAGAATTTATATTTGTCGCCAAATGTCGAAAAGAGAAGACAGATAAAAAATGTAAGGGAAATGCAAACGCCAAACATGTAATACTCTAGAACATCGCCGCCATATGAGCCTCCGATAGAGAGTATTTGTGATAATGCGGCTCCGAACGGAACTGCGAGAAAGTGGCCTGCGACTGCCGCAATCACTATCAGAACGATGTTTTTTGCAATTTTTAGAATCATCGTAATAAACTTTAGTTATTAATGAGCCACAGAATATCCTCTCTTAATAATTGGTAAGCCTGCTCACTGAGTCCCCTGCTTCGGTATCTCTGCAGCTCATTAAGCATAGCGTGCGCAAGGATCTTATCAACCACCATCTGTAGCTTCTCTCCATTCGGTCTTCCGTCAGTTCGTCTCTCGACTTTTTTTGAAATTTTGGTTATGGCTTTGAACTTCTTACTGACAGTTTTGTGAATTTTTTCCGTCATCCATCCGAGAGCATACGTACGATCAATGTCCGAAAGCGTACTGCTCGCCGTTGCGATGATTTTGAATGTGCGATTTGATGTCGTCGCATTGCCGACGTTATCGGAGGAAGATACGGCCAGTGTGTGCGTCCCGAGTTTGAGAAAAAAGAGATCAACGACTCCGATGTTCGGAATCGTCGTAGTGCCAAGTATGGTTTCGAGCGCAAATACGCCTGACGAGTCTTGTGCTGATATGTTAACTGCCAGCTGCAGCGAGCGCTCGTAGTCTCGTTCCTCAGGAGATACGATGTTTATGATCGGCGACTCTGTGTCGGTCGGCGTGACCTCGATCTCGTTCGGATTATTACTATCAAGAACGACATTGAGCTCCGTGAGTAAACCAGAGGTGGTGTTGCCCGTAAACGAAGATTCGACGACCTCCTCATCACTCAGGAGTGCTGCTTCGACTGTATATGATCCGCTGCCTGTGCCTTCCGTCACGATTTTGTACTCTCCATCGAGCGGGTTGAGAATCGTGACATATTCCGGGCCAGAGGTGAATCCGCTATAGAATGAACCAGGGATCTTTTCTGATTCGGGCACATTTTTTCCGACCTTCTTGCCATCCGGCGCCATGACATAAAAATCCGCTGGAGAAAACATTTTAAAGAAGAGTAGTTTGGCGTTTACTAGGTTCCAGTTGTCGACGAGTGTCGTAGCCGATTCACCCGTAAGGATTTCGTAAATCTCTGCCTGAGCCTCTTCAGGTATTGCGGTGTGCTCGAATGTGGTCGTTGAAACATTTTCTGCAACGAACGTGGCACTTGCGAATGGAACGGTTCCGTCACCTTGACCGCGCACTAATCCATGATCTCCAAAATTAAGATAAAAATTCTCCGGGTAGCCATGCTCCCACATTGGCAAATACTGCATACCGTTTGTTGCATTAATGCCGATTATTGTCTCGTTACTCCCATTTTCTCCGACAATATTGCTGATCGAAACTCCTGAACCAAGAAGCTCGTTTACGTTGGCGTTGAGGTTTTCGAGAAATGGGTTGGTCGGATAATTTTCCGGGTAGTCACGCAAGTCTCCGTTATCGAAAACGTAATCATAGACAGGTAAAAGTTCGCGAACTGAGGTAATCGGCTCATTTCGCACATAATCAAACAGATCGTCATAACCTTGTTCATGCGCCTCTTGTCCCAAAATGTGCTCCATCGCCCTATCCCTTAAGCCAGCTTCGACCTCACCACCTTCCCACATTAAATAAGAGTTGGGCGCACCACGGTGAGGCGTTCCGAGGAAGATTAGCTGATCAACATCGTTTTCATAGCTACTCGATTGAATGTACTGTCGTGCAACGAGACCGCCCATCGAGTGCGCGACGAGATCGACTTTATCGCACTGGCAAATCGCCTTAACCTCATCGATCTTCGCCTTAAGCAGCAGTGCCGTATGCATATTCGATAAGCGCCAATTGTATGGGAACGTGAAGAGGTCCGTGCCTTGAGTGTAAACATTGGCATCCAACGTCGCGATCAGATCATCGTATTTGTGCAAGATCGGGTCCATAACTAATTCCCCGTTCTCGTTATAATCTGACCCCAAAATACCGGGAATCATGATGACGGGGTCAATTCTCGTCGTCGGTTCCACCGGCGGGAATGGGGTGGTGCGCATGAAGCGGCCGTTGCGGTCGCCGAGCCAGTAGACGTACTTCGTACCTTCGGGAATGGTGCCGGAGCAGCTATTGCAGAGTCCCGACACGTCTGAGAACGGCACGTTTCTCTCATCGTCCCACATTACCCAGTGCGTCGCATCGATAAAACGGTACGAATAGTACCAGCTGTGATACGGAGCGATGATTGAAGGCAAAGAATTGAGTGGCGCACTGAATGTGCAATCTTCGTTCGTCACCGGTACAACGCCTTGCCGGAAGTTGAAACGTGGGAAATTGTCGGCAGGGACTACTCTGTCGAGGAAGCGCAAGTGGACGCGCAAGAGGCCGTCCACGTATTCGGCACGTTCGTATCCATGGTCAAACCACAGGCCATCCGTCTGTACCTGGAGTGGCGGACAAGCGGCAGGCTTCTCCACGGCACTCTCGACAATCGGGGGCACGCCATCACGATAGATTTTGTGCGTGTGGCCGATGTAGAACGAGGTCGGCGAAGCGATGAGGGTGGGTCTGATGCTGATATACGCGGGGTACGATTCGATCGAGACCTGATTAAGAAGCGTCTCGTGTGTGTCGTCCCAGATACCGTACTCTGTTCTCGACGTGAAGCGAATACTGACGTCGCTGACGCCTGCTGGCAAAGTGACGAGCGGTCCGCTTGCAAAGAGCGTGACATCTCTGCATGTGTCCAGAAAATATTGGAATCTAAGATTGAAAGTATCGCCCGGGGCAGAGGGGTTTTTGAGATGGAGACGGTAGATGAGATACCCATCCGAAGAATATTCAGTGCTATCCCCCGCCGGGTCGAAGATGCCTCCCGATTGGCCACTATCGTAGGCGCCACAGGTGTCGGGGAGAGTGGAGGCGAAAGCGGGCGTCGCAGAGGAAGTGGCTGCCAATATAAGTACCATCAACGCGACCCTGCGCAAATTCATGGCGGCACTATACATACGTGCCCGCCGCTGTGCAAACAATCACTTTATCTTTTCTTTATCTCTTTTTGATCTCTTAAAATATCATTTCAACTGCACCGAGAGAAGTGCAAATGACGAGATTGTCCGGGGAAAAAATTCTCTACTGCAACTTCACCGTGCCGTTTTGAATCTCAATGATGAGTGAATCAACCTGTTGTGCCGAAGCTGGGATAGCGGCCTTTGCCTTTTGTAAAGCTTCGATCGATTTTTCCTTGTTGCCGAGTGCGTAATAGGCGGCGGCGAGCGTGAAGTATCCTTGCAGATCGGTCGGTACTGCCACGATGTGCGATTCCCAGATCTGCGCAATCTTGTCGTAGCGGCCACGTGCGAGATACGCGGATGCGACTTTATTGTTGGCCGCCTCCCCTGTCGCCATGACTGGCGCAAGCAACTCATCGGCGAGCGCGTCCTGCTTCAGCTGGATCGCCATCGCGGCATAGTTGAGTCGTGCTTCTATGTTTGCCGGAAGGACCTCATACGCTGTCTTCAAATGTTGCAGTGCGGCTGCACTGTCACCACGCGTCATCGCGTTTTGCGCCATGAGGTACAGAATGCTTTGTTTGGCCGGCGAGAGCTCATGTGCCCGCTGGAAAGCGGCTGCAGCTGCGTCATGCTGACCATACGCGTCGAGGACAGACCCGAGGAAGAGTGGGAATCGCGCATCAAGCGGCGACTCTGCGCTTTGCTTTTTCATCTCGGAAGTTGCCAGGTTGAAGAACTCCTGCTTGATCGAATTGTCGAGCTTCGAGCCCTGCACCTGCACGGAGATCTGCGCGATCTGCTCACGAGCCTCCTGTGTGCCCATCGTGCCGTATGCGATCGCCTGCTTGAAGTATTCGAGATTCTTTGTGACACCGGCCTGCTGCGGCGCTACTGCCTTGAGAAGCGTCCAATTGGCCTGCAACGCGGGAATATTGATCCACCATACGGCAGCAAACGTGACGATACCTGCGATTACAGCGACAAACGGCAGACTATTTTCGGGCAGAAGCTTTTTCGTGAAGAGCGGCGCATTTTTCCCCGCCTCGCGCTCGCGCCAGACAATGTATGCGAGCACAGTCGCAAAAAGTATATAACTGGTCACATTGTCAAAAACCGTGAGGTTTTGAAATGTATAGCCCGCGAGAAGCCCGGTGAATATCGCTCGTTCAGGAATCGAAAGTATCCCCCGCATCCAAATCAGCCACAGTGCAGCTGCGAGAATTGAGAGATACGAGAGAAGTCCGAGGATGCCGCCCGTAACGAACCAGTCAAATATGACGTTGTGCGTTCGGTCAAACCACGGTTCCGCACGGTACATGCGAGGATCGAAATATTTATCGAAAACAATGGCGTAATTTTCCTGCCCCCAACCAAGGAGTGGACGCTCTTTCACTCCCTGCCACGCCATACCCGCATTGAGAAATCGGGTCTCTACGGTACCCCCCAGATTTGTCTGCGCGAGACGATCAATGAATCCTATGCTCTTTACGAGTGGCGTATCTTTACCGAGCTTGATGGCAACGCCAAAGACAACGACGGCCACAAGAGATGCGACTGCGATAGTCCGTATTCGTCGAGTCCCTTGGAAAAAGGCCACGAGCAGCAAGGCGAGCAGCGCTCCTCCAATGAGCCCGAACATCGCACCGCGTGTCGCAGTGAGAAGGAGTGCCAATGTATCGAATAAAATGACTCCGCCGTAAAAGAGCGACGGCATCAAGCGCTTACCTGCCGGCCGTACCTGTGACATCTGGACCCACAGGAGTGCGGCGAACGCGATATTGAAAAGCATGTACACCGCCAAATAGATCGGGTTTCCAAAAGTCGCATCGATACGAGCTGTAGCAAGTCCAGCTTTCCCCCCCTGACCCAGTGCAGAGAGCCCCGCCAACTGCATTAACCCATACGCACTCAAGAACACTGATACGCCGAGATTGACCTGAAACAGGGATCGCCACATTCTCTCACTTGCGATCACTGATGCGGCCACGACGAGGTATGCCAGTGTGTGGGCAATCGTGACCCACCCGTCCATGCGTTCGTAGTTGCTCCAGAAGCTCTTGAAGGGATAGACGCCCTGCGCATTTGCTATCGCCATTATGAGTACAAATAGAGCGAATGTCCCCAGGATCCAGGATCGACGGGGACGATATTTTTCGTTGACAAGTGCAAGGGCAAGCCACGCGCCGACGATAATGTCTACAATGATGCGGAACGCGAAATTCTTACCCGTAATGAAAGGGAAGAACATCGATGACGCGACAATGAGGCAAACGAACGGCAAACTGAAAACTCCGGTAATGACTATCCCACGCAGAATTTTTTCGAGCATATGGGCGACATTGTACCCCGCCCCCTGAAAGCGTCCAACTACTCTCCGGACTCTGTAAATTGATAGATGCGGTACATGCCGGGAGAAGCAACGAGCTTGAGATCTGGTAGTTCGGCAAGCAATTTTCTCGGAAGTGGTCCTTCCGAAAGGATGTAGTCGACACGATATTTCTTGATCTGAGTTTCGAGCGGTACTTTCATGAAATGCTGATATGCCTCCGTAAGTCGATCAATACGATCAAGAATCCACGGCTCCATGCCACGCTCATAGCCAAAGACCTGGTGCCAATCTGAAGAAAAATACTGACGAATCCATACACCTTGCCCCAAAAGATGTTCACGGACGCCCGCTGCGCTTACCCCACGCATACGCAGTTGTAATAAATAATTGTGCTCGATACGTTCTCGCGTAATTCCGAATGGGACGAAATCAACGGTATACGTATTGCAATGCGAGAACGTGGGGATGAGACGCTCCTCATCGAACACATCGATATCGTTTGGGTTCGCGAGGACCACACAATCTTTGGGTGCATTCTGCTGGAACCATGTCGTATAAAGTGCTGCACGTTGAACATGGATATGACGATCTATATCCCATGGTGCTGTGTATGCAGTGACGGCATAAAGACCGTAGGCGATGCAAACGGTCGCAAGACTTCCGGTACCGAAGATCCATAGATACCTCAGATGCCTGAATGTGTAGTATCCCGCTATTATTATTGCCGCAACCCCCATTGGCACTGTGTATTGCATAAAGTGATGGTGCCAGACCTGTCGCCCCGTTATTACCTGCTCATTAAACGCAATCCAGCCAGCCACGACGAGGGCGAAAGCAAAGAGATACTCTCGAATGTACTCGCGCCTGCGCAAGAAAAAGTACACATAGCAAAAGAGTGCGCCGACAACGACAGTGGATGCAAGTAGTGCTTTGTTGAGAACGGGCTCATGCGTGAAAAACATGCCGTTGCGCATGGCCAGTGCCGCCCCCTCTTCCCCACCGAGCGAAAAGAGCATCTTGTACCACCACCACGCGTCGAGAAAAATGGAGAGTGCCCCCGTCGTGAAAAGGGCACGAGCGACATTGTATTCTTTTCTCGCAAGCGCAAAAAGGAAAAGTGTCGCAAGCATGGACAGGGCCAGACCAAAACTGAAGAAATACCCGACCATGCCCGCAAGCACTATGCCCGCTGCAATATGCGCATAGCGCCATCCTCGGTTCCACACTTCTGCAATGAGAAACAAAAAGGCAAGCAATTGCACGCCGCCCATTACCGGGTTAACCAGTCGTGTCCATCCATTTTCAATCGGATACTTCGTTCCATCCAAGATGCCGAAAACATAACTGTAATTAACAAATTCTGTTCCCAATACAATAACGAGAGAGCCGGCAATCGCGCTCCACCTGGTAGTCTCATCGTCCCGTCTGAATACGCTGAGGAAAAGAAAATACGAAAATACAAATAAAAGCGCGGGCAGAACAAACTTGCTCGCTACTACGACGGGGATCAGGCCAAACACGAGTGCGGGGATTGCATAGAGCCACTCATTGACCGGAAATGTAGGCGAGAGAAGGCTTTTGTACTCGTAGACGTACGGCGCATTTGTCCACAGGTGACCGTCGAGCACTTCGCGAATGCGAGACATGTAAAAATATTCATCACTGAGGGGGAGAAACGGGATGCCTAGATAGGCACTTCCGATCGCAAGCGGAGCGAGAATCGAGGGTAATCCTATGACAGTTCCGACAAATAGCGTGAGGAGCATCGCGATCCTGTGCGTTTTTAGAAATTCCTTCATAGGCCTATATTGTCTTGTAGATTTCAAAACGGTCGTCTGAATACACAAGCTCCATTTTTACCATACGCTCGGGATGAAAGTCGTTGTCGGTTTGTGTATCTCGAATGACATAGTCGACGTGGTATTTTTTAAGTTGCTCTGCAAGATGTGGCCGAATCTCATTCGTAAACCTGTTATACATGGCCGCATAATTCTCTGCATAGAGTATCCGCGCATTCGTGAGATTGCCACACTCGCGACCAAAATAGTGAAGTCGGAGAAGTCGGCACAACTTTACACTGCGATTGAGTGTATTTGGTGTATCAATCGCGGCACCTACACCACTGTGATCCCACACGTCAGCTGTAATACTTTCGAGTGTAACTTCCCCCGCCGAGTGCGCGATGAGATACCGATCTTCAACGTCCCTCGTGGGCATGAGATGTAAATGACCGGTGCCGAAAAGAGTATATTGCGTCGTGAGCACCGACACATGAGCATTGAGGTCGGTCTCTGGGTTCGTCCAGACTACAGCGCCTTTCGCGCTGGCATCAAGCCACCGCAAGGCAGGTAGCACTGCCGTGGCCTTCTGGGCTTTCAGGCGATTCGCATCAGCGTCTCGTATGGCCGGATCAATTTTTTTTACATACGGTATCGCAAGTAGAAAAACGAGTGCCGCAAGAAGTCCGAGTGTGATCTTTTTACCACTACTCATGAATGCGATGTCGCGTCGCGCACTATACAGAAAATACAAAGCAACGACCGACATGATCGAAAACCAGAGCATGACGAACCTCTCGACATGCGACGCCGTCTCCAGATCGAGACCCGTGATCACATTCTCAGTGGATGATATCCATATCGCGATTCCAAGAATAAGGAGATGAAAAAGGTGCGGGGCACTTGAGAGATTTTTCTTGCGAAAGATCCACACCCAGCTCAAGAGCGCAAGCGCGATCATCGGGAATATACGCATAGCACCGCGCACAACCTCTCCTGAGGGTATATGTGTGTACCCTAAGCCGATACGGAGCAGTGACTCGACGTAATACGGATTATTCACCTGGATCCAGGTGATCACCAGGAATGGTATGCAGAGCGCCGTAGTAATTAATCCAACCATGAGCGCACGCCTGGTCCGTTCACTGTCACGCACATAGAGCAGCTGGCCGAAGACGATAATTAGGAACCAGAAAATTACGTGCAGCAAGTAGGGGTATATATAAATACTGAATGCGATGACGAGTGAGAGGATTGTGTCGCGATACTTTCCGGGCTTATCCCACCAATAAAAGAAAAGTAGTATGAAAAGCAGAAACACGGGGTGCACCATTTCCATGGAGACCACCCGGATAAGCTGTCCATACATGATGAGATACACAAACACGCTCCCAACAGCGGCCCATATTGAAGGAATGGTGAGTCGTCTCAAGATAAGATAGAGGGCGGCCACGAAAATCACGCTCCAGAGACTGAAATTGAAAATGGAGGTCGCGGCAAGCGAGAAGCCCGCAAACAATGGCAGTGCATATATCTGAAAAGGGAGGATCATTGCAGGCGCTATTGACTCCCTATGCTCATAAAAAAACGGGTTCCCTAGAAGCGGATACCCGTCATACACTTCTCGCGCCACTGATGTGTAGTAATAGTCCATGTAGCGCCCATACACAAATCCTTCAAAACTGCTCCCCGACGAAGGATATTGGACGAGGGGCACAAGCGAAAGCAGCACCGTTACAAAAACAGTGATGAGAAGTATGCGGTCTCGCAAGATTCGGATCATGATCGTTTAGCTATCACAAACATATTGTCGCGCAAATTGAGAGGTATCGAAAATCGTGCAAGCGTCCAATGGGAAAAAAGTGCACTCATTTTCTGAAACAGCCCGATATGCGTGCTCCGACCAAGCACCTTGAAAATGTACTTGAGCGTGAACCATTTTCCGATCGTGGTGATACGGACGACCTCGAAACCCTCTTCCTCAAGAAGTCTTCGCATGTTATTTCGATTGAAATAATGGAGATGCTCAGGTGGGGAAATCAAGTGCCAACGCTTACCGAGCATTCGGGCCAACAGACTTCCCGCGTCTGGTGCATTAATCACAAGCACTCCCCCGCTTCTCAAAAGTGCAGCCGCTTTTTTTATGACAGATCGCGGATCAGGTACGTGCTCGATGAGATCAAGCATTGTAATGCAGTCGTACACGCCATGTATGTCCTCGATTGTGCCCGCATGCACTTTGCGGCCTTTTGCCCGGCCCACTCCGGCAGCGTGCTCGGAAATGTCGACCCCCTCCGCCTCATACCCCGCTTCTTGAGCCATCGCTACAAAAAAACCTGTCGCTGCACCCACATCAAGCAGCCTGCCCTTTTCCCCCGCAAGCTCCTCATCAATTATTTCAATATATTTTGAAAAAACAGGCCGCATTGGCTCCTTGTCCTCGTCGTAATTTGTATAGCCAAATCCGTTCGCCGCTCCATCGAAATAATTGCGGTCATATATTTCTCGCGGAGCTGCGAGTATTGGATACACGAATATGAGATCGCAAGCGGTGCAGCGAATAATGCTGTGGCCATTTTTCGTACTAAACGGTACAAAGTCTTGTGAGCCACAGATGGTGCACGAATTCATGATGTCGCATTATACCCCTACTTCTTCCTCGCGATCCAAAAGTAGGACATTGCGATCTGGGAGCTAAAACTGTACCGAGAAAGGACTAGGTCGAGGACGTTTAGAGGCAGTAAAAGTATCAAAAATAAGAGCGACCATACTTGGTAGAGGGGTCTGATACCAAATGAGAGAAGGATCGCGAGCCACTCACGCATCATCCATGTAAGGGCACACGTCGGCCCCACGGCAACCCCCGTCTCAGTGACCTCAAAGTCCTTCAAAAAGATCTTCATACCCGGAATTGTCCACCGATAAAAATCGTTCGGGGAGGAATGAAATCCGACCATAAAGGGTGTCAGGATATACACTCTGCCACTTTTCTTTAAAACGCGATGCATTTCCTGAACAGCAATTTCCGGATGTTCGAGGTGCTCAAGCATGGACTCAGAGATCACGAGATCCACACTTTCATTTTGGAATGGGAGTTGGTACGCACTTGCGACGAGATCGACGCCTTGCTCCATATTGAGGTCGAGATTAATGACGCGAGGATGGACATGTCTCACGCCGGAACCCACATTTACAATGACGGCATTCTCCGGAAGTTTTTCTACGAGTTTGCGTGCCTTCGGCCCCACGTCGATCGCCACGATCTCGTACACCATCCGAAAAATCCAAGGTACGTGTGCCTTGAAGAAATTTTTGACCGTAAAAAAAAGTGTATCGCCCGCTTCCTTACTTTCGCTCGATTTTATTGTCTCAAAAATGGCCTGACTCGCCGCCTTTCGATATTCCTTGCCGCACGTGTTGCATATATAACTTGCTGCGGATGTCTGTAGGCGGGCACGGCAGTGCGGACATGCAAGGATTTTTTCCAACTCGGGTGTGATGGTCATAAAAATGCGTGAAGTCCGAATAGTATCATCGCCGATTCACTATTGGTCAAATTGTGTCATGAATGCAGCCACAAGGGCATCTTGTAGGTGTGCATTCTCAATAATTTCCCTCTCGCTAACGAGGGGCGCTCCTTCTCCTTGTATCGCGCTCACGAATTTACTGATGGACGTTTTGAACGGATCTTCTATCGCGACTGCTTCCCCGTTTACTACGAGCGCCTGCGAATACCCTCCCTTGATTTCTCGCTCAAACGTCACGTCGTTGATAGCAAACGCAAGATCACGTGGTCTCTCTTTTTTGAACTGGAATAAATAGCTCACATGACACACCGAACCGTCTGCATGGTAGTCGAACGAAACCGATATAGCCTTAGATGATTTCATCTCGAAAGAGATATCGGCAACTCGACCTCTTGGAATCATTTTTACAAGCATGCTATTCGCATGGGGCAGATGATCGAAAAGCATTTCAACGCCCGCTTCACCAGGCTGCGATGAAAATGAAAAACTTTTCACATCCGAAAGATCAACAAACTGCGATACCACCGGGAGAACCGAGGGCCATTGGGTGTTTACGGAAAGAATACGGTCTTGATTCTGCGCGAGACGAAAGAGTTTTTCGATCTGCGGACCCGTATCGGACGATCCATCGTACACAAGGGGCTTCTCGCAAAGAACATGCAGCTTCGCATTTAGACACTGTTTAATCTGCTCAAAATGTAGGCGTGGCGGAGTACAAATCGAAACCGCATCGAGTTTCTCCTCTTCGAGAAGCGTGTCGAGATCTGAATACGCGCGAGGGTGCGTACCAAATTCCTTCGCAATCGCAGTAGCAGTATTTTGCGCGCTCTCGGAGGAACTCCCGAGAATAGAAACAACATCGGTGCCTGCGCGCAAAAATTCCCTGACATGGAATCTTCCGATACCGCTCGCGCCGAGCACGGCAACACGGATACTCGCCATACTGACACTATACTTCCGAATTTTTCACAATGCGAAAATCAGGCAGTGGGATGACAAAATCTGACCGGAGTCCGCGTGCCTTCAATTGTTCCATGATCGGCTGCGCATAGTGCCATGCCATGAGCACTACGTAATCAGGTTGCTCGTCGATAAGACGTTGATTATTAACGACTGGTATGTGTGTGCCGGGGGCATAGTGCCCGAGCTTCAGCGAGGCAGGCTGTTCCGCGAGATACGGGATCATTTCGCGGTCGACACCGTAATAATTAAGGAGTGTCGCGCACCGGCCAGGACATGAGTTGCCTACAATTGATTTCCCAGCCCCTTTTGTCTGAATCAGAAAGTCCATGAAATGCAGCCGCGCCTTTTTCACGCGATCGGCGAAAACGGTGTAGGTGGAAAGCTTGTCTAGACCGGACTTTTTCTCAAGAGCAAGCAAATCTTCGACTGCCTTTGAGACCTTTCTTCCCTTACCCTTCTGCACGTACACGCGGATATTGCCGCCATATCTGTCTCCCCGCTCGACGTCGATCACGGTGAAATCGTATTGATCAAAAAGCCTCACGAGGGAGCGCAGGCAATAGGTGCGCAAGTGTTCGTGATAGATCGTATCGAACTGTCCGCCTTCAATGACGTTGAGAAGATAATGTGTCTCGGCGACGAACACGCCATCGTTCTTAAGGAGCGTGTGGGCACCCATGATAAATTCGCCGAGTGTCTGCATGTGAGCAAACGTGTTTGTCGTCACGACAACCGACGCGGGCCCATGCTTTTTCTTTATTTCACGCGCAGTTTTAATGTCGAAAAAGGCTTGCACCGTCGGAATACCGTTCTTTCGTGCAATTTTTGCGATATCAGTAGGCTCAACACCGAGAAATTTGACGCCCGTGCCCCTGAAACCACTGAGAAGCGTCCCGTCATTGGATCCGACATCAACGACGAGGTCGCCTTTTTTCAACCCGAATTTTTTGATGAGACCTTCCGCTATTTTGACTTGGTATGCGACGAGCTCTTTGGTGACACCGCTTTTATAAGGATACTTCGGGTGGTAGACCTCTTTTCCGTCGACGCAGTAATCAATCTGGACGTTGGTGCAGCTCTCGCACCAGATCATGCGGAGCGGATATGTCTTTTCGGGCTCATGGAGCGTCTTTTCCGTAAGAAGCGTGTCGCACAGTGGCTGGTGACCGAGATCCAAAATGGTGTGAAGCTTTTTGCCATTGCATACCTGGCAATGCGTGATGTGTCCGGTTTTTACGAAGTGGTGCGCTGGATATTTCATATGTATTGGATCACTATATTACTTCAATCCGAGCCGATACACCACCATTGATTTCAAAAATTGAAGTGCGGCCAATACGTGGATACGGGTCCGCCCGCTCTGACGCTCTCGCCATACAGTGGGAACCTCGCATATCGGCACATGATTCCTGAGAGCTTTTATCACGAATTCGGGATCGAGAAAGAAATCGTGCGATTGTAACTGCAAGATGTCTACAGCTCTGCGAGTAAGTAATTTTGGCTTTGCATTCATATCGGTATACGAAGTGAGGAAAAAAATTCGAAAAAGTATGTTGTAGACTTTCGTCTGGATGCGTCTACCGAGCGCCTCGGGCCGCACGACGCGCACGGCTTTTCCCAATTCAAGCCCCTTTTCACGCATCTCCTTGTATAGCTGCACAATAGTCCTTGGGTCTACCTGCCCATCCGCATCCGCCCACCCAACCACCTCACCTTTTGCGCCCTCAAGTCCCGCAAGGATCCCGCCGCCGTAGTGGCGATTCTTTTCCAAATGAAGATGGGAGACGTGTGGGTTTTCTGCTTCGATTTTCTTGATGACTTCTTCGGTGGAATCAGTCGAGCCATTATCCACGACACGAATTTCATACGAGATCCCTGACGCATTGAACACACTCGCCATTTCGCTGACGACATTCAGAAGATGCTCGGATTCGTTGTATGCGGGGAGGACGATGGATAGTTCCGTTCTGCTCATGGTCTAACTGAAGAAATCAGCATACCACGCAATAGTCCGTCTAAAGCCCTCTTCTCGTGATACGGAAGGTGCCCACGAAAGGATGCGTTTTGCTTTTGTGGAATCCAAATGCAACGACTTGATTTCGTGCCGTGCGGTATTCGCAATCGTAAAAGGGACCGATCGTCCTGCGCCCTCTTTGATGTGCCGTAGGACGGCTTTTACCGAAAGTGGTTTTCCAAAGGCAAAGTTGAATGCTTCGCCATGTAAATTCTTCTTCCGAAGATTTCGCGCAAGCGCGATATACGCATCGACAACATCATCGATATACACATAGTCGCGGGAAAACTTCCCATTGCTGCGGAGTTGTAGCGGCTTACCACTTGAGAGTGAGCGCAGTGCATCGGGTATGAGCCTCGTCCAATTCATGTCCCCGGGCCCAAAAACGTTGCCGCAGCGTGCAATCACAATGGGTAGCCCGAACGTCTTCGCATACATCTTTGCGATCAAATCTGTGCAACTTTTTGATATATCGTATGGACTACTCCCCCCGAGCGGAGAGCTCTCGTGGAACGGGGGCTTTGCATCAGTTCCGTACACGTGATCAGAGGACGCGATAACAATATCTTCCACACCCCTCGATTGTCGGACGCTCTCAAGAAGCACCCATGTCCCGCGAATATTTGAGTCAAGTGCGTTTTCAGGGTCGTGGAGCGCTCGATCTACGATCGCCTCCGCGGCCAAATGAAATACGGTCTGTATCTTCTTGCTCTTTAGAATGGCGCCGACCGTCTTTTCCGAAGTCACGCTCCCGCGTACAAAGTGGAATTTCTTTTTCTCTTCTTTGGTCGCATACGGAGGAAGTGGTCGTATATCAAGAATCGAGACCTTGGCACCCGATGCCAGGAGTTTGCGTGCGAGCGCGTATCCGATGAATCCCGCGCCCCCGGTCACGAGCACGCGTCGACCGGCCCAAAAATCTTTTACCATATTTTCCAGGGCGCCTTCCCACTTGCCCACTTCTCATTGAGCACTTCCATGTCACGAATCGTATCCATACATTGCCAATAGTCTTCATGACGATGCGCGGCCATTCTTGAATCCTTTGCGATGCCTGGCAGTACATCCATCTCAAAATTGATTTCATCTCCTTTTGGTATGTGCTTGAAGACTTTGCGGTCCACAGCAAAAAAACCTCCGTTGATGAGCGCGTCCGTTTTTGGTTTTTCATTGAAAGCAACCACGTGCCCGTCATCGATATGCAATTCTCCAAATCGCGCTGGTGGATGTACTCCCGTGATCGTGACCAGAGCTTCTTTTTCGGAATGCGTTTTAATAAGCTCCTTCAAATTGACGTTGGCGACACCATCACCATATGTGAGCATAAAAAAAGGTGCCCGAATGAAAGACTCTATTCTTTTCAATCGACCCCCCGTCATGGTGTCGGGTCCGGTTTCTACAAAAGTAATGCGCCAGTCTTCGGCCGGCTTTTTATGATAGCTCGTTTCCATGCCCCATGCGTCGCGCGAAAGCGTCAGGTCGCTCGCATAGAGCATGTAGTTTGAAAAATAATCCTTGATCTTTTCACCTTTATATCCAAGCAAGAGAATAAAATTGCGAAATCCCTGTGTGTAGTAAATCTTCATAATGTGCCACAGGATCGGTTTATCACCGATGCGCACCATTGGTTTTGGAATGATCTCAGTCTCCTCTCGGAGGCGCGTCCCCTTACCTCCGCAGAAAATGACTACGGGTATGTCCTTAATGGCTGGTATTTTAGCGCTTTTTTTCATGAAATATGGCCTGACACGTGCATCTTGGTTCAAAAAATGCGCGGGGTCAATAGGGCACAAACGTAACGTAAATCAAGGGGCAAAACGGTGTTCACGCTCCAGTGCGACCATGATCGTCGTGGAGGCGCACAATATCGTTTTCATCAAAATTTCCGAGCGCGACTTCCACAAGTATGCCGCCTTTTTTTGATTCGAGACGATGATGGGCACGACTCGGTACGACAAAGGTCTGCCCGACCATAAGCGGAATGCGTTTGAGCTCACCATTTGCTTCGATCGTGGCAGTCGCGTCCCCCTGCACGAGTGTCCAGAGCTCCGAGCGGTGATTGTGATACTGGAGAGAGAGTCGCTTGCCGGCCTGTATGTAGATCGTTTTTAGATTCCACTGCTCACCTTTGTCCCAGCTATAAAATTCTCCCCATGGACGAACGCTCCGTAGGAAATTACGACTCACGTCTTTAATCATCCAAGAAGACGACTGCACCTTGCCTCCATATCCGACATTGAAAACCATTTTGATGCCCATTTTTTTACATAGGAGTGCTTCAGGAATGTCTTGTACACCTTTTCGATCTCCCCCGTTCGCAAATATCGCTGGTTTTATTTTTGCGAGAGCGCGAACCACACTCCTGTCCGGATCGTTTTTCTTGTGATCGGTTACGACCACTTTATCTACAAACGGAAACGATTTGATGAGTTCGGCTCGCTCCTTTTGAGGCATGAACACGTATCCTTTCTTGTCGCGAAGCCAATTGTCGTTATTGACTATGACTACGAGCTTATCCGCCAATTTTTTGGCCTCCTCTAACATTCGTACATGTCCGATATGGATCGGATCAAAACCGCCGGATACCGCTACCCAGCTGATGCTCCCTTTTGAGTCAGATTTTGCCATGGTATAGAGGGCAAAATATCACTTAAAACCAAGAAACGCCAGTGATGTCAAATACCGTTTTCGCGTGTAAGATGACCATGATGCGCTTCGTCGCGAAACTTTTCATATCGGGCGTTGTCTCACTCTTGGCGACATTCGCAGGCTTTTCGTTTCCAAAAAAATTCAGCTGGCGATGGAAGTGGGAGATGCTCAGTGGTTCATACGAACGCGGGACATCGCGACTTTTACGTCGCATTACCAAAGAAGGTATGGTGGTTGTCGATGCGGGGGCGCACATTGGCTACTTCACTCGGCTCATGGCGACTCGAGTCGGCTCAAAAGGTCGAGTATATGCCTTTGAACCCGACACGGAAAATCTCGCTCTTCTGCGTAAAAATACAGCGCGATTTAGTACTGTTGAAACCATTCCCGAGGCGCTCACTTCAAAAGAGGGGCCGATTTCCTTTTTTCACGTCGTGGGGTCAACTGGCTGCCATACCACAGTCGGCGCCGATAATGCGACCCATACGACAGTGAGGGGCACAACGCTTGATATCTTCAAAAGGAAACACGGCATCCGAAGAATACACCTCATAAAGATGGATATAGAGGGTGGCGAGTGGAGCGCGCTTGAAGGCATGCAAGAGACATTGCGCACCGATTCGCCCAGTATTGTGTGTGAGTATAATCCGTCGGCGCTTTCGCGCTCGGGCAAAACGCCCGAGGCATTTTTGGATATTTTTGACAGATATGGCTATCAGCTCCACGTCATCACGGACACGGGACCGATCGTCTTGAAAAAGCCCTACGCGGACTCGATACGAAAGTATCCTGAAAAAGAGGGGTCTGTTAATGTGTTTTGTGTAAAACCATGACGAAACAACCAACCATCCTCGTCGTGATCCCCTATGGTTTCAACGATCGCCTCACGATGTTTCCGGAATTCATCCTGAGCAGGATGCTGGCCAAGAACGGCTGGCGGGTGCTGGGAATCGCTCGGATGGAAAAAGGTGAGATGCCCAACTCTACAGTGTCAGGCGTACATGTACATAAATATCGCAGTTTTCTTTCTGGCGTGCTGCGTGTGGTAGTGCTCATGATTACGGAGCGCCCGGATGCTGTTCACGTCCACATGCTGCGTAACAACAGGGTCGGTGTCGTTGCGGCAATGCTTGCAAAAATTTTTGGAATTCCGGTCGCTTTCACCGAAGCTGGGCTTCTTCACGACCACTACCTTGTCGAGGATCGTGACGATCCGCTCGGAAAGCCCATCGCATACGAGCGCGTCCCGAAACGATTCGCTTTTAAGGCGTGGCGTAGTTATTTTTTCCACTGGCCGCTCATGCATGCCGACGCGGTGGTTTTTTATTCCAAACACAACATACCAATCGCTCAAGAACTCGGGATCAAAAATGCCCGCTATATCCCCTTGGTGGCTGACGAGCAACGCTGGGAAACAACCGAGGTACCCAGCGGGATTGTCGGACGACTTCCGCAGGAATCATACGGGCTTTTCGTCGGCCAGATGAAACCGCGTAAGGGGTGGGACATACTTCTTCGCGCGATACCACATGTCTCACGCGAGGTGCTCCCGAAATTCGTTTTTGTAAGCTCATCTTCACTCATCGAAACAGACGAGTTCGCGCATCTTGTCGATTCACTTGATATACGCGATCGTGTCGTCTTTCTCGGCAGAGTTCCTTCGAATACGGATCTAAAAAGCGTATTTGAGAAAAGCTCACTTATCATAGTGCCTTCGAGATACGAAGGGTACGGACTCGTCCCGCTCGAAGCGTTTGAGATGAATAAGCCCGTGATCGCCTCTCGCGTGGACGCGCTCACAGATTTTCTGACTCATGGCGAGAATGCGTATCTTGTAAGACCAGAGGACCCACACGCACTTGCGGGGGGAATCGAAGACGTGATGCGAGATCCAGATCTATGCCAACGGCTGCAAAATGGCGGCAAGGCAACACTCGCCACAATGAGAGGTGCTGAACGAAGTGCGGAGTGGCTCAGTTTTTACCAAAATCTGATCAAGGAGTAGTCGCGCCACAAGGGCACTTCCATTGTTTCTAAGGGCAAAGCCCTAAGAAAAATTGGTCGCACCACAAGAGTACTTCCATTGTTTCTATGCCCGAGTACGGGCAAGAAAAATTGGTCGTTGCGAAATAGGGTCGCGCAAGATAAAATCCGCAGTCATGAGGTCTAAAAAGCAGAAACGGGCGCTGATTACCGGTATTACCGGTCAAGATGGTTCGTATCTTGCTGAGCACTTGCTTTCGCTCGGGTACGAGGTCTGGGGATTGCTCCGGCGATCGAGTTCGGATCCGACTTCCCGGCTTCGCACCCTGATACCGTCAAAAAAATTTCATCTTTGCTATGGCAACTTACGCGATAGCGCATCTTTGGCGAGAGCATTGGAGACATCGAAGCCTGATGAGATCTACAATCTGGCCGCTCAGTCTGATGTCGGTATTTCCTTTCTTTGTCCGGAGGAAACGCTCGAGATAGATTATTTCGGACTTGGACGTCTCGTGCATGAAGCGATGAAAATTGTGCCGAGAGCACGTATATACCAAGCTTCGACGAGTGAAATGTACGGATCGACCCCACCTCCACAAAATGAAAAATCACCATTTGTACCCGTATCACCATACGGTGAGGCGAAGCTAAAGGCACATGAAGACTTTGTCGTCTCGTACCGGGAAAAGCACGGGCTCTACATTTGCTCGGGCATTCTTTTCAATCACGAGTCTCCCCGACGCGGAGAGCATTTTGTGACTCGTAAAATCACTATTTCGCTCGCAAAAATAAAGTTAGGGCTTCAAAAAAGTTTTGCCCTTGGCAATCTCGAAGCGAAGCGGGACTGGGGTTTTGCCGGCGACTATGTGCAGATGATGCACCTGATGCTGCAGCAAAAAAAGCCGGATGATTTTGTGATCGCTACCGGAGTTTCGCACACGGTCAGGGAGTTCGTCGAAGCCACAGCACGGGCGCTTGATATGAAAATTACATGGAAGGGGTCGGGGCTCAAGGAGATCGGCGTCGACGAGAAAGGCAGCACGATTCTCTCAATAGATAAAAAATTCTACCGTCCGCGTGAAGTTAATTGGCTCCGTGGTGACCCTTCAAAAGCTGCGAAAAAATTGGGATGGAAGCCAAAAACCTCTTTTGAGGAGCTCGTACAAATGATGGCAAAATCGGACTACGAGAGGCTGAGGAAGGAAAGCCGATAAACCACAACGAGTATCGCTTGAGTTTGGTCAGCCTGTGTCACGCGCACTCTTTTGCAAGACGTGCTCGATTCCACCTCTGTAGAGTCGCCACATGGCATCGAGTTCCTCTTTTTTTCCGTAGTCCCACGCCTTGGAATAGTCAGTCTCTACCCCCACATCATAGGCTGAGGCTACAAAATTGTTCAATAACTGCTCATATTCGGCGGTATCGAATTTCTTCCTCAGGTGCTCCGCAATGCGTGCGGGAAGCGTCGTGTAGTCCGTGTGCCGGATGACGTTCGGGAGCTTGAGTGTCGTCCCCTGACGTCCGAATTGAACGCCCGGGATACCGTACATAGTCGCCTCAGCATGAGCCGTCGCATTCGGTGCCAATACAAGCGACGCCGAACGAATCAATCTTTCATTGGGTATTCGATAGTCCACCAATTTTACATTAGGCATGCGAGATATATCTTCAAGGTACTCCGCTGTGCGCAGCCCAAGCATCGCGGGATGATCTTTGACGACGAGCGTCATCCCCCCTGGAAGGGAAAGTGCGATGTTGCGGATTAGCTCACGTTGATCGCTAAAATTCAGCGCCATAATATCGAGCGTGGTTTCCGGCTCGACCTGCAAAGGATAATACGCGTATTCCTTCACGCGATCAGGCGGGAAATATGGGAATTTCTTCGCTGCCCTGGTCCGCATTAGCTTTGTGTAGTGGTCGCGCAGGATGATTCGCGGGGGTCTACAATCGAGCGTGGGGCCAAGTGGCTTTACACAATCACAGTTCGAATTAGGGTTTACATACCACTGAAATATAAGCCGGTATGGCGCAAGCTCTGAACGAATCCTCTTCCAGAGTGACCCTACTTGAAGAAAACGGTCCGCCCAAAGGGGCGGCATAAATTTCTCCCTGAAGCGTCGAATGTATTCCTGTGCTCGAGCCGCATTCTTACTTTCAATTCCATCATTGAGCTCCTTGATTCGATCGAAGAAGGGCCCGGAATCTTCCCAAGGACTCGTGACCACGATAAATACTCCGCGAACTTTTGAATCCGTAGCGATGACGGGATAGATCCCGCGCATCCGCCCGAGGTGATACAAGATCATATGTGATGGCTCTGCTATGAGCGGCGCCACGATTACATCCGGCTTAAAAGTGTCAAATATTTCTGTGGCATACGCAAAAGCGCCTTGAATATAGTGGATGATCTCATCGTCAGACATCTGCTGCCTTCCGGCAAAAAAATACTTTTCGCCATATGACCGGGTGACTTCCCTCGAGCCCGCGACGAGTGGCCATATGCTTTCGATACCAAGAGCCTCAGTGATCTCCGAAAGACTCTTGGGAGACTCCTTTATATACATCTCCGGATTTTCGTACACCGCATCGTTGCTGATCAACATTTCATAACGAACGTCTTTCTGGGATGCATGGAACGCGTGCATGCTTTTCTTATACGTGACGGCAGCAAGAAGACATCCCTCGTTTTGAAGCTCTTTTGCAATATGGTGACCGACATTCACGCCCCAGCTTCGCTGCTGGATCATAAGGACGCGTTTTCCACGAAGTGAATGCATAAAAGAGTTAGCTGGCTGGCTCCGCTTGATGCCTTATATACAAGCTGAATTCATACAATCCATAATTTTCTCGCAATTCCGCGTTGCCCGAGATTTTCTTTGCATACGCGAGCATTTCTTCAGGTGAATAATAGAAGAGATGCTCGTCTTTAAAATCAACTTTATCGGTCATCATATTCGTCGCCACACCGATCTTCGCGAGGTCGAACATCTTTTTTATCATATCTTCGGTAAATTTCATATTATCAGTGATCGCGTGATTAAAAACGCCTGATGAAAAAACGTAATCGAACGACTCCCCGACTTTGTCAGACTGTATGTCCATGACCTTAAACTTTGCCTCCGGGTATTTCTTTTTCGCTACATCAATAAACTTCGGGGTAACATCATAACCTGTGAAATCTGTCTCGATGCCCCGCTCTTTCAAATAGCCGTAAAAATCCCCGAAGCCGCAGCCCACATCGAGAATTTTTTTTCCGCGCAAATCGCCGATCTCAGCAAGAATCTTGAAACGCAGCTTTTGCTGCTCCTCATTTCTCCACCCCAGTGCTTTCATCGACTCGCCAAATTCTTCGAGCCTGCTTTCGTAGCGCCGTATCGCCTCTTCTTTATCTTTTTTATCCATGAATTTAAGCAGGGAGCAACGACAATAGTGTTTTGCCAAAAAAATACTCTTTATCCTCAGCGCTAAAGCCCGCTTTCTCAACCATCTCCTTCGCGATTTCAAGCGACTCTTTCATGGACACCTCCGGATAATCGGATCCGTATATGCAACGCTTCGAGCCAATCTTTTTCAATACAAAGACCAGATCCTGTTCTATGGAAGAGCCTTTGTAATAATGCGGCGAAAAAGAGAAGTCGAAGTATATGTTCTGGCGCGCCTTCGCGACGGCGAAGGCATCCATAATTTTGTACCCACCCACGTGCGCCATAATAATTTTTGCCTCCGGCACTTTTTGCGCAAGTTCACCGATTCTTTCTGGGAACAAATTCTCGACAGGGAACGCAGCAGTGTCTTGCGGGAAACAATCAATGAGCACGGGCACATTCAGCTCAGCTGCTTTTTTTACCAGCTTTACAATCCTTTCATCGGATGCTGCCATCTGTTGGACGCGAGGATGCAATTTGAGACCTCGAAGACCATATTGGCGCACATCACGCCCAAACGTCTCAACCGCCGTATCACTCTTCGGATCGACTGACGCAAAACCGATAAGCTTATCGGGATGTTCGGCGCAAACTTTACCGATATAACTATTGCTTACAAAAGGCGATATGGGCAGGAGCACGACCTTCCCTATCTCTGGATTTTCATCCATTTTTTTTAGAAGCGTCTCCAGTGACCCGTCGCCTTTTGTGTATCCTTTGTCCGAGGAATCCCAGATATGGACGTGCCCGTCAATGACCATACCTTGTATTATATGCTCACGTGGCCCCGAGAAAGTGGTGTGCCCCTCTTTGCATCCATCTTTGCACGCTTACCTATTACTTTTTTGTAATACTTTGGCGCAAGTCCATGGCCGGGGCGAATCGATCTAACGTTCTCCGGAGTAAACAAATCTCCCTTTTTTACATCTTTCACAATAAATAAAGATTTTCTACCGAGGATATTCTCTTCTGCGAGCAACGTATACATCGGCTTACCGACAGACTTTTCAGTAATTCGAATCGCCGAAACCATCGCTTTGAATTCGGATGGCTCAAGAGAGAAGGATGCATCAGGACCTCCATCAAATCGTTTCATCGTAAGATGTTTCTCGATTATCAATGCCCCTAATGCAACGGCGGCCACAGGCACCTCGATCCCGAGCGTATGATCAGAAAGGCCCGCGACCACATTAAAACGTTTTGAGATATCTGGAATGGTCGCAAGATTCATCTCCTCAGGTATTGCGGGATATGCGCTCACGCAGTGTAGAATCGCCACCTCTTTAGTACCGCTCCCTTTTAGGGTCTTGATAGCAAAACGTAATTCGTCGGGCTTCGCCATCCCGCGCGACATAATGACGGGTTTTTTTGTCTTACCTATTCTCTCGAGAAGTGGCACATCAACAACCTCGGGAGAGGCGACTTTATACGCCGGAACGTGCATTTTCTCCAAAAAATCAACGGATGTGGTATCAAATGGCGATGAGAAACAAATGAGGCCCTTTTTTTCAGCGTATTCCTTTAATTTAGGCTGCCAATCCCAAGGTGTATATGCTTCTCCATACAACTGAAACAACGTTTTGCCCTTCCAATCTGGATTCTTGTACCTAACTACAAAATACTCCTGGTCTGAATCGATAGTAATGGTATCCGGCGTATAGGTTTGAAGTTTTACGGCATCTGCACCCGCTTCAGCAGCGGCATCAATAATCGCGTAGGCGCGATTAATGTCCTGATTGTGGTTGCCCGATATCTCGGCAATAACGAAAACAGGTTGCCCCTTACCAATCTTCCGCTTACCTATCTGCATATGGCAGAATAGTACACGCTTCGAGGTTTCATCGCCACTCGACGATCAGCCTGGTGTCATTTTGGTCTTTTGATGGTATCTCCAAAAAAGGCTTCATCCCGAGAGCAATTACAACCGACTCTGACTGCTTGTGTCCCTTTTTTATGTGTGCGGCCAAGCGCCGCCCCTCTAAATATTCTTTTACGAACTGTTGGACCATTGGCTTACTCAGTCCCCTGCCTCTCTCCTGCGGAGCAATTGTGTATGATATCTCCGTAAAACCGTCGGCTCGCACATCAGCCCGGCATGTGCCAACGGGCGTGCCCCCGCGTTCGGCAATGACAAGAATTCGATCAGGATTTTTTAGTGAGTTTTCGATCCAGTGCGCATGCTCATCCCACTCAACAGGTGTGATACTTTGAGACTGTTTCCGGGTCTCCTCGTCGTTACGCCACTCATAAAGAAGTTTCGCATCGTCTTTCGTAACTCGTCGCAACGTAAGGGGTTGGTCCATATTACGTATGTCACTTCAGCCACGCTGAGCCTCAATCGCGTAATCTGAATACTTTTTAATCAAGCTGCCGCTCTTGTCTCGAAGTAACCTCCCTTTTGCATCGGTCTTGAAAAGCGCCTTATTGGTAAATGAATCCACCACGCCATCAAACTCTTTTCGAGACATGCCGGAAAACTTCAGAAAATCAGTGATGGAGATTTTTGGCAATTTGCCGTCGTATTTTTTTACGAGTCTCACGCCCTCATCCCTGGTCATCCGGCCATTTCTTATATCAAGACACACGTGGTCAGTGGTCCTTCCAAATCCAAATTTTACGAACTTGAGATAGTCGTGAACGGCAACGGTCGCTTCATCCAAATTTTCATAATGCGTATATGTGCCCTCGACTGGCTTCCCTTTTTTCAGAGAAAAACCATGCTCCTGCATGAGCTTGACCTGCGACCGAGCATCCCATTTGAAGTAATACCCCAAAAAGACCCCTGTGATTCCCGCATCTTTCAATTCTGTCTCACTCGGATAGAAAAACGAGATGAGGTCTTCATGCTTGATACCGTCTACGCCAATCATGTCCTCAATGCGTAGTCCGAGGAGCCCGCCAAATTCTTCGAGCCACCGACGATCGAGTACATTCTTCATTCGGGCCGCCTTCGGGCCGCCATATTCGAGCTGAGAATTCTCGCCCCAAATAATGAGTGGTATTTTATAGGCAACCGCAATTCTTATCGGAAACGTGAAAATACCCACGTGATTCGGCCACTCATTGTCGCCGACACGACGAAACCCTTCGACGGCCATTTTTCTGTATACTGACGGATTTTTCCTGAGCTCGATCACGTCTCCGAATTGGCGAATATTTTCGAGATTTTTCAGACCGAGATCGGTGCGCATCGTGGGCTCGAAATGAACCATGAGCGGATTGAGTCCGTATTTTCGGGCCATAAACGCCTGGTAGTGACTATCCTTCCCGCCCGATATCGGAATAATACAGTCATACTTCGTACCATCGCTATTTTTGAACCTTGCCACCAGGTCCTTAAATTCTTCCTCGCGCGCACTCCAGTCTATTTCACCCTTATGCGAAGCCGAGCGACACGCGTCGCACACCCCGTCTTCGTCAAATGAAAGATCAGGTTTTGTATCGGGCATTACGCATTTCGTACAATACCGGAGCATGTTAGTTACTTTTTTTCAATAAATACATCTTGGTCGCGTTTACACCGTCTGACATTTTATAGATCTTTTCCTTCACGACTTTTAGATCCGGAAATTCTTTTTGGAAAAGCGCCGCAAAATCCGTCTTCCATAAAAGATCCTTTTTTCCGCGGTAGGTCACCGCTGTATATTTCGGCGCATAGTATTCGAATCCCCAAATATATTTTCGGGACACGCGATACATCTCACGAATGATGTCTTTAATATCTTTTGGTGAGATATGAATGAGAACGCCTGAAGTATAGACGAGGTCAAACGCTCCGTCTTTAAACGGCAGGTCAAAACCCGACGCCTCGATAATATCCACGTCCGGGCGAAGACGCTTTGCTTCTTTTATGGCGTGGCGATTCACATCGATGCCAAGAAGTTTTGCAAACCCGTGCTCGTGCAAAAATTGCAGCTGCGTACCAACGTTCGCCCCCACTTCGAGAATGGACGCACTCTTCTTGTTGAACGATTTTAAAAATTCTTTATCCATCGAACTTCGGCTTACACCATAATCTTTCGCGTAGAGGCTCTCCATTTGTTTTGTGGTCTGCGGATTACGGTCTACATACGCATTACCGTTTTTACCCGCCCAATGCGATATTTGCTTCGTTTTCTTCGTACGTCCCATAGTTGCTCACCATCTTACAGAAATAACACGTGAATGCCAATTTAAGCGCCTATGAGGCCCGCGTGGGGAAACCGGCATTCCTCAACGCTTCCTTTATCGATGACGGCGTCGTTTGTGTGTACTGAAAGATGCTCGCTGCCGCGACGGCAGAAGCGCCTGCGGTAACAGCCTCGACACAATGCGCTGGTATCCCCGCTCCGCCCGAAGCAATGATGGGTATCCTCACAGCAGAGGAGACCTTTTTGATCAATTCGAGATCATATCCCTCCATAACTCCATCGTTATCAATCGAGGTGAGTAAAATCTCCCCAGCACCTCGTTTCTCAACTTCCTTTGCCCAGGCGACCGGATCCTTTCCGCTTGCCTGCTTGCCACCACATCCAAATACTTCGTACGCACTATTGATTTTTCGGACATCAATCGAGACGACGACGCATTGAGCTCCATACCTTTTTGATGCCGCATCGATAAGATCGGGATCATCGAGAGCGACAGTATTTATTGCAACCTTATCTGCCCCGATCGCGAGCATCTTTTTGAAGTCTTCGAGGGTTTTCACGCCGCCACCAAGTGTCACCGGCATGCAGCATTCTTTTGTCACATCTTCGAGTAACCTCGTATCAATACCCCGCATACGCGCATCGATATCCAGAAAGACGAGCTCGTCAACGTCGCGCGCATTGAAAACTCGTACCGCCGCAATTGAGCTCCCAATATTTCGGTGGTTCTCGAATTTAACACTTTTTACCAATCGCTCCGCCTTGACTGTGAGCGTGGGAATTATACGAATCTTCAGCATAGGCTTACAAAATTCTTGAGTACCCGTGAACCACTCTTCTGACTTTTTTCCGGATGAAACTGGACGCCGTATATGTTGTTCTTTTGCACACTCGCAACGAACGATTCACCGTAATCACAAGTCCCTGTGACAAGCGTCGCGTCTTCGGGATCGACCACGAAGCTGTGCACGAAGTAGAAATCGAGCGCACTCACTTCGGTGAATAATTTTGAGTCATTGACGCGTACGTCATTCCACCCTATATGCGGTAAACGAAATTTGAGCTCGTCGACCCTAAGACGTCGCGTCCTCCCAGATATCCATCCGAGACCATCTATCTCGCCACCTTCTTCACCTTTTTCCATGAGCAACTGCATGCCCAAACACACTCCGAGAAACGGCTTTTTTCGCTTCAATACCTCACGCTCAAGGAGCGGGATGATTCCCCTCGTATGTAATTCACGCATTCCATCACTGAATGCTCCGACACCTGGGAAAATAATATGCGTGGCACGTGCAAAATCTTTGTCTTTTGATGTAACGATGCCTTCTGCGCCGATACGCGCAAGCGCGTTTACCATTGATCTAACGTTCCCCATTCCATAATCAACGATGGCGATCATATTCTCACTATAGCCCGTAAAACGGCGTGTTTCGAGCTCTCTAGCGATCGAGGTCCTTCACGAGCCTGATCAGGGTCTTGGCGATGTAAACTTGCTCTCGCTGTGTAATACCGGGAAACAACGGTATCGAGATTTCTGAGAAGGCGTACTTCTCCGCATTTGGACAAATCCCTTCTTGGTATCCGAGACCTTGGTAGTACGGATGCATATAGACCGGTAGATAATGAACTTGCACACCGATGCCCGCTGCCAAAAGTCCATTGAAAATCGCGTCGCGGTGACGGGGATTCACATGCACTGGAAAAAGGTGCCACGCGGACGATTCGAGAATCTCTATTGGCGGCAACTTTATTCCCTCGAAATTTTTGAGTAGCGAAAAATATCGTTTCGCCGCCGCGCGCCGCTTAACGATAAATCCTCGTAGTTTGCGCATCTGCGATACACCAAGTGCAGCATGAACATCACTCAGACGGTAGTTATTGCCGAGAACATGCATCTCTCGGTGCCATTTGGCATACGTTTTGTTATTCATTTTTTTTGAATCCGCAGTCATTCCGTGCGTACGAAACATCATGAGATGTTCGTAGTATCGCTCATTATCTGTGACGATTATCCCGCCCTCCGCCGTGGTAATTGATTTGACCGGATGGAAGCTAAACATCGTCATGTCTGCCTGCGTACCAACGGATCGCTTCTGATAGGTCGCGCCAAGGCTCTGGGCGCCATCTTCGATAAATACAAGGTTATGTTTCTTGGCAATATTGCGCATCCCGGCAAGATCAGCGGGATTGCCCGCATAATCCACCGCCACAATCGCCTTCGTTTTTCCCGTTACATTTCTCTCTACCGCAGCCGGATCAACATTGCCCGTATGAATATCACTATCTGCAAAGACTGGTTTCGCACCGAGATACAAAGCGGCATTGCTTGTGGCAGCAAACGTCAGGGCGGGAACGATGACCTCGTCATTCGCGCGGATGCCTGCAGCAGAATAGGCCGCATGAAGAGCGGTCGTGCCATTTGAGAACGCAACGGCGAATCGTGTACCTGTAAATTTTGCAACCAACGCTTCAAATTCTTTGATTTTTGGCCCTTGCGTAAGAAACGGCGCCTTCAGGGTCTTAACAACTTCACGTATGTCGTCCGCATCGACAGTTTGACGAGAGTACGGGATCAAATCCTTTTTACCTTTCTTTGCGCTCATGATTATTACTTTTTTAGTTGTGACGCGACTTTATTCGCGAGATCCTCAGTCACTGTAATTCGATCGATCTTACTAATTTCGCCGATCAGTTTTCGGACGTCGATACTTTGTTCCTTTGCGACCTTTTGGACGATCGGAAGAAAGCTCGAATGGAACTGAGCAGCTCCGAGTGTGGCACTGAGCGAATCTATTCCTGTCGCTTGCGGCATGAGCGGGCGTACGATCGAATCTCCCGCATCCATCATTTTTATCGCATCAATACCCGTCCTGTATCCTAGTTTATTGAGCAAAAGCACCAGTATCTCCGCCTGTGTATTACCGACACTCCTTCCAATGCCCTGAAGTGTTGCGTCTATGAATGTCGCCCCTGCCTTGACGGCCGCCAAAGAATTGGCCATCGCAAGCATCAAATTGTTGTGCCCATGGAAACCCACCTCAATACCCGTGACTTCTTTTTTGATCTTGGAGACATATTCATAGACCTCGTCAGGCAACATACCACCCGCTGAATCAATAACGGATACGACATCGGCACCGTAGTTGCGCGCGAGCGTCGCCTTTTTTACGACTTCATCTATAGGCAAGGCATACGACTTCATCATATTAAAGCTGACATGCATACCGAGCTGCTTTGCCTTGCGTATAAAAGGCTCTGACTGTTCGGCCTCACTGACATTGGTGCCGACGCGGACAAACCCCATTCCATACCTTACTGCCATATCAAGATCTTCGAGACGGGCTATGCCGGGGATACAGAACATCCCGAATTTCGATTTTTTAAGAACGCTTGCCGCCGCTCTTATATACTCCTCGTCTGTCGCGACAGCCTTGCCGTGTTTTTCGGAGCCATTGAATCCGACCCCGTGACCGATTTCTATATATTCAACACCCGCGCCCTCTAGGGCAGTGCATATTTTAGCCGTGTCTTCTGCGGTAAATGTATAGTCAACAGCATAGCTCCCATCACGGAGCGTGCAGTCCAAAATGTTCACTTTCTGAAAAGCCTCCATATAAGGAATATAGTCCAGTCTGGACGATATTCAAAGCCAGTTAATGTGCGAGTTCTGCGAATTTTTTCAGACGCAAAACTGCCTCTTTCAGGTTTTTATCCGACGTCGCGAACGAGAGTCGCAAGTACCCTTCGCCAGCCTCGCCAAATGACGACCCCGGCACCGTCGCAAGCTTTACCGTCTTCAGCAGTTCTTCTGCTACCCTGAGGGAATTTTTTTTGAATTTCTTAACATTAAGAAATAAATAGAACGATCCCTCGGGTCGTAATGCAGAATACATCGGTATTTTTTCTATTTCTTCGTAGAAAGTATTTCTACGCCGCTCATATTCTCTGGCCATATTTTTTACTTCAGGCATTTCGTGCGAATAGGCATACACGGCTCCGTATTGCGAGAACGAATTCGGACACGTCGCCATTTGTTGCTGGAGGATGAGCATCTTTTCAATTATCGGCGCCGGCGCAGCCGCATACCCGAGCCGCCACCCAGTCATCGCATGAGACTTTGAGAAACCATTGATGGTGACGGTTCTTTGGAACATACCAGGAAGCGAGGCAAAACTGACAAATTGCACACTGTCAAAAACTATCTTTTCGTAGATTTCATCAGCAACGACAATAAGGTCATGCTTGGCAACCACTTCTGCGATCCGCTCAAGATCCTTTTTTGTATAAAGAACTCCGGTCGGATTACCCGGATTTACCAGGACAAGGAGCTTCGTCCGTTTAGTAATAGCCGACTCAATATCTCGTATGTCCGCCTTAAAACCATTCTCTTCAGTAGTCGCGACCGCAACAGGTACGCCACCGGCGATCGTGACCATCGCAGAATAACTTACCCATGTCGGCTCCGGGATGACAACTTCGTCGCCCTCATTGAGTAGTGACATGAAGGCATACACGAGTCCTTGTTTGCCGCCCGGCGTGACTAATATATTTTTTTCTTCAACATTTATTTTATTTTCTGATTGCAGCTTTTTTGCAATAAGCTTTCGCAGCTCAGAAAGCCCTGCACTCGGGCCATATTTCGTCTCGCCTTTTTTCAACGCGCTGATAGCGGCTTCTTTTATTGCTACGGGTGTATCAAAATTGGGTTCCCCTACCGTAAGATCAACAACATCTTCACCAGCCTTTTTCATTTCTCGTACCCGATCGGTTAATACGATCGTACCGGAAGGCGGCACGCGAAGGATGCGCTCGGAGAAAAAATTCTTATTGCTGTTATTTTTTAGCATCGGGTGTAATCTCGATCGATAATCTCGCAAGGGCCCTCTCTACGACCGTATGAGCTTCCGCGAGAGACGGCGCCATAGAAATGATGTGTCCGAGCCGATCCTGTCCGCTCGTGAGTGCACGGGCCCGATCACCTGGATTTACATACATGATTATTTCGTATACGCCTCGCATTTTCCGTATTTCTTCCACGCCCTCGATTGACTTCACCGTACCAGCGACCTCTGTCGAGAAGAATCTGATCACGGATGCTTTATGTTTTGCACGACGAAGGACAGGTTTCTTTCCGACCGAGAGGTCAATCAATGCTTTCAGTACATTTATACCGGTCACCTCCGGAATGATATCGGTAAACAATTTAAAACCGGGGCCGCGTGCTGCAAGCTCTACAGGTACTGGACCGCTTTTTGTCATCATCAGCTCCATGTGAATCGGCGCATCCTTGACGCCCACTGCTCGTATTGCGCGCTTTGCAACATCGATAATTTCTTTCTGAATTTTTTCAGGATAGGCCGAGGGGAAAGAGACCTCAATGTCGGTGAGGATTGGCGGCTTGGTCCGCACTTTATCGGAAAGTGTAATTATGTGGATCTCTCCTCCCACCACAAACGCTTCTACTGAACATTCAACACCTTCCATGAACTCTTCGATAATCACCTTTTTTTGCGAGGAGAGTCCGACTGCATTCTCAAAAGCGTCTTTGAGACCCTTTTGACTATCCACCCTTCTCACTCCCCTGCTTCCGGCACTGTCAGAGGGCTTGATTACAACAGGGAACGAAAGTTGTTTGGAGATTTTGAGTAATTCGGGCACTGTATAGACCGCAAACGACTTCGGCGAGGGGACGCCAGCGGCGACAAATGCCTTTCTCATCAGCTCTTTATCAAGACATCTTTCTGCTACGTCGCGCGAAATCCCGGGAAGTCCGAGGATCTCGCTGATGGTCGCGACACTTCGCATGCTTATATCAGATGCTACGGCACATACGCCATCGATCTTTTCCTTTCGCGCGATTTCCAAATTCGCATTTACATCCGTCACGTTGACATCGTATTCCTTATCAGCCAGGGGAAGTCCTGGAGCGTTGGGATTGCCATCCGCCGCGATTACGTACAGACCCATTTTCTTGGCAGTCTCGATCCCCTTTTTTTGGTAGGGACCGGCCCCAATAAACAGTATTCTTTTTTGGCGCTTTTTGGGCATATGGTAGCGAAATTTCAGCCTTATTTGACCACTATATACTCACTTTCATTTAATGTCCTGCCTGTCATTTTTTTGATGTCATTAAGGATATCCTCTTTATAATCTTGCGTGTTTATTACGAAAAGATCCGTCTCCGCGATATGCGCAAATGCGTCTTGCGGTAAACGCACCTGAACACCCTTATCGGACAAAAAATCCTTCTTTTGCAAAGCAGAGTCCACGACGGAAACGGACTCCGGTAATTCATAACCGCTCAAAAGATCCTGGCACACACTCGTTGCGCCCCACAAAGTTACTTTTTTTCCCGCGATTGCGGTGGCGGCAATCTTGCGTCTCACCTCGTTGAGTTTTTCGTTTCGAATTTCATATTTCTTAACGCCCGCGCGCATTTTCGATAACGTGTTTCTGTATTCTTCTGCACCTGGTTTTTGAACCTCGATAGGCCCGGTCTTTTTTTCAAAAACGGCTGCAAATCCGAAATCTCTTGAGCACGCCTCATGCCCCGCTTCGAGGAGCTGCAATCCGTTGAGACTGGCTACATACTCAAGCGTCTTTGGTGTGAAATGATTTGTGTGCTCCCATAATACAAGGCCTTCATTTCTCTCGTCATACAAGGATGCGTCTGGCACTTCAATGATCAATATTCCGTGTTCTTTCAACACTACACTGCACTGTACGAGAAAATTTTTCAGGTCGGGAATATGTTCAAGTACAAAATACAATGCTGCAATATCAACGCTATTTGGCAATATCTCAGTGAGTGATCGAGAGTCTGCTTCTGCGCTTTTATTGATCTCCACATTGTGATACTCAACTACTTTTGTTAATTCCTCTTGGAATTTCGTGTCATTGTTGCTTCCCACCTCGACAAAAAGCGATCTCCTTCTCAAGGGTGTGTATTTACGGATGAGCTGGACTCTTTTTGAGATGGAATAATAAAATTCCGCCTGCTGCGAAACAAAGGAGTTGGCGTAATAATCAGCAAGGCTCTCCTGCTTAGGGACCGGAGAGACGAACGCGAAACCACAATGCTGGCAAATGACATTCGTGACTTGCCATAAGTACGTCTCATTTTTTGTTCTTGCATTGTAAGTATAGTCCCACACCTTTTCCAGATCTACGCTTCCACAGCAATCACAAGAGCGATCTCGATATTGGATTTCTTTCATACTCATGAAATTTCAATTACTTCTCATCTGCTAGCGATTTAAGGAGACCTTCATTCCGAACAATGCCCTTATTAAGGTCTCTGATCTCAGGGTGGGAGTCTAAAAAATTTTTAATGTCGCCTGCGGTGAATTCTGAATTATTCGGATAGATACCTTCAATGATAGTTTTCACCACAGCAAAGTCCTCCGGTTCGTCGACTGTCACGCGGTAACTACTGTCGTCTGTTGAATTTTCAAGGATGAATTTTCTACACACCTCGGGATGAGTGTACATATACAGTGTTGCATGTTCGCGCTCGGACGACTTTGTGGCATTTACATGAGAGAGTTCGAGCATTTTTTGGGAAAAAATTTCACAATCAAATCCCTCAGTAAAAGACTGCCCCGTCACCACATAATCGACCCCACCTTTTTTATACACTTCGATCAGCTTTTGCACCGTATCAACATCAAGTAGTGGGCAATCACCTGTGATGCGGACTATGGGATTTGCGCTGTATTCCATGGCAGCCTTCATGTAACGATCGAGTACATCGTTTTCCGATCCACGGAAAACAGAAATTCCATTTTTTTTGCAGTACTCGGCGATCGCATCATCAGCGACACTATCAGTGGTTGCTACGACGATCTTCTCTATTTCAGACACCCTCTGTAAACGCTCAATGAGGTAGGAAAGTAGTGGCCTATTGTGGACTTCTTTTAGAACTTTCCCGGGGAGTCTTGTCGAGGACATCCTCGCCTGCACTATAGCGGTCAACATAGGGTGACGTTAGCGGACAGTGTAGATGCTGTCAATAATTTAACCGCTCTTGCAAGTGTACTTTTGCTAAGGTGCTTCGGGATATATAGTGACAACATGATCGGAGTCATCATCCAAGCTCGCATGAGTTCCACGCGTCTTCCAGGCAAAGTGCTTTTATCACTTGCAGGCAAGCCGGTACTCCAGCATGTCATTGAACGCGTCAAACAGGTACGCGGCATCGACTCCGTCATTGTAGCGACGACCACTGAGACAGAAGATGACGCGATTGCCGATTTTTGCTCGCGAAACAGATATTCTTGTTTTCGCGGATCGCGAGACGACGTTCTTTCGCGCTATTTCGACGCTGCACAGCAATTTAAAATTGAAACTATCGTACGGATCACTAGCGACTGCCCCCTTCTCGACCCCAGTATCATCACCGAGGTCATAGACGTGTACAAACATGGGAAATGTGATTACGTAAGCAACGCCCTCCCCGGAGAACGTACGTTTCCGCGCGGATTGGACTGTGAGGTCTTTTCATTCAAGGCGCTTGAGAAGGCGTGTACCGAGGCTCGGGAGATCTATGAACGAGAACATGTGACCCCTTATATTCATGAAAACAAAACGGGTGAATTCCGCATCGGGAAGATGGTAGAAGCACGCGGAATTTTTGCGCGTCCACAATATCGGCTCACCCTCGACTATCAGGAAGATTATGAACTTATTTCGAAGCTCTATGATCGATTCTCTACGTCAAATCGCATCATCAGCGTCCCTGACGTAATAGAATTTCTCGACCAAAATCCCAATGTTGCTGCGCTCAATACGCTGCATGAAAAAGAATATCCGCGACAAGGTATCCGGAAATAGAACTTGATTGCGAGTCCGGTAAATTGGCGCTATCGGTAGTGATAGGTCCCGTCGATAATTTGAGCGACGCCCTTTTTTTCATTGGCTCGCCGAGTTTCCGTCTCTGGATTTTTACGTGATTTTTCGATAAAGTTTTCCCATTCGACTGGGTTTTCGCGCAAAAGTATATCTTCGGCGGCAAGAAAACTTGGCGCAGACTTATTCAGCGTTGAGAGCTTTGGAAAGTACTCAAGTATGGCTCTAACTCTCTCTAAATGCCACTCACTTGAGATTATACTGATGTCTTTCGGCCCCGTCTCCTCAGTAAAACCTTGCACTTGCAGCAACTCCTGCAACGTCGAGAGAGAGGTATCTTCAGACACTATTGCCGACTCAGGTACTCCCTTATCAATGAGATATCGGCTCATGAGAGAGGCCACCGTCGGTCGGTCGTCGCCTGGGCTGCCGCCCCCTACGACAATCACGCGGTCCGATGGGTCTTTCTTATAGAAGCATTCGCCCGCCGCTACTCTTATGAGCGACCATTCGTCGAGCGCCCACAAATTACCCTCTTTTTTAATATCAGAGGCGAGCACGACGATCATGGATCTTAATTCTTTTTTTTGTTCCATAAAGTTGGATTGACCACTGAGCGGTCAATGTTCTTAAACGCGTTTCTAATTTCCGCTACGAGATTGTCGTCTGAACTTTTCTCAGCCATTTTGACCGACTCAAGACCCTCCTCGAGTTGCGTCAACTTCTCCACACCAAAAACAATCCGGGCAATACCTGGTTGGCGGTAGACGAACATGAGTGCTGCCTGGTGTGGAGTAAGTGCATGACTCTGGGCGATCGCTCGAAAACGAACTACGTATTCCTTTGTGTAGAGTAGATGCTGAGGGATTTGTTCAGGGTCCATCAGGAGGAGTCCCTGAAGAAATGGCCCTCGCGCAAAAACGGTAACACCCCTGCGCTCTGCCCTTTGGAAGAAATCTGTTTTATCAAGACGTTGATCAAGCGCATTGTAAGAAATTTGAATGTAATCGATTCCCATATCAACAACCTTGAGAGCGTCCTCTTCATCGTAAATCGACACACCAATATTGCGCGTAAGGCCCCGGGCTTTTACGTGTCGCAGACCTTCGATTACGCCAGCCGAATAGAGATACTGAGGCGTGGGGAGTAAGTAACCCTCCACGCTTTCTACTCCGAGTCGTTTCAAAGATGTATGTAGCTGTCCTTCGATGATGTCGGCTGGCGAGGCCTGCTGATTTTCAGCGAGCGCGGTCGGCATGAATTTCGTAATGACGCGCACACCTCTTTTACCCCGGTTTACAAGCCACTTTCCGATCACCTCTTCGGAGTTCCCGTATGCATATGCGGTATCGAAAGTATCGATCCCCGCGTCAAAAGCCATATCAAGTATTGAAAAGGCTTCGTCTATCGACGGCTGGCCCGTAGCGTTGTTGACGCCGTACGGCATCCCGAGCTGCACCGTACCGAGTACGAGCTTTGATTTCCGATCCGCCATATCAGGATAGTATCGCACTACCACTTATCACGAAACAACTATAGTTTGAGTATCTTTTTTACGTCCTTTTGTCCAAGCAGATACTTTTCATTGTTGCTCACGTATATCTCCTTTGCGTCAAACGACCTCTTATTTGCGAAAATTGAAACTTTCGAGCTCCATGAATGAAATTCCGGCAAAACAACATAGAGATTTCCAATATCTTTGGTTCGGGTGGCCTCGTGCTCTGTAACGAGGGTTTCGTGCAACTTTTCTCCGGGTCGCATACCGACAACCTTGATCTTGCACTCAGGCGCTACGACGCGCATCACATCTTCGACGCGAAGACTTTTCATTTTCGGGACGAAGATCTCGCCACCTTCCATAATGGCGAGTATTTCCGTAACTAGTCCCATCACGTCACCGATATGGAGCCAGAAACGCGTCATACGCGGATCGGTGAGTGGCAGTACGCCGCTTGCCCTCTGTTTCTCAATAAGCTCTATGAGCGACCCGCGACTTCCGATCACGTTGCCATAGCGCACTGCACTGATACGCGTCTTTCCTTTTTTACCCCGGTATACGTTCGCCGCGATTGCCAAGCGTTCCGCGCACATTTTTGTAGCGCCATAGAGATTGACGGGCTGGACGGCCTTGTCGCTGGAAACAACGAGTACGCGTTCGACATCTCGATCAAGCGCGGCATCGATCACATTTTTCGTTCCTGTGATGTTTGTATCAATCGCTTCGGTCGGATTATATTCGAGCGCAGGAACCTGCTTAAGAGCTGCGGCATGTATGACGATATCGATTTGATTGAAAGCGCGACGCAATCGAGCAGCGTCACGAATATCACCAAGAAAAAAATTGAGCCTCGGATCGTTACCAAAATTTCCCGCCATCACGCTCTGCTTGTATTCATCTCTGCTGAAAATAGTCACCCTCCGTACGTCGGTCGTATCCAAAAGGTGCCGAGTCATCGCAGTACCAAAGGTACCGGTACCTCCCGTTATGAGAATATTCTTCCCTGCGAGGTGTTTAGAGTTCATAGAGAAGCACTATATAGCATTAGGGTCCCCATTTCAAACGTAACTGAAGGGTCTTAGGTGAGTCGCTTAAATCCGGATTCCGGCAAACCCCCTTTCAGATGCCGGGAGACGTCTTTTTGGTCTATGCGTTCTGTAAGGAATTTGAACACGCGGTCAACCGCCTTTTCAAAACTCTTAAGATGCGCCTCTTTGTGAGCATAACTTACGTATATGACTGCGCTGGCGAGATAGCCTTCTTTCAGCATTTCTTGCGTATAGAGGGCCTTAAGTGCAGTGGCGTCGGGGTGATCGAAGGTGAAATTAATAAGCGCACCCGGGCCCTCTACGATAATAGGTAAATTGTATTTTTTTCCTACCCTCTGCCAGATCTTTCCGATCTTCCAGCCCATTGTATCGACGTATGGGGTTATTTTTACTTTCCGCATTTTCTTAATTGTTGCGAGTGCAGCCGCAGGTCCCAATCGCTCGGAGTGGAATGTACTGCTGATGAAAGACGCCTCCGCTTCTTTCATGATCTCAGTTTTACCGACCAAAGCCGCCATTGGATATCCGTTGGCCATCGCCTTACTGTAAACCACAATATCGGGAGTAACTCCGAGCCGCGTATGTGCACCTGGAAAGCCGAGTCGAAAACCGGAAGATATTTCGTCGAAGATAAGTACAGCACCGATCCGATCCGCTATTTCACGCACTTTTTGAAGAAACCCATTTTCCGGTTCGTGATGACGCATTGGTTCCATAGCAATAGTGCCGATTTCATGCTCTGCAACTATTTTTTCGAGCTCTTCGATGTGGTTGTAATTGAAGGTGAGCACAGTACCGTGCAATCCGCGAGGCACTCCCACTGGCTGTAACCCCGGCATGAGGTGGCCATCAAGATTTTTGTCTTTCGCTAGATTTGCGGCGAGATACCAGTCGTGCCAGCCGCTGTATCCGCAAATAGCGACTGTATCCTTGCCAGTGTGTGCGCGAGCGACACGGATAGCAACAGCGGCCATTTCACCGCCTGCACGCGCATAACGCACCTGACCTGCCCACGGATGCAGGCGCAGCAATTCTTCAGCAAGCTCCACTTCTTCCGGTGAATTCAGTGTCGACTGATTTCCAGCATCAACTATTTTTTTGACCGCAGCATTTACGTCACCATCTGCATACCCGAGAAGATTTGGTCCGACACCCATCATAGAAAAATCTAGGTATGTATTGCCATCAAGATCAGTTACCTGAATTCCTTTTGCCTTTTTGAAATACGCGGGCCACCCTTCGCGCAAAAAACGCGTCGGCTTTTTAGACAGGAGCGGTACGCTGCCATGAACGACTTTTTGTGCCTTTTTCCAGAGGGCCTCAGACTTTTTTATTCCCTTTCCTCTCATCTAATGAGAATACACCTTGAGACAGCGGTGCGCCAATACCAGGAAATATACGCGGGGGCGCTATTTCGAGTTGTTGAGGAAGTGGGCGCAGAGACCCGCCGAACGTGCGACAATGAATACCGCTTTTCCGCTCTCCGGAGGCATCCCGAGCGCGCAAAGTGTCACCGCGATTGCGCCATCAATATTAATGGGCAATTTTTTTCCGAGCTGATTCTCGATCTCTTTTCGGATTTCTTCGGCATAATCAGCAAAGTCGCCGCCGTGAGAAATTTTTCGAACCTCTGCCAGTAGCTCTTGCGCCCTGGGATCAGCGTCTTTATACACCCTGTGGCCATAGCCGGGCATTCTTTTTCCATCTTTTTTATACTGTCCGACAATTTCGGGAGCGGTCGTTTCGCTCCTCTGAATCGAATATAAAATCTTCATGAGCGGTTCGCCTGCTCCGCCGTGACTATCGTTGATCTGTGCAATGCCCGCAGCAACCGCTTCCCCCATGCTCTTGCCCTCTTTTGCAGCAGCAATCGTTGCCGAAGATGATGGAGAATTTGGTCCGTGATCAAAACAAAGATTGAGAATGAGATCAAACATGCGTTTCTGCTCGTCGCTCGGTTTTTCTCCCATGAGCGACTCCAGCACGAGTTCGGAAAAACGCGCTGTTTTCCCGTACGAAAGCAGCTCCTGTGCTCCAAACATTGCCGGAGAGGTCTCATCGTTCGGGTCTTTGTGCGTTATGGTGATTGCCATGGTTAGATGTGTTTTTTAACCAGCGACACGATCTCATCGATCGTATTTGCGACATGGGCTCCAGAGTCGCGAAGCACTTTTCTTTTATGCTCTGGTTTCCCGCGCTCGCCTTCGATTATGGCACCGGCGTGTCCAAATTGCACCTCACTCGGGAGTGAGGCGGTAAATTCCCCTGCAATAAATGCAACGACCGGTTTCTTGATCCTGCCGTCCTTTATCGCTACCGCAAGCTGTTCCTCATAGGTACCGCCCAACTCTCCAAAAATTACTGAGATTTTTGTATCATCATCCTTTTCAAGCTCGGTCAAAATATCCACGTACGTTGAGCCAATGATCCTGTCTCCGCCGATCCCCACCGCCCAAGAAACACCTCTGCCCGCTCGCTTGAGCATCCCGCCGATTTCGGCAGCCACGCTTCCTGATTTCGAGACGATAGCAACATCTCCGGGCTGGAACATCCGGAGCGGCTCACCGCCGCCCATCAATCCCACTTTTATCTTTTTTGATGGATTGACAATGCCAGTCGTATTGGGACCTATGATTTGCGCTCCGTGCTTTTTTGCGTACGCATACATGTAGGCGCCGTCGTGGGTCGGGATTTTTTCCGCAATCACGATTAGCAATTTTACGCCCGCATCAATCGCCTCAACAACAGCGTCTTTGGACCGCATGGGCGGTGCAAACACCACCGTGGCGTCAATCGGTCCTACTGCATCCTGCGCCTCTTTGACCGTGTTGAACACAGGAATCGTACCGCATACCGTCTGTCCGCCTTTGCCCGGGGTGACGCCAGCTACAAGATTCGTACCGTACTCGAGCATCCACTGAGCTGCACGCGAACCCTCGCTGCCCGTTATGCCCTGTCCAATTATTTTCACGCCTTTGTTTAGATTCATACCGTGCTCGATCTCGTTAAACGGTAAACGACGCTCGCTGATTGTGCGATGGAAACTTCTTCCCCCTGAAGTATCAGATTGAAATCCTTCACCTGTCGTAGCATTTCAAACGCTTCTTTATCCCGCGGTCCGCCGCGTCTGATGACGATCGGGAAATCGAATTTTTTTCCCAATTCCTTTTCTGCTTCGCGCAATCCTTCGATTAATCCCGACAGCGTCTCGAAAATGTCGGTGAAATTTGCAGCGACAGTCCCGACTACCCACAAACCTCGTATATTCGGTTTTGAGAGCACGATTTTCGTAAGCTTCACTACTTTTTCCTTGGGCGGATTCCCGGAGTACTCCGTAAAGTTGGCAGGCTTACCTCCTACAGCAATGAGAGCGTCCATGGCCGTCAGTGATACTCCACCCCCCGACGACAAGATGGCAATGTCGCCATCTAAATCAAAATACGCGGACCCTGCTGTACCGCGATAATCGCCATCGTCAATTTTTTTTGCATCGATCTCACGCGGAGTCGGTGTCCTCCCCGAGGGAAATCTCAGTGGATAGGTCCAATCCTTATGACGAGCTTTTGCTTCGTCATCAAGTTTAATTTTCGCATCAAGCGCAACCCAAGCACCACTTTTGGTGCGCACGAGCGGATTGACTTCAAGAAGTGTGCAGTCCGACGAAAAAAAGGTCTCGATAAGAGCCTCTAGTACCTTACCGTCAATGATGTCGGATTTGACACTCCTCTCGAGAATATCAATAGGGGCAACGGTAACACCCCTTTCCTCGATTCCCGTCCCGCCGGATTCTGATATCGAAAGTATCGGCGACCTTGTGTCAGTGTCGTAGGAAATTGAAACGTAGAATTCCTTATCGATATCCACCCTCTCCTCGACAAGAATCTTTTCGACTTTCTCATTATTAATTGTCTTGCCAAACATTTCTGCAAGAGATTTCTTCGCGTCAGCTGCGTTGGCGACGATCACAATCCCCCCCGCAACAGCTCTTTTCCCCGAGAGTACCTGCGCCTTTAGAACGGCCGGGAATAGTAGTGTGATTCGCTCATCGGACGAAGTAAGAAGCTGCGACCGAGGTACACTGACCCCCGCTTTTTCTAATATTCCCTTTCCCTCGAATTCGTAAAGGATCATTGCTGCATCTTAACAAACGATCAGAGTTTCTTAAGAAAATCGCACGCGTACTTCGCCAGAATCCGGATGTTTTCGTCAGCATCGATGAGGGGCTTATCTTCGAGAGGTGGTTCGATGTAGGCACGTACACTAACCTCATCGTATGCCTTCAAAAATCGCAACAGATCTCCTTTTGCGGCTTGAGCGCCACCCTTGATGGCCCCGAGAGCTTTTTTGCACGACTCTACTGAGTCGATACGATACACGCCCGGACAATCGCGATACCATGGCATACCAAAAAGGAGTGTGCACTTGCCTTTGGAGAGTGCCTCCCAGCCAGCAGTTCCGGTGATTGCCGCAACAGTTTTTGAGCGTTCGATGAGTGTAAAAGAATCTGTAGAAAGTGGTGCGAGCAGCACATTAGGTATCGCCGCAATTCTCTCGTAATACCCGCGATAACGCGATGAAGAATATCGTTCCTTGTTGCTGATCAACCATTGCATCGGATGCTCTTTCACATAGATTTTCCATCCATCCGGCAGCGAAGCGGAGAGAGTTTCAATGACGAGCAACTGGTCGTGATACATGTCTCCTTGCGGCATTGTCGTGCGCTCCGGCTGATAGTGCAGCGGAAAATATACAAAAGGAGTATCCCAATCAACTTCTGTAATATGGTGCGCATATTCCCTAATGAGATTTGGTTTCCCGACTCGCAAAACAAAACCCCACACAAATTTAAAAAAAGTGCCGTTAGCAAGAGTTCTCAAAGCGACTTTAAGGCGATGCGCTAATAAGCCCAAGCCAGCGCCCATCCTGCGCTGTAATGCAATGAACGGCTGCTCGACATATGGCGTTTTACCGACCAGGCTGCCCCAATACTCGCGCATTTCTTCGCTCAAATCTTTTTCAGAAATAGGCTTATTTGCCGTTCTTTTTATTACCTCCTGCAACTCCTCACTGCCCTTCCAAAAATTACGAAATACGAGAGTCCTGTGAATTACCCAGATATCCTCAAAACTTACGGTCTTGATTCCCTTTTCGAGCGCGAGTTCGTGAAGAACAAAATTGTAAATCGTGTGCGGGATGATCCCAAAGATAACCACGTCGGGTTTGGTCTCGTCGAGAACGCGATTCCAATACGAAAGCATTGTGTAGTACACATGCCGTCGCTCGTCAACTGGCGCATCTTTGTAATGCTTATTCATCATGGAGAGCGTGAGGGACTCAGTGCGATACATTTTTTTAATCAACCCCGCCGAAGGCGGGTCGAACTTTGTATTCTTGAAACTGTCTGCAGGAAGTGCAGAGAGTGCATCAAAATGATTATGAAATATTGCGCCATTTGGGATGAGATGTTTGTTTTCATCGAAAGCAACCCAGTAGACTACTTCATGACCCGCATCTTTGAACGCGTCAAGTACCACTTTTATTTTTTCATCCGGTGTAGTCCACAATAGCGCTATTTTCATATCTTACGTCCACTAAGTTTACCGAATCGAATACCATCGACAAATCCGCCCTCAAAGAAACAGTTGTCTTTCATGACACCCTCCTTTTTAAATCCACATTTCTCAAGAAGTTTCACTGACCCGATATTGTTGGCATATGCACCAGCGGTAAGTTTATGCAGCTTCAAATCGTTAAAGGCAAATTGCTCAATAAGTCGGATCGCCTCACTCGCATAGCCCTTCCCCCAGAAGCTTTTCTCACCGATGAAAAAACCGATCTCTGCGCATTGGTGGTGCAGATTGACTGGGCCAAGTTTGATGTTGCCTATATGTTCACCTGTTTTTGAATCGATAATCGCAAATAAGTACGTGTCCGAATCCTTGATCGCCTTTTTGATGTACGCACGCACTCCAGGAAGCGTCGCGCGAGAAAATCGGCTTTCAAGATACTGATTGACCTCTTTGTCGTTCAGCCACCGCACATACTTTGAGGTGACATCAGACAAAGCGATAGGACGAATCGAACACTTTTCGCCTCTAAGTATTTTTGCAGGAATCTTTTTTGTCATACAACGGGCCGTACAGGAAGGCCGGCATTATACATAAACGACTTTACCTGTGAAAGATTCGAATCCGAGAAGTGGAAAATGGACGCCCCGGCTACAGCTGAAACCCCTGCCTGCTGCACAGCATCGACAAAATGCTGTCTGGTCCCGGCACCACCGTGCGCTATGACAGGGATGCGCACCGATTCCGATACGAGGCGAGTAAGCTCAAGATCGTACCCCGATAGAGTGCCCTCTCGATCGATCGACGTTAATAATATCTCCCCTGCACCGAGCTCAGCGACACGCTTTGCCCACTCGACGGGCTCGAGACCTGTCGGGACAGTGCCGCGATGCGTGAAAACCTCGCAAGAACCATCCACTTTTTTTCGTACGTCAATTGAGACCACGATACATTGCGCGCCGAAACGCTCTGAAGCTTCCGTAATGAAAGCGGGGTTCTCGACGGCATAGGCATTTATTGATACCTTGTCCGCCCCAAGCGAAAGCACGTCCTGAATCGCCTTCAAGGATCGAATACCGCCACCTGCGGTAATTGGCACGAAGCAATCCGAGGCGATCTCTCGCAATGTCGACGCGAGAAATTCTCGGCCGTGCATAGATGCCTCGACATCAAGAAAAATGAGCTCGTCAGCATCCTGGGAGTTGTAGATACGGGCAGTGGTAACGGGCCATCCGACATCGCGCTCGCCACCTTCGCCGAACTTAATCGGCTTGACCAGGCGCTCGTCTTTGAGAAGTAGCACGGGAATGACGCGCACTTTGAGCATACCCCTCACACGAAATGACCTAGTCTCAGGCTTGCTGGTAATCGACGTTTAAGTGCAGTTTTGGCACCGGCAGAATTCTTCAGATTAAATTCGCGCTTTTTTGCATCTGCCTGAGACATGTATGCCTCGTAATATAGCAAATCGAGCGGTCGTCTGGGTTTTGTGGAGATGTTCTGACCTTCGTTATGTTCGGAAACACGCCGCTTCAAATCACTGGTGTATCCAATGTACAATTTTTCATCTTTGCGGCTTTTCAATATGTATACGTAGAACATAACAAGGTCATTTCGTGTGTTGGGGCATATTTAGTCCGGATTTTGCTCCCACTGCGCCATATCCGGAAGCACTTCGTCATCCTGTTCTTTTGAGAAATCGTGCACATACGGAGGGATGGCTTGCGTCACGGCGATCTCCCGCCATTCCTTCTCGTCGATCCCAAGTATTTTTAGGAGATACGGCAGACTCTGCGGCCGCTTACCCTCGTACTTTTCTATGAGCTTCACCGCTTCTTCGCGGGTCATGCGACCATTGCGGATATCGATGCTCGTGAGGTGCGTCGTGCGGGCGTATCCGCGCTTGATGAATTTGATGTAGTCGCGCTGTCCTTGCAGCTGGTATTCGACCTTCTCGTAAGGATATTGCGGCGGCACGCCTTCAACCCGCGCCCCTTGCCAGTCAAGTTCGCGATGAATAATCTCGTAATTTGATTGCACATCCCATGGAATGAACGAGCCGAGAGGCACCTGACGTACTCCGAGCGCCCGCACTTCGCGTGCCCCAGGGTAGATGTACGCCTTTAGATCTCGAAGCGTAACGCCGTCTTTTTTCAAGAACCCCGCCATATCTTCTGCGGCGATACCTAGATCATTGATCTGGTGGTGTTTCTTCACATCCTGTTCTTCAATCTCCTCGTAAGAAGAATACGCCGTATATTCCGAGGTCGGCTCTCCCTTGAAAATAAGGGGGATCTGGTACTTTACGGCCACCTGTAAGGGAAATACGAAAGTGCCCACATGAGCGTGCCAATCAAAATCACCCTTTCGTCGAAGTGACTCGAGCATGAGTTTGCGCACTATGCGCCAATCGGTGCGAAATTTTATGAAATCAACACCGAGTTTGCGCATCGTCCGCTCATTGTTCTCGAGTGTGCCAGGCCTATAGAAACCGTGATCGAAGCTGGCGACAAGCGGCTTCAATCCGAGCTCCCGCACGATATACCAGAGTGTGAATGTAGAATCCTTGCCACCACTGAAAGGGACGAGGCAGTCATAATCGCCTTTACCTCGGTGTTGCTCAACCAATTTCTCGAGTTCATTCCGACGATGCTTCCAGTCCACCTTCTCCTTCTTGTACGTAGCATTGTGACAAATGTTGCACACACCCTCTTCATCGAACTGAATAGTCTCGTGCGTTTCGGGAAGCGTACAGCGCGTGCAGCGCCTGAGATTATTGAGAATGCGCGTGTGATCGAAATTTTTTTTCATACCACAGCGTTGCTAACCCGTAAAAAATTCTTCAGGAGCGACAGTCCATCCTCCTGGCTCTTCTCAGGATGAAACTGGACACCAAAAATATTGCCTTGCTCGACGACTGTGGCAAATTTTTCTCCGTACTCCGTCGTGCCAGCAACAACAGTGTCGCTTGCAGCAAAGAAACAATAGCTATGCACAAAATAAAAGATCGTGCGCTTAATACCTGCGAGCAAGACAGATGTTGATTTCGCCTCGACGTCATTCCACCCGATGTGTGGTACATGGAATCTGGCTTCATCCACATCAAGACGCTTCACAACACCCTTGACCCACCCCAAGCCTTTTGTGGTGCCACCTTCCTGACCCGTCTCAGCAAGCATCTGCATCCCAAGACAAAGGCCAAGAATCGGTTTTTTATCCCGGATAACAGCTTCCGTTAATGGTTGGATTGCGCCGCTCTTTTCCAAGTTTTTCATTCCTTCCGTGAAGGAGCCGACGCCGGGCAAGACGAGATGCGTCGCGCCCTCAATATCCTCCCGAGTGGACGATATTTTTACCTTGGCCCCGAGCGCTTCGAGGGCATTGCGTACTGATCCGACGTTACCCATGCCGTAGTCGATGATAGTCACAAAAGGAGACCTCATGAGGGTCATAGTATAGCATCCTCCCCTAGCGAGCTACTGGCCGATCGTATAGACCTTGTAGAAATACGAATTCGTATTTCCAAGGAGCTCTTTTGGCGCGCCAGTCTCGACGACACGACCATCCTGCAAGACTATGAGCTGATCTGAATCCATGATCGTCGAGAGCCTGTGGGCGATCGCGACGATGGTAAGCTGGCCCTTCAATTCCTGAATGACACGCTTGATGTGCGCCTCAGATTCATTGTCGAGCGCACTCGTCGCCTCGTCGAGAATAAGGACTTCAGGTTGACGCGCGAGTGCCCGAGCGATGACGATTCTTTGACGCTGGCCAGCGGAGAGCATGATGCCCCGATCGCCAACAGCTGTATCAAGTCCTTCCGGACACTCGCGGATAAAATCAGCAATTCGTGCCATTTCCGCCGCCTTCCAGATACCATCATCGGTAATGGTGTCGTCATAAAAGCGGATATTGTCCCTTATGGTGCCGTGAATAAGAAAGAGATCTTGCGATACGAACGCGATGTGTCGGCGCCAGTCCTTGAGAGCGATATCACTACTGTGCACACCGTCCAATTTTATTGAACCACTTGAGGGCTCGAGGAGTCGAAGCATGAGGTCGACGCACGTGGTCTTACCGGCACCGGAAGGTCCCACAATTCCGACCATGGATCCCTTGGGGATTGAGAGAGTCACATTATCGAGAACATTTTTTGCACCATCGTACGAAAAAGAAACATTCTCAAAAGATATCTCCTTCGAGAACGAGAAGGGCGACGAGCCAGAGACGACCTCTCGCGTATCATCTGCCATACTGTCGTAGTAAATAACTCGTTCAAGGTGTGGAATGTATTCGCTTATCGATTGGAAGTTATTTTGCATCTGCTGGATGTAGGCGAAAATACGATAGATGAGATAGAGGACCGCAGGCAATGCGGCGATGGAAATAAACGGTGTCTTGAATGCGAGTGACAAAATCAGACCTATATAGATGACTCCGATCGGCGGGATTGCCTGAGCCGCAATCTGCTGGAGGAATTGAATTCGCTGGTTGTAATCTTTGATCGCCTCAAACAAAGTATCGCCATGACGTATCGCAGCATTCTCTACGTACATTGCCTTTACGGTCTTCAATCCGCTCACGTGTTCTGACACGTGGTGTACCGTATCTCGGTATGTGGTCGCACGATCTTTGGCCATCGTATGGACACGATCATTGATCGGTCGCATGAAGAAGAAAATGAGAATGCCGATCACAAATGTAATGACAGTGATCAGTCCTGAGATTGAGAATGCAAAAATGAAATACACGATGACACTTGAAATCAACGTGATCATCGCGCTGACTTTAACGAGAAGACTCGTACTTATCGGAACATCAAGCATGAGAAGCGTCTCGAGATTGCCGAGTTTTTGCTTTATCAAATACGGCCACGACGCCCGCAGTACCCTGCTAAAAGTGCGCGCACGCATCTCGCGATCATATTCCGTCGTAATCTTGATCTGCACGTAGCTGAAATAGAGCGAGGTCAGTGATTTTGCAATGAAGAGCAGCACGATGAATATGAGAAGATTTCTCGGAACGAATGGCACACCAAGAAACGTAAATACTCCCTGCATTGCAACAGAGAGCACGTCGGATGCAGGACTGTGAAGCGCGAGTACGGATGTGAGAAGCGGGATTGCAGCACTGATACCGACACTCTCGAAAATACCTCCTATGAATCCGAGTGCGGTTAGTATGAGAATCTGCTTCTTGTACGGGCCGTACGCCTTCTTGCCGAGGCGCAGAAGAGCACTGAACTGCTTAAAAAAATGCTTGGTGAGTATCGCTTCCATTATGATGTAAAGTTATCATAACTTTTTTGAAACTCCTTTCTCGTGAGCGCGTGCGTACCGCCGACACCTACCACGATCCCCGCTGCAAAATTGGCCGCTTCCGCCGCTTCGACAAATGGAACTCCTGTCGAATACATGAGCGCAAACGCAGCGACGAGTGTATCGCCCGCGCCAGTCACATCGCGTACCGTGAGGAGTTCCGCGCCAAAATGCACTGGCTTGTCTGCGGTCTTCTCAAGAACTGTCACTCCATGCTCACCGCGCGTGAGGATAATGGATGTATTGAAACTTTCCTGCAGTAATTTTGCGGTGCGATCGGCAAGCGCATTATTCGTGGCGTGAATACCCGTGAGTTCGGCTGCCTCTTTTAGATTAGGTGTGATCGCAAGAATATTCTTGAAAAAATGCGCGTTCGCGGGTTTCATATCGGCGAGAATCGACGACGCCCCAAATTTCTTTCGCAATTCATCCATTACTTTCTTCGTGATACATCCTTTTGCGTAATCCGAGACGATAACAATGTCGTGCTTCGGCAGAGCTCGAATTGCCTTGATGACGCGGTTTTCAAGGTCCCCGCTGATTGATCGGGTCTCCTCAATGTCCATGCGCACGAGCTGATGATGACCGACCACAAAGCGGATCTTGGTGGTGGTCGGTCGTTTTGCGTCATTCACAAACTTCGGCTGGATCTTTTTTTCGCGCGAGAGCTCTCTGAGTTTCTTACTCCGCGCGTCATTACCGACAATGCCGAGCAAAGTGACCTTTCCGCCAAGCGATGCGACATTGGCGGCCACATTGCCAGCACCGCCGAGGATGTAGCGTACAGTTTTCTGCAAAAGCACCGGTATCGGCGCTTCCGGTGAGATACGATCCGCCGTACCCCCGATGTATTCATCGAGCATTACATCACCGATGACGAGTACCCTCTTCTTGGGAAATTGCGAGAAATGTTTTGAGAGATCGTTTTTCATAGGTTCAGAATTTTCAATTTTTTAATTTCCAATTTTCATTGAATTATCAATTTTTAATGTCTCAAGGAGTCCGTCAACTAGACCTAAGTGGTATGTGTTTGAGGCTTGATTCATTGTAAATTGATTGAAAATTAGGAATTGGGAATTGGAAATTTTGAATCGATGTATTCGCACCATGAGTGATACACAAGTTCATGTATCTCCTGGATACGAGCAGTTTCTTCGGTAGGGACGCAAATAAGAGCGTCGACACTTTTGCGTAGCCCCCTCCCTTTTATGCCCGTGAGTACAATCACTTTCATTTTGCACGCGCGAGCCTCTGCAATCGCCGCGAGTATATTGGGCGATGAACCACTCGTCGAAAAAGCTACAAGAACATCGCCTTTCATACCAAGTGCTGCAATCTGACGCTTAAAGATATTTTCAAAACCATAGTCGTTTCCGATCGCCGTAAGTGCTGACGTATCAGTCGTGAGCGCGATTCCGGCTAATGCCTTTCGTTCTTTCTTGTAGCGGCCTGATAGTTCGGCTGCGAGATGCTGGCTATCGGCAGCGGAGCCTCCATTGCCACATACCAAAACCTTTTTTCCGCTCTTTAGCGCTGTCACAAGCAACTTTCCGGACTTCTCGACATCCGACATGATGTGTTGCATACTTTGAGCCACCACATCTGTATGACGTTGAAACGCAGAGTTAAAAATAGTGCTTTTGGAGCCCATAAGAGCGCGGGAAGGCCGCGATTCCCGAAGCGTATCGCAAAATCGTCTGGAGCGAAAGTATTGCCGTTTAGGGCGGCATTGGCGCTCTCCAGGGCTGCAAAAGCCCATAAAATGACCGTCGTGACCACCAACGGCTGCTTCGACATCCTCCATGTCGGCCACGTCCGCTACCTCGAAGAGGCCAAACGCCATGGTGACATCCTGATCGTCGGGGTCAATTCTGACGCATCGGTCAAACGCAACAAAGGCGACTCTCGCCCCATCAACACCGAGCTTGAGCGTGCTGAAATCATTACCTCTCTTAAGTGTGTTGACGCGGTCTTCATTTTTGATGAAACGACGCCGATCGAATGGCTCGGCAAACTTCAGCCTCATGTGCATGTAAAAGGCGGCGATCGCACTATCGATCAAATTATTGAAAAAGACGCTGTCGAAAAAACCGGCGGCAAGATCGTCCTCGCGAAGGTCGTACCGGGCCGATCAACCACCAACGTGCTCAAGAAGATCCTCAACAACTAGAGACCGGAGGCCACGTAATCCTTGATTCCCTTTTTAATATCGAAAGCGGGAATAAAGCCGAGCTTTTGTTCCGCAAGCGACATGTCACACTCGGTGTGGTTTTGGTAGGTAGCAGCGATAGGATTGTCAAAGTATTCGGGAACGCGACTCAAATTCATTTCCGTATTCAGAATCGCGACAATCTCATTAAACGATGACGCAGTGCCCGAGCCGCAATTTACAAGGGCATTTTCTTTTGATTCGAGCGCCAGGAGGTTTGCAACGACAACATCCTTTACATAAATAAAGTCGCGTTTTTGTTCACCAGATTTGAAAAGTCGCGGATTTCCTTTTTTCATCTGCTGCGCCAGCTGGTAGATCATGCTCGCGCGATTACCTTTATGTGACTCGCCCGGTCCATAGACGTTGCAATACCGCAGACCGACGATTGTTATGGACGGATTATTTGTGGCAAATTTCTTCACTTCAGCGTCAAGTTTGGCCTTCGATTTGGCATAGGGTGTAAGTGGCTGCAGTTCTTGGTCTTCCTTGTATGGTGTCGGCCCGTCACCATATACGGCTGTCGACGATGCGTACACAATTCGCTTGCAGCCATTTTTTACAGTATATTCAAAAAGTGCGAGTGAGGAATCCACGTTGGCACGCATCATTTCCTTTTCGTCCTTCGATTGCGTCTCGTTGATCGCAGCCTCATGGATGACGGCGTCAAGGGATCCTATCGAATCCCAATCTATACCGATGAGCGACGGTTGCAAGAATTTTCCGGTAAATCCCTTTGGTTGCTGCTCTGCGTCGTGTCCCGTGATCAATACCTCATCGCCGCGCGCAATAAGCGCCTCGACGATATTTGAGCCAATAAATCCTGTACCGCCCGTGACTAAAATCCTCATGTTTTAATAGTACCTCAAAACATGAGGAATTTTCAATTCTTAATTTTCAATTTTCATTGAAGGTCAAATGTTCAATTTTTCAACCGGCTTGAAGATGCGATTTTCTGAAATATGAGGGTTAATTCTTGACATTCCTGCCAGAGCTTTCGAATCTCGTCGCGCAACACTGGAACACTTGTTGCAAGCATTCGTAGCCAATGTTTCGTCTCTTGAGTCTCCTTTTTGCAGATAAAGATCTTGTTGGCAAAATCTTTCTTCGAACTAGCGCCGTTCGCTTCCATGTAATTTGCACCAATACTTGTGGCGGAGCGAACGAGCTGATTTACTAGCGGCTTAGTAATTGCGTCCTGCTTTACTTCCCTGCAAAGCAAAATGACTGACTCGCCAAAAACGGCCGTTCGCTCTTCAAGATCATAAGTCTTTTTGTTTGAAATTTCCTTCATTGTAAATTGATTGGAAATTGAGAATTGTAAATTGAAAATTCCTGCCTAAAGCAGATATGGTACCTCGTTATTGACCGTCCCGTATCTCGCATTACCCTCCATCAGGAGTTGCACCGTCTTCACAACGCGCTCAGGCGAGATGCTTCGCAATGAGGCATTGGAATCACTCGGAGGATTCTTGTGATTGTATGAGGTAATGCTCGGGCTCGAGTGGAAAAAATCGAAAAGGCAGACCGATTTGCCCAAAGGTCCGTACATAAAAGGTGTCTCCGGTCCGAAGAGCGCTACGTTTTTGAGTCCGACCATCGCCGCAAAATGCGGATTACCACTGTCATTGGTGATGAGGAGCTCAGCCATGGAAAAGAGCTCTAGGAGTTCACGCAGAGTAGCTGTCTTGCCACAGAAATTTACACACTTCTTCGCACTGACCGCCTTTTCTATGAATCTACCGACTCCGCTATGGGACGGGGTACCGACGAGAAGTATGTGATGCATCGGATATACGACGAGTAATTTCTTGATCACTTCGACATACATCTCCTTCGGATAATCGCGCATGGGGAGCATCTGACCGACAGTAGGAGCGAGTACGATGAGGTGCTCAGAATTGCCGCCTATTGCCTCATAGACCTTCTTCTTTACTTCTGCGCGCATCACCGGATCGGATACATATTCTGGAACAACAATTTCACTATTTAAAATCGGACCATCCCAATTGTAGTGTTGCGGATTTGGATCGAGCGCGGATTTTGTGAGTGCGAGCAGATTTTTACTGATATGCATGTTCTGGTTGAAATTGCATTTCACATCGAGGAAATTACCGCGATAGAGCCCACCTGTCGTATAGCCGTAGAATCCCGCGCGCAGCTTCGTCCTGATGAGCAGCGAGAGAATCGCCGAGATTCGTGTAAAGAGCTCGAAATCGAGTATCAGATCGATGTTCTTTTTGGATAGTGCATGTGTCGCTCGCCAGATAGATGCGAGAAGTGTCAGGGTGCTTTTATTGTCGAGTGTCACGACATCATCTTTATCGATTCCGTCGAGCAGCATCCACGCCTCCTTTGTACTTTCAGTGCACAGTACGAATATACGCGCATCGGGTATCTGCTTCTTGATGTGTAATACCGAAGCGTATCCCATGACTGCTGCCGCCATCTCAACCAGCTCGATTATGAGAACATTTTGCACCTTCCTATCTTTCGGGACGCGACGGAAAAAATGCAGGATCGTAAACAAAAAAAGCACAATAGAGCCGATGTACCTATCGACAAACCGAATTTTTCCGGTGTACCGCATAAAGTATGGTCACTGTACAACAACTGCTCAATCAACGCATCTTGGCAATCGCGAAAAGATCGATGTAACGCTTCGGACTCGGCAGCATGACAAGCCAGATAATAAGCGCAGGAAGTCCAAAGAGGATAATGTCTTTGGCTTTCGCGGCTATGTGTACGAGTCGGACGAGCAGTGGGCGATTACGTGGACCGGCTGACGAGTTGCCTGATGCTTTGCGAGCCACATTCACCGCGCCGAGCGATGACCAGTTCCCGTACCTGAAGCGCAGCTTCATGATGATCGGCCATATACCTTCGGAACTACGGCGCATATACACAACATCAAAACCCCGCGCATCGAGGAAGCGCTCCAGTGATTCGCGATCCCAGCACGTAAGGTGCATCGGCGGCACATCTGCCCTCATGAGCCACAGTGCGTGCTTGCGGTACGGCATGCTCATGGCGATATGCCCGCCCGGCTTGAGAAGTAATTTTACCGATCCTATGAATTCATTGTGATTATCGACATGTTCGAGAACATCGAAAAATGTCACAAGGTCGAATTTTCTATCTGGATGACGTGCGGCATATGTAACAACATCTGCTGCCTCAAAATCGTCGACTTCTGTCACTTTTTTCGCAGATGCGATTGCATCCGTATCAAAGTCGATACCAGCTATCTGCCACCCCTTCTCCTTCGCGAGAGAAAGGAAATTGCCGATACCGCATCCGATATCAAGAACGGCCCCGGGTCTCGAAAGTACCGTCATCGTTTTTTTGTGGTTCGTCGTTGCGTTCCACACGGGATCTGCATTGCGATTGCCGTATTTTTCGTGTGTACGATACCATTCCGCTCCCGGATTCTTAAGAGGCCACCAAAATTGGACAAGACAGGCATCACAGCCGTATTGGGCGTACGTTGTCGCTCCATCGGTGTGCGTGCGCCCAGTAGTTTTCGGCGCTTCCGCATTACACAGAGGACAGGAGGCTGGGGTGGGAGTCATATGAAGCGCATCTACGAATCACTCGCGTGGTCGACTTTGACGTCTCCAAATTCCCCCATTTCTTCTGCAATCGCGTTCTTTAGTCGAATACGTTCACCGTTCAGATCACGGATTGCAAGTGCCCGGCGGCCGACCTCCTCTAATCCCAATTCGCCCTCTTTTCCCTTACGAATATCCGATTCAAGGTCCCAAATTTTCCCATTCACCTCTTTGAGTGTCTTCAAGTGTTCATTAATCCTTTGATGGAGGGGGTGCGAGGTAATATGTGCCTCGAAACGCTCACACTCTTTCTGCAAAGCATCGTGTAGTGGCAAGCGCTCGCGCTTCAACTGCAAAATACTACACCGGTCGATTATTTCCGATATCGGCATTTCCATGGAGTGAGTATATAGCAATTCACAGACATCTTCATCCGGCGACGTGCCTGTAGAGATCACTCACTTCTTTAGCGGCCAAATCCCATGTAAATACACGACAGCGCTCAAGTCCTTTTTCGATCAATGACTTTCGGAGATCGTCATCTGTTAAAAGCCTGTGTATCGCGTTGGCGAGTTCCTCAGATTTTTTTGGATCTACCAGCAATACGGCGTCTCCGCCCACTTCCGGCAGCGAAGCAACATTGGATGTCACGATGGGCGTACCGGAGGCGAATGCCTCGATGAGCGGCATGCCAAAACCTTCACTCAGGGACGGGAATGCGAACACTTCTGCGCCGGAATAAAGTGCGTTCATGTCTTCCTGCGCGACATAATCGATAAAGCGGATGTCGGCCGCATATTTTGAGTCACGCGCGAGTGCATACACTGCCTCTGCGTCGTTATCAGGCCCACCCGCGACGACGAGTAACTCCCTTCGGTCGGGATACTGATCTCGCAACAATATATATGCTTTTATGAGCGTCGTTACATTCTTGTGAAGACTGAGCCGCGAGACATCGAGAATGTATGGGCCACTAATATTGTGTTTCTCTCGCATGTGTTCAAGCGCCTGTTTTTTGTCCATTGGCTTATATTCTTCCGCTCCGCCATTGTAGTGAATGAGTGCGTGTACTTTGTCCGGATTTGCCCCATATGCCTCTATGATTTCCTCCCTGCCGAAATTCGAGACCCCGACAAGCGCATCGACACGATTGTTGAAATGTTTGAGTACGAAGTTGAACATTCTGCGAGAAAACGGGAATTTGCCCGGGGACGTAATATCCCCGCCCGCATGCGCGGTCACGATGATTTTACGAGCTGGTGCCATCCAGAAGAAAGGATATACGCGTGACTGGAACCAGTGGATGACATCGAAATCTTCGTGTCGATATTTCCAAAAAAAAGCGAGTGTACGAAAAAAACGGGTGCCTGCCGGGAGTTTGAATTGGGGCATTATAATTTCTCTCGCCTGCTTGTAGAGCGGGTCGTCGCTCGGGTCGAAATGGACGAGTGTCACTTCAAGCTCAGGATTCTTAACGAGTCTCTCGACAAGCCTATGGGTCGAGAGTGCACTCCCCTTTGCCTGACGACCATCCATCGCATAGCTCATCAAGGCGACTTTTATTTTCCTGGGTTCCGGACTCATGTGTTCTTGGAGAAAATATCCTTGATCGCCTCTACGACGTCGGTCACATCTTGCTTCGAAAGATACGGCATTATCGGGATTGATGCGGTGCGATCGCCGATCCATTCGGCGTTGGGAAAATCTCCCTCTTTATACCCGTACGTCTTTCGATAATACGGGTGTAAATGAACGGCGCGAAAGTGCACGCCGGTACCAATATTTCGCTTCGCCATTTCATTCAAGAACTGGTCGCGTGTCACGGCCGTCTTATCGGTATCGATAAGTATCGTAAACATATGGTATGCATGACGCTCATCTTTCCGGATGGGAGCGGGGAGAATGATTGGCAAACCTCTCAAATCTTTCATGTATGCGTTCCAAATCTTCCGACGCTTTTTCCAATTCTTCTCGATTTTCCCGAGCTGGTGGATTCCAAGAGAGGCCTGGATGTCCATCATGTTGTATTTAAAACCTGCTTCCACATGCTCATAGTGCTTGTACCCTGACGTGCCATACCTGTCATGTGCGTCGACACTCATGCCATGCAGCGATAACGTCTTGCATTTTTTGTACGTCGCCCCATCCTCCATCGTGAGCATGCCGCCTTCAGCCGTGGTGAGATTCTTGATCGCATGGAAGCTGTAGCAGGCGAAATCTCCATACGCCCCGACTTTTTTCCCTTTGTATTCGGTCTCAACGGCATGTGCCGCATCCTGTACGACTTTCAAATTGTGTTTTTTGGCGATCGCGAATATCGCATCCATGTCGCATGCACGCCCGGCCATATGCACAGGCATTATCACCTTCGTCTTGCCCGTAATCGCGGCCTCAATTTTCGTGGGGTCGATATTCATCGTGTCGCGCTCGCAATCGACAAACACGGGCTTGGCACCGCAATGGACGACCGTGTTGGCCGATGCGCCAAATGTCATCGCCGGTACGATGACCTCATCCCCTGGCCCAACACCTGCAGCCAAAAGTCCCAGATGTAGTGCGGCTGTACCAGAATTGAGCGCGAGTGCATGCGAAACCCCAACGTATGTTCCAAAATCTTCTTCAAATTTCCGCGTCTTGGGACCCGTCGTCACCCACCCGCTTTTGAGCGTATCCACGACCTCGGCGATTTCCTTTTTATCGAATTTCGGGGCCCCAAATCTAAGAAACTCACTTCTCATTGAGTAACTATAATGGTTTAACCAAACTGAGCAAACGAAATCCAACTAGAAGATTTCGATGTTGCCAATCGGCATGATGAATTTGCCGCCCTTCGCGACGAAGTCTTTTTCTTTCTCAGCAATGTGATCACGGAACGTCCACGCAAGTAGTAGATAGTAATCCACCTGGCGCTTCGATGCTTCCTCCGGCGAAATGATTGGTATGTGCGACATTGGCATGCAAAGGCCTTGTTTGGATGGCAAGCCATCTACGCAAAATTCGACATCTTTTTCTGTAATTCCGGCGTAGTTGAGAATTGGCACCGCTTTTGCTGCCGCACCATACGCAGCGATATGCTTGCCCTGCTTTTTGAGATCAGCGAGCGTTTTGACCAATTTATTTTTAGATTTCTCTACTTCCTCCGCAAACTTCTGATACGTTTCCAGCTTGTCCCATCCCTTCTTCTTTTCTTCTTCTACGAGTGCTGCGACTTTTGGCGAAACGGGGTGCTTACCCTCGTGTCCGAAATAGATACGAATCGAAGCTCCGTGAAAATCGTTCATCGCGTAATCGAATATCTCAAGCCCGAGCCGTTTGTAAAAAGGCACGAGCGGCAGCATCGCGTAATACGCCATGTGCTCGTGGTAAATATCACCATACCCAAGATCCTCGAGTATATACCCGAGATAGTGGGCCTGGATGACACCGACGCCATCAGGGGCAAGTAACTCCTTAAAACCTTTCATAACGCTCTCTTGATCGGAAATATGGGGTATCGAGTTGTTACCAAGTACGACTTTTGCCTTACCGTATTTCTCCGTAACTTTTATTGCAATATCCTCATTGAAAAATTCGTTGAGCGTATCCACGCCGCGAGATCGCGCGATTGGTGCGATGTTTTTCGCCGGCTCAATGTTGAGCACTTTCATATCATCCTTAAGCTCCACGAGAAGTACGCCGTCATTCCCGCCGACTTCGACAACAAAATCACCCTTTTTGAGGAATCTTGATTTCAACTCGGCGGCATAATCCTGGAAATGCTTGGGTGTGTTGCCGACGCCAGTCGAGAGAAATTGATAATCACTGAACATCTCTTCTTTCGAGGGTATATCGCATAGCTGAACGAGTGCGCAGTCGTGACAAAACCACACCTGCAGAGGATAAATCGGTTCCGGCTCTTTCTGCCACGAATTCGGCGGTATATTGCGATTTGGAGGTGGCTGATCGCCAAGATCAAGAAACTTCGATAGCTTCTTCGAGCCACACATCCGGCAATAATCGTAGTGTGTAAGCATGTTAGGTATTAAATGGTTTTCACGTATCGCTTCATCCAATCCTTGATATCCGTGTGCGCCTTCCAGCCGAGCAGCTTCTTTGCCTTTGCTGGCGTCCCAAGATGCTCGTCGAGTTCAAATCCGCGCTTTGGAATGAATTCAATTTTATCACTGATCAATTCTGCGACCTCGCGAATCGTGTAGTTGTAGCCGGAACAAAGATTGATAATCTCCCCCTTGCCCACCCTGTCTGATTCCATCGCCATCATGAATGCCTCAGCAATGTCTCCCGTGTAGATGAAATCTCTTTTTGCGCCCTTGAAGCCGGCCTGCGCGGTCGTCTGTGTAATCGGGATCGGCTTACCCTCTTTGCGGCACTGGTAAAACTTGTACAGCGCCGTATCGTTTCTCTGATTTTCACCGAATACTTGGAAGAGTCGGAAGACAACGGTCGGTAATCCCCTCGTATTCGCATAGTATTCGCAAAATCGCTCCATAGCGTATTTCTGAAGCGAGTACGGCTCGTTCGGATACACTTTCATGTCTTCTTTCCACGGAAGCGGTTGATTGCCATAGAGTGAAGCGGTAGACGGATAGATGAATTTCTTTACTCCCGCCTCTCTTGAAAGCTCAAGTATTTTCACACCGAGATCGAGGTTGTTGTAGGTCGTACCGACCGGATCGAGAATTGACTTTGGGATATTCGTCGCGAAAGCGAGACTGACCACATAATCAAATCCTTTGACCGAATCGAGATCGGCGACGTCCATCTTTTTAAACGTAAATCCTTTTTGCTTCGGGATATGCTCGCAATCGAGCCGATCGATACCCGTAACCTCATAACCCGCCTTCAAAAAAGCGGGTATCAATGTAGAAGCAATGAAACCGGAGGCCCCTGTTACGAGGACCTTCCCTTTCTTCCCGACTGTTTTTTTTGATGATTTTTGTGCCATGTAGATTTGAGAAATTCGAAGTAGTGCGTGCGATCCCAGCCCGGAATGCCCTTCCACTTGTTGTAGAGGACAGACATGCCGCGTTTTTCCATACGGAGCGGCTCTACCAAGCCACGCTTCTCCGCGATCCGTCGCAGCAGGACCTTCGGCTCAAGAGTATCAATCTTATATTCCGGCGGCAAGCTGAAGCCGAATTCGATAAGACGGCGGTCAAGAAATGGGCAGCGATTTTCGATCCCAAAGGCGCCCGCCATACGATCGCCCATCTGGAGGAGACTCGGAAAGATCAGCTTGAAATCGGCAAAACCCATCGCATTGACCGGATCGTCGAACATTTCAAAATAGGGACGCAATTTCTCCTTTACAAAATCCACATTGTCATTGCGCGCCGTAATCTTGGCAAAGGCCGTGAGGTAATCGTCATTGAAATATTTACCGAAGAGATAATTGTAGGAAGGAAATTTTTTACGAAGCTCGTATTCGCGAGCAATCGGCAAATATCGTACGTATCCGCCAAAAAGTTCGTCGGCGCCTTCACCGGAGATGATCACGCGCACTTTTTTACTCGCCATTTCGGCCAGCTTCCACATGCCGAAGAATCCGAATGACCCGACGGGGAAATCGAGGTGGTGGAGCACCTGTGGAATTTTGCTGAAAAATTCTTTCTCCATCCCTTTCGCAGTATTGTCAAAGTAGAATTTGTGGTCGTACGTATGAAATGTATCGATGAGCGAAGAGTCGATACCGCCGGAATAATAGATCCCGACAGGAACATCGCTTCGAAAACGAAGCTTTACGGAATCCTCAAGAAGACTTTCAAGCTCCTCCTGTACCGTCTTCAAATTGATTGCACGCGGCACGAATTTCCAGTATTCAACGATCTTTTTTGAATTCTTGGCGATATCGTATTCGAGATAGTGTGCGGGTGGCAGTTCCATCACATCTTTCCAGAGCGTCGTCACGAAGCAGTGCTGGAAGGCTTCAAAAAATTCGTCCTCTCTCGGCTTCAAATCAAGTACCTCTGGAAGCGCCTTTGCTTCGGAAGTAAATACAAATTTATTTCCACGATGATAGTAATACAACGGCTTCTCGCCCGCGATATCGCGTCCGAGCAGCAATTTCTTCTTCTTGGGGTCGTAGATCGCAAACGCGAACATGCCGTTGAGCTTGTCGAACATCTTCACTCCCCACTCGCGCCACGACTTCATCAACACCTCAGTGTCGGACGTTGTATGGAATTTCCACCCAAGCTTTTCAAGATCTTTTTTGAGCTCGATATAGTTGTAGATTTCGCCGTTGTAGCACAGCACGTACCCATCCTCTTGGTACGGTGAAAGACCTGGAGACTTCAGATCGATGATCTTGAGACGGCCCATGCCGAGCTCCAGATTTTTTTCGCGATAGACACCGCTTTCGTCAGGCGCACGATGCGTCTGGACCGCAAGCATCTTGTCGACGCCAGTTCCTCCGATGATTCCCGCGATGCTACACATGTTCCAGATTTTTACCATGGATCAGCCATCTGACCCAGGCCGCAACGATCTGCCACAACCCTTCCAGGCCAAGCTTGGCCAACTTCCAATTACTGCCGATTACCGAGGAGCCGCCGACGCGCGCCTCAAAAGTCACCGGTATCTCTATGAACTTGTTGCCCTTTGCTATCGTCAGTAGCAAGAGCTCAGTCGCAAAAAGAGACGAGCCATGTCGCCAATGCGGCGCGAGCGCATGGATCACTTCTCGTTTCATTAATTTATACGTACACCCGATATCAGTGATCGTGTTTGTGTTAAATAAAAGATGGATGAGTGTGCCGTATAGAAAGTTCACCTCGCGGCGCCAATAACCCCATTCGGGATTGATTGTTTTCCTAATGACTCGGGAACCGAAAACGACTGGAAAATCTTCCGAGAGGACGAGAAATCGCTTCAAGTCCTTCCCTATATACGTCGCATCGGGCTCGATACTTACGACGAGATCTCCTGTCGCACCGAGAAGCGCCGACTGCAGTGCATACCCATAACCTTGCCTCTTTTCATATATAATTTTGATCTTATCGGATTTGATTTTCCGAATTTCATCATCAGTACCCGCCTCGGCATTGTTGTTGCAAACGATCACTTCGTCTACCAATCCGGTAGCCAAAAAGTCCTCGATCTTCGCTTTGATGGAGTCTTTTTCGCGATATGTCGGCATCACCACGGATACCGACTTGTTGTTCCACATGCAGCGGATTCTAGCTGACTCCTTGTGTAATATCAATCTATAACTTGACATTTGGACTATAAATGCTATAATTGCACGCAGAATTTTGCCACTTCAGATCAGCGGAGAGCGACGTGATCAACGAATCGAAACTAACGGAACTCGCCATCCGAGTGATGAGCGATCCTTACCCGTGGTCAACAGGTAGACCCGATGCTGCGTATCTTGTCGCACAAACGCGCGACAATGAAAATTCTGTCCTCGACAGACATTGCGGCTCGAGCCCCATCGGCCGACTGGTCGTCTCCAACAACATCGATGCAACAGAAGAAATGTGCGGATATGCTGGAGCATCCGTTTGGATGGATAAACTAGATCGTTCCGATATCGACATTCCTACCGTCGAATCGTTCGACGTTCGCGGACCGGCCAACACACTGACGGAATTGACCGCGATGGTGAATTACATTAAAGAAAAGGGTTGGAAAAAGATAATCATTACCGCCACGCCCTTCCACCAACTCCGTGCCTTCATCACCGTTGTGTCCGTTCTCTTGAAAGAGTACCCGGAGCTGAAAGTTTACAACCAGGTCGGCTGTCCACTCGATTGGAACGAGCCGATGAAGCACTCCCAGAATGAGCCTTCGGCTAAACGGTCCGACGTGATCGCGAAAGAGATACGGAGAATCCATACGTATCACGAAAAAGGCGATCTCGTGGATGCGGAAACCGTCCTCGCGTACCTTGATTGGCGCGACAGCGCCTGACAACTTGGGCCCCACCTTCTTGGTGGGGCTTTTTTGATTGTCATTAGAGCAAAGTCTGAAAATTGGTCTTATCCATGGCCTGCAGTTATCTTCTGATTGTTGTATCACGTCTTTTTATTTGAATGCTGCTTAATATTTTATACACAAGACACCGATCAGGCTTCATGGAGACCGTGCAATAATACGAGGATTATTTTAATCCTTTAGATCTTTGTGAATAAAAAACATATCGGCGGAATCTCAGGCATCGCTTTACTAGCGTTTTTCACAGCATCGGTTGTCTCAGCAGCGACGAGCGGAACTCTCATGCCAACGTCCGATGGTTTTTACACGCAATGGACTCCAAAAACGGGTTCGTCGCATTTCGTGCTTGTGGATGAAACTACCTGCAACGGTACGACGGACCACAATTCAACGAACACTATTGGGAATCGTGACTCTTACGGCGTGAGTCTCACATCCATACCCAACGGTGCAGTAATTACGGCAATCGCAATCAAACCGTGCGCCTCCCGCGCAAATGCTGGCGGCACGAATCCCGTAATGAACGTTTTCTATCGGTTCAATGGAGTAAATAGCGCCGACTCGGGAAGCTATTCTCTCACCGGCACTACGCCTGTAGAACTTAGCACAACCACTTTTAGCAGCCTCTCGCATGTAAAATCTTCTGGTTCAACTCTTGAGACTGGTGCGGTACTTACATCAAGCACAAAGGGCGCGCGACTTTCACGGCTGAGCACTGTCATCACATACTCTCCTCTTACCGCACCCTCCAATTTATCTGGTCTTTCCACATCAACATCTATGATCCGATTAACGTGGGATGACAACAGCACGGTTGAGGACGGCTTTAATTTAGAGAGAAGCACTGACGTCGTGAATTGGACTGCGGTCGCAACAACAAGCGCGGGTGTTACCACATACTTCGATTTAGGATTGAGCGAGGGTACTACATACTATCATCGTGTCCGCACGTTTAATTCAGGCGCATACTCAAATTACAGCAACTACGCCACGACAACTACGATAATAGCTTTACCCACGAACCTTACGGCCACGGCATCTTCAACAAACGTAATCCTTAATTGGACAGACAATTCGGGAGTCGAAATCGCCTACTCTATCGAACGCGGCCTCTCGACAAGTTCAATGTCTCAAATCGCGACAACAAGCCCGAATGTAACAACATATATTGATCCAGGTCTTGCGAATGGAACGTACTATTACAAAGTCCGTGCGTTAGGACTTGCTGGAGAATCTGCGTACAGTAATACCGTTTCGGCGACCATTGATGCACCCCCCTCTATCATGGACGATCTTCCATTCACTGCTCATCAAAAGACTGGGACGACCACACAATCGTTCAGCTACACGGTTCCATCAGGAGGCGCGAGCAAATTATTCGTAGCAATATTCGCCACGGGCTCTCAACTCTCTGCGGGGCTTCCGTCTGCAATGCTCAATGGGCAAAGTCTCACGATTGTGACCGCAACAGGTACGTCGAATCGTGCTGGATGGGCAATGGGGTATCTGACAAATCCTACATCAGGTCAGTTTAGTGTTTCCTATACGGATGGTTCGGGTGGATATACTCTGAATTATTACGTTATGACTCTCCACAATGCAGCCCAAACGAATCCAGTGGACGATTATAAGGTTACCTACAATGGCAATATAACTTCTTCGCAAACTACTAATGTAACAACTACAGTTGGAAAAGACTTGCTGCTCGGTACCGGATATTATGCCGGTCCTAACGCGCAAGCCAATCAGGACGTTGTAGTGTCCACGTACGGCACCAGCGAGTCGCAGACGTATTTCTTCCGAGATCTTGATTTCCTCGGTCCAAATACGGGCTCACAAAAGAACGCTGCCTCCTCTGCCGGCGCGGAGTCAATGACTACGAATTGGTCTCTCGTAGGCGACATCGATCAGGTGGTGCTAGCCATAAAGCCGGCGCAGTAGTCATTTGAATTATTCCTGCAACCCCGCCGAAAGGCGGGGTTTTTAACTGGAGTGAATTGAATGATAGTATGTTTCAAACATCGCCATGACACAGGAAATAATCGATCTGATTGCTTGTCCGAAATGCAGGGGTGATCTTCGTATGGGGAGCGGGGTGTTCGTATGCGGTAACTGTAGTTCAACTTTCCCTGTGACAGAAGGAGTGCCAATGATGGTGCCGGACGAAATCCAGGATCAAAGCAGTCTGACTGCCGAGAGATTTGGATATGAGTGGGAAAAATTTGACGATAATTACGATATATACAGGGATCAGTTCTTGGATTGGATACATCCGGTCAAGCCAGAGTTTTTTAAAGACAAATTAGTGCTCGACGCCGGGTGCGGAAAGGGTAAACACTCCGTAATCGCCGAAAGTTTTGGTGCAAGGATGATCGCGGCGGTTGACTACGGCACGGGATCAATCGCGTCCGCCCGTCGCTACATCCCCACACACGCGAAGCATCCGGAAAAAATTCAACTGATCCGCGGCGACATACGACGACTTCCCTTCAAACCCGAGAGCTTTGATTATGTATACAGCGTAGGAGTGCTTCATCACCTACCAGATCCCAAAGAGGGTTTTCTAAAACTTGTATCGCTGGTCAAACCAGGCGGCTCAATGTCGGTATGGGTATACGGCTACGAGGGAACCGGACTTGTCCGCTACACCGTCGAGCCTTTACGAAGGTACGTGACCTCAAAAATACCGGAGGGACTGCTGCTCATTATCTCGTGGTTCATCACACTCCCGGTATACCTTGTAACGAAACTCGTTTATCGACCGATTCATGCCATAGCACCGAAGCTGTATGAAAAACTGCCAATGGCTGCATATGTGCATATGTGGTTCGACTTCCCTTTCAAAGAAATTTGGAATACCCCCTACGACCAATTGATCACCCCGATCACGCACTACATCTCGCGCGACAATATCACTGATTGGCTAGAGTCAGCTGGAATCAGCCAATACCAAGTGACGCAACGACGAGGCATGAGTTGGAGAATTTTCCTGACGAAGTGATACAATGCCCGATACCCTTATGGACGTCGTTAGCATCTTGAGACGACCTCGCACAGACATGCAAATTGCGCGCCTCCTCGGGAGTGCGTGTATTTTCCTCTACCTCATTATCTTCACCGTACTTTTTCTCATCGCATCGTCAAACGGTGCCTCGCCAGAAAAAATGATCGGGCTCGAACTCCCAGACTACGCCGACACGATCGAATATAAACATCTCGCGGAGAGTATGATCAACGACCACCGCTTCGCTGTTTCGCCCTCATACCCGCTCGAAGCTGGGCGCGTACCCGGATACCCTGCTTTTTTTGTTTTTGTGATGCTGGTGTTCGGCACATTACTCATTGTCCCGTTCTTCCAAATAGCATTCACGGCCTGCACTGTCGCACTCATATACCTGATTGGTGTTAGATATTTCAGAAGGTCAATAGCGCTCGCTGCAGCTCTAATCTATATGATCGACCCGATCGTCATATACGCTGCATGGATACCGATCAGTGAATCATTTTTTATGCTTCTTTTTATCGGTAGCGTGTACGCAATCGGCGCCACGCATCGACGTTGGTGGCTGCCTGTTCTCGTTGCTGGAGTTTTGTTTGGTCTCTCCATCTACGTACGTCCCGTCGGATATTATCTCGCGCCTATTATTGCAGCCATGGCGTTCGCGCACTCAGAGTCATGGAAAATCGCACTTAGAAACGCGATGATTTTCCTTTTTACCGCTTTTTTGATAATGAGTCCGTGGATGATGCGCAACTATATCCAAGCGGGTCATTTCGCGTTTGCTTCGTCGCGCGCATGGCAATTCTATGCGTTCCACACGGTGCTCCTTGAACAAATCCGCACTGGTGTCAATTACCAGGAAATACAGAGGGTGCGCAGTGAACGCGAATTTGGGACTAGCGACGAAATAATTTTGCGACAGTTCCAATATGTGGAGCGGCTCGACGAAATCTCAATGGAAAGAATTGTCGAACGTCCTTTCCAATTCGTCGCATTCTATCTTTTTAAATCTGCACAACTCTTCGTGACTTCAAGCATCGTCAATGTGCAATACCACATGTATCAATTCGGTATCTTGGACGGCGATCCCCCGAGGGGAGAGGGCGCATGGGGTCTCATCACGCAAAAGCGTTGGCACGAGGCATTCGTCCAGACATTCACACATATTCCACGACTGCTGGAGCGGCTTGGATGGGTCATCGTGTATCTTTCTGCGCTCTATGCGGCACTGGTTTCACTCTACACCTGGACAAAGCGACGGGATAAACAGGCGCTCTGGGTCCTCTGCGCATTCGCCCTCATCAATGCATATGCACTCATGATTGGCCCGATCAGCGATGATACGCGGTATCGCATGGTTGCGGAACCATTTCTTTTACTCCTCGCTGGCCTCGGCATAAGCATGCTTTTACCGCACATACGGAGACTCATCAGATTTGAGAGGACGATGTAGCAATTACCTTTCAAGAAAGATTAATTCTTTCTCCGCCACACGAAGAAATAGTAGCCCGTGTAGTTGAAGAAAAAACCGATACCAACGCCTACAATGAAGGCAAGGTTCAGTAACAGGGCGTCGTGCGTGAATTGCTCTGCAATAAATACGCACGTCCACTGAGTGGCCAGGGATCCGAGACCCACAAAGTAAAACTTGAGCATGCGTCGATACTTCGGCTTTGCATGATCGACGACGTCGTGGAAATTAAAACGCTCATTGAGGAGAAAATTGGAAAGGGTCGCAGCCAAAGCTCCGATCAAGGTCGCCGTACTCGGCGCGACCAGCCTGAGCCAAATGCCGAGAATTTCGAAAATAATCGTTTGAAGTATGGCTCCGATACCGCCAACGATCATGACGCGGCCCATGCGCGGGACATGGTGCTTGTGTGCTTCAAAGTGTCCGCCGAGCCCCACTGTATTGGCTACCTTTTGAAGGACGTTAGTTATGAAGTTCATATATAAAGATGTCGGGTCCCAACATCTTGTCAGTAAATAATCGCATGAAGGAATCGAGGAAAGCACTCTCCCAAATGGACATGCGCGCATCAAACCCATCGAAACGAGCCACGAGATTGCCTCGACTAACCAAGGAGTTGAGCGCCGCAGTAGTGGTCGCTCCCGCACCCACGAGAGAACGGGGCTCAAGAAGAAAATGCGCGTATCCCTGATCTCGAGCATATGTGGGCAAGTCAACCATGAATGGCGTGTCGATGAGCGACGTAAGATTGTTGAGCACGTGAAAATTGTCTTTTCGATCAAGCGTCGCATCTGCATCATCGATCTTACGGAGTGCGTTTGGATCAATAGCTCTCAGCTCCTCAACTGCAGCCGCATCAGTCGGAATGTGAAGCGCTGAAGAATACACGAGCAATTTATCGTCGGACGCAAGATGCCGGAGCGCCCACGCACGCGCCTGCTCACGCGTGTCCCCTTGCAGAGAAAGCTGCGATAGACGAAGGGCGGCGAAAAGCGGAATGGAGAGAAGTACAAGTGCAAGGACAGATGCTGCGCGTCGTCCCCATAGCTGTGAAAGTGCGTATCCGCCCGCGATTGCAAAAATAGGGACAAGCGGCAAGAAAAATCGGGGCTCGAACCTGAACGCGTAATAAAAAATGAACGAATAGAGCAAAAACCATGAAGTGAGGAAGGCGACCCAGCGTCGATGCTGCCTGAAGAGTAAAATTGCCCCGACTACAAAAAGGCTCATGAGGACGGTCTCCGAGTATGCGAGTTGTGAGAGCGTTTCTAAGGGACTTGATAAGAATCCAACGAGAGACTTCGAATTATAAATCGAAATATCCTTCGTAAACGTATTTCCCGAGCGCCACAAAAAGTTTGGGATGACCGCAAGAGCAAGGAATATAAGCGCACTGAGACCCATGAGCGGCAAATCCTGCCGTATCCGCCGCAGCCCCGCAGAGTCAAATAGGAGATAGAAGATTCCCGCCATAACGAGCGCGAGTACCACGAACGACGAAATCCCCATACCTATACCCGCGATGATGAAAACGAGCAGGTATCGCCGACGTACGCCCAAATCGCTTTTCGTGAGCACATAGAGGACGAGTAAGAAAATGAACGATATCGGCATCCAATTTCTTCCCACCATTGAGAGCGCTACATGGAGCAGGCTCGTCGAGAGCAGAAAAGCTGCTGCAGCAGCAGCTACACGCGACCTGAATACAGCTTCACTAATGCGGTATACGAGATAAACGGAAAGTACACCGAGGAGCACGCTAAATAAGCGCGCAGTGATGAAGAACACCGAGAGGTCCGTGAGAAGATGCGCCTGCAACATCGCTGTACTCCCCTGCCAAAGCAAAAACTTGAATCCAAGTATGAGCACGAACGGAATGAGGAGAATGTACGAAAGATACACGGGATACGGGAGGATGCTCTGGAAAAATTCCGGCTGAAGCGCAGGTATAAGTGTTTGTGATTGCATCATCTGGAGCGCGGCAAAAGTAAAATGCGTCTCATCATTGACGACCGTGAGCGGTAGTCCATACCCAACTCCGACTACACGGAGCAAGAACGCAAGTACAAGTATTGAGAGCAGAGGCCACTCCCTCTTTGCAAATGATTTAATTTTTTCGTACCAACGCATATATCAGCTCATCAAATGTCCGCATATAATTATCGAGAGAGTATTCATCCACTTTCACCCTAGCTGCAGCCCCATATTGCTTTCGGAGCGATGCGTCGCCGAGCATTCGGTCAATGGCGGCCGCAAGCATTAACGGATTCGCGGGCGGTACGATGAGCCCAGTTTTACCATCCTGAACGAAGTTCGGTATTTCACCGACCATCGTGGCCACAATCGCCTTACCTTTTGTCATTGCTTCCATGATGCCGATGGGGAGATCGGTCGATATGGAGGGGTCGACGTAGAGATCGGCAATTGAAGTGAATTCTTGCCCATCTACCCTGCCCAGAATGCGCACATGCTCGCCGACGTTAAGCCTCCTCACCTGCGCCTCAAGCTCTTCTTTGAGGGGGCCCCAGCCCCCTACGAGAAAATAGACATTTGGATATTTTTTGAGCACCTCTGGCGTCGCAGCCACTAGATATTTGTGCCCCTTATCCACGACGAGGCGACTCACCGTAACAACAATAAGCGCATCGTTTGGAATTCCCAGCTCCGATAGTACCTGGTCACGAGACCGACGCGGTCTATCGTCCAGGAGGGGCGGGATTATTATTGTCAGAAACTTTCTGAGCGGGATGTACTCTTGCCTTGCGGTGAATGTCTTTGCGGCATCGGAGTCGACGATGATGCGATCGGTGAACCACGAAAGGATTTTGTCTACAACAATCTGCCAATACCGCTTGTTGGGATAAATATTGTGTTCGTAACTTATGATGACCGGCACCCGGGCGACAATCGCCGCGATACGTATAAGCAAATTGGCTGTAAAAAGGTGGGTGACAACGGCGTCGAAGCGTCCCTCCTTTACATACGAAATCATCTTGAGAAATGCACGGAAGTCCCATGTCGAACGTGCACGGAAACAATGATCGATATGTACCTGATCTGCGCACGAAGAATCTTTTTGCTCGTCGAAAATGGTCACGAGCGTCACTTCATACTTCTCCCTGTCAATCGAGGAGAGATGATGTATGAGAAATTTTTCCGCACCACCTACACTGAATCGTGGTACAGAAAAAAGAATTTTCATCTTTCGCTCCATGGTTTGTCTTCTGGAAGCGATAAGTATTCTTTAAGGCCCTCTTCAAAGGAATATTCAGGCTTCCACCCGAGCGCTCGTATGCGAGAGGAGTCCGTTTGGTACTTCATATCCATACCAGGCCGCTGGTGCGGTGTTGTCGCTATTTTCTTACCGGTCACATCCTCCACTTTTTGTAAAAGGTCCGTGACGGTAAATCCGACACCGCTGCCGACATTGTAGACCCCTTCCCCTTGATGAAGCACGAGATCGACCGCGGTCGGGATATTCTTTACGTACAGAAATTCGCGATACCCTTTTCCCTCATTGTGAAGCGGGATGGGCTCATTCGTATTGAGACTGTGCTTGATGCGTGAAAGTATCTTCGGCGTATCCTGCCGCGGACCAAATGCGTTACACGGGCGTATTTCAACTGTCTTGCCGCTCAAATTGGAATACGTATTCTCGTATGCCGTGCGCATGAGTGAGCCAGCGGCCTTTGAGCACGCATACGGGCTTCGCGGCGCCAACATCTCATCCTCGCGCATTGGATGGTCGCATTCTCCGTAGATCTCATCAGTGGATACATACATGATTTTCCGCAGCTGCGGTAATTGCCGCGCAGCCTCGAAAGCATGCGTCGTCCCCTGCACATTTTTCTCAAAGGTGCGGCGCGGCTCTCGGATGGAATAATCAACATCAGTAATCGCCGCCGCGTGCACGATATAGTCGGGTTGTTCTCTCACGATTTTTTCCACCACATCAAGTTTCGCCATGTGAGCATTAATGTGCTTGAAAGAACCGTCGACGATGCTAGGGTTGCTCCCTTCGGATAGGTTGTCGACAACGACAACATTCCACCCCTTCTTGACATAGTATTCGGTGACGTGCGAAAAAATAAACCCGAGCCCCCCTGTAATTAGAATAGTCGGGGCGTCTTTTTTCTGTTCTTTCTTTCCCCACCACATAGAGGAGATTTTGCCACGAATCCCCTTACCAGTCACGTTCAGATATTTCTAGGCAACAGCTACGTGACGGCAATCGATTCAGGAAGCGCCTTCCCCTTCCAACACAAGAGATTTGCATATGCGTCTTGGTCGGCAGGAAATTTTTTAACAATCTCCTCTTTTTCTACCCTGCGTAGTGCTTGTTTTTCATCGTCGATAAAACACCACGAAAAACCCTCTGACTCGAGTACACTAAAAAGTGCCTCGACTGAACTGCCGGCCTTCTGCAACCCCTTTGGCCAACATTCGACGAGCATGTAGAGCGCAGGATTCTCGCGCAAGACACGCTCCATGCCACGAAGCGCATGGACCTCAAATCCCTGAATATCGATTTTGATCATGTCCACTTTCGTATTTGAAGGAATGATGCTGTCCACCTTCGACATACGGATCCGTACTCCTTTCGCGTTGAAAGACGGGTATACGCGATTATCTCCCCTGTTGTACTCGTTTATGTACAAATCGGCTTCACCGTCATGTTCTCCGACTGCTGTCTCGTGAAGTACCACATTTTTCATGCCATTCGCGCTGATATTTTTCTGTAAAAATCCGAACGTTCTCGGAGACGGCTCGAAAGCGTGCACATTTCCACTCGACGCGAGGTCAGAGAAGAGCATGGTGAAATACCCGATATTCGCCCCAAGATCAAGAATCGTGTCCGTGGGCTTTATGAGCTTCGTCACTACGGAAACCTCCGATGACTCGTAGTCTCCTTTGCTTATTTCTTCGGACACGGCGAAATCTGCCGGATCCAGATACATGGTGTGACCGCGCACTATCGCGATATTTTCTTTGAGTGACCCGAGAATTTTTCGAACGATGGAAAATCTTCGCAGACCGAGGCCCCGCAATGGCCGAAGCAGAGTGAAAAGTATTTTGTGAGCAATGCGATTCATGGGTATACCCCGTTAGAAAGTTCGGGAGATTACTGATAGTGGTTTCATAGTATTTTTAATTAATCTTTTACCTGTCTTTCTAACGGGGTATAGTTCTTTGTATGCAGCGGCCGACCAAGATATCTTACGTCACACTCGTACGTCTTCCAACCGGCAGGGCACACGGCTACGCAATAATGAAGATGTGCGAGCAATTCGCATCAGAGGGGCATCTCGTTGAATTAGCTGTGCCCACGCGTCATCACGGCATCCTCAAGAGCGACCCGTTTGAATACTACGGGATCAAGCGTAATTTTTCCCTTACCAGACTTTGGTCAACTGATCTTCTCAGTAGATTCGAGAAATCGCGCGTCTCATTCTCTCTCGATCAAATCACGTTTCTTTTCTTTGTATGGGTAAAGAAATATGCGGGGACAATTGTATACACGCGCGACTACCAGATTGCCCTCATCGCCCGATCTTCAAATATCGTACTCGAAATTCACAATATCCCCGACAAGACATTCTTATTTAGACGTGCAATCTCGCGTTCGCACAAAGTCGTTGTTATTAGTGCGGGTCTAAAGTCGGCACTGATCGAGCTCGGTACCCCCGCAGACAAAATCATAGTCGCACCGGATGCGGTCGATCTCAGCGAGTTTGATATTCAGCCTTCTCGCCAGATATGGGAAAAATACAATGTGAATCCCGAAAAGAAAATTGCGCTCTATACGGGACATTTTTATACATGGAAGGGCGCCGACGTACTGGCCAGAGCGGCGTCCATCGCATCGCACGAAATAGAAACGGTACTTATGGGAGGAGTAGATCATGAGCTCGCCGAATTTAAAAAGACATACGCACATCCCTACGTGCACGTTGTCGGATACCAGGCCCGTGAAGCGATCCCACAATACCTCATGAGCGCAGACGTACTTGTGCTGCCCAACAGTGCAAAATCAAAGATTTCGTCGCTTTATACTTCTCCGCTTAAGCTTTTTCAGTACATGGCCGCAGGTGTGCCGATTGTAGCGTCGGATCTACCGAGCATACGCGAAATTTTATCGGATGAAACGGCTTTTTGGTTTACCCCCGATGATGAGCATTCTCTTGCAATGCAAATTGAATACGCTCTATCCCATCCCGACGAGGCGCGCCTGAAGGCTGCACGCGCAAAAGAAGAAGTGAAAAAATACACGTGGGGTGCTCGGGCTCGAGCTATCCTTGCGTTTATTTCGTGATAACGGGAAAATCACGGTCAATTTCCTCATTGATCGATTTCAGTATCTCGGCGCTTGTTTCGAGATCGATCAATCGATTTTCAAGCACGTATTTCGTTACCAGCAGACCGGTCAATTGATTGCCCTCGACATTGATGTGACCATTGAGCGGCCAGAAGAACGTACGCTCTTTACCATGATTACGATCATGAAAATCCCGCCAGAGATCAATATGGTGGATGTTATTGGCCTTGAGGAAGGTGACCATTCGCTGCGTAATCCACTCAGGTTTCGTACTCGTCGCATACACCGACTCATCATCCGGTATCACAATGAACATGAGTTTCGCACCGTACGAATCGGCTAGTTTCTTCATGGCGAGAACGTTACTTTCGTGGAATTTCCACACGAGGTCGGTGTTGGTCTGCTGCACGGCAATCTCTTTCTCCACCTCGGTCGGCTTCGGCGGTACGAGCCACGGAAAAATTGGACTCAAAAAGCCCAGGTGATCTTTGTATGGCTGCAAAGCACTTTTGATCTTTTTGCCAAACGATTGCGAAACCATGCTGTATAACACGGAATTCAATCCGAGCTTGAATTTGAAATACTGGAACCACGGATATTTCATTGGCGCAACATTGCATGTACTCGTAGCTTCAAGCGGCGAGATCTCTAATTTTTGCTCCAAGGAGCATTGACCCTGTCCGAACACAACGTACCCGTCAACGATGTTGTAATTCGGAAACACCGTATCATCGCCGACATCGTTGTTGAAGTATGTGACAATCATGACTTTCGGAGGCTCTGGTAATTTGGAAATCGTGCGACGCGCCTTGATCACTTCTTGCCGTGCCCCGAATCCGTTGACGCCACAGGTCACGGTGCGAATACCGAGCAGATTCTGAACTTTCTTGCCCCACTTATCCTCCAGTCGTGCGAAACCCCAGGCCATACTGTCGCCGCCCACATATATGTACGGTGTCGAACCGTCATATTCAGTATCAAAACAGCCGATCGAGTTCCCCCACATCGGGTAATTCAAATCCGAGAAACGGTGCGTGCTAGTCGCGAAATTTGGGACAATGTCATACCCGAGCTCCGGATCAAACTGGAAGTACCCTTTCGGAGCCTGGGGACTTACGTATCGATATTGGACTTGCGAGAAGTGGAGGAGTACATCGACAAGAACGATGGCCCCGAAAATACTGAGGAGCACGAGTATCGTGTTCGCCAGAAAATTTCGCATGTGTGCCATCATACCGCCTCGTTTGATAAAGAAAACCCCCCTGTTATACTCTCGCCATGCCAGAAATGAACGAAAAATGGGTCCGTGACACAGGGATTATCTTCTCTCTCATTTTTCTCTATTTTGGATACAAAGGGACGGCGTGGGCTTTCGCAGCCACCTCATTCATTCTTGTAGCACTCCTTTTTTTTCCGAAAGTTTTATGGCCGCTCGGGTACGCATGGCTAAAGCTTGCTGAACTTCTTCAAAAGATAGTGAGCAAAATATTCTTTGGTCTTGTTTTTTTCGCGATTATTACACCGATCGGCTACATGCTTCGTTTCATAAAAGGCGACGCGAGAGATCTCGTGCCACATCCGGAACGAGCAAGTGCCTTCGTTGACAGGAATGGATGGACTACAGCGGATAAAATTGAGAGGCCTTATTAGTTAACTTAAATACAATGGACTTTTTGAAGGACATGTGGGGATTTCTGAGGGAGCGGAAAAAATTTTGGCTTTTACCGGCACTCATTGTGCTTTTGGTCGCGGGTTCGCTTGTTGTGGTCGCGGGGTCATCGGCTGTAGCACCGTTCATCTACACGATATTCTAAACAGACTCGGACTCTTTGTATGAACTCTTCCAGCCGCAGAACCGTAATACTGGGCATCTCTGCCTACTACCACGACGCAGCAGCAGCGCTCCTCATCGACGGTAAAATAGTCGCGGCTGCAAGCGAAGAACGCTTTAGCCGGAAGAAAAATGACGAGTCATTCCCCGCGCGCGCTGTCCGTTGGATGCTTGAAGAGTATGGTCTCAAGCCTTCCGAGCTCGATGCGATCGTCTTCTACGATAAGCCAATCCTCAAATTTGAACGTTTGCTTGAGACATACCATCGCTATGCGCCACAAGGATTTGTCAGCTTTACACGAGCGATGCCAATCTGGATCAAAGAAAAAATCTTCACGCGCCGCAACCTTATTTCAGAGCTCGAGAAGATAGAGGGCAGGAAGCTGCCGAGTAAGCCACGCCTCCTTTTTCCTGAGCACCACCTCTCGCATGCCGCGAGCGCCTTTTACCCATCACCCTTTGAGGAAGCCGCGATTCTTACGGTCGACGGCGTAGGCGAATGGGCGACCACGACAATTGGCAGAGGTAAGGGCAAGGAGATTGAGATATTGAAGGAGATGCACTTTCCTCACTCGCTTGGCCTCCTCTACTCAGCTTTTACCTACTACTGCGGTTTCAAAATAAATGACGGCGAATATAAACTCATGGGCCTCGCCCCGTACGGCAAAAAAGGTAGTGAGCGTGTGCTCAGTTTCAAAAATCGTATCTACAAGGAGCTCATTGACCTCAAGGACGATGGCTCGCTCTATCTCAACATGTCGTATTTCACTTTTGCGACAACACTGCGCACCGTCAATGACGAAAAATGGGAGGCACTTTTTGGCTTCCCTGCACGCAAAACGGACGACGATCTCAAAGAGGAATATATGGATCTCGCGCTCGCTGCGCAAGAAGTCACGGAAGAAGTGATGCTGCGCCTTGCGAGGACCGCAAAAAAACTTACGGGTTCGAGAAACCTCGTCATGGCAGGCGGTGTCGCCCTCAATTGTGTCGCTAATGCAAAAATCCGTGACGCGGGAATCTTTGATCACGTGTGGGTACAGCCAGCTGCTGGTGATGCTGGCGGCGCACTCGGCTCAGCACTCATCGCCCACTATCTCACCTTTGATGGCAGACGGACGATCGACAAGCATGACTCTATGTCGGGCTCATATTTTGGACCCTCATACGAGGATGCCGACACTGTGCGCATCCTGCAGAGATTTGGGGCACATTTTACGGCACACAAAGATGTCGGTGAGGTGTACGCGCAAACAGCTCAACTCCTTGCTGACGGCAACATCGTGGGCTGGATGCAAGGCAGGATGGAATGGGGGCCCCGCGCACTCGGCAATCGCAGTGTTCTCGCCGATGCACGGAGCCCTGTCATGCAAAAGAAACTGAATCTCGATATCAAATACCGCGAAGGCTTCAGGCCATTTGCTCCTGCTGTCCTCGAAGAGGACGCAACGGAGTATTTCGACATGAAAGGGACGTCGCCTTACATGCTTTTCACCGTGCCGGTAAAAAAGTCGCGACGATTGCCGGGCAAAACTGACGGCTCGCTCACAGAGCGTCTCAACGCCCTGCGCTCCGATATTCCGGCGGTCACGCACCTTGATTACTCGGCACGCGTTCAGACCGTTTCCAAACAAACGAATGAGCGCTTCTGGAGTCTCCTTCAGGAATTTAAAAAACTGACCGGATACGGTGTGGTGGTCAACACAAGCTTCAACGTCCGGGACGAACCAATCGTAATGACGCCGGAAGATGCATATCGCTGTTTCATGATGACAGAGATGGATGCTCTCGTAATAGGCAACGTCGTACTGCTCAAGAAAGACCAGTTGGCAGTGGGTACAAAACAAGGAGACGGCTTGATTCCGGAGCCACTTCTCAAACATTTGAAGACGCCGCGGGATCTAGGTGGCGCAAGTGTGACACGATCCGATGGCGCCTTCCATGCCAAAGGAAAACGACTTAGTGATCAAGACGGTGTGCCATCACTCCTTACTGGCATCGATTCGGAAGAGAAAGATCCCGTGACGGGCAAAATAAAGGCGTTCTACGAAGAAAATCCATTCCCAAATTACGACGGTGTGCAAAATTTTGGAGACCTCGTCGTCCGGGGTGAGAAAAATCCTTTTGCCAAAGGCCTGCTTGAATCGATCGGTTTCAACAAACTTGTTCTCGAATGCGGATGCGGTACCGGCCAGCTCTCGCACTTCCTCTCACTCAACAATAACCACGTCCTCGGCATCGACCTTTCGCTTTCGAGCCTTAAACTCGCGATCGATCACAAGATCAAGAACGCAGTACCGCGCGTGGGCTTTGTACAAATGAACATTTTCGATCTTGGCATTGAAGACAATTCATTTGATGTCGTCATCTCCTCCGGCGTACTTCACCATACGAAAGACGCTCGCAAAGCATTCGCGGAAATTGTGAAGAAGGCAAAGCCAGGCGGGCTCATCGTCGTTGGCCTCTACAACAGCTACGCGCGAATCCCCACCTGGATCCGCTCGAAGCTCATCAGAGTCTTTGGCACGAAGATCGACTACGTCGTGCGCAATCGTATCCGCGACGCTCGCAAGGCTGATATCTGGGTCAAAGACCAGTACTACAACCCGCACGAAACATGGCATTCAATAGGTGAAGTGATGGAGTGGTTCGACGAGAACAAGGTCTCGTATCTCAATGCATATCCCTCAATCATGGGTACCGACGGCAGTAAGACCGGTGAGGATCTGTTTAAACGGACTTTGCCTGGAAGTAGCGTCGCTCGCGCAGCCACGCAAATATCCTGGCTCAGCTCGATCGCCAACGAAGGCGCGCTTTTTATCGTCACTGGTCGCAAGGAAGGTTAGAAAAAAACTTTGGCAATGGAGAGAATCCCCTGCTTCCATGGTACGCGGTGCGATACGCCGCTCGCATTCTTGAATTCGTTGCGGTGCGAAACGTACCATTCGTAGTTGCGTATCAGCGAGTCTTTATTGGAAAATTTTGGCTTGAAGCCGAGTTTATGCTTGGCCTTATCGATAGAAACGAAACTGTCTTTCGAGGCGGTCTCATAAACCCATTTATAGAGCGGCGAGAGATGCATGGCCTCAAGGATGCGCAGAGTCCATATGGCAGGCGCGGCCGGCAATCCGGTAATCTTCTTGCCAAAACCCGCACGGTCGAGCACGGCCTGGTAGTCCTCCCTCATCGTCGTAAACTCCTCGGCACCGATGTTGAACGTATCATTCACCGAATTCATGTCCTTCGTGGCGCACAGATAGATCGCGTCGCACAAATCCTCAACGTCGAGGAGTTGATACCGATTGCGCCCGCTGCCGATCATGGGGAACCCATGACCATCGGCTGCCCAATCATAGAAGAGTGCAAACACGCCGAGCCGCTCAGGACCGATGAATGATTTGGGTCTGATAATGGGCACGCACATGCCGTGCTTGCGATATTCAAGGCAGATCTCCTCAGCGGCAATTTTCGCTTTGCCGTATTCGCCGACACCTTTGAGCGCATCGTGTTCATACAGCGGATGGTGATCCGGTATCCCATAGACAGCCGTCGAGGATATGTGGATCACGCGAGAAACTCCACTCTGCTTTGCTACTTCGAGAACGTTGCGTGTGCCGTCGATATCGGTCGAGCGAATATCTTCTGCTGAGTACAGCGGGAGTGCCGCGGCCGTGTGAATGACAATGTCGATATCCTTCATGCTCGCCGCAAGCCTATCCTTGTCGCGTATATCGCCCGTTACTTCGGTTATATGCGCGCGCTCCGGGTAGTCAAACGGTGCAAGATCGTACGATGTGACAAGGTGTCCGTTCTTGAGAAGATGACGCACCATATTGATGCCGAGGAAACCGGCGCCACCTGTGATGAAGTACCTTGCCATTGCGTCAGCGTAGCGCACTACGACCAGGATGAAAAGCTAGAAATAAAAAATCCAAAACACGTACATGACCCAGCCCGCGAAGGAGGCAAGAATCCATCGGTCCTTAAATACAAGCAGCTCGGGGGCCTCGGCGTCGCTCGGTCGCATGTAGATATCATTGAGCATGCGCAAAAAAACAAACGCGACGAAGATCGTCGAATAGACAAGCTGCGGTGAGTTGTGTCCGAGAATTGAATAGAGCCCGTATGAGATTATCGCAAGTCCCGCGGTGACATTAAGCATCGCATCGAGGGCTTGCGGAGAATATGAATCGAGAACGGAACGCTTTGACGTAAGCTGTGCTTCGGCGCGACGCTTTCCGACAATAATAAAAAGTGAACCGAAGAGCACGCACAAGATAATCCACGGCGAGAGCGGGAGGTCGGTGGCCATGCCACCGGCAATCACACGCAAGATATAAAAGATCGCGACAAGAAGCACATCGACTACTGCGACGTGCTTGAGACGGAATGAATACATGACATTCAGACCAAAGTAGATCAGTGCCACGGGCAAAAGTGCAGGCACGAATGCAAGTGCAATCGCCGCAACCGCAAGAAGCATTGCAATGAACGCGGTCGCTTTCGTCTCGTTGACGGCACCGCGGGCAATCGGACGGAATCGCTTCCTCGGGTGCGCGCGATCACCCTCTTTGTCCGCGAGATCATTCATCACGTATACAGCGCTCGCAGAGAGTGAGAACACAATGAATGCGAGCACGCCACTCGCGAGAATCGAAGTATTGAATACTTGGTGCGCAAAAAATATGGGGGCAAAGACGAGCAGATTTTTTACCCACTGCATCGGCCTCATCAATTGGATATATGGGGTGACGACGTGAAGCTTACGCAAGCCCGCGGTAAAAAGATCGTCAATGAGATAGGTAAATGTAACCACTGCCCGATCGGACTCATGCGTAACGCGAGAGATGTGCACAAATTCGGCACCGATTTTTTTCGCAAACCGCCCATCGGTCAGATGCTTGTCACCAATCACTACAATACGTCTGTCGGCGATGTCAGGAATCAATTTCAGTATACGAGGGTCGGGCTTTCGAAGTGTCGTACCGAGATATACCGTACCGGTCTCTCTCGCAAGCTGCCAAAATCGCGCGGTACTTGAGCTATTGGAGCAGAGGTAGACACTCGCCTGCGCTGCGATAGTCATAAGCTGACGCTTCGCAGTCTGGTCAACCTCCGTATTGCGATCGTTCGTGAGCGTACCGTCGATATCCACGATTACAATCGCCCCCTTAAAGGCAGCCGGATCAAGTTCGGTGAATCGGACCATCGGCCGCACCGTACCACAATTATTTGATCCTGTACACAGCGGGTCCTCCAGCTGTCTCGTGCAAAATTTCAAGCTCGTCGAGAACATTCGGAATACCTAAAGAGCTTCTCATTCGGTACTGGACATGTTTCCCTTGATCGGCGAGATATTCGATTCTCTCCTCTTTCACATAGCCCCACAGCCGCCTGTCGCGTATCGCCTCGTACGCCTCATTGTTCACAAGTCCATCCAAATTAATTAAACGATTCGTGGAAAAATACCCCTCCATCCCCGCATTAAAGGCGCCAATGACCGAGCCTTTTGGAAGATTGTCGTTCATCCAGAGCGTTGCTTCGAGGACTTGCGGACTATTACTGTAAGCGTTGTGAAGATATTTTTCCCAACTTATAAAGTAGAGCGCTGCGACAAAGCACGCGACGAGCGCAACCAAGCTCATGCGCAACTTTCCGCTCTCCCGTAACTTTTCTAAAAGCCAGGCAATCCATATCGCAATAAAAAAGTTGAGCGCGACAAAGTACCATTCGCGAGGAGACCATCGGATACTGGCATTCGCGATGAAGATCAGCGCCCATCCCCCAACGAGAAAAAGCTCGAGCGGTATTGATCGAATGAAACTGCGTAATCGTCCCTCAGCCAACATAAACCAAATCGCAGTCAATCCGAGAAGTGTGAAGAAAACTGACGGCGCTCCTGTCCGTGGGATGACAAATTGTCGCAGTGAATAGTCAGTCATGAATACGATGGCCTTCAATGTCTGAAAAAGCGTTTCCCCATTGTCCTGATAGATGATTCGGTGATTAACGATCGTATATGCTGCGGAAGCAGATGTGAGGAACATGCCAAACGTGAAAAAATTCCACAAGAGCCATGGCGAGACAACAATCGATGCAATGACCCCGACAAACAGTACGTTGCGCATGCTAGCGCGTATACCACCGTCATATACGAGCCACGAGAGAAACATAAGAAAATAAAAAACATTATCGAGGCGCGCGAGCATCATAAAGCCTGCGACAACACCCACGAGGGCAAGGCTTCTCAAGGTCCTCCGATCCTGAAAACGTAGTGCGGTGAGGAAAAATGACGCGATGAGCAGTATTGAAAGAGCCGTCTCAAGCCCGTCAGCCATCGAATACAGATTGAAGGGGTTGAAAAACCAAGCACCAAGGGCGAGAGCTTTTATCCAAGCGTTCGACGTGTATCGTGAAATAATTACGAAAAGCACCAATCCGATCCCGGCGTTGAATACCGCGGAGAGCGACAACGCGGCATGGATGGGCGCTACATCCATTACGACAGGTGACGAAAAATACGCAAATATTGGCAGAAGAAGGAGCATCCAGAGCGGGTGATAGCCGTTCGTGAGATTTATCCCATCAAATGTGGAGCCGAGGCCGTGGACGATATTTCGAGCGATCTGAAAGTAATAAAAAGAATCATCTGGAATCGTATTCAAGAGAAGAAAATTGAGGGGGGCGAGCGCAAGCGCGAGTGAAGCGCAAAAACCCATCCCAACCACAATGAGCGGCAACCAGTTGATCCTTAGAAATCGCATGGTGGCTTATTGTACCTCTTCGGCTAGCCTACGGCCAAGGGCACGTACACTATTCTTTTCGACCAGTCCCCGTGACTCGTTTCGTATATTCGCCCTCTCCTCTGCCGACAGCTTGAGCATGATCTTGAGGGTGTCGGCGAGGCTTTCTGGAGTGCCATCAAAAGTGAGTCGTTTGTCCGCAACATCAGCATAGTCTCCGCTCGATGCTATCGAGAGCGCGCCACACGCGAGAGCCTCAAAGATTGTCTTATCGTACATACCGCTTCTACTGCAGTTCACGAATATTTCGTGCGCACTGTAAAGTGCCGGGGTATCGCTATTACGCACGCCCGGATGGAATTCAATCAGATGTTCAATCCGAGCACCTTGTGCGCGTTTTTTTAAATCCGCAAGATACTTCATATCCTGGGGCAATGCCTCGCCATATATGTGCGTCCCTAATTTGATATTGTCTTTTGCGAGAAGGGCGATCGCATCGATCAGGATTTCAAGCTGCTTTGAGGGCGCGATGCGTCCGATCGATAGGACCGATTGCAAGCGCGGTAAGTCGAGGGGCTTGAACGTATCTGTGTCGATACCAAGCGGCATGAGCACTGTTTTTTTATATTTTGCATTGTACGAATACTCAGACGTACAAAACATTTTTTTGCAGAAAAAAGCGGCGAAACCCATGAATGGACTCCGCTGATAGTGATTACGCCAGAGGTAGACGGGCTTCCTGAGCAACATCCAGAGCCAGCCAGCAAGAAGAACGTACTCCAGATTCATGTGCACAAATACACTGTCGTAACGACCTCGTAGTCCCCACACGAGCGCTAAAAATCTTTGCGCATATTCTGGTTTATAGGCTTCCCTTTTTTCTTTGCCGAGCGAAAATACTTCGACATTTTGCGGGAGTGAATGGCGACCCTCGAACAGGCAGATGACAACTACGCTCTCGAAGTGGGTTGCGATCTCTTCTATCCACCGATGAAAGAACCCTAATACGGGACTGTCGAGATCAACCGCCTGTGTGACTATCAAAAGTCTGTGACCTTTTGTCATTGTTTTAGGTATTCGCCTCACCACCTGGGCGCGCGAGCATTTCAAGCATGACAGGCACGACCGAAGAAAGCGAGTGCTCGCGTCTAACATAGGCTCGTAAGCGAGAGCGCTCTTCACTTTTTTGCGTCTCAGAGAGTGAGAGGGCGGTATTGATCGCTGCCGCTACCGCCGACTCTGTGGGTTCTTTGACAAACAAGGAATCACTGACGACACCGCGCATACTGGGCTCCGAGGTGACGACGATGTTTCCAGCCGCTATTGCTTCGAGGAGTGTCTTATTGAATCCGCGAAGCGTACCCGTGTGAATGAAAATATCATGTGTGCCATATACAGAGGGTGTCTCTGCGTGCGCTACGGCACCGCGATAGCGCAGTGCGCCACTCTTCTCGAGGCTCTGGAAACGTACCTGGAGGTCGCGAGCATAATCGGCATTGCCCGGCCCCGGTGTCCCATATACATCGAGCGTCGAATGCTTCTTGAGCCTCGAGAGAGCCCTGAAGACCTCGTCGAGGTGTTTTGCCGGAGAGATGCGTCCGAGGAAGAGCAGTGAGTCGGGCTCTCTCAGGTGGTCTTTGGCGTACATATCAACGTCGACGCCCATTGGTATCTTGCGGGCGTGCGAATATCCTGCAGCGTAAGAATCGGGATTCGAATAGAACACAACGTCGGCGAGCGAGATCGCCGCACGCACCCTCCAACTGCCCTCACTATCGTTGTACCAAAAGCCGACGCGCTTACCGAGCATGCGCCACAAGAGACCAGCGACGAGCAGGTATTCCGGCGAGAGATGAACGAGGACAGTCTCGTAATCATCACTGTTATTCCACGCGTGACGCAGAAGCTTCAGCGAGTAGAGCGCGCGCTTCCAAAGACGCGCACCGGTCATTGATTCTTTACCGAGAGAATGTTCGATCACGTTGCCCGGCAATCTTCCCCCGCCGTAGCCGAGGCAGATCACGTGCACGCGATGCGCGTGGCGGGCGAATTCCTCAAGCCACCGATGAAAGAATCCGAGCAGCGGATCTGACTGGTCAATTGCTTCCGTACAGACAAGCACCTTCATGTGTCCGCGTAGCGAACTCAATTTCTCTACTTCTTGCTTCTGGAATTTACCTTCGAGAACGGAAGTTCCGTACACATCCGAAAGGAGATCGAGATCTTTGTCCGAAGAACGTAAAAGGTCGATATTCTTCTTCTCCATCGCGTCGAACACAGCGACACCTGAAGAGTTTGCGAAATGTTTCTCATACTCACGACGAATTGCTGCTATGTCCTTAATAAAACAATGACCGCCTGCGCCGCGCCCACTTTTGTGGACCGGACGCGCGTACCTGCTCGGAATCCACGGATCATGCTCGAGTGCTTGTTGAATGGCTTCCCAATCACATCCCTTTTGCTTTGCGAGCTCATACATCAAATTGAAAAAAATAATTTGGGTGTATGCAGCGCCGTTGTGTGAATATTTGACGATCTCGGCCTCGGTGCTCGTACATGTGTGCGAGAAAGGGGCTTCCGGAAGAATAGCGTGAATTTCCGCGGCTTTTGCTTTTTGCTCCGCGGTGTCTTTCGTAAGACCAACAACGTTCATGTAGGGATGCGCTGCGTCGTGTGCAGCTGTCGCTTCACTCAAAAATTCCGGCGAGTAGACGACGGTACGATCCGGGTAATCCTCCTGAAACTTCTTGGTGGTGCCGGGAACAATCGTCGATTTGATGACGGCAGTTTTACCTTTTCCCACAAGCCCGATCGCATCCTTTACGATATGCGCACTGAAACCTTCCGGGGTCGTCGGGGTCGGTACGGCGATAAATACATAATCACAATCCTTGATCTTTTCTTTATTGGCGCGATACGGCTCCTCGAGCGCATAACGGACCGTCTCGTATCCGCGACGCTCAAAATCATCGGCATAATTCTTACCGATGTATCCCTGACCTATGAAACCGATCAGTGGCTTAGCCATAAGATGGCATTGTATCCCGCCCTTTCTTTCCGGGAAAGGGCGGGATTGTAACCCTTATTTTCCTTTTCCGCTCATGCACGCCGCAATATCTTCACAATATGCACTTACGTATTCTTCGAAATTTCTGTATGGGTACGGCCCCATATGACCCACTCGAGGGCCGCTTTTAAACCATTCTCGGAGAGAATCCGCAAAAGTGTCGCGTGTAGCGATAAGTGCCCCTGACTCTCTTGAAACACCGACGTCAGTCGAAAGAACCGGCTTGCCTGCCGCGAGCGCTTCCAAAACGACAAGGCCATATCCTTCGTAGTGAGACGGTACGAGGACAAGATCGGCCAGTTTATAGTACAGCGCAACATCGGCCGGATTTTCGAAAAAGACGCGGTTGGCTATTTTAAGTTCGGCTACCGTTTTCCCGAGTGAAGCGCGAAGAGTGCCGCCGCCGACAATAATGAGGCACGCGTCTTTCGGCGCTGCCATTGCAAATGACCGGATCGCGAGCGCGACGTTCTTTTCCGGCTCGAGCCGTGACACCACCAGAATTTTTTTGGTGAATGCGGAAAATCGTTGAATCAAATCACGATCAAACGGCGCATGTTTAAACCGCTCGATATCGGTGAATATCGGTAAAACGGTAATGGTGGCTGTCGGGCTGAGTTGCTCTTCAATTGATCGTTTTATTCGTGCTGATACGACGCGGATGCGCGTGGCCCTCCGTAGCACAAATCTCGCTATTTTGACGCGAATACGATTCTTCAGGTTGAGTGCACCGTACGCGGGCGAAAAAAGATCAGTGTGAACCTGTACATGGAGTGGCAATCCTTTCGCTTGCGCGATGATCCATGCGGCGAGGCCGGTCTCGAAAGGGTCTTGTGTGGTGACAATGTCCGCACCCCTGATCGTGCGGCCGATCCTAACTGCATCGAGCAATCTGAGGGGCGGCGTGTACGAATTCGTGGGATGAAGGGTGACGGATCCGACATGTTCTTTTGCATACCGGCGACCGCACATAACGATCATGTCGGTTTTTTTGAATCGTCTTGCGTACATGAGAATACGCTCGCGCACGCGTGATTGCCGATCGAAAAGCGCAGTCTCTGTGCCTACTGAAATGAGTGAAAATGGGATACTATCCGAGGAATGGGGCGTTTTCTTCTCATTATGTTCTTCTATACGGGCTTCGCCGCTGTGCTTCGATTCGTCCATAGGCATGAGTTAACCATCCTACTCTATCACGGTGTGGCTCCGCAAAAGGGACCGGGCATCTACAATTATCGCGGCAAGTTCATCGCACCAAAGCATTTTGAAAGACAGGTACACTACTTCAGGCGACACTATACGATTCTGGGTCTCGATGACGCGATCTCGCGAATGGAAACTGGCACACTTCCGCCGTATTCACTCGTAATCACGTTCGACGACGGTTATCGTAATTTTTATACGCACGCGTTTCCCATTTTGAAAGATATCGGTGTTCCCGCGACGATGTTTCTCGCAACCGATTTTGTGCTCGGGAAAAAACCTCTCTGGGTCGATCGACTCGAATATGCAACCGGGATGCGGTCAGAGAGTAGTGCCGAGAAGATCCGGCTCGACATTCGCTTGCGAAATGAGCTGAAGAAACTATCGACCGATGAGCGCGAAGCGCGCCTCCAATCCTTTGAAAAAGAGTCCGGGGCGGCACTCACCGACTTCAGTGGCGACCGAGCTGTATACGCCCCTCTCGCGCATGAAGAAATACTGGAAATGGCGGACCACTCCATTACATATGGAGCTCACACAAAAAGTCACCCCATCCTTTCTCTTGAATCAACGGAGTGTGTCCGAAGTGAAATCAGCGGATCCAAGGAGGCGCTTGAGTCGGAAGGCGTGACTCTCTCGGGCGTGTTTGCCTACCCCAACGGGCAACCGGGCGATTGGAATGATACTGTTGAGCGCGTGCTCGAAGAGGGCCGGTTTACACACGCCCTTACAACCCTTGAGGGCACTAATACAAAAGATACAAAAAGGTACCGGCTCCGACGCATGGTCATGGATATGTCGGACGACACGCCAGCATTTGCAGCAATAGCCTCAGGTGTGAGATTATTTTTGAAATCACTGAAAAAATATGCGAAACGAAGTAACGTATTTCAATAAAAAAAGTAGGGCGTACCGTGCAGAATACGAGCGAGAAACGGCGGAGGGTTACCAATTTCGGGTACGTCGCGAAAAAGTGCTTGCGCTTGTTGAAGACGGGAAAAGCGTCGTTGATATCGCGTCGGGCCCCGGGGTCATGGTACAAGCGCTCCGTGACAAAGGCTGTACGGTCGCGTGTGTCGACGCGGCGCCCGAAATGATAGCAAGGGCTAAAGAGGAATTTCCTGACGTAGAAGCGGTTGTTGGCGATGCGTACGAATTACCATTTGAGGACAGCCGATTCGACATCGCGACCGCTATGGGACTTATTGAATACCTCGAGGACGAAAATAAATTTCTCAAAGAGGCTTCGCGTATCCTGAAGCCAAACGGCACCCTTATAATCACCTTCCCGAATTACACAAGCCCGTATCGCGCCTTTAACCGAATACTTCTCTGGGTCGTACGACTTTTTAAGGGCCCGAGACCTGGTAGCGTGACACATCGCGAATACACAATGAGCCGCGCAGTCGCACTACTTTCGGAAAATGGTTTCGCGACCGACTACTCGATCTATTACAATTTCAAGCTCATCCCCTATCCGCTTGACCGTATATTTCACCGAACGACCGTTCTTCAATCAAAAATATTCGAAAAACTTGATCACTCAATACTTTCCTTCATTGGGACGGGCCTCATCATCAAGGCTCACAAAACAAACTAGAGGAGCTTGAGAAACTCTTCCGCGACGTCTCTATAGGTGCGCACCTCCTTGAAATCTGCGATGCGTGACGCAAGGGATTTGTAGGTCTCGTCATCCGCAATCTTCTTGATACCTTCTGCCATATCGTCCTCGGACAATGGGTCGACCACTACACCAAGTCGACCGAAACGTTCGGCATATCCGGAGTATTTCGTGAGAATGAAAGGCTTGCCGCAGCGTATCGCATCAATGACCGTATTCGGCGCGACATCAGATATCGAAGGTACCGCAATCGCATAGGCATGTCGAATTCGTTCTATCAGTTCTTCGTGCGTAACTCTGCCCTCTTCGAGCTCAAGGGTAACGCCGTGCGAGCGTGCTTTTTCAAACGCACGCTTGAAAGCATCGGAATTCTTGAGCGCAATATTTCTACCGTAAAGCAATATCGTATTATCTGTCCCAATAGACGGCAGGCGCTCGCCGATCACATTGGGGGCCACAACTGCACGTGAAGCTTGTATTCGATACGGCTCGCGCCAAATCTCGAGAAGCCACTCGGTATTAAATGCAAGCTTTGAGCGACCGATCATCCAGCTCACGAGGTAAAAAGCGATTCGTTCTGTCCAGTTGAGTGGTCGCTTACTGCGATAAAATTCTGAGAGCGGCATACGCTCATGCGTACGCTCAATATAATGTTCCCAGACGAAATCCCCTCCCACCCGAACAACGACTGGTATGCGACGTATCGAACCCACCAGTGCTGCCGGGACTCCGGCACTAAATGTATCGAACGCGAAAATGGCATCAGCTCCGCGCGCCATGAAAAAGAGCTTCCATAAATACACCAAATGTCGTATCCCGGGGGGATATTTTTTCAAAGCACTGAATACGACACGTGGTGCTATGTGTCCCATCTCCACGAGAGCACGCTCGACCCCCTGCGCATACAGTGCGGGACCCCCTACTTCGGGGGGATAAATTCCTGTGGCAATAACAACCCGCATTGCCTAATCCTACTGCTTCGGCTCTTTCAGGGAAAGCGTGAATTTCTTGTTTTCAAGGAACCACTTTGAGAACTGTGCGATGCCCTCCTCGATCGAGGTCTTGGCTTTGTAGCCGAGCTCACGCTCCGCTTTCGTCGTGTCGGCGACAGTCTCTGGGACATCCCCCATCTGGAGCGGTTTCATTATTTTTTTTGCTTTCATGCCGAGCGTTTTTTCAATGAGTTGGACGAATTTGATAAGCGAAACAGCCTCCGCTCCACCGACATTGTAGAGCTCATACCGTCCTTTCGGGGTACTTTTTATTACGCTCACAATGGCTTCCACAATGTCATCAATATACGTAAAACTGCGCTTCATGTGTCCGTGGTTGTAGAGTTCTATGGGCTGACCCTGCAGTATGCGGCGCGCGAACTTGTAGAGCGCCATGTCAGGCCTGCCCCAGGGGCCATACACTGTGAAAAATCGGAGCCCGATAACCTCGAGGCCAAAAAGATGATGGTACGAGCGCGCGAGAATCTCATTGCCACGCTTTGACGCGCCGTAGATGGAGACGGGTAAATCGGTCCGATCACTCTCTTTGAACGGCATTTCTTTGTTGGCTCCGTATACTGAGCTTGATGACGCATAGATAACACGCGGAAGGTTGTTGCGACGCGCCGTCTCGAACATGTTCATGGTGCCCAAATAGTTCGCATCCGCATATATCCAAGGATTGACGAGGGAGTAACGTACGCCAGCCTGTGCCGCGAGATGCACGATATCATCTGGTCTCACCTTTTTTACGATGCGGTCAATCGACGCGTAATCTGCGACGGATTTTTTTACGAATGTAAATGCCTTCTCTTTTTTTAAGATGGCTAGACGTCTGTTTTTTAGACGCACGTCATAGTAGTCCGAGATACAATCCACGCCGACCACACAATAACCGTCCTTAAGAAGCCTCCGCGTGAGATGGAAGCCAATAAAACCAGCCGCTCCGGTCACGAGTATTGTTTTTCTCGTTTTCATGCACCGAGCCTACCATGGGCTACTTGCCATTCAAAATCAAAGTATCAAAGAGGTTTTTTTGCGCGAATGAAATCATGTCCCAATCGTACTTGTCGTCCACAAGCGCTTTTGCGTTTTTGACAACGGTCGCGACAAGCTGCGGGTCATCGAGGTAGCGCTTGACGGCACGTGCGACCGATTCGGGATCGCGCGGATTGCAGAAGACCCCTGTCTGCTCAACACCAGGCGTGCGCTCGGGATCAAAAAGGAAATCCGGTATGCCGCCCACCGGCGTCGCGACGACCGGTATGCCGGCTGCAAATGCCTCGATGAAAGCGCTGCCCATGCCCTCGATTATCGAAGGGCGTACGAAGATGTCGGAGATTTTGAGAAGCGCAGGAAGATCTTTGTGCTCAATATGAGCCGCAAAAATAACACGTCCCTCGACGCCGCAATCTTTTGCGATTTGCTCCAACTTGTCGCGATCTTCCCCGTCGCCCGCAATCAGAAATTTCACCTCAAGCGGGAGATGTCGGAGGGCGCGAATGACGTCTTCGACGCCGCGCGAGAGCACAAGCCGCGAGGCGGTAAAGAGGAAAATGTCACCCATGTGTTTACCGTATCTCGCCTTCAGTTCCTGCAGACGACTCTCGGGAACGGGAGCTGAGAATTTTGCGGTATCGACGCCATTGGGAATGACTTCGATGCGCCCATGATACCCAGCATCACGTGCCAATCGTTCTATGAATTTCGAGATCGCCTTAATCGCATTGGCTTTCGTGTAGATAAGGCTATAGAGCGGCCAGAGGAAGCGCAGAATCGGCTGTCGCTTTTTTACCTGCTCGAGTGAGTTACCGTCTTGTAGTTCAAGCAGGTACGACACCTTCGGATGCATCAGCTTGAAAAAAAGAGCACCGAATCCGGCGTGATTGGCCATCATCGCCCAGACCAAACTGTAGTTATACCTGCGATGAAGCGAGACTGCTTTTATGAACGACGTCACCGGGAAGAGGATTTTTGAGAGCCTCAGCATGAACGGAATCGCCCGATCGGATACTTTTGGATTATCTGCGGCAAATCCAATGCGATGCACATTCACATTGCCGATGCGCTCCACGCGAGGCAGCTTGCGATCAAAGCGGAGCGTAATGAGATCGAAAATATATTCACCGGAACCGATACGGTTCGTAATCTCTTTGATCGCAATCTCCGCGCCGCCTACGTACGGCTGGTATGCGAGTGAAAAGATGAGGACACGCTTCATTGCAGTAATCATATAGAAAAGAAGAGAGACGCGCGAGCTACTGCTCGCGCGTCTGGAAAATCAGGCTGATCAGGATTTGATTGCGATGAGTGCCGCCCCGGCGACGATAAGTACCGCGCCGATCAGTGATTGGATACTGAACTCCGCGGCAGCAAAGTGCGTCGGCCATAATCGTGAGAATACGACTGCGGCAACGAACGTCGTCAGTGCTGCACCATTTGAGATAGCGACAGCAAGACCCGGATTCGGCGCACCGGCAACGGCGCTGAAAAGCGAACCGTTGGCAATACCACCGAATACGCAGCCGACGACCGTGATCGCGACCACGAGCGGTACCGAAGGCACGAGCGCTTGCCGGGGCACTCCGAAGAGTGCGACCGAGAGCGATGTGCCGACGAAATACCAGACGAGAAACGCGCCTGCCGAAACCCCGAAATTCCTTTGGAAAAACGGGATCGCAAGCCACGCGGGCGTCAAAAACGCGACCGCGATGAACGACTGTGTAAGCCAGCCCATGAGAGCCTCCGGTTTGAGTCTAAATTAACTATTTAATATTATATCACATTAGACAGTGCTTGTCCATACCTAAAATACCCCTATTTAAAGCCAACTATTGCTTCCGTTGTTTGAGCGACTCAATATACTGCCGTACCGTCATCTCCGGCTTCCAGCCAAATTCTTTTTCGATGCGTGTTGTGTCGACGACCGAATCCATGCGATTCCCCTGCCGCTCGGGAAGCATGTGGATGTTGTCAGAGAACATTTTTGCTATCTCTAAAACGGTATACGACTCCGGGCTTCCAATACCGTACTCATCACCTTGCCCGCCTTCTCCAATCATGAAAAGCGCACGCGCTGTATCACCTACATAGGTGAAATTACGCTTCTGCGTACCAGGAGCGACGACTGAGATCGGCTCTCCTGCCCAATACTGCTGCTTGAACCTCCCGATCACAGATGCGTACGGCCCTTCGGAGAGTTCGCGTGGTCCGTAGTTGTTGTAAAAATATGTGATCGCGTATGAAAGCTTGAACCAATTGCCAAAATTCTGAACGAGTTCCGTGTTGGTCGCTTTCATCCATGCATACGGGCTTTGATATCTGCCGAGTCCACCGTCCGCAAATTTCGTGCTTGATCCAGCATAGACGAGTTTGCACTTTTTCTTGCGCCAAAAATCGAAAACGCGAAATGTACCGTGCACGTTACTCTCCCATACTTCCTCAAGATCGTCGAAGCTCTGCTCGACGCGCGAATACTCCCCAAGGTGAAAAATAATCTTCGGGTCGACGGTCGCCAATAATTGCTCAATATCTTTCGTGTGCCCTTCCACGTATTCTGCACCCTCGATATGATTCTCTTTTTTGCCGATGAAGTAATTGTCGAGTGAGACCACGTGGTACTTCTTGAGCAAAAGCTCGATTAGGCTCGGGCCGATAAGCCCCGCGCCACCTGTCACAACCACTGTCTCTTTTTCTGCCATAACCCCAGATTACACCAAGAAAAGGAACGGGTATACTGAGCCGTGATGCGAGAAATACCACGAAATACACCAAAAGAACCTTCTATGGAGGAAGTGGCGAGACAAGCAAATTACGAAGGCAATGAATCGCTTCTTCTCTTCCAACGACTCAGAAACCCTGTGATTCAAAAGCAGGTGATCGATCTTTTGGAGAAAGCGGAGCTTGGCCGACCTTCGATGCGAAGAAAGCTAATTAAGGATGAGGCGGGAAAAATTAAACGGGGTCCGGCTGAACCATATATACACAAAACACGCGAAGAGATAACCCAGAAATTTTTAAAGAGCTTGGAAGAAATTGAGACCTCTACTCCGATAAATTTTGAAGAGAGGGGTCCCGATAGTAGCACTATGCCGGCTGCATGGATGCCGCACGGGAAACTGCAGGACCCAAAAAAGATGAGTGCTGTAGAGGCACATGAAAAAGGCCACAAGGTACGACGTTATGGGGGTTTGCGCGAATACTTTGCTCCCGGATTTAATTTTGATCTGATCACATATACAAAAGCTGATTCTGATCGTGCGCAACTTTTTGACCCTCTTGCAGTTGAAGCAGAGGCGGACGGTAAAATTTCGGGGGGACTACAGGCGTACATGAGTAGCCCGAATGAAATAGCGGAGCGAATGGCACAACTTAAAAATTACTTCGGATTTAAAGGTGCAGAGGAGTTTACAGCGAATCACTTGAAATATGCTCGCGAACATTATATTGAGGACACGGGGCTCGATACACTTATGACCCAATTCTTCCAAGCAATCACACCTGAGACAGAAAAGGAATTCTTGCGACTGATCAATTCTTCCGGGATTTAATTCTCTTCAACAATATCCCACTCATCTTTTGCGAAGCGGCGAGCAAATATGATAGCGCCGGCTGTCGATGAGGCGAGGAGCCCGGCGGCAAGCCACCACTGCCACGGAGGCGTCGCATCGTCACTCGCGACAACCGCCGCTGCGACTTGCGAGACGTCCGATACCTCGACCGGCGTATTGGCGATCGTCGAGTCTTCTTTTTCTGGCACGGCAGTAGTATCTGTTTCCTTCTGGACAACCTTCTGCTCAACAACGGACTTCGTCTTCGGCGCGACCACATCTTGAGACATCATCGCGCCAGGCGTTGGAGTGCGCGGCGCAAACGTCGACCCACTGGGCTCTTTATTCAATGAATTTCCGTCTCCTGCTGCGCCGAGCGATTTCGTGAATGTCGCGGCACTATGCACGGTCGAACTGGCGTCGCGCAATTCGATCGAATCGCCGTCATTGCCAAGTGTAAACGCGCTGTCGAAAAGTAGTCCGTAATACTGCGGCCAATCTATCTTGAATTTCGTAGGGTTATCTGCGATGACTGCATACATATTCGGCGCCAGCGTCCCGGCTCCACTTATTTTGTGATTCGTACCATTTTCAAAAAGTCGCAGTGCCGAGAGATCAACAGTGGTTGGCCCGGAATTATATACCTCGATCCATTCCCTGCCCGCATCCGAACCTGTCGGCAGATCGTACATGATTTCCGTCACCACAATCTCGGCTCTTACAGCCCCCGGCACCACCAAACAAAGCGTGAGCAGCAGGGTGAGTGTTTTGAAGCCGAGGACCTGTCTGAACGCAGCGAGCGACCAATTTTTCTTAGCGGAGCATCTGCTTAGAAAAATGGAAGTACCCTTGTGGCGTTCCGCAGGCAAGAAATACTCACTCTGCTGCTTGCGCTCACCCGCCCCTCTATTGATCGTCTTTAACCTCATTGAGTACCCGTTTTAACATTTCGATTGAGACCTCGCTAGCTCCTTGTTGCTTGGGCGGTTCAGGTGGCATCGGTCGAATCTCCGGACGCGGTGCTGCTCCCTGTTGTTGAGACGTGTCTACGCGGGGGGTATGTTGCGTTTCGCCCGCGTTACGGCCAAGAGGATTTGGATTGTGCTCACGTCGATCTTCGCGGGGCTGTGCGGGCCGCGCCTCGCCCGACTCGCCCATAGGGTTACGCCCGAGGGTCTGGCTACGGCCAAGGGGCGCAGCGGAATCCCAAGAACGATCCGGTTGTGCTTGTGGTGTGCGCGGTGAAGGGGGTGCGTGCACGGGTCGTGGAGCAGGAGTCGGCTGCGGTCGATTCTGCTGTGGTGGCGATGGAGGCTTGGGAGCCTGGATCTTTGGGCCGCCGCCGCCCGATAGACGTTCGCGCAGAAGCTCTGCCGGAGATTTTGCCGTGGCTGGAGAGGGAGGCGCTGCCGAAGCGCGGCCCGCGAGCGATATCGCAGCGCGTAGCGCATTGCGCTTTTCTTCCTCCGTCGGTTGCGCTGGGCGCGGTGGTGGAGGTGGTGTTGCTGGGCGAGCCTCGCCCGTAGGTCTATGGCCGAGGGGTGCGACCTGCCCTGCATGCCCGACGCTTTGCTGCGGGGCGCCTGCTTGCGGCGGATTCATCGAAGCCATCGGACGAGTAGGTGGCACGTAGACACGATCATTCGACTCCTCTTCCCTGCGGACGAATTCCCCCGTTCGTCGGTCAAAATTCCCCGCCTCGCCCGTCTGGCTACGGCCAAGGGCTTCTTCGCGAGGAGCAGCAGCGCGCCGCTGCTCTATGGGGCTCGGCGTCGGCTTGAATCCGCCTCCCCCTCCTCCATATCTTTTTTCTTTCGGTGCCGGCGGAGGCATGACGAACTCGGATTGCTTTTGACTGATCGTCGCTTCCACGTCGGCGCGCGGTCGCGCATATTTCTCACGCGATTGTGTCACGACATCTTCACGATACGAGATCGTCGGCGCTTCGATCGGAGGGATCGTTTCGGCAGAAAACGGCGGCGAGCCCACGCCGTCAATCATGAGGGTAAGGTAGATCTGCCCGACCCCGAGCCCCACCAAATCTTCCGCTGTAAACGTGGGCTCAAAGACGGTCTTCAGCACCTCCGCATCAAATGGGCCGACGCGGAACGTGATCAGCGTACCGACGTTGCCGAAAACGGCATCGCGCACCTCCTCTTCCATTTGTTCGATGTACTGGTTGGCCAGAGTGAGAGCGAGTTTGTATTTGCGCGATTCCGAGAGGATGTCGGCGAAAGCTTCGTTCATCATCGACTGGAATTCGTCGACGTAGAAAAAGAATCGTGGCAGCTTGGCCATGCGCGTAGGCGGTTCATCGGCGCGCGACATCGACGCGAGATAGATTTTGACCGTGAGCATCGAGCCGAGGAGCGATGCATTTGTCTCGCCCATGCGGCCCTTTGAGAGGTTGACGATAAAAATCTTTTTTTCGTCCATCGCTTTGCGGATATCAAACGAGGATGTCGGCTGTCCGACGATGTTGCGTATCAGCGGATTTGCGACGAATTGGCCGATCTTGTTCTGAATCGCCGGCGTCGCTTCGCGTGTGTACGTGTCGGTAAAATTGGCAAATTCGTCGGTCCAGAAAGCTTTCACAATCGGGTCAGTGATCTTCTCAATGACTGCGTTGCGGAAATTTTTGTTGGTGAGCATTCTATTCACATCGAGCAACGTCGAGCCGGGATACTCGAGAAGTCCGAGCAACGTATTTTGCAAGATATATTCCATACGAGCGCTCCACGCGTCCACCCAGATGCGCTTGAGCGCGCCCATGAGGCCCGAGACGACGAGGTGACGCTTGTCGTAGCCCACATCCTCCATCACGTTGAAGCCGACTGGGTGATCCGTATCAAAGGGCGCGAAATAGATGACATCGTTGATGCGATCGTGCGGCACGAAATCGAGGAGCTTTTCCGCGGTAGAACCGTGCGGATCGATAAAGGCAATGCCCTCCCCGTTTTGAATGTCCTGTATAGCTAGGTTTTCGAGCATGGTCGATTTGCCCATACCCGTCTTACCGATCACGTAGATGTGTTTGCTGCGATCAATACCGCGAATGCCAAACATTTCGCGCTTGCCTCTTGTATGCGTCGCCGCGAAGTAGGTAATGCGACGATCATCATCCTGATGACCAGGTGTCATATAGAAAGTATATCAAAAATATTGCTCCTCGGGAGAATTTATGGTTTTATGCGCCCGGACAAAGCGTCGTTCGCGCCGCTTCAGAGTCCACAAACCGAGGTTTCGACCTCACTGACACCAGAAGAGGGTCTAGGCCCTCAAGGAGAATGTCATGACTACAGTCACCGAAGTGCCGGTAAAAAATCAAATCGAAGCCCACGAGCTCATATTTGTGGGAAAGGCCGTCCTTGCTAAAGATAGTGCGGATGATGAGGAGCTGAAGAAGGTTGCCGAAAAAATCGTACGCTTTTATGGAATTCCCGCTTATCCACCGGTGATAACCAAGGTGGCCGACAAGGCGATTGAGCTCATGCAAAAAATTCCTTATGAGCTCACATATCCGCTTCCCATTACTCGCGCATACCTGTGGGAATTGCTGATTGATGGGCTCAATTACACGGATGAACCCGCCAAGAGAGATCACTTCGCCCGTACACTATTGGCGACTCCTATATTCTCAAGGAGTCGGGACGTACTCGACAATGTGCTCGACAAGGTAATTCTCGAGACGACACGCGACGGGTTTGGCGGCGGCAAGACTCAAGCTGTTCTCAGACTCCTCCATTTGGCCACCGCCGACAGCAATCCTTTTGTCGTCAGAAAAGCCTGGCAAACGATCGGCGTCGACCTGCGAATCTCACAGCTCCTTCCTGCGATACGGGCGCTCCCCGAATACGCATAACAAAACCCGCCGCGAATTATTCGCGGCGGGTAATTTTTTTCAATTAGTGAATTGTTGGTCCCTTTTTGGCAGGATTGTCCCGCTCCTCGTCTTTGTCCCACTGTTTCTCTGGATTTTGAATGAGGTCATTGAGCTCCGCCGGTGAAATTTCCGGTTTCTTTTCTATTTCCGGTGTCGGGGTCGGCAGCTGTAATTCAGATCCATTAATGCCCGAATGTTCTGGCAATTCATGGCTCGCAACTTTCTTTGCTTGTTCAAAATTTTCCATGGCGAAATAATACCACGTTCATTCAGCAAGCACTTCGCGCAAGCTCCGGTATTTATTGGCCGCATCCCACATAAAATACGAATCGAGGCCGGAGTCGGTATTTGCTCTGATCTGATCCTCCACCATCTTTGGCGTATATGGCACCGGATAATCAAATGCCTGGAGCCACGGGCGCATTTTGGATTTGTCATACGCCGGCTTGTGATAGAGCTGCGGGGAGGTAGAAGCGATCGGTACAGCGCCTAGGAAATAGACCGATGTCGTCGTCGCGATCGTGCGCTCGACCGCCGTCTTCATCGACTCATACACGATGAGATACGGATTCGAATTCACATTCTTCACACCCGCAAAGCCGCTGTTGTAGTGAGATGGATAGACCATCGGGGCTATGTAGTCGAAATGCGGCAGCGCACGCTCGAGCAGCTGCCCAATACCGAGGTCGTCTTCATGCACCGTTATGTAGCCGAAAAGATCGGCGGAAGTAACGATGCCCATCGGCTTCACTTTCTCGTTGAGATATTTGAAAAATTCTTCGAGCGCTCCTGATTTTGATTTCCCCAGAGCCACACTGTGGCTGTACACTGCCTGGTCCATCGGACCATCCGAAGGAAAGCGGATGTAATCGTAATTGAGCTCATCAAACCCGATTTCTTCATACGAGTAGCGCGAGAGCTCAACAATGTAATCCCAGTGCGCTTTTGCACCCACGTCGATAAACGCAAGACCTTTGTGATCGTGCCAGACGCCGCCGCCTTTTTTCTGCACTGCGAGCTCGGGGTATTTGGAAGCCTGCAGAGGGTCTTGGAAGACAGTGATGCGCCCGATCACGTAAATACCCTTGTCGTGCAATGATCGCACGAAGTCCTTCATGTCGGCCGCTCCGCACTTTGTCGATCGGTAATCCTTGAGAAGCGGGTCGTCAGGCGCAGGAAATGCGATACCCCCGGTAAAATCCTTGATATCAATAATGATCGAATTGAGCTCGGTCTCATCGACGAGCTTCACGAGATCAGCACGAAACGATGGCGTGCCGACGACACACTGAGTCATGTAGATCGCTTTTACGGGGACAGGCGTCGGTATGTGCGTCACGACCGGCTTCTCGGGCTCTTGCGGCCCCGGCAATGCCTGCTCGACTGCCGCCGGTGTCCGGACGAAAGCGACTTCGGGACTAAGTGAGGGCACGGTGTACGCTGCAATCGTCATGCCTGCACCCGCAAACGCGATGCCGCCAATAGCAACAAAACTATTGCGCCCAAATTTACTTATCTGCTTCATGATGGACACTCTGAGCAGAAAGATTTGGCTGGCTTTCTGCAAAAAGTGTCGGCTTTACCTCCGGTCGGTGTGCTACCTGCTTCCTCCTGACCGCGATACCGAGCGCGACGACAAACACTCCGAGCACAAAGAAAAACACACGATCCCACGATGATGGAAACCCGAGAAATGGGATTACTGCGACCAATGTCCCCGCAAGAATAATGAGTGCGTCTGCTGTCATGGCAAGGAGTATACCACGGTGAGATTTCACGTCGCAAAGAATACGTCGATATTGGTATACTGTGATGATATGAGCATGGAGCGTCAGAAAAAAGTACCCTACACGCCTTCCCCTGAACGTTTCAAAATCTCCGAAGATCCGATCTCACGCGAGCGGTACAAAGCTGTCAAAGAATCTTGCGATGAACTGCAAAAGAAGTTTCCTGGAGTTAACCTCGCCTTTTCCCTTTTTGGTTCTCTAACAAAAGGTAAAGTGCTGACCGAAGAAACCGCGAAAAAGACCGACATCGATTTGCACATCTTTTTCGACGAAGCGGATTTTATATCGAGTCCCTACTATTCTGAGATCAAGAGAAAAGTCAAAGAGGAGGGCGTCACATTCCCTATAACCTCTTTTGGCGAACAGAGTATTTACAAAAAAGACTACATTCGGAAACGATTCGGATGGCACCTGAAAAATGAGCTGCAAGCACTCATGGAAAGTCGGCTGAGCGACAAGGATACCCAGATCCAACTTCTTTCTTCACCAATAGGAAAAGAGCTTAAGAATTTCGACAGTATATCTGGTGAGATATTTGCCGGCGGTTGGCAGAGTCATCTTTTTACCGGCCTCGATATCGGTGGGAAACTATTCCCCTATACTCAGGCATACCTACGCAAAGCGCGGTTTTTCCCAGGGAGGGACGCAAATATGAGTATGTTGAAAAAGAGGACTATCAACGAAGAGAGACACTCTCCGAAAGTAGAGACCTTTGATGAAGCTATCGAAAAGTCCGGTCTTTCCGAGGAAGGCCAGAAACAATACCCCGAAACATTTCAGGATGCGGCAAAAAAGTACGATATAGATAGACCGCGGCCGTTCTAAGCTCCTTTGGGTTCGACAATCACGACAAACTCACCTCTCACTGCTTTTCGCTTCTCCAAATCTTTTGCGAGCTCTTTAGGTGAGCCACTTATCATTTCCTCGTGCATCTTGGTGAGCTCGCGTCCGATCGAGACTTTCTCAATGCCGACACCCTCAAGCTCTTTCAAGAGTTTCAAAATCCGGTGCGGAGATTCGTACAGGATCACAGGAATCTCGCTTTTTGCGATTCGTTTCAGAGTGGTCTGACGGCCTTTTTTGTGCGGCAAGAATCCGAGAAAGGTAAACGAATCGAGATCGGCGCCCGAGATCGAAATCGCAGCCGTGAGCGCCGAAGCACCCGGGATCGCGTCGATCACGACGTCCGGTGCGAGCCTTCGTACGCGCGCGACGAGCCTCGCCCCTGGATCTGAGATCCCCGGCGTCCCGGCGTCGGTCACGTAGCAGATATGTTCGCCCGCCTCCAATTTTTCGATCACCTCTTTCGCCTTCTTATCCTCCATTGCCGCGTCGAGGCGAAATACGGATTTGCGCAGACCATAGTGATTGAGCAATTTCAAAATCTCCCGCGTATCTTCTGCATAAATAGCCGTGCACTCCTTGAGATTCCACAGACCGCGAAAGGTAATATCCCCCATATTGCCGATGGGTGTCGCGACTATTGAAAGTTTGCCCTTTGACTCTTCGGATTCTTCCATGCGTGGACACTATCACGGATGCGTACCGTGCGTCTATGCAACAGAGCCCGCCTTTACACTAGGCACCTGGGCCCGTATTCTTTTGGGATGTATCTCCTCTTGCAGAAGATCTTGGGCTGGAAATTCGTCCGGTATGCGCTTGTTGGCGTACTCAACACCGTCCTCAGCCTCAGTATTTTCAACATCTTCCTGTGGGTCTCCGGCATCACCGAGGGTATCGAGATTACGTTCTTCTCACTGATCACCTTTGCGATCGTCGTCACGCACTCATTCTTCTGGAATAAATTTTTGGTGTTTAAGGTCAAAGATAAAGAGACGGCGCGTCGCGAATACGTCTTGTTCTTCTCCGTCTCCAGCAGTGTAGCCCTCCTCAACGTCGCCATTATTTCGTTCTTGGTAAATGTTCTTGGCGCACCGGAGGGAATCTCGCCAAAACTTTGGGCAAACATCGCAGTACTCATGACGATACCGGTATCCGTTCTCGGAAATTTTTTCGGATACAAAATCCTCGTCTTTAAGGAAAAAAATCCCAATCCGGAACCGGAAATTTTTTCGTAAAAAACCTACCCGCCATCGCGGCGGAAAGAAATGAAGAAAGTTGCGAAAACAGAAGGCAAAGAGACAAAAATCGGAGCGCTAAGATTCAGGAGACGCCTTGCGGAGACGGAAAATGAACACATTGTCCGAACTCCACCTGTGGTCAAATTCCGCCGAGGCGGTGGCCAGCCACAAGCCAACGTCACCGCGATCTAGTATGAAGATGCTTGGGAGTCCATCAGAGCTGGTTATTTGCTTCATGCCCATGCAGATCCATTCTCCCAAAGGTTGATTGCGGTACTTTAGCCGCCAATTGGGACCGGTATCCGACGGGCAAAGTTCCAAACCGAGCTGTTGCGCCCGCTCGAATATCTGGTCGGCGGTCGCGCTCGTTCTGAAGCCAAGATCACCGACCGTGAGGTGGATAAGCGTCATGTCCTCCGAATTTTTTTTTGGGATGAATTCTTTCGAGTTTCGAAGCATGCTCCGCGCATAATCGGAAATGTGAATATCGGCCTTTTCCATTTCGTGTATCAATTGCTCGGTAGTTTTGCCACCGATTTCGACACTTTCACGTCGGATTTCCTTTTCGGGGAATGACGTATATACATGCTCCAAAGTTGCCGGAAGCTTCTGGAAAATGCCCGGCTCAAGCTGTCCGACATATGCTTTGGTATTTTCGGTTATTTCGCTCGGCACGTGAGCGATTTCCTCTTTTGCGCATTCAAAGATGGTAAGTATATCCTCCTCCAGATTCCGGTCAGCGCGAAGTTCTTCGATACGAGGATCCTTTTTGTACCCAAAACCATCAATAGTTGAGTTTATTTCATACAAAAAAACCAGATCATCCCTCGTGAATTGTTCGCCCTTTTCGTATGCACGCTCAAGGGAGGTGAGACGTCGCATATCCTCGCTTTTTTTGCGATATACCTCCGCCTCATCTCCGAATTCTTTGAGCTTGTCGTCGAGCACTTCCTGTACGACCGGTTCCACTCCCTGATGCGGAAGAATACCTCTGACCTCGCCAATCCTGTCTTTTCCATCCATGCGGATGGCAAGGCGCGGCTGGCTTGGAGTGCCATCTTTGCCGTACGTATAGTACGCATAGAAGTCGCCGGACTCGATCTGCGTTTCGGCGGTCGAACGGCCGGCGGTACACCATCCGGTTCCTTTTCCTTCGAGCGACTCGAACAGCTTTTGCGCGGCCTCATCGTTCCCCTGTTCGTATTTTATCCATTGTCCGCGAACCTCCTCGCGGTTCTCCATCGAAGCGGCGAGGGATTTTGAGATAAGTTCGGCGTACAGAGCCGGAAATTTTCTGTCGAATTCTCGACGGGCTTCCGAATCTTTGTTGTTATCCTTTACGCGCTCATAGAGATCGGCGATCTGGGCCAAAGGTTCACGATAGATTTCCGGATACGGAGCGACGGTGGAGTCGGTGCGTTTCTTGAATTCGCCGCGTTCTTTGTCGAATTGCGAGAGCTTTATGATCTGATTCCATGCGTAATATTTGAACCATGCTGGATACACGGCGTTCGGCGAGGTGAGATATTCCATCCACGCGTCGAGAGAATGTCGTTGATCCTCGATGGCGGTGTCCATCATCTGCTCGCGGACATCGGCCGGAATTACTTCAATATTCTGGCCGCGTTCACGGGCGATGCGTTTCTGAAGTTCGAAATACGAATCGGGAAAGTTATCTTTTTTGATGATAAGCGCGTCGTATATTTTATCGCGGAACATTTCCAGATTGCGCGTGCGAGTCCGCTCGTCAGGATTGAGAAAGACATTCTCGAGACGACCCATGTACGCCTCGATGCGTTCGGAGGGGTTGTTGGGGATCTTTTCATCATCGTGACGTTCGTGCCGCTTGACTGCGCGGTTCACTTCGGCAGAAGTCTGGAGCTCGGGATTTTTGAGATGGAGCGGATGCTTCTGTTTTTCCATGAGGAAACAATAGCACAGCCATCAATCCGCGATTTGTTCGGCGACTTTGTAGATATCGCCTGCGCCCATGGTGATGATGAGCGAATTTTTGTCTTCACCGAGCAGTCGGTCGCGGATCTCGTCGAATGAATCGAGTGCGATTACATCCCCACCTTTCCCCAGCGCGAGATTCGCGAGTATGTGATTGGAGACCTCGGGATCAGGTGTCTCGCGTGCAGCGTATATGGGCGCCACGATCGCCTCATCTGCCGCAGAGAGCGCTTCAGCGAATTCGTTGAGGAAACTCTTGGTGCGACTATACAGATGCGGGTGGAAAGCGACAATGATGCGCTTATCGGGGAATCTCTCGCGTGCGGCCTCGATCGTCTTCTTTATTGCCGTCGGGTGATGCGCATAATCGTCGTACACGACGGCCCCGCTCGGCGTCTCGCCGCGATACTCAAACCTGCGCCACGAACCCTTGAATTCGAGAAGTGCGCGGTCGGTGTACTCTTCCTGCAGGTGCGGAAATGCGGTGCGAGCCGCCGCTTTTGCAGCCTGCGCGTTTTGCGAATTAAACTCGCCGATCAACTCGAGCCGCGGCACTGTCTGCGTCGTGTAGTCGATTATGGGTGCCTTCGCATGGCCGAGGACAGCCGCAACAACCGGATCATAGGGATTTGCGACGATCGCGCCGTCGACGGGGACTCGCTCGACTGCTTTTCTGAATGTGTTTTGCAGAGCTTCAAGATTTGGGAAGTAATCCGTGTGATCGAGCTCAAGATTTGTAATCACGAGAATGTGTGGCGAGAGCCTGAGCAGGTGGTCGCGGTACTCGCACGCTTCGACGACGAAAAGATCTTCGGTGCCCGGCAAGAAATTCGATCCAAAATCACGCACAATCGAGCCCACGATCGCTGTCGGCTCCTTTTTTGCGTATTCCAAAATCTTCGCGAGCATTCCCGTCACGGTCGTCTTGCCGTGCGTGCCCGCAACGGCAATCGTCTTGGTATTTTTCGTCACTTCGCCGAGCGCTTCGAAGTACGGCATCTCAGGAATGTCTTTTTTCTTGGCGTGTTCGCGCTCAGGATTACTCGAGGGTACCGCGTCGCTATAGATCACGAGCTCGCAGCCTGCGGGGATATTTTTCTCGCTCTGTCCGATCTCGACATGGATACCCTTCTCGACGAGCAGCATAGTGACGGGCGATGCTTCGCGATCCGATCCCGACACCTCATGACCCTGGTGGCGCAGCAATTGCGCGAGCGCCGACATCCCTATGCCGCCGATACCGATCATATATATGTTCTGTGGAATGTTCATGCCGCCTTTTTGTCGGATATTTCTTTTAAGATAGTGTTCGCAACCTTTTCTCCAACTACTATCAATTCTTTTCGCAAAGTTGCTTTTTGTTGCTCTAAATCCTGCGGATCGTGAGAATTCCTGATTGCTAACGTGTATTTTTCAAAAAATTCATGTTTATTTTTTTGTACACCCACGGCAGGTTCATCGGAATAGGTTAATTTTGCTTTGTTGTGGCGTCGCGGGTTACCTTCGCGATTAGCATTAATGGTCGTGCCCGCATGAGTCTGAGTGGGATAATCTGCAAAAATTGAATACGCTGGAAGCTCTGGATTCGAAAAAGCACGGCGCACTTCCCGAACTGTATAACCATTCGATTCATATTCATCAACGATTGCGATTCGTGCACCAGGTGCACGATCAAGGATTTCGTGGGCGCGCTCTTTCATCAAATCCCTGGCCTCCTTCATTTTCTCGGGTTCCGCTTCTTTCAATTGGTGTTCTGTCACATTCGGAGGATATCCCATTTCCTCAATGAGCCGCCGTAATTCTTCGGTTGAATCGATTGTTACGTATTCGTCTTCAAAACCACCTTTGGCACGCTCCTCTACGGAAAGTGCTATGCTCGGCTTTTTTGTATTAAAAAAATAAAACCTCGGCATCTGAGTACCACCGGTCTCCTGTAACTTTTGAAAGACTGGCCGTAGCACATAAAAAAGTGGTCGCGCTGAGGTCTCTGGTAATACGATCACGTCAGGGGGCCCGTCAAAATCTTCCAGTATTTTCGAGATAACGCCATGCGCGCCTTTTTCGAGAATTTCCCTATCCCACTCACTGACAAAAACTTCGGAGTTTTTTTCCGCCGCGTCTTTGTTCTTATTTGGAAATGCTTCACGCATATAAAACAGTATACAACGCGACATTCTTCCGCTATCTATCGCGCAAAATAATACGCGCTACAATACGCGTAATGGTAAAAAGGGAAAAACAGCCAAAATTCAATTTTGCCGACCTGAAAGAAGGCGCGACGAGCAAAAATCCGGATGTTCGAAAGAAAACGTTTCAGCAATATTTTGAAAAATTCCAAGAGTTCCCCTCGTACCTTTTCGACAACAGCAACGGCATCGACAGCGTCCTTCAACAGACAATAGTCGATCTCGAAAAAGACCCCGAGACCACTGAAGCTATGCAAAAAGGCATCGCACTCCTGCGCGAGCGTGTCCCTGCGCAGAGTTCATAATCGAATCTGTTGATTCAGTTGACATCGTCCCCTGCTCGGCTTTAATGTCGGCAGAACATCACGGGAGAGCTCAATGTTGGAATTGCTGGGATTCACATCGCCGATCAGTACCGCATGGAACGGACTCGCCTATGCAGCATTTATCCTGATCATCATCGGCGTCGCGTCCGATCGATACCGCGATGGATTCACGATGCTCGGTGCGTTCGTGCTCGCCATATACGCGAAACTTTTCCTGCACAATGACGTCTTCGCCCTGCTCCAGGTGCTCGTCTGCATGTGGAGCGGATCGCAGATGCTGGGATTTTCTCGAGAGAAAAGCGTGCCAGCGATGCTTATGTTCACAGCACTCACCTGTGCGGGTCTCTCTGTCAGTGGAAGCATCACCGACACGTGGACGTGGATTGGCTCACTCGGACTCCTTCTGATCATCATCGGGCTTATGGCACTGCCGTGGCAGAGTGCGTTTCTTATGTTGGCGGCCGGCGGCGTGTTCCTCGTGATCTACGCGTACAGCGCAGGCGCATGGGTGTTCTTCTTCCTCAACGCCGCATACGTTTTCGTGAGCGCAGCTACATGGATCAGGATCGATCGAGAAAACGAGGCCCGACAATAACGAAAAGACATCAAACCCCGCGGATACCGCGGGGTTTCTATTTAAAATTCTTTGACGATCTTCAAGAATTGATCGTTGCGGTCGTACTCGTTGCGGAACATCCCGAATGATGCGAACGCGGGGCTGAAGAGAATGATGTCACCGCTTTTTGCGAGCTGCATCGCGTGCAGAAATGCACTCCTCAGAGATTCTTCGGGGACGCAGGGAGCGGTCAGGAGCGGTACCAATTTTTGTGTGCCCGTGCCACTCAATGTGACCGTGGCGGCGACATGTTCGTTGATCGTCCTCGCCAAGTCTTCGAGCGCAAGACTCTTGTCTGCGCCTCCCACGATCAATATGACCTTTTTTCCATCATCTGCGAGCGTCGCGATCGCGGCGATCGTCGCTTCCGGCGTCGTCGCGTTGTTGTCGTTGCAGATCATCACGCCGTCGATCTCACGCACGAGCTGGAGCCTGCCCTCAAGCCCGTCAAATGATCCCAGCGCAGCGCTCACTTCGCCCTGCGAAAGCCCGAGCGCAAAAAGCGCGCCCGCAGCGAGCGCGGCGTTCTCTCTATTGTGCTCACCGAGCACGAGCAATTTCCATTCTTTCGGTATCGCAGGCGGCACCGTGGGCACAACCGGCGGATGATCCGCCACAATGCGCTCCTCTATCGCGCCTCCGACTACGAGCGCATCCCCCGCTTTTTGATATCTGAAAATAGCAGCCTTGTCGGCAAAATACGTCTCCATGTCCGGATAGTAATTGAGGTGATCGGTCATCAGATTGGTGAATACGGCGACGTGCGGAGAAATCTTGAGATCGCCAAATCCCTGCAGCTGCCACGAGTCGAGCTCGAGGACGCAATAATCACCCTTCTCTATTTCCGGCAACATCGCGAGCGTGGACTTGCCGCGCACATTGCCGCCCAGGTGTGAGCGCTTCCCCACGTGCTCGAGTCCATGATGAATCATGTGTGTCACCGTCGATTTGCCGCGCGTACCGGTAATCCCTACGACAATCGCCCCAGCTTCTGCAGCGTATTTTGCAAAAAGTGCGGTCGACATATACACGGGAATATTGGCCGCACGTGCCGCCGCGATTTCCGGTGAGTCGAGCGGTACACCAGCGGCCTTGAGCACCATGTCGCAATGCTGAAAATCCTCGATCTTGTGGCCGCCGAGATGAAATGTGACATCGGGGAATTCCTGCAAACGCTCGATCGACTCGGCAAGCTCGCCCTCCCTTTTCTTATCCGTCACCAGTACCTCCGCACCACACCTCGCCAAAAATTCCACATCCCCCACCCCACGCCCAAGCATCCCCAGTCCCATGACTGTGATTTTCTTGCCACGAAATAGTTCTTCATACCCACTCATCGGAATGATTATACATAGAAAAACCCCCATTTCTGGGGGTTTTTCATTACCATGTGATGATGCGACCGTCTTTCATAGGGTGATCATTATATTATAAGCCCAATGAGCGCTCAATGAGGGCGGCATGTTGATTAGTGAAATGACCAAACAGAAACACCATGGCCAACACGAAGAAAAGACCTATCGCGATTGCGAGAAAAATCGTCTGAAGTATCCAAGTCCATACAGGTGAAGTTTTGACGCCATACGCACCGAGTCCCACACCACTGTGAAATTCGTAGGTCTCTTTAAAAGATCCGCCGTTTTTCAGCATCGCTGTCCAATGATCAAAGCGCGAGACGCTAGCAACATGGGCCTCGTCCCAAAACTTTTCTTTTCGCTTGATATGCAAGAGACCCATTACAAGCGAAGCAATTAGGAAGAAAAGAGCAAATGCAAAACCTAATCGCATGAGCGTGGCGGTAACACTAGTGTCGAGTGAGGCTGCTGTAAAATAAGCGAGGAAGATTCCAGCAACAGGAAACAGGAGTGCGGCGATCTGAACCTCAAGGCGAGTAAACTCATCTGCCAACTCGCAGCCTCGACGCATGGCAAACATAAGCATTTCACGCGAATTGTTGCGAAAGTCTTTCGCCAATGAGAGTTCGTCCGGCTTTTGAGAACCGTGGTCAGTTGGCTGGTTCATAAATTTCCACGAATATAGCACCGGGGACTAGGGACACAAAGGCGGCTCTGTGATGTAATACACTGTCCACAGATATCTATACTGATCTGGTGTCATAATGACCGTGGTATTCATTTCGTAGGTGTGTCGGTGAAGTAGGGTGCAATTCCCTCGCTATCGCGTAACCGTAAAGCCGGATCCCACACATTCCCCTGATCGTTCAGGGCTATGTTCGACTCGCGCCAAGTCCCCTGTGGAAGCACTCGCTTTACACATTTAGACCCCGGCACGTGTCGGGAGTTTTGAATGCTGTATATATGCCCACCGAAACAGAACACTACACAGATGAGGAGATTTTGCGCGATATCGAGAGAGACCTCGAGGCTGAAAAAGCACGGGAGGATTTTGAGAATGACGAGAAAGATTTTGAAGACGAGTCCGAAATTTCAAAAGAGACAGACGACCCGGCGCTGCAAGACATCTTGGAGCACAAGGGTGGCCAGATCGAGGATTGGGAGCTCACCCACCGCAGCTCGGGTGAGTATATGTTTGATGGCAAAGGGATAGTCGACACGCGTACGGGAGAATCGCTCACTGAGAAAATCGACAGCGGGTACGACGACGGGTACCGCGCAGCGCACCACGAGACGCTCGAGCTTTTGAAGAGCGGTGAATCGATGATTCGCCTCCCCGATTACATCGAGGAGCGCGCTGGCGAAGAGATTTTACATGTCACGCACCTTCTCCGCGCACCCGATGGCAGTGTGAGCTACGAAATCCGCTCGACGATGATCGGAGAGGATGAAGAGGATGACGAATTTGAAGGTGAAGAGACTTCTGAAAGCTCCGAGAAGGACCACCATGTCGAGTGGCACGAAAGTCCACAAGAAGTAGTGGAGGAGCAGATCGAAGTAGTGCAAGAAACAGTCGCCCACATGCATGAAACGACTTTTTATAGCGGAGTACCCGCTGAAACGTATTTTGAAACGCCGATCGTGAACGAAGCTGCGCCAGAAATTGCAGAAGAAAAAGAGGAGGTGGCAGAAAAATCCTGGCTCTCTCGCTTTTTGGCTCCCGAATCCCCTACTCCAGAACCCGTGCGAGAAAAGATTTTTGAATCACTCCCCGTATTCGTCGAGAGCGTCGAAGAAAAAGGGGCCGAACCGCCAGTTGAGCAAGCTAAGCTTGCACAACAAGAACAGGAAGCGAGCCCTGCGTCAAAAGAGCTCGCCGTTGAGTCGCCCGAGGCCGCGGTGAAAATCGAGCCAGCTCCCCTTTTCAATGAGCCGATCACACGACTGATACGCGAGGTGGTGATCCCCAAGATGGAGCAGAGGATTGTTGAAGAAAAAGGCCTCGAGGAAACAGAGCTCTCGATTGCAGAAAAACCAGAAGTTGAAGTGGTCCGGGAGTCGCTCCCTCTCGGAGAACATCGCGCGCGACACGAAGAAATAATCAATATCAAAAGCAGTGGTGAGACACGGGAGCAAGACCATGTGGTACGGAGTTCGGTCGAGAGGGAGCGACTCCCGGCACAGACTACCCATGAAAAGCCTGCGCGAGCTGAGACAATCGATATACCTGCCGCAGAGGAGACGAGGAGCGAACGTGTCATGACTGGCGCGGAGATTCTACAGCGCGCACTCGGCATCCCGACCACTCCACGTTTTGTCGCCACACGAGAATCTGTGAACCCCGAGGTGCTGCGACCGACACGCTATTCCCCACCTCAAAACGACAACACTCCGGTACAGACCACTTCGCGTCGCACGTTGAACGGAATAAGCATGCGCCGCGCTGGCTAGTAATGTATGACTGATCCGAAAAAAATCGCCTACTATAATCTCCGCCAAGAAGCTCCGCGGCTTCCGAAAATCGTGGGGCGCGAAAGTGAGATCGATCGCCTCTACCGCGTCTTCGGCCGGAGGATCAAAAATAATGCGCTCATCGTGGGGCCAAACGGTATCGGCAAATCAATGCTTGTCTATGGCGCGATGAAGCGCATGAGCGGTAACGCAAAATACGACTCATATGCACTCCTCCAATTTGATACTTCGCATCTCTACGCGCTCGACAATGACGGCGCACTCGAAGAGCGGTATGCGGAAGCATTTTCGCAGGTGCCGCATAGCGTGATATTCGTCGACGATTTTGGCCGCGAAATCACCCGCAATGCGACGCTCACGCATCGCATGTACCGCTTGTACAAAAAGCTGCTCAAAGATCAGCACGTGCATGTCGTCCTTACACTCGAACCGCATGAATTTGCCTGGCTCGAACAAGAGCACCCGTCGCTCGTGCAGGAATTTGAGGTGATCAATCTCAAGGGACAGAGCGCCGGAGAGCACACACGAATACTTTCGGAGAAATTGCCGCGCCTCAATGCGCGCCATCGCGTGATCGTACCGGATGAATCGCTCCAAGAGATCGTGGCGCACACCGAGCGCTTCCCCACTCTTGGGCAAATGCCGCAGTCGGCGATCCACCTGCTCGACGAAAGTATTTCGTACGCCGCCTCGAAAAGTCAGCGAGTACTCACACGCGAGGCGATCTCGCATGTCGTCGCACCCAAAACGGGCGTACCGGAATCGCAACTCTCACAGAATGAACTCGCGGGAGTGAAGGATCTCGAGGAGCGGCTCAACGAGCGGATCGTCGATCAATCCAGTGCGATCAGGAAAATCGCCGCGACTCTGCAGCGGGCAAAGCTCGGACTACGTAATCCAAATCGTCCGCTCGGGTCGTTCCTCATGCTCGGCCCCTCAGGTGTCGGCAAGACAGAGACCGCTAAGTGCGTCGCGGAGATAATGTTTGGTCGGTCGGAGAGCTTTGCTCGATTCGACATGTCGGAATTCCAGCAAGATCACACGGTGCAGAGGCTCGTGGGCTCACCGCCGGGATACGTGGGCTACGACGAGGGCGGCGCGCTCACCAATGCGTTGCGCAAAGAGCCGTACTCTCTCATCCTGCTCGACGAAATAGAAAAAGCGCATCCAAAAGTCTTCGACATCTTCCTCCAGGTACTCGACGACGGCCGACTCACCTCCGGACAGAATGAGACAGTCGACGCACGCAACACGATCGTCATGGCGACATCCAATACGGGTGTCGCGGAAATACTTCAGGCATTCGAGCATGGCGACGATCTTGGCGATGAGTCCGTGGTGCGAGAAAAGATCCTGCCCATACTCGCCAAGACTTTTCGACTCGAATTCATCAACCGTTTCGATGCTGTGCTCATTTTCAATCCCCTCTCTACCAAGAGTCTCGTCTCAATCGCCGAGCTTGAGATCAAGAAGATCGAGAAGCGTCTCTCAAAACATCGCGTGCAATTCGACATCGAACCCGCCGCGATGCGAGAGAAGATCGCACACCTCTCAGATCCCCGCTTCGGAGCACGTCCCGTGAAGCGATTTGTCGAGGAAACCTGCGAGACCTTATTAGTCCAATCACTCCTTGGCACTGTATGACACACGCTCACGCACAAAAGATGGTGGAGCAACGCCGCGACATGCTCGCCTCAGTGGCGCGCGATATCAGCCCTGCCCTTCTCCACGCACTCGAAAAGAAGATCGAGTATGAACACCAATCGCTCGTCGCCATGATCGAATCCGACGCGAAGACGGAGGCGGTACGGAAAGAACTCAACAAGACGCTCAAGTCCGAATACTTTATCCAGAAAAAACTCGACATTTCACTCATATGAACATTCACATCGGCGAAAGCGTCCATCGCGGCAAAAGAAATCTCATCGGCTTCAAGCCCGCCGATCGTCTGCGCCACATGTACATGATCGGTAAGACGGGTGTCGGTAAGTCGACAGTCTTCCAAAACATGTGCCTCCAAGATATTGAAAACGGTGATGGCGCCTGCTATATCGACCCACACGGAGAGTCGATCGATTGGCTCCTCGCGCATATCCCGCGTGAGCGGCTGCAGGATGTGGTGCTTTTCAATCCGAGCGATACGGAATTCCCGATGGGGCTCAATCTCCTCGAGGCGCACGACGAATTCGAGAAAGATTTCCTGGTCAACGAATGCATTCAGATTTTCTACAAACTCTTTGATCCCAAGAAAACCGGTGTCATCGGTCCGCAATTCGAACACTGGTTGCGCAACGCGGCGCTCACCGTGATGACTGGTCCTGAGGGCGGCAGTATTCTCGAGATCCCCCGGCTCTTCGTCGATCGTGAATTCGAGCGGCAAAAACGCGCGCACCTCACCGATCCTCTCGTCATCGACTTTTGGACCAAGCAGATGCAGAAGACGTCGGACTTCCACAAGAGCGAAATGCTGAATTACTTCATGTCCAAATTCGGCCCCTTTATGAACAACGCGCTCATGCGCAACATCATGAGCCAGCACGTGAGCTCGTTCGATTTTGGCGAAATGATGGACAATCGCAAAATCGTGCTTTGCAACCTCTCGAAGGGGAAAATCGGCGAGATCAACGCGCACATGCTTGGCCTCATCCTTATGTCTCGACTACAAGCAGCGACTCTCAAGCGCGCCAAGAGATCGGCGGATGATCGCGCGCCCTTCTACCTCTACGTCGACGAGTTTCAGAATTTTGCGACAGACACGTTTGCCTCCCTCCTCAGCGAATCACGTAAATATGGACTCGGCATGCATCTCACCAACCAGTATTTCTCGCAGCTGCCGGAAAATATCAAAGACGCAGTCCTCGGCAACGTGGGCACGCTCGCCGCATTCGAAGTGGGCGTCGAGGATGCCAAAATCCTCTCGCGCGAGATGGCGGGGATCCACGAAGCCGATTTCCTCGGCCTTCCACGTTTCAATTTCTATATAAAACTCATGATCGACGGCAAGACGAGCGAGGTTTTCTCGGGCAGAAGCCTCGCGCCCCAGGAGGCACCTCCCTCGCCTATCACCGAGAAGGTGGTGACCCTCAATCGGCTCGCCTATGGATGGCCCCGAGCGCTCGTGGAGACCACTCTACAACACCAATTGCGCTAAAACTCATTGTGCGTACACTGCAGGTATACGGGGTATGACAAAAGAAAACGCGAAGATCTTCTGGAAGATATTCGCAGCGACAATGCTCGTTGTCGCCTATGTGTGGTACATCACCGCCCCAGTGCCAGAATCCAGCCCTTCTGCCCCCAAAAAGCCGGCGCCGATCACTGGCGTTGCACAGCCGACAAAAATCCCCGCACTGGTGCCCCCTACGCTACCCGAGGCGCCAAAGCCACCGAAAGAGCCCATCATGCCGCAGCCGGTCACGATCGATGAAATGGGCATGCCGGCATTGAAGCCGGAGAAGAAGGTGCCGATGCTCACGATGCCTGAGATCGCCCCAAAGCCGAGTCCCGAAAAGAAGCACGTCGATCCGCGCATCGCCGCAACCGTCGTGACCAGTAGCGACGGATTCGATCGCCTCATAAACGGAGCTCTATCGATCTTCGTCTTTGTATTTACGCACTAAATATCCGTTCCGTTCCCTTTGCAGTATAGTGAGTGCCAGTTGGCTCTTTTCGTAATGATGGGAGAATCAGAGTAATGATAAAAAACGTTTTGGTTATTGGCGGGAGTTCAGGTCTCGGTCTGGAAATCGCCCTAATCTTCGCGAAAAACAACAAGGTTTTTGTGACAGGCCGACACGATCCTAAAGACGACCGCGTAACATTTCTACGACTCGATCTGGACTCTGATTCACTCGGCCAAGGGGTGACCCAGCTTCTCACCGAACTGCCGTGTATAGACACACTTGCCTACGCTGCTGGCTTTTACCAAGAAGGAAAGATTAGCGATTTGAGCGACGCAGACATTGAAAAAATGAACCGAGTAGGTCTTCTTGCGTCTGCGCTTTTTTTGCAGAAAATTCTTCATGCACAAGAAGTACTCCCGGGTTTCATTGCAATCACTTCAACGTCGCAATGGACTCCGCGTTTACTTGAGCCGATGTATACAGCTGTTAAGGCTGGACTCGGCATGTTGGCCAACTCCGTATCGCTCGATGATAGGGTCGGGAAAGTATTGGTGGTTGGGCCGGGCGGGATGTCCACGCAATTCTGGGAAAGAAGCGGGGCTCCTGTTCCCAAAGATGCTCTCAAAACGAAATGGGTCGCCGAAAAAATAATCGAACTCTGGGCTGGTACATTCGAGTACAAATTTGCACGGGTTCTCCGTGGACCTGCGAGAGTCGAGGTCGTAGAAACTCGATAATTACAAAAACTGCCCGACTTCGGGCAGTTTTTCTTTATGAACGGTTAGAAGAGGCGCTTACCAGCCTTGTTCCATCTATTCCAGAGGTAGTACGCTGCCCAGAGGTAGAGAATGCCGACCACGATGAAAATGAATCGGCCGGACCAAATCGACATACCGAAATTGTTGCCAGAGACGCCCGTCCATCCGAGGTTGATACCAGACAGGATCATGACGAGGAATGCCGTCATGTCCGTCGAATCCTTCCTGCCCAAGAGCGTGTACTTGGCCATGTGCCAGCGGTATGCGAGGTAAACGGCTGCCGCACCCGAGATCAGCCAGCACACTTTGAGGAGCATCGCGCTGAAAGCCGACGCGGGAAGGATCAAAAAGAGCGGCGGTACTCCTCCCATGAGGAGAGCCGCGGCTGCAATGATTAATCGAGCCTCCGACCACAAGAAACTATACTTTTCTAATTTATCTGCATGCAAATAATGATGTGTCATATCCCCAAAGTATGGCGCGCGCCAAAATGGTGTCAAAGCTGCTGCGGGGATACAAAAAAGAACCGCCCCCGAGTAGGAGGCGGTGAACTTAGGAATATGCCGACGATTCAGAGGTCAAGGGCCAACTGTTCTTCGGCAGCTGCGCGGGCCCGAGATCGCATGTCCGGGGGGAAGAACCGTTGCTCGATCTCTTGATACGAGATGTCGCCCTTCCTCGCAGCATCGAAAAGTCCGTCGAAGAATTGATCGAGGCCTTGAGCGAACATCGCCTGATCGAACGAATTCCACTCGTGCGTGGGCTCGAGCAATGCGCCGCTGACCCAGTTGTCGTGCCCTTCGAAGCGCACCTGCTGATGGTGGCCGACGGCATCCTGTCCCTCTTGTGCGCCCATGTAGTTGGGCGAGAAGGGATCGTTCTCGGTACGTGGGACGGCGCGAATCTCGACGATGATGTGGTCGCCCTCATGCGCCGCGTCGTTGCTGAAGATGGCCTTTACGGCCGCCGTGAACTTGACTTCGTTGCCGACAGAAAAGGTATAACGCTTGGTCTCCATTGCACTCTCCTCTGCTTTCTGGGCCTCATGGCCGGAATGACTTTAAATATTGTACATGTAAATTACATTCATGTCAAATATAATGCCCTCCGAAACGGAGGGCATTTGTATCAAGAACGGCGGCGCATACGGATGATCCGCCAGGCGACCGCAAACATAGAGTTCCCCTGGAATCGCTCGCGGAATCTCCTGATCATCGCTTTCATCCCCTCTTTGACGCGCACGACGAATGCATGAGCGATTTTGTACCACTGAAAACTCTTCAGCCACTGTTTCGCCGAAAGGTACAGATTCCACGTCCGCTTGATCCACGAGACGGCTAGCAGCCGATCGGAGTAGACGCGACAGAGATAGCCAAGTACCGATACGGTATAGATCTTCGAGAAGATCATGAGAGAGATACCGGTCCAATAAAATCCGGCCCAAAATGCGTCGTATTCAACCGCGTGGATGATGACGTAGACGACCGCCGCGACTCCGACGACGCCGAATGCAAAAGCATTCGACTTACTTCGCAGGTATTCCTCGAAGTCGGCAGGGAGAATTTTACGGACGACAAAGCCGGCAAAGCGGAGAATGTCCTCCACCAGGACCAGCAGCACGACGAGGGCAACCATCAGGACCCTGCCTGCACGTCTGAGTACTCTCTGAGATTGGGCCACCGGACCCTCCTACATTATTTGTCCTGCGCTACTATGTCACTTATTTCAAAAAAGTCAATCGCACATTAATTTGCGCCTGTCTGCCCCGCAAAAGAGCTGGCCATGCACCCGTGGCAAAATTTGTCGCATACTTCGTATGCAAGTACGGTATTCCCTATGCCGCCATGACTATTTTAATTTTTACCCTGAGCTTGCCTCAGAGCCTCTACTTCTTTTTTCATTTCTATCATCTTCAGTTCCCGGTCAATCATCAGTTTATTTATTCGATCAAGCTCCTCCACTTTTTTCAACAACTCTTGATTAACTGTCTCTACTTTGCCTTTGGTCTTCTCAACCTCAGTTGTTCTTTCTTCGACCTTTTGCTGCAAGCCGCTATAGTGCTCTTGGAGCTGCGCGGCCATCTGATTAAACACCTTCGCCAGTTGTCCAATTTCATTTTCCGAGACGATATCCGATCTGACCTCCATTTTGCCACCCGACAACTCTTCCGCTGTCCTCGTTAAACTGCTCAGCGGCTGAGTTATTCGGTGGTTCATGTACCAATAGACTACGAGCCAGGCGACTAGAAGGATTAGTAGACTAAGGGGAAAGAGACGGAAAAAAATCATTTCCCAGGCCGAACTGTTCATTTCTTTTTCGAGACCAGTAGCTGTTTTTTCCATCACTGATTTTTCTACGAACATTCCAAGGCTAAATTTCGTGCTCTTCATCGGAGCGTAGGAAATGTACTGTTCTCTGCCCCACAAAGTTATGGTCTTATTGCCCGTCGAGCCTTTTTTCATCTCACTGATGACTGAGTCGAGTTCCTTGGTAACTCCATTTAGATCTACGCCGAATTCTTTTTTTTCCGGACTCCTCCCAAGGAGTTCTTGGTGCGCTTCGTCTGATAGGGCAATGGCGTATCCTCGCTCATCAATGATAAACGAATCTGCGTCCTCTATGGGGCTGTATTCCTCAACGTTCTCAAGTATTTTTGTGAGGGTAACGTCAATACCCAAAACTCCCATAAAACCTTTTTGCTTTGTGTATATCGGCGCCGAGGCAGTTATCATTAGTCCCTGCCCTGCAGGATCATCATAGACCGGTGTCCAAACAACTTCTTTCTCCGGGTTATTTTCCGGATTAGCTATTACGAAAAAAACCTCTTCGGTGACTTTTTCGTCTGGAGGCGCTATGTTGCCAAGACCTATATTAGGATAGTATCTCGATTCTCCCTGGTGGCCGATCATCCAGATCGCTACTGCATCTGGTTTTTTTTCTAGAATTTTTGGAAAGATAAACTCCAAATACGCACTCAATTCCACTCTTTTTTTCAAATCATCGGTGATGACAACATGATTGGGTATGAAAACCGAAGAGAGATCGTCCGCCCCATTCATATATTGCCCTTTGTCGCCCCTGAAAACCTGGTCGTCATACCGCCAATAGGAACCCCGCACAAAGGCTTGGGGGTTCTCAAAGATGTTTTCAGCGTATTTTGCAGCCTTACTGGCATCAGTAGCTATCTCGTGGAAAATCAGGTCATTTTTCTCGGCTGCCGCCTTGGTGAGTTCATTAAAAAGTTTCTCTGTCTCCCCGCGCAGGGCGACAGAAGTCGTCTCCTGGGCCTTATCCCTCAATATCAAAATGGAGCTCACTTCCAAAAAGATAACGGCAATCACTGATATTGAGACAATGCACAGCAAAAGCGCCAGGACTTCAGTCCTAATACTTTTTTGGTTGAAAATTTGGGCAAAAACCCCGGTTATTTTTTTTATCATTTTTGGGTTTGCTATGTCCTTTTAAATTATACAGCAAGCGAAACAACCCTTTCCCAAGACGGCGAAAGTTGTGGTTGGCGAGTCTCTTCTGTTGTGGGCATGGGGAGACTCGGTCACGAATAATTCATCGCCGCCGCTCGGAATTTCCGCGACCCCGGCTCGCGGTCGCAAAAGCTTTTGCGACATCGCTCCGCCCTTCTCGTCCCCAGTTCCGCATGCGCAGGCATGCGGAACGCCACTCGCTTCGCGAGTGGGCATGGGGAGACTCGAACTCCCAACCCTTGCGGGATGCGCTTCTGAGACGCACGCGTATACCAATTCCGCCACATGCCCAATGTGACTATTCTAGTTGATTTGCCAGTTATACTCCATCGAATCAAGCTCGCCACATGTTTCAATCCCACGGATTCACCGACGGCAGCGGCGCAGGTGGATCTTTCTCGCCCATCACATCTTCACGAGTAACTGGCTTGAACGAGCACAGATTATGTAATTCGCGAAGATACTCAGATGGCCCTGTCGCAAACGCGTACCACGAGACCGTCCAATGAAGCGGATTGATATTCCCGCCACAGCCGCTCAAATACATTCCGCCAAACACAAAAATGGCGACAAGAATTCCGGCCGCCCATTTCCAAGCTTGATTCATGTGGTTATTCTACCGCCTCCACGGATTTCCAAGTCAATCTTTATAATCCCGAAGTGCCTGCAGGAATCCATCAAGAGAACCTGGCTTATTTCGTATAAGCGCGATATTCAAAAAGGCAAACGCGATGAAGGTGATAAAAAAGAGGGGAATGAGCTCCAGCCCCCTTATGCCGTCGTTGGGCGCGTGTAGACCAGAAATATAATCTGCTATTGTGACGATAACGAGACCGATAAATAAAACCAATGAAAGGGGTAGGCCTCGGATCCCATAGAGTCGCGCCTTGACATAGATCAACGTGAGAACTCCAGCTGCCCAAAGTAACAAACCAATTAAAATAAGTAGGCCTCCGATCGGGGGATTGACGAAGGCGAAGGCGACCATAGAAAGCACGGGGCCAATCATCACAAGCATCACGCCACCTGACTTTGCATTTGCTCTCATAATACTTTACTGACTTGATAACGCCGGATCTTTGAGATGTAAATTGCGTGCATCGACGACATCCTTAGCCTTGTCCTTTGCAAACTGTACGAATTTATCAATCCCCATATTTTTTATCCAATCAGCAGGGATTTATTTACGCGTTACAGTCACTTTAAAAGTCTTGAAATCCTTATTGAGAAGAGATTTTATAAAATATATGCCTACTACGATCCCGAGGATACCCCCTAGGATCTGGGAAACTAGCGTTATCGTGACCACATCTGCGCCCAGTATGACGCCGACAAAACCGAATACGAAGCCTATTGCCATTGCCCCACCGATTCCTACTAACGCTGCGCGCCAGCACCACGCCCACCAAAAAGTGGCAGCGATGGCCCAGGTGACCTCCGAGCTAGCAGGTGAAACGGGACTTGTTGTTTGATCCATATAGAGTTTAAAACTTGTATCTACAAATAGTAGCACTACTCCACTGCCTCTACAGAGGCGCCGAGTGCGGCGAGGCGCTCGTGGAGATTTTCGTAGCCGCGGGAGATCGGATACACGTTTTTGAGCATCGACTCCCCTTCTGCCGCGAGCATCCCGATAAGGAGAAGTGTCGCGGGTCGGAGCGCTGGCGGCGCTTCGATCACCGCAGCATGCAATGTGGTCGGACCCTCGATGACGACGCGATGCGGATCAAGCATTTCCATTTTTGCGCCGAGCTTCGCCATTTCCATATAGTGCTTCGCGCGGCCATCGTAGACCCAGTCGTGAATCATGGTCTTCCCTCTTGCCTGCGTGGCCACGGGCACAAAAAACGGAAGATTGTCGATATTAATACCCGGATACGGGCGCGGTGCGATCTTTTCCGGTGCGCCCACGAGATTTGATTTTTTTATCACAAGGTCACGCAATATCGTGTGGCCGTTTTCAGAGACATACGATTCCCCACGTGTATATTCCAGGCCCATTTGCGAGAGTGTATAGAGTTCAAGCTCAAGAAAATCCATCGGGCAACGCTCAATCGTGATTTCTGAGCCGGTCGTCGCCGCGAGTGCGATGAAGAACATCGATTCGATTGGGTCTTCGCTCGGGATACCGATCAGATTTGCATTGATATCCTTGACTCCCGTCACCACGAGCGTCGTCGTGCCTATCCCATCGATCTTCACGCCACACTGCTGCAAGAAAACACAGAGGTCTTGCACCATGTAATTCGCGCTTGCGAATTTGATCGTCGTCGTGCCAGGAATTTTCGCCGCAGCCATGAGGACGTTCTCGACGCCCGTGTCAGAAGCTTCATACATGATGATCTCCGCCGGATGTACGTCTTTCGTCTCCACGTGGTACGAATGTGCATTTTCGTTGCCGGTGATTTCGATACCGAGCTTTTGCAGCGCATCGATATGCGCACCAAGCGAGCGCTTCCCGAGATCACATCCCGTGGGAGCAGGTAATTCAAATGAGCCGAGAAGGTGCGCGAGCGGCGCAACAAACATCGCAATCGATCGCGTGCGGCTCGCCGCCTCCTGATTGATTTTGGATAAATCGAGATTCGCCGGCGGCGTAATGACGATATCGCCACTCTCCTGCCATTCAACGTGTACTCCGATACTGAGCAAGACTTCGATGAGGCGCTTTACCTCTTCGATGCGCGGCATACGCTTGAGCGTGGTCGTGCCGCGATTGAGCAGGGACGCGCATAGGAGCGCCACCGCAGCGTTCTTTGAACGATTCGTAACGACGCTACCTGAAAGCGATTTACCGCCCACCACTTTATAGTTCATACATTACGTGACTCATTATCATTGGAAATAAGGGATTCTTCCATCTCACTTTGCAATTTTTTCAATTCGTCCCCGACAAGGGTTTGTGTAAGTGACCCGGCCCGATATGTGCCGTCCTCGTTAAATCGCATCTGCGTCCTCTTTATATTGTCTTTATCAATGATCGCATCAATGGTCGCCACAGTCTGACTTTCATTGGTGATTCCCATCATTCTGTTCCAGTTTTCTAACGTGACGGCAATAGCCTGTGCATCGCGCAAGCTCTCAGTGAAGTGATCGGATTCTGCCGTACCGGGCTGAAAATATTTACCATATTTCGTTATGCCTGCCTTGAAGAGTTTACTCCCGTCCATGGCGACACTAAGATCTCGTAGAAATGCCTCCGCATCGAACGCCGAAGGAAAGTCGGGACTCCGCTTATCTTCGAAACGAAGCGGCTTACCATCTCCACGTTCAAGCGACGTGTTGCGCGTAGGTATTTGTGAAGATACTTTTTCAAGGCCTTTCATAGCGACATGATGACAGACTTTACGCCAAAACGAAAGCTTCCTGTGTCAATCCCTCGCAAAAGTGGATAAGGTGTGTACAAGGCTGGGGATAAACCCCCATTGTGGTCTTCATCATATATCCCACAATGACGGCATGCGTGCGCTTACCTTCGTCTCGAAGAGTTATCATCACATCGAAGGATGTCACGCAGGAAAGTGGAGTTGTCGCAATACGCAGGAATAGCCTGCGTTTTTTAATTGCAACAATTCCAAAGAGGTCTTTGACTTCACATCAACCAACAACAAGGAGGTAGCGATGACGTTACCGACAAATGATGTTCTCGGGGATCTCACGAAACTTCCTACCAGTGAGATCATCGAACGCGTGATGAAATTGTCGCTCGAACAAATCGTCGGCAATTCAAAGAAATTACCGTTCGGCATCACTCCCAGTTATCTCAAGCGGCTGCAAAAGCGGCTTCGAGAACAGGGTTTTCCCGAGCCGAGCCCGAAATACTTTGTGTTCGTGTATATTGCCGGCCCGATTACGGGCACGAAGCAGTGCCCGAATATGCAGGTCAACAGGCAGCGCATCCACAAGGCGGCGCTCAGTCTTTTCCTGCTCGGTTACCTGCCGTATTGCCCGAGTGTCCCGTGGTTCGATGATCCGAGTACCTACAATCTGTGGTACTTCCTGATCCTCGCCATGGACGCGATCATCATCAGGCACCTCGGTATCAAGGATCACCCCAAGGCGTTCTATGCGTGCGCGCATTCGCGCGCATCGACCGGCGTGAATTTCGAAGAGCCGATCGCTTCCGAAACGAAGCAAAGCATCTTCTTCGAACGACAAGCCGACAAAAGGCATTTCGAGCGCCTTGCCAACAAAAAGAAACCACAAGCAAAACTGCGCGTGGTTTCCTCGAAAGATTCTGCGTAAACCCGAGTACGGACGGCCGCATATGGCGGCCGTCTATGAAATCCCACCTGCGCCACTCAAAAGGAGGACGCTATGACTACCCAGAGCAAACCGAACTTCGACCAGTGGCTGACCGACACGGTCCGCTCACTCATCGGTCGGCAGAAGCCGCCCGGCAATCTCGACAAGCTCGCGGAGACGCTCACCGAGCGCCTCCCGTCCGAGTTGCGTCAGCACAAGCAGAAGATCGTGCGTCATGAGATCCTCGCGAAGTTCAAGGACATTCTCAAGGAGTGCGTAAAGGACTCCGGCAAGATTCTCCAGGACGCCGCGGCGGCGCGCATGAAGCCCGTGACTGTGTATTCGCTTTTGAAGCGCCACGCGCACAAGAGTGCTCCGGATTTTCCGCAGTGGGTGGTCGAAGACCTCCTCCAGGAAACCCATGGTCGCGTGAAAGCGAAGCACACGAAGCTCGAATCGGCTCTGAGCGGCATCAACCGCCTCCGTTTCGAGAGCGTGTCGGATCGCACCTTCGCAAAGACGAGCTACAAGTCGCCCTATCACGCCCTCCCAGACGTGAAGAGCGACAAGCTCAAGGTCGCGGTGATCTCCGGATTGCAGTTTGGCCTCCCCTACGATGCCGACATCTATCGCAACTTGACCCGCTGCGGATTCTCCGCGGCGCGCAAGCTTGAGTGCGATGCGCTCGTGATCGGCGGCGGCTTGCTGCATATGGAGCTCAAGAAGCGCTCCGGTCCCAATCGGCTCGTCAACGACGTGCTCTCCGGTAACGACATCGATTTCGAATCGTTCGCCGAAGACTATCAGGCCGAAGCGAAGATGATCGCGGAGTCCGGGTCGCTCGACCCGATCTTCCAGACCGTCGAAGAAGAGTTCTTGAACGTGCTGCTGCGCGGCCTCTACAAGGTCACGCGACGACCCCGCCGCGAAGGCGTGGGCACGGTCAACGAATTCGACAAGCCGGTCTATGTGATCCTCAACGCCAACGATCTCGAGATTCCGAAGGCGGCGGCACACTTCCATTTGCTCTACAAGCAGATGCAGCGTCACCACGAGGCTCTCGCGCTCGTACGCAGCACCGCCAAAGAGGTCGCGGTCTACGAAAAGCTGATCCTGTCTGGCAACGTCAAAAACCGTCGCAAGTCGGAAGCCGATCTGAAAGAGGCAAAGCTCGCATTGGCCAGAGCCACGGCGGCCGCCTCGCGTTTCCGCATGAGCAATCTACATCGCGCGCAGAACAAGAAAGTCTTGAAGCGTGCGATCAGCTACGTCGTACAGAGGATCGAAGAGACGATCCCGAATTGCACGGTGATTGCAAGCGGTGGCGCATTCGTGCGCTTCGGCAGCAACCATCACATTGTGCATTTCATCTCGGCGCAAAAGTCGGTCCACATCAAACGGCTGAAAAGCTATGGACCGGATCAGCGCAGGGATGAGCTCGCCGATCTGACGGTCTCGATGCAGCCCGGCGCGGTGTATCCGCGTAAGGGTTCGCGCGAGAACTATAAGATCGAGGGCAAACTGCTCGGCACTGCCAGCTTCTTCGAAGCCCCGATCCTCGTTGATCAGTTCCCGATCCTCGAGGCTCTCGAAGGCTTTGATGCCAGGATGCCCGTGGTCTCCGCGGTGAAGGACGAAATGTTCCAGGGTGGCATGTCGACGATCTCGCTCGACAATCGTTTTATGCCCAACGCTGAGATGCTCATGACCGAGACTGTCCGCTACAACGGTCAGCCCAAAGTCAGCCGCACTCCGCCCAAGTATGTGTACGAAGCGCTCTGGACCGATCCGCATCTCGGTGCGGCGAATCGCAACTGGCTCCGTACCCGCGAGGGAGTGCCGATCGGCATTTTCGAAGCGGGTTTCGAGCTCATGTCGCGGTCCGGTATGGATCGAAATGGCCGCGCGCACGTCTTTGGCGTCACTGTCGCCGACGACGCCACGCAGGGCAACCACTTCGGTACGCACTTGCGTCCGCACCATAATCAGCGCACTGGCGCTGAGCTCTTGTTCCAGACTCAGGATGAGCTGAAGAAGATTGAGGGGAGCAACGCCAAGGATCGTGAAGCCGCGAAGGAGAAACTCCTCCGCGAATACATGTATCAGCTTGGTATGTTCCATCCGCCCCATCACTGGGGCACGCAGCTCAAGGAGCTCTACACTGTCCTCGACCGGTATCAGCACGTCTTCAAGGGCATGCTGCTCCGTGCGAAGGATTCTGATGTAATCGTGCGCGGCATCAGCCACTACAGCGGCTATGCCAAGGATGCGCGGGACGTCGGTGTCATCAATATTGGCTCCGGCAACCACGCGACCAAGACGCTCGAGGGCAACGCCTTCGAAGGTGAGATCATTGCAGACCGGCTTCGTGTCGCGCTCCGTAATGACCCTGACCTGAAGGGGCTCGATCTCAACAAGATGATCTGTGGTCCGATGTTCCAGGACCAGTCGATCGGTTTTGGCACGCTCCAGATCGGTGAGAGTGGTCCCAAGTGGGGCCTCCACATCGCTGGCACGCCGCCCAAACGCGATAGCTGGTATGACCTCCTCCACGGCTGGGTCCAGGTGAATCGTCAGCGTGGTGACGTTTCGACGATCTTCCGTAAGATCCCGATCGTCCACAAAACTGGCGACAAGCACTTCTTCGGCATGGCACATGCCGGCAATGACACGTTTGTGATGGGCTCCTCTGCGACCCACACTGACGCCTTTGCCGACATCGCTGGTGGTCTCCCCGAGAACAACAGCGGCCTGACCTTCATCGGCTATCCGGTGGATGGCCAGGATCGAGCGCCGATCGTGGTGAAGCACCTTACGCCGAAAACGATGCAGGATTTTCTGACCTCTGGGAATCCGTTCCCGTGGGAAGATTTCCTGCCGAATCGTGCGTAATTGTTCCTTGAACCCCTGCCATTGGCAGGGGTTCTTCTTTTTTGATAGAGTCTCGGCAGTTGATGGAGGACGTCATGCAGGAGAGATCCGAGTTTTCAAGCCTGGTCGAGAAAATCGTCGACCGCGAACACGACCACAGCGATCTGCAGGCTCGCAAACTCTTGCGGGAAAAGCTGCAGAAGAAATCCACCGGCGAACTCAAAGAGATTTGGGAACGCGGAGAAGACCAGTAAAAAAGTAGGCCCCGGACAATTTGTCCGGGGCATTTTTTATTTTACGAATCTGTTCTGCTTCAATTCCTCCAACTTCTTCCACACCTCGAAAGACTTGCGCGCGCCATTAATTGCCGTGTGCACTTCCGGCTCTGGGTTGATCCCGAGTCGACGCGCCAATGACTCACTGCGTACACTGTAATCATTGGGATCAAACGGCGTGCCCGGTTCCCGCAATTCCTGGATCGCCATCGAACGTGTGTCGAATCGACTGTAATGCAGATAGTTGCGACTGACTTCATCCTGACTGTGCCCCGTAAGCGCAAATGCAACAGTGAAAAACGACCAGTCGAAGAAGAAGTTCTGTCCGCCGGGAACGGCAAAGTAGGCGGTGCCCGCGAGCGATTCAAGAAAATTAAAAAGTCCATTGATCCCGTCTTTCAGATCGAGCGCATCGTTCCACTCACCTGCCGCAGCTCGCGCCGGGTAGTTGTTGATGATCTTCGGGATGCAGCGCTCCAGATGCTGCGGCTTGACCTTGCACTCAAATTCACCAAGCACTTCATGTGTCCGCGGTTCGACGAGCACACAGCCTATATCGATGATTTCGTGCCACGGCACAAGAATCCCATCGACCATGCGCACGGGATCGTGACCGGTCGTCTCAATGTCGGTAAATGCTAATGGGTGCGATCTCATTTCAAGCTCCTCTTGTCCGGGATGAACGTACATACGAAACCCGGACGTGTCAATATTGGCAATGACGGGGACGGCTGTACCATGTGCGCAGCCAAACAAGAAGGAGTGGAAAATGACCGTGGTACGTCCGTATTTCGCACATCAGGTCAATATGTACGACACTGAGGGAGTCAAGGCGAGCGCCATTCCGACGCTCGAGAAATCAGCGGTCTCGCTGATCGCCGATTATTTCGGAATCCCAAGAATGTTCGATGAGCGCGTCGGCGCCGGCGTGGAGAATCCCAACGAGCCCGAACATCAGGAGGGTTACAAAAAAGCTGCGGCTAATCGCACAAGCCTCGCCGACACGAAGCACGGCGGCATGGGCTACTTCTACAATTTCATCGAAAAGTGTGACGCGTGCGTATGTATGGGTTACCTCGACGGCCGTATCGGCCTCGGTGTCGCTGGTGAAGCGAAGAATATGCTGAAAGCTGGTAAACCGGGTTTCATGATCCGCTCGCTTGGAAAGCCAACGGCAGATTGGCTTAGAAGCTTCAAGGAGTATTACGACTTCGGCGGCTTCAAGGTCCGGCCGATAAAAAGTGAGGAGATCGATATGATCCTCGCATTCGACATGAAACAGATCGCCAATGAGGCGGACCCGAATCGAGAGAAGATGCCGTGGGAAAAGCTTGTGATCCCGCACCTCGAGACCAGACTCCGCACATGGAACGTCTACAATGTGATGCCAATGCGACCATACGAGACGGCGCATCTCGCGAAAATGCCTTTGCCGGACAACTTCTATCCCGATCAGAAAAAGTGATCTTGAGCACCCCTCCCAAGGAGGGGTGTTTTTTATTCGATTTTGATGTAGTCTGTTCCGAGATAAAGGAGTTGCACAATGGATACCGCGCACGACAAGCGACTGATGGAACTTGCGATCAATATAGCTGCTGGATTTCTGAGACAGGATAAGATGCCTGTCGGTGCGATCGTCGCGGCAGAAGGAAAAGTGCTCGGCCTCAGTAATTTGCCAAACCCCTTCACGAGTAAATATTTCGGCCACGCTGAAATGGTCGCGCTCAACTTCCTCGAGGGGCGGCCGAGTCGGGACTCAAAAATTACGGTCTACACGACGATGGAACCATGTGTGATGTGCATGGGGGCTATCCTGCACTTCCCCGTATCGCGGGTCGTGTACGCGCTCGAAGACCCACACGGCGGAGCCTGTAGTCGACTCGAGAAATGGGTACCGCCCCGCCACCAAGGCAGATTGCCCAAGATCGTCGGCGGACTGATGCGCGAAGAGTCGCGACTCTTGATGAAAGAGTGGCTGACTTCGACAAAAGATACATACTGGAGCGGCCCCGTCGGCCAAGCGACCGAACTTTATAAAACGTGCATGCAATAGCTTCGAAACCCCGCGAAATGCGGGGTTTCTTCTTTGTAGTGCACCAGGAAGGAATCGGACTACATCACCTCTGTCTTGGTGGGTAGCTATGGATTTACTTGGTGCGCCAGGAAGGAATCGGACCTTCGACCTCTGTCTTATCAGGACAGCGTTCTACCACTGAACTACTGGCGCTTATATTTAAACCCTCCTTAACCAAAGAACTCAAAACAACTCTGCGCGCTCGAACCCTCGTATCATCCACCGGAGCCACTGGCGCATCTCCTTTATTTCACAAAGATTACACTACTTTGGCACTTCTTACGAACGAACGGATACTATCAAAAAAGTGGCAGTTATGCACACTTTGACTCCAGACTATATACATTGCCGAAAATGGATGTATTATAGCGGTATTGTCAGAATAATAATTATGCACATCAGAAATGGAAAAACAGCTTGGGACATTGCCGACTCTTGAGGAGCCTGGTTTACGTAGTTCCCTTAAAAATCGTGCGCGCAAAATTCAGCTGCCAAGGCAGCCGGCTAAAATCGCGCAATTTATCGCAGAGCGTCAATTGCAGACGCCTTTTCTCGTCGTCAATCTAGATATTGTCGCCGGAAATTATTATTCGCTCCAAAAAGCGATGCCGGCCGCCGAAATATTTTACGCAGTAAAAGCAAATCCTGCCCCCGAAGTAGTGAGACGACTCGTCGAATTAGGATCATCGTTTGATGTCGCCTCCCCCGCAGAGATTGATCTTGTATTGAACGCGGGTGCTGCGCCCGAGAAAGTTTCGTTTGGCAATACAATCAAGAAAGAGCGCGACATCGCCTTCGCGTACGAGCGCCACGTGCGGCTTTTTGCATTTGATTCAGAAATCGAACTCCAGAAGCTCGCGCGATCCGCTCCAGGATCCCGCGTCTTCTGCCGACTCCTCACGACCGGCGAGGGAGCTGATTGGCCGCTTTCACGAAAATTCGGATGCGATATCGATATGGCGCGTGACCTACTCATAAAAGCGAAAAAGCTTGGCCTGGAGCCAGTCGGGATCTCCTTCCACGTCGGCTCCCAGCAAACTCGCCTCGACCAGTGGGATGGGGCACTCAAAGATGCTGCAGCTATATTTTCTTCACTCAAGGAACTCGGAATAGAGCTCACCATGATCAACATCGGTGGTGGATTGCCTGCACACTATCAGGACAAGGTCGCACCAGTCTCCTCGTATGCCTCGGCTATTATGGATGCGATGCGCCGGCATTTCGGTGAAAATCTTCCCCAAATCATCACTGAGCCGGGTCGCTCACTCGTGGGCGACGCAGGCGTGATCGAAGCTGAAGTCGTACTCATCTCTAAAAAATCGTACGGAGATGATGTGCGCTGGGTCTATCTCGATATCGGCAAATTCGGAGGCCTCGCTGAGACGCATGATGAGGCGATCAAGTACCGTATCGAGGTGATCGGCCGCAAGGGTGCGACAGGCCCCGTGGTACTCGCGGGACCAAGCTGCGACTCCGTCGACATCCTCTATGAAAAATTCCAGTACCAGTTGCCTCTTTCTCTCCAAGTGGGTGACAAGATTCGCATCCATGCAGCGGGCGCATACACTTCGAGCTACTCATCCGTCGGCTTCAACGGCTTCGCGCCACTCGCCACGTATTGCATCTAACGTTAAAAAGAAAGGCCCCGGACTTCTCCGGGGCTTTTTGATCACTTACCAAAGAGCTCTCTGGCTGCGTCGGGCCGAAGCCAATCAGACATCGCGGCTGACACGAATACTTCTCTCTCGTTCTTCAGATCGTTCTCGATCCGATCGAGATACTCGTCGGGTATCTCCATGAGATACGCCCGTGCGATTTCGCGACGATTATCTGGCCGCTTGAGCAGATTCAGGACCCGTTCGACTTTCTCATGATGCTTCAAAAACGGATGGGTTAACTTCTTCACCTCGCTCTGAACTTGTCGGAACAGTTTCTGTAACTCTGCATCAGAAAAGTTCGAATACTCCATTACTTTTTCGTCGGTGGGGCCGAGTGACAACAAGACCTCAATCATCGACAAGCGCGCGTTTGGAGTTATAAAAGGGACAAGTTTGGGACTGGCCCCTTCGAGCGAATAAAGTGCGTGAACTTCCCCAAGCTTGCGTCCGGACAGTGCATCGACGACAAATCCCTGAGCCGCTCTGAGGTTTTTTGCCTCAAAGTGAATTTCGCCGTTGCGGTACGCGGTGTGGATACTGCCCCAACTGGGGCCACCATCCGCCTCGTACGGAATGGTGCCCGTAACCATATATTTCGGCATTGGAATCTCCTCTAAACCAGAGTGGACTGGAAGCACTTTAATAAGGAAACACTCCATCTGCAACGAGATGGAGTGCGTCAGAGTTTGATAACTCTACAGATGATAAGCAGGGGGATCCAGAGTGGACTTGTGACGAGAACGAGCAAGATGATGGTTGCAAACCATGTCCGCTCACCGACAGTACCCTTCTGCAACGGCAGCGGCGACATCCGAGGGATTTTCGGCTTCTTCGGCTCTTCCGGCCTCGGCGGACTGTATGCGGGCGGTGGACCCATAAATGCAAGCACGGCGTTTCTCCCTTGAACTGCTGTTTTTATTATACCGTCGCGACTATACCCATCCAGGATAGTTTGCACAATAAAGTAACGACACATATAGTGTCCCAAGAATTGCACCTTGAGGTGTGCAGAAAAAATCCGAGGAGAGTTCTATGCGAACGTTTCTTTTATGGATTTGTGCGGCACTACTGCTGGCTTTTCTGAGTATCATGTTCGTCCTTTCGACCATCCGCCACGCCGATGCGAGAGGTAACGGTGATCCGTCTCTTTGCGAAGTGCCTGTGCGCAGCACCTACACAGAAAGAAACGGCGGCTCCGAAGACGATACTGCGGCAAAACTCGTCCTCACGAGACGTCTCACTATTTCTTTTGAATGCCGCGCATACCTCGCCGAGGAAGACCCGGGCACAAACGTACTTAGTGAACTACTGATCGAACAAAGAAAGCAGTGGGGAAAAGATCTCAATCTGTCGACAGCCTATGTATACCGCATGAAAATCGGAAACGATTGGAGTAAGGACGTAGAAATTCTCTTTGGCGAATGGAATTTCACGCATTCACCCTATACCTGGATTGAGGGCTCATTCGGTTTCAAGATCTCCGCGTGTTCAGAGATGACGATTGAATTCGTATCTCCGTGGAGCCCGGAGCGCAAAAATGCGTCTCTCAATCTTATGTATGAGATTCTGCTGGGCGAAATGACTACTCAGGGAGACGGTACATTAGCTGTCCTCCTCCCCTCTGGGGAAGATTACTTTCGTTGGAGGGGCGCGCGAAGAAAACCGATCTCACACGAAGAAAGAAAATCAGAAGGTTGCAAACGTAAGTGATCAAAAGACGCCCCCGGCACAAATGTGCCGGGGTTTTTCATTTCCATATTCTTTGGATCCGACCTGCAACCGAACCAAAGCTCGACGCGATGCAATCAGTAAAACCGGGAGGATTCCACTTCTCCAGAGCCTCAGGATTTGTCGGTGGCTTTTCGCGACCCATATAGGTCAATGGGCACACGGCCACCTGCATGACCGCAACTGCACTGAGCACGTACAGGGGCACTGCGGTGCACGCGAGAAATGTCGCAAAAATAAATCCGCCCACATAACGCATGATTATCTCCTGTTCCTACCAAGAGACTACTCCATGGTGCGCTCGAGCGCAAAAAAGCCCCGACGAGTCGGGGCTTAATTATTTCAGAGACCTTTGTATGCGCCGCCAAGACTCGCTACTTTCGCTCGCGACACAAGTACGAGATCACCATCACGTGCCCACGAATACGTGCCGCCTTCGCAGATCACGTGTCCCCTTTCCCAATCGTCGTCGGGTGCGCGATTCTCGTTTTCAAGCCGCGCTTCTTCCTTGCGACGGTCGTTTTCACGTCGGATCTCATCATCAGTCATAAGTACTTCATATTCGGGCTCACCAAGTGGCGTAAAGAATATGCGCCCTATTTTTCTCGGGGTCTTCGTGATATCCGAAACGAGAAAGACTGTGTCGCGCGGATAAAATTGAAGCGGCTTTGGTAAAGGACCGAGGCGAAATGAGTCACGGTGCCGCTTGTATCCGAACCCGGGTATGGTGTGTCCATATCCCGATATCAGCTTTGCATTTTCGAGCGGCACGCACCGGAGTGCGCCTCCCGAATCAGGCTTCACAATAAGTCCTTGGGGGAACTTTTTGTGATCGGCATACGTACCGATGGAACGACGGTTGTTGTTCCAGGGGCCGACGTATTCGTATTGGTATCCGACAACCAGACCTTCTTCGGGACGCTTATGCGTCGTATATTGCTCACCCACAGATCTGTTGGCATCGCCACTGAAATTGTATCGGACCCGAGTCTTGCCCGGTATCGCATACCGGCGTGGCACCCACTTTTGCCACAAATCGATCGCTACCAATATTGGCCAAGCCCAGATCGGCATCGCGGTCATAAGAATCTCCTGCTATCTCTCTTTTCCGCAGTCACTATACACGCCCCTGTATCAAAACAAAAACCGCCAGATTCTATTGATCTGGCGGCTGATTTCTTATTCTGAGCCGTAGAGCTCTTCGTACACTCCGGGCTTCAGCCATTCCTTGAGCGCCTTGCGAATTTCTTCGTGATCCTTCACTAGCTGGTCACGCATGGACGTGATTTCCTCGTCAGGCAGCCTCCAGAGGTTTGCGAATGCGAGGGCTTGCCGACCTGGCGCAACTCCCATAAGTGCTACGAGCTCATTTACGAGGCGTATTTTTTCCTGGTTTGCTTCTGGCATCTGTTTTCCCTTTTCAGTTTCCGGTGACACTATACAATCATTTGCGGAAAATGCAAAGACCGCCCTCTCGGGCGGCCTTTGCTTTTGAATTCTGAATATCGATTGTACTTTCACACAGCTAACAGTTTTTTAACACTCTTTTGTTCCGTCCATTTCCCATGGTCTTTCCCATGTGTCACACATCATTCTGAGTTGAATGTGATTACTCGTCGAATGGTCAATTGAGCCATTCGAATCGACAAACGATTTCGACGACGAATCGCGAAACCTTTCGTTTGAAATGATTCCACGAGCAGCTTCCGCTACCCGTGCCTTGTTACGACTTAGTCTTTGTCATTGAGTTTGCCTTGGACGACTACAAGAGTCGGCTTTGGGCACTCCCAACTTCCCTGACTTGACGGGCGGTGAGTACAAGGCTTGAGAACGTATTCACCGTGGTGTGGCTGACCCACGATTACTAGTGATTCCGGCTTCATGAGGGCGAGTTGCAGCCCTCAATCCGAACTGGCGCCGCTTTTAAGGATTTGCTCCACCTTACGGTATTGCGCCCCTTTGTAACGGCGATTGTAGCGCGTGTGCAGCCCCAGACATCAGAGGGACATGCTGACTTGGCGTCATCCTCACCTTCCTCCCCCGTGAGGGGGCAGTCTCGCCTGACAAATATAACAGGCAACGAGGGTTGCGTTCGTTACCCCACTGAAGGGAACGATTCAAACCACGAACTGACGACAGCCATGCATCACCTGTCCTACACCCTCGAAGGCTTTCTAGCTTTCGCTAGACGTGCAGTAGGATTTCTAGTCTGGGTAAGGTTCTTCGCTTAGCGACGAATTGAGCCACACGCTCCACCACTTGTGCAAGCCCCCGTCTATTCCTTTGAGTTTTAGTCTTGCGACCGTACTACCCAGGCGGTCAACTTAACGCGTTAGCTTCGCCTCCCAGAGGGTCGATACTCCGGAAAGCCAGTTGACATAGTTTAGGGCGTGGACTACCGGGGTATCTAATCCCGTTCGCTACCCACGCTTTCGTGCTTGAGTGTCAGGAAAGTGCCAGTGAATTGCCTTCGCTTTCGGTGTTCCCCATGATATCAACGGATTTCACCCCTACACCATGAGTTCCATTCACCTCTCACTCCCTCTAGTCGTGCCGTTTCGCTCGCACTCCCCGGGTTAGGCCCGGGTTTTTAACAAACGACTAACACGACCACCTACGCACTCTTTACGCCCAGTAATTCCGGGTAATGCTTGGGGCCTCTGTATTACCGCTCCTGCTGGCACAGAGTTAGGAGCCCCTTATTCATGGAGTAACGTCAATGACTTCCTCCTCCATAAAAGGTGTTTACGTGCCGAAGCACTTCATCCACCACGCGGTATCGCTCGATCAGGCTTTCGCCCATTGTCGAATATTCTCGGCTGCAGCCCCCCGTAGGGGTATGAACCGTGTCTCAGTTTCATCGGTGGGGGTCACCCTCTCAGGTCCCCTATGCGTCATAGCCTTGGTGAGCCATTACCTCACCAACTAGCGTGATACAACGCAGGCCGCTCCGGAAGCGATAAATCTTTACTCTTGCGAGACCATCGGGAATTATCCAACCTTTCGGCTGGTTATGCCCGACTTCCGGGTACGTTCCTACGTGTTACTACCTCGTCTGCCATGGGTCTAAACCCATTCGACTTGCATGCCTTATCCATACCGCCAGCATTCACCCTGAGCTAGGATCAAACTCTCAGTAAAAGTGATTACCTTTTTAGGGGATCACCCGATACATGAGTTTTGAGCTCTTATCTTAGGATTGGACGGAACAAAAGAATGTCCGATTTTCATCGGTCTTTTTTCCTCTACGTTCAACGGATTATTGAACGCAGTACTGTTTGTCTGTCTAGCGAGCGAGCGGAATGAAAGTTTACTTTCATTACCGAGCGAGCGCTGACAGCATTGAATTTCTTTAGAAATTCAATTTCTTAATTACTTTATTACTTGGTTGCTTGTGTGATGCTTACCAGATGGAATTAATTCCATCTAATTTTGCATTGCTTTTCATACCAAATTCCGCTACAGAATTTGATACGAATTGATATTCAGTTTTCAAGGTTCTATCCGAGTTTTGCGTAAGCATACATCGGCACCATGCTCCTCCCTTTTGGGGGTTCAGTATGTAGTAGGTCGAGTGACCCGCAGACAAGCCATCAGGAGCGATGGTCAAAGGAGTATATACAAGGCCCCATATCGAGTCAAGCGAGGCAGTAAAAAGCCCCGCAGAGCGGGGCTTTTAGAGTATCAAAAGAACACGGCTGCAATAACATCGGCTCCTTGTGACGCCATGAGGTGGTTCATGAGAAAGCCGAGTGCCATCATTGCGACCTCGATCGTTAATTCCTGGAGGCGCTCTTTTACGCGCAGCTCTTCGATCACCTTGTCGAGCGCAGCCTTTGCCGCTGCGTCCTGCAACGCGGCGCCGATGAATTCGAGATCAGCGAAGAAACCGCTCGGATCTTTTTCGCATTTCGCGATCGCAACAGTGAGCTTCTCAATCAGATCCGCTACTGAAGTCATCACCGCGATACCTTTACTTGCGACCTGAGGGTGCCCGCTGCCAGAGGTTATCGAACGGGGTGCCGAGTGGCACATCCGAAGGAGGGGGCGGTTGGCGTTCAGCGACGCGTTTCACCTCATCCTGATCGAGCTCCACATGGTCGTTGGGGCCGGGCGAACGGCGGTATGTGCACATAACAATCTCCTTCTGTTGTTCCGGTCGCGATACTACCAGATGAGAAACAAGCTGACAATGGCGATCATTTCTTCGGCGTGAAGCGGCGAAAGCGTGCCAGATACACAAGCTCTTTCAATTCCGGCGCGCTCTCGTCTGTAAAAGCGACGAAATCAGCGAACTTTCGACGGATATTATCTTTTTCGAGTTCGCGTCGATTCGCTCGGCCAATCTCATACGGCTGGTATCCGGCTTCTCTGATTTTCGTAAAAAGCATCAGCCTATTCTTCGCATCCCTGCGATCTCGTTTGTCTGGTCGAATGACGAGGACCCACGTCACTGCCATTTTCTTCTCCTTATATCTCTCGACTGCGCCGATAGTACATGAGTGAGAAATCGTTGACAACGCGCACGGAAAAAGCTACAAACATTCGATAGTTCTTTTGAGAAGGAAGAAGTGATGACGAATGTCATTATCGCAGGATCGCAGCATCTCTCCGCAGACGACAGGCACGCTATCGGAATAGCTTGCATGCGAGCAGGTGTCGGCTCGGTCGCGTACAAGCGAACCAACGCACCGGGTACAGTATTCAGCTGGGGGAAATTCTCTCACAATCTGCGAGGAAACAGTCATTTCATTCTGATAGTGAAAGGGACGGACGATTACAGCGATCTCGTGCTTCAGGCGCAGGCGCGCGCCACGAGCATCCGGATCGGCCTCGTCTTTCTGAACAGCGAAGCACTGGATCAGCACGCGTGGCTTCTCAAAGAGAAACGCGCCGATTTCGCGGCAGTCACCTCGTACTTGGACCACGCAAGGATCCCATGCGAGTGTACAGACTCGCTTGTTATGGAAGATGTGATCGAAAATGGAATCGCACCCTCCGCGGCAGATATCATTCGCAATTTCGTCGGTACGATTCGAGAAGCGGCATGAAACAAAGGCGGCAGAATATCTGCCGCCTTTTTTATTTACCTTTACGTAGTGTCAGATGCACGTCACTTTCGTCGAGCACGAAGAGAATCTCTGCCGTCATCTCCCGTACTCCGAGCAAGCTAAGGTGGCGACTGTCCAGGAGGAGCCAGGTCCCTTCCACCTTGAGAGCCAGCAGCATGTGATCTCTATCTTTTCCGTCATGGAGATTCTTTTCACGCGTGATGATCAGTCGCCGGTCTTCCGCCGGGACGCCTGCATCTTTGAAAAGCAGAAACTTTAAGATGGCGTAGTCTTCGCAGTCTCCCCTTCCGGTCGCAAGCGTCTCGAGCGGAGTACTCCATACATCCACGTGCCCATGCTGCGAAAAATCGCCAGTGTACCGGATCGAGTAATTGATCGCACGATTCAGTATGCCCGGTTTTTTACCGCGTGCGATTTCAAGGAGCGCCAAGTAGTTTTTTTGACTCGCAGTACATGTACTTGGATCACTCCTACATGCATCAAGTTCGGTACTTTCGATTGCGTGACGCCTCAAAAGAGCTTGCCACTTTAATGCCACCGCCCCTTCACGAAGAAGGATCCGCTTCGCGGTAAAAAAATCTTCTGCATGCGCAGAATCGAAGTAAAAGAAAGCTAGGATGAGGCCAAAAACCATCGCTACCGAACGCATCGGTTACTCCTTTGATCTTATGTAATTAGACCTCGAAAAACCCACGTATCAACGTGGGTGTGTGGAGAGTGTCTATAGGCACGGAGGCGAAGGCTGCTTTGATCTACGCTTTTTTCTGGAGTCTTTCCCACATCACCAAGAGCGGCGAAGCGAGGAAAATCGACGAATAGGCTCCGGCAATCATGCCGACAATGAGCGTGAGCGCGAAGTCGCGCGTTGCGACAGGTCCAAGCACGTAGAGTGCGATGAGGACGATAATCACAGTGATCGTGGTGTTCATGGAGCGAGCAAGGGTCTGCATAATACTTTTGCCTACTACCTCGCCGAAAGCCTCCTTCCTTCGATACTCCTCATTACGTCTGAGATTTTCTCGTATGCGATCGAAGACGACGATCGTATTGTTGATCGATACACCGAGAAGTGTGAGGAGTGCGACGATGAAGAGCGTGTCCACTTCGCTCCCCTTTATGTGTCCGAGGATCGCAAAAAGGCCTACGGGAATAAGAATATCGTGGATCAGAGTGACGATCGCCACAATGCCATACTTCCACGATGCGACTGGTTTCGACACCTTACGAAAGGCAAGCGCAATGAAGAGAATGATAGAGGCTCCTACCAAGGCGAGTGCTATCAACCCCTTGCTGAGCATCTCGGCTCCGAGTGAAGGCCCGACGGAATTGAACTGATCTTCATGCACCTGACCAAGTGTGGAGAGTGCGACAGTAAGTGCATTTTTCTCGTCATTGGTGAGGTCGCGCGCACGAAGGATGTACCCATTGTCACCCGTCGGCTGCACGCGCACTTCGCCGAGATTGAGAGGGCGCACCGTCTCATGCACTAATTCGACAGCGGGCCGATCGGTAGGATACGAGATCTGCATCAGCGAACCACCTGTGAGATCAATGCCGGGCTTCAGTCCCCATGCAACAAGTGCGCCGATTGCAATGAGTGATACAACTGTAGGAAGTATGAGGAATTTGTGATTTGCAATGTTCATGGTGAATTTTTAATTTGCAATTTTCAATTTTCAAATTGAGACATTGGAAATTGATTGAAAATTATTTAATGCCTGATCGCATCAGGAAGCGTCCAAAACCCCCTTCTGCCTGAATGCCAATTGCGCGGAGGAATGACCGAGAAATCGTTATCGCCGAGAACATCGAGACGATTACGCCGAGTCCGAAAACGAGCGCAAATCCTTTGATGATCGAGGTACCAAGCCAGAAAAGAATGATGCTCGCGATGATGTGCGCGACATTTGAGTCGCGGATTGCGAGCCACGCACGCGAAAATCCCTCACGAATCGCCTCTTCCGTCTTTTTACCCGCAGCGAGCTCTTCTTTCATGCGCTCCGCGATAAGAATATTCGCATCGACGGCAAGTCCGACCGAGAGTATGAAGGCGGCAATACCGGCAGCAGTGAGCACGACTGGGATCAGTTGGAAGAGTGAGAGCATGATCGCAGTGTAGATAACAAGTGAGACAACCGCGATAATGCCCGGCAATCTGTACCAGAGGATCATGAAAATAGAGAGCGCGAGGAAGCCGATGACACCAGCAAGTACGCCCGCCTGCACGGATTTGTCGCCGAGCGTCGCACCAATAGTCTGTGTAGAGGCAAGGGTGATCGGTACGGGCAGCGCACCAAGGTTTAGATTGCGCACCATTTCTTTAGCCGCATCCGGAGAGAAATTGCCCGAGATCACCGCAGTGCCGTCACGAATCGGTTCGTTGACGACGGGCGCCGAAAGAAGTGCCCCGTCGAGAAAAATTGCGATTTGTTTGCCGACGTTTGCCGTTGTGATCTCGCCGAAGAGTTTGCCGCCTGCGGAATCGAAATTAATGACAACAACAGGCTCAGAGGTGATGCCGGAACCGTTGCCAAACTGAAGCTGTGCATTTTTCAAGTACTTGCCCGTAAGGCCCGTATCGGCAAACGCGTCAGGATTGAGTGTGCCATCTTCTTTCGCCATCGACGCCTCCATTCCGGGCTTCACGAGCCTGAATTCAAGAAGAGGTGTCTGGCCGATTGATTTGACCGCCGCATTCACATCTGTCACGCCCGGCAATTCGACAATGAGGCGATAACTTCCCCTGCCCAACGCACCCGCTTGTTCTGTCTGGACGAGAGGCTCGCCGACGCCAAAGGCGTTGATGCGGCGCTCGATGACTGCCTGCAATGCCGCGAGAGATTCCGCGATATCGCCCTCCACTTTGCTCGTGTCGGCATTGTAGACGAGCTGCGTACCGCCGGAGAGATCGAGGCCGAGTTTGAATGGTCGCCACTGATTCAGCTGCGACCAGTAGACGAAGTAGCCTAAAGCCGCCCCAAGAACGAGGATGAGGAGCGCTGTCATTCGCCTTCTAACCATGGGCGGCAGTATACCACCACACCAATAGCTGTAAACGGCGCACCGGAGTCATACTTTTTCCACACAAAAAATCGCTGAGATGAACTTGGAATCAGCCGCTATTGGTGTGGTGGTATACCCCTTCGTACAGTTGTGGATTGTGGACAGCGTGTGGATAACTCAAAAAAACACGCGTGCTACGGTTGGCGCAGGAATTAGCCAGTAGTTTGGTTGGTCCTTCACTCCTCCAAGTTGAGAAAGGCATTACCATGTTCCCCACCGTTGGAGAGACGATATTGCATCAGGGCTACGTCGAGTTCCCGATCGAGGAGCGGTTCCTGCGCCCACGGCTGGAGATCATCCGAAGCGGTATGGAACGTATCACCGAGGATCCGGGCCTCGCAAAGCTTTTTCCGTGGCGAGTCCTCGAAGAGGACCACTACGGCAAAGCATATGCGCAAGAGGTCGGCCTCGTGCTACGCACCGACGACGAGCACAAGTGGATTTTCCACTACGCGATCGATGCACATTTCGAGGACATGCCTGAAGTCCGCCGCGATGTCGGACTTAGAGAATTTTTTGATGCGCACCGCGAACTCGATGCGCGGGCACGCGAGAACGTTCTTGCCATCGCAGCGAGCGTCGATATTCTCAACGCCAAACTTGGTGCATACAACGGATCGATGGTCGAGCGATTCAGCCGCGGACGCATCATTTCTCGCGACCTGCGCTACCTGCGCGCGTACCCGGGCAAATCCGACGCTTTTCCACATCTCGATCGCGGTGGCATCACCAATCACTGGGGAGCCTCGCAAACAGGCCTCATGGTGCATACGCCGTTTGACGAGTGGAAACGTATCGACGAGACGACCTGCAGCAAGGTGGGCCTCTTCCCTGGCCGGAAGTTTGGTGCCATCTCGCACGGCAAGCTCGGCAGAGGTACCTTGCACGGCGTCAAGTACGACCGGCTCGAGGACGTCGACCGGTACTCCCACATCTCGTTTGCGCACCCTGTTTCGGATGCAAACGAAGCCGCATGGCTCCTTGAGCGCGACGCGGAGCTGAAAGCATACGAGCGCTCGTTCTCAATCTGACACTCAAGACCCCGACATACGTCGGGGTCTATTTCTTTGCAATTCTTGGAACGAGGTATAGAGTGACGTCAGTCAAAATTCAATGTAAGGAGTTGCTTCATGTCGGTAATCTACCCCGTGAAAATTCCCGACCTCAGAAAAGACATCAGGGAGCCGCTCATATTCTTCGGCGGCCCCGACAAAGGGGGCGGCGACTGGCGCAAAAGGGCCTACGAACTTTTCGCCGAGAAATTCGGCGATGAGTTCTGCGCTGCGATGCCTTGTCAGTATGAGGAGAGTCATCCATTCGCAAAGCTTCGAATGCCACGTCCCCCTGCTGAGCGCGGGGAAACGGAACAGCAACCGCCTTTGAGGCGATATACTCGCCTCGACTGGATCGAATACGTTGCAGATATGGCTGCCATTCATCTGCCGCAAGGGTGCGCGGTTTATTGGTTGCCCGTTGAAAGTGCGACGGAACCACGATCGGATGGCAACCCATACGCAATGAACTCACGAACTGAAGTCGGACTTTTGCTCGGCCGAATGATGTACGACCGAAACAAAATCCGATACGTTCTTGGGATTGAGCCGGAATTTCCGGGACGTAAGGCGATCATTGCAAATTACAAGAAGCGTTTGCGGCACTTCGAGGTTTACGACTCTCTCGAGGACACGGTCAAAAGTGCATTCAAAAGAATGGAGCAAGATAACTGGAACTACTAGTCACAGCTCCCCGATCAATCGATCGGGGAGTTACTTTTTTCGGCCCAAGGCCGATCAGCCTCGGGTTGATGCGGCGTCGACGAGATCGAAAAGATTCTTAAAAATCATCGCGACCGCTATAGGTCCGACTCCGCCAGGGACAGGTGTGAAAATCGAGGCCACGTCGGCACACGCAGGATCGGCATCGCCCACGACCTTGCCGCCGGATTCTGAGGTACCCGCGTCAATCAATACAACCCCTTTTTTAAGATGTTGTGGCTTGATGAAGCCCGGATTGCCCGCGCCGAGAATCATGATGTCGGCACTCAGAAGCTCGTTTACCGAGCCCTCAGCGTCCGTCACAATAGCCACATTCGCTCCGAGCCGCTGCAGCAGCGCGGCTGCTGGTGCGCCGACCAGACGGCCTTGGCCAACGACTACGACATGCGTACCCATGGGGTCGATATTGGATCGCGATAGTATTTCTACCACCGCTTCCGCGACGGGGGCGTGCGCGATTCTATTTGCGTCGAGCGTGAGCGGATTAATCCCGTCGACGTCATGCGACGGAGGTATCGAAGAGAGCACCTTCTCTACACTCACTTCAGATGGAAGTGGCAATTGCACAATGACACCGTCACTCATGCCCGAGAGCTCTTCGACGATTGCCACCGCATCTTCTGTCTGAGGCGTTTTTTGCAAATCACGACGGATTATCTCTACATGCAATCGAGCGGCGGCACGCGCCTTGATCCGGATGAATGATTCCGTTACCGGGTCCGACCCGCCGACAAGAACACCGAGCCTGACGGAACCCCGCATGCGAGAACGACGCTCAAAAAGACTCGCATATAATCTCTCCGCAATAGCGCGCCCATCGATAATCATTGACCCATACTACCACCGGTTGCGCACCTAAATAAAATGGACGCCTCATACAGGCGTCCATTAAAAAACAAAGTCACAATTAGGAAATACCGTATTCTTTTTTCAATTCAGCAATCCCCTCTTCGAGCATGATCGTCGGTTCCCACCCGAGCAATTCCTTCGCGAGCCGGTTATCAGCTTTTGAATCATGCGCCTCGATACGGGGCGGCCCGTACGTGATTTCGCCACCGATCATTTCTGCAAGCGACTGGATAGTCACATTACGGCCCGCACCGATATTGATTACCTCCCCTTTTCCGACTTTCGGACTATCGGCCGCAAGAAAATTAGCGCGCACGGCATCGCGTACATGCGTGTAATCGCGCGTAATCGTACCATCGCCGAAAATCGTGAGCGGCCTTCCCTCTTTTCGCGCGAGCAAAAAGGCACCGACAGCAAGCGCGTAGGGACCTTTCGGATCAATGCGCGAGCCATAAATGTTGAAATAGCGCAGACTCACTGTCTCAATGCCGTACGTATGCGACCACACCTTCATAAAGAGCTCTCCGACGTGTTTTTGCAAACCGTATGGATTGACGGGATTTGCAGGCATCGATTCCATAAGCGGCATCGTCTTTTGTTCACCATATGCTGAACCTGATGCAGAATATACAACCCGTCGCACCTTCGCCTCTTTTGCGGCAGTGAGGACCGAGACCGTGCCCATAATATTGGTGTCGCTCGACTCTATCGGATTCGCAATTGAAAACGGCACGCGTGGGAGGGCCGCCAAGTGAAACACGACATCAGTCCCCTCCATGATTTTCTGCACCTCGACGGTCGCCCTGACATCGACGTCATGGTACGTCGCCTTCTTATTAAGACGGTCTTCGTATTTTCCCCCCGCGTAGTTATCAATGACGTGGACGTCATCGCCGCGCTCCACGAGAGCGTCGACGATATGCGAGCCGATGAATCCCGAGCCTCCCGTGACTACAGCTTTTACCATGTGTTCCATCTTACCGCCTCTTCAGTGTTGACGCGAGAATCCTGACGCAAGAGTACAGTAGCGGACTTTCATCGTAAAGACACTTGCGTCAGTGTGCCTAAAGTCCGAGAAAAGCTCTAACGGCACTCCATCTGCTTTCAAAGAAACCAGGTGAAGATTGTCCGGGTGTTGGCGGCAAGAATCCCGTAGCAGGACTCTCGCGAAATGGCGCAATACTGTCTGGCACGCCCTGTGCTTGATTTTGACCTCCTGACTGACCGCTGCTATTTTCGTTCACGCCCGAGCCCGCACTGACACGAAGCGCATCGGAATTTTCGCGTAAAAATGCTGGCAAGAGTGACAATTGCTGGATGTCAGCAAGACTGAGATTGAATCCTCGCGCATCAAGCGTGGACCTCGCTGCCTCTGCCGCCGATTGCACCGAATCTCCCGCGCGAATTTGTGCCGTAGATGGAATCCCGCCAAAATATCCGCGCAGCTGTTGTATATAACTCTCAAGGGTTGGTCTTGCCTCGCCGTTTGCAACTTGCGATGGATTCTGTCCGTACCAATCAGACGCTTGCGATCCGGATGTTGATGCGCCAGACATGAATTCGACGAATTTGTCTTGTTCTGCACTCAAGCCGCAAGGCGTCGAGGAGGCGCTCCGGGTAGATGAAGCGCCCGGAATCGCTCCGATACTATCTCGAAGACCTGTAGATGCGCCATCAGCTCCGCACGGACTCCCACCTGAAGAAGGACTGTCTTTTGATTCCGGTGGTTTTGGCATCTCAGGCGGCTTGCCCCCTTCTCCTTTGTTTTGTTCGCATGGTTTTCCATCGCAGAGATCGCCCTTGCATTTATTCTGCTCTACGCAATGTCCGACGGTCGTATGACCATTTGTATTGTCCTTGCAGTACATCGGACAATCCTTCGTATTGACCTCCGGTCCACCCTTTTTTTCACACTTTCCTGTTTTGGGATTAGGTTTCTCGCCACATCCGCATTGCTTAATAAACGGATTGCACATCTTGTCTGCGTCGGTGCCCTCAGCTTTTGTGAGAAAGGGTGGGACGACGAGGAGAACCACTACAAGCACGACGGAATACCCGATCCATTGCCTTAATGTACCGATTTGCATTGTTCTATTGTACCGCTTTCCTGATTTACGAGCCACGGGCTGTAAAAATAACTCGGACAGTCTGGAAAATGATGAAAATATCGAGGAGGAGCGATCGGTGCTTGAGATAATAGAGGTCGTAGGACAGTTTTTCTTTCGTCTCGATGATATCTGTACCGTGGTGTGGGTGCCGGTCATGCTTGAGCTGCGCCCACCCCATCAGTCCCGGTGCGACGAGGTACCTCGCGCTGTAGTACGGAATGCGCGCATTGTATTGATTCACGAGCGCGGGCAACTCGGGACGAGGGCCGACGAGCGAGAGTTCACCCATGAGAACATTCCACAGCTGCGGCAACTCATCGATGCGCAAGACGCGCAACCACCTCCCCACCCGCGTGACTTTAAGTTTGGTTTTGCCACTCTGATCGTATGCACCCTCGTCATTGCCGCTCATGCTCCTGAATTTGATGATCTTGATCGGCTGCTGGAACCTTCCGACACGAACCTGCGTGATGAAGTAATCGCCGCCGTCGTCGAGCCAAATGGCGAGCATGACAAAGGGGTAAAAAACGAGCGAGAGAATACCGAGGACGATCGCCCCTGCGATGTCGATCGCACGCTTCACCGTGTCATATATACGAGATGCGCTGATATTGCCGAGCACCCACTCGTAGTTGATGAGTGAGAGAGGTTCGCGATCAAAAAGCTCCTGGTAGAGCTCAATGACATCGAGGAGTGCAAAGCGGTGCTTGTGGAACGCTGCATCATACATGATGGGCAACGCTGCAGAAACCGATTTGTCTGAAAAATCGACCACAAGGAACGTGATGTCGTCTTCTTCTGCTACACGCAGGACCTGCTGAATGATCTGGTGCGTAGGAGCTGATGCTGTGTCGATGATGTAGTGGAACGAAAATGTATACCGACCTTCCGCGACCTCTTCTGCGAGCGCCTTCGCGTCGGGCCCTGAAGCAAGAAGTACGCCTTTGAGTTTGCGCGAGGTGCGCAAATGAGGAAAAAGGGCGACACGCCACACGACAATGAGAGGAAACGAGATCCACAAATACAAGAAGAGTATGGTCTTTGGCGCGATGCCGAAGGCAGGAACGAAGAAGAAAAAGAGTGCCGCAATTACGACGTTTATGATCTGTGCATAGAGAATTGTCGGTAAAAGTCTGCTTTTGAAGAGACGCGTATGTCTGCCATAGAGTCCGGCAAGAAAGAATACGACAACCCACGATATAAAGAGCAGCGAGAACGGCACCAGGTGCATCCAGAAGAAATCAAATGGTGGAAAGGTGAGGAGGCGAAGCACGAGCGTAAACCACAACGCTATCGCAAATACGGCAATATCCCCCAGGAGAAGGAGGAGGTACTCACGCTTTGGCACAAGTGTCATATTATTAGGTATCATGTCAGACGCGAGGATATGAATCAACCTATGGAGCAAAACGGCCAACAAAAGCGAAAGGTCTTATTTGTAGTCACAAAAGGCACCTGGGGGGGCGCCCAAAGGTACGTTTTTGACCTCGCTCGCTCGCTCGCGAACACTGAATACGAGCCCGTCGTCGCCTTTGGCGATTCCGGGCGGCTTTCGCAAGAGCTTGAAAAACTGCAGATTAAAACGCATTCGCTCGGGGCACTCGTGCGCGACGTAATCCCGATAGCCGATTTCTTGGGATTCTTTGAGATGCTTGAGTGCATTCGGTCAGAAAAGCCGGAGGTGGTACATCTCAATAGTTCAAAGGCTGGCGTACTCGGCGTTCTTGCAGCACGACTCGCCCGTGTCCCTCGCATCATCTTTACGGTGCACGGCTGGCCCTTCAAGGAAAAGCGCGGTTTCATCTCGCGCAATATTTTTTACGCTTTCAGCTGGCTTACTGCGTATCTTTCTGATGCGGTCATTGTTGTTTCCAAGATAGACGAGGAGATGGGGCGAAAAATGCCGGGAATCGCGGAAAAGATTCACTATATCCCCATCGGTATCGGTACGCCCGAGTATCTTTCAAAGGAACAAGCGCTACAAGAATTGCAGAAGATGGTTCCCCCCGAAAGATGCACACCTGAGTCCATACGGATCGTTACTATTGCCGAGCTTACGGCAAACAAGGGCGTGCAGTATGGGCTCGATGCCATGATCCATTTGCGTAGAGATACGTCCGACAACTTTGTATATATCGTGATGGGCGAAGGAGAGGAGCGCAAATCTCTGGAGTCCTTCGTTAAGATCCACCGGCTCGATGATAAGGTTTTCTTCGTTGGCTTCGTGGAAAATGCATGCCTGTATCTACGCGCCTTCGATGCTTTTTTGCTACCGTCGATCAAGGAGGGTATGCCATACGTCCTTCTTGAGGCAGGAGAAAGCGGTATTCCTATCGTCGCGACCGATGTCGTGAATCCGGAAATAAAGGAGCGCTACGAAAACGTACGGCTCGTACGCCCTGGCAACGGGTTTGCAATTGCCGATGGCCTCCGAAAAGTACGAGATGGCAAACACGACTCCGCTGCCCCACTCAGAAACGCGCCGCGCTTCCCTCTCGGCACAATGGTGCAACAAACACTTGAGTTGTACGCGCGGAAATAATAATGTCTTTTATGATACCCCTATAAGTGATGTCTCGTCACGAGCATCGATTGCAGGTCTTGCATGACGCCTAAGACCCATAAGGACACCGAGCGCAGCGAATTCGGTAACGAGGTGCGACCCTCCGTAACTCATGAATGGAAGCGTGGTGCCCGTGATGGGCAGTAGTCCCATATTCATGCCTACATGCACGGTAAATTGCGCGACGAAATAAATAGCAACCCCGGTCGAAATGAATAGACTGAAATTATCCCCTGCTTGGGAGGCGGTCATGAGTATCCTCACAATGAGAAGAGAGAAGAGTCCGAAGAGCAGAACGACGCCAAAAAACCCCCATTCTTCGGCGTATGCGGCAAAAATAAAATCTGTCTGATACTCCGGCAGAAATTGCAGTTTGCTTTGTGTGCCATACCCGATCCCCTTGCCAAGCGTCTCGCCTGAGCCGACGGCGACCGTCGCCTGATACGCGTTGTACCCTGTGCCATGTATATCGGTGAGTGGATGGATAAACGTCAAAATGCGCTGTTTTTGGTATTGATGAAATCCCCATTGCCAGAGGGCTCCGAACACGACGACGATGGTAATGAGAAGTGTCGCAAGATGCTTCCACGAAATGCCGGAGACGAGTACAAGCCCAAACCAGATCCAGAAAATAATGATGGATGATCCGAAGTCGGGCTGCAAGAACACGAGTACGAACGCGACGAAAGTATACGCACCAGAGAGAAGTATGTGCCGTATGTGCGCGATTTCGATATGGCGGCGGGCAAAATATTTCGAGAGCAACATCACGAGGATAAGCTTGGTCGGGTCTGATGGTTGCACCGCGAATAATCCCAGACTAAATCTGTTCTGCGCGCCCTTGACGATGGATGCGAAGAAAAAAATCAGTGCCAGTAGCGTCAGGGTAACGACATACAGAGCGACAATGATCGACGTGCGGCGCAAAAAGGTGTATTCCGGCATGCTCGTGATGAAAAATACCCCGATCGCGATACAGATCCATATCATCTGCTTGTCGAAAAATGCATTGGCCTGCGAGAACGAGTACATCGTGACGAGCCCCAGGAGCGAAATGGTGAGGGCGGGGAGAAAAATGAACCAATCGATGTGCGAGAACAACCGAAACCCACTGTACCTGGCCATCATCGTGGGCATAACCTTTACTGAGCAGTCTTGAGAGGCGCAATCACGGGTGTATGGACCGGGAAGATGTCGATGCGACCAACAACAGTCTCGAACGGACTGGGCCATGTAAAGACAATGTCTTTTTTCTCCTTCGTATTGAGACGATCGAGCGCTGTCTGTGATGCGGCAAATGCATTGCCTGCGGGATCGAATATGACCGCTACAAAGGTGAGATCTTGGATATCGGCTACGGACGTATTTTCTACCTTCGCATTGAGGCGTGGCGTCGTGTTCTGGTCAACGACCGGATCGCGGGTGACAGTGACGACGCTCGCCACATTTTTCATGCGCATCCATACCGGCTGTTCTACGAATTGAAAAATGGTACGGGCAGCAAATCTGTTTCCCGTGTCGATGCCGCCTTCAAAGACCGGCGTGATGCCTCCAGGCATGATAGGTGTCGTATTGACACGCTCAGCCACAAGCACATTCTCGCTGTCGTAGAGCGCCATTCGATACTTCACTTTTTCCACCCCAGCGCCGGAGTTCGGATTTTCTATATATGCGACTGCGGCATACGTCCCGTCTTTTACGTGAAACGCGCGCGCAAAGATATTAGCGATCGGTGTTATTGAATTTTCATCGAGTAAGATGCATGGCCCACCATGATCGGGTGATGTCTCCCCCTGATTCAGGATGCCATCAAAACACGTGGGCTCCTCATGCAGAATGATGGCGAGCGGTATGCTCGTGACAACTCCTAAAAAAATGAGTACGCCGATCGTATACAAAACTCGACGCCGCATTGCCCATGACATGCTTTAGATTATATAGGTAGAACCGTTACTCGCGAATCCTGAACTTCACATTTGGTTCTTTCGGATCATCTTTTGGCACATCCTCCGCCACGGCTCCAGGCCTGATCGCCTTGGAATTTTTCGATTCAAATGACTTTATGGTAGCCTCTCTCTTCCCTGCCATGGTGTCCCCTGGACCTGAAAGCATCGTCGCTGCGAGAACTGCCGCCTGAAGCGCTGCTCGCGCGGCCATCTCTGCCCCCTTTCTCTTTTGACCTTCGATGCCCATAGAAAAAGTATAGCGCGAAACAGCCCCGCCAAAGGCGGGGCTGTTTCATTCAAATACTTTGTGTTGGCGGCGACCTACTCTTGCCTTACGACTACCATCGGCGCAGGAGAGCTTAACTGCCGTGTTCGGAATGAGAACGGGTGTAACATCTCCGCCAAACCACCAACACAAAACATTCGAATATCCAAAGATCAGCGATTTGTTCGCTGAAAACTGAAGGCGAAACACAAAAATAATTTTTGAAAACAATTACGCGACTCCCAAAATTCCTTTAGAGAGTTCTGTCGGGGTATTAGTACATCTCGGCTCAACACATTACTGTGCTTCCACCTAATGCCTATCAACGTGATCATCTCTCACGACCCTATAACGATTCCTAATCTTGGAGTTGGCTTCCCGCTTAGATGCTTTCAGCGGTTATCCGAATACTGACATAGCTACGGGGCGGTGCACCTGGCGGTACAGCCCCCAGACCAGAGGTCAGCTCTTCACGGTCCTCTCGTACTAATGAAGAATCTCCTCAAGAATCAACGCCTACAGCAGATTAAGACCAACCTGTCTCACGACGGTTTGAACCCAGCTCACGTACCTTTTTAATTGGCGAACAGCCAAACCCTTGGGACCTTCTCCAGCCCCAGGATAAGATGAGCCGACATCGAGGTGCCGAACATTGCCGTCGATTTGGACTCTTAGGCAATACCAGCCTGTTATCCCCAGAGTAACTTTTATCCGTTAATCTTCCGCCGCATCTAATGCGGGCGGTCGGTTCACTATGCTCCGCTTTCGCGCCTGTTTGTCATGTACGACTCACAGTCAAGCCGCCTTTTGCCATTACACTATCGGCACGGTTTCCATTCGCGCCTAGGCGACCATAATAGGCTCCTCCGTTACTTTTTAGGAGGACAGCGCCCCACCGAAACTGTCCATCAGGTACTGTCTTTCTCCTGTTTCTCAAGAGAAGTTAGAATATACAGAAACAAGGGGTGGTGTTGCATTGGCGACTCCACAGCGGCCGAAACCACTGCTTCAAAGTCTCCCACCTACGCTACGCGGTGCACCCGTATATCCAATACCAAATTACAGTAAAGCTTCTGGGGTCTTTTCGTCTAGCTGCAGGAAGGCGGCATCTTCACCGCCCTTGTATTTTCACCGAGCAAATCCCCGAGACAGTTCCCAACTCGTTATACCATTCGTGCGCGTCTGAACTTACCAGACAAGGAATTTCGCTACCTTAGGACGATTATAGTTATCGCCGACATTGACCGGGGCTTATGAAGTGCCAGCAATATGCATTGCTGCATAAGACCGACCTCACTTGACCTTCCGGCATTGGTCAGGCATCACCCCCTATACTTCCTCTTACGAGTTTGCAGGGAGCTGTGTTTTTGATAAACAGTCGGTTGGGAAATTTTAACTGCGGCCACCACAAGGGTGGCGGACCTTATCGCTAACTTACGGCCGCTTTTTTGCCGAGTTCCTTGGGGATCTCTCACTCGTTCGCCTTAGTCTACTCGACCAGAACACCTGTGTCGGTTTGCGGTACGGTTTCTATATAGATGAGTTTAGAAGTTTTTCTTGGAAGCGTGCTCCTACAGATTTTCTTTGACGAATCTCCAATTCTCCACTGTGCTCTCATTACGCAGGCGGATTTACCTACCTGCCACAATCACACCATGGACCCCAATCCAATAAGGGGCCTGTAGTACAACCCTCCGTCCCTCCATCACTCTATACAGAAGTCACGGAATATTAACCGTGCTTCCATCGCCTCCGGCATTCGCCATCGGCTTAGGACCGACTAACCCTTCGTTGATCTCCATTGCGAAGGAAACCTCGTTCTTTCGGCGTGCGGGAATCTCACCCGCATTGCGGTTACTCGTGCCAACATTTTCACTTCCACGCGCTCCACCATGGGTCACCCCTTTGGCTTCATCGCACGTAAAACGCTCTCCTACCACTTAATATTTCTTTCGAAATTTTAAATCCGCATCTTCGGTATATAGCTTAGCCCCGATCATTTGTGGCGCAAGATCTCTAAGTCAGTGAGCTGTTACGCTTTCTTTGAATGGTGGCTGCTTCTAAGCCAACATCCTGACTGTCTGAGAAATCTCACCTCCTTATTTGCACTTAGCTATAATTTAGGGACCTTAGATGGCGATCTGGGCTGTTTCCCTTGTGACCGGTGGAGCTTCGCCCCCACGGTCTAACTGCCGTACTCTGGCCTTTGGTATTCGGAGTTTGATAGGTCCTGCGGTCTTTCGACCTGTCGGGACCTTCCAGTGCTCTACCCCCAAAGGGAACATACGACGCAAGCCCGAAAGCTCTTTCGGAGAGAACCAGCTATTACAACGTTCGGTAAGCTTTTCACTCCAACCCACAAGTCATCCCGAGATGTTGCACAATCTATGGGTTCGGTCCTCCCTCCGTATTTCTACGAAGTTCAACCTGCTCATGGGTAGCTCACGTTGCTTCGGGTCTGATACAAACGACAAACGCGCTATTCACACTCGCTTTCGCTACGGATCCATGCTCATCGCACTTATCCAAGCCGTTTGCATCAACTCGTTGGCTCATTCTTCAATAGGCACGCTGTCGAGGTGCAAGCACCTCTTCAACTCCTTGTAGACATGTGGTTTCAGTTCTATTTCACTCCCCTCACCGGGGTTCTTTTCACCTTTCCCTCACGGTACTTGTTCACTATCGATCTGAAGAAGTATGTAGCATTATCAGTTAGTCCTGACGAATTCACCCGAGCTATTCGTGTCTCGAGTTACTCAAGAACTACAGCCATAGAGATGCTTTGATTTCGAGTACGGGGCTATTACCCTTTGGAGCTCATCTTCCCAGATGATTCCTCTATCTAAGCATTTTTTTACTCTACCTGTTGCCAGCGCTGTAGCCTTATAACCCCCATCCCCAATAACGCTTCGCGACTTTCGTCACGCGGCATTATTGTGGCTGAGTTTGTGCTTTTCCCGTTTCGCTCGCCGCTACTAAGGGAATACCTATTGGTCTCTTTTCCTCTTGGTACTGAGATGTTTCACTTCCCAAGGTCTGCTCCTTTCATCGTTTAAGTGAAAGGTCATAGAAGTTTATTCTACGGGGTTACCCCATTCGGAAATCTCCGGGTATAACGATTGCTTGGCATCTTACCGGAGCTTATCGCAGCTAAGCCGCGTCCTTCATCGCCTTCTTCAGTCAAGGCATCCACCACACGCCCTTACTCAGAACTCCCTCTAGGAATTCTAAGAACCGCGTATTGCTCGTCACTGTCTAGGTGACGAGACTTTGTTTTCTCCCGCTTTTTTGTCCGCCATAGGCGGATCCGCCTTGGGCGGAAAAAGGTGCAGAAAAACCTTTTGTGCTCACCGCTGTCTAACGGCAAGACTTCCACTTTTTTGAATAGGTGCGGCGAACCTACTTTGCTTTGGTTATTTTACGTTTGGCAGCGAGGTCGCAGGAAAGTTTTACTTTCATGTCGACCGAGCGAACCAAACGCATCGTTGCAATGCAACGATACAATTTCCTGTGCTCCACCAGGAAAGACCTTCATGCTGTTCGCATGGAGAACCTGATGGAACATTGTTGATTGTCTTCGACCCTTTCGGATCGAAGTTTATTTTTGTTTTTCGCTCTTCAGTTTTCAACGAGCAACAATATGGTTTTCACGAAAAAAGCCGCTTAGTAGCGGCCTTGGGCAGCGAGTCGTGAGACAGGCTACTTTTGCCGCTTCTTTCGACTAGACGTAATTACCATATGTAGGGGGGAGTATAGTCTTCTATATATAGATTGTCAAATCTTCACCCCATCTCCCCTTTCAGCCCTCAAAACCTCGTCTTTTTAGGGCTTCCCGAGGGGGTGACTCCGCCCAGAAATCAGGGCTTATTTTGTCATTACAGCGCCTGCCCTTTCTTTCAAAATTTCTTCGGCTTTTTTGAGGTCTTCGGGGGCGGTAATCTCAATCCAGAATTTTGCCTTTACGAGGTGGAGGTCTACGCCAGACGCGACGATGGTTTGGGGTAGGCCGTACTCGCTGCTTCCCGGTGCTTTCGGTACAGGTGGATAATCGAAGTAGCGCATGTCGAGGCAGTACAATCCGGTGTTCAAAAATCCTGGGCTGCGGTCGTTGTGCCCCACTTCGAGAATGTCGACGACACGATCCGATGAATCGACGACCATCTTTGCGGCGTTGCCGAGATCGTCGACTTCAAACCCAACGATCGCCCATGGGTAGCACGATGCCTCCTTCACGTCTTCAGCGTCAAAGATATTGTCGGCCGACGTGACGATAAAAGAATCTTTGAGGAACGGCTTTGCAAGAGCGAGCGCGCCACCGGTGCCATCGAGCGTCTTTTGTTCCACGTACTTGAGGCGAATGCCGTCGTACTCATCGCCGAATTTTTGCTTGATCATGTCGCCAAGGTATCCGATGACAATGATCACCTCGTCTACCTCCTGCGGCATGATATCGAGCTGGTGCTCGAGTAGTGTCTTACCCGCCACCATGAGAAGCGGCTTCGGTGTGTGATCCGTGAGTTCACGCATCCGTGTCCCCCGCCCTGCGGCCATGATTACTGCTTGCATACGGCTATTGTATCAAATTGGCTTCTTTTTAATTTGAAAAAATCACATAAACGACGAAGCCGCCCTTTTGGGGCGGCTTCGTTTTCAACACGCTGTGAAAATTAGTCGTGATGATGGGCGATCTCCGAGCGGAGCTTTGAGATCGTGCTGGCAGCTGCTTCCTTGCCGCCTAGGCCAAAGGCGAGGCCAAAGGCGAGCGCAAGTGCGATAACGATGCCGGTGAAAAGCGTCTGGAGCATTTCCGTCGCGATACCGAGCTGTGTGAGAGCTGCGATGACGGCGAAAAGCCAGATGGCCCACTTGGCGACAGAGCCGGCCAAATTGCCGGTGTGTGCGCCAAATGCGCGTGCCGAGCCGGTCACGAGTCCCTTCACGACCTCTGCGACGACTGCCGCGAGGATCAAGATGAGGACTGCGACGATGACTTGCGGCAAGTACAAGAGGACAACCTGCTGCAGGAAAATGGTCACCCTGCTGAGGCCGAGGATGTCGAGCGCCGCTACCAAGAAGACGATCATCACGAACCACATTACGAGGGTTCCGAGGAATCGTCCGATGTCGAGCGTAAAGCCTGCGCTCTTGGCTGCATCATTAAGGCCAGCGGCCTTAAGTGCGTCATCAATGCGGAGGACCTTCACGACTTCAACAACCACGCGGTAGAGGATTGTGCCGACGATCCAGCCGATTACGAAAACGATGACTGCGGCCAAAATCGCAGGCAAATACTGGATTACCGTGAACCATAGGTCCGTAAAGGACGTCTGGATTACGTTTGCTGATTGCGTAACTATCATATGATTTTATTAAATGTTGACTAATAAGGCTGATAACGGGTTCGACCCCTTATGTAATAAATGATAGCACCGCTCACCTTCAAAATGGCGCTAAAAAAGCCTTTATGTGGATAGAAAAAGCACAAAAAAACGGCTCTAATAAGCCGTTTTCTATCTAGAGCATTCGAGTCTTGTCGAGAAGAACAAGGTGCGGGTAGTCTAGCGTATCTCGGATGAGACGATCCTCTACTGTGAGTCGATAGCGGAACTCAGGTGTGGAGAACGCAGCGTAGCGAAGCTCTCGTCCATAGACAGATTCGAGGCCGCTCACAACCTTCTCAAGCTTGTCCTGATTGAGACCGTCGGCTGCAATGATGATATCGGTCGGCCTCGTCGGGTCGCCTACGAAACAGCCAGAGAGGATCACGGCAGTCGGTCTTCCCGAGCGGCGAATGGCCAGAATCACGTTGTCATAACGCATCGGCGTCACCTCATGAACGAATTTGGAGATAGCGGCAGCGTATTTGAAATTTACGTTAAAGGTCCAGGCGAGCTCCTTCTGCTTCCCCTTCCGTACGAGACCGGTCTTTTCGAGATCGCGGATCTCTTCAAGAGCCGTTTTGGTGGAAAGACCGCTGCGCTTTGCTGCCTGCAAGATCGTAAATGATTGGGGCTGATTGATTGCAAAGACACGGAGGAGCTTTGCACGATTCTGATTGCCGATAAATTCACCCAAAAAATCACTGGCCATACTTGAATTCTAACGTACCAAAACGACCCCGTGAGGGGTCGTTTTGTTGATAACTTTAGTTATGAGGATTATTTGTGAGTTACCTTCCCACCAGCCGTCGTCGCGAAATGATTCGCGACTCCTTGAAAACCGACGGTTTTCAACGAAAAGAATCCGCCGAAGCGGATTCTTTTCTGCTTTCCTGCGCGGGAGAACAAATGTTCTCCCGACCCCACTCACGCAGGCGAAAAGTGATCTTGAAGTTTTACTTCAAGGTTACTTTTCCGCCTGCTTCCTCGATTTTCTTTTTCAAAGCCTCAGCATCTTCCTTCTTCATGCCCGTCTTGAGCATGACCGGAGCACCCTCTACCATGGTCTTCGCTTCCGCGAGACCGAGAGCGAGCGCTTCCTTTACCACCTTGATAACGGCGATCTTTTGTTCACCAAAAGATGCGAGCTCTGCATCGAACTCAGACTTCTCTTCCGCTGCGGCGCCTCCTGCTGCAGGGCCGGCGACGGCTACAGCCGCTGCCGAGACTCCCCACTTCTCTTCAATTGCTTTCACGAGCGTGTTGAGTTCGACGACTGTCATCTTCTCTACTGCTTCGATGATTTGATCCTGTGTCATATCGTTGTAATAATTTTTGCTATTAATTTTTTTTCTTCGCTACCTCACTCAAGACCATTGCAAAACGCTGACGCGGCGAATTGATCACCTGCGCAAACATAGCGCGAAGCGTCTGCATCGGCGGGATCGTCGCGATCTGTACCATCGCCTCTTTTCCTACGATCTTACCCTCGAAGATACCCCCGAGGATTGTAAGTTTGTCGGTAAATTTCTTTCCGAACTCGTGGACCAAGCGTGCAACGGCGGTTTCGTCGTTGCCGCCGTATGCGACAGCGACTTCCCCATCCATCTGGATGTCATCGTGCTTGTGTCCCAAGCCCGAGAGCGCGCGACGGATAAGCGTCTTTTTTGCCACCGTGTAGCCTACCGATTCGGCGCGCAGAGCGCGACGCATCTGGGACTCTTCGGCGACCGTGATCTTGGAGAAGTGTACGAAAACCGCAGAAGCAGCACCTTTGAGTGCGCCCTCGATCTTCGCCACAATCTCCTTCTTCTGATCTAATGTTTTTGCCATGCCAAAAATACGTTTACTTTTTCTAACAGGGCTCGGAGTACGACCTCGGCAAGTCTGACGGGTAGGTTTCCCTACTCCTGCTCGCTGTCTCTAGCCTGTTGCGGTGCATTCTACGCACCTTTTGCACAGAGTCAACTCCCGGTTCACTCCCCATTCACCTGAGTGGTGTTTAATGCGACCGGCAAGGAATCACCCTTGCAGAAAGCAACTTGGGCAGGAGCGGTGCATGACAGAAGCCGACAAGCGCGTCAGTGAGAGAATATTGAGGATGCGCACGTTTATCGACGCGCGCTTCCCGGATGGTGCAAATACAATCCGAAACGCAGCGGAGATGCGTGCCTCTGCTCATGAGGCGCTCAACTACCTTTTGGCGGGCGACGTGATCAACGGCGATAAGTGTATCCGTAAGCTCGACCTTCGGGCGGCAGTGGATATGCGGCGTAGGCTTGGTGAGCTTGATCTCATGCCCAAGAAGCAGGGTCAGCGTCTGCAAGATTGAGTCCAAGATTGAACATTCAACCTGTGCCAGGGTCTCCCTGGCACTTGTCTTGCGAGAATAGCGAGTGAAATGTGAGCACGCGCGCTCACATTTCCGAGCGACACAGCAAGTAAAGGTTTACCTTTCACTTTTGTTGCTCAAGCATGAGCGTCCGCGCGGCCGCCGCTGCGTGCTGCACGTCCTGCTTCGTCGTGTAGGAATTGACCGTAAAAGTAATCCCGAAGCTTAAAGAAATGAAAAGCACAAAACCAGCGAAAAATCGGAGAAATGAATTGACTGGCGAATCCATCAATCTATTGTAACTCGTCGAAAAAGCAGCAAATCTTCTACTGTGCGCTCTTGGCCTCCTCGTCGATCTGCGCAGCCAAACTGGCGTTGCCCTGCCTCGTAACGATTCCTATTGCGAGATCGTACTGCGCCTTTGCCTCTGCTGTGCGGCCTGCCGCCTTGTAGTAACGCGCCAAGAGAATATTGAGATCGTACGCTTGTGTGTTGTTTGCAATTCCCTTTTTCAAAATGTCTTCGGCCGCTGTACTACTCGGCTTGTAGGACGTGGTCGTGTAGAGCTCAAAAAGCGTGCGGTATGCATTGGGATCATCGGATCTATTCGTGATGTGCTGTAAATAATTTTTCTCTGCTTTTGGATAATCCTTCAGATAATTCATGTAGAGATCGCCGAGATTGTTGAAGGAAATAATATTTTGCGGCCACATACTCGATACAGACTCCCAGGTCTTTGCGGCATTCGCGTAGTCGCCAGCCTTTTTGTAGTCGGTTCCCTTTTGGATCAGTCGGTTCATGTCGTCACCAGTGGGGCCGTTTGATTCGCTCACAAGCTCTATTTTGCCGTTGCCAGCCATGTTTATTCCTCCCAGAACACTGCCCTGCGTAGTCGTAGTTGCGACATCCATCGTTTGTTCTGGGCTTGAACCGCTCTTACTCAATACGAGGTACGAGCCCGTAACGAGCAGGACTGCCAATAATGCGCCGAGAATGAGACGTGTTTGCATGCTCAGCATTATACAAAGGGATTGAGTGGGAATAAAGGTCGCCGAGTCGCAACGCAAAAACCCCTCTCCTTTCGGAGAGGGGTTTTGCTGTTCGCGTTGTCGCCACGAACGTGACTAGTTGCAACTAGATTAGTTGGAACGAGTCTGGATGATGCCGCTCGACGACAAGCCAGGAATACTTGCGCCGTTGGACCAGTCAGCGTGTGAGGTTGACGACGTCGTGGTTGCATTTGCAGACCAGACGAAGTTGCCCGCTACCTGAGCAGCCTGAGCGAGACCATTGTATGTGGTGTCACCCAAGAGCTTAGTCACTGCAGACGCGCCAGAGGTCACACCCGATACAGAGCCGCGAAGCTCGAAGTAGTAGGTGCTGCCAGCCGGTACTTGTACCGGGTTGGTTGTCGGCAAGACGATGAAGCTCGTAGATGTCGCGCTGATTGTGGCGCCGATCTGACCACCCGAATCCTGACCAGAGATGGCCTGAGAGTACGAGGAATCAGTGTAGCCGTAGAGCGCGAAGTTCGTGACGCTCAATGTCGTTGTAGCGACGTTGAACGGGAACTCCCAGATACCGACTGGGCCATGGCTGTCAGCCGTGACCTTGAATCGGATCAAGCGACCGTCAGCGACGCCTGTCGAAGACAAGGTGTCGAGAGCGACCGTCGGGAATGACTTGAATGTGCGGACACCAGCTACTCCGGCGCTGCCGCTTGCATTCACAACTGAACCCGAGCTTACGCCCGTGCCCTCCCACTGGTTGGTAGGTTCAACTTTGACAAGCTGACCCTGGGTACCAGGCTGGCCAGTGCCGATCATGGCAAGGTCGCCCTTGACCGTGATCAAGACATCGGTGTCCTGAGCAACTGTGAACGGACTCGAGAGTGTCGAGGTTGCGTTCGTATTGCTGCCGGTGAAGGTCGCAGTACCGAGGAGTGTGGAGCCGTTGTAGAGGCTTACAGTTCCAAGGTCAGCTGCTGCACCACTACCGAGCTGGAGACCAATCTTCGTGAGGTTAAGAGCCTCATTTGCAGATCGGATCTTGAATACACCGAGCGTGACGCCTGTCGCGCCACCCGCCTGTACGGCGTATGACGGAGACGAGGAGTCAACAGTGATCGTGACTGAAGCGCCCGTCGAGAGCGTCATCGTGCCACTTGCACCTGTCGTCGGAGTGATCGTGAACGAGCTACCAGACTGGACGCCCGTTGCGGTGATCGTGTTGCCCGAGTTGACGCCCCAGATGTACGTGCTGCCACTGTTGGCTGTGCCAGCAATGTTGCAGGACCATCCGAGTGTCTTCACAGTACCCTTCGTAATCGTAAGTGAGTTATCGAAGGTGACCGTGGTTGTCGTCGAGACAGTGTTGACCGCGTTCGAACCAGTATTGAGCGCAGTCGTGCCATCCCAGAGCTGGCAGCCACTAAGGCTGGCCTCCTGAGCTGTACCCGTGCTCTTGAGAATAAGGTTCGAGATGCGCATGTCTTCACCCGACTGCGAGGCATCGAGCTGGATGTTCGCGAGACGGACGTTCGTAGCTGGGCGTACGACACTGGCCGAAGCCGGCGACGAGGCCGCAGTGATAGCGAGCGATCCTGTGCGGACCGTCATGACAGCCATCGTGAAGTTGCCTGTCGAGATCGTGATCGTGTTACCCGAGGTCTGACCTACTGGGCTCGACCATGCCGACGGAGTCGTCGAGGCCTGAACCGTCTGACCATTCGTGAAGCCTGAGTTACCAAGCTTACCTTTGATCGTGTAGGTGCGTGAACCAACCGGGAACGTTACGTTCGAAGTGAACGTGACAACGCCGTTGGTACCAGAGAACGATGCATCCACCGGACCAGCAACGACAGCGCCGTTCTGATCAACGAGGGAAACGTTGGTGATACCACCGGTGCCGGCCGTCGTGAGGTAGAAGGTCATGCCAGAGACAGTGACTGCTTCACCCGCGAAATTCGTGATGAATCCGCCGAGTACCGTGTTCGGAACGTTGGTCGGGATGTTCTGGGCAGCGACAGACGACGCATTTTGGATGGTCGTTACTGTACCAGCCTGAACAGTGACCTTCGCGCCCGTGAACCAAGGCTGACTAGCTGTGTTGAAGCCAGAAGTCGAGTGGTTGGTCGAGTCATACGTACCTCCCGTTGAGGAAGTCGGCAACGCGATACCATAACCATACGTCTGACCTACAAAGTAGACATCCGAAGTTCTGTCGATGTCGAAGATGACAGTGCGAGCCGCAGCATTGTTGCCGACGACATCGCCCTTGACCAAGACATCAACCGACATACCCTTGGCGACCATGATGCCGCCCGGGAACGTCGAGGTGTAGTAACGACCATCAGACGAGAGAACCGTCGGATAAGTCGTACCATTGACGACCGTCACTACGTTGCCGATATCGGCAGACGAAGCGGAGCCGTTCAAGCGCCATCGAACAGAGAAGAGCTTGAGATCCTCACCCGAGCCCGCAGTGAAGCGGACGGCTGAGAACTTGATGCCCGTGTCGCCGATGTTCTTGTTGGTAGCCGAACTCGGATCCTCAGGTGAGGTGCCGATCGTGAGCGTACCGATAGCAAGAGTCGTGTTGATCGTGTGGCTTGCACCCGTGATCGGGAGAGAACCGCCAACCGTAGCTGCGGTGTCTACACCGACAACAGAGAGGCTTGCGACTTCACCCGACTTGGCTGTAGCAGCCGCAGCGATGTTGCCCGCGACCGTGAAGGTCTGGGAAGCACCTGCTGGGATTGTCCACGTACCGCCGATCGTCGCCATGTGATCCGAGTTGAGGGTCTGGCTGTTGCCAACCTGAAGACCATTCGAATCAACGAGGACTACGCCAGTGAAGTTGACATCCTGAGCGAGGCCTGTGCGCTGTACTTTGACACCATTGATGGTGACAGCTGCGCCAGAACCGTTGGTGATTGTGAAGGTCGTGAACGGAACGCGAACAGAGCTTGCCGGAGCCAATGAATTGGCCGGCTGTACACCGCCGCTAACCATCACGTTTCCAGTCATCGGGACGGTTGTGCCGCCGCCTGTCGTGCCGCCTGTCGAACCTGCGCAGAGAGCGTTTGCCTTTGCGCGAGTCGAAGGACCCCAGTTGCCGGTACCAGCCGTGAGGCCGACCGGAGTGAGGACGTCAGCAGCGTGCAACTCCTGGAACTTCTTGACTGCAGCTGCGGTCGCAGGACCGAAGGTGCTCGTCTCGTTACCCGGAGAGCCGGCGCCGCTAGCAGCTACCTGTGCTCCATGACTGTTAAGGAATTTTTGGACCCACATCACTTCACCGCCCGTAGAACCCTTTTTGAGGCTCTGCGTGAAGGTGTAGCAGCCTGCGCCCGAAACCGGTGCGCTCGAGCCGCCCTGAAGTGCTGAGATCTGTGCGAGCAATGCTTGAACTTGCGCCTGAAGATCAGACATCATGTCTGCCTTTGCCGGTGTGGCAAAAGAAAACGCGAAGCCGACGATCATAGCGAAAGCCAAAACGATAGCCGCAACATTTTTTGTTGCTAATGCTTTACTCATATTTATGTTTTGACCTTTGATTCTGATTTTAAAAATCAGAACCGCATACATTTTTCTTTCGACAGAGAAAATGAATGCGTAGTGTGTCTCAATTAATAATTACTAGTAACTGAAGACAACTGATAATTTGGACTTTCGTCCGAGCACTGCGAAAAATAATTTTTTAATTTTATTTTTCGGCAGTACGTATTTTGCTAGCCCGCAATCTTTCTTAATTAAAAGAAGTGATGTGCGAGGTTAGCATCAAGAAGGGAATGTGTCGTTCGGAATATTTTCGGAATCCTCGGGACATTTTCTGAGAGTCAGTATTTTGCGCACGCTTCACACCAGAAGCGATGACGCGCACGCCTAATCAAACAGTGTGGACTTTTCATCCACTGTCGTTTCCTTATGAAAATGTCAAAGATCAAAATCGGATACGCAACGCCAGAAGCACGGCCATATGCGCAGTGACATCTCCAATAAGAGATGTCGCAGCACAATTATATATCAGAACGTGTGCCTATGGGTGAGGCGTATCACTCCGCTTTGTGGATAACTTGTGCGTAAAAAATCGCTCAACAAACGCCCTTTTCGGACTACTCATTGGGTGACCCTTAGGCGCAAAAGTTATGCCCGCACATTACAGCAGTACCCTAGCGGAGTCAATAATAGAGACGCTCTGTAGAGCCATCTCTTTCATACTTCTTTCATTCATCATGAAGAGGCAAAAAGGTCGATAAAGGAGTAAAAGGGACTGATTTATACAATAGAATACTTACTCCAGCGCTTGAGACCTGCTTTTTTTGCCTTACCGGCCTGCACGAGCTGAGCCAGCTCCCTCTGGATCATCTTTTCACTATATTCGGGCAGGTGTGAAACGATGTCTCTAATGCCGAATTCGCCCCCTTGGCGAAGCACGGCAACAATCCGCTCTGCTCTGAGAGAGGTGTGACCATTGCTATCGGATCCATGTGCCCCATGCACAGGCCCGTCCTTTGTCCTATTGTCCTTTATGTCCTTGTCCTTTATATATTTCACTGTCGACTCTCGTACATCTAAAAGATCCTCACGAGACAATCGTATACTCTCAGTGAACGACGAGCGCACCGATGTTACGAGGAAATTTCCCAGTTCGTCGAGTGCATCTATGACGATTTCGCCGTTTTGTATGGAAATGGAGCCCCCGACCGCGAGCATGCGGAGCAGTGATATAAGATTCCGGATCGATGCCTGAACGGCCGTGAAATCGGCAGATGCTGAGGCGCGCATTTTGTCGCGGAGTTCTAGTACCTCCGAGAGGAGTTCGAGACCCTTGCGACGGATCATTTCGCGCGCGGGCTCATCGGCTGCGACGTGATTGGTGAGGAGGTGGAGAGCCGCAACAATGCGCTCGGCTCGTTTGTACGCGCGCTCGCCAATGCGGTTGTCGCCGAAGGGACTGGTCTTGACCTCCTGATTATCCACGAATCGAGCGATGGAGTCAGCTTTTTGTCCGTCTTTTAGATAGTCCATGATCTGTTCATTATATGTCTTTTGTGTGTCTCATGTCTATTGGTCAGAGAAATATACAGCTGCAAAAGGACGCTCGCAAGGAACCGGACGCGATCCCACCACTGCGATCTTCGCCGTGCGAAAAGGTGTTATCCACAGCGTGCTATGATTGTCGCCATGGCATCCAAGAAGCGCGCCAAAAATTCGCGCAGCAGAGCACGCGAAGATGACGACGACTCATCGAGTGAAAGGGGTGTGAGCGGAGCCGCGATGCGCGGCGTTTTTGCGATTCTTTTTATGGCTCTCGCCGGATTCCTTACGCTTGCATATTTCGGCGGGGGAGGGGATTTTGGCAAAGTCGTGTTTGCATCGCTCACGTGGCTTTTGGGTGTCGGCTATTTACTTTTTCCTATATCGCTCATCATGCTCGCGATGCTTATTTTTCGTTCATTCGAAAAACACTTTGGCTGGATCCAATTCATTTGTATAGGCATTTTCTTACTCTCCGGATTAGGCATGATCAATCTCGCCTTCCCGAGCAGAGGCGGCGTCATTGGGGCGGCCATCTCTTCCCCACTCGTTGCCGCAGTCGACACCGTTGCGACGGTCATTTTCCTTGTAGCTTTCATACTCATATCTCTTGTCATCGCATTCGATGCGGATTTGCGTGAACTCATCGTAAAAATCCGCGCATGGTTTGCTGCGAAGGATGAGGACGCCGAGGAAGAAGATGACGTCGATGAGGCAACCGTAAGCGGGCTGCCGGAAGAAGATTCTGAAGAGGACGAAGCGGAAGAAGAGATAGACGAGGAAGACGAGATTCCCGCTCCGGCACCTCTTGCGAAAAAGCCCGAGAAAGAAGCGCAGATAAGCACATTCGGCAACGGTAGTTCGGTCGAGGGCTTCCCTATCATCGCCGCGACCGGCAGCACCTACAATCCCCCGCCCGTTTCGATATTGGCAAAAAATAAAGGCAAGCCGGAGGTGGGCGACGTAAAGGCCAACATGAACATCATCAAGCGTACGCTCCAGAATTTCGGCATACAGGTGGAGATGGACGAAGCATCGATCGGCCCGACAGTCACTCGCTACGCGATGAAACCTGCCGAAGGCGTCCGACTCTCCAAGATCATCGCACTGCAAAGCAATCTCGAGCTCGCCCTCGCCGCCTCCCCTATCCGCATCGAGGCTCCGATCCCCGGCAAATCGCTCGTCGGCATCGAAGTGCCGAACATCTCGCGCACCACGCTCGGTCTCGCGCCCCTCATGACAGAGGAGCAATTTGTATCATCTGAGAAGCCACTCATGATGGCGCTCGGCCGTACCATCACAGGCCAGGCGCAATACGCGGATCTCGCAAAAATGCCACACATGCTCGTCGCGGGCACGACCGGTGCCGGCAAATCGGTAACGATCCACAATTTCATTGTCTCGCTCCTTTATAGATGCGGCCCGGAGCGTCTTCGTTTCATTCTTGTCGATCCAAAGCGCGTGGAATTGACCGGGTACAACTCGATCCCCCACCTTTTGACTCCCGTCATCACCGATCCAAAGAAGACGATCCTCGCGATGAAGTGGCTCACCAAAGAAATGGAACGCAGGTACGGCATCTTGGAACAAGAGCGCGTGCGCGACATCGCTTCCTATCATAAAAACATCGTGGCACCTGCGCTCGAAGCCATGGACGAGAGTCAGCCCATGCCAGAGGCAATGCCCTACATCGTCGTTATCGTCGACGAGCTCGCCGACATCATGTCCACCTACCCGCGTGAATTGGAGGGCAGTATCGTCCGACTTGCGCAGATGAGCCGCGCTGTCGGTATTCACCTCATTCTCTCGACACAACGCCCGTCAGTAAAAGTCATCACGGGCCTCATCAAGGCGAACATCCCGGCTCGATTGGCACTCCAGGTGGCATCGCAGATCGACTCACGCACCATTCTCGATGGCAGCGGTGCCGAAAAATTGCTCGGTGCCGGCGACATGCTCTTCCTCTCGGGCGAAATGTCGAAGCCCAACCGTATCCAAGCTCCGTACATTTCTGAGGCGGAGGTAAAGCAGGTCGTAAAACATATCATCAGCAACAACGAAACTACGCTCACGAGCGAAATTGATTTTACTGAGCGTGGCCAGGCTGGTGGCCCTGATGCGATATTCAATTCAATGTCTGACGACGGCGAGGAAGACGAGCTCTATAGCCAAGCGAAACAAACGGTGATCGAAGCTGGTAAGGCTTCTACCTCATACCTTCAGCGTAAGCTCGGTGTCGGGTACGCACGTGCCGCAAAATTGATCGATATGCTCGAAGATCGTGGCGTCGTAGGGCCTGCAGATGGCGCAAAGCCACGTGAAGTGATCGGTGCAGGCAACGCGGATGAGCTCGCCGCAGAACCCATGGACGAAACTGCGGAAACAGACGAGGAGAGGGCGTAGTTAATATAGAGTAGAATAAACGCATGCTTCCCCATCGCGATAGTCGCGTGACAAAGATCGCACTCATTGTTTTCTTCATACTTATCATCGGCTACGGATATTACGAGGCACGCGGGCTACTCTTTGGACCGGTAATCACCATCACATCGGGTGTCACTATGGTATATGAGCCTGCGGTGACCATACGCGGAAAGGCCGAGCGCATCACTGCGCTATCGATGAACGGAAAACAAATTTCCGTGACCGAGGACGGGATATTCAACGAACCGTTCATACTCGCACCAGGCAATAATCACATCACACTCGACGCAATCGACAAATACGGCCGCACCCGCCGGAAAGTCATCGAGATCGTCTACGCCCCCGTTATAAATCAGACCCCCACAACACCCACAGGCACTTCAACTCTAGAGAAAACGGATTAGAGGAAGCTTACGGCTCAAAATGCTTCTCCCCCTGTCTCCTCATCGGAAGTGGCGGTCAGCGTGACTCATCTATTGTCCAGCTGTAACTATTGCGCTGATTTTTGTATTTATCGCAGATCGCCGCATCGGCAACAGTAAGACCGAACTGGGAACACTGCAGATCGGGATTATATTCAATACTCGTAATGATGCTTCTCGGAATTGTAAGTGAGCCGTTCTGCGTTGCGGTCTGCGTTACTTGGCTACCGTATACACTCGGCGACCCCTCTATAAGTCCTGGAATAAGAGTCTGCGCATAATCTATTGGGATGGCAAAACCAATACCTGCCGCCTGGGTATTGTAATTTTGATCCTTCAACACTGAGCTATTGATACCAATAATTTCACCGTATTTATTTACTAAGGGTCCGCCGCTGTTTCCATGGTGGATATTCGCGTCCGTTTGTAAATGTGTGATGCCGTCAAATTTTTGACGCGCGGAAATAATACCCCTTGTTACGGTTACGTTCCCAAGTAACGTAAGCGGGTATCCAAATGCGTAGACTTCGCTTCCTATCGGCAAAGATATAGCGTCTGATTTACCAAATTTTGCAGGCGGTATCTTTTTTCCACCTGTGTAGACTATGGCCAGATCAGCAAAATGATTGGAGCCTTTCACTGTTCCAGTGAAAACATCTCCGTCATCAGTCTTTATTGCAATAAACGAGGAATTACCAACAACATGCGCATTTGTAAGAATAAATCGGCCGTCATTAATAGCCACGCCACTCCCGGTACCGGTTATATGCCCGGCTGAGTCCATTGGACCCAGGAGTACAACTGATGGCGTTAAGGTTCCAGAAATCTGCGCTGTTGATAATCCCGAATCAGTCGACCCCTGAGCTACCGGGGACGATATTACGTTGCCATTTTCATCAATCACGGCCCCGCTCGGCATGGTGAATGTTTTTATTTGTTTGGCTGAACTCTGTGCTGCGGGGGCAGTTGCCGGGGGTTGGATAATAGGCTTCTTGGCCCCTGAAGAAAGTTGAGCTTCCAATTTTAACCGCGCGATTTTCTCTTGTTCAAGAAGCTGCCTTAAGTCTTCGATTTCGGACGAAGTTACCATCTGTGGTTCAGTGGAAGTTGGAGTTGGAGTTGGAGAAACCGGGAGGATTGGCGTGGACGTAGCGTTGAAAACCGCAAAACCGCCAACGAGTACTGCTATTATCTTACTTAATAGAGAGCCCATCCACTCAAGCATCCCTATTGATAACCCTTATTGTCAGGTCACGCAATGATGAGTAATTAACAAGGATTTATTGCTAAATTACTGCAAAGAAATGCTCTTGATTACCATGGGCTCGAGCGGTCGATCCGCTTCGCCTGTCGCTGTGTTCTCGATCGCCTGCACGACATCGGCTCCCGCAACTACCCTGCCAAAGACCGTGTGTTTGCCGTCGAGGTAATTATTGTTGGTGACATTGATGAAGAACTGGCTGCCGTTGGTATTGGGTCCAGAATTCGCCATTGCGATCGTGCCGACCATATTGTGATTGTTGGCGTGAATCTCGTCGGCAAAGGTGTACCCAGGACCTCCTCTTCCCCACATCTCCGGGCGAGTATCATCCTTGCTCAAGGGATCACCGCCCTGGATCATGAACCCTTTGATGACACGATGGAATTTGGTGCCGTTATAAAAACCCGCCTTTGAAAGCTCGACGAAATTGGCGACCGTATTGGGTGCATCAGGGACGAAAAACTCGATCGAGATATCCCCTTTATTGGTGTGGAGGGTCGCTTTCGTGATTTTTTTCTGCTCGCCGGACTGCGCGGGCGCTGCGGCAGTCGGCTCTGCCACGACAGGTGCTGAGGCCGCTGCGGCCGGGGCATCACTTGATTGGGCGGTAGAAAATGCATCGGCCGCTTGTCTCGCAGCCTCGGCCTCTATCGCAATTGAACCACTCGAGCCGCCCAAATAGTACGCCCCCACCATCGTAATCACGATCGCTAATCCCAGCGCAACAAAATTTTTCATTTCGATATTGTAACAGATTCAAAAATGAAAGTGTCGGCATGCACCGGGTAGGTCGTAGCTAAAAAGCACACAATTATAGAAATGAGGCCTACCCCTATTGCGCGCCGCGACATATTTGATTGTCGTGCCATTTTCCCGCTATTTGCTCCCCTGCGCAACCGATCTTTGTGTCGAAACATTGTGTCCCAAAATAGCCGCATTTCCCGTCATTTTTGATGAACTGGCAAGATTGCCGTCACAGAAAGCGCGGTATACTTCCCCTACTTAATTTAATAAGAATCTCATGCACTTTTTATGCCAAAGAAAAAAGTAAAGGCTCCTCCCAAAGTTACCGGCACCGGATCAGATGCCGACATTGAGCGCGCGCTCGCCTCGATCAAGACAAAATTCGGTGATGAATCGATCATGATGCTCGGCGCGCAGCCGAAAGTGGATGTAAACGCGATTTCTACGGGCTCAATCGGTGTCGACTGGGCGCTCGGTATCGGCGGCATGCCGCGAGGACGCATCATTGAAATTTTTGGACCTGAGTCTTCAGGTAAGACCACCCTCTCCCTCCACGTGATCGCCGAAGCGCAAAAAAAGGGCGGCGTATGCGCATTCATTGATGCCGAGCACGCGCTTGATCCGGAGTATGCCAAGAAACTCGGCGTGAAGATCGAGGAGTTGCTCGTATCGCAGCCGGACACCGGTGAGCAGGCGCTCGAGATCACCGAGTCGCTCGTGCGATCAGGCAAGATCGATGTCATCGTGATCGACTCCGTCGCAGCACTCACCCCCAAAGACGAGATCGAGGGCGATATGGGTGCGCAGCACGTGGGCAAGCAAGCTCGCCTCATGAGTCAGGCGCTCCGCAAGCTCACCGCGATCGTCTCCAAGACAAAGACGGTCATTATTTTCATCAATCAAATCCGCATGCAGATCGGCGTCATGTTTGGCAATCCCGAGACGACTCCGGGAGGCAAGGCGCTCAAATTCTACACATCGGTCCGCGTCGACATCCGTCGCATTGCGCAGATCAAGAAGGGCGATGAGGTGATGGGTGGCCGCCACCGCGTAAAGATTGTAAAAAACAAAGTCGCTGCACCTTTCCGTCAGACTGAATTCGACATGATGTACGGTGAAGGTATCTCGCGCGAGGGTGAATCACTCGCACTCGGCGAGAAGCTTGGCCTCGTACAGAAATCTTCTGGTGGTGCCTATTCGATTGGTGAGATCAAGATGGGTCGCGGCTACGATGCGGCGCGCACATTCTTGCGCGAGAACAAGCCCGTCATCAACCAACTCATCAAAGATATCAAAAAAGCGCTCGCCGAAGGTGGTCCCCTGGCTAAGACCGCCGCAACCGCTGACGAATAAGTGAGAAGAGAGCTCGCCGAACGCAGTGATAAAATGAGGTAGCGGCAAATTGTGCCCCTATCCTAATGAAAAAATATCATCGACTTCTTGGCCTTGGCGCTTTCATACTTGTGTTCAGTCTTCTATCCCTGACGCAGGTGTTTTTCTACTACGGCGTACGCGACCCGTACGTACTGGCAATAATGATGTTGTTTGGTGCTTTTTTTGGTGTACTTGGGGCTATGCAATATTACTTCTCCGTAGACTTAGAAGAGATCGAGCGAGGACAGCAGCCTCCCATGTTTCCCGCGCGTGCAGTACTACCATCGAGCCGATTTATCAGGATACTTCTTATATTCATCACAATATATATTGTGGCGTCTGTCATGGTGGTTACTTCTGGGTTATTTGTTGTTGCCGATAAAATAGGATAATAAAGAAAAAGCCTCGCGAAAGCGGGGCTTTTAAGGGGCCGATCGCCTCATGCAGCTCCCCCTGGCTGTTCGGGCTTATCCGCTGTGTGGGCCGTTGGACGTGCCAAACGGGCCACAATAACGACGCATGCGATTGCACACACATACGGCAGGATTACGAAGTGTAGCTGGTACGCTACGACACCGACCATAGCGGCCGCAGCAAGCATAAGCACCTTTTTACTCTTCTGCGGAGATGCCTGCGGCGGATGACCGAAGTGTCGCGGCACATGCTTTTCACGCAATTTTTTGTCTCGGTAGGTCTTGAAATCGGTGACCTTGGTCATCTTGTTTCCTCACGGGTTTCTGGTCGTATCTAAGCACTATTTCCATCAGACAACAATACGCATATTTGACTTAGTATGTAAGTATGCTATAATTATACCTGGGAAAAGGAGGTCCGAAAGAATGCGGATAATAGAATTCATCCTACAGTGGTTGTTCGGAAAAAAGCAGGCAGTGCGAGAAGTCGCTTGCCTCTTTGCGACGAAGCCGGGCGAGGTGCTCCTCGCGACAAAAGATGGAAGACATTGGCACTTCCCTCAGGAAGTGATCCGTGTCGGCCCCGACGGAAAGCCGACTGAGACACCACTGGACGCAATTCATCGGATCGTGGGCAACCTCGACAACATTGAAGAAATCGATGTGGTCAGTGAAAAGTCGAAGCGGTCCCTCTCCCATCGTGGTGAGGAGACCGAGTATCACCTGTTCATGACCGACTCGAAACCAGTCGCTGGCAATTTGCCAAATGGCTTGCGCTGCGAGTGGACAAACGAACCGAACAAGAAAACGCTGAACGCATTTACTCGCGCAAAATTGAGAGATTATTGCTTCGAAGTTGAATGAGTAGATCTGGGCCGGGCATGTAATATGCCCGGCTCTACCTTTTTTTACCTGGTGGACAAAAGTGGTTTTTTCCCATAAAATCGGCTCACTATGTTGAACTACAACGAGGTAAAGCCAGGGGTGGCGGTCATTATCGAGGGTGAACCATATGTCTGCACATGGAATAACATCATGCAGAAGCAACAGCGCCGTCCGGTCAATCAGACCAAGATGCGCCATCTCATCAAAGGCAATTCCATCGAGCACTCATTCCAGCAAAACGACAAGCTCACTGAGGCTGAAATCGTGAAAAAGCCGGCGGTTTTTATATTCCATGATGAGCGCAAGAATGAATGGGTCTTCCATGACCAGAAGGACAAATCCAAACGCTTCACAATCGCCGACGAAATGGTCGGCGAGTCAGGCAAATTCCTCAAAGCAAATACCGAGGTCGAGACGCTCTCTTTTGACGAAAAAATCTTCGGTGTAAAACTTCCGATCAAGATCGAGCTCAAAGTCACGGAAGCTCCACCGGATGTGCGCGGCAACACAGCGCAAGGCGGATCGAAGATCGTTGAACTCGAGACCGGAGCGACACTCAACGTGCCGATGTTTGTAAAGCAGGGTGACGTCATCCGAATCAATACTGAGACTGGTGAATACGTCGAGCGCGTTTAAAGATACCTACAAAAAAACAATGACCTCCTCCCCGCAGTTCCTGCGGGGTTTCCTTTGGTCTCATGAGAACCCACATTATCTTTCCGCATGTGCGTAAAGTTAGTGTATCCGGACAAATGTTCATTCGCTGTTTGGGGTGTCGGGTTCTCATGGGACCGGCGAACCACGACCTGCGGTCGTGTGTTCGTAGCGGTTCCATTCACCCCCGCACTCTATCGCTGCTCAAAGCTGAAGAACCCCGTGCGGGGTTCTCTGGTACTTAAAAGAGCCCCGAATTACTCGGGGCTCTTGAATATTCAGCGCAGGGCCTTATGCTCAGCCGCTAGATTTTCTAGACCTTTTTGAAGTTGTACTAGAATTTTCACGAATTCTTGAAGCAGCGTCCGGGAATCACTGTTCAATACTATTTTGCTCTGCTCGATCTCTGAAAGGAATTTCTTCGACTCTGTTTCGAGAAGCTTTGAAGACTTCCCGAGATTTTCGACGGACTTCTCAAATTCGGGCGACATGTCGCTGGTGCCGAACAAATAGTCCCACGTCGTCGCAGGAATTTGCTGCAGATAGATCCGAGCGGAAAGTAAGTCGAGATTGGTACGTAAGGCCAGCACGACCAAACGGCCCAATTCCATTTGAAACGACCTTTGATCAGCTGACATCGTGACCTCCTTGTTGTGATCCCTTGCAACAAGCTACATTAGGGTGATAGACGGGTCAATGCAACATACCTACATCGCAGCGAGAGCGATGAGGAAAATACCGCTTGCATTGGCAAAAAATACAATCGGGATGAATTGATAGAGTCGCAGGTGCGAAACGCCCATCATCATGATCCCTAGTTCATCGGGTAGCGGCGACGCAACGACTATGGCACCAAGGGCGGGTACGATCCACCAGAGCGGTCCCCTGCTGACCGCCCGACCAAGGCGCATGAGTGCGGGGCTCGTACACGCTCTCAATATGTGCTCGGCGACACGGCTGCGCACAAAACGAAAGAGCAACAGATCCCCGCAGACGGCGCCCAACCCTCCGACGATCGCAAGCTCCCATGCCGGTATGTGGGATGCGCTTTCCATAATGGCGACAATTGCCGGCACTGTCGTGAGTGTAGACGTAAAGAAAAAACCCATGACAAAGCTCGCAAAAAAACCGAGCTTTACCGTCTGCGAGACGAGATCGTGCACGAACGGCTCATTGAAAGCGAGCCATATGGCTAAAACCGCTCCACCAAGGATGATCCACGCCTCAAGTGTTTCAAGCACGGGGATACGATTGCGCGGATAGTGACGATGGACGGACATACGCTCAATAATTATAACGTGCGTTTCAACAAAAAAGCCCGGGAGGTCCCGGGCTTCTTCGCGTTTCTTTTTACTTCTGGATGAAAGGCAGGAGGGCCATGAAGCGCGCGCGTTTGATGGCAGCTTCTACCGCTCGCTGCTGCTTGGCCGTGAGGCCGGAGCGGCGGCGCGATACGATGCGGCCGTGCGGATTGATGAATTGCTTCAAGAGATCTACGTCTTTGTAATCGACGTGTCGGATATCATTTTGTGTGAGAATGTTGGACATATTTTTTATTTTTTTCTTTAGTCTTTAGAACGGAATGTCGTCTGGATTAATGTCATCTTTCGGATAATCGATGCCCGAGCTTGGGGATGACTCCTCGTGATGATCGGGCTCATCTGCGCGTTTCCCTCCGCCACCTCCCCCACCGCCACTACGAGGTCCGAATTGGACACGGTCAGCGACGATCTCGGTGCGGTATTTCTTCTCGCCGTCTTTTCCCTCCCAACTGCGGGTCTGGATGCGGCCTTCTACGAAGACTGAGCTACCCTTCTTGAGGTACTGATTTACGGTGTCTGCCTGACGGCCAAAGACAACAATGTTATGAAAATCGGTCTGCTCCTGCTTCTTGCCGTCACGATCTTTGTAGACGCGATTGGTCGCGACAGAGAAGCTGCAGACATTCATACCTGAAGGCAATGCGCGAAGCTCGGGATCGCGCGTGATGTTGCCGAAAATCATTGCCTTGTTGAGATACATACGTCTTATTCTTCGGTGAGATCCTTGAGAGCCTTGTCGAGGTCTTCTTCAGATACAGGTGCAGAGGTTTCCTCGGCACGAGTAGCAGACTTGATGACATCGGTGCGCTTCACATCGCGAAGTGTCGGAGCCTTGATCTTGGCGCGCGTATCTTCGCGGACGGTCTGGAAGACGATAAAGCGTACAAGATCGGCACTGCGCTTCAATGCTGCCTCAAGTTTGTCGACGGTATCGATCGAAGCTTCGAATTTGATCCAGCCGAAATAGCCTCGATCGTAATCTACGCGCTTACCTTTCTCCTGTTTTGAAATTGTGAATGCGAGACGCGTAAGTGTAGGGGCGCCCTCGGCAATAAAGGAACCGCCCGCCTTTTCGATAACGGAGCGAATACCCCCTACGACACCCTCAACATCCTCCTCCTTGATCGTCGGCGCCAGATGGTAGCCGACCTCGTAAATGCGAATAACCGCCTCAGCGGCTTCGTTTTCGGTTGTTTCTAAAACTGCATGCTCTGCCATATGTGGGGGCACTTTAACATAGCCCCGGGGCTATCGCAACAAAATATGAGGCCTCAAATCCCCTACACTCCAAAGACCCGGTTTGCGTTCTTGATGATCTGGGATCGCACTGTCTCTTCATCCTCTCCCCGGATCAGGGCTACCTGGCGCACGACCTGTGTCACATAGGCCGGTTCATTGCGCTTGCCACGGTACGGCACGGGAGTCACATAGGGCGCATCGGTCTCGGAAAGGAGCATGCCGAGCGGGGCGTTTTTGATCACGTCGTCGTAATCGTGCGTAAAGGTGATGACGCCCGTAAATGAGAGTGTGAAGCCGATATCAAGGAATTTCTTGGCTGTATTCCAGTCGCCGGCAAAGAAATGCACATCGCCGCGCACCTTGGCATGTGCCTTGATGACCTCGAGCGCGTCGTCGTATGCATTGCGGATGTGAAGCATCAATGGCTTCCCTAATTCGTTAGCGAGCTCAATCTGCTCTACGAACGCTTCCACCTGAATGTCTTTCGTGCTTTTGTCGACGCGATAATAATCGAGGCCGCATTCCCCTACTGCGATGACGCGCGGGCTTTGTCCCAACTCTCTATATGCGGACATGTCGAAATCTTCTCCGCGCGACGTGAATTCTTTGCCGCCCTCGCCGAGCTCTTTTTGATCATGATACGACTTCGATGTATGTATCGGATGGAGACCGATCGTCGCGTACACGTTGTCGTATTTCTCGGCAAGCGCCACCGCATCCTTTGATGTATCAAACTGCGTACCGACCACATTCATTCCCACTTCGGCATCCTTGGCGCGCCGTATCGTCGCCTCGCAATCGTCTTTGTATGCGACGAAATTCACGTGTGTATGGGCGTCAAAATATTTCATGTAGGTACATCCTATCAAACACCGCCAATAGAAAAAGCAGGAGATCATCCTGCCTTTTACTGCCGCGTGAGCGGCAGAGCTTTGTATCTAATATCTTGTCTTATCGAACAAAAGAACTTTTCTGCACACTTGCGCACCACAGCTCGCTGGAGCGAGCACCACACATCTTCATTATCCGGCTTAATCTGGTTCGACAAAACCAGGGCACGTCCATTCATGTCGGGCGCCGTGAGTATGCGTCTCACGCGCCGAGTCACCTGCACGCAGGTGCCGTCATTTATTCCGCGGAGCACGAAAAGGACATATCGATCAAGCACATCGTCGCCAAGCCAAAAGTGACCCATTTTCGCCTCCTAAATCTTTGAGGAGAATAGCATGCGACATTACTCCTTGCGAGAAAAATCAATCTTCTGCGTTCCACTCGGCATAAAACCGCTTCAAGAATTTTTCCATATAATCATGTCTGCTTCGGGCAATCTTTCGGCCCGTCTTTGTATTCATTTTGTCTTGCAGAAGGAGGAGCTTCTCATAGAAATGGTCGATCGTCGCTCCCTTCCCCTTAGGATCATGGATTGGGCGCCCCTTGTGACCACCGTATGCAAACGCTCGCGCAATGCCGATCGCGCCAAGCGCGTACAAGCGATCTGCGTCCTGGACGATCTTCCCTTCAAGCGAGTCTGGTACTTTGCCGCCCGAGAACGACATCGTGTCGATGATATGCATAACATCATCAAACATCTTCCTCTCCAGACCAGCCACTTCAAGCACGCGGCACGTTATTTTCCGTCCCACTTCTTTTGAGCCGTGTAGCTTGTGATCGCCAACATCGTGTGCGAGTGCGGCTATCTCGACAACAAGCGCATCGCCGCCTTCTTTTTCAGCGATCCGCAGTGCCATTTTGCGCACTTGATCGATGTGATACCAGTCGTGCCCGGTCGATTCACGAGCAAGGATGCCCTGCACATTCTTCTCAAGTTTCCCGATTACGTTTTTCATACAAACGCGTGCTTTTGGAACTTAACTATAGCAGAGGGCGCAACCTGCCGGCCGCGCCCTTATGTTATGCACAAACGTTACTCGGGCGCCCCTTCGCCCATGCTCCCGTACCCAGGAATGCATCGCGTATCCCTGGAAGAGGCTGCGGATCGAGCCCTGAGAGCAGGTCCTGGGGGGTTATGTATTCCCAGAGATCGCACATATCCAGACGAACAGCGAGACAGAAAACGAGACCTTCCTCTGCAGTATTTGTATGAGTGTATGACTGCAGGAAAGCGCCGATTGTGGCGGCGACTTTCTGCGCAGCAGCGGGGCCTGTCCTCAAATACGCCCTGAGTTTGTCATGCTCGCTCGGCAACATGCGAGGCAAGATCGAAAAACGGAAAGGCTCTACATTTTCCGGCATTTCAGCACTCCTCTAGATCTTTTCCTCAGCCATTCTCCACATTATGAGTAGATTTGCAAACTTCTCCTTGCCTGAAGGCACGTTTCTCGGCGCTACTCTGAGTAAATTAAAACGGCTTTACGTTCATGAGTGTCTGCATTTGCAGCTGTAAACTCCTTATCTGTCTGCAATCCCAACCCTTTGGGCTCAAGAAGACTTGATTCACGACCATCTACATCATCGTTGAGTTTATATTTACGGCCGATGTCCAAGGACCCCTTCGACCAGTCTTTGTACTGTGCCCTCTTCGCCGAGGCGACTGTCGAAGAGTCTGCGGGGGTCGCCTGTAAGCCTTGGCTGGGATTTTCAACGGTTAATACGAGGTCGAAGTCGCTCGTCTCGACAAGAGATTTTCCATACACGCGACCACCGACAAGATATACTTTGATCTTCCCCGGATTTAATTGCAACTTATCGCAGAATGCACGGAGTAAATTCGCATAATCGCGACCAATTTCTGGAAGATGCGGTAATGCTGCTTCAAGTCTCTCTCGATGTTTTTGTACTTCCGCCTGCTTTGCCACACGCTCCTCTTCGGAAGGAATGTCCGCTGCAGTGTATAAAAAGTTAGGGGTTTTATTAAACAAGTCCTTGAGATACTCGACTGGTTTCTCTGGTGAAATTACGCCGATTTCTTTTGTTTTCTCGGGTGCGCTTACACTCTCCATGCCTTTCATATTATGTTTTGCGAGGAAAAAGATTCTCCGGCTTTTTGTTCGCGTTAATGGCCTCGAGAATAACTTCTGACGTCTTTGGTACAAAGGGTTTCAGCCTGTAAGCAATGCTGAACAAGCCTTCTCGGAGCAACTTAATGTTTGCCTTGCCTGCATCAGGGTTCGTCTTAACTTGCTTAAATGGTTCCGTATCGTTGATAAACTCGTCTAATGTCTTCATGTTCAACTGTAAGTCACGCATGGCTTTACTGAGATCAAAACTCTCTAGAGCCTGGGTGTAGTGTTCAGGTAGAATATCTTTCCATTGGGATTCTGAGATTTGATCGCTATTTAAGCCGCCATCAAGGTGGGTTTCTGCAAGTCGCATAATTCTCGCCACCAGATTACCTAGTCCATTCGTAAGATCAGCATTGTGTGCTTCTTTGAAACGCTCCATGGTGAAATCAGAGTCTTCAAACGGGTGGATGTGAAGCGCGAGGAAGTAACGTAGCGCGTCGATGCCGTACTCATCGACAATAGTCATAGGATCGATCACATTGCCGAGCGACTTACTCATCTTCTGCCCCCCGCTCGTGATAAAGCCATGGTAGAGAATCTTGTCTGTATTTTTTACGCCCGCCGACATGAGCATCGCCTGCCACATGATCGACTGAAAGCGCACCTGATCCTTGCCCGCCACCTGCATCACCTCGCCCTTCGTCCAGAAGGTATCAAAGGTGCCCCCCTCTGACTCCTCCGGCCAGCCGAGCGTGGAAATGTAGTTGGTGAGCGCATCAAACCACACGTACATCACCTGTGAGTCATCTCCCGGCACGGGAATACCCCAGGGCATCTTCTCTTTCACGCGTGAGATCGAGAAGTCTTCAAGGCCCTTTTGGACAAAATTGATTGCTTCCTGGCGGCGCCATTCAGGGACGATCACACCGTCGCGGGAGAGATACTCAAGCAGCGGTTTTTGATACTTGCTGAGCAGGAAGAAATAATTTTCTTCCTCGAGTTCGACGAGTGCCATATTGGGATGATTCGGGCAACGGCCGTCGACAAGATCGGACTCTTTCATAAACGCTTCGTCTCCGACGCAGTACAGGCCTTTGTATGTGCGTTTTTCGATATCACCTTTTGCAAAACACCTTCGCCAGATCTCCTGCGCCGCGCTCATGTGGTGCGGATCAGTGGTGCGGATGAAATGCAGTGCAGGATCAAGATTGAGCCTTTCTTTGAGTAGTCGGAACTTCGCCGCGTACTCGTCTACATATTCTTGTGTCGCCTTTCCCGCCTTTTGGGCCGCCTCGTAGATTTTTTGCCCATGTTCGTCCGTGCCGGTATTGAAAAACACCTGATCGCCAGCGAGCTTGCGATAACGTGCGATGATATCAGCTTGCATGATCTCGAGCGCAAATCCGATATGAGGGTCGGCATTTACGTACGGGAGCGTCGTTGTGAGATATAGAGCCTTCTTCATGCCGACGATTCTGCCACTTCTGCGTGCTGCCTCCAACGACCTGTCTCTATATCCCTCACGAGCTCCTGTAAGACGGCCGCTGCGGGCACCGAGAGGATGATCCCGAGGAAACCTCCGAGCTCTGCGCCGACAATAAGAGCGAGTACGACAAGAAGCGGCGGCACACCCACAACGCGTGTGACGACCTGTGGATAGATGAGGTGATTTTCGAATTGTTGTGCGAGCAAGTAGATAACGACTGCGACGAGCCCGAGCCCCGTGCCGCCTGCGGCAAAGGCAATAATCACACCTGGGATAGCGGCGAGGATCGGCCCGAAGACTGGAATAATCTCAAAAACAGCCGCGATAACGGCAAGGATGAGCGCGTGAGGGACCCGAAAGATGGTGAGTGCGAGGAAGATAAGCACTCCCATAAGGAGGGCAAGGATAAGCTGGCCCTGCATCCAAAGCCCGATCTTGGTCTGCGAACGCTTCCACAAACCGAGGATGTACGCCTGATGTTTTTTGGGAGAGACGATTCTGAGGAAATCATCTACACCCGTCTCTACGACAGCAAAATAAAATGAGAACACGACAATCAAAACGAATGAAAAGAATCCGCCGAAAATACTCGTTGCTGCGGTGAAGGCGTTATCAAATACACCCAGATTGAGAGCGTCGCGCACCGCTGCTATGAGATCGTTGGGAGAAATGCCCGAGGAAGCCGGTAGGCCGAGCAAATTGGTGTATTGCGCAAAAAGATCGCTCCGGCTAAATGAGTCGAGATACACGGGCAGTGTCGCGATAAATCCGGCGAACTCTTCGAGGACGAGTGGTAGGAAAAGGTAGAATACGCCCGCAAACACCGCAAAGACGAGAGCGTATACAACAATTACCGCAAGTACGCGAGGAATCTTCCTTCTCATGAGGCCACGCACACCCGGCTCCATGGCCGACGCGATCACGATTGCGGTCACGACTACCAGGACAATGTCGCGCAGTACGTACAGAAACCATGCTCCGACGAGCACAAGAATTACCTTGAGGATAGTGCCTGTCGTTATCGTGATACTGAGATGGCGATCTTCCATGCAACAATCCTAGCATATTGGCTAAAAAGAATGCCTCCGTGCCGTAAACAGCACGGAGGCATCAGTCCGGCGAAGATGATTCGCCCCACAGATTCACGTCCGAAACCAAGATGCATATCCCTATGATGAGGCCGACGAGAAATGCTGCCACCGTGATAAACACCACAAATGGTATCGTGACGTTTTCCGACGCCTGCAAAAGAAGTGCCTGTCCGCTGAACATAGAGCCGCAGGTGGTGAGCATGAGGGTGTACACACTCACTTCAAGTGTATGGAGAAGCGAGATCGAGTCGTCCATTTCACACCGGGAAAGAAACACGAGTAACAAAATCATGTTGATCCCCATCAAAACCACCGGCAGCATGGCAAGCGCAAATACTGCGAACTCCGGATGAAGCCAGTGTGTAACAAAAAAAATGAGCGCGCTACCTGCGCTCATGAGCGCAAGCTTGATCATGTGACCCTCCTCTAAGGGTTCTACTCCTATTGTATACGCGACGCAAGCTCTCCGATATGGACGCGCTCCTGCTCCCCAGTGTCGCGGTCGCGCACGGTGACCGTGTCTTTGAGCTCGGGCTTTTCACCCAACGTATCGAAATCGATCGTGATGCACACAGGCGTACCGATCTCATCCTGACGACGATAGCGCTTACCGATATTGCCGTTGTCGTCCCACATGATCTGCGGCACCTGTTTTTTGAGCACCGCATACACTTCACGGGCCTTCGCGACGAGCTCGGGCTTGTTTTTGAGGAGCGGAAAGACGGCAGCCTTGATCGGTGCGACAGTTTTGTTGAATTTGAGATACGTGCGCGGCTCGCCGCCTAACTCGTCTTCCGTATATGCGGCAGCGAGGAGTGCGAGAATCGTGCGATCGACGCCAAATGACGGCTCGATGACGTGCGGCAGAATCGCCTGTCCGTCCTCATCTTGCATGCCCAGATTCTGGCTGGAACCTTTGGCATGCGCGGAGAGGTCGAAATCGGTGCGATACGCGAGACCATACAATTCCTTGCGACCGAATGGGAAATCAAACTCAAAGTCGATTGTCCGCTTGGAGTAGTGTGCGCGGTCACCATCGGCCACTTCGAGCTCGTGGACCATGTCACGCGGGATTCCCGCTGCCTCATTGAATGCGTGGACATTCTTGCGCCACTCCTCAAACGACTCTTCCCATTCCGCAGGACGCACGAAATATTCGATCTCCATTTGCTCGAATTCGCGGGAACGAAAGATAAAGTCGCGTGGCGCGATCTCATTGCGAAAAGCCTTCCCTATCTGTGCCATGCCGAATGGTAATTTGGGATGGAGCGAATCGATCACGTTTTTGAAATTTACGAAAATTCCGCCAGCAGTTTCAGGACGCAAGTATGAGACGGCCGACGCATCTTCTGATGCACCGACTTGCGTCTTGAACATCATATTGAATTGACGCGCCTCGCCGAGCGTCCCCTTCTTGCCGCATGAGGGGCAGGTATTCGGGTCCTCTACATGATCAGCGCGAAAGCGATTTTTACAATTTTTACACTCGACGAGCGGGTCAGAAAAGCCGCTCACGTGACCGCTCGCTTCCCACACTCGGGGATTCATGATGATCGCCGCATCGACGCCGACCATGTCTTCGCGATCCTGCACAAACATCCGCCACCAGAGATTTTTTATATTATTCTTGAGCTCCACGCCAAACGGGCCGTAGTCCCACGTACCGGAGAGTCCTCCGTAGATTTCAGATCCCGGAAATATAAATCCGCGGCGTTTGCAGAGCGAAACTATTTTTTCCATTGTCACTTCAGTCATGTGAGGACTATAGCAAACCGTAGCGTTATTTCACTACAGCCGCATTTGCGGAGTTGAAACCTTTGTCCGTACCGACCACGATGTCAGAAGAAGATTTTGAGGTGAGTGCGAGATTAGTTGTGACCGGCGGGACCCTGCGCGTGATCTTACCCTTAGTCGAATCGTCGATGCCCGTCAGGATAATATCCTGAAGGAGTTGCGGCTCTTGTCCGATTTGGCTCGTCGACGGCGTAAAGCCGATCTCGATCGCCATTTGCCGTGGCGGTGCGCCGTTTAGGCCCGCTCCCGGCTCGATCGTATTGAGATTCCAGGTCATCGTATTGTCGCTCTGGTTGAACTTAACGTCTTCGGTATTTGGAGAGAAATGGCCGGCGTAGCGCACATACGGCGGCAGTTTCGCGGTAACGATGGCACTGTTGATCTTGTTGGTCGTATTGTTGACTGTAAAGACCATTGCATATGTCGTCTCCGTGCCCGCCTTGGGAGGTATCGGCCCGGTGGATCCGAATGGACTCTGGTAGTACAGGCCCTGTGCGACAAACTGCAGATCACTCGCGAGCGCAATCTTCTGACGCGAGGTCGACTGCAAGTTTTCGGGTACGCCGCTTTCCGAAACACGCTTGCCTGAGGCGTTGACCGTGATTTCGAGGTACGGATTTTGGAGCGTGTTGATAACATCGCTTGTCGGCATCTGGAAAGAGAATCCGACCGTGCCGTGTGCGCCCGGAGCGAGGCTGGCAAGCTCGCCACCAGTCGTCGTCTTGTCCCAGATCAACGTCGAGTCGGTAGAACGATAGAATCCGTCGGTCGTGCGCACCCCTGAGCCGTCGATCTGTATACCCGAGAGTCTTGCGACAACAACCGCGTCAGTGACTGCCGTACTCAAATTATTCTGCCAATTGAGAGAAATGTTTACATTGTCGCCAGGTCCAACAATTATATTTTGCCCCGTGGCTTTGTTGACCGCGATCACGAGCCCGAGGAACGGCTGCGAAATCGACATATGGAACGGTGTGTCGTGGAAAGGCGTATCGACGCGCTGCGCATCAGCGGTTTTGCGTGTGCCGGCTACAAAATTGAATACGCGTTCATCCGACGCTTCGCCCGAGAGCTTGCCCTGGATCACGATGGTGCGTTTCCCTCCGGGTGCAAGGTCGCCGAGTTCCCAGAATCCGTCGCTCTTTGGAGCCGGATTGGACGACGAGAACTTGAAGCCGAACGGATATGCAGCTTTGAGCACGACGTCGCGCACGGGCGCACTCGTGTTTGATTGGACGGTGACCGTAAATTGCACTGGCTGATCGGAAATCGTCTCAGAATTGCCTTCTACGGAGACGACGATCGGTGCCGAGGAAAACTGCAGGGTGTAATCCGACACCGCCGCATAAATAGTGCCCGATCCCTCGAGCCGGTATTCAAGCTCCACCTTTACGGTCGCCTTTTCCCCTTCCTTGCCCGAAAAGACGGCCTTTACCGTGCCTTGGCGCTGCCCACCTGGCTCTATCGTGCCGAGCGATTGGCGAAGCACTGGCTCATCTGTCACGAAATCGGTCGGTGAGCGTGTACCTTTTGGGAAGTGCACGACGAGATCGGCGAGATTGAGCGCTACGTTGTTGCGATTGGTCACAACAATCTGTAATGCAGATGCTTGTCCGCCAGCAACCTGCGCTGGACCCGCGATCGCAATATCAATATTGCCTGGAGCTGCACCAATGCTTCCCTGACCAAAAAAGAAATAGTACCCGAAAAACATCATCGTACCGGTGAAAAAGAGGATCGAAGCGCCGAGCACCCACCACAAAATATTACGCATAAAGAGAATGCCGCCTGGCGCGACCGACACCTGGGGCACTCCCAGCTCTCCCACCTTGAAATCTTCGCCGACAATCGGCCTCGTGGGCTCCATTTCCCTACGCTCACGCTCCTTGAGGTTTTTTGAAAGTGACCGCGAGTACATCGCACGGCGAAGGCGATCGATTCGCTCTACCTCCGACGAAGGGCCGGGTCTATTTGGTGGCAGCTCGGGCTGACGCTCGGGCTCCGGCGGTTTTTGGAGATTTTCCGGACGCGGAGGCTTCTTAAAGTCCATCTTGAAATAATATCATCCCCTTAGAGCCACATCTGCGACACGGGAGGCACGCCCCTGCTCTACTGAGTTCTAGAGGTGAGTTTCTGAAATCGCGCGATTGATTGACGAGAGCAGGGTGTCTTTCATGGTCTCGGCCTCGAGCAGAGACTCCCCCGTGTACGCAGTGTGGCTAAACAATGCGGTCGAGAGCGCTTCCGTAGAAATGTATCCGAGTGCGTAGAGAATGCGTGCGACGCAGACGATCTCGATCATGCCTACCGCCTCGCATTTTTCTTTCATGAAAGCGTCGTGCGCCTCCACGAGCGCGGCAAAGAGATACTCATTTTTCTCTTCGCCATGCACAAGACGCGTCACAAGCTCCGAGATTCGGGCAAAAGCGGCTATGGCAGCCATATCCTTATCGATCGGCGTAGTGAGTGCTATCGCGCCCGCTGCTCGCCATCCGCGCTTGCCGCGTACGAGCGAGAGCGATGCTCGCGAATAATTCTGCAGCGCATAGCGCATTTTGGACTTCTCACTGCGCACCGCCGTCGCTCTCGCGCGCACGAGTCCAAAATCCCTGGTGTAGAGCGCGTACACTTTGTCCAGCTCTCCGCTCTCGCGAGAGCTGAGCACGAGCGCATCTGTCTGGTATTTCTGATACATACCTACTCAATACACAGTCGTCAGAGAAATCGAGATTCGGAATCCGGCGACCGATTTGCCGCCCTCACCCGCTCCCTCGAGGACAATATCTTTTGCATTGACGGTTAAACGGATTTTCGAATCATATTTTTCTATAAGGCGCCGCGCCTCGGTGTCGCCGCCGAGCGTGACGACAGCCAAATCCTGCGGGTGAAGTCCTGTCTCCTTTCGCGCAGATTGGATCTCGCGGATCAGTTCGCGGACAAAGCCTTCTTCTTTTAATTCTTCCGTTATCGTCGTGTCGAGTGCGACCGTGGTACCGATGACGATCGATTTTACATTGACCTCGTCGGCAATGACCGGACGAAGCTCTTGGGGTACTTCGACATTAATAGTGAGAGTAGAGAGCGGCTGGCGCACTTTAATACCGGCCTTTTCGCGCGCCTCAAGCGCCTGCGTGACGATATCGCGCGCCACTTTCATTGCGGCGATAAGTTTTTCGTTCTCACTACCCCGCCCAAGCATGCGCTCTATAAAATTGGGTGTCGCGCTCGCATCGGGCCACTGCGCGAGATGCACGCTCTCCTCATCTTCACCCTCACGGACCGCCTGAAAAAGATACTCGGCAAAGAAAGGCATCGTCGGCGCCATCACGAGCGCGAGACGGTGCAATACGTAGCGCATGGTCGCAAGTGCATTATGTTTATCTTTGAGGAGAGCTTCCGTGTCCTTTCCGCCCGAGGCGGATCCGCCTTTGGCGGAGAATCGATCACGACTTCTGCGGAGGTACCACACCGAGAGATCGTCGATAAATCCCGCGATCGGGCGTGTCGCGCTGTCGAGCTGGTACTTCTCAAATCCCGCGGTTACTTCGACGATCAATTGATCGAGTCGCGCGAGTATCCAACGATCGAGCACATTGGCACTCTTCCAGTCGCGCGGCGTACCGTCGTCGTAGAGCTTCCAGAAAGCGAGCACGTTGCCGAGGCGACCAAAATTCTTCTTAACGATCTCGTCAACGATCCGTTCGTCAAAATTCTTTGAATCTCCAGGTGCACTGACGGTAAACATGAAGTACCGAAGCGCATCGACGCCGTACTTATTGATCATACTGTTTGGCTCGACAATATTGCCGACCGATTTCGACATTTTCTTACCATTGGCATCCAAGATGTGTCCGAGACAGACGACATTTTTATACGCCTTGCCGCGACCCATAATGCCGCCCACCGCATGGAGCGTATAAAACCACCCTCGCGTCTGGTCGATCGCCTCGGAGATAAAATCGGCGGGATACAGAACATCTTTCGTAGCGAAAGGATAGTGATCTTGCGCAAACGGCATCGCACCAGAATCAAACCACACATCGAGCACCTCCGGGACACGTTTCATGGTGTTGTCGCACTTTGTGCAAGGGTACGAAAGATCATCGACATAGGGGCGGTGCAGATCATTCGGAGCGCTCCCGGCCTTCTCTTTTAGCTGTGCGATCGAGCCGATCACATCAAAATGTTTGCATTCCCCGCACTCCCAGATCGGGAGCGGTGTCCCCCAATAGCGCGACCTACTGATTGCCCAATCTTTGAGTTCACGGAGCCACTCTCCGAAACGACCTTTCTTGATGTGTTCAGGTTCCCAGAAAATCTCCTCGTTCTCCCGAATTAAATCGTCTTTTATTTTGGTCACCGCGATGTACCACGAGGATGTAGCGTAATAAAGAAGCGGCGTATTGCAGCGCCAGCAGTGTGGGTACGAGTGTGTGATATTTTCCTTCGAGAAAAACAGATTATTTTCTTGGAGATACCTCAGTACCTCAATGTCAGTGCCCAGACGCGTTTTGTCATCGTCGGATTTCGGCTTCACATCCATACCCGCAAATGCCGTGACTTCCGATTTCATCGTACCGTCCGGATTTACGTGCTGTACAAACGGAAGATTGAATTTTTTGGACAACTCCCAGTCGTCGGCACCAAACGCAGGCGCTTCGTGTGCGATGCCCGTACCGCTGTCAGAGGTCACGAAATCGGCCGCATACACTTTCCAGCCATTTTCCCGGTTCTTCAATTTTTCGTCTTTTACGTAGTAGTCGAAAAGCGGCTTGTAGGAGGCGCCGACAAGCTCATGACCTTTCATCTCGACGACGGCCTGTGTGGGGTGAAAAGCCTCTTTTGTTTTCTCATACGCTTCTTTTGCGAGAATGTACGATCCCGACTCGTTCGTGACCTTCACATACGTGATTTCGGCCCCGACGGCGAGTGCGACATTACCGGGGAGCGTCCACGGCGTCGTCGTCCATGCCAGGAAATATGTGCCGGGCGTATCAGCAGCTTCAAATTTGACCGTCACCGCGATATCTTTGACATCTTTGTACCCCTGAGCGACCTCATGACTTGAGAGTCCTGTGCCGCAGCGTGGGCACCACGGAAGAATTTTGTAGTCCTTGTAGAGAAGTTTCCTCTCGTGCGCGACCTTCAAAATACTCCAGACCGACTCAATGTATGTATTGTCGAACGTGAAATACGTGCTGTCGTGGTCCACCCAAAAGGCGATCCGATCCGTGAATGCCTTCCACTCATCGATGTATTGGAGGACGCTTTCTTTGCATTTTTTGTTGAATTCCGCGATACCGAACGCTTCGATATCCTTTTTGCTCTTGGCACCGATCTCTTTCTCTACACCGAGCTCGACCGGAAGCCCGTGTGTGTCCCACCCTGCTTTGCGACGGACATGATAGCCACGCATCGTGCGGTAGCGCGGTATCGAGTCCTTGAACGCGCGGCTTTCAAGGTGATGGATGCCAGGACGACCATTGGCCGTCGGCGGACCCTCATAAAAAACAAACTCGCCCTTCGTGGCACCTTTTCCGAGAGATTTTTTGAAGATGTCGTTCTCCTGCCAGAATTTGAGTGTCTCCTCTTCCCGGAGTGCGACCTCTGATTTTGTTATTTTTTCTTGGTTTTCAGCCATTAGACGTATCGTAGCAAAACTTCCCGTACCCGGCGACCCGCGCAAATGGCCGGTACCTCGCCGAAACGAGCTCGTTTCGGCACTCCCCGCAAATGCATCAAGTGCATTTGCCCCCGTATACTCGGGGCGCCCTCTTCGGGCGGGGTCGTAAAAGAGAAGCCCGACGACGAGGTCGGGCTTAGTGGCTATCTGTGTTGAAGGAAAAAACCTTTGATTGCGATCCTTACATGCTCGATCGAATCTTCATTCCACGGCTGCATGAGGTGGAAGCCGCAACTACGCTGGACTGAGAATCGCTCCTCTTCTGCAACGAGGTCGACCCACCGTCCGTCATTGAATTGCAGTCGTATACCGCGATCCGTGGGCAATGCGGTACGAGGAAGCATTTTTGGAACGGCGGAAACCTTGAGATTTTTTGGGGCGATCTTGCATGCAAAGTTCTTTGCATCACTCAAGAATCGCTGGTTCCTTCGGATGGTCCTTTCGAACTCATCAAAGATTTCGACCCCATCATCGAAACTTCCTGCTGCGATATCGTACATCGCGCTCTCCTTCTCTTTCCAGCCGCTACCATACCACCAGCCTCCTGAACACGCCACTATTTCTTCTTCCTCCTTTTTTTGTCTGCGCGCGCTTTATTCCTTTCGGCCCAGGGGTTTGGAATGAGACCGAGGTGCATGAGGCGGCCATTTATTGCCGATGGCTGCCGCCTTAGTACCTCCGCCATTTCTTTTTGCTCTTTTTTCTCGCGAAACATTTTTTCCAAACCCGCATCTTCGTCTTCAGTCCATTTTTTGTATGCATTCGAGTGCTTCTCGCGAAGCGCAGAGAGCTTTCCCCCGCCTTCGATGTGCATCCTGCTGATCTGTTTTTTGATCGCGACGGCTTCAGGGTCATCCGCGCCAATCGCGCGGAGGAAATTCTTCTCGAGATTCACCTTCTCGCTCGTCGGAAATACGGCAAATTTCTTGCGCGCTGCATCAGAATACGCACGGAAGTGCCGGTCGGCTGCCGCGACCTTGGGGTGCAGCTCCAGCGCGCGTTCGTTGAAGCCTTCGAGGAAAAGCCCCTCGAGTGTGCGCACGCGCGAGATTGCCACATACCCTTGGCCGTATTCAAACGCCTGCGAAAGGTCGATGATCGCCGCATCAAGCGACATACCCTGGCTTTTGTGCACGGTGATCGCCCACGCGAGGCGGAGCGGTATCTGCGTGATCTTGGCGAGAATTTTATTTCCATCCATCACTTCCCACATTTCTTCTGTCGCCGTGACTGTGCCATTTTTCGTCTTCACGACGGGTGCGCCAAGTGGAGAAAAGTCGATAACGGTACCCAGTGTGCCGTTGACGTATCCTGCTTCGAAATTATTGCGGGTAAACATGACCGCCGCACCGATTTTGAGTTCGAGCGTCTCGGGAGAAAGGCAATTTTTCTTGAGCGCCTCTACGAGTGCCGCCGGACCGCGTGATGTCATGTGGTACACACGTTTCGATCCGCCGATTTTCTCGAGTGACTCGGTATTGATACGATCGACATTCTCATTGTGCGTATAGAGACGAGTCGCTACTTCCTTTTTTGAAACGACACCTACCCGCGATTGCAGCCTGGTGCGATGAATAGCGCTGAAGTCATTTCTGCGCAGGGCGCCGAGAAGTTCGAGAAACTCTCCATCATCCTGACGATGCTGTTCATTCAAATAGCATGCGATTGGATTTGCCGCTTTCCATGCGGCGGATTCAAATGCGAATCTCGCCTCCACCCCTTTTGACACCGGTGGCAATTGGAAAAAATCACCGACGAAAATAATCTGCAGTCCACCGAACGGCTGCTCTTCCTGCATCGGCCGACGCCGGAGCGTGCGCAGCACACGATCGATCGTATCGAGCGTGGCCGCATCAAGCATGGAAATTTCATCGATGACCAGCACTTTTGCATTGATGATACGGAGCGCGGTCTTCTCGCGACTCTGGATGAGTTCGATCTCGTGATCAGAAATATCGCGCTTCACACCGATGCCGCTCCACGAATGGATCGTCATGCCGCCGATGTGTGTCGCCGCTATGCCCGTCGAGGCGGTGACGGCCGGATCGATGCCTCGCTCGCGCAGCCATGCGATATAGCGATTGATTGTGTGCGTCTTGCCGCTCCCCGGCTCGCCCGTGAGAAACACATTGAGACCTGTCTTCAAAATCGCGAGCGCTTCGTCCTGAGTCATTAGGAACGAAGCTTACTACATGCGCTCAGGTGTCGGAATTCCCAACACCCAAAGTCCGTTCTTTAATGTGTGATTGACCGCGCTCGTGAGGGCGATTTTGTGCGCCTGCGCAGGAGTGCCATCGAGAATATGCTCCTGTGCGTACCAGCTATTGAACATCGCGGCGACCTCCAAAAGATAGGTGGTGAGATGGTGCGGCTCCCTCTCGCGCGAGGCGCGCACGACCACTTCAGGAAAACGATGGAGGAGACGCGAGAGATCAGAGACGGGCGCCTGCTCGTCGAAACGCGGCATGACGTTTTGCGTTGCCGCTTTTTCCACGACTGCATACGTGCGTGCATGTGTGTACTGAAGATACGGCCCCGAGTCCCCTTCGAGCGAGAGGGCACGCTCTTTGTCGAAAATAATATCCTTGCCCGATGCCTGCCTGAGAATCTGATATTTGATTGCGGCAACGGCAACCTGCTGCGCCAACTTTTCCTTATCCTCTGCCCTACTCTCGGCTGCGCGCACCTTGGCTTCTGCGATGAGATCACTGAGTAGTGACTCGCCGGTGATCACGTCGCCCGTCCGCGATGACATCTTGCCACTCGGCAGACGCATCATGCCGTGCGAGACATGCCGGATTTTTTGCGCGATTTCCGGCATGACCTCTTTCATTGCAGCAAGAACGACTGCAAAATAGTCTGCCTGCTCGTGCGCCGTGATCGTGATCGATTCGTCGACCGTCACCTTCTCAGCCTTCAGTTCTGCGAGCCCGAGCTCCTTGGTCTCGTACGTGGGCAATCCTTTGGACGTAACGAACACACGCGTGTGCAGTCCGACTTTTTCGCCTTTGTACACGGTCGCGCCGTCACTTTGCTCGAAGACCTCTGGATGTGCTTTTACGATCTCGACACCCTTACCTGCTGTTTCGCTCTCGAAAAAATTATAATCAAATTTGGTCCCCAGAATGTCGTAAATTCGTTGAAACGCGGCGAGACTAACAGCCTTGCCAGTTTTGTACATATTCGTAATCAGAGCCTCTCTTCCATCAAGAGTTTGTTGTCCTGCTAAAATTTTATAGACTAGGCCGTTAATTTCGTCTATTTTTTGCTTTGCGACATCATCTTTTTCGTAAGCATTTGCACCATACGCATACCACTTACCTAATAGGAACGCAGGTTTTTCGCTTATAGATCCTAAATTCAAAAAACTGGCAACTTGTTCCATATCCTGTTCCATTCCCCAAATGGTTTTTGCGACATGCGGGCCAACATCTCCCTGATAGTTTGCTCGTTTCACTTCCGCACCAGAAAATTGCAATAGTCGCGCAATTGATTCGCCGATCGCATTGCTCATCAGGTGCCCGATATGAAATTCTTTGAAGGGATTAGGGTCAGTGTACTCAACCATTATTTTTTTGCCCTTCAGCTCGTGATTGCTCCCCCACATGTCTTCCGAGACAGCGTCGTTTACGGACGAAGCAAGCTCATTGGGTGCGAGATAGAAATTGATGAATCCCGGGCCGGCAATTTCGATCTTTATGACTCCATCGACAGATCCGAGCGCTGCGACGATCTCCTCGGCAAGCGCACGAGGATTTTTCCCTGCCTGCTTGGCGAAAGCGAGCGCGACGCCGCTCGCATAATCGCCGTTTGTCAGCTCCGAAGGATGTTCGAGTGCGATTTTCTCCGATGCGGCCGCAATGCCCGCCTTTTGGAGAGCTTCAGAGATGACTTTCTTGAGCCTTTCTTGCATGAGGGCATTGTACCAGTCTGAGGTTGGGGAATCGACCGCACTTGCTTTCGAATACCTCGTTCTGTACATTGCGGCCAGATATGGAGGAGAAAATCCATGAGTGGAAATCTGAAAGGCACCGTGAACTCAATCCTGTGGCATCGCAAGAAACTTGCGGTCAAGATCCGCGAATACGTACGCTTACAGCTAAAGAGCTGGCAGCGGGTTCCTTGGCTTGCACTCCAGGCCGACGGGCGCGGCGGATACAGCGACGACTACGGAAAAGCCTACAAGTATGGTCTGTGGCCGATTCTGTGTGGTAAGGGAGGAGGCACTTTCTTTATCGACTGCATGACAGGAGAAATCGTGCACAACGTCGGCGAAGTTGCCTCCGATGACGGAGTCATCTCTTACTCAGTCGACCTTGATCTCCTTGATGCCGCAAAAATTATCGCCCGGCTGGAAAAGCAGATGCGAGATGGAGATCCTGGTCACTTCACAAAAAGCGAGCTCGACAAACGAGCGAGCTGGCGCGAAAGCCTGATCAAAGTGCACGACCTTCACCCCGACACCTACGCCCCGAAAAAACGGCGCGCGATCGAGTGGAGCTTTGGCGTCGACTAGTCCCCTCGCTCATTTCTAAAACCCGGTCATGTGACCGGGTTTTTATTTTCATGATATTCTCAAGGCCGGACAGAACTTTGAAACAAGGAGGTCAGTCATGTCGGATCAAGAAGTCCCGGTCATAGCAGTTCCCGGCGGACCGCTCAGTGGTAAAGATGGATGCAAGCCTTTCATCGTCCAAAAATTCGGTGACCTCGGCTACCTTCCGTTCTACACGACAGAATCCGCGACACTCCATATGTCGAGTAATTTGAAGCCGAGCAACCTACCCCTGAAAACCTTCCAGCGCGGCGTCATACTGACTACAGTACATCTTGAGGATGCCGCAAAACGAGCAGCGTTCGAAAGCAACCACCCGCTACCGCTCGTGCTTTGCAACCGCGGCGTACCCGATTGCGAGCCGTACTCACCAAATGGGCTCTACGAAGAAATTTTGAGCGAAGTCAATCTCGACCCTATTGAGGCGCGAGATCGCCGCTACAAGGCTGCGATTTTTCTGCGTTCGCTCGCCTACGATCGTCCTGATCTGTACGATCAACTGAAGCACAACAACCCGCACCGACTCGAGGACGTCGACCAGGCGCGTGTCATGGATGAGGCCACGCTCAAAGCGTGGGTCGGTCATCCGCACCTGCGTGTGATCGACAACTCGACCGATTGGGCAGGAAAACTCAAAAGGATCGAGCAAGAAATCTGCGCGGTGCTTGGGATTCCGGTGCCGATCGAAGACGAGCGAAAATTCCTCTGCGCACCTGTCGATTTCGCATCGCTCCCGGTATTCGCACAGAAAATCGATATCGATCAGGCATATCTCTTCTCAGCAGACCCAAAGGCGACGCCACGCGTGCGCCAGCGTGGACAGTACGGCAAGTATGTGTACTTCCATACGGTGAAAAAAGAAATCGTTGTTGGCAAAAATATCGAGTACGAAAAGTTCATCACCGCCGACCAGTACCGGTGGAGCCTCGATTTCATCTTGCCGAACACACGTATTGTGAAAAAGCACCGGCACTGCTTTGTGTACGAAAACCAGTACTTTGAGCTCGACTGCATTCCGCTCGGTAATCACATCGTCTACCTGCTCGAGATCGAGCTCACTGACAGGGCACAAAAGCTCGTCCTTCCCCCGTTCCTCAACATTGAGCGCGAAGTGACGAGTGACCGTAATTACACGAACCGCGCATTCGCCAATCTCGCATGGCGACCGTAATTTAAAAGCCCCGACTTTCGTCGGGGCTTTTCTCTTTTCGTAAAGATCAGACGTCGTACAGTGCGTTGTGCTGCGCATTCACAGCTGCGTTGTACTCTGCGTCTCTCGCTTCGCGCGCGCTGCGCTTTTCCGCACGATCTTTTGCAAGCCAATCGAGATGCCACTCTGCCCACGCAAGAGGGCTCTGCTCACGCGGCATCTTCCAAACGTAGTAACCGTAGGAATTGTACCTGAGCGGGTGAGCCCAGTGAGAATCCTTGTACGCGTGCGCGACGTACGCGACGCGATCGGGGCTTTCAAGCTCAACTATTGTCCGAAGTACATCTTCCCAAGTCGTATCGACGAACACTGAACGCGAGACGACGTATGCGAGGAACTCACCATCATGCGCCACGAGGTACACATGTCCTCGCATAGCACTCTCGGGCGGCACATTACCCAATCGATCGATGGGCTTATGGCCGTACCAAAGATACATCTGCCGAGCGAGCGGGATCATGTCCGGTGTCCAGCGAGTCCGTTTGTCTTGTGCAAATCGAACGACGTGGTCCCAGCTCGCTGGCGATGTCCTGAGAATTTTCCGAACCGCTCGCCTTACGGCGACACGCCCCATGTGGATCTTGGCTCTGATTTCTCTCATTCCCATTGCAATCCTCCTCCGGCGACACGCCGGTTTTAGGAAAGCGGCGACACGCCGCTTCCGGAGAGCGCTATCCCGCGCCGAAGCGACACGCGACGGTGCGTTAGCTTGCGACTTTATATATGTTTCTTGTACTAAAACAAGAGGCGGCACCTTTCTGTGCCGCCTCTTGAAACTTGTTTGTGAATTTTAGAGGTCCGAATCGATCCCCATTGATCGCGCAGTGCCAGCGATGATCTTTTTGGCACGTTCGATGTCAGAGGTGTTGAGGTCGTCCATCTTCTCGGTCGCGAGCTCGGTGAGCTGCTGCTTGGTGAGCTTTGCGATCTTGTTCTGAGGCTTGGTCGAGCCCTTCTCGATGCCCAATTTCTTCAAAATCGCGCGCGAGGCTGGCGGCTTCTTGACGATGAAGGTGAAGGTGCGGTCTTTGTAGACTGTGAGAAGGACCGGGAGGGTGCTCCCCATGAGTGGGCGGGTCTGGTTGTTGAACTGGTTGACGAATTCGCCGATGTTGACGCCCGCAGGACCAAGCGCGGTGCCAACCGGCGGCGCAGGCGTAGCCTTGCCGGCCTCAATCTGCAGCTTGATGATTTTGGTTACCTCTTTTGCCATGTGGCGGCTACTATATCCTGTCTCAGCCGCTTTGACAATACTTGGTCCAAAATGTAGCGTGGCCCCAGGTAATAGTGTGAACAAAAGGAGAAATGCAGTGTTTGAACCACGCAAGGTCTACCCGACAGGCAAGAGCAAGCTCGAGCAGGACGCATTCTATGCGGGCCTGCAGCAGGCGCACGCACTCTGCATACCAAGGAACAAGATTTACCCGCATATTATTGCGGGTAAAGAAATCACTGCTCTCAATAGCGTTTCGTACGCAACAGTCGATCCCAACAATCCAAGTGCCCCTTTAGTTCTCTTTCCGAAACACGATCTTTCGGATCCAGCTGAACAGGAACGTCTCAACGACTTGCTCATCGCTGTGAAAGCAGCGCAGGCCCGCTGGGCAAAAGTGAAAGTCTCCGACCGGGTGAAGCTCGTGCGCACGATCGCGCACCTGATCAGTGATCAGATGTGGCTCTTCCTCGCACTCATGGCGCTCGAAGGCGGCAAACGCCCCTTCCCCAACGGCGTCGGCGAGTTCATCGAAGTGATTGATTTTTGCAACAGCGCGGCACTGCTCGCGGAAGAAATGTACTCAGAGGCTTCGCCGATCGCGCCGGAATTTATGTGCAATTTCAACGGCACTGTCTGGGAGCCCAAGGGTGTCATCGTCGACATTGAGCCGTTCAATTTTGCTCAAGCGATCCCGATGGACAAGATCGCGATGGCACTCGTAACCGGCAATGCAATTGTAATGAAGGCATCCGGCCACACGCCGTTGCAGGCGTACATGATGTACAAGGTCGTTCAATCGGCCTTTGATGCATGCGGCCTCGAGAACAACGGCGTCGTGAATTTCCTCTCCGGCCACGGAGCGGATATGGCACGATTCCTGCTCGAGAACGAAAACGTCAACGGCTATACTTTCACCGGCAGCTACGATGCGTACTGGAATATCCAGCGCGACGTCATGAGCAAGCCGCGCCCCCATGGCGGCAAGCTGCAGGAAATCGCGGCCGAAACGAGCGGATGCAACGCGCTGATCGTCGCTGATGATGCGGACATCGATGCAGCCGTAATCGCCGCGCGCGACTCGCTCATCAACAACAACGGTCAGACGTGTTCGCACCTCGGGCACCTCATCATCGACAACAAAGTACGGGTTGAGTTTGAGCGCAAGTTCATTAAAGCTCTTCTCGATGTGAGCTTCGGTGATGTGAAATACCTTGCCAATCAGTGCGGCGCACTCATATCGAAGGATGCGGCCGACCGCTGTACCGCAACGGTACGGCAGCTCACCGGCGAGGGGCTCGTCCATACGTATTGGTCTAAGGAGATCAGGAATCGGGATGCTTTCGATTTTGCACCTCGAATCCTGGTCGCGCAGCAAAAAGCGTACAAAGACGACAAGCTGCTTTGGCAGCTTCGCTCGACCGAAATCTTCGGCATGTGCGTCACGCTGTGGTTCACGGATACGCGCGATGAAGCACGGCGGATCTTCGAGACATGCCTCTTTGGCCTCACGGGGGGCATCTTCACTCGCGATCCTGAATATGCGCTCGATTTCTGCCTACACTATCGCGGCGCGGCGCAGAAGTACGTGAACACGCGCATCACCGGTGCGACGGTCGGCATGGCCTTCGGCGGCTCTGCTCTCTCTGGATCTTCCGGCGATGGTGTCGGTGCGAGCACGAGGCAAGCGCTGCAGAAATACGTATCGCACGTGAATGTCGCCGTGTTTATGCCGAAAGACATCGAGTCGCTGGATAAAACGCTGTGGCGCGTGAAGTTCGCGTCAGAAATGGCTATTGCTCCTCCGTTCGAATAACAAAATTGCCCCGGCGTACATGTACGCCGGGGCACTATTTTTATCCCCACACTCGTTTCATTTCGGCTTCAAACTTGCCCCCCACAGTATTGAGTTCCATCCAGTAATCATTCCACTTGTCATCTGCGAAGGATGACTTGCCCGCTTTTTCAAGCGAGAGCTTCCGGAAAACGCCGAGACCGATGTATTTTAGAAATTGAACTCCTTCGTCCTCGCTGCCGGCAGCCTGGGCAACATCGAGCACGGCCTTCTTGTATGCAGCCGCAATTTCGTCGTGCCGCGCGGTGATTGCCACGTGCATGATGCACATATGGATCGCGGTCACCACGCCGTACGTGACATTCACCATATCCCTGCTTTGCATCTGCAATCGCTCTTCGGTCACCCCGAGCTCATGGATGATCCATCCCTCGAGAGACATTGCGAGGTCCGAGCCAGGACGAGGCGCCGGATCGCTCGCGCACGAGCACACATGGCCTTCTTCGCCGCAACCTTTTTCACCTTCACTCATTGCAAAAACCTCCAGTGTTACCTGGAGGTCAGCATAGCATGTCACTATTTTTTAATTAAACGCGCTGCACCTGATCAGCTTCGAGCTCTACCGGAGTCTCGCGGCCGAACATCGGGACGAGGACTTTGACCTTGCCGCGCTCTTCGTCGATCTCCCCTACCTTGCCTTCGAGATCCTTGAACGGGCCGTCGATGATGATCACTGCGTCATCGAGTGCGAGGTCGATCGCGTGGCGCACAATGTCGCCGCCGACGCGCTTCAAAATCTTGTCTACTTCTGCCGGCTCGAGTGGCACTGCCTGATTGGCGGTCCCGACGAATCCCGTGACCTGCGGCGTGTTGCGCACGACGCTCCACGCTTCATCGGTCGCGATCATATCGACGAGCACGTAGCCTGGGAAGATTTTTTCTTTCGTCTCGGTCTTGCGGCCATTTTTGATCTTGATCTTCTTCTCTGAAGGCACAACGACGTTGAAGATCTTATCGCCCATGCCGAATGAATCGACACGCTGCTTGAGATTGCGCGCTACCGCGTCTTCGTATCCCGAGTAGGTGTGAATCGCGTACCACTGTCTTTCTGTGCCGTATGTTTGTTTTGCCATATAGATTTATTGATTGGTCTCGCTCGGAACGATGTTAAACGTGCCCGCGTTCTCGACAGGTGCAAGCGGAGTCGTCTCTGTAGAGCCTGTGGGTGCGATCGGCTGCTGAGTCACTTGAATGCCTGTCGACGGAAGAGCGTCGAGTGTGCGGGCGAGTGTGGAGGTAAAAATGTAATCAAAGAGACCGAGGTAGAGCGCGACACCGACAGAGAGCAGCGCCACCAAGACGGTGTAGATGATCGTCTGCATTTGCGTCGGCCATGCGACATGTCGCATCTCTGCGCGGGTATCTTGAAGGTATTTTGTGATTGCGTTCATAGGAATAAATTAGGGATAATTTTGCCATTTTTAAAACGCCTTGCGGCGTTTTGATAGTGAGAATGATAGCGCATTCCAGCCAAAAGTCAAGCCCGTGCCTGGAGCTTCAGTCCAGGCACGGGTAGTGCTCTTAACCCTCTACTTCCGTCTGGGTCCTCAATTCACCCTCAGCCGCGAGCCTTCGCTCTTCAAGCCAAGACGACATTGTGCGGCCCTTTGGTAGTTTGTGGACAGTGAGCTCCCAGGTCGAAGCAAAGAAATTCGAGTATTCTTCGGGACTCAGGACCATGATGAAGCAAATATCATCTGCTCTCGCACGATCAAAAAAGATCAGGCGTCTTAACGTCTCCCAGACTGATTCGTTTTTACAGACCTCTTCGATCGTCCTCCCTGCTGCGTTCAAGAGGAAAATCCTCGACCATCTGTACATGGGTACCAGTAGGGGCTCTTCATGCCAGACTCGGTAGCGAGTCAGATTGAGCAACTCCTCATCAACGCGCTTGACCTGCGCTGTCCGCACATCGAGATTCGAAATGTAGTACTGGATGAACGGGAACTCTTTTTTGAAGGCATCCAACTTACTGCTGTAACGTACCATCGTAGTTCTCCTTGCGGCATCCCGCCGCTTTGTACTCGCACGCATCCCGCCTGCGAGGTGGAGTGGAAGAGGTGGCATCCCGCCACGAAGCTTTCTGTTAATGATCGCTCTGCCGACAAGCTATAGGCACCACTCGACGAAGTCAATCTATTTCACGTTCCAATTGATGAGACCGATGACAGTGAGCGTGACGACGAGGCTCCAGGCGCCGTAGTAGATCATGTCGTTCGACGGGGTGTAGAACATAAGCCCTCCCCCGATCGCGAGCGCGATCATCACCAACAGCTTGCCGGGCACGTCGCTCCCCATGTTACTGAATTTCGTAGGTCACCGAGACGCTTGAGGTGATCTTGTTCTGTCCCACGGGCAACTCCGGAGACGGTGGCATTGCACCGCCGCGACCGTCTGCAGCCATGGCCATTTCTGCCTTGGCATAATAGACGCCGCCGTATCCGCCGCCCTCGTTGAAGCCGACGACACGAACGACCTCCACGCCAAGCTGCTTGGCCAGTTCTTCGGCCTTTTCGCGCGCATTCTCAATCGCCTTGCCGCGTGCCTCAGCCTCTTTCGCGCGCTGATCATCTTCGCCGAGCGTGAAGTTGAGACCACTCACTTGAGCGGCTCCGAGTGATCCCACTCCCGCGAGAAGATCTCCCGCCTTGTCCGTATCGCGGACTTTCACGGTAAGCGTCTGTGACACTTGGTAGCCGCGAAGCGTCTGTTTGCCCGGAGGGCAATATCCGTCACGGCAGATTCCTTGAGAGTAATCATACTGGGGATAGACGTTGTAATCCGATGTCTGAACATCCTTTGAATCAACGCCGGCATTGCGCAAGTATGCGACGATGTCGTTGTTCTTTTTTGTCGCTGCTGCTTGCGCGGTCTTTACGTCTTTGGCATCTTCTTGCACCGTCACGCTGAATGTGGCTGTATCCGGTACCGCAAATACCTCTCCCTCACCTTGCACGGTGATCGTGTTGGTCGCGGTGACACCGCTACCGATAAAGCGAATGCCCTTGAGCTGTGCAATCGTGGCCGCGAGCAAGAACAGCGCAAGAACGCCGAGCGCCGCCGCTGCCATTATGCGGATCCAGTGGGTCGCACCAATAAACTTTTCTGCTGTGTTTTGGTCCATATATCTATAATAGTACTCTAATAAATGTAGTGTCTCTCATTTCAACTACGTTTGTGTGAAGAAATGGTAACACTCCTCACCTCACCACCGCTTCGGCGTCGTTGAAGCGCTCACGGTCTTGCGGGAACAGCCAGCACGTGAGTTGGAAGACGGAATACGTGATGAAAAATGCCGAGAGTACGTCGATCGAGTAATGCACATGCCCCAGAAGCACGATGACTCCCATTGAGAGCGACCACATGAGGAAAATGAATCGCAGAACCGTTTCGCGCCAATACACAAGCGCGAGCATAAAAGGCGCACCCGTGTGTCCTGAGAAAAAGAGGTCGTTACCACCGAAGAGCTGATTCATGATCCATCCCTCATCTATAAGCATGCGATCGGGGTATCCCCCCAAGTGAGTGAGGGTCACAAACATCGCTCGGACGAGGTAAAACATACCCATCGCATAGAGGGTAAACGGGATTCTGCGCGCATCCATGATGCAAAGGAGCGTGACGAACACAATGAGCGCGATCGCGCCCCACACAAAATACGCACTCACATCCATCACAGGGATATTGGAGAGGATGATGTCTTCCACGTGATTGCTCGCGCGCTGCGTTGCATAGATACCGGCGGCATAGTTTGCCGAGATGCTCGCAAGGGAAAAAATTGCCGAGAACACAAAGGATCTCTTGTATGCCCTTTGCGAGAGATAGTGACGGTGGTGGGCAATTACGTTTCTCACTCGAAAATTATACTACGGTTGCGCAAATCAACCGTAATAGAAAGAGGCCGATCCAAAGGATCGGCCTCACACTTTTATCCAATTTTCGAAGGTATGAAGCGTAACTTCTCGCGAAGTACCGCTCTCATGCGCTCACGGCGCGCAGTGTTTACTTTCGTGGCACGGAGTGTTTTCCGATTGCCCTCGAATACACCGTCGGTAAAACCCCAACGCTGCGCCTCATCTGCCGAGAGCCACACGTCGATCTTTTTCTCCATATAGTCGGAGAGCATCTTTTTAATATCCTCCTCGCTGTCCGACTTATGGATGCCCTGCGACTTGAGACGAGCGACATAGATGCGGAGCATCATCTCCGTCTGCTTCTCCATCTCGACCATATCAGTTTTCACTTCCTGCACGGTCTTGTTGATCGCGTATGTACCATGATGGAACATGTACTGCGCCGGTGGACGGATCACGAATTTGTCTGCCGCAAGCGGAATGATAGAGGTCATCGAACGACACCATTTGGTGCCGAGTACCGTGACAGGATTCGGACATGTAAGTATGGCGCCGAAAATCTTCATCCCCTCTTCCCAATATCCGCCGCAGCTCGACATCTTGATGAGGATTGACCTCTCGGGGTCGATACCACTCAACATATCGAGATTACGCTCGAAGCGATCAGCCATATTGAACTCGACACCCGGCTCACTATTGTCGCCTTCGGTGTGTGCATTGGGATCGCCGCCGAGATATACGATGAAATTATGACGATCGACGCGATATGTGTGAATGTCCTCGGGAAAGAAGTCGCCGAGGAGTGCCTTGCTCACTTGCGGATCTTGTACGCGCCGAATAAGCTTTTTGCGATTGGCCATTCCTACCTCCTCTCTTTCGAAGCGACTGTCAGAGAACTGCAACTATTCTAATTAGACTCCAGTATATGTAAATAGATAGCGGTCTTATCCACAACACTATCCCCCTCTTATCAACACGTTGTGTACAGTTTCCCCGTCTGCGGCGGATAGCTGGTGTCGGATTTTGCAATGCAATAAGAATGTTGTATACATTCGGCAGAAAGGAATCCCCCATGATGCAGCAAGAATGCTACGATTTCATCCCGTCAATCTACTTGTATATCAGGGATGGTCTGCCAGATGAGGAGGCCGCTCATCTGGAGAAATGTGCGAGCTGTTATGCAGCTTTGTGTGCGAGCGGACACACATTCGAAGAATTACGCGCTCTCTGGCACTCGAAAGAGCCCGAACGTAAGGCCCGTGAGAAGTTCAACAAGGACTGTAACGAGTGGTACAAGACCTGGAGTGGGACAATCTACCTCTATTTTGGTGGACCCTTCTGGAGTCGGCGCGCACGATGGCTCGGTATTCCTCGATGGGAAGATTATGCGCCCAAGTAGGGCGACAAACTCAGCAAGCCCCCTTGCTGAGTTTTCTTTTTATACCTTGTGAGCCTTTGAGGTTCCCCAAAGCCCGTCAAACCACGCTTTCATTGTGTCATGATGTTCTTGCGATTTTACAAGAAGACAATAGCCGTTCTTGAGCGACGAGATGCATAGTGTTTTGTCATCGTACAGAAATACCGTGCCGGCAAATTTCCCATGCATTACCTCGGGAAGAATACGAATCTCAGAGTGTCCCTCGTAGTATCGTTTGAGTGTTTTTTTATCGACACGTCCCTCCCAGAGACTCCGGGTACGAATGCCGCGCTTGGCGCGGGTACTAATATATTTTGCGACAAAATCACGGCCAATCTGCTGAAAAAAATTATCATGGGGAGCCACAACATCGATGTGCTTGTCGCGACAATAGAGCGTCTCCATAATGACATGCTTGATCGCGTCCTCCCCCTCAAAGAAGGCGACTGAGGGTTTTTCTCTGCGGGAGCCCTTTTTTGTATCAAGATGCGCGGCCAGCTCCACGACATCGGCCATCAAGGCATCGGCTTCTTTCTTTTTCTCCTGCACAATCGTAACAAGTCGACTCGCGGGCTCCGCCTGGTACGCTTCGGTGCTTTTGCCTGTCTTACTCACCAGGCCGCGTTTTTCAAGGCAGGCAAGCGCGTAGTAGATCGTCGGTCGCTTACGACTGGTGACTTTTATAATGTCCGCGACACGGACAACACCTTCCCGCATCGCAAGATACACATCTATTTCAGATTGCGTTAGACCGATTTCCCTGAGGAGCGTACGGGGATTGGGCATATTTGTATAGTGATTATTATACATTATATACAATATCTAAGCAAAAGAATATTCTGTCGAAAGTTGAACCTTGAAACAGGAGATTGCAGATGAATATCCAGAAAATGCGCGCCCGTTGGCTCGCACTGTGTGTACGACATGGCGCATGGTCCCCCATCGCCGAGAGTGTCTGGGAAAAGATCGAGCACGACTATACGGAAGCATGGCGCTTCTATCACACACTCGAACACATTGAGGCTCTTCTCGATGAATTCGATACTGTGAGGCACATGGCACAGGACCCAGATGCGATCGAATTCGCCATTTGGTTCCACGACATTGTGTACAAATGCTACGACCCGCGTGCAAAAGACAACGAGGAGCAAAGCGCGGATGTGGCGGTTGCATATATTCACAAGATGTTTGGCCACCTTGATACGTATGTGTTCGGCTGGCTCGATAGCTGCTACAGGCTCAAGGAAAAGGTGCGGAAACTTATCCTTGCCACGAAACATGCGAGTGAGCCGATCGACCCCGACGAGAGGCTGCTCGTCGATATTGACCTGTCGATTCTCGGTAGAGACACTCTGGCCTTCGAACGATATGAGGCGCAGATCGCCGAGGAGTACACACCTCGCCCTTATTCGCTTGATGCATACAAAAAAGGCCGGGTCGAACTCGTCCTCAAGCCCTTCCTCGCGCGTGATCGGATTTTCTACACTGATCATTACTTCAGAAAATTCGAGCTGAGGGCACGCGAAAATCTCCGACGCTCCATCGAACGTCTCTCCTCATAACTCTCCCGCCCCGCGTACGTGCGGGGTTTCTTTTTAGATCTGGGGCGATTACCGGGAATCGAACCCGGATTGAGAGCTCCACAAGCTCCAGTGTTAACCGTTACACCATAATCGCCATCTGCCGAACACGCACGTTATACCAGATTACCATCATCGATGCGACCCGCATTACTGTATTTTCGTCGAAAGCTCCGGCGCCGTCTCGCTCCGCACGACGGTAAATGATACCTGGCCGATGACCTGGCCATAGCGCGTGAGGACCCGTACGCGCCACTCACCGGGCGTCACGTCGCCCTTTACCGAATACCCGCGATACCCCCCGTCGCGCCCACCGACGATCGGGTACGAGAATGAGTTGGTGATCACCCACTTCCCTTCAGTCTCGTCATACTTTTGCCACTCGTGCAAAATAGTCGTGGTGAGATTTGTCGGTGCGAAAATCGCACTCCACACATAAATGGGTTCGCCCGGCGTCTGATGGAACACGGTGTTGTAGCGGAGATACTGCTCCCACCACAGGAGCGGCTCGTACGTGAGCTCATATCCTTCTTGCGTACGTGAGATCGAGTGGTATACGCCCGCATCGCGAAGCGCAAGCGGAAGCGGTGGAATTGCATTCGTAAAATAGAGGATGTTAAACACTACGGCGATCGCTGCGACCGCGCGCACTGCGGAGGTCCAGTTTTGACGCACTCTCTCCGGCGCGACCCACGTGAGAATCGAGAAGAATATTGAAATACATACGACGCTCACGATGCCGCTGAAGAGAAACATCCAGGGACCAATCTGATGAAAGACGACTGGCAGGAAAAAAATGAAGAAAGAAAAGAGTACCGCGAAATACACACTGATTTGGAACGTGAATCGTACATAGAGGCGTGTAAAGCGCTCATTGCCGATCAGCAGCGCCGCTACGACAACCACGAAAATCCAGCTCGTCGCGAATGCGGCGCTCTTGCTGTAGAGCGAAAGAAATCCGCTGAAGAGCCCTCCGAAAGAAAACTGCACAGCAACCGGGATGAGCGGCGCGATACTCATAACCCACGGCCGCTTAATCTTCCCCGTCTCGATCATGTTGAGCAAGATTATTCCTGTACCAGCGACTATGAGGTAGAAGAAAAATATGAAGTATGTCTGCAGCACGTCGATGCGGCGCAGGAGAATGAGGTGGTCTATGAGGAATCCGGCGACGAGCGCGAGCGGCGAGATGTAGCGCTCGTACCACCAGACGAGATCTTCAACACTTTTTGGTAAATATCTTCGTATCATGATTTATATTGTGGCGGTTTCTCGGAAATCCCTGCCTGATGATTTGCGAGACGTGTCAGCGCATAAAAGAGTGACGAGAGACGATTGGCGTACGCTCGCGACGTCTCGCTGATCGCTCGCTCGCCTGATTCATGCACGGTGACCAAGCGGCGCTCCGCGCGGCGCGAGATGGCGCGCGCAATATCGAGACGTGCGGAAAATTCCGTGCCGCCGGGGACGAGGAATGATTTTACTTCGGGCAACGATGCCTCAATCGATTTGATGAGTGCAGAGAGAGTCTCGATCGCTTCTTTCGGTATTGATTTTGGAGCGCCGGCCGCTTCTGCTTGGATCGTGAAGAGGAAATCTTGTACCTCGTGAAGAAGCTCAGCTCCCCCTCGTCCTTCCACTTGAAAGTCCTTGGGGCATGCCACCTTGCACCACCCGACGACTGTATTTAATTCATCAAGCTGCCCAAGACACTCAAAAATTGGTGACGACTTTGTAATCCGTACGCCAGAGGGCGTGTCGAAGAGCTTGGTCGTGCCCTGATCCCCCTTCCCTGTAAAAAAAGCGGTCATAACAAAAGAACGGTATGTATTTAATATATCACTCGCCCCCGAAAGAGCGGCGTGGTATAAGTGCGCTAGAAAAGAGAGGTGAACCCATGAGTTCCAAGGATCGGCACTTGCATCAAAAGACGCTCGAGATACACGCGGGCACGAAGACCGAAGAATCCAGTATGCGGCCAGGTCTCCATCGTACGGCGGCCTTTCCGCTTGGTTCGTTTGAAAACGGACGCAAACTTTTTGCCGGAGAGACGCGCGGATATATGTACACGCGTATCGGCAACCCGAGCGTGGACGCCCTCGAGAAACGCCTCGCGGCACTCGAGAAGGGCGAGGCGTGTCTTGCAACGTCATCCGGGATGTCGGCGATCACACTTCTCGCGCTCCATTTCGCTCATTCAGGCGGCCATATCGTCGCATCGAATCGACTCTATGGTGGCGTCTTTCATCTATTCAGCGAGGAGCTGCCGCGTCTCGGTATTTCGGTGACCCTGATCGACAATCCATCCGACATGAGCGCCTGGGAAAAGGCCATCCTGCCGGAAACCAAACTCATGTACGTCGAGACGCCGTCGAATCCCGTCATTGATGTGTTTGATGTCGCCGCACTCTCGAGTCTCGCGCACGTACACGGCCTGCCGCTTGCGGTCGATAGCACCCTCGCCACCCCCGTGCTCGCACGACCGCTTACACAGGGTGCTGATATCGTCGTGCACTCGCTCTCGAAATACATGGGCGATGGAGAGGTGATCGGTGGCGCGATCATCGGCAAACAAGAGGTCATGGATGCGATCCGCTTTTCGTGGTTTCGCGATACAGGCCCGTGCCTCTCCCCCGACAACGCGATCATTATGTGTTATCACATCGAGTCGCTCGACGGGAGAATGCGAGAACATTGCGCAAATGCGCTCTTCGTCAGTAAGTTCTTGTCGCGACACGAAAAAGTGCGGCGAGTGTTCTACCCGGCGTTTGGCCCAAATGCGAAAAAAAATCATTCGCTCATGCCACACGGCTTTGGTGGCCTCCTCGCATTCGAGGTACGCGGTAAGCAGAAAAAAGCGAAGAAAGTTCTCCAGGCACTTGAACTTTTCTGGCATGCGCCAAATATTGGCGAATCACGCTCGCTCGTGATCCATCCTGCGACGACCACTCACGGTCAGCTTTCCGAGGAGGAATTGGCACGTGCGGGCATCTCGCAAAGCATGCTTCGCCTCTCGATCGGACGCGAGGACCCCGAAGATCTCATTTGTGACCTCGAACAAGCACTCAAGAAAATCTGATCTCTAAAATCTCTACGCGCCCCACCCCGGGGCGCGTTTTGTGTATATCTTGCTGTATAAAATAGCCGCTTTTCTTTTGCCCAATGTCGAAGTAATATGAGAGCGCTGCGCAGGTGGCGAAATTGGTAGACGTACTACCTTGAGGTGGTAGCGCCCGTTAAGGGCATGGAGGTTCGAGTCCTCTCCTGCGCACTAAAAGCAATGAGCCCGACCACGTGTCGGGCGATTTGCTTTTTGTAGTGCGAGAGAGGACGAGAAAGCGAGTGTCGCGGGACCCGCCAGTAGGCGGGACGACACGAGCAGGGCCGAGAGGAGTTTTGATTCGACGGAATCAAAACGAGCTCTTGGCCGAGCTTCTCCTGCGCACATGGTAGTCTATTTGTTATGAGTATGGAAAAGAAGCAGAGCAGACTACTTGGTAAAAAACCTGAGGATGAAAAGGCTTCCCGCCTGTTGGGTAAATCTCTTGATATGCAGCGAGGAGCAGTAGAAAAATCGGCGGGGGAAATTAAAGAGCTTTATGTCGACATGAGACTTACACAAAGAGATGATCCAGACGCACAGTGGCATATTGGAGACATCTTCCCGGACAGAGATATCGCCGTACTCCGACGTTCTGACGGTGCAATAGTATCAAAAAGTATGAAGAAACTTTCGGAAGAACTTAATACTCCAGGCAGCCCTTGGAGCCGGAGAAGTTAGCAATAAACAAAAATCCCCTTTCGGGGACTTTTGTTTTTTATTGTTTTATCTATTCTGCTGCCACGACCGGCTCCTCTTTGGCCTTTATGTCGGCCTCAGCCTCTGCTTCGAGGCGGGATTCTTCGGTCATTCCCCCACCCATCATGCGGGTGCGGCGGAGTTGGCGGCGAGCTTCGCGGGCCACTTTCTCGCGGATGAAGTAGAGCTTGGCGCGGCGTACGCGGGATCGCTTGGTGATCTCGATTTTGTCGATCATAGGAGAGTAGAGCGGGAAGACCTTCTCGACACCGACGCCCGAAGCGACGCGGCGGACAGTAAAGGTGGCCCCTGCCTCGGTACCGTGCTTACGGGCCAATACGAGACCCTCGAAAAGCTGGATGCGGTACTTACCCTTTTCCTCGATTTTCTGGTGCACTTTTACGGTATCCCCTACCCGAAGGTCGAGATTTTTGCGCTCCTCCATATTGACTGGTGAATGTGTGATGGCCATAGGTTGTGGCGGCACTATACCACCGGATTTCCGAGATTACAACTTTTTCGGTGGGCGATACAGGACTCGAACCTGTGACCTTTCCGGTGTAAACGGATTGCTCTACCAACTGAGCTAATCGCCCTTGTGCCACTTTATAACATGCTATTTGTGCTCCCGGTAGGAATCGAACCTACATCAAGGCCTTAGAAGAGCCCTGTTCTATCCATTGAACTACAGGAGCGATTAGCTGAATCCTAGCCGTCATTAGGTGACGGGTCAACGAGCCGATTTTGCTTTTGTCATCACATACGGATCGACAATGCTCGGAGTCTGTTTCGAGAATTGTTCGTACCTTGCCTTTCGTGCCTCAAATCCCTCAACGACCGTTTGCAATTCTTTTTTATCGAACGGAAGTTTCTCTCCCTCAGCAGATGTGCCGGCAGGTTGTACGGAAAGTGCGCGATTCACATCGGTGAATTCCCAAAAGTTAAATGCAAGTGCCGCAATGGCACCTGTTATCGACAAAATGAGGATGCCGTGCCAAAAAAAGTCTGCGAGAATGTGGACGCTTTCAGGCTCTCGCTTATTTTTATACGCTTCGATTACCCGTATTTTGCCTACCAAGCTCATGATGATATTTCTGACGCTGTTAATACCCGGATACGCGCAGTGAGATTCCAGTTCTGTCCCGGATGCGTAAATTCAAGCTGTTGAATCGTTCCGGGAATTGGAAGTGTATTCAGTAGTTCTACGAGCCTCGCCATTTGAGCAAATGATCCACTCGCCTGGACGACAAAATTGACCGGTATGGGAGCGCCCGGTTGTGCTCCCTTTTTTTGTGCTTCCGGCTGCACGTTGCTGATCCGCAGATCGACGCCGATCGTCTTGCCGACCGCATCAACGGCATCAACAAGCCCGATGACATCCGCCGAAACGAAACCTTTGAGGGCGGTGCGTGGATTTTTAGTGTCATTCATCAGCCCGTGCAATCGCGTGGCCTGCGCCATGAGCTGTGCTTCTTTTTCAATCTCCGAGACGAGCACCGCATAGTTGTTTTTTTGCTGCTCAATACTCTGAACGATGTATATCGCAATCGCCCACAATACGAGAGCGACGACAAGCGCAAGCCAACCTCGAAGTGGTGTGAGTGTTTTCATGTTTAAGGATTGGTGACCAGCGTCACTGTAAATTGATTCCCCGTCGCCCCGATCAAATCACCGACCGGCACTGAGACACTCTTGTAAATCCCCTTCGCTTCGAGTCCTTTGCGCAGGGCGTTGATGCTTTCTCGGGATTGTGCGACCCCTCCTATCACGATCGTTTTTTGTTTTCCGTCTCCCGCGCTGTACGTGATTCTGTTGATCGAAATTCCGTCGGGCCTCCCCTCAAGTGTTCTTGAAATGATTTCCATAGCAGAGGATGTGGCGACAACAGTAGGGAGAAGTGATGCGATGAGCGTCTGCGTCTTTGTCGCTTCTGCGCGCTCGTCTGCTTCGGCACTCTGCGATTTCACGACGGGAGACTGCGGCTGGTTGAGCATGAGGAGAATGTACGATGGCGCAAGCGTCGCAAGCACGATCAGAGCGAGCACGGAGAGTGTTCGTGAGGCGAGCGCAATGAACCGCTGCCGGTAGGAGGCCCACACGCGCTTTTGCTCTTTTACGGGGAGTACATTACTCATATGGATATTGCTCGCAGTGCGAGGCCCACAGCGGTCGCGTATTGCATCGAAGTGCGCAAATCAATCGGCGGAATGTAATCGTCGAAATTGTTGACGTGCCTCCAAATATTTCCGCGCACGGTCTCGGCTTGCACCTTACCTGCAATGAAATCGTCGAGGCCTTTTAGATTGGCACTACCGCCCGTCAGTATGACGCGTTCGACGGGCGTGGTGCGCACATCCTTCTCGTCGCGACGCGTATCCCAATAATGAAAGTGTCTCGCTACTTCGTCTGCGAGCGCGGCGGCTGCGCCGGTCATTTGCTTGGCAGCCTCGGGTTTTAGTTCATCTTCGGCAAAGAGCCCTCTGTCGTTTTTAAATATGGTGGCTGCCTCGGGCGTCTGTCCCAGACTCTCTTCCACCGCCTTGGTGATCGCGTCGCCTCCTACGCCGACAGTTGTGGTGAAAATGGGAATGCCGTGTTTTACAACGGCTATCCCCGTGCGTGCACGACCAAAATCGACGATCATAGTGACGGGATCCTCCACTGTGCATGTGACTGCGCGCGAAATTGATCTCGCTTCGATTTCGAGTGAAAGGAGCGTTATATCTGCTGCCCTAAACGCCTCGACGTAGCTCTCGGCAAGCTCGCTTGGAAATACAAAGACGCCAATCTCCATCCCGGCTTCGCCGCGTTCTTGGATGACGTCGAAATCATAGACGGCGGCGCTCGGCGGGATCGGTACGCGGCCCTCGAGATCGAATTCGATCATGCGAAGCGTCTGTTCTCGCCCCGTGCCCTCCGGGACAAACATATTGAATACATATGCGGCCTCCTCAGGAAGAGCTGCGTGCGCACACTCGATCCCGTGCCACTTTTTCTTCAATATGCGAAGTGAGTCGACAAGCTTTGGAATATCTTTGATGACTCCTTCGACGACAATGCCGGGAGAAAGCGGCTCATCACCATACGCAGCAACACGATGGCGATCACCATCGGAGGCAAGGACAAGCCACTTGATGGATGCATCAGAAATATCGACACCCACCGATCGCGGCAGTATCAATTCCGGTGTAGGAAAGGTGCGTGACAATGTACCTGAAAGAGCACGCAACGGGCGTGTGGGGCTCGAAGCCATGCATACAGTATAACGCGCTCGCGGTACCCTATTTGAGTTTCGTACCTGGGGGAAGCGGTCGCTCGGCGCTCAAGAGTGCGACGCCGGATTCATCGCTCGCTGCAAGCAGCATTCCTTGACTCTCAACACCACGCAAAACACGTGGTGCGAGATTTACAATGTATGGCAATTGTTTCCCCACGAGCTCTTCCGGCTTTTTCCACAGCGCGATACCCGAGACGATCGTGCGCTGACCCAACTCGCCAAAATCTACCGTGCACTTGATCAGTTTGTCGGTATCAGGCACAAGCTCGGCCGCAACGACCGTGCCGATCCGTATTTCAAGCTTTGCGAAATCATCGTATGAAATTTCTGGCATATGGTTATTGTAACTTGCCCTCATTCATTTCCAGATAGCGCTGGAGAATGATGGCGGCCGCAGCTGAATCTTCGTGAGAATCTGATTCTGGAGCGTAGCGCGACGCTTCGATCGAGCTCCATCCTTCAAACGCCCGCGTCACCGGAAGCGAAGTTGTCGATTCGAGCGTCGCAGCAAATTTTTCAGCTTGTGCGGTGATTGCGTTTTCGGCACCACCAATCGTGCGCGTGTCGCCGATGATGATCTTTTCGATTTTTTCTTCTTGTACGAGTTTTTCAATATGAGAAATCGCGCGCGTATCATTCTTGATCGCGCCGCGTGGAAACGCGATCTTCCCGTCGCTATCGGATACAGCGAGGCCGATGCGCGTGGAGCCGTAGTCGATTCCAAGGTATTTCATGTGGGGCAGTATAGCAAGGGATTCGATTCAAAGGGCCATTTCCGTGCACGGAAATGGCCCCCGCTTCGGGGTCTGAAGCAAGGGCCGCGTACATTTTATCACAATGCCATTTTATGGCTTAACTTGGACGTTTTATATATTTCAGGCCTGTGCGACTTCAGTCGCTTGATCTGTGTCTGGAGCCCCGCCTCTATAAGGTCGCGCTTCAAATCTGAGACGTATTCGCCCTCTTGGTCATATCCGAGAGCAATGATGTAGGGATTTATTTTTTTAATGTGTCCCATGTATCCGATTTCATCACCGAGAATCGCGTGATCCACCGCCGCATGAGCGCCGACGATCTGGAGCCGCTCCATCTCTATGCGCCGTGGCGCTACTCCCTTGATGCGAAGTACCGCCGAATCGCGCGCAATCGAAACGACTAGAAAAGGATCGTTCACGAGCGCACGGGCCTGACGGAAAAAATCCTCGTGCCCCGGGTGCACCATGTCGAACGTACCGAAGATCATTATTTTTCTCATACCCCGTCAGTAGAATGTGCCTTTGCAGCAAGCGGCATGCCGTCCTGCTGCGGCGTGGTATACGAACTCCCGACTGGAGCACTTTGTTGATTTCGTTGATTTTTTTTCATAGTTTGTTTGAGCCTAAGGCACATTTCACTGCGGGGCATATACGTTAAAGATTCTCAACAAGCTGCACGTCTTTTGCGTGAATCACGTCATTTTCACTAAACGTAAAACTCGCTTTTACCTTCTCCCCTTTCAGGACGTGCGGTATCCAAAATTCATCATCCGGCCACATAGATGCAAACGGGATTTCCGATACGGGGAACCACTCTGGTCGCATCTCCTCACTTTCAAGAGGCTCGCCACTCCATTTTTCACAAAAATAAGCGTGCACGAGCATATCCCACGCCGGATTGTGCGAGAAGTAAAACATCAGCTCGCCAATTTTGGAAATTCCGTGCAGATCGACGCCGATCTCTTCTTTTGCTTCGCGTACCGCAGCTTCCTCGATCGTCTCACCTTTCTCCACCTTGCCGCCCGCACCGTTCCATTTGCCAGCTCCGAAGCCGCGTTTCTTCATCGCAAGGCATATATGTGTGATAACGCCACCCTGCCGCTTGATCAAGAAGACGAGCGTGCAGTTGCGGACGGTGCTCATACCTCTCAGTGTACAACTATTTGGCGGAGGGGGAGAGATTCGAACTCTCGATGGGTTGCCCCATGACGGTTTTCAAGACCGTTCGTTTAGACCACTCACGCACCCCTCCCTTTCAAGGGTCTACAATATCATCGAGTTACAAATTTTCTAAGCGATGTTCTTTCGCGTGACAATTTGGACATAGTAGCTCAAGATTCTGTGGATTATTGTTTTTTCGATTCCTGTCTTTGTGGTGGACATGAAGGATCTCCACGCAGTCATATTTGCATCGCTCACACAATCCCCCGCGTAGGCGAATAATCTGAAGCTTCATGCTCCGTTGTTCCATCATCTTGTCGCGAGGACGTCCGATTCCATATCTAATGCCCGCTCGTAATTTATTTGCACATTCCCTACTGCATGTCTGCTTGTTTTGCCCAGAAAGAATTGTCTTCCCACAACCTCTGCATGCTATTTCTTTTCTTGTCGATTTTCCGAAGCATGCCTGGGTACAAAATACCCTTCCGCGATTCTTCTCGATCTGAAAAGGTCTTTTGTACACCAACGCACCGCAAACAATACAATTTGTATTTGGTTTCCGACCGTACAACTCGACCATTAATCCAGTATGCCACGGCTGCTTGCGGTCCTTAAACCCTCAAGCCTCGCCATTGATGCTATGCTGACGACAGATTAGGAGGAGGAAACAACATGAGAACAAAAAGTGGAACGATAAGAGGTGTGCTCAGTTTCCATTCTGAGACGGGCACCGAAGGTGGGTATTGGGCGTTCCAAGACGAACGCTTCATTCAAAAAAATGTCCCGCGTGGCTACTGTAAAAAATGTGGGAAATGGTTGCGAGATCAAAAGGGCGCTCTCATGGTACTGAGTGTCGACGAAATCTCTGTCGACGAAGCAACGGGTGAATTCAAGGCCCCGAGACGTCCCGAGTGTATACCCGATGCGCACGAAGAAGCTATCGGCGACGCGTGGAGCTACGAAGGACTCTACCCGCTCAAAGATGGCGATCATCTTAAAATTTTCTCGAAGGAGAATCCGGACCAAGTCGTGTGGGAAGGTACGATCCAGCTCCGGGAATATCCGGTCTTTACCGAACACGTGCTTGGCATGTGGATCCACGCGGATCAGGTGAAGGTCAACCGCGAGACCTGGGCGAGGTGGTTTATGGACGGATACCCTGCCGAGCTAGACACACTCCGTACTCGATAATTCTTTGCAAAGCCCGCGGTGCGCCACCGCGGGTCTTTCCATTGAGCTTTACTTTATTTTCAACATCAAGTAGGTTTTCGTCAGCGTTGAAACAAGCGAGGAGTAATCAAATGCGTGCAATTCTCATTGCGGTGATGCTCTCCACTGTCTTAGCATCAACCGGTATGACAGCAGAAGAGGTCGGTACTATATTCAAGAGCGAAAAGGTAGTGGTACGGAATCCGGATTCTATTATCTGGAGACCAATGAACATGGATCTAATGCTCCGCTACGGCGATTCGTGTGATATCCATAGCGGTGGTAGGTACAAAGTCTTGGGTGACCTTCCCTCATCACAGATGGTGGCCTTGTTATACACTGCGCCCAAAATCACATCGAGCCATGCCTGCCCGACGGGGACCGTTTTTTTCGTCGGGCTTGGTTGGCTGATAAAAAATAACGAGGAAAAACGTGACATTGATCGGGTACGCGAGTTCCTTGGCAAGAATTAGCAGAGTGCTTATGGCCCGTGTACTTCCACGGGCCTCTTTATTTTCCTGTTATCATTATTGAAATGGCAGACACCAACACGACTCTCACATGGAGCGCGTACGAGCACGACCACATCGAACGTGCTTCCGACTGGTACTGGGCGCTCGGCATCGTCGCGATCTCGGCGGCACTCACGAGCATTCTCTTCCACAATGTCCTCTTCGCGATTCTCATCATTCTCGCTGCGGTGGTCCTCGCGCTTCTTGCGCGCACGCCGCCGGAACTCACGGAATTTGAACTGTCCGACAGAGGTGTCCGTGTACACGACAAGCTCCACCGGTACAACGAGATCATTTCTTTTTGGGTGGAGGATGAGAATCACAATCGCCCGTTGCTCCTCATCGACACTACTAAATTCCTCTCACCAAATCTCATCATCCCGATCGAACACATCGACCCTCAATTGGTACGTGCATACCTAAAAGAGCGCGCGAAGGAGGTCCACATGAAAGAGCCCGTCGCACACAAGATTTTAGAATTCTTCGGTTTCTAAAAACTACTGAGTGATAGTGACTGTCGTGCTCGCAGACGCATTCGCACCACCTACAGTGGTGCAATTTAATGCAAAGCGCGTGTTGGAGGTAAGGCCGCTCGCAGAGGCGACTCCATTCGGACTTTTTACACCTGAGTTCTGTGCACTAAAGCTCGGCAAATCAGGACTTGAGACGACGCACGATTGCATGCCGCTCGTAATCCAACCGAGCGTGGTCGTGCCACCTGCCTTTACCGTGTCCGGTTCGGCAAGGAATACGATTCCTGGTTTGCCGAACTGCACACTGCACTCTGCCCCTGCCGTTGTCGTCTGATTCTTGCACGTCAATGTGTACGTCACGGTGTTAGTGCCTTGCGGAGGATTCTGAATAGTCGTCGTCGCCGAACCGGAGAGGGCGCCGTTGGTATTGAATCCGCTTCCGGAGCTTTGTGTTGAATTTGCGCATGCGTAGGAGATTGCAATTGTCATACCCATATCTGCGATCTTGGGTTCGCACGAGATCGTACCTACAGGTGTGTTCGTCCCGCCTGTCCCCTCAGAGCCGCTGGGAATGCACTGCCACCCGCCGATACACCCATTGCCGCTCGTAGTCGGCTTCCATGTGCCGCTCGCGCAGCTCGCGCTACTTGGTTGTTGCGGCGAGAATGAGCATTGCTGCGGCTCACGATTGTTGTAACAAGGTTGCGGTGGCTGTTGTGGTGGCGTCGCCTGACCATAGCCGTAGGTGCCCATCATACTGTTGCCGCCAGTGTACTGATTACCATATCCATATGGGGACCCGTACGCGGAACCATACGGCTGCGACTGCTGATACCCGACGATTCCATACGAGCCATATTGATCATATCCATACACAGGCGTTAGTCCGCCGCCTGCTCCTCCATATCCCCCGCCATAGTTCTGCTGCATCTGCATTTGTTGCTGTTGCTGTAATTGATAGTTGTATTGCTGAATCTGCTGATTGTATTGTTGCTGTTGTTGCTGATATTGATCTTGTGTCTTGGCGCATGTCATTTGCTGCTGATTACTGCCGGCACCTCCGACTCCGTTGCCTTTTATGAGATTGCCGATCATATTGCCGAGCTGATAGAACAATCCATTGGTCGCTGCACGATTCGCTGGAGAGCCACCAAAAAGCGAGCCAAGCCCGGAAGATGGTGGAGCGGATGGCGACGGTGCTACGTAAGGAGGAGAACCACCCCCACACATACCAGTCACTTGGTTTACCGCTTGTCCGTTCGGACACGGGCCCGAAAAACCCGTCGACGTTTTCGGACGATACGTATCTGTGGGCAGGCCCGTGACAGGATCGACGCTTCCCGTCGATGCCGGTGAACCATATCTCTTGGTCGGCAAGCCGGTGATTGGATCGATTGAGCCGGTAATATCGGAAGTGAGGCTCCCCTGACTTCGCTCGAGCGCCTGCATTTGTGTGGATAATGTCTTCTGTAAACCTTCTTGCTCTTTTAGAAGTCTTTCGCGCGTATCATTGAGTTTGCTCACCTCCTCATTTGAACAGCCTGAGAATGAGTCCTGGCAACTCTGGAATGCGAGATCGTTCTGCAGTATTTCGTTTTCTTTTTTGAGAAGCTTTACTTGTGTATCTACTGCGCTATATGCATCGGGACTGAATTGGGATTGGATGTTTGTACTAAGAGCGCCTGTAGAAGGATTGTACGCTTGCACACCACCACCCTGATTAAGGAAATCGGCAATACCCTGGACGCCACCGGTACGCGCGGAGGTGAGTCTTTTTTGCAAACATTGAAGATCACCTTGTGTACACGACACAACGAAACACGTGCCCTCCTTCTCCATCATGCCCTTAAGAGGACAGTACTGCACAACGCATTTATTTTTGTCAGCAACCTTACATGCGGGATTACTAACTGTTTCAGGATTCCTGTTCATTATCAGAGGGTTTTTCGGATCAGGAATCCAGCACTTTGTGATCGTTTCGACGGTCTTGCCGCTTACCCCCTTGCTTCCAATGTCATTAATCCCTGCCTGTACTGCGAGACCGCTCGGCTTCTCGTTGTTCAACTCCTCTTTGACTGTATGTACCTCGCCTTTTTTGCACTCTGAAGAAATTTGTTCTTGTTTTGTCTGCGCGGCTGCTGGCTGCGGTGGAACATCCGGCTCCGTAGCGGCTGCCTGTGCAGTCAGTGCACGGCGGTCCGATGTCGATGGGATATTGATAACGACCATCGTGACGAGCCCAAATATTGCGACAAAGGCGACAGCTGCGAGCACAGACGCGCCGCGGCTTCCCCTCTTCTGGAGAATAGACATACGGCAATCATATCCCGCTTTCATGTCATCGATGTCTGGCTGCGCGCTCAAAATGTGGAAAAACCGCGAAATAGTGGTACATTGCGCGTTAATGCTCTCGTGAGCCTCCGGCTCCGTGAGCGTCAGTCGGAGGAAATGTGAAGGCACGCTTTCCCATTTCGCTCCTCCATAGCTCTCGTCGTTCAATGGATAGGACGCATCCTTGCGGAGGATGCAATGTAGGTTCGATTCCTACCGAGAGCACCAAGACAGAAGGACCTGCCGTCCGGCAGGTCTTTCTGTTTTGAGTACTGAAAATAATTACTTGGAGAGTGCGGCGACACGCTTCGCAATACGGGACTTCATGCGTGCCGCGGTGTTCTTGTTGATAGTGTTGTTCTTGGCAGCCTTGTCGATAGTCTGGTAGAGCTCGGGGAGCGCCTTGGTGACATCCGCCGTCTTCTTGGCGAGGATCATTTTATTGGCCGCCTTGACCGAGTCCTTCATGGTCTTCTTGCGGCGTGCATTGAAAACATGCCGACGCTTCGCGACTCGCTGTGCCTTCTTGGCTGAACTCGTATTTGCCATATTGCACGGGATAGTACCTGAAGTATCGCCATTTTGCAATCGCGGTATGATAAGCGCATGATCGGACACCTGGAGGGAGACGTGCACGCCATACGGGCTACCTACTGCATCGTGAGTGCTGGCGGCGTCGGCTACAAAGTGTTTTGCACGAAGGACACGCTCGCATCCCTTAAAGCGGGCGCCCGCGCGAGCCTCTGGACGCATCTTGCGGTGCGCGAAAACATCCTCGATCTCTATGGGTTCGTACACGAGGAAGAGCTGCGCTTCTTTGATCTCCTACTCACTGTGTCCGGCATCGGCCCCAAATCCGCGCTCGCGATTCTCGACATCGCCGATGTTGAGACACTCCGCAGCGCGATATCAGGATCAAACGCAGGCTACCTCACCAAAGTCTCCGGTATCGGAAAAAAGACTGCTGAAAAAATCGTGCTCGAATTGAAGGACAAGGTCGGCCTCGGTACCGAGGAAGGCACCCGCTCGCTCTCGAGCGACGAGGGCGCACTCGAAGCGATGCGAGCACTTGGATATTCGCAGGGCGAGGCGCGCGATGCGCTGCGCAAAGTGCCCGCAACAATTGAAGGCGTCAATGATCGTCTTCGCGAAGCACTGCGTATTTTGGGCTCACGCTAATTTATGTATACGTTGAAGCAGCTCATCCGACCGCTTATCCCCGCTCCAGTGATGCGCCTCTATCATCTCTCCCTCGCGCATCTCGGCGCACTCCTCTATGGATATCCATCACACCAACTCATCGTGATCGGCGTCACTGGTACCAAGGGCAAGTCATCAACGACTGAAATGGTGAGTGCAATTTTCGAAGAGGCCGGATACAAGACGGCACTTATGAATTCAATTCGTTTCAAAACCGCCGACATTTCAAAGCCCAACCGCACGCGCATGTCGATGCCGGGACGATTCGCTATCCAGAGATTCCTCGCGAATGCACGCAATCGCGGTTGTCAGGTCGCTATCCTTGAAATGACATCGGAAGGCGCTGCGCAGGGGCGCCATCGCGCGATCGCACTCGATGCGCTCATTTTTACAAATCTCTCTCCCGAACACATCGAGTCGCACGGCTCGTACGAAGCGTACGCTGATGCAAAATTCGAAATCGCAAAAGCACTCATGAGATCGCATAAGCGACCTCGGATCGTTGTCGCCAACGCCGACGATCCGGCTGCTTCGCGCTACATCACGCTTCCGGTCGAACACTCGATCCCCTTCTCTCTCTCCGGCAATCAGCCGTACGCTGCCGATGAGCGCGGCGGGCACTTCCGCTTTGATAACATCGATATCGTAGTGCAGCTTCCGGGAGAATTTTCACTCAAGAACGCGCTCGCTGCCACGATTCTCGCGCACGCGTACGACATTAAAACACCCGTCATCGCCGCGGCGCTCAACAAGCTCACGACTATTCCCGGACGCGCTGAGCGAATCGACGCGGGTCAGAATTTTGACGTAGTCGTCGATTATGCACACACTCCGGACTCGCTTATCGCTCTCTACGACGCGTATGCATCAAAACACAAAGTCTGCGTACTCGGCGCGACCGGCGGCGGCCGCGATATGTGGAAACGGCCGGTCATGGGCAAGATCGCGGATGAAAAATGCGAGCACGTCATCCTCACCAATGAAGATCCGTACGACGAGGACCCAAAATCGATCATTGAGTCGGTCGCGCGCGGTATGAAAAGAGTGCCGGAGATTGTTTTCGACCGGCGTGCCGCGATCGCGCGTGCGCTCGACATCGTCACTCTCCTCACGCCCGATGAGCAGAAAAAGTACGCCGTCCTCATTACTGGCAAAGGGACTGATCCAAACATCGCCGCTGCGCATGGGAAGAAAATTCCGTGGAGCGACGCCGAGGTCGCGAGAGAAGAACTCGCAAAACGTGCCTCGAAGTAATCGTATAATAGAAGCATGATCAAGCGGGTGCTCATAATAGTGGGTCTTTTGATGCTGTTCTCGCTTACGGCACTGTGGTTTATCACGGGCGGCACCAAGAATGTTTCTCGCATAGCAAATTCGCTCGGCAGTCCGATCGATCTCATCACAGGCGGCGAAAGCGGCTATTCAATACGCCTACCATGGCAGCCCGAGGAGCTCACCATCGGTGCCGATCTCTCGCAATACGAAAGCGCCGACGGTCGATCCGTGCCAACGACTCCGGAGGAAATACAGAGGCAAGCTGACGACCTGCAACGTGAGATCAATCAGGCAAAAACATTTGGTACGCCGTCCCCTTTTAAAAGCATGGTGACGCTCTCAGGTAGAGAAAGTCCGGTGGATGGCTCTGCACTCGAAGAATATATTTTTGTACATGCAAGCGGCGCCAACACAGCGCCCGTGTCGCTCTCGGGCTGGTCGCTTCAGAGTGTACTCACCGGAAAACGCGTCCCACTTCCTGCCGCCTCAAATCTCTTTGTCCTCGGTGTCGTCAATCCGGTCACGAGTGTTTCGCTGAATCCTGGTCAGACGGCAGTCGTGATCTCCGGAGCTTCGCCCGTCGGCGTATCGTTTCGAGAAAACATGTGTTCAGGCTACCTCGCGCAATTTCAGACATTTGTCCCTGATATCGAGCGCGCATGCCCTGACCCGAAAAATGCGATGCCTAAAATCCCGGAGAACCTCCAGCGATACGGAGCAGCCTGTTTTGAATTCGTAGACAATCTCACGTCGTGCACCTTCCCGGGGCATACACCCTCATCGCTCTCTTCGGCATGCAAGGCGTTCGTCACCAATACCTACACCTACAACGGCTGCGTCAACATGTACCAATACAGGACTGACTTCAGAAAAGACGTGTGGCGTCTCTTCCTCAACTCGACCGCGCCGCTGTGGAGCAATTCACACGACATCATCCGCCTACTCGATGCCGGAGGTCGCACCGTGGACGTACTCACCTACTAGTATTCGCGAGGACAAATGCTGCGTTCGTATTTAAAATCCCAATACTTCAGTTATTCTGAAGTGTTGGGATTTTGAAACAAGATAATTCCCGCCGCGACGGATACATTGAGTGATTCTTTTTTTCCGTGCATGGGGATTTCGACGATCGTGTCGCATTGCTTGAGCAGCACGGGTGATATGCCGAGCACTTCGTTGCCGAATATGAGGAGAGTCTTCGATGTAGGTTTGAAATTTCGATAGTCGATCGATCGATTGTCTTGCTCGACACCGACGACCATCCATCCCTCCCCTTTTAATCTGGAAATCAGTTTCTGTGGAGTTTTGAAATATTCCCATGGAGTCGTTTTTTCCGCGCCGAGTGCGGTTTTCGCAATATCCTTTTGCGGTCGCCCGAAACGATCAATGGGTGTCGGCGTGTACCCCGATAGGTACATCTTCGCCACGCCCGCCGCGTCGGATGTACGAAAAATTGATCCGACATTATGAGTGCTTCGAATATTGTGAAGTAGTATGGCAATTTCCGACATGGAGGCACACTATCATGAATGGTATACTTTTTGACATGTTATCGGTCTTCCCATCAATGCTCTACCTAGCACCTCTCTCGACGAGCATGATACGGGTCACGGTCGCTATCGCGCTTATATATGTTGCATACCGCCTCTTTTCGTCATCGCGGGAAGTGGGCGCGATTCGGCTCCCTATTATTGGTCACATGCACAACTGGATGATCGTGGTCGGTGCCTCGGCGACAGGACTGATCGGAGCTGCACTTTTTGTCGGAGCATGGACGCAGCCGATGGCGATCTTGGCTGCCCTTGTTGCTGCCAAACACGCCTTCTGGTCACGAAAATACCCAGCGATCTTTCCGTTTTCGGCCGGCGCGTACGTGCTGCTCTTTGTCATGAGTGTCTCACTTATCTTTACCGGCGCTGGTGCATTCGCATTCGACTTGCCTCTTTAGTCGTCACAAGTAACTCGCTTGCCGTCGCAAGCGAGTTCTCGCGACCCCTCCTCGCGGTCGCACATGCTTGCGCGACATCGCTCCGGCTCGGACAAGTACGCAAAAACAGCACGCAGGTGCTGTTTTTGGTCTTGTCCGCCCAGTAGGGATCGAACCTACGACCTTGTCCTTAAAAGGGACCTGCTCTACCAACTGAGCTATGGGCGGATAACTTCAAGAATATAACACTCACGACACATTTCCGCGAATCCGTCGATGTTTCCTGGGGTTTTGTTGAAAATCGATGAGATGCGAGGCGCACAAACAAAATCCCGCAAGCCGTATCGAGTATATGGTGAGTGGAATTTTGTGAAGCGCAACGAAGCAGCGCGCGATTTTCAAAAAACCCTTAAATCTTCAAATACACGGTCACGCTGTTCGTGACATGCGAATCATCGTGCGCAATACAGGAAATCGTAAAGGTGGTCGCGGTAACGATCGGCACGGTGGAGCCGCCGCCAGAGAGTGCTGTCTCGTGGAAATTGCCGTCGGGGCTTGATACGGTACACGACTTTACACCCTTCGAACTCCAGAATATTGATGTGCGTGCACCGATCGGTACTCTGAGCGGCACTGCCCAGATGTCGGCCTGGGGTGCGACAGTCTGCGCGCTTCCCTTGATGGTTGCCGGAGGAGGAGTGTACCGCGTCGGCGTCACCGTTTGTGACACTGTCTTCACAGGTGGTGGGGGTGTTGAACCGACCTGATATCCGCGCAATTTGCAGAGCGTATCAAAGAATGTCGGCGGGATGAGTATCGAGAGAAGTGCCCCGGCCCATGGGCGAGAAATGCAAAGCCGCGTGATTATCCCGCTGCCCGTCTGGCCGTTGGTTGCATCGCCGCCAAAGAATCCCGCGATGCCAGAATTCGTTTTTGTATCCGCATTGCCGGCATAAATTGTGGCTCCACTGTCACGAACATCGATATCACCTCCACCGCCTCCCATGCCGGAAATACTGTTCAAGATATTTGAGAAAAAGGCGGGCCCTTGCGCCGCCGCATTTACAAACACATTGACGGTTGTGGACGACTTTCCGGATCCCGCTGTGTTCGATCCTGCATTATTCCCTGCGAGCGGCGAATAAAATTTGCACGGGGTAGGATCATTGATGATCGCTGTCGCGGTATACGACGCGCACGCATCACTACCAGTCGCGCCCCCGGGGACATAGAATGTACACGGCGTCGGGTCGTTTTGGACTGCTGTAGGCGTGTATGTGGTGCACGTCAACCCTGGCAACGTAGTCGTCCCGCCGGGGATAGTGAAATCGAGGGGAGATGGCACGTAGTAAGAGCATGGATCTGGGTTGCCTTGGATAGAGGTCTGATAGAACGTGGTGCAGCCTTGCGAACCCATGCCGCCGCCACTATCGCCACCACCTCCTCCTCCACCACCTCCGCCTTTCAGTGCATCCATGATGCCTTTCATTGCGGACATGAGCTGTTCCATTCCGAGTCCACCACCCTGCTGACCGGTGTCGCTTGAATTTGAGTCACCGTGGCAGATACTGCCCATGACACAGTGGCCTGTCGTGACCCCGTTTGCCGTCGTATCGACACACTTGCACATCCATTTATTTTTGATCGGACCTTTGCAGCCGCAACCTTTTTTATCGCAAAACCAATTCTGCGTACATGGGCATTTTTCGTCTACAACGGGTATGCATTGTTCATTTGCCTGTCCAAAAGCTGCGTAAACGAACTGGGGAGTAATCACAAAGATGGATGCCGCAGAAAACAGCACAACAACGATCAATGAGGTGCTTCGTACGCTCATATTGATATCTTAAATAATATCACCCCGGTAGCAAAAATCTCACGCTACCTCTGTATAAGTAGAAACGAAGTTTGCTGATTTTGCTACGGGGCAGGCGCCACAGAGAGTACAAATTTCTCAAGTGCATATTCAAGGTCGACGCCCCGACGGCGTGATTCGTGTGGAAGTTCGGCAAGCTGTGCTACGATTTTTTCCGCGCGGGATCTGTCGCGATCGCTTCGTGCATTGAGGAGCATCTGTTTTGCTCCCCAAAAGAGCACGCCCTGTATTGCTTCGGGATCGCTCGTCTGCAGCTCGCGCTGGTAGCCGACCCAGAGTGCTTTCTTGTCCCCTCTTTGCAGAGCATTTGCCAAAGTAAATATTACACTCCCTCCTTTTCCGCCCAAGGCGGATCCGCCTTGGGCGGATTTGGAATCGAATCGTTTTGAATCCTCCGCATATTTCTCGATCGATTTGCGCGTCGCCGCATCGAGTTTATCTTCAAAAATAAAAAATTGCTCTTTCGAATCGCGCATCTCCTTGAGTCGCGCCTCCACTCCGGCGCGCATCTCCTCATTGCCCCACACGCCCTCCAGCACAACTATCCTCTCTCCGCCAAACATCCCCGCACCTTGCAAAGCAGATTGCAGATCGGCCACCGTATGTGCATCAGTGATGCGCACGACCTCAACACCTTTTTTAGCAATTTTTTGTATCGTGGCATTCATCTCATCTCGCGCCCGCTTTCTATCAGTACCGCTATAAAGGTGGATCATGCGGTCATCATATCAAAAGGACCTTCACGCCGAAGCGGGAAGGTCCGACTCTGATCAGGCGCCCAAGGGGCCCATCGAGTAATCGTGAGCTCTTTTCAGAAGATCTTCAGCAAAGTTTGGGTCGCGAGTCCTGTGGTCACGAAACATCGGGTTTGTGACCAGCTTCACCGACCACATGCGTATTGCATTTTTCGCGAAACCAAGATCGATGCCGTTCTTGATCAGATGCATACAGCAGTTCATCGCGACCTGATTCGCGCGCTTACGCTCGGCACTACTGCCCTGTTCGCTGACGATCGCGAAAGCTTTCGCGAGGACGCTTTGCGAGAGGTCGAAGCCCTCTTGCAGCCGACCGAGCGCAGGGAGAAGGAGTCCGCCGATGTTCATCTGGGCGAAAAGGACACCCACACGATCGTCTGCACGCTTTGCCGCATCCATGGATGATTGCGCAAGTCGCATAGATTCCTTCAAAATTTTTTCCGTAGAGATCTCGTGAGGATCGAGTGTCCGCTGGTAGTACGCCATGCTCCATTCGTAGTCGACTCGGGCGCGTACTGCCCATGACTCTTTCGAGTCGTCGCCAAGAAGCTGTTCCTTGAGCGGCGCTCCGAGCAGGATCATGTCATTGTAGGATTTCGTTCGCCGAGCGTTTTCTATCTTTTTAAGGGTTTCCTCATGCACCGTAGTTCTCCTTTATGGTGCGTTACACTAGTGTGATTATATCATTTAAATTGACTTGGGTCAACTCTTTTTAAATTCCCCCAGTTGGGGCCGACATTTGCCTCTGCAATGATCGGCACGCCCGAGAGGAGATTGGGATCAACGACGGATTCCATGACGTGTTTGAGTTGGGGCATAATTTCAGCGACATCTTCTTTTTTGATCTCATAGACCAGTTCGTCGTGCACTTGGAGAAGAAGTCGCGCCTTTTCACGCCAGCCGTTTTTCTCGATGAGTTTGTCGGCTTCAATCATCGCCATTTTGATGATGTCGGCTTGCGTCCCTTGGATCGGCGCGTTGGTCGCCATACGCTCGGCAGCTGCGCGCAGATTCGGGAGCTGCGATTTGAATCCCGGGAAATAGCGGCGGCGGCCAAAGAGCGTCTCGGTGTATCCGAGTCGGGCCGCTTCAGCCTTTGTGCTCTCTATATATTGGGCGACTCCGGAGAAATCGCTGAAATACTTCGCCAAAAACGCTGCGGCCTCTTCGCGTGACACACCGCTGCCGAGATTACCGCGCAGCGCATTGACGCCCATACCATAGAGAATCCCGAAATTGATCACCTTGGCACGGCGGCGCATTTCCCTATCCACTTTATCTTTTGGCACTCCAAAGACTTCCGAGGCGACGGCCGTGTGCACATCACCGCCATCTTTGAAAATTTGCACCAATTTTTTGTCGCCCGAGAGCCCTGCGGCGATGCGCAGCTCGATCTGCGAATAATCGATCGCGACGAGATCGTATCCGGGCGCGGCAATGAATCCGGTACGAATGCGCCGGCCATTTTCTGTCTTGATTGGGATATTCTGAATGCCTGGATTCTGTGAGGCCATGCGCCCCGTTGCCGCGCCTGCCTGGAGGAATTCGGGGTGCAGACGATTGTTTTTGTCGACGAGTTCGGGCATCTTCTCAATATAGGTCGAGAGGAGCTTCTGTAGTTCGCGGAATGCGAGCACGTCGGCAATAATCGGGTGCAAATCTTTCATCTTGAGCAGTTCGTCTTCGCGCGTCGTGCGCGCACCGCCCGCCGTCTTCTTCTGCCTGCCGCCCGCATTGATCTTGAGCTCATCGTAGAGGACGACACCGAGCTGCTTGGGCGAATTGATATTGAACTCACGTCCCGCGTGCGCATAGATACGCCCGGCGATTTCTGCAAGACCCGTGCTGTATTCCTTGGCGAGAAGTTTCAAATATTTCACATCGAGCATGATGCCGTCTTCTTGCATACGCAGACATATGGGAATGAGCGGCTTTTCTATCTCATCAAAAACTTTCTGCAGCTGTCCCGTCTTCTTGAGCTCCGTAAAAATGTATTCGCGTGCTTTTTCAAAATTATCGGTGTGCGCAAAATTCAAAACATCTTCGAGATTCGGATTGGTCGTGTCCGAATGCAAAAGCCACGTCGCCACGGACACCTCTTTGAATACGAGCGGGTCAATGTCGGATACCGGCGCCTTGGGTACTACCTCGAGTGCTGCACTGGCGTCGGCGGATTTTTTTGCCGGGCTTTTCTCCACGAGGCCGCGGACGCGCTCCTTGAGTGAGCGAAATTCAAGCTCGTCGCACATCGCGACCACCGTGTCGAGATGATCGGCGAGACGCCATTTCTCTTTCGGCTTCTCAAAGGTGATCGGTGCACCCGGGTGGATTGTTGCGATCTCTTTCGACATTTTGGCATCCTTCTCCCCTCCCTTTACGAGCTCGAAGACACGCGGCTTCAATTTTTTTGCGACCGCCGCTTCGTTTTTCTTGAATGCCTTGTACATCTCTTCGATCGAACCGAATTCCTTGATGAGCTCCGTCGCCGTCTTCTCACCCACACCTCGAATGCCCGGGATGTTGTCGCTCGGATCACCACGAAGTGCTTTGTAATCGACGACGTGCTCTGGGCCGAAACCGTATCGCTCTTTTACCATCTCAATGTCGTAGAGCACGGTGTCCATGAGTCCTTTGCGCATCGTGTATACCTTCACGTTGTCAGACACGAGCTGGAGCGTATCCATATCTCCGGATGCAATGACGGTCGTAATATTTTTTTGTTTCTTCAATTTCTCGACGATGGTGCCGATCACATCGTCGGCTTCGTAGCCTTTTGCCTCGTACAGCGGGATGCCAAAAGCTTTAAAAATAATGGGGGCACGCTCAAGTTGTGCGATAAGCTCGTCGTCGGTCTTCTGGCGCGTGCCCTTGTATGCCTCGTATTTTTCGTGTCGGTGGGTGGGGCCATGTAAATCGCGCGTCGCGACGATATAGTCGGGCTTGAGGTCGGCAATCATCTTGAGAATCGTCGATGAAAGACCGTAGAGCGCGTTGGTCGGCTCGCCTTTGGATGTCTGGAAATCTGCGGGGATCGCATGATACGCGCGATGCAGAATCGCGTGCGAGTCCAGAATCACTAGCCTCGCCCGTGGCCGGTCTACGGCCGAGGGTCGCTCAGACTTTACTTCGGTTTTTTCGCTTTTTTTTGCCATGGATTACGTCCTGCTGATGATACGCTCCTCGCCGTCAAAGTCGAATCGCAGCTTAATTGCATCTTCGGGGATAATTTCCGCCACTTTCTCCGGCCATTCGAGGAGAATAAGGTTCTCTGGGTCGGCGACGATTTCATTCCACCCTAGATGTTCCAGTTCGCTGCCCTTCTCCAGCCGATAGGCGTCGATATGTATGAGCCGCTTCCATTTCTGATCAGTCAGCGCGTAGACATTTTCAATGACAAACGTTGGGCTTGTTACCGTCTCGGTGATGCCGAGCACCGCAGCTATACCTTGAACAAAGGTGGTCTTCCCCGCTCCTAAATCGCCCGAAAGTGTCACAAGTGTCGCGCGCTCCGCCTTTGGTAAGAGCTCTGCGACGAAGTTTTGAGGCTCAATACTCATGCCGCGATTGTATCATTTGACCCCTCGTGGAGGGGTGCCGCTTTTTATTTTAAGTGCGATACAATAGTGACACATGTCGGGACAATTTAATGAGAAAAAGCAGGAGGAACGCCTGGAGGAACTCCACAAAAAAGAGGAGGAGGAGTTGGCGGAAATGCTTGCCGGAAAATACGGTGTCGAGTACGTAGACCTCACTTCAAAATCCATCAGTACCGATGCGCTTCGACTCGTGCCGGAAGCCCAGGCACGTTCCGCAGAGATCGCGCCTTTCCGTAAAGCGAACAAGGTACTGTATGTGGCCATGCGCGCTCCGGAGCGCCAGGATTCTCTGCAGGAAATCGCGGCGCTCGAAGGAATGGGCTACCAAGTGCGTCGTATGATCGTCTCGCGCGCCTCGCTTGAGCACGCGTGGGATCGCTACCACGACATCTCATACGCTACCGAGACGGAGGCGGGCATGCTCACACTCTCGAACGAAACGATCCAGCAAATGCTCCAAATACTGAAGACGGTGGAAGATGTGCGCACAGAAATTGTGAAACACGTAGGGAGCAAGGATTCGCACCGTGTCTCGCACATTCTTGAGGTAGTCATGGGTGGTGCACTCGCACTCGGCGCATCCGATATACACCTGGAACCAGAAGAGGAGGATGTGCGCATGCGCTACCGACTCGACGGTGTCTTGATCGAGGTCACCAAATTCGATATTCCTACGTACGCACTCATCTCCGCGCGCCTCAAACTCCTCTCAGGCTTGAAACTCAACATTAAGAACGCTGCGCAAGACGGCCGATTCTCGATCATGGTCAATGAAAAAGAGATCGAGATTCGCGCCTCTGTATTGCCCGGCAATTATGCCGAGACGATCGTCATGCGCGTACTCGACCCGTCGACCATCGCGCTTCCGATGGAGGCGCTCGGCTTTGATAAATATCTTATGGATATTTTCAACACCGAGATCGCAAAACCCAACGGCATGATCCTCAACACTGGTCCGACCGGCTCCGGAAAGACGACGACACTCTACGCATTCTTGGGTCGTGTGACGACACCGGAGATCAAAGTGGTCACGATCGAAGATCCGATTGAATATCACCTCGACGGCATCGTACAGACACAAGTCTCACGTGATTACACTTTTGCCGAAGGTCTCCGCAGTACACTCCGCCAAGACCCCGATGTCATCATGGTGGGCGAAATCCGCGACGGCGAAGTCGCTTCGACCGCGATCAACGCGTCGCTCACCGGCCACCTCGTGTTTAGCACACTTCACACCAACGACGCCGCGGGCACCTTCCCTCGTCTCATCGACATGGGAGTCAATGCCGACATCCTGGGCGCCGCCGTCACCGTGGCGATGGCACAACGTCTTGTGCGACGCCTGTGCCCGCACTGCCGCGTGCAGGTGACCATAGAGGGAGAGGATTTGAAGACTATGGAACCACTCCTACGCAACATTCCGCATCCGGAATCGCTGCCTGAAGATCGCACCAAAATGTATCTCCCCAAAGGATGTGAGAAGTGTCATGGCCTCGGCTACAAAGGCCGTATCGCAGTCGTCGAAGTCGTTCTCATGGATAAAGAGATCGAGGAGACGGTGCGTCACACGTCTTCCGAGCGCGAGATCTGGAAGGCCGCTGCACACCAAGGCATCCGTCGTATGGCACAAGATGGCGCAGTGAAGGTACTGCAGGGTGTCACCTCACTCGAAGAGCTCGGCCGCATGGTGGATCTCCACGACGAAGTAATGCTTGAGAATATCCGCAATTAGTCCGTCTTTTCTTTTTTGTAGACCGCGGCCGTGCCACTATCCATCGGATCTGAGACAAGTACGAGGCCCTCAGGCCTGTCCTCCATCATTTCTGAGAATCCAAAATATATCCCGTCATCCTTCAGTACACGCACTAATTCCTCCCCCATTTGTTTCTGATCCTGGTGACGTGACGAGGCGAGATCAAAAGCCTGTGTCGAAACAATAACGTCAAAAACTCCGCTTGCGAACGGAAGTTGCTCTGCGACAGCCTTCACTTCCAAGACCTCCTCCCCTCCTCGTGGACGCAGATCAACACCAATCGCGTCGACACCGTCGTTTTTAAATTGTTGGAGCATTAGACCGTTACCGCTTCCAATCTCAAGCACTTTTGTATTCCTGTCGAGGATAATTCCTTGTTTTTCTAGCTCTTGTTTCAAATATCGATAGCGGGTGCGCACATTACCTTCGAGACTATTTTCTGGTCGCTCAAGCATGAACGATAATTTTATCAGCGACGTAGCGAGAGACAAATGCAAATTTAATCAAATTTGTATTTGCGAGCCGAGGAGCTGCAATCGGTACCCCGATTACACCACAAAACCCGCTTGCTGGGCGCAAAGCGGGTGGTATGGTTCAAATAGTTTTCGATTTAGAGATGCACAAGTTCGGGCGATGCATTATGGAAATGTTGCAACTGGAAGCTGAGGATAGGGGCAGTGATACAACCCAAGGGTTGTACCCACCACCGTCCTTGCCAAAGTCACCATCGCCCGAAGCTATGCGTCTCTAAATAATGAGAAAGGCGCCTGAAAGCGCCACTAATGGATAGTATAGCATATTAGATACCATTGTCAAGTATGAACAAACAAGACGGTGCGGCATCCCACCCAGCACCATTTTTTAACGATATAGGATAGTTGTTTATACCTTAAAAGGGGTTAGGCTACACTAATGAATCGTAATTCGGACGGTGTAAAAAATAGTGCTGGGCGCACCCTCGACCAAGCGCTCAGACCCGAAAATTGGGCTGAATACATAGGCCAAAGCTCCATCAAGGAGAACCTCCGCATCCTGCTTACGGCCGCCAAAGGCCGCAACCACCAGCCAGAGCACGTGCTTTTGTATGGCCCCCCGGGCCTTGGCAAGACTACTTTGGCCCATCTGATGGCCAAGGAGATCGGTGCAAGCCTGCGCTCGACCTCGGGGCCTGCAATCGAGCGCGTGGGTGACCTCGCCTCTATCATTACCAACCTCTCTCCGGGCGACGTGCTTTTTATCGACGAGATCCACCGACTCAATCGCACCATCGAAGAGGTGCTCTACCCTGCTATGGAGGCAGGAGTCTTGGATATCGTGATCGGCAAAGGCCCCTCCGCGCGTACCGTGCAGCTCGAGCTCCCGCCATTCACACTCATCTCCGCTACTACACGCATCTCAATGCTCTCTGCGCCACTTCGAAGCCGTTTCTCTGGTGGTACGTTCCGCCTGCAGTACTACACGGATGCAGATATCGCCGAAATTCTCAAACGCTCCGCTAAAATTCTTAACATCAAGATCGACGACGAATCTCTCAAGGAAATCGCACGCCGCTCTCGGGCGACACCGCGTACCGCTAATTACCTCCTCAAGCGCGCACGCGACTTTGCCGAGGTAAATGGCGAACCGCTCAACATCAAGACGACTAAGAAAGCGCTCGCAATGCTCGAGATCGATGAAGGAGGGCTCAATCAAATCGACCGCGACATCCTTCTTCTCCTCATCGACAAATTCAAAGGTGGCCCTGTTGGTTTGAAAACTATCGCGGCCTCCCTATCTGAAGAAGAAGACACGATAGAGGAAGTCCACGAGCCCTACCTTATGCAGCTCGGCCTGATTGAAAGGACACCGCGCGGCCGCATCGTCACTAAAAAAGGTTACGACCATGTCGGCGCTGATATGCCCAAAACACAAGCGATGTTGTAAACTGTCAGCCTATGGCCGGACACAACAAATGGGCGCAGATCAAGAGGCAGAAAGGTAAGGAGGATGCCTCGAAGGCGGTTGCCTGGGGAAAGATGGGTAAACGCATCGCCGTTGAGAGTAAAAAGGCGAATGGCGACGTAAATTCTCCCACGCTTCGTACACTCATCGAAAATGCCAAGAAGATCAATATGCCGAAGGACACGATTGATCGCGCCGTGCAGAAAGGTACATCCACTGACGCAGTACTTGAATCAATCCTCTACGAGACGTACGGCCCGGGCGGCTGTGCGATCATGATCGACTGCCTCACTGATAGCCGCAATCGTACCGCGCAGGAGATCAAACACCTCTTGGGTGAAATGGGTCTTGCACTCGCCTCCCCCGGCAGCGCCTCGTGGGCATTCGAGAAGACAGCCGAGGGGTACGCACCAAAGACCATGGTCCCTCTTTCTGAAGAGGATGATAAAGCACTTATGGAAATCTTGGAGAAAATCGACAATTACGACGACGTGCAGGATGTGTATACGAACGCAGAGTGATTTACGGTAATGCGTTCCATAGAAGCTCGAAGTATGATCGGCGAGTTTTTGCGAGTGCGTCATTCTCTATCACGAGGATCAGATTATCTGGTCGTGGCGATATGAGTATGCAAAACACATCCCCCACGACCTCAGTGTATGGCAGTGTGTGACGCGGTGAAAGGAATTTTGAGGTACGATTTTCAGACATATCCTTTGCTACGACCTTTCGTGCATAAGGAGAGTCAGTGATGAGCTGTCTGCTTTTAAAATTTCGTAGCCGCTTCCCTTTTATGATCTCGCTCACGATATATTTTTCCGTTACGAAGTCGAGAAAATGCTCGGCCGAGGTGATGATGTAATATTCATCTTCTTTTGACTGAAAAACACGGTCCCACACTTGCTTGAATCCGGAAGGTCCGTGGAGAAAATAGACGCCCGGCTTTTTATATTTTGCAAGCTTGAGCGACTCAATCTCAGGCAGCACATTCGCAAAGGCGTCGACGCGTTCTCGCGCCCGCCTCAATACTTCACGTGGCTCAACCGCTACAATGTATTCCCTTTTCCCTCGACGAACCTCTTGCAGTGTCCCAACCTCCTTGAGTTCTTCGAGAATGTAGTAGACCGTGGTGCGCTTCAGTGCTGCTCTGCGCGCAACCTCCTGAACACTGGACTCACCGAGCTCAAGCGCCGCTCGATATACCCGGGCACCCTTTTCACCGAGACCCACTCCTTTGATTGCCTCATCAATTTCAGCCCCGTTTTTCGTACTCATAGGGTATCTATATCATGCGGATGGAAAAGTGTCGAAAAGTTCGACAAAGAACATTGTTTTTTATGTCCCCGTCCCTCACACTGTGACTAGGTTCGTTGACAGAGAGATAGGGAGGTAAAAATGTTTACAGGTGCACAAGTGCTCGCTCATGTGATCGGCGATTATGTGTTGCAGTCGGGCTGGATGGCGAACAATAAGACAAAACGTTCGCTCCCCGCGGCTGTTCATGCGCTCGTCTACTTCATTCCGTTCCTGATCATGTTTCATCCGTCGTTTACAGCTTCGGTAATAATGGTCGGAACACATTTCGCCATCGATCGTTGGCGACTTGCGCGGTATGTGGTGTATGCAAAGGAGTTCCTCGCACCACCTTCCGAATGGAGGCAGTGGACTGAGTGCTCTCAGACTGGACTTTCTAAAGACGTGCCGCCGTTCATCGCCGTGTGGCTCATGATCATTATCGACAACACACTACATATAGTGATCAATGCGCTTTCATTAGAGTATCTCTGAGTATGTAAAGGGCTCGAACCACAGTTCGAGCCCTTCTTGTACGTACTATACTTATTTAATGAAGGTGCTCGCAATCGATCCGGGATATGGCCGCTGCGGAATGGCCGTGATTGAGCGTGAGAATAATAAAGAGGTGCTTTTATTCTCGGATTGTGTCGAAACATCCGGTACGGATGAGTTTTCAGATCGCTTGGCGGCAGTCGCTAACGCGTGCGCGCGACTGATCCAAGAACATCGGCCACAGGCGCTCGCGATCGAAAAACTCTATTTTCAGAAAAATCAGAAGACGGCGATGCGCGTCGCGGAGGTACGTGGCGCACTGATCGAAACGGCGACGCGCCTCGGAGTACCTGTATCGGAATACGGTCCTGGTCAGGTGAAAAGCGCCGTGGCTGGTTCTGGTAGAGCGGATAAAATCGCTGTTGCACGGATGTTGCACACACTCCTAAAGATCGATAAAAAAATTAAGCACGATGACGAGTATGACGCTATCGCGATCGGTATCACACATCTCGCGCACGTAAGAGGTTAGCTTTGGGGGTGAAAAAAAGTTACAATGAGTGAAATTTGGATATGAATTCACCAAAGCGTCGTGTGAGGGCTTTGTTTGCACGCCTTCCCAAACTGCCTCACTGGTTGCAAATAACAATTCTCGCGGGATTGGCCGGTTTTTTTCTATTTCTGAGTTTTGGAATTATTTGGGCCGCATTTGCTCCCCTCCCCACAATCGACAACTTCCAGAATCGCGAGGTTGCACAATCTACAAAAATTTATGATCGCACCGGAAATATCGTGCTCTATGATGTGCATGGGACAATGCGTCGCACTGCCGTACCGCTCGATCAGATTTCCCCTTATATCCAGCAGGCGTCGATCGCTGTTGAAGACAACACGTTTTATACCAACGCAGGATTTCGCCCCAAGTCATTCCTCCGTGCCGTCCTCGTAAATCTCCGTATTATTCCGGGCATTATCGGCCAGGGGGGATCAACCATTACTCAGCAGGTTGTGAAAAATGCCCTCCTAACTCAGAGAAAGACTCCGATTCGAAAGATTAAAGAAATAATTCTTGCTCTTAGGCTCACACGAATATATCCAAAGGATAAAATTCTGAATACATATCTCAACGAAACTCCCTATGGGGGCACTATATACGGTGTGCAGGAAGCAAGTCAGTACTTCTTTGGTGTAGATGCAAAAGATGTCAGTCTTGCACAGGCAGCATATCTTGCGGCGCTCCCACAACGTCCTACATACTATTCGCCGTACGGCAATCACAAGGATGCGCTCGATGTGCGAAAAAATTTCGTGCTCCAGCAAATGAAGGTGAATGGTTTTATCTCCGAGGAGGATTATCAGAAGGCAAAGGAGGAAAAGGTTACGTTCAGAAAGGAAAGTGACGCCGGTATCAAGGCCCCGCACTTTGTCTTTTATATCCGTGAATATTTGGAACAAAAATATGGTGTTGACGCCGTCCAGAGTGGGGGCCTCAAGGTCACCACCACACTTGATTATGATCTGCAAAAAAAGGCGGAGGAAATTGTGACGAACTATGCGCCTGGTATGTTGGCAAACTTTGATGCTTCTAATCAGGCGATGGTTGCGGTGGACCCAAAGACCGGACACATACTCACCATGATCGGATCAAAGGGTTACTTTGATGAAACAATTGATGGAAAAGTGAATGTTGCTGTTTCGAATCGTCAGCCTGGATCATCTTTCAAACCCTTCGTGTACGCGGCTGCATATCAGAAAGGATATACTCCTGACACAATCGTGTTTGATTTACAGACCCAATTTTCTACTAATTGTAGGCCAGAAGACACCACCAACAACGAGCCACCTTGTTATAGTCCACAAAACTTCGATGGAAAATTCCAGGGTCCAATAACTCTGCGTAACGCGCTCGCACAGTCGGTAAACATTCCTGCAATTAAGACATTGTATTTGGCAGGTATTAAAGAATCTATAACCTTAGCTGAAAACATGGGTATCACCACTCTCGGCGACCCAAATCGGTATGGTCTCACGCTCGTACTTGGGGGTGGTGAGGTCAACCTTCTTGAACTTACTGGTGCATACGGGGTGTTTGCGAACGACGGTGTTAAAAACCCAGTAACCGGTATTTTGAAGGTTGAAGATAATAGCGGAAACATACTTGAACAATACGAGGAGCAGAGTGTGCGCATACTCGATCCACAAATTGCCCGCCTCACTAACGACGTTCTCTCCGACAATGTCGCACGCACTCCAGAATTCGGGGCTGATTCACCGCTCTACTTCCCCGGATACAATGTTGCCGACAAAACGGGTACTACAAACGATTATCGCGACGTATGGGTACTTGGGTATACACCTGGTATCGCCGTAGGCGCGTGGGCCGGAAATAACGACAATAGCCCTATGCAAAAAAAGATCGCGGCGTTCATTATTGCGCCCATGTGGCATGATTTTGTGCTGTACGCGATACAAAAATATCCCTCGGATTCATTCATTGCACCGGCACCGGAGAACAATCCATACGCTGCTCCGCCGGTTTTGACAGGAAATTGGAACACAGATCCGTCACAAGGTGTTCATGAAATTTTGTATTGGCTCGACAAAAACAATCCTCGTGGTGGCAAACCATTAAACCCCGCGAGTGATCCACAGTTCGCATATTGGGAATATCCTGTGCAGTTGTGGGCGAATCAGAACCCTGGGGCACTCCTTGGTTTACAGTCGACATCTACACCGCTCATACCTCAGGTGAATAATGATTTTTCGATTTCCTCACCACAACAAGGGGCGATGATTCCTTGGGGGTCAGTGATTAATGCCACCGTACAAGCAAACGTGCCGCTCAGTTCGGTCACCTACTACTTAAATGGAAATATCGCGGGTATAGCGACACAACCACCATATTTTTATACGATCTCACCAATAACACATGGTCCTGCATCTTTGCGTGCTGTGGCTCAGAAAATTAACGGAGGTATATCTGAACAAACAATAACCCTCATGATTCAGTAGTTTTCATTCCCACACACCTTACTTGGAAAACAGTTATCTATTGAGGGGCATCACGAGATACGTGAAACTCGAGTCCGAGACTCCTTGGATAATAAGTGGCCTCCCGACACTTGAGAATTTAAGTGTGATTGATTCTGAATCGATACTTGAGAGACAGTCGGAGAGATATCCGATATGAAAATTAATATCCATATCCTCACCGGAGAGCGCCGCATCAATTGAATCAGACATTTCTCCTACGTCACTACTACGTGCGGTCGCGCTGAATATTTTTTTCTTAGGATATACATGGAGTCCGATATGTTGATCAGTGCCGGAAAACACCCGTGCTTTGCGCAACATTTCGGTAAAATCGCTTTTTAAGATCGTTGCCTCAGTATTGAATGTTTTAGGCATAATTTCTTTATAGTTTGGAAACGAACTATCTACGACACGGGACATATAGACCGTTCCTGGAATTTCTACAACTATTTGAGAATCATCTATCGCAATATCTATTTGATCTGAGTCGGTGTGTTCAAGGATATAAACCAGTTCTGATGTGTGTTTTATAGGAAGTAATATTTCTGCATCATTTTTACCCGCGGCTGCAGGTATTTTTTTCTCCGCGAGACGGAAAGAGTCTGTCGCAACAGTTGTAATAGAACCTGATTTAATAGATATATACACACTGCCGAGCTCCGGACGAATCATTGACGGTGAGGCAGCGTACGAAACCGTACTAATACCATACAGGAGACTTTCGCGAGAAAGAGATATTTTTCTCTCTTTAGAATTAAGAGAGAGTTTTGGAAAATCATCATGTGGCACGGCTTTTATGAGAGTCTTGGTGCCTCGGGATTCAATAAGAAGATTACTGTCTTCTGTCTTAAGTGTGATTTTATCTCCACTGATCGAGCGAACCGTTTGTGAAAGTACACCCGCAGGTACTGCTACCGCTCCTTTTTCTGATATCTCGCCTGGGACAACAACTTCAATACCCGCTTCAAGATTCGTTGCGCTTATTACACAGTCTTTTCCGCACTCGATATAAATACATGAAAGTAATGGGAGAGACTCCTTTTTCTCAGTCAGACGTTCTGCGAGTAACACCGCCTGAAGTAGTTTTTCTTTTGTTGTACTCATCTTCATACTTTTGGATATAAAATCTTACTATTACTACTAGCGGTGTGGATTTGTGTATAAAACCTTTTTAACGCTTAAATAAAAGGTTTTAGAGTCTATAAAAAGTGTTGAAAAGTCACTAATAAGATTCGTGGCGATCTGTGAATAGTGATTTTTTGCGGCCATAGTTTTTATATTTGTGTTTATGAGATTGTTTTCCTTTTCTTATCAACACGGTAGTTCAATACTCAATCAACAGATAATTAACAGGTAATCAACAGATCATGCGTGGATAAGTGTGCGGATATGATCGAGCTCCTGTTCAAGGGAATTATTTGTCTTAATCTCCTCTTTTATTTTCTCGCAGGAGTGAATAACGGTTGTGTGGTCGCGTCCACCGAGCTTCTCCCCTATTGAAGGATATGAGACACCAAACTCTTCACGTAAAATATACATAATTATCTGTCGCGGCTTTACCACCTCCTTCTTTCGAGTTTTCTCATAAATGCTTTTTTCCGCAATTTCGTAATATTGTGCGATGCGACGGACTACTTCATCGACAGAAATTCCTCGATTTGGTTTTATATTGTGTTTTATAAGAGATCGCACATCTGTGTGAGAAACCGCCTTTCCTTTGAGTTGGGATTTGCAAACAATCATGTTTAAAACACCCTCTAATTCACGAATGTTTCCACGTACATTCTCTGCAATGTATTGAATTACATCATCAGGAATCGAGAAGCCGTGTTGCTCTAATTTGGCTCTAATTATAGCTATTCTAGACTCCACATCTGGTTCTGGTATCTCTGCAATCATTCCCGCACTAAAGCGCCCTTTCAGACGATCTTCAAAACCAGGTAAAAGAGATGGGTGTTTATCGGAAGAAAAAACAATCTGTTTATTGTTATCGTGAAGAGCGTTAAAGAGATGAAACAACTCTTCCTGGGTCTTCTCGGTGTTGGCTATAAACTGCACATCATCCATGATAAGGACGTCATATTGGCGGTACTGATCCTTGAAGCTATTGGCCCGTCCTGCACGTACCGCATTAATATAATCAACAGCGAAACGCTCTGATGTCACATATAAAACCTTCTTATTGGCGTGTGTTTTTTTGAAATAATTCCCTATTGCCTGAATAAGGTGGGTTTTGCCGTGACCAGTGGAGCCGTATACAAAGAAAGGATTGTACGAGAGCCCCGGTCTCTCTAGCACTGCTTTTGCAGCCGCGTGTGCGAGCTGATTAAACGGCCCTACCACGAACGTCTCAAAGGTATATCGAGGGTTTAGATTGTCTCGCTTGTCTATATAGAGCGACTGAAGATCAAGAGATGTGTTCTCTGGGACGGGTGTCTTTACCTGCTTCCTCTCAGGAGAAGGATTTACAGAGCGGTGTATAACATACTCTACGGTGCGGATCGATCCATCGAGTCCACGCAGTGTTTTGAGGATAATCTTATGGTGTTTTTCCATAAGCCACTCTTTCACTATCTTTGAGGGTACCGCAATATGTACCACCCCTGCCTCACGGCTCGTTATGTCAGTGTTTCGAAACCATGTTCTAAAGGATGCTTCTGAGGTACCCAATTCAATCTGAACGAGGGCGTTTTGCCACAACTCACGGTTTGTCATCAAAGTGTTAGCCATGAGGATTTAGGTGGAGTCATTATACGCGTCCTATATGGTTCGTGAAGCTAGTTTTTTCCTAGGCGCGGGTGGTACAACCTGTGGATTAGGTGGGGATAACAAAAAAACGAACATTATAATTTTTTTCTAAAACATACACGAAACCATGTAAAAAAGGACACCTATTGATTCCCTGTCTCTCATGAGCTATACTCCGTACGCTATACCACTATGTCGATGTTTCGCACATACCAGCCAAAAAAGCGAAAGCGTGCAGCCACACATGGCTTTCTTAAGCGATCCGGCACTAAAAACGGCCGCAATGTCCTTACAAGGAGACGCCGCAAAGGTCGCTCGAAGCTTTCAGTCTAGATGCCAAAAAACACCCGGCTTTCTCAAGCGGAGTTCACACTGCTGAGAAAACAGCACTCCCGTAGAGTCTACGGAACCCATTTCATATTGACTGTATATACCCTCCCCGCGGATCTTAAGGGGCCGCGGGCAGCGTCAATTATCAGCAAAAAAACCGTTTCGAAGGCGGTCTTGCGCAATCGGACTGAAAGAAAGTTTCGCGAGGTTGTGCGGGCGAACATCATCCTTCTTGATAGACACCACGCCTATATTTTCACTGCTCGAAAAGGCATTAATGAGGCTTCATATGGTGATCTGGAGAAGGACATACAGACGCTTTTGGGCAGGTAAATTCAAGGGTACAATACTTTGGATATGATCGAATTTTTCCAGACCACCATTTACGACCCGCTCTACAACGGGCTTATTTTTTTAGTGGGGATTATCCCCACCCACGATGTCGGGCTTGCTGTAATTGCACTCACGATAGTTGTCCGAATCATCCTCTTCCCTCTCTCGAAGCGCGCAGTCGAGTCGCAGCTTGCAATGAAGAAGGTTGCACCTGAAATCGAGGAGTTGAAAAAGAAACACAAAGACAATTTGGAACAAAGCAGGGCGATTTTTGCGCTCTACAAAGAGCGTGGCATCCATCCGTTTTCGAGTATCGGGCTCCTCTTGCTCCAGCTCCCAATCCTTATCGGCCTCTATTTCGTTTTTGCGCAAGGCGGACTCCCAAAGATTGATTCATCGATCCTCTATTCTTTCGTGGGCATCCCGTCAGCCGTCAATATGCATTTCCTTGGTTTTATGGACATGGGTGCAAGCCATAATATAGTCCTCTCTCTCCTTGCGGCGGTGACCCAGTACATATACACACGACTCTCGATGGGTCCTCGGGGGGCTCAATCAGTGGGCGAGGCCACTCTCTCGGGGGATATGGCAAAGAGTTTCGACATCCAGGCACGATACGTCTTCCCTGTCATGATCGGTGTCATTTCGTTCACAATAATTGCCGCAGCGCCGCTCTACTGGGTGACAAGCAATATCTTTATGATTGTGCAGGAATATGCGTCGGGGCGACGTTTCTACGGCGTAAACGAAGGCAATCAAAAGGGCCCGGCGCTGTAAAACAAGCCGCCAATTTTGCTCATTCGCTAAAAAAGGCGTATAGTGCCCTGCATGCACGATACGATCGAAACCATCCTCAAGGAACTTCTCTCTTCGCTTGGCCTCGGCGCGGCGAAGGTCAACCGTGTAGAAGCGGTGGGGCAGGTCATTTTTTCAATCGAAGCCGGAGACAACTCTCGCCAACTTATAGGCGCTCACGGCGATACGGTACACGCGATCGATTTTCTGGTAAAGAAAATTGCAGAAAAACGCCTCCCTCCCGAAACCTCCGGTGAAGGAGCGTCAGATGGCGGGCCTAAGTTCCTCGTGGATGTGAATGATTACCGCACAAAGCAGATCAAAGACCTGGAGACTAAGGCACTTATGATGGCCGAACGCGCCCGATCCTTCCAGTATGATGTCGAACTCACCCCAATGTCAGGATACGAGCGCCTCATAATCCACACAGCACTGCAAAACGCCCCCAACGTAAAAACCGAGTCCCAGGGAGAGGGACGCAACAGACGTGTAGTCATTAAATACTCGGCAGAGTAGCATTGCGCCTTAGTTGGCCGGAATAATGCACTGTCCTGTCCCGGTGTCGCACCACGAGCACGATCCCCCGCATGTTTGAGTACCTTGTTTCTGTGTCCCGGCAGGTACTTGCTGCCCTGTCGACGGCGTACTTTTTATACTGTTGAGAATTGTAATGTTTAAGAGCTGTGGATTTATCTTTTGAAGTATCAGGTAGATTGCGAGCAGCAACAGCAATCCGATAATAACCTCACGAAAGACCTCCTTTGCCTTTGAAATGCTCCCGATGGTGCCCTCCCCCATGTAGAGATACCCAGCCCACATGAGACGAACCACGGCGATTATGGCGCCGATTGAGAGTGCAAAAACAAACATCTTACTGATATAGGTCGAAAGATCGCCACCGGTATAAATACCCGAAAGTTTGCTCCCCTGCTGCGCGTCTATCGGCGCGAGCGGGACGAATTGCGTCGTCGCCTGGAAGAGAAGACCAGAACTTGTGGTCCTCATGTTCCTAAACCATTTTTTTATTTTGTCTTTCATATTACTGATGCTGCGGTGTTTTCTGTATTGGTCGGCATCCGAAGTACCCACAAAGACTGGTCAAACCCGTTCATAAATGAAATGTATTTGCCGTTTTCGTCGATTGTCGGCTGAATTACATCAATCGCCCCGGAAGAACTATCCGACACAAAGAATATCTGTGCAGTGCCGTCCGCAGTGTTCACTTCCCACCACGTATCGGATGTGTGAATTCTACCCTGCAGGTAATTATCAATGAAATTACCCGAGCCAAGCGTCTGGGGCACTGCGCAGTAAAGAATAAACTCTTTTTTTGGCGCCCACACGCATTTATCGGCAATTGTTTTGATTGGGAGTAGTTCTGGCTCCTTCTTTTCTTTCTGGACGTACATTGCGATTGTCCCGCCCGTCGCAGTGCCGTACACAAACGTCTTCGATGAGGCGCGCGGCAATATTGTAAGACCCGGGATGTTGCGGATAAGTGGTGTCAAAGTACCCCCACTCTCAAGCACGTATGCGTTACCGGGAAGATCGTACGCCGGGTATTGTGTGAGAACGATGCGGCCATCGGAGAGCCACAGTGGTCGCCAGCCGATAATGCCGGATTCAAGTACACGCTTTTGCACCTTCCCATCCCACGAGCTTCGGATGCCGATTGCGCCGATTTTTGCATCAGGAAGGACGTAAAAGACCTCGTTCGTTTTTGGATTTATTGCGAGGTCACTCACGTCTGCTGCAAGGCTCGTGCCTTTCATCGCCACAGGTGACGAGGAGGATATCTCGGCCGTGGCGGGCGCCGTCTTCGGAGGGATAGTGCCCGCGAAAAGAGTTGTTTTGCCCCCGTCATCGATACCACGAAGAGCTACGGCACCGTCACGAGTTATTGCTGCTGAGTATGTCCTCGGTAAGAGTGTGTTTGTGAGGCGTTCGACCTTCCCGTTTATGACATCTGCAGAAAATACATTGCCGCTTGCGCGTTCGACAAAATACACTTTTAGAAATGCACTATCCTCCACGAATCCCATACCGGAGGTCGGTGTTTGTGATACGCGCCAGAGTTGGGGCGGAGCACTTACTGTCTCCGCACTCACTTGCCCGGTATCTTCTACTGTGGTTTGTGCGATGTTTTCGTACGTACTGCCGGTGCTTCCGGTAAACGAAGGTGCAGTTGAATCAAGTCCGCGAGCGTCATCAAGCGCGACAGTCGTGCTTGTGCGGGACTTCAAGAAGAAATACCAGCCCAATAACCCCACCAGCGCAAATACGACAACTATGACTATCAGGTATCGAACGACGAGCAGGCTCTTTTGCATATTATTGGCGAGGTAAGAATGGATTATTGATTGTACCGTCGGGAGCCCTGTTTCCGCGTATTTCGGAGAAAGAAATACTCCACTCACCTCGAGCGCTAAAGAACGGATTTTGCGGCTGCGTGAGATCGAGTTGCACGTGTGCGACCCCCGTCTTTTGCCCAGCAGAACTGATTGTAATCGAACCTTTCCTAACAGTATCGGCAGGAATGCGCTGACCGTTGACGGTCCAGTTGTAGTCAAACGAATTGTCATTAGAACTCACTGCATTGGTATAAAACGGTACCGCGACGAAGGTCGCCTCTGATTCAGGGACGAAAGTCGCAGGCCCGAGCGCTTTATGATAGGTCACACCGAAAAGCGGATGATCCTCGTAGAGTAAAAGCAAGGGTTTCGTCGAGGGGATATTAATAAGTGCACTGCCAGTCATGGTGCCATCTGCTGTTGTGACATCAACCGCGATCACGTCGGTACCAAAAAGAACCGGCGAGGGAAATACGGCAGAACTTTTTCCTCTTCCTGAAACAGCAGCCACCGTCGAGCCGTTTCGCTTCCATGTATATAAGAGAGAGCTGGCAGGGATAAAATTTCCGCCTGAACTCTGAAATCGCGGCAAGGCTGTGAGCCGCACAAGGGTCCCCTCTGAAGGAAGCGCGCGTCCGCGATAGAAAGGTGGCACGTAGGAACTTGCCTCATACAAGAGGTCGACTTCGGTCGGGATGATGGTCAGGCGGGCACTGGCAGTGCTCGTATCGGACTGTGCCTCAAACACGACGGTATTTCGGGATCCGAGCGCTCCCACTACAAACGTGCCCTCCGTCACCCCTATCCCCTGAGCGACCACCTTGCCGTTGACCTCCCACACATTGTTTGCCTTCAGGAGGTCGTAGAAAACACTTTGTGCGTAGACACGCACGGTCTCTCCCGGCCCAGGATGTTCGGGGATGGTGGTGATGAATATAGAACTCGCCATGTTCGGTAATTCAAGTTGCGCGTATACAGGGAGATTGAGAACCAAAAGAAAGCTAATCGATAAAAGCGAAGTGGTTAGGATGTTTCGCACCACGAGCATCATGTAATTATACCGCTCATTCCACAGCACCTTCCGGCTTTCTCCACTCTGTGATGACAATGTACGAAACAAGACATGTCCACCACAACATACTGTTTATAAACGGCACCGCCTCTCCAAGAATTGTGCCAAGGGTCCCGAGGGCGCGTCTCGAATCAAGTAGGCTCACGCCCACGTGCGAAAAGCATATTCCGAAAAAAATGAGCGCACACACACTGATCAGGGTGTTTGCAGCGAAGACAATAACAAAGCCGATAAAAGGGATAAGCGCGAGAAATGTCGCGAAGAATTGCGCGAGGTCAACGAGTGTGGCGGCCACGATGAGGGCGATCCCCGTCGTCTTGCTGATACGGGAATAGTTCATTATTGAGTCGAAATACTCTGCGAAGTCATCTTGGAGACAGGTGCAGTATCAGCACCCGGAGCAGCATGCTGCGCACCAGGGAGCGCTTCTTCAGGAATTTCTGTTGATGCGGCAAGCTCTCGCTTCGCCTTCTTGATCGCGAGAATTTGTGAAGGATCGGAGGTGATAATCTGATCTTCTGTGTAAGAGGCAATCACCTTGATCGCGACGTGCTTGAGGCCTGCGAAGAAGATGCCTTCCCCTACGTCGGATTCGAGCAACAGGTACTTTTCCTCGTCGGAGAGTTTAAAGGTGCTTTGTACGAGATCGACGGAGGTGGGCGATTGACGCAAGAGTAGCTGGATCGAAGAGTTTGTGATCATCGCTGTCCCGTACGGTGATGTAAGGAAGTCGTTGACGTCTTGTGTGATTGTAGAGAGGCCAAGATAGTATTTGCGTCCGCGTTTTGCAATACCGAAGAGGAAGCTCGCCGTATCCTGAGATTTCATCATCCACCAGGCCTCGTCGATCACGAGGAGGCGCTTGCGGAGCTCTTTTCGCACCGCATTCCAGATGTGGTGCGTGATTATATACATCGCCACGGGCTTCAAGTCGTCCTCCATGTCGCGGACGGAAAACACGATCAACTTTTTATTCATGTCCACGTTTGTCGGGCGATTCATGAATCCCGACCAGGTGCCCTTCGTGTATTTCGAAAGGCGCGCGACGAGTGAGTCACTTCCCTCCATGCCGGAGAGCACGAGCTCGAAGTCTGAGAGCAGCGGCGGCTCGACAGCGGCAAAATTGGCATCGGCCGTGATGTCTTTGAGCGCGTAGGTCTCGGTGATTGCCTTGTCGATAACAGCATCTTCTTCGGGCGTAAGTCCTCCGAGCATGATGCGGAAGAGCCCGACGAGCGTGATGATGTTGTTGCGCAAGATGTCGCCCGGATTTTCATCCTCACGCGGAATCGGAAGATCAAACGGATTGATGTGGTGTTCGGAAGAGAGCGAAATATTGAAGTAGCGGCCGCCCACGGTCTCCGCCAAATACTCGTATTCACGCTCAGGATCGATCACGATCACCTCTGTATCGAACATGAGTGAGCGTAGAATTTCGAGTTTTGTCGTGTACGACTTGCCGGCACCCGATTTTGCAAACGTCACTGAGTTGTAGTTTTCGAGCGAGAATCGATCGAAAAGAATGAGCGATGAGTTGTGTCTGTTGATGCCGTAGAGAATGCCGCGGTCGGACGTGAGGTCGAAAGAGATGAATGGAAAGATTGAAGAAAGCGGCGCGGAATTGAGTTTGGTGTGGACCGCAAGCTCGTCGGTCGAAAGCGGCAAAACGCTCCTGAAGCCCTGCTCCTGCTGGAAGAGTGCCGGGCGGATGTACACGAGGCGGGATTCAAGGATCGAACGGACCTCGCTCTCGATCTTATCGATCTCTTCACGCGAATTGCCGTAGATCGTAAGGTAGAGACCCACTTCGAAGATGCGCTCCTGCGCCTGTTGTAGCGAATTACGCAGTTGCTCGAGGTCGGTATATGCAGTGTCCAGCATTGGATCGCGCACCATCCCCTTTTCTTCGCGGGTCGCGATCTGGCTCTGTACTTCGGCGACTTTTTTCTGGAACTTACGGAGCATCTCATTCGTATCCATCGGGTGTACAAAAATCGAAATATCGATCACTTTGTCCATGTTGATGATCGGCGCAAACCAGCCCGTCGTCAGAAAGCGTGGATACGAAATGACGAAGAATGTACGGGCGATCTTTTCGCCGAGATCGAGTTCGCGGGAGTTGACCTTGAGCGCGTGTGGGGCGATCACGTCCTGCAGATCGAGAACGCCGGTATTGTAGATTTCTTCGGGCAAAACCGGCAGTACGCGTGCGGCGTCGTCTGCGGCGGGTTTTTTTCTGAATAAGTCGAGGAGTGCCATACTATCTTTGATTTGCGAGCTCCGAGACCGGAATCGGCTTTCCCTCTTCGCCCGGATTGAACATCTTGTAGAGAAGCTCGATAGTCTCCTCGGTACCAAGCTGCACAGTGCGTACGCCTGTACGCACAAGACCCTGCTGTACGATCGAGATGCGTTGCTCGAGCTGAGAGGCTTGTTCCTCGAATGTCTTGTTGTCCTCCGCCTTTGTGCTCTTTTTTCCAAACGGCAAGAATGAGCTCGCGCTCGCCGCCGTCACGGCGATACTCGGTGAGTACGGTACAACGACGAAGAAATTTTTCGTCATGATGTTTGCAGCCTCGGTAAAGCTCTTGATGAATTGAATGTATTCACGAATCTGTACGCGCATAAGGTCGTCGAGCTGCTGTTTGAACTGCGCTTCGAGCGTGGTGATGTATGGACGAATATCGAGCATGCGCGACTGTACGAAAATTTGCACCGAAAAATCGAGTGAGTTGAGAAAGTTTTGAAATTGAACTATAAACGCCGTCTGTTCATCTTCCGATTTGAGGGCAAAGTTGATCGATGAGGCGAGGAGGATGCCACGCAGGCTTCCGTCTTTCATAACCACGATACCGTCGCGTACTTCAGAGATCGGAACGAATTCCTGCGTCGATTTCGTATTGGAGCGAAGAGATGTCTGTGGAGGCATATTTATTGTGTAGACGGCGCAGTATTGGCGCGCTGGCGTGCCAAGCTCTCAATCTGCTGCGCAAGTGATTGCTCTCTGGTCGCTGCTGCTGCCCTCGCGGTCTTTATGGGAGCCAATATATCTTCGGGAGGCCGATTTCCTGTGCGCTCGGACTCTGTGGCGACACCGCCGGCGATACGCTCCTTGATGTCGAGGCTCCACGCGAGTTCGTGCAGCTTGCTGCCCGAGAGTTTCGGAACATATAGATTAGACGCCTGTGCAAAATTTTGCTCGACCACCTCTCGTGACTTTTTCTTGTTTTCATTGTTCCAGAGGTAGAGCTTGCTGCGAACAAGGAAAAAGAAGGCGTTTTCGAGCGCTATTATGAATGGACGCCCGTTGTATTGGAAAAACGCAAGCGCTGCGGCAAGTCCACCCACTACCGCAATGATGGGGGCCGCGACGTACATCGGCAGGACGCGCCAGAGTAAGTAAGCTGCCCCTATCCCCCCTCCTATATATATGAACTGCTTAAACGTGAGCGGGCCGAAGATCTTGTCCTCCACCTCGATGAATTGAGGAACCTGAAACTGCATTCAGTAATTATACCCCGCACCACTTTTAAACCTTTTATAATTCGTTGATAACTAGCCACTCAAAACTTAATGAAGTTAGTCGCCCATCGCCCGGGTGTTAAAAGTGGTGCGGGGTATACCCCTTGTTGGCGTCAAGAAGTCTGCTCCCTGTACGGATCACCCTCGATTACTTTGCGCTCGTGACTCGGACTGCTCGAGAGATAGGTATCAGCAATCGGTGCGCGCTTTGCGGTGCCCTGAGGTGCGGGAGCAGGCGGCGTGGCGGGTGCGACAGTCTTGGGCGCTGCAGCAGCCTCTGGAGTGGCCGACTTTTTTTCGATCGCTATCGCCTGTGTTCGCGACGCCTCCATGTCACTCACCTCCACTTTCTTCGCCTCGGGATTTCCGAGAGTGCGCTCAAGCTCTTGGCGAATTGGCTCGAACACAGTGTGAGAGATATCAAGGGTAAGCGCGTGAGCAACCTCGTCCAAGACCCCCACTTCATTTTTAATATTTTGTTCGAGCTCTTCAGCAGGTTGAAAACCGAGTAAAGTAAACTGGACCTCCTGTTCAAGCGTTTGCCACTGATCCAAGTGTAGTTTATGGGCCTCGGCAAGCTTACGCATGTGTTCTGTTACATTACCGGAGCGTATAGCGTCTTGGACAACTTTCGGCAGTTGCGAGAGTCTCTCCTGAATTACCTCGTCATACTTTTTCTCTTCAATCTGATCGTTCATGGTTTTAGTGTTTATCGCCAGCAGGCGCTGGGGGCTCGCTCTTTGGCTTGTCTTTGTCGTCAAGTTTCTTACGCTCCTCAGCATTTAGTTTCGCTCGCTCCCTCTTCGCCTGCTCTTTCAGATGTTTTACTGCGCCACTAGAAAGGGATTTACTCGACACCCCAAGCGACTTCAGTAGCACGCCAGTGAGACTTTTATCGGCAAGTCTCTGTGCGATGGCCTCTGTGGTATTCTTTTCCTTAACGTCACTCTCCTTTATGCTCGCGTTCTGCTCCTGTTGTGTTCGCACGCGATCTTGCATCGCGTCCACCGCCTTCTTCTCAATCTCTCTTAGTTTTTCATCCGCCACCTGAGATTTTTTTGTGGCCTCCCTAATTTGTTCGCGCCGCTCTTTCAGTGCTCTGCCCAATTCCACTTTAGATTCCGAAACTTTTTTCTGGATTTCATCAGCGCGGGCTATGGCCACGGTGTCGGCTTTGTTGCTACGCAAAGTAGCCTGCTGTTCCTTGAGACCCTTGATGCTTTGTGACAACTTCGCAACCACGTCAGCATTTGTGCGGCGGGATGCATCCATGTCCTCCTTACTGATGTGCACCTCTTCTTTCGCCTTTTCATGAACCTCTTTTTCTTTCGGATTATTGTCAAAGTACGCCTTGAGCTCTTCTGCGCGAACCGTCTCAGTGTCTTTCTTTTTGTCCTCGGGCGGAGCCATCGTCGATGGTTTTGGAACCTCAGGTTTTAGTGTGGTTGTTGCAGCTTTACGAGCTTCCAGCTGCTTTTCCAACTCCTCCTTCGTCGGAGTCATGTTCTTTGCTCGTTCCCCGAGCGCCTTCTGGAAATTTTTAACTGTACCCTCGAATCCGCCAACCTTTTCACCACCGAGTGTCTCCTTCTTCAGGCCTGCCATCTTTGCCATCTGGCCACCCAGCGCGTTCCGTAAAGGATTGAAGTCTTTCTTAGCGAGAGCCTGGAATGGTTTTGCGCCGAAATCAAAGAGAGATCTACTCAAGTCAGAACGATTTGTGTTGCGAGCCTGCGCCTGTAGTTTTTCACCAGCCCATCTACCTCCTGCCCCGACAGTCCATCTTGTTGACATGGCTGCAGCTCGAGCACCGATCCCGGCGAGGCCCGCAGGTATCATCGCGGCGTAATTGAATCCGCCGATGCCGGCCGCAAAACTTGATGAAATCTTGAACGAGATGAAGAGAAGCCCGAGCACTATAATGTAGCCAAAGAGCGACTCATAATTAGCCCCCTTTGTTGGGTTGGTGAGGAGGTCGCCGAGCGTCCCCGCCTGATCCTTTAGTGCCCTCCCAATCGCGAGCGTTACCCACAGAAATATCATGAGAAGCGGGGCGAAGACGGCGCTTTGAAGAAGTGAGCTCCACCACTTTTTCCACCCCCAGGTGGAATTCACAACCCCAATCGGTATCAAGTATGTGGCGAATGCAATGGATGAGGTGAGGAGGAGGAAAATCAGAAGCAGTGCACGAGAGGCGAGCAGGAACGATCCGTAGAAGAGTACGATCGCTGCAGCAAGTATAAAAATACTCGCGATAATCGCATGAAGGAGCGCCAATCCTCCACTATCGCTCGATTCAGCGACTTTTCTCACTGCGGAATAACTGTCGCCGATGCCGGTGACGCCCATGTAGTCGAGAAACGCTCCGGAAATGCCTTTTTGCTGTGTCGTATTTGGGTCGGTCGCAGCTCCCGTAGAAGAGGGGCTCGCCTGGAGGCTGGCCGCGTTGTAAAACTGCAGTGCCGCAAAATTCGAGAAATCGATAATAATCTTCGTAAAGAGCAGGCTGAAATTGATGAGAACGGCGATGATGATGATTTTTGCGACAAGCTTTTTATACCCATAGTCGATGCTGCCGAGGATTGTCATGATCGCCATAAATACGAACATGCCGATGATCACAATATTGGAAATGTCGCGGAAGGCGGTCCAGGCCGTCTCGATCGCGCTTTTCATTTCACTACCGTATAGAAATTGTCCAAAGTTGATTATCGTGTGATCCACGAGCAGATTGAAGAGCATGCCAGAGACCGTAAGGACCCATATGGCGATTTGTATGATGGATGCGCCGAGTGCGGCGGTGATTCTGCGGAACCAGCACACCGGATCAAGAGACGACATCGAAAGTAATCCGCCGTCGCATACGGTCGGCCGTGCATTCGGAGTGTTTACACTCGCTGCTGCGCCGCCACTCGGCGCTTGCGCCGAAGCGTACGAGGGTGTGAGGAGTGGGAGCGCGATGCTCATGAAAAGAACGACTCCGATGATCGCGTCGCGAATTATTCTTGATGAGTGAGTCATGGATATCATAGTTGTCCGCACCCGACGGGAACGGATGCACTGTTTTGCCAGCCGGCAACGACATTTTGCACAAATTGTGTGATATCGACCTGGAGTGTCTGCAGGCGCGACTGCTCTGCCTGTGTTTGTTGTTGTGAGTGCAATCCCAGCGAAGTGAGCGTCGCGGTGATCTGCGCATTGCTCGGCGGATTCGGCCCGCTCACCTGCGCAATGAGTGCCTGCAAGCCAGTAACAGCGGCAGTCGAGCTTGCGATTTTTGGGGCGATATCGACGACGATTGGAGCAAAATTCGTGCTGATAACCTGCTCAGAGTGCGTAGTGTCGGAGAAGCATTTCGCCTCGTATTTTTTGAGATCGTCCGTCGCTTTTTGAATGAGTTGTCCTACCGCGATCACGACCTGGTTGTAGAGCTGCTCGTTGGCGAGCAGATTTTGCAGTGTAGCGAGAATACCGGTCGTGATCGTGCCACCCAAGCCCCCGAGCTGACTTTGCAACACCTGATTGAAGTAATTGTTGGAACCATTCATCATGCCCGAGAGTCCACCGCCGAGACCCGAAAGCCCGCTCGTCCCACCCCCGGGAGCACTCGTGAGAGCTTGATCGCCCATTGCCGCAAAAAGCGCGTCGACGACTTCACCGACATCATCCGCACTTTCGAGCATTCGGAAACCAGATGTGAGTGCCTGGCTCGCGACGTCGCGCGTGAATATACCGGGCGTGAGCGTGATGCGATTGCCGTTTGCATCGATCGCTTCAAGACCGTAGAGGCCATTGCTTGTGTTAAGGCGATACCCCATCTCTTGCTGATCGAGCGCGACGTCGTTGTGTGCGATATCGGAAGCTGGGTAGTATACGTCGAGTGGCCGGCATCGCGGATCGCCCACCCCTATCCACAATCCATCAAACGTAAAATCTCGCGCCTTATGTATCGTATCGAGGTTGCCCTGGTACGGGCAGGTAACTGTGTTGTTGTACGCGCGCGTGTCGACGCGGTAGTCGAGCGCGATAGCACCCAGGATCAGGTTTTTATAAGCCGGGTTGATCGTCGCAAGCGACGGACTCCTGAGTGTGCGAGCCATCGCGGCGTCCTCTCTCTCGACGACTTCGCCCTGGAGATACCCCGGGAACATCGGGCGGCCATTTCGCTGTGTCATGAATTTTTGCAACGTATCTTTCGTGATGAGCGCAACGGCCGCTTTTCTTTGCTGATCGACGAGTTGCCGCAGCACGCATTCTTTGTAGACAAGTGTTGCTGAATTGAGCTCGACGGCATAATCGACGACCGGCACATATGGCCCGCCAATCGGGGAGAACGAGCCGACCGACGAGCTGAGTCCCGCAGCGCCGGTGCGTTCGCACGTCGTGATACCGCTCGGATACTGGACTGTCTGTGCGTATGCACTATGCGTCGCACTCAGTAAAAGCACGAGCGCTGCGCCCACAATATACAGGGTGATGTTATGAGCGTTTTGCATATTTGGTGGCGTAGTAGGACTGAAGTGCGTTGAATGCGGCGAGCACGTGCTGTTCGCCCGCGTTGTAATCGCGCAAGAGCGCGACGGATTCGATAGGATCATCAGCATGCAGGGCAAGCGCGTCGAGTGCGGCAGCGAATTCCCCCATCGCATTGAGAATCGCCACATGCCTCTGAGCTACGTCAGACGGCACGAAAAGGACAGCCGCATTGGCGACCGCGTCTCGATAGAGTGTTGCCACGCTTTGTAGGCGCACGAGATGTACGGGGTCTTTCGTCTGCACGTAGAGAGCGAAAAACTCAAACTCGGGCGCGGTGTTGGTGCGCAGTGGCGCGAGCGCGTCATACAGCGCCTTCTGGTATGCAACGGACGCTTTCTCCGATGTGTCTGGATTGATCACGAGATTTTTCTCGGAAAAGGTCTGGTACGCGAGCGTGTTTTGAATCATCGGTGCGAGTGAGCTCCCGAGTGCCGCAGCATATTCGGGCGAATACGTACCGTTGTTTTTGGAGACGAGGTAGGAGTTCAACATCTGATTCATGACAGCGGTGCCGATCGTGCCGGGCTTCCCTGCTGCGGTGACATCGGCAAGTGCTTGCGCGAGCGGGTCGTCTTCGAGCGAGTCCGTAGATTCGGGGGCAGACTGCTGTTCGTAGGTGAGATTTTTTTTCTGCGTATCGATTTTTGCCTGCGATTGCCAGAGTGCTGATCCGATCAAGACGAGAACGGCAAGGATCGCAGTGACCTCAATAACCGAAAAACCGCTTTCGTGTGAGCGTTCTTTTTCCACACTAGAATTATACCCCCTCACCAACGTTGGCATGGCTGCATATCTGGTGTTTTCGGGGATAGAAAGTCACACAACGTCACTCGTGTATTTCACTTTGAGTCTTAAAGGCGCAGCAAGAAAATGCCAGCGTTGGCGTTGGGGCAGGGCGCGTCATACGTGATGCTACATTCCGCCCGAATAGGTAAACGTGAAGATGTTTCCCGCATCTTCGGCGCTAAAGGTGACACCGTACATTGAGAAAAATCCTACGAGCGCAACGAGATCTTTTGCAAACACATCCGCAGAGGCGTTGTACGTGCCAATCGCGCTTAAGAGCGCATCATTTCCCTTGGCTTGCGGTACAAGTGTGAGGTTTTTACCGATGGTCTGGTAGCTTTCGGCGAGCTTCTTGTGCGCCGCGCTTACCTGCGCTGGCACATCTTCCATACCGAGAAGGCTTGTGCCAATACCCTGAAGGTCGCGTCCCATCTGGACGACCGCATTTATTTTGATCGGATTATTCTGGTCCTCGATGTGATTTTTCAGGACTTGTGTCTGATCTGGATGCTGCTGCTCGTATGACTGGATGTACGACCCGATCTCGTTCCCGTAGTTGTAAAGCGCCTGTTGGAGAGGTGTCCGATCCGTTTTCGGTGTGGGCGCGATAAAGAGTGAAGTGGGAGGAAACGCGTTGGTAATATCGGCGACCTCTTTTGGTGCGGTATTTCCCGGTGCGGTGCTTTGCCCCAATCCCGCCATAAACTGCTCAAAATCCAGCAGATCGTTGGAATTTTCGGTGGGCTGCGGAGACGAGGGGGTCGTGTTGCCTTTTAGATCAGGTATGACGTATGTGTAGGGCGGGTTGTTTTGTACCTGTTGTACGATCTCTTCCTGATCTGCGGTCACCGAGCCGGTGACCGTGTTGTATGGATCAATACCGCCCCCGCCCCAGGCGGTGATGACGGGTGCTGGCGGGTTTGCTGCAGAGTGACGAAACACGATCGCGCTGCCAATCAAGAGTAACGCCGTCGATGCTATCAAAGATGCGGTGATGGGATGCGCAGAGACCCAGTGCTGCGAATGCGGGGCGACGACTTCTGGAGTACTTTGATTTTCGATCTCGATTATGTGCATTGGCGGTAATTTCCCCATTCAAAAATTGTACCACTGAATACATGGTAGAATTTTGCTATGCACATGAAATTGTCTGTGATACGACTCATTCTCATGTTTGCCGCGATCCTCATAATACTTGCGCTCGTCGTCCCCACATTCACCTCGGCATTTCCGTACGGCGGACAGATTTCTCAAATCATCTTTTGTTACAACAGTGCGATCTTTGCACGCACCGGCCCGCCACGCGGAGGCGATTTCATCTGGACGCCTTCTACTCGCACGTATCAATTCGGTCCGCCGTCGCATGCAGGCCAGTGGCACCTTGGTCTCGCCGGTCCTCCCTACTACTGCGTGGTCTCTATCGAACCAGTTATCGTTTGGCCCGGAATCTTGATTACGATGATGGGGTCCAGTAGGTAGAAAAAGGGTGCCTGCGCACCCTTTTTTCTCCTACTGGACGGCCGGAGCGATGTCGCGCAAGCTTGCGCGACCGCGAGGCGTGGGGACGGCAAAATTTGATCCGTGCCTGAGATAAAAACAGTCCATGGGCTGCGCCGGCGAGCCGTGGTCAGAAAATTTTGCCCGCGACGGCGGGCAAAATATTTGTGACGCCCGAAGGGCACGGCCGCAGTCTTGTGTTAAAGGTTCGTCGCCAACCCCAACCAATCCCCTACCTTCAAATCCTCCGCCCGCGCCTTCCCCGGAATCTTGCAGTTCTCAAGTGCGGTGTCTACCCTTTCCCTCCCAAACACATTACCTAGATTACTTGCGAGCAACTTTCTTTTTGACGAAAAACCTGCACGCAATACTCTAAAAAACATCTCTTCACTCACATCATCGAATGACTTTTTTGAAATATTCGTCACGAGCAGGATCGCGGAATCAACAGACGGTGGCGGATTGAAATTTCCTCTCGACACTTTTGCTGCGATCTTTGGCGTGCCATACACTTTGACCGCGATCGAGAGGATGCTTTCTTTGCCATCACGCGCGAGAATGCGCTCCGCGACCTCTTTTTGTATGAGGATTGCCATCGTGTGTGGCTGCACATTGCACGAAAGAAACTGCCGTATGATCTCACCGGTGATGTAATACGGGATGTTGGCCGCAAGTATGTACTCCCCTGCTCGCAAACCAGCTTTTTCCGGCAGAAAGTTGCGCACATCATCCCGTACAATTTCCAGCTGCTTGTGAAAAATTTCTTTCGAAAATATCGCAGCAAGAAGATCGGCAAGCGCCTCGTCTTTCTCTACCGCAACGACATGCGCACCTGTCTTGAGAATTTCCTTTGTGAGCGCACCTTTCCCGGGGCCGATCTCGAGCGTGATATCACCCTCCTTCATCGCCGTCGCTTTCACAAGCGACACAGCAGCCCAGGTGCCTGTGAGAAAGTGCTGACCCAATCGTGCTCCTTTGCGTGCCCCCCGGTTCTTCTTCATAGAAATTCGATCGTACTCTCCTCACTCTGCTCGCCGGGGTTTACGGAAACGATAAGTCGCGGGTCGATGTCGTCGAAAAATTCCGAAGGTGTCGTGAGCTCACGTGATCCCCACCGCATGCGATCGTGCGCGTATGAAAGATATACCTGCTTTCGGGCACGCGTGATTGCCACATAAAAAAGCCGACGTTCCTCCTCTGGGTCGCGCGTACCTTCGCGAAGAGAGGGAAAAAGGCCTTGCTCAAGGCCGGTCACGAAGACCACGTCGAATTCCAATCCTTTCGATGCGTGTACTGTCAGAAGCACGACGCCGTCGCTTTTTTCGGCGAGTTCGTCCTGATCGGATTGGAGCGCGGCCTCCTCGAGCATTTTCTCGATACCCTCCGGGGGGAGCATTTCGTCGTAGCGTACCGCGAGATTGAGGAGTTCGTTCAAGTTTTCCATGCGCTCGCTCCCCTCCTCGGCGTCTTTCTTGAGCATCACTTCGATGCCGCTCGCCTCGAGCGTATATCGGAGTGCCTCTGATGGTGGCAGTGTCTTTGCCGCGTGCGCGATCTTTGTGAGGGTATCTTTGAAGGTCGCGACCTTTGCGCGCGCAGCGGCAGGAAGCGCGGCCTCTTGGCCGGCAAACACCTTCTCAAGCGTCGTCTTCCCGATGCCGCGCGAAGGGGTAGCGACGGCGCGTGCGAAATCCACCTTACTGAGCGGATTAAGAGCGGCGCGGACGTACGAAAGTAGGTCTTTCACCTCCTTGCGCTCGAAAAAGCGCGTACCAAGGACGCGATACGGCACCTCCAGATGGAGAAGCGCTTCTTCAATCGCGCGCGATTGGAAATTTTCGCGGTAAAGTACGGCGATTTGAGACGCAGGTATACCACTCGAGATCATTTTTTGTGCTGTTGCCGCGACAAACCACGCTTCGTCGATCTCGTTGCGTGCGCCATAGATCGCGATCGGCTCCCCCGTTTCGTTCTCGGTAAAAAGATTTTTTTCTTTGCGGCGGATATTTTTTGAAATGACGCCGTTTGCCGCCGCGAGAATGGTGCGGGTGGAGCGGTAATTTTGCTCCAAAAGCACGGTCGCGGCTCCAGGGAATGACTTCTCAAATGACATAAGGTGTTCGATATCGGCACCACGCCAGCTGTAGATGTTTTGATCGATGTCACCGACTACGCAGATATTCTTGCGCTCCCCTGCAAGGAGACGGGCGATCTCGTACTGAGTCTTGTTGGTGTCTTGGTATTCATCGATCGTAATGTAAGCGTACCGTTCGCGGAGTTTCTCCAGGGTCGCCTCAGATGCTTTGAGAAGCGTCACAGTATGCAAAAGAAGGTCATCAAAGTCCAAGGCGCCCTCTTCTTTCAGTGCCGTTTCATACGAACGCCAGATGCGGGCGAGCTCTTTCTCGCGGAAATTCTTCGCATTTTCCTCAAATTCCCGTGCCGACGTGCCGTTTCCCTTCTCTCTTGAGATTGCGGAGATGAGCGCGCTCGCCTTGTAACCCTGTTCCTCCGCCCCACCCTGGATTCTCTTGATCGCCTTGATGCTGTCGTCGCGATCCCAGATCGAAAAGTTGCGCGGCAGGTTTGCCTGGTGGTGGAATTCGCGCAGGATTCGTACACCCAAACTATGGAATGTTGTGATGAGAGGCATTCCCGACTGGCCCCCCAGCAGTGCACGGACACGCTCACGCATCTCCCCCGCAGCCTTGTTGGTGAATGTCACGGCCAGAATGCGGTGAGCAGGAATACCCCTTGCCATAAGGTGCGCAATACGGTGTGTTATTGTTTTCGTTTTTCCCGCCCCGGCACCCGCTATGATCAAAAGAGGCCCCTCTGTCAAGAGAACAGCCTCTTTTTGTCGTTCATTTAAGCCATTTATGTAACTCACCGGTGAATGATATCACACACGAGCACGGGGGTGCCTTTTTGAGATATCCACTGCATCTTTCTAGATGAATTGACTCTGAAGCCCTGAACGCTACAGTGAAAAGTACGGTGATACCTGAGTTTTCCGTGTTTCTAAATAAGAAAAAAATCCTTATTTAGAGCCATATTTTTCCGCCCCACAGAAAAATCACCTTACATTGGCTTATTACAGGCAAAAAAAAGAATCTCTCTGCACGCAACAACCTGCGGAGAAGGACATATACGCGTTTGCGCGCTGTTCGCACAGCGGTCCCACTCATCTCTTTGACGCTTCTCATCGGCGCGCTCTTACCGTTTCGCGTACATGCAGGTGTCTTCACTGACATTATAGACATGTTTGCAGGCCGGCCGGTGGATGCCGAGGCGATCTCAAGTACGAGCAATCTTCAGACCATGCCACTTCTCCGACCCGCCATGAATATCGACCCCTCTGCCGCTCGTGGCGGTGGCGAGATCACGATCGTCGACGACACAGCGCTCATGCCGGAAGAGGGTCCATCGGGCACGATAGCCGATATTGAGAAACCGAAAGACGCGACCATCAGTGTGTATGTCGTACATGCGGGCGATACCCTAACGGGCATCGCCAAGATGTTCAACGTCTCCCCCAACACCATTCTCTGGGCCAATGACATCCCCCGTGGCTCTAGTCTCCAAATCGGGCAAATGCTTACCATCCTCCCTGTCACCGGTATCAAATACACGGTCAAGAAGGGTGACACGCTTTCATCAATTGCCAAGAAATACGGCGGAAATGCCGACGAAATCGCGAGTTACAACGGCATCGACGAGCTCGCCGTAGGCGCTGAAATCATCATCCCTGATGGCGAAATCGCTGCCGCCCCTGCCCCGACCAGGATTTCTACTGCACCAGCCCGCAACGTCGGACCAGCGGGTAATCCTATGGAGATCGGCTACTACCTGCGACCGCTCATCGGCGGTACGCGCACCCAGGGTGTGCACGGGTATAACGGCGTTGACCTCGCAGCTCCAGTCGGGACGCCGGTCCTCGCGTCTGCTGAAGGCGATGTGATTATCGCGAAGCAGGGCGGATACAACGGCGGCTACGGCAGCTATGTCGTGATCCAGCATGGCAACGGCAGCCAGACGCTCTACAGCCACATGTCGAGAGTTACGGCATACGGTGCACAGCATGTGATGAAGGGGCAAGTGATCGGCTACGTGGGCGCGACAGGTAAAGCCACCGGCCCGCACCTCCACTTCGAGATCCGCAACGGCATCCGCAATCCATTCTAAAATGTGGGACTTACGATACTTTGATACTTTTGTATTACTCATACGCACTCTCCGCGGGTTTCTCCCCTTCTAAATTGACCCGGTAACTTTTTTGTGGCATTATTCCGCCACGTAGTTCTTTTCGTCATCAAATAGGAGACATACGTGCACGGGAGCACATCCTTATTCTCTCTTCGTCCGCTCGAGCCGAATTTCGTTGCTGCGAAGCCCATCAAGAAAACTCCAAGTCTCAAGAAGATTCATGAGCTCGAGGCTGGCGGTAATATTTTGATCGAGCGCAAAGAGAACGGTCACGGCGTCTTCACGCCTGTGACTGGTCTGCGCAAGCGGCATGTGGGTATTTATTCACGCGGTATTCAGGAGTGGACTGAAAAGTTTCCGAGCATCACCGACACGTTACTGTCGATGAATATCCCTCATGACACGATGCCTTTGGGAGAAATGACCCTACTCGTGGATGGTGTTCAAAACCCGACCACGTTTGGCCGACTTTCTCTGTCGAATCCGGAAAGGGCGATTGCGCTACAGAAAGAGTATGCCCCGGTACATCTTTCGTTCTTCAATATCGCCGTATATAAGGGGAAGTCGGTTATCGGGCTGCCGTATATCGACCGACTCGAGATTCTCCAAGAAATGCTGGTGAAGTGCGATCGACCGAATGTGAGCGTCGTCAAACCGCTTAACATGACGTTCGAAGAAGCAAAAGCCCTGAGCATCTCCAGTAAATGGGAAGGCCTCGTTCTCTACGACAAGCATACGGGCTCTTCCTACCGAACCGACGGTGGGAACATTCCCCGCGACAAGGGGTCATGGAAGTGGAAGGACTACGATGAAGATGACTTCGTGGTTACGGGTTGGAACCCATCGACGGCACCGACACATTACGGTCTCATCGAAGATCTGAATATCGCACAGTATGATCCCGCGACGGGGGAACTCGTCTCTTGGGGCAAGGTTGGTACTGGTCTCAGTACAGATGAGAGGCGGGATCTCATGAGTAGAACGTACCATTACGTCGTCGAGGTCGAGTTTGAGCGACGGACGCCGAACAAGCGTCTAATCGGCGCGCACATCCTGCGCGTACGCGACCGGGGAGATAAGCGCCCCGAAGATTGTGTTTCTCCGAAGGAATGATTTTAAAGGCCAATCCGGCGACGGACTGGCCTTTTCTCTTGCGTTATCCCCTTTCCGGGAGCATAGTAAAAAGTATAGTAGCAATAGGCGTATACTTTTAGTATGTTCGAGTATCACAGTGAAACATACGATCAATTAGAGATGGCACGTGATCGTACACTTCTCGCCAATGAAAGCACTCTCCTCTCCTATGTGCGCACGTCACTGGGTCTCATCGGTGCCGCAATCGTTATATTCAAATTCGCCACGCCATTTGAAGCAATGATCTTCGGGCCCCTTTCACTCGCGACGGCCGTCTTTATCTTCTTCTGGGGACTCCACAATCATCGCATTATGAAGGCGAAGATCATCGGGGCCTCTCCCTCGGAAGTCGTTAGGCAGCTCGCAAAGACCGAGGTGTAGTCTAAAGACGCTTGTAGAGCGCTCGGAAGATCGTTTTTTGGAATTCGGCGAGGGTTTTGTTTTCTATAATGAAGCCTTTGAATGTATTGAGATCAATAAACGCGAGGCGATCTCCGTAGATGAGCTGGATTGCGTTTTGATGGAACGATTCTTTTTCTGAGCCGAGGAATTTTATAAAACGCTCGAGCCTGTTTTGTTTGCGCTTGCCCGACTCGGGATTACTGATCACAAGGCGCTCGAGCCTCTTTGCGTCTCGACGCTTGCGGTAATCGGAAGGCAAAAGCCGATTCACCTGATCGAGGTTTTTTTCCGACGTATATCGGTAAAAGGTGTCGCCGCGCCTGCTGTGCTCAACGAGGTCATTGAAAAGCGCGGTGACGGCACTCTCCCCTTCGAAGTATCTGACTGCCCCCGCACTATTTTTTGGTGCACCACTTTCAAGACGTGTCACCTCTTCGGCTGTGTGCACAAAGATTTTTGTTATATGCGCACGGGATTCAGCCACGTAGTAGATTCGCTTGCCAAACGTTTTTTCGGAAACAAGCCTTCTCTTTAAAAGCGCCTTGAGTGAACGGTAGATGGCGGGGCGATGCACGCCGGTCGCGTTTTTGAGTGCACTCACCGATGACGGTCCGCTTTTCTCCAGAGTCGAAAAAATCTCGTCGCTGTGTTTTGGCAGCCCAAGTCGTGTGAAAGTCTCACGGAGATTCATGTCCTGAATGTACTTTATTTAGTACATTTTTACAACCATCGACGACTTTCTCGCCCCCTCCCGGTATCCTACAAGTAGTTCTTTGAAAAAAGGAGAACCATCATGCGGATCATCAGCACGAAGCCCTCGAAGGAAGTCGAGAAGAAGGTAACCTGCAAGGGTTGTGGCACCACGATCGCCTATGTGCCCAACGACCTCAAGAGTTGGTCTGGACGGGACATGGGCGGTTCGTGTGGCGGTGAATATGTGGTGTGCCCGACTTGCAAGAAGGACATCACGATCAGTAGTTGGTAGGAGGAAGCATGGTTAAGGTGTTAAAGGACGGCAACGTCGGCAAGAATTGGAAGACCAAGGTGGAGTGCAAGGGCATCAAATCAATGAAGAGTAAGGGCTGTGGTGCCGAACTGGAAGTCGAAACCGATGATCTTGTGCCGATGCTGTGGTACGGAACGCATTTCGCCCATAAGTATCCAGGTATCTTGTGTCCGCAGTGCGGGGCGTATTCTGCGGTCAAAAACGTGCCCGATTCCGTCTGGGGCAAGGTGAGTAAGAAGCAGGCAGTATTCGATGGGACCGATCACAGTATCTAGCGTCTTCGCCGCGGCCATCTGGCCGCGGTTTTTTTATACACATATGTACTTTATTTAGTACATACTATCTGTCACGACAACATTTTTCATACATGTACTCCACAATACAAAAGTTCTTTGACAGGAGGATATGATGAATCTCAAATCAGTCATCGGAAATGTGCCGGACTTCCCGAAGAAAGGGATCATGTTCCGTGATATCACGCCGCTTCTTGCGAACCCTGAGGTGTTTGTATGGGTCGTGAAGAAGGTCACTGATGAGTGGAAGGGAAAAGTTGATATGGTCGCGGCGCTCGACGCCCGTGGCTTTGTCTTCGGCGCTCCCATCGCTCTCGCACTCGGTGTGCCATTCGTGATGGTGCGTAAGAAGGGCAAGTTGCCCGGTGAAACAGTCAAGATGACCTACTCGCTGGAGTACGGAGAGGACACCATCGAGATCAAGAAAGATGCGGTGAATGCCGGTATGAAGGTGCTCTTGGTTGACGACCTCTTGGCCACTGGCGGTACTGCCGCTGCGGCGTGTGCTCTCATTGAATCGGTGGGTGCCACGGTCGCGGGATGTGCATTCGTCATCGAGCTTGACGGCCTCGGCGGGAAGGGTAAGCTCGGTGCGCGGGCGATCCAGTCGCTCGTGACCTACGGGGAAAAGGAGTAATCCCATGAGCCACAGTGTCATTCCGATCCGCTGTGTGGACGCCCTGGCGAGGCTTGACGACAAGTTTGTCGTCACTGAGCGCCTGACGGAGCCGTATGGTCTCGCCTTCCCCGGCGGCAAGATCGAGCCGGGAGAGAGTTCCGAGGCAGCCGTGATGAGAGAGGTCGCCGAAGAAACTGGCCTTTCATTTTTCATCGAAGGTAGTGTCGGGCTGTATGACGCGGCGGGGCGTGATCCTCGCGGCCCGTATATCTCCGTCGCGTTTCGCGGTATCGCGACCGGCAAGCCGAAATCTGAAGCCGGCAAGACGCGCGTACTTCTCCTCTCGCGAGCCGAAATCGAATCGCGAAGCGGAGAGTTCATCGCCGATCACTTTCAGATGTTCTCTGACTACATAAATCAAAACCCCGGTCAATGACCGGGGTTTTCTTTATATTTCACGTGCGCGATATTGTAGAGCTTCGAGCATGTGTGAAGGCTCGATCGTGTCGCTACTGGCGAGATCGGCAATGGTGCGTGCGAGCTTGATGGTGCGGTGGTAGCCACGCGGGGAGAGCTTCAGGGATTTTGCTGCGCCCACAAGCGTCTCCTCAGCTTTCGGAGAGAGGTTTGCGTGCGACTCGATTTCTTTGGGTCCCATGTCGGCGTTGGTCGACATGCCGCGTGCACCCTTGAATCGCTCCCTTTGTCGTTTGCGCGCATCAGCGACTGACCTTCGTGCGCGCGCCGTTTCTCCACTCACCGCTTTTTGTTGTGTCGAGAGCGTCTCGATCGGCAAATGTCCGACCGACACCCACATATCGATGCGATCCGCGATTGGTCCGGAAATTTTGCGGCGATATTTTTCTATAGAGTGCGGCATGCACTGGCATTGCGAGGTGCCGGCAAATCCGCACGGACACGGATTGAGTGCGGCGATGAGCATAAAATTCGCGGGAAATATTGCAGAACCTTTCGCGCGTGAAATCGAGACAACGCGATCTTCGAGCGGTTCGCGCAGTGCGTTGATCACATCACGGTGAAACTCAGGAAATTCATCGGCGAAGAGCACTCCCCTGTGGGCGAGTGTTGCCTCGCCAGGACGGATTGTCGATGAACCGCCACCTATAAGCGACGCGTATGATGATGTGTGATGTGGCGAGCGAAACGGTGGACGAAACATCGGGCCGCCGTGTAACACACCTGCAAGCGAATGAATGGTCGTTACTTCGACTATCTCATCCTCTGAAAGATCTGGAAGAATGGAGGTGGCTGCGCGTGCGAGCAGCGTCTTGCCAGTGCCTGGCGGTCCATAAAGCGCGATATTGTGACCGCCCGCTGCGGCGATGATGAGACCGCGCTTCGCGCTCTCTTGCCCGCGGATCTCATCGAGTGCGGCGTCGGCACTCTCGTATGAAACATCCTTCATTCTCGGTACGTATTCAGTGAGTGTGTCACCGGAGAGTTCTTCGACAAGCCCCTGAAGTGAAACGACCGGATGTATTCGCAATCCCGTAATGAGCGACGCCTCCTCGGCATTTTCTGCCGGTATGTAGACGTCTGTGTAACCTGCGTCACGTGCTGCAGCTGTAATGGAAAGCGTGCCGAGGATTTTTCGTACGCTGCCATCGAGCGCGAGCTCCCCGGCAAATATTTTTCCCTTGGGATCGAATTTGACTTGCTTGGATGCAAGTAAAAACGCAAGTGCGAGTGGAATATCAAAAGCCGCACCCTCTTTCTTGAGCTCGGCGGGCGCGAGTGAGAGCACGATCTTTTTATTACTGCGCTTTGGAGATTCATAGCCGTTCTCTTCGCGTCCTGTCGGGACTGGTGGCTCGGTGTTTTTGATCGCAGCAGCGATGCGATCTTTTGCTTCTTCCACCGATTTGTCAGGTAGTCCCACGATCGTGAATGCGTGCAGTCCTTTTACAATGTCGCACTCGATCGAGACGATTGTGGCTTTCGGCAGCATCGGTTGTGCGCCAAAGACACGAGCAAAACCGGAAGCGATCGCCTGCTTTGACCCCATAGTGGGGACATTGTAGGCGGGTATGTACACGTGCGCAATATTGACGAACTGATTCGCCTTGACCCGCTCACTGATTGGCGGTAATACCAGATTAGGAACTCAAACCGGGAGGCGCGAATGCGCATCGTCGGCATAAGTGGCGTGTGGTCAAACGAAAACAAAAATCCATGGAAAAATCTGGGGGCGGCGTTTCTGGACGTCTTTCCGTCGGCCCAATTTTCGGTCGAGGAAGAATATTTTTGTCACCCGTGGGAAATTGAACGACTGCGTTCATTTACAGCTGAAGTGGTCGCAAAACATGACGATGGAGAGAGACTGCTTCTCGTCGGACATAGTATGGGCGGCGTCATCGCTTGTGCGAGTTCGCCTTCGTTCAAGAGGTCACCGGTATGTGGAATAGCTACGATCTTTTCGCCGCACCGATCTTGGGGTGGAGTTTTTACGCAAAGTTTGAACTCACGAGCCCTCAGTGCCGATGTGCCGATCGTATCGTTTGCTGCCAAGTATGATGAACTCGTGTGGTGGGGGGCAGAGCATCCGCAGGCTCTGGAGCACATCAAACTGCACTCAAATCACCTAACCGACATTGTGCACAACAAACAGGTGAGCGAAACGATTGCAAAAGAAACGAAGCGAGTACTTTTTAAAACGGCCTGATAAAAATCAGGCCGTTCCCTCTTTCCGCTTGAGCAAATAGAATTTACTCTTCCTCCGCGTGTTCGACGCAGGTGCGTGCGGCGGGATTGGCCTTGAGGCGATCGAGCTTGATCTGTTCGCCACATTCTTCGCAGATGCCGTAGATTCCCTGATCCATTCTCTCGAGCGCTTCCTCCACGTCGTTGTGGCGGGCTTCAAGCTCTTCGACGAGTGGAATATTGGTGACGAGTTCCTCGATCTGATCAGCAGCGTCATTTGGGTCCGCTTCTTCGCCCTCGAGACCGCTTGAATTCCCCTGCCAGTCGCCGGTCTCATTTTGTACGCGACCATGCGATGCCAATTCTTCTACAAGATTCGATTCTTCAATTTCGAGCGCTTCGCGCAGCTCGTCGATTTCTACTTGGCTGAGTTTTTTCATGACGTGCAGTATACCCCGCACCACTTTTTTTGAAAAGTGGTGCGGGGTATACCATTCTTTCAACTTCATCAAATTTTCGTACTAGAGCCTGCGCTGCACCTGGAGACGGCTCAGTATTTCCGTAAAACTGAACGGATTCTCGGAAATAATCAGGACATTGGGTGTCGGGAACGAGTAATACAGCTGGACCGTACCCGAATCATCTTTGAGCGCACGTGTATCGTAATTGCGCATGACGACATCTTCAAACACGCGTCGTTTTGGCAGGCCGTTTTCATCGGTCGTGAATTGAGAAACTGGGGTGAAGGCGGGCGCGAGGTCAGTATTCATTGCCGCTTCCCAGTCGAGCATACCCGCGAACGCACGTTCGTATGAGTAGACGGGGATGATGATCATCGCCGAATTTTTGTCGATCGTATGAATACCGAGGAAAAATTCGCTGCTGAGTGCACGGACGAGATCATCGGACACATGAAGGTCTATCGCTTTGAAAAATTCCGCCGTCGTTGCGAGGCGCGCACCCCCCTCCTCTGTTTTCACGGTCGGGACGATGCGTGTGATCGAGCCTAAAGATGGGTTGGAAGAGCCACTTGATTGTGAGAGTGTGCGCTTGATGTCGTTGGGAGTGAGGTCTTGGAGAGGGAAAGAAAATGTCTGCTCCGCAAAAATGATCGACGTGTTATTGGGATTTGGTGCGGGCGTCGCGTGCTGGGTCTGTACCGTGTATACGCCGTAGAGCGCCGCTGCACTGAGCCCTATGAGGATTACCACTGTGTACAGTACTGCAAATATGCGTCGCCGCTTGTGGCGTGTTATCGCGATTTCCGCCGGAGTCGGCTGTGGGAGGTCGCGCTTCTTATCTTGTTCGAGTGCAGCCGCGCTCACGAGTGAGATCTTGCGATCGTGGACCACATGCATGAGGTCTTCTTTAAACGTGCGCAGTGGTGTGATCGAGTGATCCGGAGCGGTCTCTACAGCAGGCTCGGGCATTGGAGCCGGGGCGGGATTCGCGACCGGGGTTGGTTGTGGCGGCGCGGGAGGTGGAGCCGGGGGAGGCGGCATAAACGGCCCCGGATCAGGAAGCGGCATTCTTGGGGTGGAAGCTGCAGGCGCATGCGTAGATACAGCGGCGCGACTTGGGAGACCGACGTCCGGAATAGGAGTCTCTTGGGCGGCAGATTGTGTGGGGACGGGTGCACTATGACCTATCGGCGCTGCAGGCTGTTTCGTCGTCGGGACAACTTTTTCGGAAACCACAATCGGTTCTGGATTTTTTTGTGGCGGTCGGGTTTTGATGTCGCCCGATGCCTTTGCATCAAATCGCTCGGGTAGTTTGATGGCGTTCAGGATGTTGGAAATATTGTCGCTAAACGGCCCCCATGATTTGTTGGGTGCTGACGCACTCTCCCCTGCGATATTCGGACTCGCTCCAGGGGGCACCGGACTTTCTTTTGGCCTCACAGTCTCAGAAAGAATCACCGGCTCTGGGATTTCTTGCTCAGAAGTGGGTGGTGTAATCGGGGCCGGTTTGGGTGGAAGAGGTGCGAGAGGCTTCAAAGGGGTGAGAGGCACAGGAGTGATACGGTCAGAAACCGGCACACTGACAGGGGGTGTCGGCTGTGTCGTCTTGCGGATAAATGGTTCAACTTCCGGGGGGACCGGCCGCGTCGCTGGTGCGGGTGGTACCGGAGGAGTGTTCGGCGGCACGTGTGCGGGTGGAGGAGGCGTGGGTGTGGGCGTTACAGAGACCGACGGCATCACCGAAATCGGAGGAATGATTTTTGATGGAGGAAGCTCGCTCGTGTCGGGTGCAAGCAGGTCATCAAGTGGCAATGCCGGTATCGCCCTTTGCGATACCGGCATTGCCGGAGGAATTATTTTTATATCCTCTGGTTTTGGCAATGGAACATTGCCCTGCAGAGGGTCCTGCTGTTTAGATGCGTCTCCTTGGCCTGTCTTCCCTGTTTCGTCCGCCATAATTATCTGAGCCGCCTTCACTCGGAGTGAGACCCTTTCGTTTGGCCCACTCTGGATCAGCTGCTTTGATAGAAAGATTATAACGTCCTTTGTCGTCGATTTCCTTAATAACGACTGGCACAACATCGCCGAGCTGCACCGCATCGGAAATTTTTCCGATCCTGAACGGCGCGACTTCGGATACATGCACGAGGCCGTCCTGATTTGGCGTGATCTTCACGAACGCGCCGAAATCCATCATTCGTACGACCGGGCCCTCGAAGCGATCCCCTACCTGGAGGATGCGCGTGAGATCTTCCACCTCCTTGAGTGCAGCTTCTGCAGTACCGTTGCTTCCCGTGATGAAGATCGTGCCATCCTCTTCGATCGTGATGTCATCGCACTTGGTGCGCTCGCGGATGCCGTTGATCGTCTTACCGCCGGGACCAATGACGAGGCCGATCTGGTCAACCATGACATGTGTTGTAAGTATCTTCGGTGCACGAGGAGAAATGTCCGGTCGCGGTGAGGCGATCTCTTTCGTGATAACGTCAAGAATTTGAAGGCGAGCTTTCTTCGCCTGAGTGAAAGCCTGGACGAGCACGTCGACAGGAACACCGTTGACCTTCACGTCCATCTGCACGCCCGTGACACCGTCGCGAGTACCCGCGACCTTGAAGTCCATATCACCGTGGTGATCTTCCGGACCTTGGATGTCAGTCAGGACCTTGTATACGCCCTCGTTTCCGCCCAAGGCGGATCCGCCTGGGGCGGACATCATACCCATTGCGATGCCGGCGACCGGCTTTGAAATCGGCACACCTGCGTCCATGAGTGCGAGAGTGCTCGCGCAGACGGTCGCCATCGATGTGGAGCCGTTGGATGCGAGACAATCGGCGACGATACGGATCGTGTACGGGAAGACTTCTTTCTCGGGAAGGACGGCGCGGATCGATTTTTCCGCAAGCGCGCCGTGTCCGATCATGCGTCGATTCATACCACCGACGCGCCCCGTTTCGCCCACGGAAAACGGCGGGAAGTTGTAGTGGAGCATGAATGTTTTCTTTTTGTCTTGGAACTCGATCGTGTCGAGAAGCTGTGCGTCACCGGGGCCGCCAAGCGTAAGCGCTGCCAATACGTGCGTCTGGCCACGGTAGAAGAGGCCGGTGCCGTGAATGACTGGGGAAATACCGCCAGCCTGTGCATAGAGCGGTCGTATCTGGTCGAATGCGCGGCCGTCGACTCGCTTCCCTTCTTTGATGGCAAGGTCGTGGACGTATTCATCCATTTTGTGTTCGTAGAAGCTGTCGATCGTGCCGGGTTTGATGTCCGGATTTTTCTCGGTGACTGCTTTCATCCACTCACTTTTGAGCGTACCGAGCTCCTCTTTTCCGAGGATTCCTTTGTAGGTCGCGATCTTTGAGATCATGATCTCGCTCCACATGGCCCCGAGTGTCTCGGGATGATCTGGAGCAGGAAACGATTTCTTCTCTTTACCGATCTCGGAAATGATCTTTTTCTGCCATGTCTGGATCTTTTCGATTTCTTCGCTCGCGCGCGCGAGTGATTTTGCGAGCACCTCTTCGGAGACCTCTCGGGCATTGACCTCGATCATATTCACAAGACCGTCCTTGCCGGATACCGTGAGATCCATGCGTGCGCGAGGCGGCAACTCTTCGCTGCGTTGACCGTACGTCGGATTAATGAGAAGTTCGTCGCTCTGATCCTCTATACCGATGCGTACAGCGGAGACGGGACCATTCCACGGGATGTTTGATGTGGCGATCGCAAGTGACGCTGCATTTACTGCAAGGATATCGGTATCGTAGTCCTCGATCGATATGACCGAGATGATGACCTGCACATCGCGTTTCAGACCTTTCGGAAAGAGTGGACGGATCGTGCGATCCACAATGCGGCCCGAGAGCACGGCCTCATCCGACGGCCTGCCCTCGCGTCGCATAAAGCGCGATCCGAGGATTGCGCCGACAGCATAAAACTTCTCCTCGTATTCGACTGAGAGTGGAAAATAATCGAGATTCGACTCTTTACTGCCCATAACAACCGTTGCGAGTACGGCGCTGTTGCCGTAGCGCAAGAGCACACTTCCATTTGCCTGATCAGCCCAGTCATTGAACTCGGCGATCATCGTTTTCCCCCCGATTTCGAGGGAATATTCTTTTTTCTGCATTTTCTTTTTGGTGACGTCCGGATTTCAGCGCTGGCTAGAAGCCAGTCCTGCCTATCCGTACGCCACAACTAGTGACTAATAGAGCCAGTATACTCGCGAGATCTGTTTTGACAATGAATCGCATCGCAACTATAGTTTGCGCGGAAAAAAGAAAGGAATTGCGTCATGCAGATATGGTATCGGGACGGTGCAGAGATCTTGGTCGCTCTCCAGGAGCCGCACGTATACACCACCGAGGATGGTCTCCATACATTTCTTCGGCAGTATATGGAGAATGAAAAACGGAAACTCCATCTCGTTTTTACCGGGGCGGAGAAAAAGATTCTAGAAGGACAGGCGGCGTTAAAACCGCATCTCGGTCGTTGGCCGGAGCTCTATCTAGACAACATGATCCTTTCACTGCTACGGGCCGATGGTATACCGGTCCGGCCTCATCTTGAGGAAGGTCGTTTGGCGATCGAATGTAACTTCGAGCTCTAAACTTAAAGGCCGTCGCTTTGCGACGGTCTTTTCATATGGCGTGCTACGATGGCCGCATGAACACCCAAATGGAAAAATATCAGAGCACTGTTTTTTTGATCTCTCTTGTATCGGCGATCGTCATGCTCGCGCTCGCGCTCGTCGTCAGTGGATTTGAAATATATGTGCGCTGGACGATCAACAAAGACTTCACGTTCCTTGGCGGCGGCGAATTGGCGGCGCTCACCGTGAGTGGTACTACCCTGCTTCTCGGGCTCCTGTACGCCGTCCGCTCACGTTAAATTATCAAAAAAACGCCCCGACTCGTCGGGGCGTTTTTCTACTGATTACTATTTTCGCCGCTCTCTTCGGCAGGTATTTCCTCGTTTTCCGCGATTGAATCGTCAGGAGCAGAGACCGAAATATCCCTTCCGGCACGTGAGCTTGTCGAGCGACGCGCACCGCCCGCGCTCCCTCCACGATAATTAATGAGATAGCGGCGGGGATCTTCATCGAGATCGAGGAAGTGGTCGGTCGCTTCTTTGAGCTTGCCTGACGTGGAGCGGCCGAATGAGACGACTTCTACCTGGCAGCCTGAATGGGTGCGAAGGTATTCGACGAGCGGGATGAAGTCGCCATCGCCGGTCACCAAGACCACCGTGTCGAGCTTGGGCGCTGCGGTGATCGCGTCGACTGCCAGTCCGACGTCCCAGTCGGCCTTCTTGGCGCCACCGAAGAAGACCTGAAGGTCTTTTGTGCGCATCTCGATGCCGACTTTTGCAAGTGCTTCAAAGAAGCCCTTTTCTTCGCCGCTTTCCGTCGTGACCGAGTAGGCACGTGCGCGGATGAGGCGACGACCCGCGACAGCATCTTTGAGGACGTTGCCGAAATTGACACGCGCGTGATAGATGTTCTTGGCGCTGTGATAGAGATTTTGCGTATCGATGAATACACCGACGCGCTGCTCTGGATGTTTAATGATTGCCATATAAAATAATTAAAATTAACTGTTTTTGTGCACCAGGATCTAGTCACTAGTGCATACATTTATTAAAAATACCCTCTAGATAGAGTATAGCGTACGAAACGAAGGAGAGATTACTTCTTCAAACCGAGCTTCTTCACCAAAACGCCGTATGCGCGCTTGTTGGTCTCTTCGAGATACTTCAAGTGCTTGCGGCGGTCCGCTACGAGGCCGAGGAGGCCGCGGCGCGAGTGCTTATCTTTGCGATTTTTATCAAGGTGGGCCGAAAGTTCTGCGATTCGGCGGGTCAAAACGGCGACCTGCACCTCCGGAGAACCGGTGTCGGTGTCATGGCGTCGCGTTTTCGCGATCTCGTTCTGTTTCTTGCGCTTCGTGAGCATGGTCGGAATGATATCACATTCCGACCATGGTTGCAAGTCTCGGCAAAGCCCTCGGTAAGCCTATTTCTTGGCGGGGGTTTCGGTGGTCGCGGGGGCTACTTTGACGAGTTTGACGTCAAAAAGGAGGGTGGAATTGGCCGGGATTATGACCTTGCCATTGGCATCTTTGACATCCTGGTCTCCATAACCGAGTGACGGCGGGATCGCGAGGAGGCGTTCACCCCCCTCTTTCATGCCGTTGATGCCGATCTGGAATCCTGCGATGAGGCCTTGCTGACCAAGCGTAAACATAAGCGGCTGATTGTCATGTGCGGCCGAACTGTCGAAGACGGTTCCGTCTTGCAACTTGCCGACGTACAAGACAGAGACGACAGTACCCGGCTGCGCCTCGGCTCCGGTGCCGACAGTGACATCCTGACCCTGGACCTGATCGGTCGTGGTTGCGTTGGTGTTAGCCGCAGCGGGGGTATCTGTAGTTGCAGGAGCTGTTGATGAGCGTTTAACAATAAAATATGCACCTGCTGCTACGATAATAATAACGACAACCCAAATAATTATAGATTTTGAACTCATCAGAGCAGAATAGCGCGCGAGAAATAATGTGCAACTTGCATACGTGGGGAAAAAATTGTGGAGCGTATGAAATATCTAAAAATTCCTTTTGATTCTTTGTACTGGGTAGTACAGTGCTGCACCTGCTCTCTTCGTAGCCCGAAGGTGATCGTTGAAAAGCTCAAGTTCAGCCGGCTCGTCGATTCTAAAGCCGAAACTAACTGATCCTGCGACCTGTGCATCGAGCGATTCTTCCTGGGCAACGTATGGAGTCACGCTCCGATCGTTTTCGTAGTCTTCGACAAAAGTTATGTTTCCCGTCCAAGCGGAAATGCCCAGTTCGCTCATGAGTTTACCGAATTGGCCGAATTGAGCACCGTATTTCTGAAACGTCATGTATCCGTCGTCTAAAGACGTAAAATCTCGTCCACTTTTTTCAAACACAGTCGTCCTCGAATACATTGCATCGTACAGAGACACGTAGGAATTCGATTCGACTCGGAGCCACGCATGACCAAATGGATACGAAGCACGCTCGCGGATTGGTGCGATCTGTCCGTAGATCATTTGCGCCTTAAGCGAAGGAATTTCGTGCACGAGCAGGGTACCGAGCACCGTGCATTTTGCGTCACACATTGCTCGCCCGGCGTTCACAATGTCACTCAGTCTCTCGTAGTGTTCGTATTCAGAAAGATCCGCGGAAGGCAGGAGGCGCGAGAGACGCTCGTCGATATGGTGAATAAAATCGTGTGAATCAGGATATACATCTCCACTGAGTAGTTTTTCTGCAAAACGCTGCACATCCTGGTTTTGATGGTCCAAGACCAGTGGACGCTGCCGCATTTCTTCACTGTTGTTCGCGCCGGAAAACCAGTCTGATTCGAATTTGCCGAACTGGCGAAATCCTATATCAGCAACATAGTCACCCGCATCGAGTCGCCACCTTGTTTGCTCGATACCTCGTTCAACCTTCCTTGCGATAAGGGTCCCCTCTATCGTCGGGCGCCGCTTTTTATCGATCGACTCCATGGTCGCAATAATAGCACTCACGACTCCGCTTTCGTTTACGTATTTCGAGGAGTAGAGTGACCTGTATGGAACCGCTCGCATCGAAAATTCGGCCAAAAAATTTGAGTGAATTCGTGGGACAAAAGCATCTGACCGGTCCAGGTAAGCCGCTGCGCGTCGCTATCGAGAAGAAAGAGCTCTTCTCGTTCATTTTGTGGGGCCCGCCTGGGTGCGGCAAGACGACACTCGCGCGCATCTACGCCAACGCACTCGGCGCAGACTTTTTTGAACTCTCCGCAGTCGACGCGGGCAAGGAAGATATACGGAAAGTCATTGGTGGCGGCAGATCACTCCTCACCCAAAAACCGAAAGTATTGTTTGTCGACGAAATCCACCGCTTCAATAAGGCGCAGCAGGACTTTCTCCTCCCCTTCGTGGAGCGTGGCGACATCACACTCGTCGGTGCGACGACGGAAAATCCGAGCTTTGAGGTGATCTCCCCACTCCTTTCGCGTTGCCGCGTTTTTGTACTCAACGAACACTCTAATGATGATATGGAGATAATAATCTCGAATGCTGTAAAGAAAATATCCGCCCAAGGCGGATCCGCCTCGGGCGGAAAAGTGCCGAAAGCTGCACGTGATTGGCTCATACAAATGGTGCAGGGTGATGCGCGACAAGTCATAACGGTCTTGGAAACTGCGCAAAAATTGTACGGAAAAATCACGCTCGATACACTGAAAGAGGCTGTACAGTCCAAACATCTGCGCTATGACAAGAAGGGCGAAGAGCACTACAACACTATCTCCGCGTTTATAAAATCCATGCGTGCGTCTCAGCCGGACGCGGCGCTCTACTATCTGGCGCGTATGGTAGATGCGGGAGAAGATCCGAAATTCATCGCGCGGCGCATGGTGATCTTTGCGAGCGAAGACATCGGACTCGCACAGCCGACAGCACTCGTCGTCGCCAACGCGGTATTCGAGGCGGTCAACAAGATCGGCTATCCGGAGGCCACGATCAACCTGGCTCACGGTGTCGCCTACCTCGCACAATGTAAGAAAGATCGCCGCGCCTATGACGCGGTCTTCGAGGCGCTCGACGATGTGAAAAAATTCGGCAATCTCCCCATTCCACTCAAGGTGCGCAACGCGCCGACCAAGCTCATGAAAAATTTGAAGTACGGAAAAGGGTATGAAATGTACGACAAGGAGTCGTATCTACCTGAGAAAATCAACAAGAAAAAGTATCTGAGAGATGAATAAAAAATGGGGAGAGGCGCATGCCTCTCCCCACGTTGCTGGCTGTCAGAGTCGCTCGACTGCGAGTTCTGCAAGTCGCGACCGCACGCATTCTTGAAGGATCACGTGGGCCACATGTCGGCTACCTCGCATTTTCATGATGAGATTGGTCAGGCCGGAGCTCATTTCGTCGAGGAACGGCGTATCAATCTGGCCCAGATTACCGCAAAAGACGAGCTTTGCACCATTGCCTGGTCGCGTGGCGAGCAATTTCACTTGGCGCAATGTCAGATTCTGTGCCTCATCAATGATGACGAAACGGTCTTCAAAGGTGCGACCTCGTAGAAAGCCGATAGGCTTAATCTCGAACAAGTCCTTATCCTGAACATTTTGTTCAATCTTATTGTCTTTTGTCTTACCCGCATTCCTGAGCAGTACCGCCTTACTATCTTCGAGTGCTTCCATCCAGGGCCCGAACTTATCATTCATGTCGCCCGGGAGAAACCCCGCATCTTCGCCCTCGACCTTTACCATTGCACGGGTCGCGAGGATGCTGGTAATTTTCCCCTGTTTAATGTGTTCGTAGCCAGCCGCGATTGCACACAGTGATTTGCCAGTACCTGCTTCGCCGAGCAGACAGACGAGATCTATCTCTGGATCCATAAGATGGTCGAGCGCGATGATCTGCTCTCGATTTCTTGCCACAATACCGGACACGGCATTCTTGTTATGATCATAGCGAGTGAGACTTTTTAAGGTCACGCCGCCATCATTCATTTGAGAAACCTTGGCGAAAAAATCACTGCCGTCTTTTGATTTGCCGTAGACACAATCATTGAACGCAAGTTGGGTGCAAATCGGACCCTGAGCGTGCCAAAAATTATGTGGACCATCTTTCTTTACCCAAACGACGTCATGTGTCTCCCAGAAGTTTGCCGGGAGTTCTACATAGCCGGTCGGTAAGACATCTGAATCCTTGAGGAGGACGCGATCACTGAGGTAATCCTGAGCCTCGATGTCGCCGTTTTCGAAACAGAGGGCGGCATATCGCATGTTCGCATCCTTCGTCACGAGAACGACTTCACTGTACTCAGATCGACTTTTTTTATCTCGAAGAGCGACGGCGGCGGCAATAATCCGACGGTCCCCCTCATCGCGAAGGAGGTCTTGTGGCAACTTCGCCGTGAGCTCGTCGGTTTGGAAAAAGAATTTTCCTGTTGCCGAGCCATTGGAAGCCTCTGCAAGAGAGGCACCTTTGCTCATCAGATTTCTGTCACCCCTAAAGAGATGATCCATGGTTCGCGTGACCTGGCGAGCGTTACGAGCGACGTCGGTCTGCCCCTTTTTATGGTGGTCGATCTGTGCGAGCACTTCTCGGGGCATAAAGATGTCATGCTCTTGGAAACGAAAAAGCGATTCGGGATCGTGCAGGAGAACGCTCGTATCGAGGATGATGAGCTTTTTGCTCGAAACTCCCTGCTTTTGGAGCTTCACGACTGGTTTCACTGCGGTTTTAATTCCGTTGGCCACTGCGGCTTCCTCTGGAGTTGACGTGTTCTGTCAATGAACACTGCCGGCACTTTAGCACTTCCGCTCCGGCACTCCAAATAGATATAAAAATTTCGAAAATTGAAAAGGCGCGCGACAGTGTGTCGCGCGCCGTTATACGAGAATCCGCGAAAACCACACGAGATCGTAAAAATTCGCGATGATTTTAAGCTGCTCCCCCTGCCTATCGTAGCGGTGCCGGTATTCGCCGAGCTTCATGACCGCATGGGTAAGCCCGTCCATGTTGAGGCAGTTGATCTCCTCAAGGCGAATTGCGTCTCGTGCAATCTCCCATGCATGAGCACGTATCCCATCGTGTACCTTGATCTCCCCTCCCATTGCGAGGCGGTATCGTGCCGCAGCACGAAACATTCTATCTATATAGACGTCGTGCCAGAGCGCCATAGCCAGTCTCCTTCCCGTTTCAAATCTAGCACGCGCGACATGTGTATGAATTCAATGTCGCGCCACAAGGGCACTTCCGTTGTTTCCAGACCCAAGTACGGGCAAGAAAAATAGGTCGCACAATATTTACTGCTATTATGAAGATATGGCAGTTGATCTTAAGACCCTGAAAATACAATTTCTTGAGTACCTTGAGATCGAGAAGGGGCGTGGTGTAAAGACAGTCGAAAATTACGATCGCTACCTCAATCGCTTCCTCGAATTCGCAAAAGTAAAATCCCCTTCGCAGGTCACCGAGCAAATGGTGCGTGAGTTTCGCATCAATCTCAATCGCTCGAGCGGCACATCGGGGACCATGAAGAAAAATACGCAGAATTATCACCTGATAGCGCTGCGCGCGTTCCTCAAATTTCTCCGTAAACGCGATGTGGAATCGCTCAACCCCGAACGCATCGAGCTCGCAAAGACGGGTGGCAGAGATCTCGACCTCATTACCGCCGATGAACTCAACCGCATCATGAAAGCGCCCTCGGGCGATGATCTCGCCTCCCTCAGGGATCGAGCCATACTTGAGCTCCTCTTTTCGACAGGACTTCGCGTATCCGAACTCTGCTCCCTCAAGAGCGATATTGATCTCACCCGTGATGAATTTTCAGTGCGCGGTAAGGGCGACAAAGTGCGGGTCGTGTTCCTCTCCCCTTCGGCAAAGGAGGCCGTCGCTGCATATCTCAAAAAACGCGGCGACATGAGTGACGCGCTTTTCGTGGGATACGGCAAGGCAAAAAAGGGTAAAGATCTTGCGGCGATCACACCGCGCTCCGTCGAGCGCCTCGTGAAACAATACGCCATCAAGGCAGGTATCACGCGCAAAGTGACGCCGCACGTGATTCGGCACTCATTTGCGACCGACCTTCTCGAAAATGGTGCAGACCTCCGCTCAGTGCAAGCGCTCCTTGGTCATGCCAATATCGCGACGACCCAAGTCTATACACATGTCACCGACAAACATCTCAGAGAGGTCCACAGAGCCTTTCACGGCAAAAGACGCAAGAGTTAACCCCGACCAAATTCGGGCGATGGTCGCACGGGTCGTGGAGCTTGGGGGAGCGGCTCAATGTACCCGGGCTGCGGCCTCCTTCGAGGGGCTTCCTGCGGTTTTTTAGCGAGTTCGTCTCGAATAGCCTCAAAGGTCCGCCATTCGCGGCTACCTTTCTCATGAACCGGCTCAAAAATGCTTATTTTGCGGCTATTATTTGAATTTTTCATGGCGATGGTTGCTAGTTGCTATCGGGTCGGGCTTTCACTTGTACCCTATCCGCGATGACTTTCAGGTGAATCCGCCCCCTCTCTGGAAAGGGCGGGATGAACCGATCAAATATGGTATGGTTTGTCACATGAAACTCGTTTCATGGAACGTAAATGGCATACGGGCAGTACACAAGAAGAATTTGCTTCTGCCGGTCATCGAAACCCTGAAACCCGATATTTTGTGCCTCCAGGAGACCAAGGCAGAGCAGCACCAGTCTGAAGTAGACCTCCCTCAATATGAAGAGTATTGGCACTCATCCGCAGGTAAAAAGGGCTATGCAGGGACGGCAATTTTTACGAAAACGAAGCCTTTAAGCGTTATTCTCGGCTTCCCTGAGGAGATCATCAAAAAATTCCACCTCGTAGATGGATATGGCGATCCCAACAAGGAGGGGCGTGTCATTGCCGCCGAATACGAGGACTTTTATGTGGTAAACGTGTACACACCGAACTCAAAGCCCGACCTGAGCCGCCTTCCCCTGCGGCACAAGCATTGGGACCCTGCCTTTTTGGTATTCGTGAAACAGCTCGAAAAGAAGAAGCCGGTCATTTTTTGCGGAGATCTCAATGTCGCCCATACCGCCGAAGACCTCGCGAGGCCAGAGGCCAACGAGGGAGAGCATGGTTTCACGAAGGAAGAGCGGGAGGGTCTCCAGAAAGTCATAGATGCTGGTTTTATAGACACCTTCCGCATGTTCCACAAAGGAAACGGTCACTATAGTTGGTGGAGCAACTTTGGTAATGCGAGGGCTCGTAATATTGGCTGGAGAATAGACTACTGGTTTGTGAGCGAGTCATTGAAGAAGAAGGTCAAAAAATCTGAGATCCACGCCGATCTCTGTGGGTCAGACCACTGCCCCATTCTGCTCGAGATCAGCCTATGAAGCCGCGTCCTTTATAAAGGACAAGTTATCCACACGCATGTCCTTTACACTTGTATCGGACATATTAGAATCAATCTCAGTCGCTCTTTCAGGTTTTGTCGTCCTTAATTCCATCAAGGAATTAAACGGTATATAAGTACCACAGCAAAAAAAATTATAACGGAACCTCTGTTCCGTATTGGATGCTAAGGTACATCATTAACCGAGATCTTTAAAGGAAAAGACAAACCACACAAAGCCGCCTCGCGGCGATGATTTGTTCAAAAAAGAAAAAACGAACGAATTATCCCGCGAGGCGGTTTTTCTTATGTGCGGCCTTAATCCACGTGATGCTTTTCCCGGAGGCCGCGTATTACCGCCTCATCCTCTTCCTCGCGCCGGCTCTTGCCCTTCTCCCCTATTTTTTTCAACTCTTCGTCGGGTAATTTTGCGAGATTTGTCGCTTGTTCTGAAAGATAGTCGGGCGTATTTTTCTTCGGATCGTCAAGTACTTCTTCGAGAAGTGCGTGCAAGATCCATCCGATGCGCGGTCCCGGCTTTGCAATACCCATATCAATGATCTTTGTCCCGTCTATCGCGAGCATTGCTACGGAAATCGGGTCACGGAGAGCCTCATCCACCATCGACATGTATTTACGCAGGCGAAACGGCTGTTCCTTAGGACGTCCTGTACCAATACGGTCACAAATACGTAGATTGAGGAGGTCTTTAATGTGTTCTTGACCGACATTTGCAATGATGCGACGCACGGCCGAGAGCGTGACTTTTTCGGGATCGGAGAAAAACATATGCCAGCGAATAAGTCTCGTCACCATTTCCACCGTTTCATTCGGGAGGCGCAAATCGCTCATGATTTTTTTCGCCATTTTTGCACCGATCACTTCGTGCCCGTGGAAGGTCCAATCTTTTTTCTCGTCAGACCATCGCCTTGATGCTGGTTTGCCGATGTCATGCAAAAGCGCAGCGAGGCGTACTTCAAGTGGCCACTCTTTGTCAGCTGCGTGCTGCATCGATCGAAGCAAGTGCTCGAATACGTCGTACGAGTGTGCCTGATTCTGGTCGACACCGATCGACTGCTCGAGCTCAGGGATAATGGCACCTAATATGCCAAGCTTTTGGGCTACATAGAGCGCTTGCATGGGGCGCGGACTCATGAGGATTCTGATGAGTTCGTCGCGCACGCGCTCGCGTGAAATTTTTTGCAATTGTGCCGCTGATGCAAGGATGCCGGTAGCCGTCTGCGCCTCAATCACGAAGTCGAGTTCGGCAGAAATGCGCACCGCTCGAAGCATGCGGAGCGCGTCTTCGGCGAAACGCTCCTCTGGATTCCCCACTGTCTTGATGACGCGACGTTTGAGATCTTCTTGGCCTCCGTGCTCATCAATCAATCCGTGCGAAAGCGGGTCGTATGCGATCGCATTGATCGTGAAATCGCGTCGTTTGAGATCGTCGGAAAGCGTGTCGCTGAATTTCACCTCGTCGGGATGTCTCGCGTTGGAGTACTTCCCTTCGATACGATAGGGAGTGATTTCCACCACCTTGAGCCGTGGATCTTCCGAATCTGTCACCACGCCGACTGTGCCGTAATCGTTCTCATAGAACGTCTCCGCGAAGAGTTTCTGGATGTCTTCGGGTGTGGCGTTGGTCGTGATATCCCAATCTTTTGGCGTACGTTCGAGCACGAGGTCTCTCACACACCCTCCTACCAGATATGCCTCATACCCGGCCGTTTTTAGAGTCTCAGCGAGCTTCTTGACCGTATCGGGGACTCGTAGATCGTGTGTCTGCATCGACGTATTGTAGCTCATTGCGTTGTGCTCCGACCAGGATTCGAACCTGGAATAGCAGTTCCGAAGACTGCCGTGATATCCGTTTCACCATCGGAGCGTGGCTCCTATCATACCCTGAGGCCGCTCAGATACAACAAAAAATTGCCGACCGTCACTTCTTCTGTATAATCAAGCGCAATCGCGGATATGGCTTCGGTGGATGATACTGTCGCCAAGCGTACCCGATAGTAGTTAGTTTTAGTGGTTTACTAAGCGTTCGAAATTAGCGGATATGGTTTAGTGGTAGAACGCCACCTTGCCAAGGTGGAGATCGGGGTTCGATTCCCCGTATCCGCACCAAAGATAAAGACTCCCCTAGGGGAGTCTTTATCGATTACTTGTCTTTGTCGCTCTTTGGTGTGGGAGGCGGAGGAGGTGGAGACTTGGGTGGAGGAGTGATCAGTGGCTTTGTCGACGGCATTGGTGGAGATTTGGGAGCCTGCACAGGTGTGAATGTCTTTGAAAATTGATTGTGGTTGCGGAATCCGAGTGCGAACCCGACGGCCGCTATTGCGAGGGCGGCGATTGGTGCCCACATCCCTACCCTGCACGAAGCAGCAGATCCCCATACTCCTAAAAGAACGATGAGCGGGATCACAATCGCTGCGCCAAGGAGCACAGATGATTGATCCGAAGGCTTGTTGCTCGGCTGTGCAAGGATTGTCGCTGCGACAATGAGCAGGTACACGGCCAAAAGGACGGTCCAGAGGCGCGTGGCACCGCTTGCGGTCGCGCACACCATAGCAAGTGCATTTTGTATGCCGACGCTTTTTACAACTTCCCCGTCTGGAGACTTGGTATCAATGATGCCACCCACGACGTCAGGCTTGCCCATGACAGGCTTCTGACCTTTCGCCGGCGGCGTGTAGGTGCTCTGACCAGAGCCGCTCCCTGTAGGAGAAGAAACGCTCGATCCAGAGGAACTACCGACGAGCGTCGCCGAGATAGTGGCGGCGCAGACAGTTTTGTCGGGACGAACGGAAAGGAGTGTGAGCGTAACTGGCAGTGTGCCACGCACTGATACGGCCTCGGTATCCACATGCATGTGGAGTATGCCGGACGCATCGACGAATCTCGTCATGAGGTTGAATGGGATCTGTGTCTCCCCTATCGTGCCTGCGATCGCGACGTACGATGGATCTGCAATCGTTACATCGAATGAATTGACCGCGTTGTCATATACGTACGCCTTGAAAATCGGCGTCTGAAGCTGTGGACACGTATTGCCGACATTCGGAGGAAGCAGCTGGACCGTTTGAGCGGATGCATTTGCTGACATTTCTGCAGCGCTCGCGACGACCGGCATTATCCACGAAAAAAGAACGACAAAAACAACTCCAGTTGTTATGAGGAGTTTTTGCAACCCGATTTTTGAGGTATTCATAGATGCTGGAAAACGTATTACACGGCCACGACTTGCGTCAAGCAAAAAGATATTTCATAAATTTTTCATGATCGCAGTCGTGAAAATTTTCACCCAGATCGACCGACAGGGCTTGTGTGAATTCGAAAGATCAAAAGGAGCACATGCATCACAAGAAAAGAGCGCACAGCAGTAAGCCAGGCAGTATTAAACTCAAGCCGGATGAAGAGCGCGTGAAATTGTCTGTTACACGTAAAAGACGCAGACATGCACCGACTCCCCTGATCGGACTTCCAGAAGCACGCAAAAGTACAGGATGTGCATAACTGGGGAAAACTCTGGGGATATGGGGATAAAGGACGTTCGATACATGTTTCTTACCAAAACGTCCTTTTGTCTGTAATAGTCTTATTTTAAGCCATTTAATACCAATTCCAGACCAAATAAAGGACGAAATATGTTACTACGTAACGTTTTAGGCATGTTTTCACGTGAAAGCATCCAAATTATAGCTAATGGCGCATCTGGCATATAATCCCGACTGTGGTTACCGAAAAGAGAAAAACAGGGGACATTGGAGAGGGAATTGCCGCCCAATTTCTCGAGCGCAAGGGGTTCAAGATTATCGAGCGCAACTTCAGGAAACCCTGGGGAGAGATCGATATAATTGCGGAAAAGGGCGGGGAAGTCCGCTTTGTAGAGGTCAAGACAGTTTCACGTGACACGTCGCCAGACGTTACACGTGAAAGAATGTATAACTCAGCCGAGGAGCTCGCCAACGAGTCTAAGCTTGGCAAAGTCGCCAGGACTGCCCAGCTCTATATGGAAACCAAGCGGGACGATAGGGACTTTCAGATCGATGTCGTGACGGTATACTTAAACACCTCGACGCGGCGGGCGTCCTGCAGGCTATATGAGCAGGTAATGTAGGCCCAGAGCCATTATAGGACACGGTGTCCTACAGCATGTCCTTTATAGATACTACCTTTTGGTCGGGGCGCCGAGAATCGAACTCGGTCTACTTGCTCCCAAAGCAAGCGTACTACCGGTATACTACGCCCCGAAAAGTTATGTGAACTTGGGCATATTATCACACATTTCACACTCGCAGGGATTACTGACTCGAGCCAGTGAGGGTATCGATATATTTTTTTATGAGGGTAGGGACGGTTTTTTGCCTGAAATCAGATGTCAGGATGTTTACATCGGCGCTGAGTATCTCCGTCAGATTGTGACCCGTCTGTACCGCCAAATCACGGTCTATATAGCTCAAGGTAAGGGCACGGAGGTCGCGTTCGCCAGTGGTGTCGCCGGCGCTGGTCGTGACCACGAGCCCAACGAGGCGCCCCCATGCATTGACGGCGGCCCCGCCGGAAGACCCGCTTTGGGCCCCAATGACGCCACCGAGGGAGATCAGGTCAATCGTCTGAGCGACAAATGTGAGGAGTTTCTGGATTGTTGTATGAGAGGAGATCGCATAGAGGCTATTTTGGGCTGCAAATCCGCCAATAAGCTCGGCAGGATAGCTTGCGACGAGGACAGGATCACCCTCGAAGCCGATCGCATGTCTCGTATCGATAGGGAGGTACGGATAGGCTGCAGGCGGCAGACCTTCTAGTGGTTGAGTGATAAGGAGGAGAGCGTAATCGTGCTCGCCCGTCCCATACGCTCGCTGCGACTTTATCTCTTGTACGTGCTCTTGTACCCAGACTGGTGGAAGATACATCACTTCAGCACGCCACTTTGGAGCAGCGGGCGAGCCTGAACGAATGGTGCAGGAGAGATCGATATTTTGGCTCTGAGAGAGGAGGACGTACTGGGCCACGTGGGCGTTGGTCAGGATCACGCCGCGAGGGTCGATGATTATTCCGCTCCCGGAGGTGGGCCTCATACTACCGCCACTTGGCACACAAAAGATATTTACAAGCGCCTCGCGGGCCTTTTCGTTGATTGTTTCGGCGGGGAGGGGTGGAAATGGATAGGGATCATTTATGCGGGTCGCCATGTTGGGATCGGCAGGGGGAAGGGAAGCTTCTTCCGCCGTTTCCGGGGCCTCAACGCTTGGTTTTTTGGGTGCAGTCGCTACCTTTTTTATCGTGGAAGTCGCGGTAGTCGATGCGGCCCGCAGAGGTGTCGATGATGCAATGCCCGGCACGGAGCTCGTAGAGATCTGCCCCGAGGGGCGTTCAATCTCTCTTCGAAAATCTGTGCGCGCGCCCGCACTGAGGTACAAAATTCCTCCCGCCACAAGCAGCGTCAAAAAAGTAAAAAAATACACGCCAAGGAACCTCATGTGCGGTCATTATACATTTTTGGAATTTGTGCGGGATGGGGGAATCGGACCCCCGACCGCGGTTTGGAAAACCGCTATTTTGCCATTAAACTAATCCCGCTTTAGTGTCACTTTACACGATGGTTGCCGTAATACAAAAAAGTCCGGCGTCTCAATTGAGGCGCCGGTGCAGTGATTAGTCGGTTTTTCGGGCACAGTTCTCAATCCAGAACACTTTTAGGTATCGAGAGTAGTCTGTGTAGATCACCTGAGTGCACTTGAAAACGTCTCCGATGCGCGTATTGCTGAGATCTGCAAGAATCCGATCGCGACAAAATTTGCTGTTGGGATCAGAACAAAATTTTTTGTCCTCGATCCAGATGATGCTGTCTTCCATCCGGAGGGCGAGTTGCGGACAGGAGACCTTTGCGCGATCAACGATTCGCGAGATTCCAGCTCGAGTGGCAGTTTCAGTGAGTACAAGACTTTCCGCCCGACAGCGCCCAACGTCCTCCCTGTTCGCCTGGCCGAAGATGACGTCCAAGAGAAGTAGGGCAATGATAATCGAAAAGATAGTCATGCCGACGGTAAGGACCCTTAATGATGCTGACATGTGCGGTGCTCCGTTGTTCAACCGTGAATATTTTACCCCTGAAGTGCATATATGTCAATAAATTTAGGTAATTTTGGAGCAAATTTCAATGAACTTTAGCCAATACCTGGACATATAATGTCAGTTTTATTGACATTTATTGTTTCTCGGGCCATTCTTGTTAGAATGGTAGCTTTCGAACCCCTGCAGCACTTAGGCCTTACTCCGAAAGAGCAGAGTGCTTACTTGGCTCTCCTGGAAATCGGGGAAGGGACAGTCGCGGCGGTTGCACAAAAGTCGCTTCTGAAGCGGCCGACGGCATATCTGATATTGGATCAACTTTCCGAAAAAGGTTTCGTTTCTCAATTCAAGCGTGGGAAACATACATACTATATTGCACAAAATCCGAAATACTTGGTTTCTGAAGCAGAAATGCGCTTGAAGGAAATCCGAGAAGCTATTCCACAGTTGGAGACACTCTTTGTGAAGGGAAAGAATAAGCCGCGGGTCCTCATTTTTGAAGGAAAGGAAGGGGCAGACAAAGCCTATGACGATTGGTTTATCACCAAGGGCGAGGCCCTTTTTTTGAGTAGTGCGGAGCTTGCACAAGAGGTATTTGAGAAAACGTACCGTCGAGTTGACTTTAAAACACTGTCGGACGAATTTTATTTCAGGGAACTGATACTTGATACTCCGGAAGGCAGAGAGTACGGCGAAAAAGTCCGCGGACAGTACCGAAAAGTCAGGTTTTTACCCCCAGAATTCTCGCCATTTGAAACAGATATAGGCATTTATGGAAACCGCGTCATCATCACCTCTATCAAGCAGGACTACTTTGCTGTCGTGATGGAAAGTGTGTCCACCGCAGATTCCTTCCGGAAGATCTATGAAGCTCTCTGGCGCATGTCGATCGAGTAAAGAGCAAAAACCGCTCAGCTGAGCGGTTTTTGTATTTCTCAGAGGGAGAAATTATTTGATCGCGTCTTTCAAGGTCTTTGAAGCGCGGAATTTTGGCACGCGCATCGACTGAATCTGAATCGTCGCACCGGTGCGGGGATTGCGTCCCATGCGGCCGGCACGCGTCTTTGCCTCGAAGATGCCCAAGCCGGCGACAGATACCTCCTCGCCCTTCTTGAGGGTCTCAGTGATCATGGTGATCATCGATTCCACGGCGCGCTCAGCATCGGCCTTGGTGCAGCCGATTGTCGAGTGTACGCGATCTACTAAATCCATTTTATTTGCCATAGTGTGTATTGATTAAATGGTTAAAAAGTCTCCTCTCGACCACTCTTTTACCATTTTGAGCCGTATTTTCAGCCTGTCAATCAAGTAAGTGCATATATACACAGGCTTTAAGGCATAAAATCCATGAACGCAAAAAATGGCTCCACAGAGCCATTTTTTGGTTACACTTATGACACGTGTCGTTTTTATCGAGCGTATTCGATCACGCGCATCTCGCGAATGACCCCATTAGTACAGCAAAGCTGACTACGGGGCAGGCGGAGACTTTTTATCGCGCGTATTCTATGACCCTCATCTCTCTAATTACACTCACTTTAATCTCGCCCGGATACTGGAGTTCTTTCTCGATCTTGTCGGCGATATCGCGCGCAAGCTTGCGGGACTCGAGGTCGGAGAGGGCTTCCGGCTTCACAATGACGCGGATTTCGCGGCCTGCGGCGATTGCATAGCTTTTCTCGACGCCTGGCTGGTTGTTGGCGATCGCTTCGAGCTCTTCGAGGCGCTTAATGTAGTTCTCAACGCTATCGCGGCGAGCGCCTGGGCGTCCGCCAGAGATCGCATCGGCTACCTGCACGATCATGGATTCCGGAGTCTCGTACGGATATTCCTCGTGGTGCGCCTGCATCGCCTTGACCACTGCTTCTGAAATACCGAATTTCTGAAGGATGCGGCGGCCGATCTCTACGTGCGTACCTGGGACCTCATGGTCGACGGCCTTGCCGATGTCGTGGAAGAGCGCGCCAGCGCGGGCGACAGCTTCATCTGCACCGAGCTCTGCTGCGAGCATGGCGGCGAGATGGGCGACCTCTACGGAATGGTCGAGCACATTCTGGCCGTAGCTTGTGCGGAAGTACAAGCGGCCGAGGATCATGAGGAGCTTCGGATCGAGATTCGGGACCTTGGCGTTGTACGCAGCCTCAGCACCCTTTTTCTTGATGATGTTGTTGATCTCCTGCTCAGCCTTTTGCACAGACTCTTCGATCTTTGCCGGCTGGATGCGACCGTCGAGAATCAAATTCTCGAGCGCGATACGGGCGATCTGGCGGCGAATCGGGTCGTACGAAGAGAGGGTAATCGTGCCCGGCGTGTCGTCGATGATCACGTCGACACCGGTTGAGCGTTCGAATTGCCGAATATTGCGACCCTCCTTGCCGATGATCTTGCCCTTGATCTCGTCGTTGGGGATCGTCACGGTCGTCGCGAGGACATCAGAGACGACGGAATTGCCGAGGCGATGTACGGCAGTCGTGAGGATCTCATTGGCCTTCTGTTCGATCTTGTTGTCGGCCGCGATCTCAAGCTTGCGCATGCGACTCTCGATATCTTTCTCGTATTGCTGCTCGACTGATTTGAGGAGCTCGTTCTTCGCCTCCTCGACGGAGAGCGATGCGATCTTCTCGAGTTTTTCTTGCTGGGCACGAAGGAGAGCCTCTGCCTTCTCCTTCGCTTCAGCGACCTCCTGATTCTTGCGGGTCAGGGTCTCCTGTTCCGTATCTTGATTCGTCTGGCGCTTGTCGAGAAGCTCTTCCTTGCGGATGAGGCGCTCTTCTGTCGCTTTGTGATCGCGCTCGCGCTCCTTGAATTCAGCAGTAAGCTGGTCGTGCTTCTCCTTTGCCTTCACCTCTGCTTCTTCGGTGATGCGTTTTGCTTTTTCCTCGGCGTCGAGTCGCATTTTGCGAATCTCGAGCTCCATAGAGCCTCGCTTACCGAGTGAAATGATCAGTCGAGCGAAATAGCCGACCGCAATACCAGTGACTCCCGCTGCCGCGAGAAGTAGAAGGATTATTTTTGTTGATAACATACGCGTGGGTTATTCCCACCGCGTGAGTGATTACGAATGCGAAAAACTCCCCAGATTCGGAAAATTAAGAATGGGTTTCTTTTGCATGTCGGTGCCCCCAGCGGTTTTGGAAAATTTGAAATTCATAGCTAATAGAGTGTACACGGCGAGTGTACCACAATTTTACAATGTGGCTAGTGTCGCGCTTTTCGATGGTACGTGAGAGGTTTTCTACCCGAGAACCTTGTCGATGATGCCGTACTTGAGGGCCTCCGGGGCATCCATAAAGAAGTCGCGATCGACGTCTTTTTCGATTTTTTCGAGCTTTTGGCCGGTATTTTTGGCCAAAATCATATTGAGACGCTGGCGCAGTTTGAGGATTTGCTTGGCTGTGATCTCGATATCCGCAGCCATACCCTCGGCACCTCCTGAGGGCTGGTGGATCATCACCTCGGCATTGGGGAGCGCAAAACGCTTACCCTTTTGACCAGCCGAAAGGAGGACGGCGCCCATCGAGGCGGCCATGCCCACACAGACGGTCGATACATTGGGCTGGATATGATTCATGGTGTCGAGGATCGCAAGGCCGGCCGTGACCATGCCTCCGGGGGAGTTGATATAGAAAGAGATGTCTTTCTTTGGGTCCTCTGATGCGAGGAAGAGGAGCTGTGCGACGACGAGATTGGCCACCTCATTGTCGATCGGGCCGCCCAAAAAGACGATGCGCTCTTTGAGAAGTCGCGAATAGATATCGTATGCGCGTTCGCCGAAGGAAGTTTTCTCTACGACCATTGGTACGAGCTGGGATTTGATGTTCTGCATATAAAAAGAGTGTATCAGAGATCGACAATGAGGGCCAAATTTTTCTTCACATCTGATACACTGTTATCTATGGGATTTGAAGGAGGATTCGATAAGCAAAAATACAAACGCGAGATGTTGTTGCAAGGCAGGATCGCAGAGATCGTTTTCAATATCCAACGTCAGGGCGGGACAAAAGAAGGTTATAAGCATTCAGATGCGATGATGGAATGGGGTGCCGGCGACGACGATAAGCATGTCCCGGCGCACTACTTTCATGAAATTTTGAGAGAGAAAGACCTCGATCCGGAAAAAATCTCGCTCAATGATGAGGCAACATTAAAAATGCTGGCGCAGGATATCGTGAAGCGGTTTGAAATCGATGCGTATCGTGACCAGGACGAGACGCTCCACTAAGCCAAAAAAAGCGAGCGATAGAGCCAAGAAATAGATCTTGACAAAAGCATTTAAGTGTGCTAAACTCTCGCCAGCATCAAGATCGGTGCATCAATGGGAGATTTGACATGGACTCGAAGACGATCGCCCTCGTGGCGGACGCGCGCAAGTGCTCCAACAATGCCGCGAAGCGGTTTATCCGTCAGCGGCGCAAGGGAAAGAAGGAGTCGACCCTGCCCCAGCGCGGCGCGCCGGTCGCCGGCGTCGGCAGCAAGGCCGCCAGGTCGCGCAAGAAGAACGGTGGCGGCGCGTAGGCGCGTTGCAACAAACGGAGGTATCACGAAAGTGGTGCCTCCGAATCTTTTAAAATTAATTTTTAACAGCATTCATTTTTGATACAGGCATTTGTGCAATACAATACGAAGATGTTAAAAGAACTCCAAGATCTTGGTCTCTCGGAAAAAGAAGCGCGTGTGTATCTCGCAGCTCTCGAGATCGGCCAAGCTACTGCTGATCAGCTCGCGAAGCATGCAAAGATCAAACGCCCTACTACCTATGTGCAGCTCGAGTCGCTCATGAAAATGGGCCTCATGAGCACCTACGAAGAAGGGAAGAAGACGATGTTTGCCCCCGAATCACCAGAATTGCTTAAGAAAATTTTCGACGCGAAAAAAAGAGAATTTGAATCGAGGGAAAATGACCTCGCCACCATCCTTCCCGAACTCACAAAAAAGTTTGAGGGAGCTGGCGAGCGTCCTATCGTACGATTCTTTGATGGGAAAGAAGGTGTCGCACGAATGCGAGACAGCTTGCTCGCACTGCCGAGTGGCACTGAATTAAAATTTATTTATTGTCATGACGCACTCGCAAATGTGTACTCCGAGAAGGAGCGATATGACCACGCTCAAAAACGTTCTGCGAAAGGGATTTACCTCAAAGCTATTTACACGCGCAAGGATGGTCCGTTTTCCGGCGACGACATTGTGGAATTTACAGAGCGTCGTTTCATCCCCTATGATCGAATGCCGATACATTCGGATATTTATATTTACAACAACACAGTCGCCATTATGGCATTACAGGGGAAAGTGTTCGGCGTTGCTATAGAAAGTAAGGAAATAACGCAAAGTGTTAGCACGTTGTTCTCTTTACTGTGGGAAATGGGTCAGTTCGAGCAAAAAAGATAAAGTTGTGGGCGGCTCTGCTTCTCGCAGAGCCGCCCTGTTGGGGAAAGGACATGTGACAATCCCGAACCCGAAATGATGCCGGACTCAAACTTCACACATCACTTTCCATCTCTTTTCACGACAGTCGGTTATGCGCCGCCGCCGTCACCACGTGTGAGAATCACGAGATTCTCCCTTTTGCACATGAAACCCGAAGTTGCGGGCCCGGGAAGTACCCGAGTGCCTCCTTCAGCACTATGGACATTATATACCGGTCACTGAAGGTTGTCAAATGTGGTTATTTTACAAGGCAAAAATGACATACAGGACTGACTAATCAAAGCCTTACAAACCGCTCATTTATAGAGCTTTTTTGGGTATAGAATGTAAAGTGTCACAAATACTTGACAAATCGATTCAAATGTGTATACTCCCGCTGTCAGTACGAGCTGACTTCTGATCTTTGACACACCCCATAGCCAATCAAAGGTATTCAACCCATACGGCCTCGGAATAGGCTGTATGGTCCAAAAAAGCCCTCCATCGCGAAAGCGATGACGGGCACGGCGAGGTGCCCTGCGCCTCCCACCCCATTTAAAGCATGGTGGGGTGGCGGGCGCAGGGCAAACTCGTAATTCCTTGCCCCGACATCAACAGCTGACATCACCAATTAATAATTTACGCGCTTTATAGCGCAATCATAACTATTTGGTGATCAATCGCACCTGGTGTCGGGCGAAGGGATCTGAAAGGATTCCAAGAATGTACCTGGCCACCCCAAGATGAGGGTGCTCAGGCAGCAGCGAACGACTGCTGAGAGGGCCTTCGCCGTAAGGTGAGGGAGGAGGGGTCACGGTAAAACGATGGCCTCATCGTAATCCTCTTCGCGACCGGTCGTGGAGAGGTGCGGCTTGGAGTAGCCGGTTCAGTGGGAGGTTGGTCCCACTAAATAAAAGTGCACTAACCACGCACAACTCCTGCAATTTTTTGCTGCTTTGGTGGCACAGTCAGGCCTCGCGGCTGGGGGAGCGAGGAAGTCGACGTGAATGTCGGCGACGTGGTGGGTGTCTTCATGACCTATTACGTAATTAACGGTGTCGTCTACCGTACTCTAAAAGACGCTCGAGAAGCTCTGCGTCGGTAGCGCAACTTCAGGGAAATCACCTCGACCGAGGTTGCCGGTTTGAATGATCTACAGCGGCGATGAGCCGAAAGAGTAGACATGAAAAGCTCCGGTGTAAAAGCATGGCCGAGTGGTTCTCGAAAAAAACTTGAGTGTGCGGAGGCTCAAAAAATACTCCGCACTTTATTCAGCTTGCGAATGGTCGTGAGTTGATAGAGGAGGTCCGTCATGGTCGAGCAGAAGGTTTATTGGGAGACCAAGGACGAGCTCGCGTTCGTCAAGGATCTCCGCAAGCGGAATCCGCGTGCATATGCGGGATACGCGAAGGCGGTCGAAGACCGCAAGGACTGGGGCCGGGTCGATCAGTGGGCGATCATCGATTACATCGTCGAACATCCGGCCAATCATTAAGATCGAGGGGCGCATGCGTTTCTCGATCTCTTTATTCAGCTCATGAAATGGCTCGTGAGTTGATAGAGTAGGGGCGGGAAATGAAATCTGAAGGCGCAATCGAATCAGTAATCGAAAGAAAGGGCAAGCGGATGAAAATCCTCAACCTCACGCAGCACGTGGCGACCGCGGACCAAATTGCAGCTGGTGTAGTGGAGCCGGCCGACAAAGAGCTGGTGCAAGCGCTCATCACATTCGAGCAATTGCCCATCGCAAAAGAGCTGCGTGCAAAGGCAGAAGCGCTGGCGCAGATGGTAGCGTATGACAAGTACGACACCGTGATGATCGGCGGCGCGCCCTTCTTCATGGCGCCGCTCGAAGCCGCACTCCGTGCGCGCAACATCAAAATTCTGTATGCATTCTCGAAGCGCGAAAGCGTGGATGAAATGCAGAAAGACGGGTCCGTGAAAAAGGTCCAGGTGTTCCGGCACGCCGGCTTCGTTGAAGTTCCTATGGGTGACACATCGTCGCCCGCTTTATTCAGTCCGCGAATGGTCGTTGGCTGATTGAGATTTTGTTTGAAAGGAAAACACATGAAGCAGATTGTCATCCAGCTTCCGAAACCCCGCAGTGAGGCGGCGCGTATGCTCGCTGACAACCGCTACCACCACCGCGTGGTGCTCAACAAAAAGCGCTATTCCCGCAAAGGGAAAAACTCTTCGAAGAAACTCGGCGACGAATCTTCGAGGACTCTATTTAGCTCGGGAATCTTTCGTGAGCTAACAGAGATCGTTCTTTTACAGATAGCGCACGGCAATGCGCAACCAGTTCCGGGGACCGATAGTTCCTCGTAGGCAGAGAATGGTGATGGAGTGTTTGGGGTGCTTCTCCTCCCCGTGTCCAGCTTTGCTAAGGCAGGCAAAGACTTTGTGCCCTGTACTTACAGGATGTGCAATCAAAGGACACTGCGGCGCATCAACACATGTGCTGAAAAAATCACCGTGCACTCTTCCAAAACTACTGTGACCTTTGCCGAGGGTTACAGCGTTGCTCAAAGTCGACGAGCAATGTAAGCGGACAAACTGCGTGATCCTGTCTACTTCCGGGGTTCGTCCCAGGAAAATGCGCGAGGAATCGCGCATGTGCGGTGTTGATAGCCGCTACAAAACAGGATCACGCAGCCGCAACTTCGTTTTACGTAATCGCCAACACAGGGGGAACTATGGCGCATTATTGCTCTCACCAAGTCCGCCACCGCGGCGGTCTGTATGACGTGCCGTTGCGCTATGGCCTGTATGGCGGTGGCGGACGAATTAAGCAGGTCAAAGGGAAACCTTTACGGCGCATTCCGCGCGATAACCGCAAGATAATTGCGCGGGCCGAGCGACAACATTGCCGCTCCTGCTACGACTACTAGGGCGGATATCTATCCGCCCCTTTATTCAGCTCATGAAATGGTTCGTGGGTTGATAGAGCCTGGAGGGGCGCATGAAAAAGTTTCTGATCTTTTCGGGCGGTTTCGTCTTCGGCGTCGTCACTTCGGCGGCGCTACTCGCTTCGGTGCTCTACTATCTCGGATGCGCCGACGAGATGCGCGGGCTCGACGACACCGCCTACTACGGCGATTCCATGTCGGGCGACTATGTCGACGACATGGGTCCCACCCACTACTCCGAGGAGCAATCCAAGGGGTAGTTTTCTTTTGGATTGATTGGAGTACTATTATCCCAATACAAGCAAATCTCGAATATATGAACGAACATTTGGAGGGAGAGCATGCAAATTACGCGATGGAGTTACGCGCGACGAATCCCGCAAAGATGCAAGCTATGGAGGGCCAGGTAAAGCAATTTATTGATACCTCGGGACTTCTCTTAGAGGGCGAGTCTTTGAATGATAAAGAGATTGGGCTCATATCCAATCTGGTTGCGAATCGGCTGCATCGCAAACTCAAGCAATCGGAGGATATTTCGCCTGAAGATATGAATAAAACAATTGAAGAAGCGGTTTTGACTGGAATGGCCGAGCGCCTTGATATGAAAGAGAAGGGGTTGCGCGCCCCAGAGCTTTGATTTTCAAAATCAAAAGGGCTCCCGATCGGGAGCCCTTAAACATCAGTGGATTGTGTCTGAATCGTTTCGCATTTCGTGCATGAGTGCGAGAAAGCACATTTGCCCCAGGAGAGACAATTTACCCAGCTCCGCGAGCGTCTTTTGATCGAGCTTGAGCGCTCGTTTCATAGTCTCCGTACGTGCGATGACCTCAGTGCGACGCGATTCACTCATGTGACCGAATCCTTTCCGGTCAATACTCTACAACGATATTAAATAAATAGCAAACTTGGAATCGGTACCTATCTTAACCGACCGGTTAAGATAGGTACGGGAGACGTGCGGCGTTGAATTTATTCTTGCGCCTCGAGGAATTTGAGCACGGCTTCGTTTTTCATCGCGTGCTGGATGTGGGTGCGCAAGACGCCTTCGTCAGCATTTTTGTAGTGCTCTTTGGCATGAGCGACTTCTTGATCAATCATTTCGCGGCTCGGCTCGATCTTTTCGGCGCGGGAAATTTCCGCGAGGATGAGGCGCATGCGGGCGCGCTTGTCTGCAGCGTCTTTCCAATCTGCGCGGATTTGCTCGTGCGTCTTCTTTGTCTGATTCAAATATGCTTCAAAGGTGGTGCCCATGCGCTCGAGGTCATCCTTCATGCGGCCCTCCATCTCGTTGAGCTCGTATTCGCGAAGGATCGCCGGATACGAAATGCGGGATTCCTTGATGAGATCGTCGAGGATCATGGTGCGACGCTTCTCGATCGCCTGCCGCGCCTTTTCCTCTCGCATGTTCACGCGGATGGTGTCGGTAAAATGAGCAGCGCTCTCGTAGCCGATTGATTTTGAAAATTCATCGTCGAGTGCCGGCAGTTCATCCTCTTTCATCGCGCGAGACTCTTCGGATGCCTTCTGCGCATCTGTACCGGATTCTACTTTGTCGATACGGGCGCGCTCGCGTCGCAAGTGGATGAGGGCATCCTGGTGCTCCTTGTCTGAAATAGTGATTTCCTCTTTTTTGGCGTTGTGCTTGGAGGCGATTTTTTTGTAATCGGGGAGCGTGACTTCGGGCGCGAGCGGTGCGCGAGCGGTAAAGGCGAGCGGCTTGCCTGCCTCTGGAGATGCGATCTCCACGCGGGGGGATTCGATAATCATGAGCTTCTCCTTGGCGAGGAGTTCGGGCAATTCGTGCTGCACAGCGTGCTCAGCAGCTTCGCGCATGATCGCCGCTTCGCCGTAGACGGCAATGATGCGATCGGCCGGGGCCTTGCCGGGGCGGAAGCCGTCGAGTTTGGCGGTGCTCTGAATCTCCTTGAGCGCCTCGGTGCGATATCCTGCGAGTGCTTCAGCGGAGATCTCCGCCTTGAGCTCAACTTCCCAGGTATCGGTATTGCGCGTCACTTTGACGTTTTGTGCGCCATGCACGTGATTGTGGTGTTCGGTCATCATGTTTTTTATCTTGCGAGGATAGCGAGGGAAGAGAAAGTTTACTTTCGCTTCCGAGCGACACAAGCCAAGCAAAGTTATCGATTTATCGATAACTTTTACCACACTTTGAGCCCAAAAGCACGTATTACGGATTGACCGACACGTCGCCGACGATAAGGGGGAGATTTTCTTGCTGCATATTCTGCTGACTCAATCGTGCGCTCCAGAAATACAATCCTCCGACGATGAGGAGAACCACGATAATGAGCGCGCCGATGATCGGGCCAGCGGATTCTTTTTGAGGATTATGCGGTGGGGGAGTCTGAGGTGGCATATGCGTAGTATAGAACACCCCATAGGAGGTGTGTCGCAAAGAGAGGAGTGGACAACCAGACGAGAGCTACGCCTTGAACTTCTTTTTATAGAGCTCGATCGATTTCTCGACGGCGGCAAGAGCCTCCTTCTTGCCTTTGTAGCCATGGATCGTAACAACGGCAGGCTTTTTCTTCAGCTGCTTGATCGTTTCAAAGAAGTGCTGATACTCCTTAAGATTGTGCTTGTTGAGATCTTTGAGATCCTGCACATCGTCCCAGCGATAGTCTTCGGTCGGAACTGCGATGATTTTGTGATCCGACTCGCCGGAATCCGTCATCTCCATGATAGCGACCGGGCGGACTGATACGAGGACACCCACACTGAGGGGGTAGGTCGTCAGGACGATGACATCGAGTGCGTCGCCGTCTTCCCAGAGTGTTTGTGGTGCGAATCCGTAATCAAATGGGTACGCTGCGGCGTTGAAATTTGCACGGTCGAGCTTGATAAGACCCGTGTCTTTGTCGATTTCGTATTTATTGTGTGAGCCTTTCGGGATCTCGATAATTACATGGAATTCTTCGGGGGCTTTTTCGCCGAGTGGTACACCGTGCCAGAGATTCATAGATGATAGTGATGATTACGTGGTAAGTACGCGCATTATTGCGAAAAAATGGACAAAGGTCTAGAGTGCCCGAGGTTGGCACAGAGCGAAGCATGGGAGGTGCTATGAAAATTGTGCTCAGGATTTTCCCACTAGTGATAGCGATGGGTGTCGTAGGCTGGTCGGCAGCCAAGATGTCAGAGCATCCGGGTCGAGAATACCTTCTAATGCTTGTGTTAGGCATGATCGCGCTCGGTCTTACGCTGTGGTGGGCAGCAAGGCCAGAGAAGACCCAATGATCTTTTTCAAAAACAGCGGCGGCGCCCATAGGCGCCGCCGCTGAATCTTTTGACAGAAAGGCGGTAATCATATTGAATGGCGCGCAGTACATTTGACGCAGGAGATATGCCATGGAGTTGAAGAAGGTTAGTGAAACCAGGGGGCGTTCGAAGTTGTACGTGATCCGCATTCCTGTCGAGATCGAACAGGAACCCCACGTCCTCGTTGGTTCAGCGATGCGACATCGTGACAACTGGAAGATGTGTATTCCAGCACATCGCATCATGATGAGATGTTTTGAGTGCAATGTGAGTTTCGGGTTGTCGGAGGCGGCAGGAGAACCGTTCGTTTATTTGTTTGGCGCGATTAATCCGCAGACTCCCGACCTTTTTCTTCACGGAAATATTGCGTGTACGGTTCTAAAAGACCTTGCGCAGTACATTGCGCAACGATTGCCGGCCGATATCGGTAACGAGAAACAACCGTATCCCCGTATGATTCACATTCAGTACGACGGCTATGATGAATTTTTTCTCCAAGACATGAAAATTTCCGTCAGCGCGTGAATGTTCCTTCAATGCAGAGGCGCGCCACGGTGGCGCGCCTCTAAATTTTTTATGCGTGGGATTTTTACTCCGCGTCCTTTTCTTTACTCTCGTCCGTTTCTTCCTGTTGCTCTTCTACTTTTTCATCGGCGATGTCGCGGTCCTGAGCTACGGGATCGATAGTGTCTTCGCTCGATTCATCTTCGCCCATTTCCTTTTTCGTTTCCTCGAATCCGCTTTCTGTCTCAGAAATATCTTCGACATCGGTCGGCTGGACGGGTTTCTGCTGCGAGCCATCTTCGCTGACGACTTGGCCGCCTGTGGAGCGGATATCGATCTTCCAGCCGGTCAAGCGTGCTGCGAGGCGGACATTTTGACCGCCACGGCCGATCGCGAGCGACTGCTGGTCTTCGGCGACCTGCACTGTGGCGCGGTTGTCGTCTTCCACAAGTTCGATACCGAGTACCTGTGCTGGCTTGAGCGCTTCTTTGACGAAGTCCTCTGCTTTCTCAGACCATTCAACGACGTCGATCTTTTCACCGCCGAGTTCGGAGGTGACGACCGCGACGCGTACGCCGCGCTGACCGACGAGTGCGCCGACCGGGTCGACGTGATCATCATTGGAGAACACAGCGATCTTGGCACGGCTGCCTGGTTCGCGCACGATTCCTTTTACCTCCACGACACCGGATGCCATTTCAGGCACTTCTGCTTCGAAAAGCTTGGTGAGGAAACGCGGATGCGAACGGGAGAGGCGGATGAACGTGCCACGCACGCCCTCGTCTACGCGAAGGAGGAGTGCGCGGACGCGCTCGCCCTGGCGATAACGCTCGCCTGGGATTTGTTCGTCGTAAGGCAAGATGGCGGTCGCACGACCGAGGTCGATGAAAAGATTGCCGCGCTCAAAGCGCTGCACGTGGCCAGTGACGATCTCACCTTCGCGCTCGCCGTACTCGGCGATGATCGAAGCGCGCTCTGCCTCGCGGACTTTCTGCATGATCACTTGCTTTGCGGCCTGCGCTGCAATGCGGCCGAAATCTTCCTGCGTCTCGAGAGGGAAGGAGATCTCTTCGTCGAGCTGCGCATCCTTTTTGATACGGCGCGCATCTTCGATCATGATGTGCTGTTCGGGATTGAATCGTGAGCGGTGGTCATTTTCATCCTTCGCCTCCTCTTCCTCCTTGCGGACGAGAGATGAGTCGACGACGATCTTGGCCTGGCGGAATTCCACGTCGCCCGTCTGGGGATCCATGGTTGCGCGAATGATCTGCCCGCGCTTGCCGTATTCACGGCGATACGCAGCGGCGAGCGCCGTAGCGAGCGCATCAATAACGGAGTCACGCGTAATACCGCGCTCCTGCTGGAGCTCCTCGAGAGCCGAATTCAGGGTCTTAAGGTCAAACAGTGCCATATGGATTATGTTGTTATTGTTCGCCGCGAAGGCGCCCTTTAAAAAAAGCGCCCGCCAGCGGCGGAACTAATGCGGGCACTATACGCTTCGACTATAAAAAAGTCAACGGCCCGTCAAGACGGGCCGTTTGTTGCTTCACTATGTACAGTAGGGGCGTCGGCATAGCCGATCTTGACGAAGAATTCGCTTAGCTCCTGATCTCGTCCCATCATCCCCAGACAAGCGATATAAAAGCCACACTTCCCGCATAATTCACGCACCTCTCTCCAGGGGCGCGTGCCGGCAATCGCTTCGTTGATGTCGCCGGCTTTTACGAAGCCGTTGCATGCATCAATCGGACGTCGACATTCTGGATTCGTACAATTCCGCATCGTCTACTCCTTTGGCGCTTCTGCGTGTGATTGTATCGGTCGAGACTCTCAAACAAAAGGAGCCACGCGGGGTGGCTCCTAAAAATGCGAAAAGATCATTCTCGCCATGCCTCTGGGAAGGTCATGTACGTCGCCCCCGCAAAAGCAATCGCGAAAGCGGCGATCGTCATGAGCGCGAAATTGATCGAGAATTTGGCGTTCTCGATTACCGATGCGATCGCCGCCATCACTGTGTCGATATTTAAGAACAAGAGAGCTGTGGTGGTCAGCGCGAAGACAAAGAGAGCCACGTCCACCTGCTTCTTATACGACATACGTCACTCCTATCCTTGTGGAACTATGCGATTTCTACATCAATTCACCAAAAAAATCCAACGCGCATGTATTTCGTGTCTTCAGCGAGGGGTGACAGGTTCGACAATATATGTGTTGGGATCGTCTGGCGACTGTCGAATCTCGGTTCTCCCTTCCGCGGCGGCTTCGAGCGCCGGCAACATCGCACGCATCGAATGGTTGTATACGCTGGTTTTGTCGATCTGCGCAAACGGATATCTGATTCGTACGAACTCGACCACCTCGACTTCCGTGTCGAGCAGGTCTTTGTCGGAGAGCTCCTTGCTTTGCTGGAGGGCATCAAGAAGGCCGATGGCATTCCATCCAAATTGAGTCGCAGTGTCGAGAACCCCGTAATTTTGCTGTCTTTCCGTGTGGACGAGTGCAGCGATCCAGAAATAGGCACTCTTTAGATCACGAGCGATCGGTGTATACGCAATTGTATCGGGAGCGGATGATATGATCCCGTCACTACCGTAGGCAAAGACCTGAGCAATCCGATACATAGCGAGCGTGTTGAATTGATTTGCAGCACATTGATAAAGCCGAACGGCAGCGTCGAATTCCCCGCCATCCGCGAGACGCTGCCCGACAGACGAAAGTACGGACGGAATTTCGCCGGGCCAATAGACGTCGCTCTTGAGCTTACATGTCAGTTCTTGCAGATTTAAGGACGCAAGTTCTTCGCGCAAGGCTGCATATCGCTCCGGCGACAAATCCGCCGCAAACGGTCGCTCCTGTGTACAGTAGCGTTCATATATAGATATGAGATCTGCGGGGGCTACCCTGGACATCTGTTTCATTGCTATCTGTTCGTAAATTGCGGCGTATTCGTCCTCCAATTTCATTTTTTCTAAGAAATACGTTTCTATATCGAAATCCGACGCGGAATCACTGCTCATGAGCGGATTATTCAGCGATTCTGCTTTTTGTACGAGCTCCTCAATTTGTTTTTCGTCAGCGAGATCTTCTTCGGACTTCGGTATGTTGCACTCGGCGAGTGCGGGCCGTCCGAATGATCCCGATGAATACGCGTACACGCAGGCACCCACAACGACCAAGGCCCCAACAATGAGGTAGATGCCGGGGAGATGGTGATCCGGCATTTTTTCCGGAGTGATTGGGTCCGGTGCCGGAGTAGGAGGTGGAACGGGAGACTCAGTCATGCGGATAAGTGTATCACCACAAAAATGTCGAGACGCATCAACAGTGCGATATAATTGAGTAAATATGTACATTTCGGATTCGCACCTGAAGACGTTTCTTGCCGATGCAGGACTCGTGTCGGCAAAAGATTTTGACGCGGCGGAGAAGGAGGCGAAAGAAAGCGGCAAGCCAGTCTCGGAGATCCTGACTGCGCACAATACGATCGGCGAAGATGAGCTGCGCCGCACCTATGCATACATCCTCGGTATCCCGTTCGTCTCGCTCGTCGGGACCAATATCAAGTACGAAACACTCTCACTCATTCCCGAGCCTGTCGCGAGACGCAACAACATCATCGCGTACAGTAATCATGCAAATGAGCTTGAAGTCGCGATGCTCGACACCGATGATCTCGCAGCGATCGACTTCATTAAAAAGAAGACGCACCTGAAAGTGCTGCCGCGCCTCACGGATGTTGCATCGGTCAAGGCTGCGCTCAAGCAGTACCAACAATCCCTCAAAGACAATCTCGGCGACGTGATTAAACACGAGACCGAAGCGCTCTCGAAGACTTCCGACAAAGAGCAAGATCTCAAGGAAATGGCAGAAGGCGTCTCGGCGGTACGCATCGTCGATACACTTTTGCGCCATGCGAGCGCGCAGGGTGCGTCCGACATCCATATCGAGCCGCTCGAAGACTCGCTCCTCATCCGCTATCGCATCGACGGTATCTTGCACGATGCGATGGAGCTACCCAAGCATGCGGCCGCTGCGATCACTGCGCGCCTCAAGGTGCTCTCCAATATGCGACTCGACGAGAAGAGATTGCCGCAAGACGGTCGCTTCAGTGCCGAAGGTGGCGGCGAGAAAGTTTCATTCCGCGTCTCTATATTGCCCACATACTTTGGTGAAAAGATCGTCATGCGCTTGCTGCGCGACAACATCGCCGGCTTCACACTCGAGGGCATTGGCTTCCACGGTGCGGGTCTTGAGCACATGCACGATGCGATGCGCAAGACGACAGGCATGATCCTCACGACAGGCCCGACGGGTAGCGGTAAATCGACGACGCTCTACACGCTCCTCGATATCCTCAATACGCCCAACGTAAACATCTCAACGATTGAAGATCCGATTGAATACCAGATGGCGCGCGTGAATCAGACGCAGGTGCGTCCGGATATTGGTTTCACCTTTGCCAACGGTCTTCGCACGCTCGTGCGCCAGGATCCGGACATCATCATGGTCGGCGAAATCCGCGACAAGGAGACCGCGTCGCTTGCGATCAATGCATCTCTGACCGGGCACCTCGTACTCGCGACGCTCCACACGAACTCTGCTGCGGGTGCCGTCGCGCGCCTCCTCGACATGGGTATCGAGCCGTTCCTCCTCGTCTCAACATTGCGTACCGTCATCGGACAGCGCCTCGTGCGAAGATTGTGTGCCGAGAAAGACATGTACGAACTTTCGCGCGATGAGCAGGCGCAGCTCGAGCATATCGTCGATCCCGGTATCGTACTCAAGGCGCTCAAAGACGAAAAAGTGATCGCAAAAGACGCGACGTGGAAAAATATTTCGTTCGCGCGGCCCAAATCGAGCGCCGCGTGCGCGACGGGATATGCAGGACGTATCGGCATCTACGAAGTCATGAACGTCACGTCGACCATCAAAGAACTCATTATGAAAAATGCGACAGGTGACGAGATCGCGAAGCAGGCGCACAGTGAAGGTATGCTCACCATGAGCGAAGACGGCATCTTCAAAGCCGCTCAAGGCATCACCACCATTGAAGAGGTCTTGAGAGTCATTACAGAGTAGCGAATCCATGCGATAGTAATGGTATGTCGAATGAAAGAGGAGTGTCGCCTCTCATCGCCGTCGCGATTGTCGGACTCGCAAGTGTGCTGATAGGTATTTTCAGCTATTACATTTTCGGGAGCAAAGAATCACTTGAGACTGCGAGGAATGCTGCTATCGCTGCACAGACTGGTGCGCCTGAGGAAGTCGAGATTGATGGTTCGGGCACGCAGTCGCTCATCTCGTATGATTCCTTCGTCTATTCCTCGCCTGTAGGTATGTACTACAACGCGAGCGCAGTCGCTTCGGCGGGCACCGGTGGCACTCAAAAAAATAAACTCGCCCCGCCTGGCACCTACACGCTGATACCTGAGGCTGATCCCGCAACGTTCTCAGAGATACAGAAGATGTCGGTGCAGAGTCCTGGTAATGCGGGGGCGGGTTCGCAAACTGCAGTGACGTACTACCGCGACAATGACCAGGTTTTTGTCGCGCAGTCGACCACGCAAGAATCGGGAGCAACGCAATCCTCGGTCTCCACCGTAGTCACAGCCGATCCGGCGACGTTTCAAATTCTCAATGATACGTATGCGAAAGACGCGAACAACGTATATATAGTCAGCTGGGTCTGCCAGGGAGAGACGTGCACGCTCGAGCTCGTGATCGTAGTGGGTGCCGACCCCGATACGTTTCATGTAATTCAAGATACAGTCATTCAGAAATCCGACGGTTCAGGCACCGTGACAGCGGATGCGGTCGACGGCTCACACCTTTTCAATGACGGCGTGATCGTGGACACAGTGGTGACACCGGGAAGCGATGAGACAGACATGACGCCAATCCTGATTTCTCCGTAGGAGAAATCAGGTATAGAGTATGGCGTATTGTGTATGGAGGGCAAAATCTAGAGATTTTCAGATTTAAAAGCGTGGCAAAAGTCCCACACATTCGTGCTTGCTGTCTACAAAATCACAAAGAAGTATCCGAACGAAGAAAAGTTCGGACTCGCGAACCAGAGCAGGCGGGCGGCTGTTTCAATTTCATCAAACATCGCAGAAGGATTTGGCCGTTTTTCTTCAAAAGATAAGTTTCACTTTTACACAATGGCGAAGACCTCTCTCGCTGAATTGCAAAATCAACTGATGATTTCGCGCGATCTCGACTATATTTCGCAGGAACAATTTTCTGAATTGTACATCCGGAGCGATACAGTCGGTGCTCTCATAAAGGGCCTCATGCGTTCCAGTGATCGTTAACACGTACCGCTTTTTCCCGGTATACGCCATACTCCATACGCTATACTTATGAGTAATGGTTCATTTCACGTACACGGCGGAGAAAAACGACGAGCAGTACAAAGGATCTGCCGAAGCCGCCGATCGGTTTGAACTCTACACAATGGTGCGACGCGAGGGTGGTCGCATTATCTCCGTCACCGAAGAACAGGGCAATAAGTACCTCAACATGCAGTGGTGGAGCTCGCTTTTCTCTCGAGTGAGCGAGTACGAGAAAATCCTTTTTGCACGCAATCTCGGCGCCATGCTCTCTGCCGGCTTGCCGCTTGCCCGCGCGCTCACCGTCTTGGAGCGCCAGACGAAAAACGCGAGGCTCGCTGGCGTAATCAGTTCGATTGCCGGCGACGTACGTCGCGGGGAGACCTTGAACGGTGCGCTCGAGAAATTCCCCAAAGTCTTTTCGCGTCTCTTTATCGCGATGATGCGTGCCGGAGAAGAGGGAGGTGACTTGCCGGGATCGCTCGCTGTCGTGGCCGACCAGATGGATCGCATGTATTCGCTCAAGAAAAAAATACGCGGGGCCCTGATCTATCCTTCTATTATTGTGGTCGCGATCATCGGCATCGGTGCCGTCATGATGGTTTCCGTGGTGCCGACTTTGTCGGCGACGTTCAAGGAGCTCGGGGCTGATTTGCCGGTCTCGACTCAGGTCGTGATCGCAATCAGCGACTTTTTGGCACAAAACACCATCCTCAGTCTCGTGATTGTGATGGTGGCCGTAGGCATGATCGTCGCCGCACTGCGGACAAAAATAGGCCATCGGGGGATGGACTGGACATTTTTGCGCATTCCGGTGATTGGCCAAATTGTCCGAGAGGTAAATGCGGCGCGCACGTCACGCACACTCGCCTCACTCCTTTCTTCCGGCGTGGATGTCCTCACGGCGCTCGAAATCGTCGGACAGGTCGTGCAAAATTCGTACTTCAAAGAGGTGATAGTCGGCGCGTCGGAATCAGTGCGCCGCGGCGAACCGCTCTCGCAGACATTTGGCCGCAACGAGTACCTTTATCCGCCATTCGTCTCTGAAATGATGGCGGTCGGCGAGGAGACCGGACAGACCAATGAGATGATGAAGCGTCTCGCCATCTTTTATGAAGAGGAAGTCGACCGCAAGACAAAAGATCTCTCCACCGTCATCGAGCCGATTCTCATGCTCTTTATCGGCGGCGCCGTCGGATTTTTTGCGGTCTCGATGATCGCGCCGATCTACTCGATGGGCAACAACATTTAAACGTATGGAGTATGGAGTATGGAGTATGGAGGAAAATCCAACTGCGTACACCTGCCATACGCCATACGCCATACGCCATACGCGAGATCAGCGGGGCATGACGCTCATCGATACTCTAGTCGGGGCGGCTCTCATGGGGATTGTTTTCGTCGGCATTATCGCGGCATTTCAAGTGTCACTTACCGTCGTCGGCAATAACAAAGCGCGCGCTGGCGCGATTGCATTGTGCAACGACCGCATGGAATATTTGAAATCACTCACGTATTCGCAAATCGGCGTCATCGGGGGAATCCCGGCAGGCAACGTGCCGCAGTTTGATAATGCGACGACGACCGACGGCATCGTGTATTCGCGCCGCACCTCGGTCGAATACACTGACGATCCGGAAGATGGACTCGGCGTGGCCGATACCAACGGCATTGTCGCCGATTTCAAAACGATCCGCGTAGAAACATCTTGGCAGTCGAAGCAGGGGACACGCAGCGTCACTGTTGTCGGGCGCGTCTCTCCGCAGGGCGTAGAAACGGCGGTGCCTGGCGGCATACTCAATATAAAGGTCGTGAACGCAATGGACGCACCCCTCTATGACGCGCAGGTCGATATTGTAAACGCGAGCACATCGCCCACGATCAATATCCGCACATACTCCGATGTAAATGGAGAGGTCACGTTTATCGGCGCGCCCGCCGCGAGTAATTATCAGATTACCGTCTCGAAGAGCGGATACTCAACTGCGCAGACATATCCTGTGACCGGCACAAATCCAAATCCAAGCCCGCGCCATCTCACGGTCGCGAGCAACCAGACGACTACAGCGACTTTCGGGATCGATTATGTATCTACAAAAACAATCGAGACGTATAAAGCGATTGTTGACCAGACATGGCAGGACACCTTCAGTGACGCGACAAAGATTGCAACGAGCAGCAACATCACTGTTTCCGCGGGCAACGCGCACCTCACGGGGCCGTCGCCATATCCGGCGTGGGGAGCGGTGCAGTCCGTTACTATTGCGCCAACGTATCTTTCGCAGTGGAAGACCTTTACGGCGAGTAGTACCGTGACGGCGAGCACGTCGATCACATATCGCATATACGATGGCTCCGGGACGCTCATACCTGACGGGGCGCTCCCGGGTAATTCGGCTGGATTCGCAGTGACGCCGGTTGATCTTACGGGTCTTTCTATTGTCACGTACCCAAGTTTGCGCGTGGAAGCGACGCTTGAGTCGGCCAATGGATCATCAACGCCGTCGGTCGATCAGATGTCGCTCGTGTACGCATATGGTCCCGAGCCGTTGCCAAACCTTACATTCAAGATGCAGGGCGCAAAGACAATTGGTAACGCGCCGACCATCTACAAATACGACCAGTCGCACTCAAGCGGCGCGGGCGCATCTGTCACACTCTCAAATATAGAATGGGATTCGTATACGCTGAGCGTACCCAACACAGGGTACGCGGTCGCGGAAAGCTGTAATCCGCAGCCGGAAAATCTTGCACCCGCCTCGTCGCAAACGACCAAACTCTACCTTGCTACTCAAAAGCCGACCTCCCTGCTCGTTGATGTGCGAGGCACGGGCGATGCTCTAATAGGAGGAGCCACGGCGCGTCTTACGAAGATCGGATTCGACGTGACGCAAACGACCTCTTCTTGCGGGCAGACATTTTTCGACGACATCGCGACGAGTACGTACACGCTTACCGTGGATAAGGCAGGATATCAGCAGTACACGAACGCCAATGTGGTCGTCGGCGGAGAGACGCGCCTCTCGGTCGTTTTGAATCCGTAAAAAAGTATGGAGTACAGAAATAAAAGTATGAAGTATAGAGTATGGAGTATTGCGGGAAAATGTATTTCAGATTTATCCCTCCATACTTTATACGCCATACGCCATACGCGTGCGCAGCGGGGCATGACACTCGTCGAAGCAATCGTATGGATCGCCGTGTTTACTTTCGTGATGGGTGCGGTCATTTCAACGGTGAATCAATTTTATAAAGCAAATCGCTATGCGATCGAACAGGCGTTTGCCATCACTTCGGCGCAGCAAGGGCTCGAAAACAGTATGAAGGCGATCCGCGAGGCCGCGTATTCGAGCGAAGGTGCTTTTCCCATCGTGTCGATCGCCGCAAACGATTTCGTTTTCTATGCAGACGTCGACGATGATGCACTCATCGAACGGGTGCATTATTACCTGCAAGGGACATCTCTCATGCGGGGCATAATCGACCCGACAGGCAATCCGCCTACGTACGCGGGACCAGAGGTCGCGACGGAGGTCGCCGACTATGTGCGCAATACGGAAGCGGCGATCAGTACATTTCGATACTACGACGCGCTCGGCACGGAAATCGTCAACTACGCGAATTGGACCGAAGTGCGTTTCGTCAAAGTCACGCTCGCGGTCAACGTCAACATTGCGACACTTCCGAATCAGCTCACACTCGACTCATCTGCGGCGATCCGTAATCTTGTGGGAAAATGATATGAAAGATAAAAGTATGAAGTATAGAGTATGGGGTATTGCGGGAAAATGTATTTCAGATTTATCCCTCCATACTCCATACGCCATACGCCATACGCGTGCGCAGCGCGGAACCATCGTCCTTCTCGTGCTCGGGTATATGGGCATCCTCTCGATCATCCTCGGTACGATTTCCAGCTATGGACTGACGCAATCAAAGCATGGGAGCATCATTGCAATCCGCGAACAGGCGCTCCATGTAGCCGAAGCGGGCCTCGAGTACTATCGCTGGTTCCTCGCGCACAACCCAGACATTATGACCACGGGTGCAGGGCTCGTGAGCCCGCACACATACACGGTCGACGACCCGGAGGGCGGCGAGCTGGGGGAGGCGACGGTCACCGCAACGATCACGTCGCAGTGCGGCGTGCCGCAGTGGGTTGATATTCAATCGGTCGGAAGATCGTCGGTGAACACGGCTTTTAAGCGACAACTCTCGGCACGCTACATGAAACCATCTTCCGCAGAGTACTCATATATTGTAAACACAAACGTGTGGGCAGGGGCCGATCGCACGATTCGTGGTCCGTATCACTCCAATGGTGGCGTGCGCATGGACGGTACGCATAATTCAGATGTCACAAGCGCGGTTTCTACATGGAACTGCACGTCGAGCTATGGCTGCAATCCGACGCAGGGCACTGCACCGGGGGTCGTCGGCAACGGGAGCAATCCGGCTCTCTGGACGTACCCAGTCACCTCAATCGATTTCGCTGGCATCGCCGTCGATTTTACGAATCTCCGTACAAAAGCTCAGACACAGGGCGGTATCTATTACGCGTCTTCGACGGGCAGTGTAAATAGTCGCGGTTATCACATGATCTTTAATTCGAACGGGACCGTTTCAATATATAGAGTGACTGGGACAAATGGGTACGCAAGTTACTCGAGTCAGTACGGCAACGGTACTGAATATAGTGTCATCACGGCCGAGACGCTCCTGGGGAGCTACGCGATCCCGGCGGCGTGTAGTCTCATATTTGTCGAAGATCGGCTATGGATCGAGGGGACGGTGAACGGTAAGGTGACCGTAATCGCAGCGACACCGAACGACGCAGGTACGAGCCCGGATGTTTACCTCAATAATAATATTCTCTATAACTCGTACGATGGTACCAATGGCATTACACTCGTCGCCGAGCGCAACGTACTGATCCCACTTGTTGTACCGAGCACCATGGAAATTCACGGAGTTTTCGTTGCTACCAATGGTCACTATGGCCGCGATTATTTCAGCACATCCAATCTGCCGGGCTCTCTCGATCCGTATGCGCAGAGGAGCACACTCACGACAGTGGGGACGGTTGTCTCCAATGGTCGCACGGGGACATCCTGGAACTGCGGAGGTGTGTACTGCGGAGGATTCCAGACACGTTACGATTATTACGACCAACTCCTCGCATTCTCTCCGCCACCTTTCACTCCTACCGCACTGGCCACGTACAAATTCGCCCTCTGGCGAGAGAATTGACACTCGGGCATACGTGCCCGTGGCGGTCGCTGTCTGCGCGTGCTCGCGCAGCGCTGCCTCCTTTCGCTGCGCGAAAGCAGCTCCTCGGCCTCGAAAATCAGAGAGCAAGCCCTCTGATTTTGCTCACCCTCCGTCGCTGAACGGCCCCGTCGGGCCTGCGAGACACCGCCACAGACACGTATGCCACTCGCTGGCGGCTGGGAAATAC
>CAZUVH010000001.1:0-37253 GCA_964623775.1 uncultured Candidatus Saccharibacteria bacterium | reverse complement strand
GCCTGCGAGACACCGCCACAGACACGTATGCCACTCGCTGGCGGCTGGGAAATACAGCCATCGTGCTAGAATCTCACACATGAAGTCTTTGATCGTAGCCAACTGGAAAATGAATCCTCCGACGATGCGGGAGGCGAAAAAACTACTTGAGGCAACGAAGAGAGCTGCTGACCTCGCGCCAGGAGTATCGGTCGTTGTCGCGCCGCCGTCACTCTATCTGCGCGAACTCCGTGTCTCGTACAAAGGAAAAAAGATTACGTTTGCGGCGCAGAATGCGCACAGTGATCAAGGAGGTGCACACACGGGAGAAATCTCAATGCGACAGGTAAAAGATGCACACGCTGCGTACGTCTTGGTGGGGCACGCCGAACGCCGCGCAGCAGGGGAGACCAATGAAGATACGCGTAAAAAGATCACCTCGGCACTTACTGCGGGATTGGTGCCAATATTTTGCATCGGCGAGACAAAAAGAAGCGGCGATGGAGAGCATTTTGAATTCGTGCGCGCACAAATACTGACTGGTCTTGGCGACACACCGCCAGCCAAGATTTCAAAAATTATCATTGCATACGAACCAGTCTGGGCAATCGGCGCGACGGCCGCGATGAGTCCGCGCGATATGCACGAGATGGCCATCTTCATCAGAAAGACCATCGTCGATTTGCACGGGCCTGCCGGTCATTCGATTAAAATTCTCTACGGCGGCTCTATTGAGGATACGAATGCGCCCGACATGCTCATGCATGGCGACGTAGATGGACTGCTTGTGGGACGAGCGAGTACGGAACCCGCGAGAATCACGCTATTATTACAAGCGATAGGTTCTGCGAAATAAAACATGAAATGCATCGATGAGGTACCGGCAGCAGATTTGAAAGGAAAGCGCGTCTTCTTGCGAACGATTCTGAATCTTCCCGTCGACCAAAACGGGATGCCGGAAGACATATTCCGCCTCAAGCGCGCACTCCCGACGATCGAATACTTGGTCAAGGCAGGTGCGAAGGTCATTATTGCCGGATATTTTGGCCGCTCCGGCGCGTCGATGCGTCCGGTCGCAGAGGCGCTCATCAAACTCGCGCCGCACCTCCCGATCTATTTTATGGGCACGCCATTTACGCATGTGCCAGCGGAGGTAGATGCTTTGAAAGAAGGGGAGTGTCTCGTGATTGAAAACACGCGCCTCGATCCCGGAGAGGAGAAAAATGATCCGGAATTCGTCAGGTTCCTAAAAAGCTTTTCCGATATTTTCGTCGGCGACGCATTTCCCGATGCGCACCGCAACTATGCATCGAACGTCGGGCTCGCAAAACAAATTCCTGCTTATGCCGGCTTTCTCATCCGCGACGAGGTCAACAATCTCAATGTGGCTCGAAAGCCGGTCAGCCCGTCATTCGCTATTTTGGGCGGCGCGAAATTCGAGACCAAGGCCCCGCTCATCAAGACGCTTATTGCGACGTACGATCATGTCTTTATCGCGGGTGCACTCGCCAACGACGTCTTCAAGGTGAAAGGTTTTCCCGTCGGGCGGTCGCTCATTTCCAAGGAACTCCCCGGATATGACCTTGTCAACAACCCGCACTTCGTCTCTCCTGTCGATGTCACAGTCGAGACGATCGATAAGCATGCGATGGTAAAAAAGCCGAATGAAGTATTAGATGACGACAAGATCGTCGATATTGGCCCCGAGTCCGTCGCGGCGATCGCGCCTCTCATCGCAAGTGCAAAATTCATTCTCTGGAACGGCCCCACTGGTCTGTACGAACAGGGGTATATCTCATACACGCATGCGATCGCCAAGCTCATCGAAAAGTCCGTGGGTACCGGCGCGACCGCCGTGATCGGAGGCGGTGACACCATTGCGGCGATCGAAGACGTGATTCCCGAAGGCAAGCTCGGCTTTCTCTCGACCGGCGGCGGCTCGATGCTTGAATATCTATTGAAAGGAAGTTTGCCGGCAGTCGACGTCTTGCAATAAGCTGGTCTGAAACAGAGGCGTGTCGGAAATCCGGCACGCCTTTTGTTTGTGCCCACCTTCATGCCATGTATCTATTCGGTAATGGTATTGTTGAAAGACATTACTTACTAGTACGTCATATCAATCATGAAGAACACTTTATTGGGCTTTATCGTCGCGAGTGTGCTCGTAGCAGTCCCTCTTGCTGCCACAGCTGAGAGCACCGATCTCCAGAGTCAGATCAATGCGTTATTGGAACAAATCAAGGTACTGCAAGCGAAGTTGGCGGATTTGGTGAAACAGCAGCCAGTGCCCCCAAAGCCGATCGTAGTTGATCCCGTAATGCCGGAGAAGCACCGCGTTTGTTTCTTACTAAGTAGAAATCTGCTCCCGGGATCTGCAGGCGACGATGTCGGCGGACTCCAGGAATTTTTGTCTGAGCAAGGCCTCTTTAATGCAGACGTGACAGGATACTTTGGCCCCGTAACTGCGCAAGCGCTCGCAACGTGGCAGGTGTCCCAAGGAGTTGAAGCCGCTGGCGTGGTCGGCCCAATGACACGTGAACGCATCAAGATCTGGTGCGGCGGAGGTGTCACTCCGGCTGATTGGAAACTGCGCGCAGAGCCACAAAAAGGAACGGCGCCGCTCACCGTGACATTCGCGGCCAACGTCACGCTCATGGATCCTGCGATGGTCGCCGACGCAGGAGACTACATGATCCAGTTCGGCGATGGGGGGGAGCACCGCTTTGTTTGTTCCAGTAAAAACAATGGCTCATGCAGAGGCCCTCACAAGACGTCGCATACCTACTCGGCGAACGGCACTTACATTGCCAAGCTCATTCATTATGGATATTTCCCGGCCCCGAATGTAGCACCGACACGGACGGTAGGAGAAGTTACCATTCGAGTCGCTGATCAGGAGCCCGTCGCATGCACCATGGAATACAACCCCGTATGCGGAGCAAAGCCGATCGTCTGCATCACGACGCCGTGCAATCCTATCCCCACGACATATGGCAACAAGTGCGCCATGAATGCCGATGGCGCAAAGTTCCTCTATGCCGGTGAATGCAGGACAGACAAAAATCCTGGCGATGATCCGAAGTGCAAGTCATGGTACGACGGATGCAATACATGCTCGCGCTCCACACCGGGCTCTCCGGCGATGTGTACACTCCGTGCGTGCACTTCTGAGCCCATAGCAACACGGAAGTGCACGGTGTACTTCGACGACACAACGCCGACCAACAAACCGCCGACCATTTCTTCTTTCTCTGGCCCGACAACACTCCGGGTCAATCAGACGGGCACGTGGATAGTCCAGGCGAACGATCCGGAGAACCAGCAGCTCACGTACAAGATTTCCTGGGGCGACGATAAAGCATACGCTGGCGGCACGAGCATGGCGGCGCACCTCGTAGATTCATTCGTCCAGACGACGACCTTTACACACGTCTATGCGACAGCAGGTGAGTATACGGTTAAAATACTCGTGCGCGATTCTGCTGGCGGGGAAGCTGTTGCGACAGCGACAGTGGGCGTCCCCGCGGACAGCGTCGTGTGCACCATGGAGTACGCGCCGGTCTGCGGACAGCCACCAGAGCCGAGCTGTCGTTATACGTATCCGTTTTGCATGATGCCGACGCCGGGCCCGACTACGTACAGCAACAAATGCCTAATGAGGGCGGCAGGCGCAACCTTCATCAGTGAGGGCGTATGCGGCACCACTCCACCTGTGGCGTGTACTGCCGACGCCAAACTGTGTCCCAACGGTACGTACGTCGGGAGGACGGGACCGAATTGTGAATTCGTGTGCCCGACTACACCGACGATCTGCCCTCAGTATCAGATGCCGCTGTGCCCCAATGGCACAGTTGTAGTCGGCCCGGCGAGTGCCAACGGTTGCCCGGGAGCCCCGATCTGCAAAACATCAGATAGTTGGTTCGGCATGTAAAATAAAATAGTAAAAAATCAAAAAGCGGCGCCTGGGCGTCGCTTTTTGATTTCAGTCAGTCGTCGCTTTGATTTTTTCCATCACTCGCTCGGCCTCCTCTTTCTTGATCGGGTGATGTGGCCATAGGTGGAGGCCGTCGCCCCGGTAGCGGGGGATGAGGTGCACATGCGAGTGTTCCACCACCTGCCCCGCATGGTCGCGGTTGTTCATAATGAGATTGATACCATCTGCGGACATTGATGTGTCGAGAATCGCGGCGACCTTGCGCGCCGTCTCTTGGACAGCAGCCCAGTCTGCCTCTGAGATTTCGAAAACGTTTTTTGAATGCACTTTTGGAATCACGAGTGTATGACCATCTTGCACCGGATTAATGTCCAAAAAAGCGAGCGTCTTATCGTCCTCGTACACTTTGTACGAAGGCAAATCGCCGCGAAGTATTTTACAGAAAACGCAATCGCTCATATGTACAGAGTATAGAGTATGGAGTATGGAGGGACAATGTATCCCACCATACTCAATACGCCATACGCTATACTGTTACGGCATGTCACCGCTCGTCCAGTCTTTACTCGAAAAACGAGGCATAACAGCTGAAGCGGATATCGCCGCATTCCTCAATCCTGACTACTCATCGCATACACACGTACCAGAGAAGCTTCTCGGAATGGATGTGGCTGTTGATCGCGTGCTTGCCGCGATTGGCAACGGTGAAAAAATTGCCGTGTACGCCGATTTTGATTGCGACGGGATTCCAGGCGGTGCCGTCCTCTCGGATTTTTTCAAAAAAATTTCATACGAGAGTTACGAGGTGTATCTGCCACATCGTGATCGAGAAGGGTATGGATTTCATACGGAGGCAATAGAACAACTCGCAGCGCGCGGCGTCACACTCATCATCACCGTCGATGTGGGTACCAACGCGATTGAGGCAGTGCAATTCGCAAAAGAGCGCGGCGTTGACGTGATCATTACTGATCACCACGAGGTCATGAGCACATTACCTAGTGCGGTCGCCATCCTGAATCCAAAGCTCGGCGAGTATCCATTTCGTGACATCTGTGGTGCGGCGGTCGCATTCAAGCTTGTGCAAGCGCTTCTCGCAGAAGGAAAGCGTCGCGGCATCGCAGAATTTGCAGCAGTTCCCGAAGGCTGGGAAAAATGGCTGCTCGACCTCGTGGGCATAGCGACGGTCGCAGATATGGTGCCGCTCATCGGTGAAAATCGTGCACTTGCACACTTCGGGCTCACGGTCCTGCGCAAATCGCAGCGCCCGGGAATTGTGGCACTGTGCAAGGCGCTTCGGTTGAAGCAGTATGAATTGACCGAAGACGACATCGGATTCTCCATCGCGCCACGCATCAACGCCGCTTCGCGAATGGGAGAGCCCGATACTGCACTCAAGCTTCTTACTACGAACGATCGAATGGAAGCTGAGCGACTGGCGGCACATTTGGAAGAATTGAATGCGAGCAGGAAAGGTGTCGTCTCTGCAATGGTACGGCACGCACGCAAGAATGTCGCGACGAGGTTCAAAGCAGATGATCGCGTCGTAGTGGTGGGAAATCCAGACTGGAAGCCCGCGCTGTGCGGACTCGCCGCAAATTCCATTCTTGGCGAGAGAAGCGGAGTCGTGTGTGTCTGGGGACGTGATGCACTCGGGAGGCTCAAGGGGTCATGTCGCTCCGACGGAAGCGTTTCACTCATGGAGCTTTTTGGTGGCGCAGGTGATCTCTTTGAGCACGCGGGCGGTCACGAGCGCTCGGGCGGATTCTCAGTTTCACATGAGAAAGTGCATACGTTGCCGGAGGCTTTGCAGGAAGTGGCAAAAAAACTCGAGGGCCGACAAAGCGACCCCGTACGCGAGCCAGACGCGCTCATCACCCTCCCCGAAGTCACGCGCCGCACGTTCTCCGAGGTTTCGCGGCTCGCACCGTTCGGTATCGGCAATCCGAAACCGGTGTTTCTCATTGCGCGCACCTCTATCACGAAGGTGGCACGTTTCGGGAAGGAACAGAATCACGTAGAGCTGCAGCTTGTGTGCAAAGAAAGTGGCGCGCTCGCACGTGCGTACGATTTTTTCAAATCGCCCGAAGATTTTTCACACGTCCCAATGGCGGGGGAAAGCGCCAACATACTCGCATCAATCGAACGTGACTCCTACCGGGGCGGATTGGCACTTCGCATCGTTGACGTGCTCCCGGTGTGATAAAATAACGGCATGAACTTCACTGTGGGGTCAGCAATCAAGTTTGGCTGGGAGACGTTCAAGAAACGTCCGTGGTTTTTCATATTGGTCTTCCTCGTCATCAGTATTCTTTCTTCGGTGGTGCAGGTGGAGGCAGATGAGGGCACTGTGTTTACCCCGGGAGTCGTATTCCTTCTCCTTGTGGCGGGCATCGTTGGATTCGCCATACAAATGTTGATCGGCATGGGAAAGAATCAGCTGCTTTTGCGTGCGCACCATGATGTGAATGCCGTGACGCTCCGAGATCTGTGGGCACCGCATCCTTTCTGGAAATTCCTGGGAGCGTATTTGTTGATGACGATCGTTGTAGTCTTCGGCCTCATCCTCCTTATCATCCCCGGGATCATTTGGGGCCTCAAATACATGTTTGCACCGCTCATCGTTATGGACAAAAAGATGCGACCATTCGAAGCGCTCAAAGAGAGTGCCCGCATCACCGACGGGCATAAATGGGACTTGCTCCTTTTTGTCATCACACTTCTCGGCGTCAATATTCTCGGACTCCTCTGTCTCATTGTCGGGCTTCTTGTCACGATCCCTGTCACTTCGCTCGCTTTCGTGCACGCGTATCGCGCGCTCTCTGTCGCGCACCCGCAGCAACACTAGACGACCTCTATCGTGTAGAATGTCAGCGATATGGGCATCGTGATTTATACCGACGGAGGCGCACGCGGCAATCCGGGGCCCGCGGGCGCGGGCTACGTTTTTATGGACGGAGGGAAAATAATTCACGAAGGAAAAAAATTTCTTGGTGAGAAACAGACGAATAATTGGGCCGAATACGAAGCTGTCGCTCTCGCGCTCACTGATGCGATCGCGCAAGGTCGTGATAAGGAAGAAATCGAAATCCGCATGGATAGCAAGCTCGCGGTAGAGCAGATTTTGGGGAATTGGAAGATAAAAGAACCAACGCTCAAGCCGCAGGTCGCAAAGGTGCACGCACTCCTCAAAGATTTTCCAAAATATCGATTCGTGCACGTCCCGCGCGAAGAAAATGCGGAGGCCGATCGCCTCGTCAACGAGGTGATCGACGAAGCAGGTCATTAAAAAGAAAACGGCCCCGACATTGCGTCGGGGCCGTTGCGTTTTATCGCTTCACACACTTGTAGAGACTCGTTTTCCCGCGTCGATGTTCCTCGATGTGGAAATACGGTTCAAGTATTTCGCGGAATTGCTCTGGAGAGATCCATCTGAATGACGTACAGTGCGGCACCATACCTTCTCGTACCTGCACATGGTGCACAGTGTCGCCGACGAGCCAGCTTACCTCTGCGAATGCGTGGCCGCCCAGCTCGTACTCCTTTATGCGTGGCTTCAATGTGGGTTGTTGGTTGAACGTGTTAAAGGCGAAAATACCACCTGGCTCGAGTGCGTCCGCAATGCGCCCTGCAGTCTGCCTGTTCAACCAATAGTTAATCGCTTGCCGACAAACCGCGCGATCAAACGAGAGTCCAAGATTGTGCAGAATGTCAAAAGCATCCACAACGGATGTTTTGCAAATACGCACATTCGGATATTTTGAGAGCCATGCGGGGATCATTAACGGCTCGGCGTCGACAGCGACCACCCTCTCCGCATTCATCCCAAGAACGCAACGTGTTGCCAGGCCCTCGCCGCAGCAAAGGTCAAGTACCTGCGTGCCTTTCAGGGGCTGGAGAAGTTGTGCAAGTTCGCCAACGTCGCGTCCTTCGATGTATTTAGCGTAGAGCGCGGCGTATGTCTTGTGGTCGGGGTATCCCATCAGATCATCCTTCCTTTTTTGTCGAAGAGCAGCATGCAGCCGTGCTCCGCGATGTTGAACGACGTGTGATTCGGCCGGTTCGTATCGCGCACCGTGCCCGGAGGCGCGTACGGATACGTCGGCAAGTTCGCGACCTGCTCATGGTAGTGGACAATGTGATCCACATCAGGATTCGCAAATATTTTTGCGAGCAGCGGCGCATTGAGTGACGCCTTGATGTCTGCCCAACTGTATACGAGCCGCTTTTGATGATCGACACGTTCGACGAAGGTGAAGGAGTCGAGCTCGCGTTTGCCTCGCCCGGTCGTGTAGAATCCCTCACCGTCTTCTCTCACCGCAACGGTTCCGAAAATAAGCCCCGTCTCAACGTGAAGAAACTTCGATGCATACCTCCGGAGAAGTTCTCCGATTTTCGCCACGTTCACGGAAAAGCCGCTTTGGGGGATGCGCTCGGTTGAATAATATTCGTCCTGCAGCATCTCCCAGATCCAACCGGCGAGATCCGCTTGTTTCATCGGATGCACGCCGCGCTCTTTGGTGACAACGTACTTCTGTAGCACTTGTTCCCCACGACCCTGGTTTGCGATCACTGCAGTAGCCTTGGCGTCGAGTACGATTTCGTATGCCGCACGGATGAGCTCATCATGTGAAGCATTGCTGTCGAGATATTTGCAACCAAAAAGTTGTGTTTTGGATGCGACCTTCTTCACCTCTTCGATCACACGTTGCGCGACGATAAGCTCGAATGGTGTTTTGTCACCAGGCTTGTAATTATGGCTCGGAAATTTTCCCTCGATCGGGTTTGCGCAAATGACATTAGCGACGGCCGCGCCGAGGATTACTCCATCGACGTTCGGGGCCATACCGCATACGAGGCTCATGTAATTATCGAAGCCTCTATGCAAGAGCACGTGAATCCTCGGATGCTCTTTTGGAACTACCTCCGAGGTAAGCTCCGAGCCCACGTAGAAAACTTCTGCGCCGAGATCGGCGAGGTTTTCTGCAAGCCGGCACATAAGCCCGCCTTTGAAGCGATTCGTGATGATTTTTACTGAATCCAGATAGGCATGTACCGGACCGCCGGTAATGAGAATCTTTTTCACCCCGCTCTCCTATGAGTTATGTGAATTGTGAACGAACGAATCCGGTGAGCACTATGTCATAGCGCCGTTTTGCGCGCAAACGACAAAACCTTCATTAAAAACGGGGTTGCGATTCGAAATGAACAGGGCACAATAGAGACATGGAAGCTATTCGCGGTCAGTTCAGTGGTTTCTTAGGATTCATTCGCGAACGCGGAGTCGCAGGACTCGCAATTGGTTTTATCTTGGGCGGTGCTGCACAAAATCTCGTGAAGGCGCTTATGGATGACATCATCAATCCGCTGCTCGGATATTTCGGCGGCGTCAGGTCAATGGAAGATTGGGCGATCGGTGCATTCAAGGTGGGGAATTTCCTCTCCGTTCTCCTCAATTTCCTCATACTCTGCCTCATCGTCTACGTCATCTTCAAGATGCTGCATCTTGAGAAGCTTGATAAGCCGAAGGAGTAATAAATAGACAGGGGCACTCTGCTTCTGTATCATATCGCTTGGCAAGCTCCTGTTGCGGAGAACTACAGATGGAGGTTCTGATGGCTACCTATGAAATGAAGATGAGCGGACGCGTGGACGCGCCGGCAAGTCTCGCAAGCAGGCTCGAGATGATCGGAATCAAAGTTCCGGATCAGAGCAGGATTCCACACATGATGGAAGCAACGCGGATCGGCCTCTTGCCGACCGTGTCGCGACTGCGGCTCGCGCTTGCATGGTATCGTCGCTGGAAGCACAAGGACGTCTACGTGCGATACGACTACAATGACTTCATCATGATTCGTGATGAGTTCGTGACTCCCGAGTCGAGAAACAAGCGCATTGCGCACGAATGGGGCGGAATGCCGCCGGCTCCGGTCATGAAAAGCATGGAGACCATCAAGGCGCGCATGTCCGAAGCAAAGTGTTTCGTAGACGCCACGAAGACAGATCCTTGGAGTGGTGTCATGGACCCAATGACCGGGGAAGTCGTGTACATTCATTGTTGGGTGGAAACGGCCCCGCATGAAAAGGTCATCCAGCTCATCTGATTTCAGACGGCAGTGCCTCGCGCACTGCCGTTTTTTCTTTTAGTATGCAGGCCACATGGGGGTCAGAATTTTGTGGGCGATCGTGGCGGGATTTTTTCTAGGTGTATTCGTCCGCTCATTTTTTACGATTAGCACTATTGCTGCTGCGTGCGCGGCACTCCTATCCATTGCGGCACTTCTTATCCCGCTGATAGAGCGGCGATACACAAAATATGCGGCAGTTTTTGCATTTGTGCCCATTGCATTTGGTGCCGGTATTTTACGAATGGACGCGGCGGAGCATCGCCCTGATCCGATCCTGGCTGCAAAAATTGATACACGCGTGACGCTCATCGGGACGGTGACCGATGAGCCCGATCGTCGCGAGACGAATATCCTCGTACCAATCGAAGTCAACGCCCTTGTGCTCGGGAGCACGTCACAGGCGGTACATTCGAAAGTCCTCGCATCATTTTCCCCGTATACCGATGTGTCGTATGGCGATCTCGTGCATGTATCGGGGGTCGTGCGCAAGCCAGAGTCGTTTGCAACGACACCGGGAAGAGAATTCGACTACCCGCACTTTCTCGCGGTAAGCGGTATCACGCTGCGACTCACAAACGCGTACGTAGATTCGGTCGAAGGAAATAATGGCAATATCGTCAAAGCTTCGGCTATCAAAATAAAACAGCTGTACCTCACGGGCCTCTCAGAAGCTCTGCCAGAACCCGAAGCGGGTCTCGCCGGCGGCATTACGGTAGGGGATAAACGATCGATTGGGCCTGAATTGCGAGAAGTGTTTCAGCGAGTCTCGCTCGTGCACATTATTGTGCTTTCAGGCTACAACATCACGATTGTGATAAATGCCATCGCAAGGCTTTTTAAGTGGCTGCCGCGATCGGTCGATTTTGGCATCTCGGGAGTCGTCGTGCTTTTCTTTGTCCTCATGACGGGAGGTGCCGCAAGCGCGATGCGGGCCGGCGCAATGGCGATGATCGCGATGTTTGCGCGCGTGACGGGAAGGCAATTCATCGCGCTTCGTGCGCTCGGCATTTTCGCACTCGCGCTCGTCATATGGAATCCATACCATCTCGGCTTCGACCCGAGCTTTCAGCTCTCGGTGCTCGCGACCGCCGGACTCATCACGCTCACGCCGATTGTTGCGCAACGGTTGCAGTGGATTACAGAGAAATGGGCGCTCCGCGAGATCGCCGCGTCGACGATCGGCACCCAAATCGCAGTCTTGCCGCTTCTCCTCTATCAAAACGGCCTCCTCTCACTTGTGTCGCTGCCAGCAAATCTACTTGCCCTGATCCCTGTCCCTCTCACGATGCTGCTCTCGTTTATCGCGGCGATCGCGGGGCTCCTCCTCGGCTCGTTTGCCGTGATTGTGGGATTTCCGGCATACATTTCCCTCACATACATTATCGCGGTCGCGGAAGTCTTGAACGCGCTGCCTTTTGCCGCGATCACGGTACCTGCCTTCCCGGCATGGCTTTTGGTAGGAGCCTACGGCGCGCTGTTTGCCGGCGTCTGGTATCACAACAAAAAACGGCCCCAGACGTAACGTCGGGGCCGCGTGAGATTGATCAGAGTGATTCGAAGAATCGATCCGTTTCAGTCACCCTGTCGCGTTGCTGGGGACCGCGGCGATCGAAAATTTCCATGGCCTGCAGGGTCTCTTCGTACGAGAGTTTCTTCACAGAACCATCTTTCGTTTCGGTCACTTGTTCCTGCGCCGTCTTCACTTCGCCCGCGACGGCCTTGGCGTGAGGCAGGTAAACCCCTCTTTCGAATTTCATATCACACCCTCCAAAAAAGACCGAACTCTGCGGTCGCAGAGTTCGGTCTACCTTAGCGCAGAAGCGCTTATGAGGCAATTGCTTAGAAAACAGGCTTCGGAACGTCGCTCGCAGGAGCCTTGTTCATGCCGCCACCCAAGTACCAGCCGACGAGTGCCGCCGGGACGACCCAGTATCCGAGGAGAACGAGCGTTGACCAGTTGGCGAGGAAGGGCCAGAAATTCGGGATCACGCCCATTGCTTGCGAGAGCGATCCTGTCTGGAGGATGACGCCGGAGATGCCTGAGACGAATGCGGTCACAATTGCGACAGCGAAGCCGACAGCTCCGAAGATTGCGCCGTTTTGCCAGCCCGTCTTACCGATCCACCATGTGAGTGCGCCGACGAGGACTGCTGCGAGTACCACGAATGAGATGTACTGCGGAGTAAAGACGCCACCTCCCTGAGATGCAGGGACGAGCGCGACAACCGCGGCAACGACGTTATTAACCAAATAATTACCAAAGAATGCAACCAAAATCGCTCTTTCGAGTTTCATAATAATGTTATTTATCGTAATGGTTTAAGGATATCACGCCTGCGCCGCTTGAAAACGCTTATCAACAACTGCCTTGCTCGCCGGCAGTATGCAGTGGAACCCGGGTTTTTCTGCTGAAAAACCCTTATTCTCGGCGCTCTTCGCGCCTGCGAAGGTTCCACTGCATACTGCCGGGCTCGCTTCGGCTGGTATCCGAAGCCTCCGCACTATTTTGATGCCTCGTTGAAGCGACCCTCGATCACACCCCAATTGAGGTTCTTGAAGAAAGCGTCGAGGTACTTGCCTTTGCCCTGAGCTCCATAATCGAGCAAGAAAGCGTGTTCCCATACATCTATTGCGAGGATTATCGGAAGTCCGACGAAGTGCCCCTGGTGTTGTTCTCCCGTAAAACCGGCGAGAAATTGCTTTGCGGCAGTGTCCCAGTACAGGATGGCCCACCCCGGCCCGCGCATCTTGGCGATCGCTCTCATGTATTCGATGAAATATTCCGCCTTGTGGTACTCCTTCTCGATCTGTTTTACGAAAGCGCCCCCTGGGCTGAGGGCCTGGGCACCGCCCTCAAACTGAGGGAAGTACATTTCATGCAGTCGCATGCCGCCAAATTCAAATGAACGGCGACGGATGAGCTCTGAGAGCGCATGCGCGTGCTTTTCTGAATCCTTCGCATATTCAGGCAGTAGCGCCGAGATTGCGTTGAAATTTTTCACATAACCTTCGTACAAGCCGATGTGTTCCTCGATTGATTTTTCAGAAATACCATCTAATTTCGGCAGATTAAACTTCTTTGCTTCGTAGTTCATGCAGAGAGTATACCACTACACCAATAGCTGGAATGAAGCGCGCCACGGTCTTTTTTGACTAGATCTGCCTTGAGTTTTGGTAAAGCTGCAAAGCTATTGGTGTAGTGGTATACCACTGTGACTGGTGAAGGAAGGGTGATTCACCCCGCACCACTTTTTTAAAAAAGTGGTGCGGGGTATACTCTCGACCATGCAAAGGAGCTCCAAGGTGCTGGGAATCACGATTTTCATCCTTCTTTTTCTCACGCTGTGCATCTGGTATGCAGCGATCCGCGAAGATCGCAGGGGAGTTCTGACCGTCTCATTTCTCGATGTCGGCCAGGGTGATTCCATTTTCATCGACGCGCCGAGCGGGCGACAGGTGCTGATTGATGGCGGGGCCACCGCTTCTGTCGTGCGCGAACTTTCAAAAGTAATGCCATGGTACGACCGCTCGATTGATCTCGTGGTTGCCACGCACCCGGATGCAGATCACGTTGGCGGACTCATCGACGTGCTTGCGCGTTATTCGGTCAGCACTTTTGTGCAATCGAGCGTGCGAGGCGATACGGCGACGTGGAGCACGCTGAACGAATCGATCGACTCTGAGGGTGCGCGCCTAGTGATAGGGCAGCGTGGACAGATCATCGACCTGGGAGGCGAAGTGTATCTCAAGGTGCTCGCACCTGATCGAGAAGTGCCGGATGTAGAGACTAACCTCGGGTGCGTGATCACACAGCTCGTGTACGGCAGCACATCGTTCATGCTCACGTGCGATGCGCCGCAGCAAATAGAAAAGTACCTCGTCGCTCTCGACGGAAATACACTTCGCTCGGATGTGCTCAAGGCGGGGCATCATGGATCAAGGACATCCTCGCTGCCCCTGTTTGTCGGCACGGTAGATCCGAAGTGGGTCGTGTATTCGCGTGGCTGCGACAACAAGTACGGTCATCCGAGTAAAGAGACGATCGACACATTTGCGCGTTTTGATATGCCCACACTCGACACATGCACAGAGGGAGTAATTACGTTTGTGTCGGATGGCGAGACAGTCAGGCGTAAATAGATACAATAGAGAAAGGAATGGAGGTGTGCGATGTATATCCGCATTGCGCGCAGATCGAAAGAGAAGAGAGCTCACATCGCGGGGATGCCTGACCTGCATGAAAAGCTTCTCGGAGCCGTCTTGCCGCTTGCTTCTCAGAGCGATGAGGAGCTTGCCCCAAAGGTGCAAGATTTCCTTTTGAAGTATCAGATCGTGATTGACATCTGGGTCGTGTATACCAACGACGTCACGCAGTATCTCTTTGAGCATGGTCACATTGAAGAATGCGATTTTCTCGTCAAAAGCGACTGGCCATTCGTATGGTTCCCCAAAGATATGTGCGATGTTCTCGTGAAAAAGGATTTCAACTAAAAAGACCGCTCGATCGAGCGGTCTTTTCTCATTTGATGCTGATCTTACTTAACGAGACCAGCGGCCTTCAAGGTCTTGTAGGCGCCGCGCTTTTTCATGGTCTTGAAACCCTTGGCCGAGACAGTGATGGTGATCTTCTTGTTGAGCTCGGGGATGAAAATGGTCTTGGTCTGGAGATTTACCTGGCGGCGGCGAATGCCCGTCGGGTTGAATTTGGTAGCGCGGGTGCGGTTGGAATACCCACCGCCGACCTGGGATTTCTTGCCTGTTATGTCGCAGACGCGTGCCATATGTGGGCGCATAGTACATAAAAAGGGGGAAATACGCAAATAGCGTGCGGCCTGTATAATAATTCGCATGAAAGAAGGAATGGGGGGTAAGAAAAAGAATCCGTGGGCCGCGGGCGAGGACGCCGAAAAGCGCGCCGACAACGAGACCTCAAAGACGGACTCAGACCTGATGCGTTCTGTGGACGAGCATATTAAACAGCTCTCTGAGGAGGCGCGGGTTGCTTTTCGTGAGCGAGTCGAACAAGCGGGCGGCACCTTTGCGGAAGAATTTGAAACCGATGGCGTCGGTTGTCTGAAACTCGATCTTGAGAATTCAGAGGGTACTATTTGGGATTGCGTAGAGCCGACTGGCGATTTCGGCAGACTCGAAAAGGGGCTCGATCCGGCGTACACACCAGAGGACATCATGCGATCCGCGATGCTTCTTCAGAGAAAATTTCCGGACATGGACTTTGCTTTCAAGGACGAGCGCCCCAAGCGCTTCTCGTACACCCTGAAGCTGCGCCACCAGGGATAAGACCCAATATGGTATCGTAAGGAAATTATGGATCTCACGACCGGTATATTTGTCGTCATAATCATCATTTTCTCCGCGATCATCCACGAGGTGATGCACGGGGTCGCTGCCGAGTACCTCGGCGACAAGACGGCGAGGTATGCCGGGCGTCTGACCCTCAATCCGATCCCACACATCGATCCGCTGGGATCGGTCATCTTGCCGCTCATTTTCACACTCTCAAATTCGCCGATCTTTTTTGGGTGGGCAAAGCCGGTACCGTACAATCCGTTCAATCTGCGTGCCGGACGATTCAGCGAAGCGATTGTTGCCGGGGCGGGGCCCGCATCGAATCTCGCGATCGCGCTCGTCTTTGGAATGCTCATACGATTCCAGCTTTTTGACCCGGCGATAAACGCGGTCTTTTTCCTGATCGTCGTGATCAACGTCATGCTCGCGATCTTCAATATGATCCCGATCCCGCCACTTGATGGCTCGAAGGTGATCGAAGCGGTCTTGCCGCGCTCCGTGCAGCACTCGTATGCTTCGTGGCGGCACCAGCTCGAACACCAGCCTTTCTTGGGCTTCGGTATCGTGATCATTTTTGTCATGCTCATGGGCAGCGCCTTCAGCAGCGTCATCTACACAGTGGCGAATCTCATCGCGGGTACGTAGGCAGCTGATGCTACAATTTCTTTCATGAGAAAACGTAAGCGTGTGCGTGCTGCACACCGTCTTTCACCGTCTGTTCTCTATCTTTTTGCCACCCTTTTCATAAGTGGTGTCCTTTGGATGGGTACTCATACCGCATCTGTCCCCACGCTCTCTCAGAGTGCTGCAGCGGCCGCTCCTCCGGTAGACGGAGAGTGCGAAAAAAAGGAAAAAGCATGTGAGAAAAAAGCAAAAGATTCGTACGAGCGTTATCTGTGCGGCGAGCACTGGAAATTTTGCATAAAAAGCAAGTGTAAGGTACAGGAGAGTGGCTCCATTAAGTACTGCCCGAATGATGCTGATTGTGAGGCGTTCTGCACTGAATATGCGACAAGCGACGGCGGTCTTCAGGATTGCTGCCAAAACGACCCCTGGCGTGGAAATACATGCAGAAAGCGGATCGATGTGCGATGCAGCCCGTCAGCAACATCTCCTGAATCGGGCTTATCTCAAGCGAAGCCTGTTGAGCAATTCGACCCAGATTTGATGAATTCTCAGCCGCTATCCCAATGGAAGAATCCTACGTGGAGTCAACCAAGTGGCGCCTATCCGATCCCTGATCCAGGCTTTGCCCCTCCTCTTCGCCTGGATGCGTTCCCCCAAGAACAATTTCAAAATATGCCGCACATCACCTACGAGACCAATCCTGGCACTGCGCTCACATTTAATAAAGATTCTGTGCAATCCTTCGACAGTTCTTATGCACAAATAAATGATTACACGATGTCACTTGGAGATAATGGAAAAACGGGCAGCACATTTACATCCCCAGGTGGCAATCTGCCGAGCGCGAATGCTTTCAACGCCCCAGCCGGGTCCCTTGCCCAAAATCCTACTGTCCCCGGGGGTGAAATTACAGGTTCGATTCATCCAGGCACGCAACCTCCTGTGTGGGGTGGGGAGCCAGGCAGTACATTTGGCGCCCCGAGCTATGAGCCGCAGCCGCAGCCGAATCTATTTCAGCGTAGCTGGAGTTGGTTTAAGTCTTTCTTTTAAAAATGGAGCGGTAGGTTGTGCCTATCGGGCGCTGGTGTATAAAGTAATTAGGTTCAACAGTGGAGATCGTCATGGAGCCTCTGAAAAAAGCTTCCTTAGGTATTGCGTGCACTGCAGGCGTAATGATTGTTTTATCACTTCTTTCGGCAAGTTTTTTTGGAGTTGCCGAAAAGCAACAGTTCTTACTCATGATGTTGGCGTTTGTCCTCATGGGGATGACGTCGCTTGGTCTCCATTTCACACTTTCTCGCAACGAAGAAAAAAAGAACAAATCGAAGTAAAAGAAAAGCGCCGACAGATGTCGGCGCTTTGATATTGAAACGAAAGATCAGAGACGTTTCTCGATTTCGATTGCCCATGCCTTGCGGTAGATGTGATTTCGCGATTTGTGACATGAGAAACCGTACTCGTGTCCCCCTGGTGAGCGAGAGCTGCTTCAGTCCTTTCTCGTAGTCGCCGAAGAGCTGCTTGAGCATGCATTTCTGCGCGTCGGAGACTTCCAGCGCGTCGAGAAGTTCGGCACCTGCCCTCACGTACGCGGTCACAAATGGATGGAAAAACTCGAAGACGTGCTGCTGTCGCGGCGACGTCTGATGCTTTCGGGGCAGGGTGACACGCGGTGCATTCACGCGGTCGGAGTAGGTACTCACGGCAGTCTCCTTTGGTTGGTCTGCGCGAATACTATATTGTCTCTTGCATGGTGGCAATCTATGGGGTACACTCCTGCGCACATCCCCTCGGGGATTTTAATTTGCAATGGCTACGATAAATCAGCTTGCACGAAAGGGTCGCACACAGCGAGTCTACAAGTCGAAAACCGGCGCTCTCGCGCGCGGTTTCAACACGCTTAAAAATCGCCCTTCCATCTACCCGGCACCCTTCAAGCGCGGTGTCTGCACCCGTGTCACCACCAAGACCCCTCGTAAGCCGAACTCTGCTATCCGCAAAATCGCTCGCGTACGCTTGACCAACGGCATGGAAATCACCGCATACATCCCGGGAGAAGGACACAACCTCCAGGAGCACTCGGTGGTGCTCGTCCGTGGCGGTCGCGTAAAAGACATCGGTCTTCGCTACACGATCGTACGCGGCAAGCTCGACACTCAGGGTATCGAGAAGCGCCGCCGCGGCCGCTCGCTCTATGGTGCCAAGAAGCCAAAAGCTGCTAAATAATTTAAATTAATCCTATGCGACGCCCTGTAAAAAATCGAAACATCCCTCAGCCGGACGAAATGTACGGCTCGGTCAAAGTATCCAAGCTCATCAATTATGTGATGGAGCGCGGCAAGAAAGACACAGCCCGCAAGATCGTGTACAAGGTGATGGAAGAGCTCAAGAAAGATGGCGATCCGGTCGCACTCCTCGAAGAGGCGCTTGAGAAAGCATCTCCTACAGTCGAAGTTCGCTCACGCCGCGTGGGTGGTGCCAACTACCAGGTACCTCGTGAGGTCAACCCAAATCGCCGCCTCGCCCTCGGCCTCCGCTGGATCGTCGAAGCTGCCGAAGGCACCAAGGGCAAGCCGATGCACGAGTCGCTCACCAACGAATTGAAAGCCGCGATCAAGGGTGAAGGTGCAGCCGTCACCAAGCGCGAGACCACTCACCGCATGGCCGAAGCCAACAAAGCCTTCGCCCACTTCGCTTGGTAATTTTGCAAAAAACAGAAATAAAAAGTCCGCCGATAGGCGGACTTTTGATTTTTTGGAAGTGCGCTACCATTCGCGTGATGGGAGAAGTGCTAAAATTTGGGGATTTTGATCACCTGCGCAAGGCGAGGGAGGCTGCCCGCAGTGGAGAGTCTGCAAGCAATTTGAATATCCAGCAAGACAATGTGGTCCGCTTACCAGAAGAGAGTCTTAAGGTTTCGCGCCCGCAGGAAGAGAAAATGACCATTTCGGACAAAGCAGCATACGATATCGCGCTGGATCTCATCCGACTATCGAGCGATAGAAAAAAACTCTACGATATTTATCTCAAGGAAAATAATAAAAGGACTTCGCCAGGAAACCCCGAAGAATTTCGTGAGGAGTTTGAAGCAGTGCGCGAAGCAAAAATGAATAATCTCAGAGAAAAATGGAGCGACGATCAGCTGAAAGCGGACTTGCAGGTCCATAAGGAGGATTTGAAAGCCCATCAAGAGAATTTGAAAGTGCTAGAGGGGGGTATACAAGTCCAAAAGAATGAAATGAGAGGTTTCAGTACGATCCATATCGTCTGCGTCGCCCAAGAATATTATCTCAGAAAGAATGAGGAATTTGGCCCCACATGAAAGTCACCCTTTCGTTTTTATAAAAGGAGGAGTAGAGTATCTTCTAGTTCAACCAAAGGAAGCGGAGGCGAAAATGACCACCGATCGCTCCGCGAGAGCGGAAGTAATCGATCTCGATTCGGTTCGCAGGGCACGTCAGGCAAAGATTGTCGGGCGGCGATTGTGTCTACTTCGTGACGAAATGCCGTCGCACAGTGATCACTTCACCCTTAAGCTTGCAGAGTCCATCACCCTACAGGACGCTCTAGTGATCGCTCTCGGTATTGTGCACACGTATTCAGCGCCCGGGGTTCTTCTCAGGGCATTTATCGAACTACGCGTGCGCGGGTTATTCCACGAGAGCGAGGAATTTCACGAGGTACTTAAGGATCGCAGAAAAAAGGCGGCGAAGTATTCACCAGAGCGGCTTAAGGCACTTATGGCCCTTTATAAGAAGAAGCAGTCCTCGTGCAATGTGATGTATACGGTTCCTGCGGCAGAGGAATTTTTGAATCGTTTTCAGAAAAAAATCGAAGAAGCATAACCAACGGCGCCCGCGGGCGCCGTTCTTTTTTGTCTCAAGACTTTATGATAGGTTCAAGGCAGAGAAGAGGGAATCGCAATGTGGGCATCGGTGAAGTTCGCGTGCTTCGTGCTCAAGCACAAATGGTACGTACTCGTATATGGATTGGAGGTCGGAGGCATTCCGTTCTCACAACTCCTGATTCATGACCTGTCGAAATTTTCGCGGGCAGAGTTTGGACCCTATGCTCGCAAGCTTGCGACAGGGAAACGCTCGCAAGAATATCTCGATGCATGGCATCATCACTGGTCGAATAATCCGCACCACTGGGAGTATTGGATATATCCAGATGGAGCGGTGTGTCCTATGCCCGAGGTGTATGTGCGCGAAATGGTCGCTGATTGGCAGGCGGCCAACAAGACTTATGGTCATATCAGTCTTGAAGACTGGTTTGCGCGAAATTACCCCCGGATGAAGCTACACCCAAGAACACTTGAGATATTGATTCCGCTCATCGCTCCACTCGGACTCACGATTCCTGAAAAGCCTCGGTAAAAACCGAGGCTTTGCTTTTGTTGACAGTTTTTCCCACGTGCGTAAAGTCACCGATGGCAGACCTTTTGAAGGAGAAATCAGATGCTCGCCGATATTCGTGCTCTTCTCAATGAGTGGAAGCAGAGACGCCTGGTCAGGAGATGGGAAAATGGCGGCACACTGTATGTCGAAAGCTATGAGGCGGAGTTGGCGGCTTCTGCGAGCTGGCTCGCGCAGCGGCTCAGCATGCAGGTGCGATGGAGGATCAGCCGGAGGCAGAAGCGTGGCGAACTGCGCACCATCTGGGGCAAATTGATCGCCACCGTGAATGTCGAAGGCGAATGTTGCATGCCGTGCGTCGCGAAAGTGAAGTCCAATCTTTCCGAGGCGGACAAAGCGATTTTCAACCGACTTTTCCACGTGCCTGTCGAGCATCATACATTTTCCTGAACAAACAGGCTCCGGTATTTCACCGGAGCCTTTGCTTTTCTGCGCAGGTCGTTCTATTGTGTCGGTCGCATTGTACAAAAGGAGAAATCGCAGTGCCGTTTGCCTTCAATCGTAAGATCAATCCGCAGAAGCCTCTTGATCCGAGGGATCCACCGCCGACGTGCTGGACCGACATCTTCGACACAAATGAGTACCGTAAGGCCCTCTTCGGGCATCCATCGGTGGATTTCGTGGCCTGCCATGATTGGGAAAAGCGAGAGCTCGAACGGCATGTAGTCAGGGGGAGATGTGCGTGAGACCGATCTGGGTGGTGCTCGCACTCCTCACGCTATTCATGGTTTATGCGATTGTTCATCGCGAGATGCAGGGCCCTGAGCCCCAAAGACCGCCCGCGCCGCACCGAGAGATTCCCGTCTCGAAAGAGATGCGTAGTTATTTAAAAGAAGGACCGACGCTGTCGGTCCTTTGCTTTTTTGTGGAGATGCATCTATAGTGTTCCCGGAAAAGGAGAGTCGGATGTTGATGTGGACGTGGAAAAGATACGCCGAAATTATCGCATACAGTTTGGTTTCAGGCGTCATCTTCGCCCTCGTGTTCCGATATCTGGCAGCGCACAATTTCGGTTATATCGAAAGTGTCATCGTTGCGATTCTTGTAAGTTTCCTCTCGACATTTCCCGTGTCATTCATGATGCGCAAGATCTTTCCGTCGCTCAATCCGAGCGTAAAATGAATAAAGACCCGCATGTGCTGCGGGTCTTTGCTTTTTCGTAGTTTTTCCGATACATTACGTGGACGCCTCAGGCGGTTTTCTTTTTAAAATAATCAATATATATGTCACGAGATTACCCATTGGAGAAAGTAAGAAACTTCGGCATCGTAGCCCACGTCGACGCGGGCAAGACGACCACGTCCGAGCGCATCCTCTACTACACAGGGGAGTCGCACAAAATCGGCGAAGTGCACGACGGTAATACCGTGACCGACTGGATGGAACAGGAGCGCGAGCGCGGCATCACGATCACCGCCGCTGCCATTACGTGCTTTTGGAATCCTACCTACATGGGCACTGATCTCTCTAAGAAGGTACGTTTCAATATCATCGACACCCCGGGACACATCGACTTCACTTCGGAAGTGAAGCGCTCGATGCGTGTACTTGACGGCGCAGTCGTCGTCTTCGACGGCGTCGCGGGCGTGGAGCCGCAATCGGAGACCAACTGGCGCTATGCCGAAGAAGCCGAAGTGCCTCGTATCTGCTACATCAACAAACTCGACCGCACCGGCGCGTCTTTTGAGAAGTCGTATGCCTCCATCCTTGATCGTCTATCCACCAAAGCCGTCCGCCTGCAGATCCCGATAGGTGCCGAGGATAAGTTTGAGGCCGTGATCGATGTCCTCGAAATGAAAGCGTTCAAATTTGAAGGCGAAATGGGCAAGAACGTCTCTCCGCACGAAATTCCGGAGGCCTACATGGCTGATGCGAAAAAGTATCACGACGAGATCGTCGAGCGCATTGTCGAGACCGACGACGCGATGATGACGGACTTCCTTGAAGGGAAGGTTCCTGATCTTGAGACTCTCAAGAAGCAGCTTCGCAAGGCCGTTTGTGCCAACAAAATTTTCCCTGTACTTACAGGCAGCTCGCTCAAAAATAAGGGCGTGCAGCGCGTACTCGACGCGGTCGTGGATTACCTCCCGAGCCCGCTCGATCTCCCGGCGGCTACTGGCAAGAACACCGACACCGGCGCAGAGGAGACCCGTCCTGCTACCGATGATGGACCGTTCGCTGCACTCGTATTCAAGTTGCAGGTAGATCCGTTCGTCGGCGCACTCACGTTCTTCCGCGTCTACTCGGGCCATATCGCTGCAGGTGAGACTGTCTACAATTCCGCCAACAATAAGAAAGAGCGCATCGGACGTATGGTGCGCCTCCAGGCAGACAAACGCGAAGATGTGAAAGAAGTCTATGCGGGCGAGATCGCGGCGTTCGTCGGTATGAAGGAGGTCAAGATCGGCAACACGGTCTGCGATCCTGCACATCCGATCGCGCTTGAATCGATCGTCTTCCCTGAACCGGTCGTCTCGATGCGTATCGAGCCAAATACAAAAGCCGACCAGGAGAAAATGGGTATCGCGCTCTCGCGCTTGTCCGACGAAGATCCGACATTCCGTATCAAGTCTGACCCGGAAACAATGGAGACTATCATCTCAGGCATGGGTGAGTTGCACCTCGAAATCATCGTTGATCGTATGAAGCGCGAATTCGGCGTGCAGGCGACAACCGGCAAGCCGCAGGTCGCATACCGCGAGACGATTCAGGGCACCGCAGACGTGGAATACAAGCACATCAAACAGACTGGTGGTCGCGGACAGTACGGTCACGTGAAGATCCGCGTGAAGCCACTCGAACCGATTGTGGAAGGCGAAAAGGTCAAGAACAATGTCGATCGTGAAGATCACTTCGAATTCATCAACAACATCAAAGGAGGTGTCATCCCTCAGGAATACATCCAGCCGGTCAAGAAAGGTCTCGTCGAGGCGATGGAGCGCGGTATCCAGGCAGGATTTCCAGTCGTCGACGTATCTGTGGAGCTTTACGATGGTTCGTACCACGATGTCGACTCTTCGGAAATCGCCTTCAAACTCGCTGCTATCAACGCAATGAACGATGCGATGAAGAAGGCAAAGCCGGTATTGCTTGAACCGATCATGAAATTGGAGGTCGTCGTCCCTGAGAAATTCATGGGCGACGTCACTGGTATGGTCAATGCAAAACGCGGATCGATCGAAGCTATGGGCGAGCGAGGACAAGCCCGCGTAATCACCGCCAAGGTGCCTCTCTCAGAACTCTTTGGATTCACGACTCAGCTCCGCTCTGCGACCGAAGGCCGCGGCGTGCCGAACCTCGAGTTCTCTCACTACGCGATTGTGCCTCGCAACGTAGCAGACGAAGTCATTGCCGCTCGCAAATAAAAAGGAGAAATAGAATCCCAACCCAGCCTCACTGAGCGGCTGGTCGTGTTAGAATATTCATATGAACAAAATTTTAGCCTCCACGTTAGCAGGTGTCTCTTTGTTAGTCTTCCCAATTCTCGCCTCTGCACAAAGCGCAGACCAAAATTCGCTCATTGAGGCGCTTCGGAGGCAGATACAGCAGCTTCAGCAGCAAATAGAGCAGCTGCTTCATTCGCCGAGTACGAACGTTTCTTCGGATGATAATGCGCCGGAACCCGCACCCATATGCCCTCAGCTGCATATTTCTCGGACACTCTCACTGGGTATGAGTGGTGAAGATGTACGCAGTCTCCAGAATTTCCTCATCTCCCAAGGTTTCTTGGCAGCGGGCAACAACACTGGCTATTTTGGCTCGCTCACGGATGCCGCTGTCAAAGCTTTTCAGGTAAGAGAAGGTATCGAGCCCGTTGGCATTGTCGGACCACAGACGCGGGCTGCCATTGTTGCGTATTGTTCGAAACCAGATAGTGCACCCTGGACGACACCAATCACACCTGTGGGACCGACTACGCTAGGTTTCATCGCTTCGCCCACGAGTGGTGCGGCGCCACTTACAGTCACATTCTCCGCACAAGTTTCAGGCAGTAATACCTACAGCATCAACTACGGCGATGGCACGAGCGCAGCGATGCAATCCCTTGATTGTGCCGGCGGCTGCAATCCATTTCCTATACGGGCGTCACGCACATACAGTGCTCCAGGCACGTACATTGCAAAACTGTATGATAATCGCACAGACTGTAGAGATGGTCTCGACTGCTCGGTAGCTTCGGTAATGATCACCGTATCGAATAGTACCGCCGGGTTTGATCCGCATCTGAATCTTGCGGCCTCAGTCAGTGGTAACGTCGCTACCATCAGCATAACTCCAGTCGAAGTCGGATACTGTAGCTCAAATGGTTCAGACCAAGGGAGTATTAATTGGGGTGACGGTTCTACTCTAGCTGCTGGTGGCACACCTGGATACTTGTGGGGGTTGCCGTGCAATGGCTCGAACGGAGTGTTCACGAAGACGCACACGTACTCGCAATCAGGCACTTACACAATTACGGTGGTTCTCAATGGGTACACGAAGGTCACTACGATTACTGTTTTAAATACGTCACAAGGTGATGTTAATTTCTCAGCCTCACCGACGAGCGGTACGGCGCCGCTCACGGTCAGGTTCTCAGTAAGAGCCCCGGGCCGCGACTTCTACAGCATCAATTATGGCGATGGTACGAGTGGAACAATGCACGAGAATCCAGTTACGAACGGTGGGGTCTGTACAGGTGATTCGTGTAATCCGTACCTGATAGAATCGAGTCACACATACGCATCTGCTGGAACCTACACGGCGAAACTGTTTGATAATCGGGCAGACTGTAGAGACGGTGCCGACTGTTCGGTCGCCTCAGGAACGATTACCGTATCGAGCGGAAATGCCGCGACACACACAATCGGCACGAGCGCTTCTTCCACGAAGCCCGGTTTCGTTACCGGCTCGTGGTCTACGACAGGAAGTGCAGCGAGCGATGACTGGATAGCTTTGGTTCCTGCTGGCACGACGTGGAATTCGTCTCAACCCACCTCACAGCTCTGGGTCTGGGCCACATCAAATTCAAAGACCAAGAATAATGCGACCGCTTCGTCCGGTAGCGTCTCTTTCAGCTCGGCTCCGCAAGGCCAACTTCAACTCGTGTATTACCTCAACACAAAAGACGCGATCGGAAATTACATTGAGAAAGCACGAAGCAATGCATTCTGGGCTATTTACGGAGACGATTAGGCCAATCAGGCGGTAATCCCTCACGTTCCGTTTATCGAAAGATACAAAGTGGCGACCCGTGGGGTTGCGGCGTCCCCAACCTCGAGTTCTCGCACTACGCGATCGTCCCGCGCAACGTAGCAGACGAAGTCATTGCCGCTCGCAAATAAAAAGGAGAAATAGAATCCCCAACCCGCAACCCCCTCATGGGGGGCGTGGGTTATGCCCCATGAGATAAGAACGGAGACATTATTCCCACGTTGAGAATTGTGCGATTATCTCACGAGGTATAATCATTTCATTACACGTAAGTATTTATTCATGCTCAAAAAAATCTCCACAGCAGTCGTCGGCCTCGCTCTCCTCCTCCCAGCTGCAGCGGCAGCTCAGACTGTCGACATCCAAGCGCAGATCGCGGCGCTCCTCGCACAACTTGCAGCTCTCCAGCAACAGCTCGCGCAAGCGCAGGCGCAGCAAGCGGCCCAAACCCCCGTCGTCACCACCGGCGGCACCATCCCGTGCCCCAATCCCGCACTCACGCGCTCGCTCTCGCGAGGCGCGACAGGCACCGATGTCGCTGCACTCCAGGGCTTCCTCATCAATAGCGGCTATCTCGCAGGAGGCAACGTCACCGGCTTTTTCGGACCTTTGACCGAAGCCGCTCTCCAGCGTTTCCAGTCAGCAAAAGGAATCGCATTTTCGGGCACTCCCGACACGACAGGGTATGGCTACGTCGGTCCCAAGACCCGCTTTGCAATCATGCAGGCATGCACCACACCTCTGAACCCAACCACCCAAGTCATCACCGTGCCACCACCGACGACACAGCAGGGCGCTGCTGTATTTACCAATTTCACGGCAAACCCCTCGAGAGTCACCTACGGTCAGTCATCGACGCTCACATGGAATGTGCAGAACGCGAGCGGATGCGTCCTCTCGCAGCAGGTACCGGGCATGGCCTCGGTCGCGATCAACGTGAATCTTCCTGTGAGTGGCACAGCGATCGTCACTCCCCAGCAGACAATCGTGTACACGATCGTCTGTACGGCTGTCGGTATCCAGAATCAGGGAGCGATACAGTCGATTGGGGTGACGGTCGACGGGTCTGCAGCCTCTACGTATCCGAAGCTCACAGTCACAGCGACCCCTTCGACGATCGCGCCGGGCAACACATCGACGATCGCATGGAATGCGATCAATGTGTCCTCGTGCAATCTCACCAGTAATCCGAGTATTTTCAGCGCCAATACTATTTCCGGATCACAATCGAGCACGTTTAACAGCGTCGGCACGACGACGTTTACCCTCACCTGCGTCAAGGATTCACAAAATTATTCGAGCAGTACGCCGCTCGTCGTGAAATCAATTCCCAATGTCGTCAGAGCAAATCCTGCGACAGGTACCGCGCCGCTCTATGTCACGTTTACCGGGACTATGGGCAATACATACAACGGCAGCCTGCGACTTGATTACGGCGATGGTACCAACGTCACCGTCTGCGCTGCCGGATCAGTATGTACTTCGTTTACCGTGTATCACACCTACAGTACGCCCGGCACGTACACCCCATCACTCACCGTCGTCTCCGAGTCGGGCAACACATCGCTCGGTAGTACATCGATCGTCGTGAGCGCACCGCCGGCTGCGGGCCCGACGCTCACCACAAATCTCTCCACCTACGATCTCGGCGACACGGTCCTTGCGACATGGAATGTGCCCGGCGCGACGTATGCCAGCGACTGGGTCACGTATGTACCGCAAGGCCTGACATGGAATGCGAGCACATTGCCGGCGAATCAGCCGAAATTCATCACCGACGGTGCACATAACTGGACCAAATCAATCATCCCGACCTCGACCGGTACATTTGAGCTCGTCTACTTCTCGCAGGGGGGATACGGCGTGGTCGTGCGCAGCGCGCCCTTTGTCGTGAAGCCGCTCTACTTCCAGCTCGTCGCCGACAGATATACAGCATCGCCGGGAAGCGCGATCACCGTGACGTGGAAAAATCCGCACACGCCGACCGCAAAAGATTGGCTCACGATGGTACCCTCTGGCGCGCACTACTCATCGAGCACGTGGCCGACCAACGTCTTCCCGAATGTATATACGGGAGGCACCGCTGCGGGCTCAAAGACGCTCACGGCGCCGCAGGTCCCGGGCCTCTATGAGCTCGTGTACTACTCCAACGACTCCTTTACCGAGGTCGCGCGCTCGACGACGACCGTCATGATCTCGGGCAACAGCCAGTACCTAACGGCCGCGCCGTCTTCGGGCGCCAAGCCGCTCAACGTCACCTTTACCGGAAGTGTGAATAGCGCCGGGTATTCGGTGGATTTTGGTGATGGCACGACCTCCGGCGATATCGTATGTGCTCACGGGAGCTGTCCTTCGACGCCCTCGTCGAGCTCCGTCAATGTCTCTCACTCCTATACTGTTGCCGGTACGTATGTGGCCAAGCTCCGCCAGCATTACACTTCGACGCAGGGTAATTGCGCGGGGGCAGACTGCAATGTAGTCGGGACGGCGACGGTCACGGTCTCCAATTAATCTTCATGAAAGCCACATCAGAAAGCGGGGAAAACCCCGCTTTTTGATATGCACATCTTATCCAGATCGAAATTTGACTCCGACTCTTATTCTTTGTTACTATGCGCGCACGCACGCTCCGTGCGTATTCTTTTGCCTCAGTTTGTCATCGTGCGGATTAGCGACCCGCATCAAGCGTTGGCAAAATACAAAAGAATCCCAGGAGCACTCTAAAGCGTTGGCGATTACTAATTATTAGTAGCGATAATTTTTATTGTCATATATGGCAGAAGAATTTAATCGAACAAAGCCGCACGTCAACGTCGGCACGATTGGTCACGTTGACCACGGCAAGACCACGCTCACCGCAGCGATCTTGAACGTACTCAGCAAAGCTGGGAATGGATACACTGCATCCGTAAAGGGTGTCGATGATATCGATAAGGCGCCAGAAGAAAAGGCGCGCGGTATTACGATCTCGCTTTCGCACTCGGAGTACGAGACACCGTCTCGTCACTATGCGCACGTCGACGCGCCTGGTCACGCCGACTACATCAAGAACATGATCACCGGCGCAGCCCAGATGGACGGCGCGATCCTCGTGGTCGCGGCGACCGACGGCGTCATGCCGCAGACTCGCGAGCACATCCTCCTTGCAAAGCAGGTAGGCGTGCCAAAGATCATCGTCTTCTTGAACAAAGTGGACATGGTAGATGACAAAGACCTCGTCGACCTCGTCGAAGAGGAAGTGCGCGAATTGCTCGAGAAGCAGGGCTTCGACGGCAAGAACGCACCGGTCATCCGCGGCTCTGGTCTCAAGGCTCTTGAGAATCCGGCAGCCGGCAATGAGTGGAGCGACAAGGTAATGGAGCTCGCAAAGGCGCTCGATGAATACATCCCGCAGCCTGTCCGCGAACTCGACAAGCCGTTCCTCATGGCTATCGAAGACGTGTTCTCGATCGAAGGCCGTGGCACCGTCGTCACCGGTCGTATCGATCGCGGAATCATCAAGGTCGGTGAGGAAGTCGAAATCATCGGTATCAAGGATACGGTGAAGACGACCGTCACTGGCGTTGAAATGTTCAACAAGTCTCTCCAGCAGGGTCAGGCAGGCGACAACGCCGGCGTGCTCTTGCGCGGTACCAAGAAGGAAGACGTGCACCGTGGCCAGATCTTGGCGAAGCCGGGATCTGTGAAGCCGCACACCGAATTCGATGCTGAGGTATACATCCTCACCAAAGAAGAGGGTGGCCGTCACACCCCGTTCTTCACGGGCTACAAGCCGCAGTTCTATGTCCGTACCACGGACGTGACCGGCGAAGTATCCCTCAAGGAGGGCGTAGAAATGGTCATGCCAGGCGACACCGTCACCTTCAAGGTGAAGCTCGTCAGCCCGATCGCTCTCGAAGAGCAGATGCGCTTCGCGATCCGCGAAGGCGGCAAGACCGTTGGAGCCGGTGTTGTTACAAAAATCAACGCTTAACTCGAACGGCAATCTTACAAAGCCCCGCTCTTGCGGGGCTTTGTAGTGCCAGAGTCACCAAGCATGCCCCGCAGTGAGCTCCGCTCTACTGTGGGGATCAACGCGTAATTCTTTCTCTAAAGAATTTCTAGAGAAAACTCGCCTTTGTGGCGGGTTTTCTGATCGCAGGTGTTATTCTGTTCGCATGGGGTTCGAGAATGTTGGAGAAATAAAACATGCTACGGATTTAGAAAAAAGAAGCGAGACACTCTCTGATCGTCAGAGTATGGTACTTCAAGGCTTGCGGACACATGCAGAGGACAGACAACCTTTGCGATTTAATCTCCCAATAAGTGAAATGACCTCCCTGGAGTTTCTTAAGGAAGTAGCTGAACTTCGACTACCATTCGAAGTTTCGTTTGTTGAAGAAGACGGAGACGGTGTTGTGGCGACAGGAGTGGTGGACCAAGAGGGCCGCCCCTCGGCTGGTGCGGAGGATATTATCGAGAGGCATGCAAAGGGCCGCATCTCCATTCATAGTCACGTCGGACAAGAGGAGGCCGATCTTATTCCTTCGCCTGGCGATATGGAAGTTTTAGGTCTAAATCGTATTTACAATAAACAGCGTAATCCTGCAATCATAATAAACAGTACCGGCATGTTGGTCTTCGGGCTGGACCCGGATTTTGAGAAGAGAGAACAGCAGGAAAATAGTCCCGGCAAATACTCCTGGCAAATTAAAAACCGCACTCAATTTAAATTCCAAGGACTGAGTATAGAGGTGCAGTCGGGGAAGAAGACCTTCGAGACTGCAATGCAGGAGTACTTCGAATTTCTCACTGAGCTGGGGGTAATCAAATTTCGGAAACAGTGGAACGATTTCACTTCCGAAGACCTCGAAGTGATCCGCGAAGGCGGCAAGACAGTTGGAGCCGGCGTTGTTACAAAAATCAATGCCTAGTCGTTAAGCAAAGGCTTAACAAAAGAAAACCCGCCGATCTGGCGGGTTTTCTTATTGTTGACTGCAGGTCTTTGCAGCTGTAACTTTGTCATGGATAAACACAGGTAACTGCCATTGAGCACAGGAGGTGAAGATGGGAGAAGTGATCTTTGCCACATTTGGCAAGCGCGATCTCGCCGTCGTCCGCGGCCCGCTCTGGGCCGACAAGGATTTTATCAAGTCAAATCCAGACATGGTGAAGGGTGCACGAGTCCTCTTTGCGCAGATGCGTCGCGATATCACGGAGTATGTGCGCGCCGCAGAGATGCGTTGGGGGAATGGGGAAGATGGCCCGATTATCGACCTCTATGATCTTTTCGTTGAGCTCAAATTCTACGAAGATCACAATCGGATGATTGCATCGCCCGAGCCCGCATCGCGGCTTCTCGTCTTGATCGAAAAGCGGCTCGCTGCAGCAGAGCAGTAGCAAAATCAAAAGCCCCGAGCAGTGCTCGGGGCTTTACTTTAGGGGCACAGGCGCCAGAATTGGAGCGCCTCTTCGTGAGTCATCACGTACATTTCCATACTCCGCGGCATCTTGTTGTTTTTGAGAGCCCACTCATTGATATCGTCGCCGTATAGTGGCGTGTAGTCGACGAGGCGTGCCTCGATACCTTTGGGTGGCGGCATGAAATATTCGATACCTGGTATTGTGGTGATATCGACTTCCTCGTTCCTCGCATTGAAGTACGCGCGCCTCCTGCCCATGTGGATTCCCATCCGGGCTTCATGTGTGATACAGACGTTCTCCTTCGCGATGCTCGCGAATATCACACAAGCTGAGTAACAAACGCCCTCGATACGCACCTTTGTGCCTTTTTCGAGCACTCGCTCGGCTGCCCAACGGTACATAATAGGGATCCCGCCGCGATTGTCGCTGACGACGCACACCTCATCTCCACAGCCCAATTTCGCCATGAGCCAGTTGGTCACTTTGGTCGCTCCCATAGAATGGGAGCCGAGAGCGAAAAGCATCAAGACGGCGAAAAGAAATCTCATCGCAGGACTCCTTTTTTCTCTAGGCACAGTACATAAAGTGCGGAAAAAGAAAAGACAGCTGCCGTTGACTTTAATAAAAAAAGTAGTATAATTTCTATTGGTTAAGTAGGCGCACAAAAGAGGAGCTTCTCATGCGCATCATCAGGACTTTGGCTACTATTTCTGCACTCGTCGCTATGGGTGCTACGCTCGGCGGTTGCTGGGACACCGGCGCCGGCGACAAGGTTGGCACGATCACGCGGCTCAACAAGCGCGGCGTCTTCTGCAAGACCTGGGAAGGCGAGATCATCCGCGGTGGCCTCAATACGGGCTCCGGCGTGATGGGAGGAGCGTTCCACTTCACCATCGAGAGCGAGGATCTCGCGAAAAAAGTGCAGCACTACATGGACACCCAGCAGGAAGTGAAAATCGGCTTCCGCTCAGAGGGCATCACGTTCTGTCGCTCTGACAGCAATGACTACTTCCTGACCTCGATCGAGCCCTTGAGTGCGGTCGCGACGCCGCCGGTGCAGGCGAAGCCGGCTGAGCTCAATACTGCGAAGTCGGTTGCTCAAGGCAACAAAGACGACGTCATCATCCAGCTCTTGCAGCAGAACAACAAATTGATGGAGAAGCTGCTCGCCAAGTAAGCGAACTCTTCTCCGAAATCAAAGCCCCGGGCAATCACCCGGGGCTTTTTCTTTGACAGCACTTTCGTCCTGTAATATAGGATAAAAAGAACAGGAGAAATCTATGGAGCTTGTACGACCATCATCCAAATACAAAGATTCGTTCATCGCAGCTGTCGAGGAGTTTCGCGCCGAGGAGCAGACGAATTCCCGTATCGCACGGTACAGTAGGTACGATCTCTCGGAACTGAGAGCCGATTTCGACGCTTTCGTCGCGCGACAGCTCTCGAAGAGTGAGGGGCACAATCTGCCACCGGGCCACGTGCCCATGACGGAGTATTGGCTCGTCGATGGCGATCAGTACATCGGCGGGGTCAACATCCGGCATCGTCTCACGCCGCATCTCACACAGATCGGCGGGCACATCGGATACGACATTCGCCCGAGCATGCGCGGCAGGGGATACGGCAATGCGATATTGCAGCTCTCGATACCCAAAGCACGTGAGCTTGGCATCGACCGCATCCTCCTCACGTGCGACGAGAGCAATACTGCGTCCCGAAAGGTGATCGAGAAAAATGGCGGTGTCTTGGAAAATAAGGCGCAAGATCCTGAGACAGGTATCGATAAGCTCCGCTTCTGGATCAACTAACCCGCCCACCTGGCGGGTTTTCTTTTTGTTATGTAAAATCCCGGCAGCCAAAAGGAGACTCAGGATGCGGCATGATTACAAGCGTACGGAACGTGATTACAACCATGACTACGGGTGGACGCCCGAGCGGGCAAAAAGATTAGCTGCAGCGACGAATGTCGCCGGCGACAAAGCAAGCCTGCAAAAGAGTAAGCGCGACTTGATTGCTCTGGCCGAAGAAATCCATGAGGATATCAGAAAGGTTCCCACGAGTGGAGAACCCTTCTACAATTTTAGTCAGTTGTTTCTTGAGACGATGAAAGCGTATTTTGATGCCTGCCATAAGCTCAGGCAGCTAAAAGCCTGATCTCCCCGACCCTTTGAAGCCCCGGCATCCCGGGGCCTTTCTTTTACGAGATGGTTTCGTCGTATAAAAAAGCTCCGGCACATGTGCCGGAGCTTGGGTAGAAAGATCACTTCTTCACTTCAATTCCGATCGGCGGCCCGTCGCAGGTCTGCACCTTGAAGGGCGTGTAGAAGCTCGGCATGGTGTCGTCGTCGGGATCAAGGTAGTCAAACTCGATCTCCTTCGGGCATCCCGGCGCCATCGTCGACCTGACCATCGTGAAGTACCAGTGGCCGGTCGAACCGTCCTTCTTGGTGCACTCACCGATCATCCCCGACACCCTCTTCGATTCGCCCACGTGCAGGCACGCATCAGATATCGGCGCTTTGCCTGATCCTGAGCCGGAGCCAGAACGAGGATTGAGATCGATACGCGGAGCACCGATCGTCTCGCACTTGTCGGTGCCTACGCAACGTTGTCCGGGCTTGCAGTAATTGCCATTGCCGCAATAGCGCTCCGACGAAAGTTTGATGCAGTTCTTGCCGTCGTCGACACAGGCCTCGTCTTGGCCGCAAAAGCTGCGACCGCCGCAATAACGAGGCGCTTTTTCAGATACGCATTTGCCCCTCTCCGGAGCGCACACCGATCCTTTGTCGCAATACCCACCGCCAGAGCATGCACGTGGAGACGAGAGTGGGAGGCATTCGGCGCCGCCGTTGATACACATGTTGCCTGGCTGACAGTACCTGCCGCCCTTGCAACAGATCGTCCCATAGGGGATCACGAGACCGTCGCACAAGAGCTCGGCCCGAGCAGGGTGCCCGAGACAGAGCAGTATGAGCAGTGCGAATACCGGAGTAAGTAGGCGAGTCGTAGTATTGAGAAACATCAGTACCTCCAAATTTTCCCAGCCGAGACTTTACCACACCTCCCGCACCGCGCATCTAGGCAACGCCCCAAAACCATCGCGTAATTTTCGAGGAAAAGTCTCGGATCGTAAAAGACCTCCCAAAGGGGTCTTTTGCTTTATGACCAATATGGTATTTAATGGTTTTCTCATGGAACACCTTTTTGTTTATTTGTCTGATGAGGCAACTCTTATCTTCAAGTGGCAGGACTTTTTAGGTGCGGTGGTTGGCGTAATGGGCTCACTTTTTGTTGGAGTAGGGGGTTTCGCATATAGAAATTATCACCAAAAGAAGAAAGAGATGAGAGAGAACATCAGAGCGACCGAAGTATCTCTCGCTTTGAGTCTTAGTGATATCTATGACATCGAACAAGATCTCAGAAATTTTCTCCACCGACTTAATGTGGCGGTCATTACCCCACTGAGAACAGGTGTGCCAGCGGCCAGTTATTTTTTAAATGAGACAAATTTTCCAACTGCCATCGTCCACGTCGATCCAGTTTTTCTGAAGGCAAAATATCGCAGCTACTACGTTCACAACAAAATGTTAATTGGAATAAGAAATTCCCTTAGATTAAATGATGAGTTCGCCCAAATGAAAATAAAATATAGTGAGGTCATTGAAAAGGCAAAGTTCCTCATGCAGCATGGTGCGACACCTGTAAACCAACAACAAGAATATTTGCGAAACAATGAGAGTTTTGTTGAATATGTAAACAGCGCTATAGAACAGTTACAAATGTCGAAGCGTTTTTTTGCAGAAACGAAAGTCTACAATTTAAAACTTTTGGAAAAGAAGCGAATCCAAGTCTGGCGACTAGAGGGAATCAGTTTCAAATATTTCCGGAACAAGCAAGAAATCGCGAAATATCGAAGCACTCTCGAGTGTGTGGATAGGATTGATACAGCTATCGCATCTGAAGTTGATGAGGCGTTGACTGAAGCACAGCGTCGAAAAAGTAATGAGCCAACGACCGCACAAGCGCCCACTTTTTTAATCAACCGAATTGCTGGCGTCATCGCGATTGCGGCAGTTCTTTGCATATATTTTGTTTTTATAGACTCTATTGTGCGGCTTATTGTTAGGTAAATGTCACTACGCATTTGTGATAGAGTGGCGGCATGGCAAATAAGACACGGGCCACCAAAGAGAGTGCGGTGAAATTTTTGGCGGCCATTTCTGATGCGAAGACGCGGACGGGTTCGAGTGTGATTTTCCGTTGGAAAAAATCTGAATAATCCTGTAGAGTACAGGCGGAAAAAGGGAGAAACCGATGGTATACGATGTAATCGTACTCGTCCTTCTGTGGCTGGCGTCGATGTGTGGACTTCTCACTTTTGCTGCGAGCAAGAAAACAATGCGGCTAAATATAGACTTGATCGGAATGGGCGTTGTATCCTTCCTTCTCCCTGGGATCTATCTGGCATTACGTATATATCTTTAAAAAAGGCCGCGGCTACGCGGCCTTTTCTTTTGGTTTTTGATATAGTGCTGCCATGGCAAATAAGACGCAGGCGACCAAGGAGAGCGCTGGGAAATTTTTGGCGGGGATTACTGATGCGAAGACGCGGGGTGATTCGCAGGCGATTTTTAAATTGTTGGGGAGTGTGACCAAGCAGAAGCCGGTGCTCTGGAGCAATGGCATGATCGGCTTTGGCATCTATCACTACAAATCGGATCGCAGTGCTCAGGAAGGGGATTGGCCGATGACGGCATTTGCTCCGCGCAAGGGTAATATCACGCTCTACCTCATGAGCGGTGCGCGCAATCACGCAAAATTGGTAAAGCAGCTCGGGGTGAAGACCTCTGGCGGCTCATGCATCTACATCAAAGATCTCTCGAAGCTCGATACGAAGGTGCTCAAGAAGCTCATCGCTGAATCGTATTCGTGGATGAAAAAGAAGTACAAGCAGGTCAAGTAAAAGGGTCTCGTGGGCGCATTCATAGGCGCTTCATGGGCGTGTGGGATTATGTGTGCAGTCAGTTAGGAGGGCCTTTTTTGCAAAAGCTAGTCGGCGCGAAAGCAACGACAACTGCGCAAGATTCGCTCTTCCTTGGAGCCTGGCGGGTGTTCGCACCTGTCAGGCTCTTTTTTTGCTTTGAAAAAGAAAAGGCCGCCTGGGAGGGCGGCCGGAGTGGGGGACTTCGTCAATCGTCGTCTTCTGGCGGATGTTCGTAGTCTGCAATCTGCTCGAGTGTGTCGCGCAGTTCCGAGGGCGATATATCCGAGAGTGCGCGCGCCAAGATGGTGTTCACGGCGGCCTCTGTGTCGACGTATTCGTTGCTCGCGGCATGATATGCACCTGCCACGATTCTCTTCAATTCATCAGGCGTCAGTTTCATTCCTCTCTCCTTCGTTTCTCGCGACACACTAATCTAAGATCGAAAAAAAGAAAAGGCCGTGAAATTTGGCCTGGGCTCTCCTGTATTAAGTCAGATGTGGTGAAAACAAAACCCCGGCAGTGATGCCGGGGCCTTTCGTAGTTGGGAACAAAGGTCAGGTGACAGCGGTCTTCGTCCTCGGCTTGCGCACGAAGAGGAGATACATCATTACGGATTCAACCGCGAAGAACGTCAGCGGCTGTGTCACGTCGGCAAATGTGAACGCCGGAATGGCGAGCATCTGAGCGACGCACGACAGCCAGAAGATCGTCCATGCGGTCTTGTCTTCCTTGCTGGGATCGTTCCACGCTGATTGGAACGTCGGGAATGATCCGACAAACATGACCAAGTTGCTGATCACGATGCCGAAGACCGGTTCATCGAAGACGATCCAGAGCACGACGCCGACTGCGCCGCCGGCGAGGCAGTACTTGTCGAGCTTCGTCCATCCCGGCGTGCCGTAGATGAGCGAGAGTACAAATACCGCCGTTCCGCCGATGACTGCCGTGATGATCTGTCCGTTGACCGCGTGCTTGGAGTACATGCCGGCGATCGTGATGATGTCGAGCGATGCCCAGATTAGCCACGATGCCTTCGATGGTTTCGTCTCGCCGCGCACGATGGCGCGGATGTAGGGGAAGAAGGCGATCGCAAACAGTAACGCAGATACGATCGTGAGGATCAATCTGATGTCCATTTGAACCCTCCGGGTTGCGGAATCCACGCGTGACGGTTGTCACACTTCTGTTGATATTATACCTCCAAACAACATAAAAGTCAATATGTCAAGGTAATGTGCAAGGACATATGGCGGTTTTCCATAGAATGGAGAAATGGCAATATG